>JAZQLD010000019.1:0-118580 GCA_045542435.1 Butyribacter sp. | reverse complement strand
ACCCGTCCGCCACTAAGTCACAAACATCTTCATCCCGAAGGAATCCGTCGTAAGTGCTTCGTTCGACTTGCATGTGTTAGGCACGCCGCCAGCGTTCATCCTGAGCCAGGATCAAACTCTCATGTTTAAGTTTGTTCCAGCCTAGTTAAACTTTGGCTAGTCCGTTTTACCTTTTAAAAGGTGTCTCGCTTGTTTTAATAAAGCATGTTTTATTAAAACGTCTTGAAAATCATTTTTAAAGAAGTGATTACTTCTTATATTTAGAATTTTCAGGGTTGTTTTACTATTCAATTATCAAGTTTCGCTTGTGCTGTCGTTTTGTCTTTTGCGCGACAACGAATCATATCTTATCATCCATTTCGACTTTTGTCAACAACTTTTTTCAACTTTTTTTCATTTTTTCTTTCAACACTCAAAAAAGCCCTAAAATAGGGCTTTTCCGCTATCATCTTCACTTAATTTCCACCAATTTAGACTCACATTTCGTTGGAATAAACCTCTTCATGACTTCCGGTCAACGAAAAAATCACCCATTCAGAAATATTAGTAGCATGGTCTCCGATTCGCTCAAAATACTTGGCTATCATCAACAAATCCGTTGCCTGCTCACCACACTCTGGGTCTTTCTGTATCAACTGAACCAATTCCTTTTGCACAGTAATGAATAACAGGTCTACCACATCATCCTGCTTAATGACATCATTTGCCTTTTCCAGATTTTTCTCTACAAAAGCATCTACACTACCAATCAGCATGGCAGAGGTTTCCTTTGCCATATTCTGAATGTGCTCCAGATTTTTAATATAGGCTTCTTTCTTATTCAGCATAGTCATAGTAATTTCAGAAATGTCTGCTGCATGATCACCGATTCGTTCCATATCCGTAATCATCTTTAACGCAGACGATATCTGGCGCAAGTCTTTTGCTACTGGCTGTTGTTGAAGAAGAAGTTTCAGACACATCCCCTCAATGGCTCTTTCCTGGCGGTCAATCTCTTCATCTGAATCAATAATCTTCTTTGCCAGCTCAATATCCTGTGTTACCAAAGCTTTCACGGCATTTTCAATTGCCTTTTCAATCATGCTTCCCATTTGAATTAATTCATTGTTCAATTTCAGAAGCTGTTCATCAAAACGATTTCTCATATTTTTTCCTCACTTTTGCCCAATCAATGAATACTTCATTGATTTTTATGCATATTTCTATTTTGCTGTTTTTGCTTGTTACACCCCATTTTTTCTTTATTAACCAAATCTTCCCGTAATATAATCCTCTGTCTTTTTATTCTGAGGCATGGAAAATAACTTCTCCGTATCCCCATATTCCACCATCTCTCCCAACAGAAAAAAGGCAGTCTTATCAGAGACACGGGTTGCCTGCTGCATATTATGGGTAACCATAATAATGGTATAATCCTTCTTCAATTCCAGAACCAGATCCTCAATACGAGATGTGGAAATGGGGTCCAGAGCAGAAGTTGGTTCATCCATAAGGATTACTTCCGGTTCTACAGCTAAGGCTCTGGCGATACAAAGTCGTTGCTGCTGTCCACCAGATAATCCAAGCGCAGATTTCTTCAAACGGTCTTTCAGCTCATCCCAGATAGCCGCCTGACGCAGAGATTTCTCTACGATTTCATCCAGCTTCTGCTTAGAACGGATTCCATGAGTTTTAGGTCCATAGGTAATATTGTCATAAATACTCATTGGAAATGGATTGGGATTCTGAAATACCATTCCTACTCTTTTCCGCAAATGATTAATATCCATATCCCCATAAATATCTTCATTATTTAGAAGAACTTTACCAGTAATCTGACATCCCTCCACCAAGTCATTCATACGATTTAAGGATTTTAAAAATGTGGATTTACCACAGCCAGAAGGCCCAATAAATGCAGTAATCTTATTTGCGGGAATATCCATACAGATATCCTTTAATGCATGAAAGTTTCCGTAATGCAGATTCAATTTATTTACATGAAATTTTTTGGCATCACAAGTACTGTGCGCCCTCTCACCAATTACAACCCTTGAATTTGTACTTACTATGTCCATATTTAGCCTCTTTTCTATTTAATACCTTTTTTTACTTTATTCCTGGTGCTTTCAATTTATTTGCCACCAGATTAGACAACATATTGATTAAAATCACCAATACCAGAAGCACTACCGCTGTGGCAAATGCCTGATCTGTATGTAATCCTTCCTTTGAAAGATTGTACATATGCACCGATAATGTCCTGACAGAAGATCCGAAAAATGCTTTTACAGAATCAATAAAACTTCCCGGCTGAAAACTGATTTTTTCCGGTACCGCTGCCACGGTTCCTGCTGTAAATATCAACGCTGCCGTTTCTCCAACGATACGTCCAATGGCCAAAATCACTCCAGACAAGATTCCTGGTATAGCAGAAGGAAGTACCACCCGGAACACCGTGCGAAGTTTTCCAGCACCCAGACCAAAACTGCCTTCTCTGAAGCTATCTGGAACTGCCAGTAATGCCTCTTCTGTGGTGCGCATAATGGTTGGTAAAACCATAATCGCCACAGTTAAAGCTCCTGCAATCAGAGAATATCCCATATTTAATGTGGTACAGAAAAATAACATACCAAATAAACCATAGACAATGGATGGAATTCCCGAAAGAGTTTCTGCGGTAACTCTTACCAGCCCTACAATTTTATTGCCTTTCTTTGCATACTCCACCATATAGATAGCTGCAAAAATCCCCAGAGGCCCTGCCACCAAAATCGCCAATATTGTCAATAAAATCGTATTAATTAATGATGGCAGCAAGGATACATTATCTGAATTATATTCCCATGCAAATAATTCTGGCGTTAAATGAGGGACTCCTTTCACTAATATGTATACAATCAGGGAACCCAAAGCTACCATGGTAATCAATGACGCTAAAATAGTTAAGAGAAATACAACAAAAGAGCCTGGATGCTTTAAGTAGCTTTGCATTTTCTGTTTTGTTGTCTGTGCATTAATACCGTTTTGTGTTTTCGTCATTATGCGTTTCCCTCCTTTCTCTTGAGACAAGAGAAAAGGGTATTAATAATCAAGATAAATACAAATAATACCACTCCTGTTGCAATTAATGCTTCTCGGTGAAGGTCTGTTGCATACCCCATATCAATAACAATATTGGCGGTCATGGTTCTAACACCTTCAAAGATATGCTCCGGCACTCTTGGCTGATTTCCTGCCACCATAATGACTGCCATAGTTTCTCCAATAGCTCGTCCAATTCCAAGAATTACTCCAGCCATAATACCTGACTTCGCCGCTGGAAGCACCGTCAAAAACACACTTCTTTCATGAGTTGCCCCTAGAGCCAAAGCTCCCTGGTAATATTTTTCTGGCACCGCCCGGATAGCAGCCTCAGAAACATTTACAATCGTAGGTAAAATCATTAATCCCAACAGAATAGATGCCGTAAAAATACTCTGTCCTGTAGTAGTCATTCCATGATTTTGCAGGATAGGGCGAAGATTGTCCCTTACAAAAGGAACCAGTACACACAATCCAAAGAAACCATAAACTACAGATGGGATTCCTGCCAGTAATTCCACACCAGGTTTCACTATCTGGTATAACCACTTTGGACAAAACTTCGCCATAAAAACTGCGGTAAGGATTCCAATGGGAACACCTACAATAATGGCACCAATGGTAACGTAAATACTTCCTAAAATCATTGGAAATATTCCATACAAATTGCTTCCCGGCTTCCAGTCTTTTCCAAATAAGAAATCAGACAAACCAATTTTTGCCATTCCAGGAATTCCATTGGAAAACAGAAATATACAAATCAATGCAACGGACAAAATAGAAACACAAGCGCAAACAAGAAACAAGATTTCCATTCCTTTTTCTTTCACATCTCTTAAAGATACTTTCATTTTTAATCTTTCCCTCTTGCAAAGCTATCTGTCCCTGACTCTTCCCAGAAACAGACAATCTTCCAACTAACCTTTCTGGTATTATTTTACGTCGTTCCAGTCTGTTACTTCGCCAGTGAAGATTGCTTTCACTGATTCTGTGCTAATGTCTGATAATTCATTTCCAGTATTTACAATCACTGCGATACCATCCATAGCAATGGCAGTAGAAACCAAACCAGCTTCTGTCTCGCTATCTTTTAACTCTCTGGATGCCATTCCAATATCGCAGGTTCCATCTGCAGCTGCAGTCATACCTGTGGTAGAATCACTTTCCTGAAGTTCAATTTCTGCATTGACATTAATTGCCTGATATCCTTCTACAAGCTTTTCCATTATTGGAGTAACCGAAGAAGAACCCGCAATAACCAATTTGCCTTCTTCGCCGGTGGTTTCAAAGTTTGCTGCATCGTCTACCACCGCAATGTAACCATTATCTTCTACTACCTTTTGTCCCTGAGCACTCATAACGTAATTCATGAAATCCAGGGCAAGTCCACTTGCATCTCCCTTGGTTGCCACATTAAATGGTCTGGATAATGCATAGGAGCCATCCTTAATATTCTCTACGGTAGGTTCTACCCCATCTACACTCAAAGCCTTAACGGTATCATTTAACGAACCCGTTGAGGAATAACCAATCCCATACTCATCACCTGCAACGGTAGTCATCATAATCTCTGTGCTGTTAGAGATAATGGCATCTACGGTTGTGTTATCTACATCATCTTCCTCCACACCTGTTAATTCAACAAAAGCACCTCTTGTTCCAGAACCATCTTCTCTGGACACTACTGTAATTGGCTTCATTGCCTTTCCACTTTCTGTCTGACTGGAATTTCCATCGGAACCATTTCCACATCCACAAGCTAAGCTTGCTACACATAATGTACTCATTACTAATGCTGCTAATTTTTTCATTCTCATAGTTTTTTCCTCGTCCTAATCCCCGTAGGACTTTCCTTTCTTTGCTTATTACGAAAGCGTTATGTTTTTCTCTGCTCTCAACTTACAGATTTATCATAATGGGCTAATGTAAAATCTACTATCCGCCCTATCTAAAATTTATGTAAATGATTCGTAAATTATGACTTATAAATGTAAAAAAACGCTACAAAAAAAGACCAAATTCGACATATATCAAATCTGGTCATATATTTCTTATCTCTAAAATTTCGTAGACAAATATTGAAAACTTCCTATAAAACCTTACTTCCATTAGCGGTAAGTTTAAATTTCGCTCCCAGCATTTCCGCTGACTTTCTACATAGCAGCATACGTCCTAGGAATATCTCAAAGTATTCATACATGGTACACATCTGCTCATCAATTTGCAAATCCAAAGAAATAACTTTCTTTTCTGCATCTACTTTCAAATCCGCTGCAGTTACAGCATAGTTTACTCTATCGTGAATATCAAAATTAGCTTTATCCTTTTCTCTGACACGATTCCGGCGTACATCGGTTTTATCTGCAATAATCAATGCAGCGGAAACAGCATCCACCGGGCCTCCTGTGGATTCATCATGATTACCAATCGCAGCCATAACCACCATCCGGTCTGCCAAAGACATGTCCGTGTTCTTTAAAATATCACTTGCCAGCAATGCTCCGTACTCTGCATGCCGGGAACGATTCACCGCATTTCCAATATCATGCATAAAACCCGCTATCTTTGCCAGCTCTATTTCATGTTCGGAGTAACCAAATTTCTGCAACACCATAGCCGCATGCTCTGCCACAATGCATCCATGAGCCTCCGAATGGTCTGTGTAGCCTAAAACTGCAAGGTTTTGGTTTCCCCTGGCAAGCAAAGCCTTTACTTCCTCATTCTTTTTAATTTCTTCGTATGTCAACTTAGCTACCTCCCTGCATTGTCTTATGCATATGCCAGTTTTCCTTTTGGTTCTGGTATAATCTGACCTCTCTCTTTCGCTGCTTCTATCCATTCATCAATAACGATTTCTGAATTTTCTACCGCTTCTTGTATTGTTTTGCTTTTCAAGTATTGTCTGCAAATCTTTAAATTTTATAACTATTCTCCCTATTTCTTACTATAAGTTTATTCTACTTTTGAGATATAGGCAATATGCTTTTTCAAAAAACTCTATATGATATAACTCTGAACCACAAAAAATCATTCTTCCACCTGATGCTGTCTACCCTCCACATCCATCTCATAATTTTCCGTATAAATCAACTCAGAAATCGGTACGATTTCGTAGCCCTGCTCCTTTAAATTTGTAATCAGAGCGTCCAATGCCTGAGCAGTATACTTGGCGCCATTATGACAAAGGATGATGGAACCATTCCCTAAATGCTCATGCTCACACACCGTTTTGATAATAGAATCCACTCCGTAATCTTTCCAATCCAAACTATCTACATCCCACTGGATTGTATGATACTTGCATTCACTGACTGCATCTATTAAAGTATCATTATAATCCCCGTAAGGCGGACGAAATAGCGTCATTTCTTTTCCGGTAAGTTCTTTTACCTTTTCATGTACTTTCATAATCTCTTCAACGCATTCTTCCTTTGACAATTGAGACATTTGTTTATGATTCTCGCTATGGTTTCCTAAATCGTGACCTGCTTCTGCTATCATCTTCACATCATCTGGATAAGATTCTACCCATCCCCCGGTCATAAAAAAAGTAACATGGATATCATGTTTCTTTAAAATATTCATAATCTGTTTTGTGTCTTCATTTCCCCAGGCAGCGTCAAATGAAAGTGCCACTTTTTTATCTGGACAGTCTACACAATAAATCGGCAGTTTCTTTTCACTAATAATACTACTTCTACCGGCATTTCTAGTGCTGGCTGTCACTGCCTCTTTTTGCATCCGCTTCTGGCTGGCTCCAATAGCCACCCCCGAGATTAAGATAACGGATAATACAAAGAGACCGCAACGAATGAAGGAAGCAATTTTTGCAATTTCTGTTTCTGCTTTTCCTTCCTCATAACAATCTTTTACGGAGTCAGTTAGTTTAGTTATTCTCTCTTTGATTTCTTTATTCTGCTTCATAAGATTAACCCTGTCCTGATTTTCATTGTTCTATCATTATAATAATATGAGCAATTTTTATTAATATGCAATGGATGCTAAGAGAATCTATTATTATTGTTATGTTTTGCCGAATATGCTATGATAAACAGTAAAAAAGTAATACAAAACAAATTACCACATATGGAGGATTGAACATTGAATACAAATAAGAAACGAGTTCCTTTCGGTGTGATAATAGCTACTATTTCCATTGCTATTATCATTGCTGTTATTATCATTTGCTTACAAATTCAAAAAGAGCATAATGAGCGTATGCAGATGGCAGGTACACCTGCTCCAGCGCAAACAGAAGCACCAACTGTTACACCGATACCAACACCAACTATAGACCCTCATATCAATGATGTACGAAGTTCCATTACTGGAGAGTGGGTTTCCAAGAAAACAGAGAAAAAGAGACCCTATGCAGTGATGATAAATAACATTGAATATGCGTTTTTGCACCAGAAAGGTACTTCTAAGGCGGATATCATCTATGAGGCACTGGCAGAGGGCGGTATCACCCGTATGCTGGCGATTTATCAAGATCCATCTAAGGTCAAGGTAATCGGTTCTGTTCGAAGCGCAAGACACTACTATGTACAGTTTGCCAACGAATGGAACGCCATCTACTGTCATTTCGGTCATACGAAATATGCCACAGCAAAAATAGAAGAATTAGGTATCAATAATCTTAGTGGGCTTTCTGGAATTGGTTCTGCCGTTTACGAAAGAGATTACTCCATTTCTGCTCCCCATAATGTATATACTTCCGGTAAAAAATTACAAAAGGGTACAAATATTTTAAAATATAAACAAAAGCAGGATTCGGATAAAGTAGCTAAGCATTTTGATTTTTATACAGAAGATACAGAGCTGGAAAGCAAAAAGAAAGCAACTAAAATTTCACTTCCTTTTTCTAACTATTCCACCTGTGTTATGAAGTATAACAAAAAGAAAAAGACTTACCAGAAATTTGAATACGACCAGAAACATATGGATACCTACTATAAAAAACAACTTTCCTTTAAAAATGTAATTCTTCAGTTTGTGGATGAGTCTAATATCGACCATAATGGCTACCAGACCATGGATTTGTCCAATAGTTCCGGTGAAGGATATTATATATCCAATGGAAAAATGATAAAAATCACTTGGAAACGTAATGAAACAGAGAACACTATGGTATATAAGAATAAGCATGGAAATACTTTAAAAATCAATCCGGGAAAGACCTACATAGCAGTATATCCTAATAGCAGAAAAGAATTTGTTTCCATTAAATAAAATTACTGATAATACAAAAAGACTGCAACGAATACAGAAATGCATTTAAACAATTTTGCTTTTCCTTCTTCGTAGCAGTCATCTGCTATGTACTAGCTGCGGACTGGGCACTATCAGCCAGCTGGTTGGAACCAACCATAACCTGTCCTGCAGTCTAATTGATTTGTTTCATAATGGAATTTAATTCACGATTTATTTTACTATTCGTTTGTTAAATTTGAAAATAATGCCTTCAAATCCTCATAGTTTTCAATATAATTTACCTTTCGGCGCAGAGCTGCGGAATTCTTATATCCTGTAGTATACCACGCCACATGTTTGCGCATTTCCCGCATTCCCATGAGTTCACCTTTGTATTCTGTCAGCATTTTTGCATGACGAAGAATCATTGGCACGATTTCTTCCAGTGCCGGCTTTTCTTCTAATTCACCGGTTTCCAGATAGGTTTTAATCTGATGGAACAGCCATGGATTGCCTCGGACACCTCTTGCCAGCATCAACCCTTCACAGCCTGTCTGCTCCATGCAGTTTTTGGCATCTTCCGGAGTAAATATATCACCACTGGCAATGACAGGAATAGAAACCGCTTCTTTTACCTGGCGTATAATTTTCCAGTCTGCTTTTCCACTATAATACTGCTCTCTGGTACGACCATGGACAGCAATAGCAGCAGCTCCACAATCCTCCATGCGCTTCGCAAACTCTACTGCATTGCAATCCTCCTCATGAAATCCTTTGCGGAATTTCACAGTAACCGGCTTCTTTATTCTGCTGGAAATCGATTTTACGATTTCACCTGCTAACTTTGGATTCTTCATTAAGGCAGAGCCCTCACCATTATTTACTACCTTTGGCACCGGACAGCCCATGTTAATATCCAAAATATCAAAATTACGGTCCTCGATTTTGGCTGCCATTTCCGCCATAAGTTCTGGCTCGGAGCCAAAAAGCTGTAATGCCGCCGGACGCTCTGACTCGTCAATCTCCCAAAGCTGCTCTGTGTTTTTATTATTATAATAAATGCCTTTGGCACTAATCATTTCGGTATATACCAAATCTGCTCCCTGTTCCTTGCATAATAGACGAAATGGCAGGTCTGTTACTCCTGCCATTGGTCCTAAAACTAAATTTCCCGGAACAGATACATTACCTATCTGAAATCCATTCATTTTTCTCTATCCTCATACTGAAAATATACTTTTCATGCTTTCTGTCTATTTTGCCTTCTGTTTTTCGTAAATAATCTGAAGACCTTTTAAGGTTAAATCACTATCATAAATATCAATTTCATCGGTGTAATCAGAAATCATCTTTCCAAGACCACCAGTAGCGATTACTTTAATGTCCATTAAACCGGACTCCTCTTTTATTTTATTTATAATATATTTGGATTGGCCAACGGTTCCTAAGAACAAACCAGCCTGCATGGCTGTAATGGTATCCTTTGCCACTACATTGTCTGGACATTTAATCTCGATTTCCGGCAGATTTGCCGTATCATTCCAGAGCGCATTGGCAGAAATTCTCACACCAGGACTGATAGCTCCACCTAAGAAAGCTCCATCTTCAGTAACCAAGTCATAGGTTGTAGCAGTTCCATAGTCTACTACAATAATAGGACCACCATATAAATTATGGGCTGCCACCGCATCTACAATACGATCCGGACCTACCTCTCTCGGATTGGCTGTTTCAATGCGAATCCCAGTCTTAATACCTGCACCAACAATAATAGGCTGGCAGTCCAGATATTTAATAATACTACTGGTAAAAGAATACATAATCTTCGGAACCACTGATGACACAATCACTTCATCAATGTCCTTTGCAGAAAAACCTTTTCTCTCCAAAATATTGCAAATCTCACTTCCATACTCATCAGAAGTACGAGCCTGCTTTACGGTAAAATGAAAACGGGTAATCATTTCAGAGCCTTTAAACACTCCAAATGTAATATTAGTATTTCCAACATCAACTGCTAATAACATATTCTCCTCATTTCTGCATAGAACCTATGCTGGTTTTCTCTTCCAATACATTCTGACATCTAATCCAATAAATCACTAATGTCTTCTCCAAGGAAAAACGCCTTATAATACAATTCCAAGGCCTCTAAAAGCTCCTGCTTTTCTCTCTGTATCTGCTTAATCTTTAATACACTTCCAATCTCATCAAAGAAATAGTCATTCTCCTCTGAGGTTACATTTAACAATAAATTTCCCTTTTCGTCAAATTGTAAGGTAAGAATGCCTCCCACATCAGAAGTATACAATACACACATAATCTGTAAATCTTCCTTAATACTCTCTGGAAGCTTTGCAAACTTAGGACTTAAATAGTACTTTTTCTCGTAGGAACTTGCAACGCAAAGAATCATTGCTCCTGTTTCCTCTGAAATCCCTTCGAAAGCACCATCAAACAATTCATCTAATGAATCCATAGTTCCCCCTTCATCCAATGGCTATTTTTCGCCATTCTATCATGTTTCTTTCCATTCTGTAAAGTTTTATTATACATATCCATATATTCCACGAACAGAAACCTCACCGGATACAATTTTTTTTAATCCCTGCATAGTTTCCACCAGCAGCGCCCCACTAGCATCAATGCCTTTTGCAGTTCCACACTCTGCCTCTTCCGGCTTCTTCTCTTCCATCATACCATGATAAACAAGAACTTCCTGATTCTTATTTATCAGTAATGCATTATACTCCTCTTGAAGCAGTGTCATATCTTTAGTTTGAAGATATTTTTCATAATATACAGAAAAACCTTCCATAACTTCTGCAATTAATTTCTGCCTGTCCACCTTCTGACCGGTTTCTAGAAAAATAGAGGTAGCTTTCCCCTGAAGTTCTGGTGAAAAACTTTTATGATTGGCGTTAATTCCCATACCAACCACCACAGAATGAATCACATCCACTTCCGAATTCATTTCTGTCAAAATACCACAAAGCTTCTTTCCTTTGACTACCACATCATTTGGCCATTTTATTTTCGCATCTATGTTGCATTGCTTTTGTATGGCCTTTGTCACTGCCATGGCTGCCACCAGGGTAAGACAGGAAACCTCAGCCGGTTTCACCTGGGGACGAAGCAATAAACTCATCCAGATACCCATCTGCTGCTGCGATTCCCAACTACGGCCTCTTCTTCCTTTTCCTGCTGTCTGGGTCTCAGCCACCACCAAAGTCCCTTCCGGTTCTCCCTGTTCTGCTAACTGCTTTACACGGATATTGGTAGAATTTATTTCTTCGTGACACTCTATTTTTTTACAATAGCACTGGCTAGAAAGTAAACTCTCTATCACCTGCGCATTTATTTTTTCAGTTACTTCTTCCCTCATCTTCTGTCTCCATCATCTTTAGAAACAAATTTAGTCTGGTATGTACTCTTCGCCTAATGTTGCCACCATTACTGCTTTGATGGTATGCATACGATTCTCTGCTTCATCAAAAACGACAGAAGCCGCAGATTCAAATACTTCATCTGTTACTTCCAATTCACTCATACCAAACTTTTCAAATACCTGCTGTCCAACTTTTGTCTTTAAGTCATGGTACGCTGGAAGACAATGCATAAAAATTGCCTGAGGACCAGCATTATCCATAACCTTTTTGTTAATCTGGTATGGAGATAATGCATTAATTCTCTCTTCCCAAACTTCTTCCGGCTCACCCATAGATACCCACACATCTGTGTACAATACATCTGCATCCTTGGTTCCTTCCATAACATCCTCTGTCAGGGTAACAGAACCACCAGATTCTTTTGCGTATTCCTTACACAAATCCACCAATTCCTGTTCTGGGAAATATTCCTTTGTCGTACATGCAGTAAAATGCATTCCCATCTTTGCACAGGCAATCATCAGGGAATTTCCCATATTATAGCGGGCATCTCCCATATACACTAATTTCACACCTTTTAATCTGCCTAAATGCTCCTGAATCGTTAAAAAATCAGCCAGCATCTGAGTTGGATGATATTCATTGGTTAAGCCATTCCAAACAGGTACGCCAGCATGTTTTGCTAATTCTTCTACAATCTCCTGCTCAAAGCCACGGTACTCGATTCCATCAAACATACGGCCCAATACTCTTGCTGTATCGGCAATGCTTTCCTTCTGACCAATCTGGGAACTCTTTGGATCTAAGTAGGTTACACCCATCCCCATATCATTTGCTGCCACTTCAAAAGAACAACGGGTACGGGTACTTGTCTTTTCAAAAATTAATGCAATGTTTTTTCCTGTATAGTAATTTACTGGAATTCCTTGTTTTTTCTTTGCCTTTAATTTTGCTGCCAACTCCAGAAGATGACTAATTTCCTCTGGTGTATAATCCTTCAATGTCAAAAAATTTCTTCCCTTTAAATTCATTTTTCTGATTCCTTTCTATGTTTTCTCAAAAAAGCAAAAGTTTCCTGCCAAAATAATGACAGGAAACCAATAATCTAAACCTACATTTACTGTGCAGCATCTTTTCCTGCAGATTTTGCAACTTCTGATACAGAGCTTACCAAACCTGCCATTCCCTGAATATCAGATGGAATAATAATCTTGGTTGCCTTACCATCAGCTGCCTTCGCAAATGCTTCTAAGCTCTTCAGTTCAATTACCTGTCTGCTTGCATTTGCCTCATTCAACATACGGATACCATCGGCATTCGCCTGCTGTACAGCCAAAATAGCCTGTGCCTGACCTTCTGCCTCACGAATAGTAGCTTCCTTCTTAGCTTCTGCGCGAAGAATTGCTGCCTGCTTCTCAGCTTCTGCTTCCAGAATTGCAGATTCTTTATGACCTTCTGCTACAGTAATAGCAGACTGTTTCTCACCCTGTGCAATCAGAATCGCTTCACGTTTTTCACGCTCTGCCTTCATCTGCTTCTCCATCGCTTCCTGAATCGCAGCTGGAGGAATGATGTTCTTTAACTCAACACGGTTCACCTTAATTCCCCATGGATCTGTTGCTGTATCTAAGGATGCACGCATCTTTGTATTGATAATCTCACGAGATGTTAATGTCTCGTCTAAGTCTAATTCACCAATAATATTTCTTAATGTAGTTGCCGTCAGATTTTCAATTGCCATAATTGGATTCTCTACACCATATGAATACAGCTTAGGATCTGTAATCTGGAAGAAAATCAAGGTATCTATACGCATGGTAACGTTATCCTTTGTGATAACTGGCTGTGGAGGGAAGTCAAGTACCTGCTCCTTCATGCTGACTCTTCTTGCAATACGGTCAATAAATGGCACCTTAAAATGAATACCTACATCCCATGTACACTGATATCCACCTAAACGCTCAATAACATAATTCTTTGCCTGAGGTACCACCTTAATACAAGATGCTACCACTGCTACTACAATAATGACAAATAATAAAACACCAAATTCCATTTCGAAACCCTACCTTTCTTTCTACCTGCTTTCATTTATGCTATAACACTTTTTCATAATAAATACACATTTACTGCTATGTAATTTATTACTATGCATTCATTGCATTGTACTTCTGGTAATACTTACTGCTCTGTTGGAAGTACCAGTGCCTTCACACCTTGAATCTCCTGAATCGTAACTTTTGCATCTACTGGAATTTTAACTTCATCCTGAACTGCTCTTGCAGTCCATTCCATTCCGTTTACAACAATACGTCCACTTTCGCTAAAATTGTCAATTGTTTCTACTACTCTTCCTTCTTTACCAACCATGCTATTAACATTGGTCTTTTCGCGACTATTATTTAAGCGTTTTTGTACAACTGGTCTTGTAAAAATCAGTAATATTATAGACACAGCAAAAAACAAAATCACTTGAACCACCAGCGGCGCTCCAACTAAAGACGCTACAAAAGAAACTAAAGCACCACCAGCAAACCAGATGGTAGTCAGTCCCAAAGTAACAATCTCAATAATCAAAAAAACAACCAACGCTATAAGCCAGCAAAACATAATTGCATTATCGGCTGTAATCATAATCTCTCCCCCTTTACAAACAACTGTCAGCATTATATCTTATTTCAGTATTTTTTTCAAGAAAAAAACAGTGTTGAAATACTATCCTCTTCTCTGTCTTGCCGCTTCATACATAACTACTGCTGCTGCCACTGCTGCATTCAATGATTCCAACTGCCCTTCCATAGGAATCCGAATACGCCCCGTAAGGCTGTCTCCTACTTTCTGGGAGATTCCATTTGCCTCATTTCCAATGACAATCCCTACTGGCTGATTATAATCCACCTGATCATAACATTGGCTGCCTTCCATCATTGTACCATAAACAGAAATCTTCTTCTGTTTCATAGTACCAATAGTTTCTGATAAAGCCTCCACATAAACGAACGGAACTCTAAAGATGGCTCCCATGGTGGAACGTACTACCTTTGGATTAAACAAATCCACACTTTCTTTACTCAGAATCACACCAGACATACCAGCACCTTCACTGGTTCGAAGAATTGTTCCTAAATTGCCTGGATCACGAAGATCATCCAATAAAAGAAAACTCTTTCTTTCATCGGCAAGAATTTCTTCCAGAGAATATTCTGGCATCTGTACCACTCCTAAAATCCCTTGGGGAGTCACTGTTTCGGAAATCTGCTTAAAAATAGATTCCGATACAATCTCCACAGATACTCCACCAAATTCTGTAGAAATTTCCTGTTCAGCACATCCCTGCCACTGTTGCTGATGCAACATTTCACTAATATATACCCGTTGCAATTTTCCATGCTGGGCTGCTTCTTTGGTCATTTTTATTCCTTCCACCACAAAGGACTTGCTTTTTTTACGTTGTCTTGCATTTTTCTGTAGTTTCACCAATTCTTTAATCTGTGTATTTGATTCACTTGTTATCATTTTATATCCATTCCTTTTTCTCTCTTGCTTTTATGTTATTTGTAAAAAAACTATTTTCTATTATAGCTTTCCTTTTCCTGAAAGAAAAGAGGTTTTGTAAAACGGAATTGATTTACTTTTACAAAAAGGAGAAGGCAGACGAATTATAAAACTCGTCTGCCTTTAGCATATGTTATTTTTTGTTATTGGTTTATTCATCCTCCGGGCTATGTACCGGAGCTTTAGCAGGGTCTTGTTTCAACACTTCTAATGTGACGGGCATTGGCATAACCAATAGCATTCAGCCCGGCCTGAAGCACCTGCTTCCATTTCTGGTTAGAAAGTTCAATCACCGTTCCATCTTCCAGTTTTATTGTGCATACATCTTCCATGATACAGTTTGCAGCGTCGCAATCCAGATTACCAGAAATCTTATACATGTTTTTTCGATTAATTGCTCCAATTTCTTCCAGTGTATTAATCATCCGATAAACTGTAGCAGAACCAATTCTTTTATCCAGCTTGGATGCTTTATAATAAATCTCTTTACAACAAGAACAATCCTCTTCCAAAATAATATCCAAAAGCATAAGCCTTTGCTTGGTAATACGGCACCCTTGTTCCCGTAACTTCTGAATAATCAATTCTTTCTGCATTATCAACAACCTCCACATTTGTAACAGGCTTTTGTACGTTACACAGTTAGTATAGTCTAACTCTTATTAGTTGTCAAGAACTTTTTTTTAATTTTTTCTCATCTAGAAATTTGAAAAAAAAAACATTACATGTTATACTATTTTAACTTGGTTATTTACATTCAAAACAGTATTACATAGGAATAGCGTAGTGCAGAAAACAAAATATGTGGGGTGATTTGGATTATGGCAACAAATGAATCTGCAGAAAATTATTTAGAGACGATTTATGTTTTAAGTCAGAAGCTTCCAGTGGTACGTTCCGTAGATATTTCTACAGAGCTGGGATATAAAAAATCCAGTGTCAGCGTAGCAATGAAGAATCTTCGAGAAAAAAATCATATTACTGTAACAGATGCAGGATATATTTATTTGACTGATTCTGGTAAGGAAATTGCCGAAATGATTTATGAGCGGCATGAATTAATCTCTTCCTGGCTGGAATCTTTAGGTGTTCCAAAGGAAATCGCAGCAGAAGATGCCTGCCGTATGGAACATGTTATTAGCAAAGAAAGTTTTGAAGCAATTAAAAAGCATGTTTTTCGTTAATTCGAAAAACATGCTTTTTCTCTTCTTTTAAATTATATACTATTTATTCATAATTAACTTAACAATCTGAATAGCAATAGTTGGTGCTACTGCCAGAAGCAGAATCTGTCCAAGACATGCTGCAGGCAAGTTCACTACACTGAACACATGGTGTAAAAATGGGACAAATAATACCAAGCTTAAAAATGCCACTCCAGCAAAAAATGCCATTACACTAGATTTATTCGAGGTAAATCCTAGTTTGAAAATGGATTTTGCACTACGACAGTTAAATCCATGGAATAATCTTGCCAGAGTCAATGTTGCAAATGCCATGGTAGAAGCCAGTGCTGCACTTTCTCTCAAACCTATATGATAAGCCACCATCGTTGCCACAGCAATTAGTCCACCCTGCGCCATCATCTTTACCATAAAGTCTTTGGTAAGAATTCCAGCAGAAGGATCTCTTGGTTTCTCCTTTAATAAGCCTGGTTCTGCCGGTTCCATACCAATTGCAATAGCTGGAAGGGAATCTGTCAGCAGGTTAATAAACAACAGATGCACTGGAGCAAATGGCACTGGCAGGGCAAAAATGGAAGTATATAATACGGATAAAATCCCTGCTGTATTTCCAGAAAGCAGGAACAAAATGGAATTCTTTATATTTCGGTATACATTTCGTCCATTGGCTACAGCCTTAATAATTGTAGCAAAGTTATCATCAGACAAAATCATAGCTGCTGCATCCTTGGAAACCTCCGTACCTGTAATTCCCATGGCTACACCAATATCTGCCTTCTTTAATGCAGGCGCATCATTCACACCATCTCCCGTCATAGAAACAATATTGCCTTTTTTCTGCCATGCTTCTACAATACGAATCTTATTCTCCGGTGAAACTCTGGCATATACAGAAATCTTCTCGATATTATTGTCTAATTCCTCTTCTGACATGGCATCCAGTTCCACACCTGTCACTGCCATATCTCCCTCCTGGAAGATACCAATTTTCTTTGCTATAGCTACCGCAGTAATCTTGTGGTCACCTGTAATCATTATCGGACGGATACCTGCCATTTTTGCATCCTTTACTGCATCCACTGACTCTGGACGTGGTGGGTCCACCATAGAAATCAGACCTAAGAAGGTATAACCGTATTCTGTTTCTGTGCTTAATACTTCATCCGATTCTTTATATGCAAAGGCTAACACACGCAAACCATTTTCAGAAAATTTCTGATTCTGAAGACGTATTTTTTCCTTCTCTTCTTCAGTCATTGGTACTGTTTTATCGGAATACTTCACATCGACACACCGATCCAGCAGAACATCTACGGCTCCCTTTGTTAATACAGTAGGAACTCCGTGCAACGGATATTTGGTACTCATAAGCTTTCGATCAGAATCAAACGGAACCTCTTCCATACGGATTACTGTCTGACGAATATACTCCTCGTTTAATCCCATTTCATCCATTAATGCACTGCTGGCGGTATGAATCTTACGAAACATTTCTAATAAAGCATATTCTGTTGGATCACCAATTCCTTTTCCATCTACGATACTGGAATCATTGGTAAGAATTGCATCATATAAAAGATATCTCTGCAGCTGATCTGAAATATCCAATTCTTCTGGCTTTAAAACCTTTCCATCAACATAAATCTCTTCTACTGTCATTTTATTCTGGGTTAATGTTCCCGTCTTGTCAGAACAGATAACAGAAACACATCCCAGACTTTCTACAGCCTTTAACTCCTTGATAATAGCGTTTTCTTTTGCCATTTTCTGGGTTCCCATAGCCTGTACAATAGTTACAATAGAACTTAATGCCTCTGGAATCGCAGCTACAGCCAAAGCTACTGCAAACATTAAGGAATCTAAAATTTCCATACGACGGTACAGACAAAGCCCAAATACCAAACCACAGACAATCATGATAAATACAGCCAGACGACCGCTAAACTGATCTAAACTAACCTGCAATGGAGTCTTACGCTCTTTTGCTGCATTCATTAATTCGGCAATCTTTCCGATTTCGGTCTCCATGCCTGTGGAAGTAATTAAAATTTCTCCACGTCCATAAGTAACCAGGCTTCCAGAATGTACCATATTGGTTCTGTCAGCCAACGCAACTTCGCCCTCCAGAACAGCATCTGTCTTATCTACATTAGTGGATTCACCAGTCAGAGAACTTTCATTAACCTGTAAAGAATAATTGTAAATTATACGACCATCTGCTACCACCATATCTCCTGCTTCCAGAATCACAATATCTCCCGGAACCACTTCTTTGGAAGGAATCTCCACCTTCTGCCCATTACGAATCACCTTTGCATTTGGCGAAGACAATTGTTTCAAGCTTTCCAAAGACTTCTGGGCTTTCACATGCTGCACCGTTCCCAGAATTGCATTCATTACTAATACCAATAAAATTACAATGGTACTTTCCAGATTCCCTGAAAACATAGAAATCACTGCTGCAATTACCAAAATCACAACCAGCAAATCACAAAACTGTCCTAAAAATACTTGAAGAACACTTTTCTTCTTGCCTTCCTGTAATACATTTTCACCCTTTTCCTCACGGATTTTCTCCACCTGATTGTCGGTGAGACCATCTTCTGTAACCTGAAAATGATCCATTACTTCTTCTCTCGAGCAATTCCAAAATTGTTTCATCATTATTTCCTCCTTTTAATATTATAATGTGATGCTGCTCATTTATTCACGCGAAGGCAAATTAAGGATACGCAAATTTATTTGCGTCATCCGAAGGCGTCCGCGGGATATTTGACTCATTTCATGCGATGAATATGTATTCTTTCTTATTTTTTAGAAAACAAAAAAGAGACCTCTATCGCATCAAAATGATACGATAAAAGTCTCGTTCCTATCTCAGTGTACCATCCGGTTATAATAACGTGATGACGAAAAGTACAACATCGGCAGTTTCCGATGCGAACTACTCCCTAATATCTGCGAAGTAGAATATCATGTAATTATTTTTTCGTCAAGTTAAATTTTCACTACTTAATTCCAGGTCTTCCAGATATCCGGCTGATAACCTAAAGTTGCCTGCTTTCCATTTCTGACAATAGGCGCTTTTAGAATCTGAGGATTTTCCAATATCTTCTCTTCTTTTGCTTCATCGGCAATATATTTCACCAGATTTAATGCATTCTGGTCTTTGCATTTCTCATCAATCATGGCATCCAATCCCCCAACTGCCTGTGCAACACTTCGCAGTTCCCCTTTACTTAATCCTTTCTCCTTTAAATCAACGGATTGAAACTTAATACCACGTTCTTTAAAATATCTTTCTGCCTTCTTGGTATCAAAGGACTTTTTGGTGCCGAAAATTTGTATGTTCATAATGCACACTCCTAACTCCTTACATTTTTTCTCTTTATTATACCTTATATCTTATTATTTGACAGGTCAAGTAATTGTCATGTTTCTGGTATACTATCCGCCACACACAATGCTCCCCAACCCTGTCTGGTGGACGGCACCGGTTCCCCCGGCAATGGTCTTGCCCCCTTAATCAAATAAGCCTTCACCTTCTCTCCATACAGAAATGGGTCATTTCCTCTGACAATCCCCCATTCCATCAGCAAAGCCGCACTTCCAGTTACAAAAGGAGCCGCCATGGAAGTTCCCGTCCGGGCTGTATAGCCCCCTCCCGGGGCAGCCGTAGTCACATCAACTCCTGGAGCTACTATAGTAGGCATATTTCGCCCGTCAGAAGTGTTTCCCCGCCCGGAAAAGGATGCCAAAGTATCATTGTCTGCCCGATATGCTCCTACCGTAATAACTTTCCGTGCAGTAGCGGGAAGGGTAAGTGTAGTTTCCGTGGTAGGACGCAAAAATCCTGTGGACAGACCAATGGCTTCAATGGTAGGAAGCCACAACTCCACTCTTCCATCTACAATATCCTCTGGTATCAGTAAAACTCTCCATGTCCCTTCTGTTAAAAATCCTTCGTCCTCCAAAGGAATCCATTCAATATATATTTCCTGGGTCTGGGTATACGGTGTAGGTTCCCCATAATATACCAGCAGCCGGTTTCCCTCCAGAATATATTCCTCGGAATTGCCCGGCCGACGGTCAATTTGCTGCCTCACACCATTGGGAGCTTCTATAAAAACAGCAAAATCGTCCGCATAGTTTTTCCAAATCTGTAAGCTGAGATTTCTTTCATTTTGCGCAATGGCAATAGGGATTGCCTCCATCTCATTTTCTAAGATTGCTTCCGCATGATGCCTAGCATCCCCTTCATTTCCCGATGCTACTACAATAGTATTTTTCCATACACCGGCCAAATCCGTAATAAAACTTTCAAATAAAGACTGACCATTATGAGCGCCATAATTGTTGCCGAAACTTAAATTAATGGCTATGGGCATCTGAAGAGATATGGCTTTTTTTATCATATAATCCAGCGCTTCCATAACCTCTGTAGTTCTAGGGAATCCTTCATTTGCCGTTCCAAGCTTTACTACTATTAGTGGACTTTCAATTGCCACTCCACGGTAACGGTTTCCAGCGGAGCCATTTCCATTTCCAGCCGCAATGCCTGCCACTGCTGTCCCATGACCAGAGCCTCTTTCCTGAGGACGATACACTCCTTCTGGTGTGTTTCCTTTCACAAGCTGATTCAGAACCTCTTCTGTAAATTCCACACCACCGCTATATCCTTCCGGCGCAGAAAGTCCCTGTGCCTCCTGTAAATTACCAGTCTGATCCCATAGATACAAAATTCTTGTACTTCCATCTGGATTCAAAAAAGCCGGATGCGTAATGTCGATTCCCGAATCTGCGATTCCGACCATTACGCCCCGACCTGTCAGTCCCATATTTTGTCCAGGTTCCAATCCCTGTCCTCCCACTCTGCCCTGAACAGAATTAATGCAGGATGCACTACGTCCCTCATCCAGTGAAAAATACACCTGCTTTGGCTTTTCCACAAACTGAATTTGTGGCAGAGATGCCAAATTATCAATTTGACTTTCCGGCACTCGGATGATTCCATATTGATTCAGTAAGGGAATCGCCTGACTCCCCTGAACCAGATTTTCTATCTCAGTCAAATCACCTATATATTTTACAATAACTCTCCAAATCTGTTCTTCAGGTTCAAATCCCGTTCCCAATTCCAGGCTTTTTTCCCTATCCTCCTGGTTGATATCCAAAGACAGATTCAATGAAGAATCCAGCTTTTGATTATTCTCCGTTGCCATAGTTATGTCATCCTGTTCCCTATCTTTCCTATATTACTATTCCATAGTTCACAAACATATGCTGCAACAGATAGAATTTATTTCTCCTTATCATATTTTTCGTCAAATTCCTTGATGAATTGTCTCACGAAAACAATCATTCCCAAAAAAGGTGCAGCCATAGAATAAAACTGAACAAATAAATATGGTACAATATAAATTGCCAGTTCTTTTCTTATCAAAGCTGCTAATATACCAGATAAGATAATACTCATCCCCAATATTTTTCTTTCGCCTTTTTTTTCATAAAAAACATATAACAATACACCCAAAGCAATATATAATGAGATGTCAGCACATATGAAAAAAAACTGTTGCCAACCCCCACTCATATTCGAACCGGTTATGATGCAACTAATCCCAAACAAACTAACACACACCGGAAAATATTTTTTCTCCATGTTCTCCTCCTATCTTATGTATCACTATTTTCTTATCACTACTGCTTTCCTGTACTTCCAAAACCACCTCTATCAGCACCTTCCAGCTTCTCTACCACATTAAACTGAATCTGCGGCTGGTTCTTCATAATACGAAACTGACAGATACGGTCATTTACATGAATGGTAGTTTCTCTCATAGCAATAACAGGCATTCTCCACATGTCATTATCTCCACAATACGAACCATCCACAATACCACAATGGTTTGCCTGAATCACACCAAAATTCTTATATGTGCTACTTCTTGGAACAATATGCGCCTCATAGCCTGCTGGCAGCTCCATTGCTACCCCTAAAGGAATCAATGCAAAATCTCCCTTCTTCAATGTCACTTCTTCTGAAGCTCTCAAGTCAATCCAGTCTGACTTTCCATCAATATACTCCAGCTTATCAATAGCATCTGTAAAATATTTAATCTTAATCGTTTCCATTTCATAACTCCTTCTTATGTATTTTCTTTACTTTCTATGAGATTCTACAATGCTCCTTTAGAAAGTTTTCTTACGCAAACACCATCATACCATAAAACAACTCTACTATGCACACATTTTTCTAAATCCCATACAATAGTATGAAATTTATTATTTTAAACGAAAGGAGCTTTTATGCCAAATTCCCTTTCTATACAACAAGACCGTCCTGATACTGGTCTTTTGCAGGTTAATGTTAATTCCATTCTGGGTTCCCGTGGCATTTCTGGTGCCACTGTCCAGATTTTCGACGGTAATGAACCTGAAAGAATCTTAGATGAAGTTACTACCAATGCCGACGGACAGACCGAGGAAATCACACTTCCTGCACCACCGTTAGAATACAGTCTAACCCCCAACGCCCAGCAGCCATATTCTGTATTCAACATCCGAATCATCGCTCCAGGCTATGAAACCATTGAAGTTTCCGGAGCAGAGATTTTATCCGGCCAAACCGCTTTACAAAACGTTTCCATGATGCCATTGGATGACGCCTTAGGAAATAGCGAAGAACTTTTCGTCATTCCTCCCCATACCCTTTATGGAGATTACCCTCCCAAAATCGCTGAAAGTGAAATAAAGACTGTAGACGAAACTGGTGAAATCGTTCTTAGTCGTGTAGTAATCCCCGCTGGTGTGCGATTATGCGATATATCGTACCTCTGTCCCATTTTTTGACCATATCATTATTCTGTCTTATCCTTCCTATCTTTCGATACTCTGAAGGAGGAAGAATCCCCTTGATTTGCAATAGATTCCTAATTTCTTCTATTTGCTTCCCTTTCTGGTTCCATTCACATATTTGACGAATCACTTTCATAGACTCTGGTTCCTCCTGTAATACTCTTCGTTCCCCTTCCCATGCAATTACGTATCCATAGGGTGCCACACTTCCCAAGTAATTCCCCTGTTTCTTTTTCTGCTGTTTCACCAAATGAACCTTCCTTCCAATATCCTTGGCATACCATTCATTCATAAGATTACGAATGCTTCCCTCCAAACTCCCCGGCAATCCCTGACTGCTATCATAATTGTCACTGATACAGACTAACCGGATTCCCCATGAAGGAAAGATTTTTTCGATTAATTCTCCAGTTTTTAAATAATCCCTGCCTAATCGCGAGGAGTCCTTACAAAGAACACAATTTATCTTTCCATCCTTGGCATGCTGCAATAACCGGTTCAAACCCGGTCTGGAAAAATCCGTCCCACTATACCCCTGGTCTACATAAACATCATATTCTTTCATTTGCGCACCTGCCACTTTTTGTATTTTTAGCCATTTTCTTGCTAACAATATTTGATTTTCAATGCTTTCTTCTTTACGGTTCCTTCGTTCCACAGAAATTCTCGCATAAATCCCCACTAATTCCATTAAGTCCTTCCTTCCATGTGGTATCAAGATAAATCTTTTTCTCTACCTCATCAATAGAAATCATTTCAAAATATAAGGTTAAAAATAACCGCTGCATCCAGCTTTCTTTCGATACGGTTTCTTCCAGAAAATAAGAAAACAAAAATTCCAATAATCCTTTCTTTTCTCTTAACTCCCCCTTTAAAATCCCTGCCCAGATATCACAATATATCCTTCCCTTTTTGCATCTGATTTTTTTCTCTTCTAGGTTTCTTACTCTTTGAAATACCCAATCGTGTATCAACACAGGCACCCGATTTTTCACACAGACCCATTGTTCTTTTGGAAGTTTCCTTCTAATCTTCAACTTATAACTTATTTTCTCATCCTTTCCCTGAATCATTATCCCGGTATACATTTCATTCTGCAATATCCTCCGAACTGCTAAGGCAGACCAAAGAGCAGGTTCTTTTCTGTCGAATCCAGAAACAAACTCACTTCCCTGTAATCTTTTATATTCTCTAGGTGAAGGAATGTTCCAGCCATTCAAACGATTGGCTATTTTTTCTGCTGCCATTCCGCTTAACCTGAGCCAGAAAATCGACTGAATCATCTCCTTTACTTCTTCATCAATTTCCAAATAATGTATATCCTCCTGAGATTTTTTATAACCATATACCGCAAAAGCTCCAATATATTGCCCCAACTGACGTTTCGTCTTCTGCTGCCATCGCACCTTTTGAGAAATATCCCTGCAATAAGCGTCATTCATAAGATTCAGTACCGGCACCAAAAGAGATTCTTCCATAAACTCTGTCCGCTGGCTATCGTAATGATCGGCAATAGCAATAAACCGGATGCCATATTCTGGAAAGATTTTTTGCAAATAATATCCTGTCTGAATATACTCCCTTCCCAAACGAGACAAGTCCTTAACCAAAATACAATCCAGCTTTCCTGCAAAAACAAACTGCATCATTTTTTGAAATCCTGGACGGTCAAAGCGGCTTCCTGACCAGCCATCATCACTCCACTCACCCACTAATACCATTTCTGGATATTGTTTCATATATTGGCCAATAAGTAGTCTCTGGTTCTGAATACTATTACTTTCCCCATCCCCATCTTCTCTGGAAAGTCGAAGATAAATGCCGCATCGAATCATGTTTCCTCCTTGTAATCCAGCTTATTTTCCTTTCCATTCTCTTTCCAGTCTTCTACTGCTGCCAGATTCTGAAACAGTACACTATTCTTTGCTTCCTGATATAATGCATACGCTTCCTCCATATCCGGCCCCTCCTTAGCATATTGAACAAAGACCTGATATCCATCAACCCAGCCAATCTCCTGATACTCCTCCGCCACTTCCAATCCTCCATTCTGTTTAATTAAAAAAAACACATTATAAAAATGTGTTTTCTTTTATCTTATTCATTTTCTGTATTTTCAGAACGTTCCTCCATATCAGAATCCTCTACTGCCTGTGGAGAATGTAAGGTCAAAAACTCTTCCACCTCTTTCCATGCCTTTTCAGACTCTGGCACCTTCAGCATCCCTGCCTGAAACACATGAAACATCCCTTCATACACCGTTTCCTGCACCTGACAGCCAGCATCTCTTGCCTTCTGGGCAGAAGTTATAGTGTCACTTAATAGCATCTCGATACTTCCCACTTGAAACAACATAGGCGGCAACCCTGTAAAGTCTCCATATATAGGCGAAATATAGGGATCTTTTGGATCATTGTCCGCTACATACTCCCCATTGTAAATCATACTTTCTCTTGTATTTCCAAAAAGAGGATCCTTTTCATAATTCGCAGTATACGAATCTCCAGATGCCGTCAAATCCGCCCAGGGCGACATAAGTACCATACATTTCGGAAGGGGAAGGTCATGATCTCTAAGATACATACTCAAAGCCAGTACCAGTCCACCACCGGCAGAATCTCCTGCCAGAATAATATTTTCTCCCTGATACCCTACTTCTAAAAGCCACTGATAGGCAGTGAGGGCATCCTGCAATGCTGCGGGATAAGGATGCTCTGGTGCTACCCGGTAATCAATAGACAGTACTTTCCGATATCCTGGCATCTGGCTATAAAGCACAGCAAAGTCCCGGTAAGAATTTTTCATTTTTCCAATGTACCCGCCACCATGAAGCTGTAAGATTACTTCGCCACAATCTTCCTGAGGCGGAGTAAGAAGCTCCATATCGAACCGCTTCATACGAATTGGCATGCATAGAAAACCTTCGGGACAGTGCCATGGGGCTTCTACCCATTTCCGCCGAAGTGTTCCATCCTGTATCTTAGGTCCAATGATATGCTGGGATGTAGAAAACCGAATCATATCCCTGACAATTTTGGCCTTTAAACTAATTTTTCCCTTCATTACTTTCCTCTCAATTAACGCTTTCCTCTAAATAATTCTAACTAAATATGAAATTTTCTTTTTAACTCATTGGTAGCCTTCCGGTCACCAAACACCACGGTTCCTGCCAGCAATATTGCAGAAACGCCTAAGGCAATCCAAGGAAGCGCTGCTCCCTTTACAATACCCGTAAGGTAAAAAATCATATCCACTGCACTGAGAATCACCACAAATATCTGCATTACAAGGTAATTCTGCCAGTTTGCATAATTAATAATCATGCAAAGTATAATCGTCAGATTAATTCCATAAATCACAATAGGAAATCCATATTCTAAAGACCACCCCGTAAATCCTAATGCCAGATCAATACAGATAATCAAAGCAATCAGTCCTATGACCTGTAAATATATTTTCCGTATATGTCCTGTTCTTTTATTTAATATATCCCTGACAGTAATCAATAAATATATAATTCCTCCACCAGAAATCATGGACCAGCGAATATGGGGAGTGGTGTAATAATTAATTACTACAAGAATAGTCCCTACCAAAATCAGTAAAAAAGCTCCTATCTGACATAATCGTTTTAGTTTTTTCGTTTTTAATCCTATATTGGGATATTTGGAAGGGGATTCGGTCATTCCTTCTATTTCCTTCACTACAGAATCGCACAAAGGACAAACCCCGGAATAATCTTCCACAAAAACTCCACATCGCTTACATTTATTCATAATACGCTCCATTACTTTCTATTGTCACATCAATTCCATCTTTCACCAGCATCCGAAAGAAACGTTTCTGTATGGAAACATCTCTTAAAACAGAAGTAAAGGTAAATACCAGTTCATCCCCATAGGAACAGATTGTGCCTTTCATATTCTGCCCCTTGGAAGCTGAAATCATAGCGGAAACTCTTTTTATATAAGGCTGATATATTTCCTCAACCTGCATTACACCAACATTTGTCATAGTGGTAGTGGTGGCCTTTGTGCTGGTTTCATAAACAAAACGCATGGCAAATTTTTTTATAAAAAGTGGAATCGCCCGCAGTATCAGATTTTTTTGATTTGACACATTATAAGAAAATAAATTTTCTAAATGCTCTTTATTAATCTGCTCCCGAAGACTTTTCACAATAATTTCCATGACTTCATCAAAAGAATGCTCTTCCTTCTCTGGACGAAAACCGGCGCTTACCATAGCAAAAAAGTTCCGGGTAGTCACAGATTCAAAATATGGCCGCAAATTCACTGGAATACAAATCACCACCGGTTTCTTAGAAACCGCACCATGAAGATATTCTTTATAAATGCTATAAACAAAAATCGACGCCAGATATTCATTAATGCTGACATTTTTTGCCTTCGCCACCTGCTTTAACTGTTTCACAGACATATAACCATGCAAAACTCCCATAGCTCCGGTTCTTAATTTTTCCCCTTTGATATGAACTGCAGGCTCTGACTTATACCCTTTTGGCATACTTCTTCTGTAATTTTTCATATAACTGTCTTCTGTATTTAAGGAAGTGGTTTCTGACAACTCATCTCCTGCCTCCTGACAGATTTCCGGATATTTCAACCGCAAGTACTGATAAGTCAGTTCTTTTAAAAAGGTAATCCCTCCCATACCATCTGCCAGAACATGAAATACTTCCAGATTGATACGATATTCATAGTACGTAACCCGGAACAAATAATTTCGGTTAGTTTGAGGCTCAATATATCTACATGGATAATCGTTCTCTTCAAAAACCAGGGGAGCCCCCTTCTTGTTGGTTTCAAAATAATACCAGAACACTCCTGTCCGCATCCGTACATTCATAGAATCAAACCATGGTAATATCCGAACCAGTGCTTCCTGCAAAAGTTCTTTATCAATCTTTTCCGTCAGTGTAACAGAAAGCCGATATACATTTGTCATATTCTCTGTGGCAATAACAGGAAAAAGGTTGGCTGTGTTGTCCAATTTTCCCCATCGGAGTTCTTTTCTGTCAACTCGTTTCTTCATCCTCTTCCTCCATGATTAATTTCGTCATTCAATCTTTATTTTATCAAACTCTCTTATAGATTTCCACTAGGATATGAAGATTTCGTTCCCACCTTCTCAACATTTTTCGCACACCAGCCCCCGAATATGTAATCGTCCATGATGGACCACCTTCGGACAATTCGGCAAAAAATTATTATGTACGGTACAAGGATTATGTCAAAAACGTAGCCTCCAGCGAGATTTATGCCACTTGGCCAGAAGCTACAATTTTCGCCAATATTCTAGCAATCCAGTCTATTACATTAAACAGAGTTTACACTGAATGGTATAGAAATCGGGGATACGACTTTACCATCACCAGCTCCACAGCTTACGACCAGAAATGGATTCCGGGACGAAATGTTTATGAAAGTATTTCCCAGGCAGTAGATACGATTTTTGCAAATTATATTTCCAGACCAAATATTACCCAGCCGCTTTTCACCCAGTACTGCGACGGCAGACAGGTTTCCTGCCCGAACTGGATGCGCCAGTGGGATTCCAAGTATCTGGGCGACCAAGGGTATTCTTCCATTGAAATCCTGCGTACCTTTTACGGAGATTCTGTATTTATTAATACTTCCCAGGAAATTTCCGGCATCCCTTCTTCCTGGCCAGGATATAACTTAACAATTGGCTCTTCTGGAGATAAGGTCCGCCAACTGCAACACCAGCTAAATGTAATTTCAAAAGGATATCCTTTGATTCCAAAAGTGACAGAAGACGGAGTGTATGGTCAGAAAACTGCTGACTCTGTCCGGACCTTCCAAAGAGTGTTTAATATGCCGCAGACTGGTATCGTGGACTTTCCAACCTGGTACCGAATCAGTGATATTTTCGTTGGTGTCAGCCGTATCGCAGAGCTTTCCTAATTCTTAAATATCTTCCGTTATAAAAAATGATGCCCCGAAAGCTTGTTGTTTTTCGGGGCTATTTATTGTCTACTATTATTTCTACTATCCTTCGTTATTTCTCATCCTTCTTCACTAAGAAATTAGCATTTTCCAAAAAATTGGCGTTTTCTAAGAAATTGGAATTCTCCAAACGCCACTTCCAATCGACACGACCTGCCAAATTTTCCTGTGGCTTTCTATTACAGAGAATCGGCAATGCCTGTTGATAATTCTGCATCATTACTTCCTTACATTCACCACCATCTTCTCCATCCAGTGTCCACTGCACAGCATCATCACTGATTATATGGATTTTACTTGCTGTAAACCGGAAAATTCCCGGTGCATGCAAATCTTTGGTCAACAATGCGTTGAGCGCTTCCTGCATCTGAACTAAATTCTTCAGGTCGCGAATAAAAAGACCTTCAAAGACACCATCATCCATCTTAATATTTTTCTTCTGATAAGCCTTATAGCCTGCTACTGAAACAGAATTGCTGACTAACCCCAAAATAAAGTCATCCTCTACTAACTTTCCATCATACTCAATCTTCATGTGAACCGGCTTAATTTCTGCAAGATGTTTCAACGCTTCCACAAAATATGCAGACTTTCCAATGGCATTTTTCCATTCCTGTGGTGTCTGGTAAGAAACTCCTGTAAAAGCACCAAAACCCGCCACATAGGTAAAAAACTTATCATTAAATCCACCCATATCACAATAATAAACATTTCCTTCTGTAATCAGATTCGCCGCTTTTTTCATAATCTTAGGAATCCGAAGACTGGATGCAAAATCGTTAACCGTACCGGCTGGAATATATCCACAAACAGGACGCTCTTCCAAATGCATCAGACCCGTTGCTACTTCATTAATAGTGCCATCACCACCAGAGCACACGATATAATCATATTGGGCCCCCTGATCAATCACTACATTTTTCGCATCATCTTTTTTCTGGGTGGCAACTACTGTTACGAGAAAGCCTGCCCGGCAAAAAATCTGCATAATGTCAGATAACTTATTTCGAATCTGCTCTTTTCCAGACATGGGATTATATACAAACAACATTTTTTTCGGTTTATATTTTCCTTCCCATTCATAATTTTCGCTCATTATTAATCCGCCTCCAAACAATCTGTTATAAACATAGCATCACCGAAGGAAAAGAACCGGTACTTCTCCTTCACAGCTTCCTGATACGCCTCCATAATATGTTCTTTTCCTGCCAAAGCCGACACCAGCATCAAAAGTGTGGACTCTGGCAAATGAAAATTGGTAATCAGACAATCCAGCACCTTAAAGGAATATCCCGGGTAAATAAATATACTGGTATCGCCTTCCTTAGCCTCTATTCTGCCATCCTCATTTGCAGCTGATTCGATGGTACGACAGCTAGTGGTTCCTACACAAATCACTCTGCCTCCCTGTTCTTTTGTTTCGTTTATTATGTCCGCTGCTTCCTGTGTCACCTGATAATACTCTGTATGCATGTGATGTTTCGTCACATCGTCTACCTTAACAGGCCGAAAAGTACCTAATCCAACATGCAAGGTAACATTGGCAATCCGTACTCCCTTTTTCTCTATTTCAGCCAATAACTCTTTCGTAAAATGAAGACCCGCGGTTGGTGCAGCAGCCGACCCTTCATATTTAGCATATACAGTCTGATAGCGGTTCTTGTCCTGCAACTGGTGGGTAATATAGGGTGGCAATGGCATCTGTCCCAGCTGATCCAAAATCTCTTCAAAAATCCCTTCGTATTCAAACTGAATCAGACGATTTCCTTCTTCTACCACATCCTGTACAACCGCCTTTAACAGCCCACCACCAAAGGATAATCTTGTCCCTGGCCGTGCCTTCTTTCCAGGCTTCACTAAGGTTTCCCAAATATTATTTTCCTTTCTCTTTAACAGAAGGACTTCTACCTTTCCTCCTGTCTCTTCTCTCTCTCCAATCAGTCTGGCTGGTATCACTTTGGTATTATTAATCACCAGACAGTCTCCACTCTGTAAATATTCGATAATATCATGAAATACCTTATGCTCTCTTTCTCCTGTCTCTTTATTTAACAAAAGCAGTCGGGAAGAAGAACGATCCTCCAACGGATCCTGTGCAATAAGTTCTTCTGGTAAATCATAATAAAAATCTGCTGTTTTCATAGTTCCTCCAATTGAAAAAGACATGCATTCTTTTTCTATGTAATTTTATTCGCTAATTTCCATATCATTCCACAAGTGGTATTATACTTTCATTTCCTTGAAAAATCTAGTCCAATGTAAAACCCTTGTAAAGATTTTACTGCATAGGTAAAATTTGCATAAAAGAAATAGAAAATCCACAAAAAACATAGAAAAAAGCTAGTTATTTTTCTTAGAATAACGTACAATATTACTATAAAATTTGCAATACTTAAAAGGAGGGTTCCTTATGGCCGTAGTGACGTTTGCAGCAATAGATGTAGGTTCCCATGAGACTTCATTAAGAATTTATGAAATTTCTAAAAAGTTTGGTATTCGGGAATTGGATTATGTTCATCACACTGCCCGCCTTGGATACGAAACCTACTCTACTAAACATATCAGCTATCATTCCATCGATAACCTTTGCACGATTTTGAACGGATTTAAAGAAAAAATGAAGGAATATAATATTACGGATTATATGATAGCCAGCACCAGTGCCTTGCGAGAAGCAGATAATAACCTTATCGTACTGGATCAAGTACGCCAACGCACTGGATTCAAGATTAAGATTCTCAGTAATTCTGAGCAGCGCTATCTTTGCTATAAATCCATTGCCTTTACAGAAAATTCCTTCCATAAATTGATTCAGAAAGGCACTCTTATGGTGGATGTAGGCGGTGGAAGCATGCAGCTATCCCTGTTTGACAAAAATGCACTGATTAGTACCCAAAATATTCTTCTTGGTTCTCTTCGTATTCAGGAAATCCTGCAAAATATGAAGACCCAAACAGATAATTACCAGAATCTGGTGTATGAATATATTTCCAATGACTTACATCGCTTTTCAGAATTATACTTAAAGAAATATAAAGTTAAAAATATTATTGCAGTAGGAAACCAGCTCAGAACCTTCGTAAAATATTTAAGTGTCCATAATTTCGGACACTTACAGCCAACGGACAGCAAAGGACGAAAAAAAGATTCTGTCAGCCGTCAGGAGTACGAAGAATTCTATCAGGCAATTTCTTCCCAGCATCCAGAAGAACTGGCAAAGGAATTAAACACTTCCGTTGAGCAGGCAGCCTTACTTTTACCTACCGCTATGATTTATCACAATATTTTTGAAGAAACCGGTGCGGAGCAAATGTGGCTTTCCGGCATCACACTTGCAGAAGGTATGGCGGCAGATTTTGCAGAACGCAAAGAGCGCATCACTCCAGCCCACAGCTTTCAGGCAGATATCATTAATGCTTCCCGTTGTCTTGCTAACCGTTATGAGTGCAGCACAGAGCATAGCGATTACGTAGAAAAAGCGGCATTAAAGATTTTTGACAGTCTGAAAAAACAGCATAACCTTACCAAGAATGACCGACTGCTTTTACAAATTGCAGTAATTCTCCACAATTGCGGAAGCTATATTAACCTGAATGACATTGGAGAAAATTCCTACAAAATTATTATGTCCACAGAATTAATTGGTATTTCGCATAAGGAGCGTATGATTGTTGCCACCATGGTTCGGTATCTCTATGAATTTTTCCCTGAATTCAATGAAATTCAGGGAAGGTTTGACCGGGAAGATTATGTGCGTATCGCCAAATTAAATGCTATTTTACGTTTGGCAGACTCCATGGACCGAAGTCATACCCAGAAGTTTAAAAAAATCACTACATCACTCCGGGGACGGCAGTTGACCATTACTGGAGATACTCTGTATGACATTGCATTAGAGCAGGGCATGTTTAAACTTCACTCTCCATTTTTTGAAGAGGTATTTGGCATCCAGCCAGTTTTGAAACAGAGAAAAAACTTTTAAATACTATACGAAAAAAATTTGTAAACCAACAGAAAGGAATGAATTGTTAAATGAGTAAATCACCTTATTTAAAACCAGACTTTTTTTACAATCGGGAATTAAGCTGGATTTCCTTTAATTATCGTGTTCTGGGAGAGGCTCAGGATAAAGAAATCCCCTTACTGGACCGGTTAAAATTCTTAAGTATTACCGCATCCAATCTGGATGAATTTTATATGGTTCGTGTAGCTTCACTAAAAGATATGGTTCATGCCGGTTATACCAAAAAGGATCTTGCTGGAATGACTCCAGCCCAGCAGCTTTCTGCCATCAGTGAAAAGACCCATGCTCTGATTCACGACCAGTATCAGACCTACAATCAGGCACTGATACCAGCTTTAACAAAAAATGGGATTCATATTCTGTCCCATCATGAAGATTTATCTGACAAACAGAAAAAATACGTCGATACGTATTTTCAATCAGAGGTTTATCCTGTATTGACACCAATGGCAGTGGACTCTTCCCGCCCTTTTCCATTGATTCGTAATAAATCTCTAAATATTGGTGCTATTCTGAAAATGAAATCCACAGAAAAAACAGAGGACAACAATGGACATTTTCGCGAGCTTTATATTACCCATACCGGAAAAAAGAAAAATAATAATTCTGATACCGATTTTGCAACGGTACAGGTTCCTTCCGGACTTCCTAGAGCAGTGGAAATCCCATCTGATTCAGAGGGTGACAGAACTTACATCCTTTTGGAACAGATTATCGAACGAAATATCCATAAGCTTTTTATGAATTATGAAGTACTTTGCGCCTTTCCATTCCGTGTCATGAGAAATGCAGATTTGACCATTGAAGAGGACGAAGCTGCAGATCTCTTAATGGAAATTGAAAAGCAGCTAAAAAAACGTCAATGGGGCGAAGCAATTCGTTTGCAGGTAGAAGAAAAGATGGATAAACAGCTTCTAAAAATCCTGAAAAAAGAACTTCAGATTCAGGAAGAAGATATTTTCCATATCAACGGACCGTTAGATTTGACATTTCTAATGAAGCTTTCCGGCATGGAAGGGTATGACCATTTAAGAAGTAAAAAATACACTCCGCAGCCAGCCAAATGGTTGAAAGCGGAAGAAAAGCTTTTTGACCAGATTCGTGAACATGATATCCTTCTACACCATCCTTATGAAACCTTTGACCCCGTGGTAGATTTTGTCCACCAGGCTGCAAAGGATCCAGATGTGCTGGCAATTAAGCAGACTTTATACCGTGTCAGCAGTAATTCACCAATTATTGCCTCTTTAGCTGCCGCTGCAGAAAATGGTAAACAGGTTACTGTACTGGTAGAATTAAAAGCTCGTTTTGATGAAGAGAATAACATTATCTGGGCAAGAAAGCTGGAGCAGGCTGGGTGCCACGTTATTTATGGTCTAGTAGGATTAAAGACCCATAGTAAAATCACTCTGGTAGTCCGTAAGGAAGAAGATGGCATCCGTCGTTATGTTCACCTAGGTACAGGAAACTACAACGACAGCACCGCCAAACTTTATACCGATATGGGACTTTTGACCTGCAATAAGGCCATTGGCGAAGACGCTACCGCCGTATTTAATATGCTCTCCGGCTATTCAGAACCTGCGGCCTGGAATAAACTGGCTGTTGCCCCACTTTGGCTTAGAGACCGTTTCACACAAATGATTCATCGGGAAATGGAGCATGCCAAAGCAGGTAAAAAAGCTTTTATCAAAGCAAAAATGAATTCTCTCTGTGACCAACAAATCATTGCTGCCCTTTACGAAGCCGCTGCTGCTGGCGTAGAAATCCAACTAGTTATTCGGGGAATTTGTTGTATCAAAACGGGTATCCCGGGAGTTAGCGAAAATATTCATGTTCGTTCTATTGTTGGAGATTTTCTGGAACACAGCCGTATTTTCTACTTCCACAATAACGGTCATGAGGAAGTATATATGGGCAGTGCTGACTGGATGCCACGAAATCTGGATAAACGTGTAGAAATTCTCTTTCCTGTAGAGGACGACGCCCTGAAGTCTGAAGTGATTCATGTCTTGGAAATCCAGCTGGCAGACACCTTAAAGGCACATATTATGCAGCCAGACGGAACTTATGCCAAGCAGTCTCTGCGGGGCAAAGAAAAGCTTTGTGCCCAGAATTATTTCTGTAAAGCAGCCATGGAAGTTACCGCCACAAGAAAGAAGGAGGCTCATGATAATCGGATTTTTGAGCCACTGATGCCTGAAATCGAAGACGAATTCTAAAGAATTTTGGTAATGTATATTATGAAAATTACGAAGCCAGTACACAGCAGAATACAGTCAATGTTTTTCTTTTATGCGAGCCGAAAAGCGCTTGCATAAAAGAAAAACATGACTGTATTCTGCATCACTTTATGCGTTCTCTCTCCTGCTTCATCCATACCTTATCTTCCTCGCTAATTCGGTAGGACTCAATACATTTTTGCAACATCTTCCGATAAGTTTCCTGCTCAATAGGATGCTTCCCAAGATATTCCCTTGTTTTTTTCGGAAATTTCGCCCATGCTGTAGCCAATGCCCAGGCAATTCCCATACTGGTATAATATCCCCGAACAGGAAGTGACACCAATACTTCCAAAACTTTATCTATGTACTCTGGCACCAAATATTGCGCCATTAAGGTCACTGCCACCACCCGGACTTCAAATTCTGATTCACTATCTTTATATTCCATTAGTAAATCCCAGATTTCCTCTGGATATTTTCTGGCAATTTTTAATGAAGAGCAAAGCGAATCATTCACTGACCAGTTATCCACCGTAGGTATAAATAATCTTAGAGCCTCTATAATTTCTTCGACCTCTGCCTTGGCATATCCAATGATAAATGCCTGCAACTGCCGTTCTTCAAAATACAATGGCTCCTTCCAGTTTAGACAAGCTTTCCAGTCTTCTTTTACCAGCTCCTTTGCCAATTTTCGCAAAGCAGGGATACGAATGCCCAACATATCCTTCACCCCTGGTATCAGACTGGCAGAAAACTTCTGATACCCCTCTTCCTGCAAGGAAAATAATCTTTCCCTGACTTCTTTTTGCGTCATATCTCCTTTGTCCTCCTTCGTTTGATGAACTTCTTCCAGTCATTTATTGTGCATATTATACAACAATCTTACAAATTTTGTCTTGTCATATCTAACCAAATTTTCTCTTTCTCTCTCTGCTAAATTTTAGTCACTCCGTATATTGATTCTCCCTTTAAAATAATGCTATGATATTACTCACCTCAGAAAATCTTTTTATTAGTTTTTCAAGAGAAAATCTTTTAATCATTTGATTTACTCAAACTTCGCACATGCAAAATATATAATACTTCCCAAAATATTAATTATGTGAACTACTACACCTTGGGAACAAATACTCAGAATACATCCCAACGAAGAGACTCTTTCGCTTAGGTGTCTCCTGTAACAGTACATAAGTTTCCTTCCTGAGTGGCGTCCACGAAGAAGAAATACCAATGACATTATAGAACGTCACTTTGTCACATAATTGATATTACGGGAAACAAATAGATTCTACATGTGTGAAGTTTAGGTAATTTTTATCCACTTTTTTGTAACTATTTGGCACATTTTATACGTACTTTGACAACTTAATAAGGCTTTACACCTCCAACGATAGTCCTTATAATATAGGTATTATACTTATAGAGGGGACGGTGAAAGGATGATGGATTACATGCCAACCAACGAAAAAGAATATAACGGTAATCTATTTGATCAGTTAACTTTATTAGACAGACTTGAAATCACAGCTAAGAAAGATAACGCAACCAATACGTTACAACAAATAGAATTCGAGCGCAAAGCAATCGAACGAAAATTATATCAGTCTCCACCTTTATCCCAAAGTAATGAATTATAACGTAAAATTTTCCAGAAATTGTCCTACGATATGATATCAAAATCAAAGTTCTCTTTGCCACAGGCAATTTTTTATCAAATAACAAAACAAGGTGTAAGGTCTTATTAAGTAGTCAATTGATATACTATGAACCTTACACCTTTATTTTATGAAATATTTTTTTAATTATTTAATTTTATTATTATCCTCTTTTTTTAACTATTTGGCACATTTTATACGTACTTTGACAACTTAATAAGGCTTTACACCTCCAACGAAAGTCCTTATAATATAGGTATTATACTTATAGAGGGGACGGTGAAAGGATGATGTTAGAAATGAACCAAGCAGAAATGATGAACAACGAAATTAATTACTACGTTAATCTCTTAAGGATAAAAGAAGCCGAACAAAGCATAAACAAAGAATTGGATTATCAGATTAAAGTACAGGAAAATAAACTTCATGCTCTAGGCATCAATACCGATAATTATAAACCATGAAAAAGATAATAACAAAAAGGTGTAAGGTCTTATTAAATTATCAAGCCCCTACACCTTTTCTACTCTCTCCAACTTCCCATAAAATTAATTATAAGAAGTTTATAAAATGATTTTTCGTTCAAGACTGTGAATTATAGAAAAAGTTTTTGGATTGCTTTTTCTCGCAACTTCTACGATCTTAAGAAGGACTAATCGCTTTCTGCTTTCTACTGGTGATTACGCAACCGCCTCCGCAAACTCTCATCCATCCTGTTCAAACAGCGCTGCGGCGGTGCGCCATGTAGAAAGCTTAGAAAGCGAAGTCCTTCAAAAGACCTGTGTTGTCTTCGAAAAAGCAATTCCGAAAAATTTTTCTACACTTAATTATTTTGTCGAAAAATCGTTCAAGACTGTTGATAGTTAATATTATCGGAAGATATTTCAGTACCTTCACGGAAAGCAGAGATGGTCTTATATATTACTGACGAAGTTCTACTTCTTTTTCGCCTAATGCTTTGATAATCTTGTTCATGGCATTGTTCACTTCTTCGTCTGTTAAGGTGCGGTCACTTGCACGGAATACAATCTTGTATGCCAGCGACTTATATCCTTCTGCCAGCTGGGAACCTTCGTAAATATCGAAAAGTTCATAGGACTCTACCAGTTTACCGCCCTTATTGCGAATGACTTCTTCTACTTCACCAGCCAATACTTCCTTCTTCATGCTCATACTGATATCACGAATCATTGCTGGGAATTTTGGTACTCCTACATACTTCACATCAAACTTAGCAAGCTCAGACAGAGTCTGCATATCTACTACTGCAATATATGCCTTCTGTCCGATAGAGAAATTATCCAGTACTTCCGGATGTACTTCTCCTAAATAAGCTACTTCCTTACCACCGTAGATTACCTTCGCCTGACGTCCCGGATGCAGGAAACTCTTCTCTGCCTTTGGATTATACTGAGCGATGTCTGTCAGACCCATTTTCTCCATTAAAGTTTCAATAACGCCCTTCATGGTAAAGAAATCGCCTTCGCCATACATTCCCAAGGTCAGCTGCATTCTTTCCTCTGGAAGCTCAGTCAGCGGCAGTGCCTTTGGAAGATAGACATTTGCCAGCTCATATAAACGAACATCCTTATTTCTTCTATTGTAGTTTGTTGCCAAAGAAGTAAGCATACCGCCAAGTGCAGAGGTACGCATTACGCTGTAATCCTCACCTAATGGGTTGGTGATAACAATGCTCTTACGAAGCATATCATCCTCTGGAAGATTTAATTTATCATATACCTTTGGACTTTCAAAGGAGAAGGTCATGCCTTCATTAAATCCATAAGACTCTACTACTGTTCTGGCAATCTTTTCATGCTGTAATTTTTCAGACAGACCACCTGCTGTTGCAGAGCCGGATGGCAATGTCATTGGGATATTGTCATATCCATAAAATCTTGCTACTTCCTCTGCCAAATCTGCCATTCTCTCTAAATCCTGTCTCCAGGTTGGAATCAGCACTTCCTTTTTCTCTCTATCTACTGGTAAATCAATTTTCTCAAAATACCCAACCATGGTATCTTCGTCGATATCAGTTCCCAATAATGCATTGATTTTTGCCACATCATAAGGAATTGTAAATGGTTCTTTCTTCACTGGATATACGTCTACCGCACCACCTACTACTTCACCAGCACCTAACTCTTCAATCAACTGGCAGGCACGGTTCATAGCTTCCATAGCATTGTTTGGATCAAGCCCCTTTTCAAACTTAGCCTGAGCGTCAGTACGCATACCAAGCTTCTTACCGGTGAGACGGATATTGGTTCCGTCAAAGGTCGCTGCCTCAAATAACATAGTAGTTACGTCGTCTGTAATCTTTGAGTTTTCACCACCCATGATGCCGGCGATACCTACCGGTTTTTCGCCATCACAGATAACAAGCATGGAATCATCCAGCTTTCTTTCCTGACCATCCAAGGTCATAAATGGCTCATCCTGTTTTGCCTTACGCACTACAATTTTCTTTCCAGCTAATTTATCTAAGTCATAGGCATGCATTGGCTGTGCATACTCTTCCATAACATAATTAGTAATATCAACGATATTATTGATTGGACGGATTCCTACGGAAGCCAGTCTTCTCTGCATCCACAATGGAGATGGAGCAATTTTAATATTTTTCACTACTCTTGCAGTGTATCTTGGACAAAGCTCAGTGTCCTGTACCTCTACCGATACATAATCATTTACATCTTCATTGTTACCTGTCTCAGTGACTACTGGAGGTACAAATTCCTTACCGAAGGTAGCTGCTACTTCTCTGGCAATACCAGTTACACCAAAACAATCTACACGGTTGGAAGTCACTTCATATTCGAAAACTACATCATGAAGTCCCAGAAGCTCTACTGCATCCGAGCCAATAGCAGCATCCGCATACTCAGGATTGTCACTTAAAATATAGATTCCATCCTCTGCTGCATCCGGATACATATCTGTACTAGAGCCCAACTCCTCAATGGAGCACATCATACCGAAAGACTCTACTCCGCGAAGCTTACCCTTTTTAATCTTAAATCCATTTTCAGACTCGCCATCCTTATGGCTGCTTGCCACATGACCGCCATCCAGTACCACCGGTACCTTCTGACCTTCTTTTACATTGGAAGCTCCAGTAACAATCTGCACTTCTTCGCCATCCTCATTAATCTGTACCTGACAAACGACTAATTTATCTGCGTCAGGATGTTTCTCAATTTTGTTGATGCGGGCAACAATAATCTTATCCAGATTCTTATCCAGCTCCTCAAATCCCTCTACCTTTGTTCCAGACAGCGTCATTGCGTCTGTATATTCCTGTGCCGTACAATCAAGGTCTGGCACATATGCTTTCATCCATGATAATGATGTATTCATATCTTTATATCCTTTCTCAATTTCTACGATTTTATTCTTATTATTAAAACTGCTTTAAGAATCTGGTATCATTCTCATATAACAGTCTCATATCATCAATCTCATATTTAAATAATGCAATACGCTCTAAACCTACACCGAATGCAAATCCTGTATATTCCTCCGGATCGATTCCGCTCATTTCTAATACGTGAGGATGAACCATACCACAGCCAAGAATCTCTACCCAGCCGGAACCCTTACAGAAACGGCAGCCTTTTCCACCACATTTAAAGCAGGTTACGTCCATTTCCGCACTAGGCTCTGTGAACTGGAAGTGATGAGGACGGAATTTAACCTTAGTCTCTTCACCAAACAGTCTCTTTGCAAACTCCTGCAAGGTTCCCTTTAAGTCAGCAAAGGTCACGTCCTTGTCGATTACCAAACCTTCAATCTGATGGAAGGTTGGTGAATGGGTTGCATCTACTTCATCAGAACGAAATACTCGTCCCGGTGCAATCATACGAATTGGCAGTTTGCCCTTTTCCATCTCATGTACCTGTACAGAAGATGTCTGAGTACGAAGGAGGATATCCTTGGTAATATAGAAGGTATCCTGCTCATCCTTTGCCGGATGGTTTGCCGGGATATTTAATGCCTCAAAGTTGTAATAATCCTTTTCAATTTCCGGACCTTCCACTACTTCATAGCCCATTCCCACGAAAATATCCTCTACCTCCTCCAAGGTAATTGTATTTGGATGACGATGTCCCTGTGCCAGCTTCTTACCAGGCAAGGTAACGTCAATAGTCTCAGCCTTCATCTTCTGCTCTCTAAGAGCCTTTTCAAAAGCAGCTTTCTTTGCTTCTAACTTTTCTTCAATCTGAGTACGTGCTTCATTTACCAGCTGACCTACCTTTGGTCTGTCCTCTGGAGCAACGTCCTTCATTGACTTTAAAATAGAGGTTAATTCACCTTTTTTTCCCAGAAATGCCACTTTAATCTCATTCAGTTTATCTAACTGCTGGGATGCATCAATCTGTTCCATGGCTTCGTCCATGATTTTCTTTAACTTATCTTTCATGTCATTGTTCTGTCAGTATGCCTTTGCTGCGAAATTTCTTCTGACCTTACAGTTATAGCAACTGACTTACTCCTTTCTGCCTTTTGGCTTACAATTTTTTTCTTTTCTACAAGCTCGGATTTTAAGCATAGAAAAAACTCCCTGCAAATGCAAGGAGCTAAATTACACCTTTATATTAGCTGGTATGGTCTCTCCTCCTGCAGGAACACTGCCAGGGACGGAAGAACCGCGGTACCACCCTGATTTTTATGTAGTTTATCATCACGAAGTCATCCTTCGAATCAAACCTCATAAACACTTCATTTCACGTAACGTGTGCAATCCGTCATTCTCTACACAATGTCTAATGTTGCTGATTTGCTATCACAAGCACATAAGCATTTTCGAACATCTTCCAGAATGCAGCTCCTGCGGGAACTTCAGCAACTATGGGAACGTGGGAGTGCTTCCAGCCGATGGCACTCTCTCTCTGACCGAATCATAATCGCCTACTAAACGCAATCAAAGCCTTTTACATACATGTGATATGATAACATAAGTGTTTTTCTTTTGCAAGGAAGATTTTCTTGATATCACATGTTAACTTCCCTTTCCATTTATGTTATTTTTCATAGCTGGTAAACCACCACAAAATGTTATATATTCTTTACAGGAGGTATGAATAATATGATTGGAACGAACATTGCAACATTACGCAAAAAATACGGTATGACTCAGGAAGCTATCGCAGAGAAATTAAACGTTTCCCGCCAGACCATAGCCAAATGGGAACGAGGTGACAGCGAACCTGATATGGAAAGCTGTGTAAAATTAGCTGAGCTTTTCGAAGTTACTTTGGATGATTTGGTAAATTATGAAGACGAAAACGAAGAAGAAGGTATGGGAATTCCCCCAAAGGGAAAACACTTCTTTGGCTCCGTCACCGTAGGAGAACGGGGACAAATCGTGATTCCGCAAAAGGCACGAAAGGTATTCGGTATTAACCCCGGCGACCAGTTGCTTATACTGGGGGATGAAGAACGAGGACTGGCCATCGTACCCCAAAAAGGGATTTTAGGCATTATGAGTATGGTATTTGGTGGTAAAAATATTGACAACGAATAATAGGAATACACGAAAGGAAACAGAAGAAAATGGAACGAAAAATTTATTTAGATAATATCCGTTGGATGACAGTTTTACTGGTAATTTTGTATCATATCATTTACATATTTAATAATGCTGGTGTTATCAGCAACTTTGCAGTCAAGGGTATCCCACAGATGGATATACTATTATATTTTGTCTATCCTTGGTTTATGTCCCTGCTATTTGTAGTAGCCGGCGTCAGCGCCCATGCAGCTTTACAAACAAAGACAGGAAAAGAGTTTTTGAAAACCAGAGCAAAGCGGCTTTTAGTTCCCTCCATTGCAGGTATTTTTCTCATTGGTTGGTTTAATGGCTGGGTGACAGATACTTATGTAGATATGTTTAAAGAAAATCGGGATGTAATTCCCGGATTTGTGAAATATCTGATTTACTGTATGTCCGGCATCGGCACATTATGGTTTGCCCACCAGCTCTTCGGTGCTTCTGTGGTATTGGTGATTATAAAAGCCATTGATAAAAAAGAGAACTTGAGACAACTGGGTGCAAAATGCAAGCTTTGGACGCTTTTCCTTCTGGTACTTCCTTACTGGATTAGTTCCATGCTATTTAACACACCATTAATTGAAGTATACCGGAATGGATTTTATATTTTCAGCTTTCTACTGGGATATTATGTCTTTTCCCATGAAGAATTAATAGAGCAATTAGAAAAATTGCGAATCCCTCTATTAATTTGCTCTCTGATTTGCGGTATTGCTTACACCGTATATTACTATGGAGATAATTACACCACTCAGGCAGTTTTACAACATCCATTCACTAATATCTATGCATGGCTTATGATTTTAGCTATCTTTTCCTGGGCAAAAAAGGCATTTAATTTCAAAAATAAATTCAGCTCTTACATGACAAAATCTAACTTTGGATTTTATGTACTGCATTATCCAGTATTGTGTTTTGTAGCATATATGACACAACAATTCCTGCCAGCACCAATGACTGTCCATTATCTAGTAAACACTGTACTTCTTGTAGCTTTATTACCTTTGGTATATGAGGTCTTGCGTAGAATTCCTGTGTTACGATTTTTGATATTGGGAATTTCATCCCCAAAAAGTAACAATACAAATTAAATATCTTTCTATCCCATAAAACAGACCGCAGATTCATTCTGCGGTCTCATTTTTGTTCCATTGCTCTGCAACAGGGTTCTTATTTTCACTGCTCCATTGAAATAATGCAATTCTTTCATAAAATTTCAAATCCTGTGACGCCTTTGTATCAGTTTCCAAATTCATAAGTAATAATATCTTTCCCCAATACACCCCCACACAACGTCCCTCATCAACAATAACTATATTAGCACTCTTGCTATAATCGGAATAATTTCTTGTCTCTACGAGAAACCTCACCTTTTTTCCCACCGTAGAGTATCCCGGCTCAGCCAAACAAGTACCATTATCGTTAAAAGCAATAGAGCTATGAAAAGCCTTTTTGCCACAAACTGGAGTATAAAATCCACTTTTTATATCTGCCAGACAGAAATAAGCGGCAACGATACCGATGACTATCATCCCAATGACTCTCTTTTTTGTATAAAAAGGCTCTTTTCGAACTTTCCCTTCTCCGATTTTATCCCGGAAATTAAATATCACAAGCCTGTCTGCTTTTTCCCACTCTTCCTCTGACACCTTGCCGGCAATCAACAACACCTTAGACGCTTTCCAAAAGTTTCCCCATCTCTTTTTCAAACGAACACAAAATGTATGACTCACTGGAATCCCTTCGGTATCTACAAGACAAGCAGCAAAAATCATGTTATTTACAAGACGTAATCTCGGCAGGCCAATACCACCTTTTTTTCGGGAATACCATTTCACATCTGCACTTCCAAGATAAGGTTCCTTTGGTGGTTCTTTCCACCAGGGTTTCGAATAATTATATCGGACATAAGGTTCTGGAGCAACATATTTTGCCAAAAAAAACAAATAAAGAATAGATAATCCCAAAATATCTACTCCAAACAATAAAGACTCAAACCCATGCTCCTCAAACCAGAGAAACGATATCACTATAGGAAGTACTCTTAAAAAGTTCCCCCATGTATTTCTAAGAAACCTACTCTCATGTTCAGACGCTTCCTGACAAAATTCTTCCTCTTTATACACCATAGAATCATATTCTACGCCATACATAAATTTCCCACAATACGGACACCGCTCCGGCTCAATAGGCTTTAGTATTTTTATGCCTTTCACCCTTAACATTCTCGACAATTCATCCATCATAATTCTCCTAATCTAGTATTCAATCCGACGAAAGCAATAATACATCCTCTCCCGTCAGTCTTTTGAAATCTTACTTCATATTCATCTAGCCCTCATATGATTCTAAGCCAGAAACCGCATATGGATATGGTGGTTCTATTTCAAAAATCACATCATACTCCGATAATTTCTTTAAAATCTCCATAACCATATATGCGTTTCCTTCCAAGATAAAATTCTTTTTTTTCATCAGTTTTTTCTTGGCACTGACATAATTAATATTACATAATTTTGCGACTATTTTTACTTCCATAGAATTGCATCTATCGCCTTTTAATATAATATAAACCTTATATCTCTTCTCATCATATAACATTGGAATATCTGTTGTCACAGGCTCTCCACCCAAAATAGATTCATTACACATTTCATTCACCTAAACTTTCTGCATTCCAGAATAAGGATTATCAACATCGGCTCCATACTCCGCCTCAACCTCCTCGATAATCTTTACTATAGTTTCATCACAAATCGTTTTTTTGTTTTGTATAATATAATCAAACAATTCTTTTAGACCAAGCATCGGAATTATAGATAACATATAATCAATAATCTCTTTATCCTCAAAGTTAATTATTGATTTCAGATATTGTTCGATTACTTTTTTTATTTCTTTATCTAGCAATTCATATGTATTCCATTGCCTCTCCGATAATTCAAGCAACTCGCTTAAAGCGTAATTAACATTTGAAACAGAAGTATCATTATAATAACAAGTAATAAATTCATAAAATTGCTTTTTCAAAACATCTTCATCAAGCGTATCAGGAAGTTTATAAAATTCAGTCATTTCAAACACGTATAATCAACTCCTCTTTTGCAACGATAAATGTGGCCAAATTACTATATAGTTCATTTTTTATAACATATTCTTAAAATATTGTGAAGCAAAAAATCTGCTTATTTATAAAAAAATCCAACACCACATTTTATGCGATATGAGATTTTCTTAACTTAATGCCATTGAAGGGGTTGGGGATGGTTTTTCGCGTCCTAAAGAAACATAATAAACTCAGAACATCAGGAAAAATTTGCGACTTGCATAGAACGAAATAGTATGGTATAAATAAGAAAAGGGAACACGAAGCGGTTCACCCTGTTAACATTACTATTAAGTTATAGCCGTCACATTAGGCAGAATGTGGCGGCTAATTGCTTTTATCCCTGTAAATCTGATAACACAGACCTAACAGAGAAACAATCAAGATAGCAAACTGGAATAAATCCGAGTATGTAACCATCCTATCGCCCCCCTTTCTTTCTTCTGGAGGGCAACGCCCTCCGGTAAGAGAGTCAACCGCCTCGCTTCAATGTTCCCATATGCTTATTGTAACATGATCCCTTCACCAGAACAAGAGTTCTTTTTTCGTTTCCAACATAGATGTAAAGGTTCCTATGCCAAAATCAATAGAAAGTCTAACAGCCGAAAAACATAAGGTAATTCGGAATTATATATATTCCTCAATATTACTTTCGCAATTTTCCAAAAACAGCCTACAACCACAAGATTCCTTTCTTATAGCTGTAGGCGTACTTTTAATCCTTTGGTTATTACTCAGCTTCTACTTTCTTTATCTGTGTAATATTTCCATTTTATCATAGGAATAATGTATCTCGCTACCATCCTCATATACTACAGCAACCAGGCGATTCAAGGAATCATACTCATATTTCTTTGCGAATTCTTATCCTCTTCTGATGGTTGTATTACTTCCGGAGAAGCTGACTCCTCCGGCTGTTCCCGTTCTCCTTCATGAGTAATTTTTTACTCCATCCCTGGTAAAGAATCCATCTTCTCCGAGTTACTTTAGTACATCATCACTTCCTTGTGCCAGAAAGCCAACTGAAACACTGTCTCCGGGAGCAAGCTCTGTGTTATAGCCTGCTGGATATATAGCATACCAATTTTTCTTCTCATAAAACTCTCCCTATCTTTGCTTACTACGAGTGCCATGCCTTGCATATATTTTTGATATAGAGCTTTGCAATTATATATACCTGACACTTTATACTTTACCTCATTTCCACACCACATTTCGACAACTTTCGTCTTACAAATTTCGACACTTTTCGACACATTTGCATGATTTCACACCTTTTTCGACACGATTCGACACATTTTTATAGATAACACCAGATTTTCGTCAACTAAAATTTCTATTCACAAGCACAATTCTTCGTTAAATAAAAAAGAACTAAATCCGTCCTTTCCACATATCCAATGCTTTCTTCTTAACGAATCTAGTTCTTTTTTATGAATATTCTTTTTCTACCTTTGACACCTTAATCTTACTTTTGCAGTTTCTCCACAATCTTCTCAAAATGCATGCCATGAGATGCCTTTACCAGTACCGCATCCCCTTGCTGGATAATCTGCTCTAATTCCTGTAATGCACTGTCTCTATCCTCAAAATAGATTACCTGACAATTGGAAGGATTCTTCTCTAAATACTCCTTCGCACCTTTGGCATAATTCTCACCAAGATTTCCAACCGCCACCAGCACATCAATCTGCTTGCCTGCCACATACTGTCCTACTTCATAGTGCATTTCACACTCATTTTCACCCAATTCAAACATATCTCCAAGGATTGCCACCCTGCGGCCTTCCACCTCAGACAACACATCGACTCCAGCCTTCATAGATACTGGATTAGCATTGTAGCAGTCATCCATAATGGTTAATTTTTCTGTCTGAATAATATGTCCATGACCTCCTACCGGTTCATACGCTTCGATACCAGCTTTAATCTTTTCCAATTCAATGCCAAGACCAAGACCAACTGCTGTAGCTGCCATAGCATTAGAAATCATATGTTTTCCCGGAGCCGGAACTAAGACATTGATGCTACCCTGTGGAGTCACAATATCCACCTTACTGCCAGCCAGTCCCATACTCTGGATATTCTCCGGATAAATGGTAGAATCTGCTGTTAATCCAAAAAATACCGGTGATGAAATGCGGCTGTCTTTATCCAAAGTAATCAGCTTATCATCATCTCCATTTAAGTAAACCAATGCATCTGACTTTGCATAATCAAACATTTCCGTCTTCGCCTTTAAAATACCATCTCTGGTTTCTAAATTCTCCAAATGGCACTGTCCAATATTAGTTATCACACACATATCCGGCTTTGCTACCTTGGACAAACGCTGCATTTCTCCAAATTCACTAATACCCATTTCTAAAATAGCTACTTCATGATGGTCGCGAATACGAAATACTGTGAGTGGCAAGCCGATTTCATTATTAAAATTTCCCAAGGTCTTTAATGTGTCATATTTTTGGGACACTACTGATGCAATCATTTCCTTTGTAGTGGTCTTTCCAACACTACCTGTAATTCCTACCACCTTAATATCCAAAATACTGCGATAATACTCTGCCATATCCTTCAGTGCCTGTTCACAGGACTCTACCTGAATATATGGTTTGCTTTCGTCCTTTGGGGGCAGAGTAGACATACAACAGGCTGCTCCGTTTTCATAGGAGCCTGGTACAAAATCATTTCCATCCACTCTCTGTCCTTTGATGGCTACAAAAAGACAATCCTTCTCCACCTTACGGCTGTCTATGGTTATAGAAGATACGGTAATCTGCTTTCCTTCCTCCGGTCCGTAATAAGTACCTGCCACAGCCTTTGTAATTGCTTCCAGTGTCATTCCTGTCATTTATTTCACCCCTTTGCCAGATTCATAACGCTTCATTGCTTCTGCAATAATGGTTTCACACAAATCACCATATTCGATACCTACCGCCTTTGCCTCCTGTGGCAGCAGACTGGTTGGTGTCATGCCTGGCAGGGTATTTGCTTCCAGACAAAACATTTCATTATTGGCATTTAACAGGAAGTCGATACGTCCATAAACCTCCAGCTTCAATTCTTTGTATACTTCTACAGCCCAATTCTGCATCTGGACAGTCAATTCCTCTTCTAATTCCGCCGGACATACATCCTCTGCCATGCCAGCCTGATATTTGGTCTCATAATCATAAAAACCAGTTTTAGGAATGATTTCGATAACTGGCAAAGCCTTTCCTGCAATAACACCTACAGAAAATTCTCTTCCCTTAATAAATTCTTCTACTACTACTTCATCCTCATATCGGAATGCTAACTTCAACGCTTCATTATATTCTTCCTCATTGTTTGGAATGCTGACACCTACACTAGACCCCCCACAACAAGGCTTTACCACACAAGGAAAACCTACCTCTGCAGGAACAGGTCGAATACTATCTGGTGTCACAGTATATCCCTTTGGAGTTGGAATTCCTGCGGACTGGAATACCTTCTTTGCCATGCCCTTATCCATAGCAATGGCACTTCCCAGATAACCAGAACCGGTATAACGAATACCCAACACATCGAAAGCTGCCTGTACCTTTCCATTCTCACCTTCTGCACCATGAAGTCCCATATATACCATATCTGCCATACGGCAAATTTCTATTACATTTGGACCAAAGAAACAATCCGAATCGCCGCCACGCATAGCTTTGATTTCCTCTAAATCTGGATCAATGGTGTTTATCTTATCATTTAACTGATTCAAGTTCGCATCTCCGTCAAAAATGCCACTTAAATCTTCATCTTCTTTTCCATATCCAAAGAAAACATCCAGCAAAACCGCCTGATGCCCTTTTTCCCGAAGTGCTTTACATACCTGCGTACCCGTAGTAATGGATACATCTCTTTCTGTACTAAGTCCACCTGCTAAAACAACTATCTTCATTCCAACTCTCCATTCTGTCTTTTTACTCAGTTTCCATCTTATCACAGTGGTTTTGTTTGTCAATAAAAAAGGGCAAAATCAGCATTTTACCAAAGGCAACATATTGTTGCTTTGCAAGAATTGCTTCGCAATTCTTGTTGCACACCACTATATTTCGAGCATTTTCCTATTTCATAAAAAGGGCAAAATTAGAGCCTTGCAATAGTCCGTTTACTATCACAAGGCTCATAGAATTATCGTACAATAATCGTCATTTTTGCTTTCTTTTTGTTAAAGGTTTTCACAGTGATAACAGTTCTGCCTCTTCGCAATGCTTTCACTTTACCATCTGCGGTTACCTTTGCCACCTTTTTATTGGAAGATTTGTATGTCAAATTGGCACTGGCTGTGTTTTTAGGAAATTTCACTTTTATTTTAAATGTCTTTCCCTTCTTTAACGTCTTCACTTTCTTATTCAATGAAATTTTCTTTGGTGGCTGTTTCACTGTTACATCAATTACAGCAAGCTTTCCATTAAATGCCTCCACTAAAACTTTAGCGGTTCCAGCATTTAAGGCTTCAATCTTGCCTTTCTTGTTCACCTCGATGCAGCTTCCATATACAATATAATCCAGACTCTGGTTTGAAGCATCCTCTGGTATTACCTGTGCCTTAATCTGATACTTCTCTCCAACTCCCATGGCAAGAGTCTTCTTATCAACCTTTACTCCGGTAATCTCTTCAAACCCTTCAGGCAATACATCCTGTGCTTGTAATGCAGACTGGGTTGTTGTTGAAGCTACTCCCGGAGATACTGTTGGGACAGGAGTCTTCCCTGGTGAAGCCGTTGGATTTACCGTTGGTGTCACTTCTGGTGTCTGGTTTGGCTTTTCTGTCTCCACTGGTCCCGGTGCCGCCGTTGGGGTAGGTTCTGTTGATTGTGTTGGCTCCGGTGCCGCTGTCGGAGTTTCTGCTGGCGGCTCCGATGGATTGGTACTTGGACTTACTTCTGGGGTCACTGTTGGTGTTACTACTGGTGGCTCCGATGGCTCTGCACTTGGACTTATCGTTGGTTCTGTGGTTGGTTCTACCGTTGGCGTTACCACTGGCGACTCTGTAGGCTCAGCACTTGGACTTACCGTTGGTTCCGTGGTTGGCTCTACCGTCGGGGTCACCACTGGAGTTGCTGTAGCTTCTGGCTCTTCTTCTCCTTTTTCCACAAAGTCCAAAGAAATCATTCCACTTTCATCTACCTCTGCCTTTTGACCATTTACCGTTGCCACAAGCTCTTCATCATTTGTCTTCTGAATAGAAACTGACTGCTGTTCATCCTCTGAAACAGTTATCTGAATATTATTTCCTTCTACTTCTACGTTACTTACTTCATCCGCAACATTGGTAATAGAAAGTGTAATCTTATCCTCTGCTTCTGCTGCACTTCCTGGCTCCAAAGTTAATGTCTCTGTTCCATTCGCCGCTTCTTCTACGTATAATACCGTACTTTCATCCGTAGCAGTAATCTGCGCAAAAACATCATCAGAAGCCATATAAAACTCTACATCTTCTGTATTTTCCTCCGTTGCCTCAGCTCCAATCTGATAGTTTCCCTCTGGAACTACGAAACTTCGGATTCCAGAGAAACTATCTTCCTCGCTTGAATTAAAGGATTTTTGCTCATATGCACCTTTGATTTTTGTAAGCCCTTTTCCATCGGAGTTTTTTATCTCCCCATTTTCCTTGTTAATGGAAAGATATAAGGATTCATCGTCGGAATTATCATTATTTTTTTCTAAAACACCTGCAAGAGAAGTATAATTAATATAACTTCCACTATTATACATACCATAATTTAATTCTGTCATATTTTTATTGATGGTTACAGTCTGCCAAGCATTTGGATAATTGCAGTCATAAACCTTCACCTTATATTCTCCGTTTTCTACCTGTTCTACAGAAACTGGTATTAATGCGTGTCCTGAAAACTTTGAATATACAGACAAAATAATTGGTTCTGCGGTGGAATCAGTTCTCAAACCTCCAGAACGCTCAAATTCTTCCACTTTTTGAATCAATCCGGAGTATCTATTCATATGATTACTAAGAATACCACTAGCCCCCGCCACTGTTGGAGCATACTGAGATACTTGATATCCTTCAATTAGCTTTGTTAATTCAGAGTTCTTATCCTTAGGTGCAGAAATGTCATATAAATTTTCTGCCTCCGCGTCATAATCCTGAATAACAAAATCCGAATCTTCATAAAATTTTAGTGTAGTAGCAGCCATTCCATAGCAGGAGCCTTTCCAATACTTATTGATAGCATAGTAATATGTTCCTAATGAAATATCTAATACATCTACATATCTTTGTCTTGGAATCCGATAACCAGATTCATATCCAAAAGAAGCACTACTGTTAGAGAACGAATAATGATCCTTCTTTTCTGTATAAAATTTACTTAATCCCTGTACTGGAATTTCATTCCAAACTCCATTGAAATCTTCCCATTTTGTATAACTGCTTCGATAATATATCTGTAAATTATCGTTACAACCTATAAAGGAATCACTTTCCCATTTCTCTGGAATATCTCCATAAAAATACACTTTCTGTAGGTTAGTAGCATTTGCAAATGCTTCACTTTCTATTTCATTCACTGTAAGAGGAATATTAATACTATATAGACTTTCACATCCTTGTAAAGCATTGCTTTTAATTGTTATAACACTTTCTGGAATGATAAAATATTTGATTCCTGTACAATTCGCAAAAACCTCTTCCTCTAAAGTCTCTATTTCATCACCTAAAGTAATCATAGAAAGTCCGGTACAATCTTTAAATGCTCTTCCTCCAATTGATACGACATTTCCCAAAAGAAGTGTTCCCTCTATTGCAGCATCACCTTCAAAAGCAGATTCTCCTATACTCTCAACAGATTCAATATCAAGAAATCGAAGTGCACTACATTGATAAAAAGCATATGCACCAATCGCAGTAAGGGTTGTTTCGGAATCCAAACGAATCAAACATTCTGCCTCTGAAAATCCATACCCACCAATGTTTGCAACTCCTGAAGACTCAATAGTCTGAATATCTGCCATATACCCAGCCCAAGGAGCTTGACTATCCTGAGTAAAATCCGGCATATCTGCAGTACCATTTAAAGTAAGACGACCATTATATCCCTCATATTTCCATGAAATGTTGTCTATTTCTCCCTGGTCTACAAATGTATTTTCTGGATCCCAGACAGCCAGCGGAAAATAATTATTCCAATTATTTTCTTCCCATCCTGTAGAATTTTCCACACGATATATAATCAAGTCCTCTGCATTGTTCGTTAATGCTTTTGGATTATATGTATCCAATGCATCCCCATAAAAGTATATAGAATCTAAATTACTGTTATACTCTAAACAAGCATTATTCGTTAATTCAATTAAGGATTTAGACATATATACTTCTTTTAAATGTTTAGCACGATAGATTGCATCAGAAGTCAATTCTTCTACTGTATCAGGCATATGAAATACTTTCTCTGGTTTTGCAGCTGCATACAGATGTAACTGCGTACACTCCTCATTATATACCACATTATCTATTCCACATAAATATGGATTATCTTCATCTACCTCAATGCTTTCGAGATTATCACAAAACGTAATTCTTCTATCCATTGCCTTAAGTTTTTTTCCGATAGAAACTGTTTTTAATTTAGTACAATGACCAATACCATAATATCCTATCTCTTCCAAGCTATCCGGCAATACCATATCCTCTACTGCATTACAACTTATTGCTGATAACTCAATTTTCTTTAATGTATTTGGAAATGTAAGACTTTTCAACTTCCCGTTATAATTTAATATTCCATCAGTGCCTATAACTTCTGTGCCACGCAATACATCCAAAGATTCCCTTTCTGATGCATATGGATACGCAAGCACACGATATGGTGCACCTTCTTTCACTTCATATAACAAATCCTGATTCACCATGAAATACGGATTTTCTGAATCCACCTCGATACATTTTAATTTCTTGCTATTTGTAACCGGATTCCCCGATATGGTCTTAACATTTTTAGGAATGAAAAAAGTTTCCAAGGAAGATTCCCGACAAACATCTGCCCCAAGATTTGTCACACTATCAGGCAAATTGATTTTTTTCAAATTATAACAACAACCAAATGCTCTGGAACCAAGCGTACGAACCCCCTCATTTAAAGTCACTTCAACTAAAGACGGATTAAATGAAAATGCATCAGATAAAATCGAAACAACACCTGAACCGAATGTAATTTTTTCCAACAAGGAATTAGACTGGAAACTGGAGCCACCAATAGTACTCACGCTATTTGGAATAGTAATCTCTTTTAGACTAGCACATCCGTGAAAAGCATATTTTCCTATTTTGGTAATTCCTTCGCTTAATGATATGCTGCTAATAACATCTCTATAATAATTCCATGGCGTGTATATTCCATGTGAATAATCTTCCATCGCTCCGGTTCCCGTTACCGTCAGCTTATACGGTGTCTCATCCTCCAAATCCCAGTCCTCAGGATTATCCACCGTCAACTGCCATGTAATATTCTCCCCACAGGTTCCAGACAACGGTCCAGGCGTAGCAGTAGCCTCTGCCGCTGCCACCTCTGTCACAGTTTCTGGCGCAACCCTTTCCATCATCGGAAATGGAATCAATTCCATCACCAATGCAAATACCAAAATAAAGCTAAGTCTTTTTCTCTTACTCATAGACAAGCCCTCTCTTTCCCAATATTCTATTATTTTCACGCACAAAATAATTAACTATATTATACCTTTTCAAGATTCAAAAAGCAATGAATTTTAACCCTAAGAAAAAGCCAAAATCTCTCCTGCTTTGAAATGCAAGAGAGATTCTCCTTAACCTAATTCTTCTTATTACTCTTCATTTTCAGACTGATCTTCCTGTATGAATCCTTCATATACCATATCAATATATTCCCAGATTTCATCCCTGCCAGCCTTGGTCATTGACGAATAAGGAATCACCGGCGTACCTTCCACAACCTCTAACGCCTCCTTAATCTGCTTAATCTGTTTTGCCCTCTGGGAACGCTTGATTTTATCTTCTTTCGTAGCAATGATAATTGGATTAAATCCATAATTCAGGCACCACTGATACATCTGGATATCATTTTTATTGGGCTTATGACGGATGTCCACTAGAAGAAAAATCAACCGCAGGGTCTTTGAGCCTTCCAGATAACGGTCAATCATCTTTCCCCATTTCTCCACTGTAGTCTGGGAAACCTTTGCATAACCATACCCTGGCAAATCTACGAAATATAGCAAATCATTGATGTTATAAAAGTTTACAGTCTGGGTCTTTCCCGGCTGGGAAGACGTTCTTGCCAATGATTTTCGATTCATCAATCCATTAATCAGAGAAGATTTTCCTACATTAGAACGGCCTGCAAAAGCAATTTCTAATTTATCATTTTCCGGCATTTTACTGGTAATACCACATACCGTTTCCAAGCTAACATTTTTTATCTTCATGTTCTCCACCTCATACAATAGCTTCCTTCCAGATATCCTCTACCTTTACAGCATATTTCACTTCCAGACCTTCCAAAACTTCCTCTTCCAGTTCTGCAATATCTTTCCGGTTTTTCTCTGGAACCATCACCAGCTTAATTCCTGCGGCTTTGGCAGCCAGCAGTTTTTCCTTCAAGCCACCAATGGCTAATACTCGTCCTCTCAAAGTCACTTCACCCGTCATGGCAATATCTGGACGCACTGGAAGATTTAATATAGCCGAATATATTGCTGTTGCCATAGTAACTCCGGCAGACGGTCCGTCTTTTGGGACAGCCCCCTCTGGCACATGAATATGAATATCATGCTTTTCAAAAAAAGTTTCTTCTACCTTGGTATAGATTCTGGACTTCACTAAGGTCAATGCAATTTTTGCAGATTCCTGCATTACCTCACCTAACTTACCTGTCAATTCCAGTTTACCACTTCCCGGCAGAATCGTCACTTCTATTTCTAAGGTATCTCCACCAACACTAGTCCATGCCAGTCCCCGGACAATACCTGCCTCTGGCTTTTCATTTGCCATATTCTGCTGATGCAGCGGTTTACCAAGATAAGTTTCCAGATTGCGGTCAGAAACTCTTACCTTTGTACATTCCTCCTGAGCAATGGCCTTAGCCGCCTTTCGGCAGATTGCCGCAATTTTTCTCTCCAGTCCCCTGACTCCAGATTCCTTGGTATAATTTAAAATCACGCGACGGATTGCTTTATCTGTAATACTGATTTGAGATTTCTTTAAGCCATTCTTCTCACACTGCTTTTTCCACAAATAATCCTTTGTAATATGGAACTTTTCATTCTCTGTATAGCCAGCCACTTCAATAACTTCCATACGGTCTAAAAGTGGTCTTGGTATGGTATCCAGACTGTTGGCAGTACAGATAAAAAGCACCTGTGATAAATCCAATGGAAGCTCAATATAATGATCCGAAAAATGTTTATTCTGCTCTGGGTCCAATACCTCCAGCAAAGCAGAAGAAGGATCTCCCTTCACATCACTTGCCAACTTATCCACTTCATCCAGAAGCATTAACGGATTCTTCACTTTGACATTTTTCAATCCCTGGGCAATTCTTCCCGGCATAGCACCCACATAAGTTCTACGATGTCCACGAATCTCTGCTTCATCTCTAACACCACCCAGACAAATCCGGACATACTTCCGGTTCATAGCCTTTGCCACAGACCGAGCAATAGAAGTTTTACCGGTTCCCGGAGGCCCTACCAGACAAATAATCGGACTGGCACCATCTTCTTTTAACTTTTTCACAGCCAGACATTCCAAAACCCTCTCTTTCACCTTGGAAAGTCCATAATGATCCTCATTTAAAATGTCTTCTGCATGGGAAATATCCAGATTATCCTTACTTACTTTTTTCCATGGCATTACCAGCAGGGTTTCGATATAACCACGAATCACTGCACTTTCCGAGGAATTTGAGCTTACTAGTTTAAACCGGCGGATTTCTTCCTGAACCTTATTTTTCACCTTCTTTGGAGCCTTTAATTTCGATAACTGTTCCAAAAAACGATCAGACTCTGTAGCAGTGTCCTCATCTCCCAATTCTTTATGGATGGCTTTAATCTGTTCCCGAAGATAATATTCTTTCTGATTCTCTTCCACCTGTTTTTTCACCTGGGCAGAAATATCACTTTGGATTTTTAAAATTCCCACTTCTCTATTCACAATTATAGAAAGGGCTTCATAACGCTTATTCACATCATCCTCTGCCAGAATGCCCTGCTTCAGATGATAATGTACTGGAATATTGGCAGCAATCTGATACATCATTTCTGTTAAATCAGTACTATTCATCACCGAATCTACCATCTGCTGGTTCAGCTTCCCATTTTCTGATGCATATGTGTCAAAGCATTTCTTTAACTCCCTCACCATAGCAATCACTTCCAGCTGATAGGTTCTTTTTCCATCAGACTTTAATATACTATCATCATTCCAAATATCATTAAGTTCTAAATCTTCTTTTACCTTTACTGTAGCCTGTATATAATTTTCTACCGTCTCCAGATACTGTAATTCAGCTCTTTTCTTTCCTACTAATACAACCCGGATCACCTTCCCTGGCATTTTCACAATCTGCTTTACCTGGGCAATAGTTCCAATTTCAAATAAATCATCCAATGTAGGATCTTCTATAGAAGGCTCCTTCTGTGCCACTGCAAATACCAGCTGATCCTCTCTCATAGCAGATTCTACTGCTGCTACCGTTTTTTCTCTCCCGATTTCAAAGTAAACAGTTACTCCAGGCATAACTACCACATCCCGAAGTGTCAAAACAGGCACTTTTACCATGGTTTATCTCATCTCCAATCTATATCTAAAAAGGATTTTTCTGCTTTCTCTTGTCTCTTTAAAAAAGGCAACGCCAGCGCGTTGCCTTAGCAAAATCACTTCACTAATTAAGCAATTTCTCCTTCTTCCTTCTTATCAGAAGAAATCTGTTTAATCTCCTGACCATCAGCAATAAGCGTTGGTTCTGCCTCACCCAAAGCAGCCGCTTTGGTAATAATGCACTCTGTCACCTCTTCATTGGATGGCACTTCATACATTGCATTCATCATAACCGATTCCATGATAGCACGTAAGCCTCTGGCACCGGTCTTTCTTTCAATGGAACGCTTAGCAACAGCTTCAATTGCTTCCTTTTCAAAAGTAAGCTTTACATCATCCAGTTCAAATAATTTCTGATACTGCTTGGTAATGGCATTCTTTGGCTCTACTAAAATCTTTTCTAAAGCCTCCTGATCTAAAAGATCCAATCCTACGTTAATTGGCAAACGTCCAATCAACTCTGGAATCAATCCAAACTTCACAAAATCCTCTGGAAGAACCTGCTTAAACAGCTCGCCAACATTTTCATCACTCTTATCGGAAATCTCAGAATTAAATCCTATGCCCTTCTGTCCAATACGGGCTCCAATAATCTTTTCCAGTCCGTCAAAGGCACCACCGCAGATAAATAAAATATTGGTGGTATCCAGCTGGAAGAATTCCTGATGGGGATGTTTTCTTCCACCCTGAGGCGGAACACTGGCAACAGTACCTTCCAATATCTTCAGAAGTGCCTGCTGTACGCCTTCCCCAGAAACATCACGGGTAATAGATACATTCTCACCCTTTCTGGTGATTTTATCAATCTCATCAATATAGATAATTCCGTGCTGTGCACGCTCCATATCGTAATCTGCCGCCTGGATAATCTTCAAAAGAATATTCTCTACATCCTCACCAACATAGCCTGCTTCTGTTAATGCAGTAGCATCTGCAATGGCAAATGGCACATTTAGAATCTTTGCCAATGTTTGTGCCAAAAATGTCTTACCCGAACCAGTAGGTCCAAGCATCATAATATTACTTTTCTGAAGCTCTACATCCATACTCTTTCCAGACAATACACGCTTATAATGGTTGTATACTGCTACAGACAATACCTTTTTGGCATCCTCCTGTCCCACTACGTATTCATCCAGAAATTCCTTCATTTCCTTTGGTTTTAATAAATTAATATCACCTTCGGAATCATAGCCCATATCACCATTTTCGAATTCCTCTTCAATGATTTCTGAGCATAAATCAATACACTGGTCACATATATAAACTCCAGGTCCCGCAATCAGCTTGCGAACCTGATCCTGGGTCTTTCCACAAAATGAACACTTTAATTTCATTTCTTCTTTCTTACCTGCCATGTTACTCCTCCATCTTACCGGCATCTAAAGATTTATATTTATGCACGGCTTGTTATTACCTGGTCAATCAGACCATATTCCTGTGCCGCCTGGGCAGTCATATAATTATCTCTCTCGGTATCCTGGGAAATAATATCCAAAGGCTTTCCTGTATTTTCAGATAAAATACGGTTTAAACGTTCTCTAGTGTGTAAGATGTGTTCTGCTGCAATACGAATTTCGGTTTCCTGACCTCTCGCTCCGCCAGATGGCTGATGAATCATAATCTCTGCATTTGGCATTGCATAACGTTTGCCCTTGGCACCACCTGCCAAAAGAAATGCACCCATGCTGGCCGCCATACCCATACAGTAAGTAGCTACATCACACTTAATATAATTCATTGTATCGTAAATTGCCAGACCGGCACTAACAGAACCGCCTGGGCTGTTAATATACAAACTAATATCTTTATTTGGGTCCTGAGACTCCAAAAACAGTAACTGGGATACTACCAGACTTGCCACATCATCATTTACTTCATTGCACAAAAAAATGATACGATCCTGTAACAATCTGGAATAAATATCATAGGAACGCTCTCCACTACTGGTTTTCTCAATTACATAAGGTATACTATAACTCATAATTTCACCAATCCTTTCCTTCTCCTACACAACTACGCTCTTAGTACAAATAGCGCCAACCTCGGGTAGAACAATTCCACCCTTCTAGGCTGACGCTACTAAAATGCAAATTATTTTTCTACTGCTGCATCAACAACAAACTCTACTGCCTTCTGTACAGCGATGTCCATGCCAATCTGCTTCTGCTCTTCTTCGCCAATCAGCTCTTTCAACTTGTCTGCTTCCATCTGGTACATAGACGCCATATTCTCTAATTCCTTCTGGATATCTTCTTCTGTTGCTTCGATATTTTCAGCCTTCACAACAGCCTCTAATACCAGACGGCTCTGGATGCGCTTTAATGCCTGTGGCTTCATCTCTTCTGTCATCTTCTCTGGTGTCAGTCCTGTAAACTGCATATACTGCTGTAAAGAAAGACCCTGAGACTGGATACGCTGTGCGAATTCCTGTGCCATCTGACGAACCTGTGTATCAACCATAGGCTCTGGAATCTCCATAGTAGCACCTTCTACAATCTTATTTACAACATCTTCTTCTTTTTCTCTCTTTAATGCAGCTTCCTTATTCTCTAAAAGCTTCTTCTCTAAATCAGCCTTGTACTCAGCCATTGTCTCGAAATCAGATACATCCTGTGCAAACTCATCATCTAACTCAGGAAGATCCTTTACTTTGATTTCCTTAACAGTTACCTTGAATAATGCAGGCTTGCCCTGAAGCTCTTCTGCCTGATACTGCTCTGGGAAAGTAACATTTACTTCTACTTCTTCACCAATGTTCTTGCCAATGAGCTGCTCTTCAAAATTGTCAATGAAAGAATGAGAACCAATTGTTAATGGGTAGTCAGTTCCCTTACCACCTTCAAATGGCTCGCCATCTACAAATCCTTCAAAATCAATAGTAGTGATATCACCGTCTTCGACTGCTCTGTCTTCTACAGTTACCATACGGGCATTGTTTTCTCTAACTCTGTCGATTTCAGCATTTAACTCTTCTTCTGTCACTTCTGCTGTCTTCTTCTCTACTTCAATTCCCTTATACTCACCAAGAGTTACCTCTGGCTTAATTGCTACTGTAGCAGTAAAGATAAAAGGCTTTCCTTTTTCGATCTGCTCTACATCAATAGAAGGCTGAGCTACGATTTCTAACTCACTTTCCTTTGCTGCAGCTTCGTATGCATCTGGAATTACGATATTTGCTGCATCTTCAAAAAATACAGCAGGACCATACATTTTTTCAATCATTGCACGAGGTGCTTTACCCTTACGGAATCCTGGAAGAGCAATCTTTCCTTTACTTTTCTGATATGCCTGATTTACAGCGGCCTCAAAATCTTCTACACTTACTTCAATTGTAAGCTTTGCCATACTCTTCTCTAACTTTTCTACCTGTACACTCATTTTAAATTATCCTCCTTATATTACACGGGATAACGCTCCCGTAAGTCACCATTGCTAACTATATCATGAACATTCCCTCAATAGCAAGCCTTTTTCACAAATTTAATATTACATTAATCGACAGCATGACCTTTTTCATGCAATACCTGAACTACTTTATCTACGTATTTTTCACATAATTCTTCAGATTCTGCTTCTACCATTACTCGAATTACTGGCTCTGTACCGCTTTCACGAATCAGAATACGTCCATTTGCCCCCAGTAATTTTTCTACTTCTTCTGTTGCTGCAATAACGTCTTCGTCTGTTTTAGCTGCTGGCTTATTTGCTACACGAACATTTTTCAGAAGCTGTGGATAAACCTTTAAATTCTTCCGAAGCTCTGATAACTTCTCCTTCTTCTCCAGCATCACTTCCATCAGCATCAGAGAAGTCAGTACTCCATCACCCGTCACTGCATATTTACTGAATATAATATGTCCCGACTGTTCTCCACCAAGAGAATGACCGTATTCCATCATATTGGCATTCACATACTTATCTCCTACGGCTGTCTTCTCATATGCAATTCCTTCTTTTTCGAAGGCCTTATACAAACCTAAATTAGACATAATCGTGGTAACTACGGTATTGTTATTTAACTCACCTTTTTCCTTTAAATAACAACCACACAGATATAAAATACAGTCACCATCAATAATCTGTCCCTTATCATCCACAGCAAGGCAGCGGTCTGCGTCACCATCATAGGCAAATCCAACATCCAACTGATTCTCAATCACATATTTCTGCAAATTCTCAATATGGGTTGAACCACAGTTATCATTAATATTCGTTCCATCCGGATTCATTCCAATGGCATATGTTTTTGCACCTAATGCATCAAATACACCCTTAGCTACGGAATAAGAGGAGCCATTGGCACAATCCAATCCCACTTTTACATTTTTAAACGAACGGGTTGCCAGAGACATGAGATAACCGATATAACGATGTCTTCCAATAGCATAATCTATAGTACATCCAATATTCTCACGGGTTGCTAAAGGAATGGTATCCTCTGGGCTGTCAATATAGGTTTCAATCTTCTCTTCTACTTCTGCCTCTAACTTCTGTCCATTTCCATTGATTACCTTTAATCCATTATCATAATAAGGATTATGGCTGGCAGAAATCATAATTCCACAATCAAACTGCTCGGTTCGTACCACATAAGATACACTTGGAGTCGGAGTAACATGAAGCAGATAAACATCTGCACCGCTGGCGGTCAAACCAGAAGCCAGCGCATCTTCAAACATATAGCTGGATCTACGGGTATCCTTTCCGATTACAATTCTCGCCTTATGCTCCTGTCCATAATACCATCCAAGAAAACGGCCTACTTTATATGCATGAACTACATTTAAATCTACATTTGCTTCTCCACGAAAACCATCCGTGCCAAAATATTTCATTCTAAAAAGCTCCTTTCTTCTCCGAAAAAATACAATATTCATAGAACTTCGCAAAACACCATCATCTTAGCATATTCACGTTTTTAATTCAATGCCCCTTTTTCTTTTTTCCTATTTCTGTCTACTTATTTTTTCTGACTTTTCCTCTTCTTCAAAAACGACATGTACAAAATGGCATTTCATCAAAGTTTCCTCTTTGTAGATGGAATGTTTTTCCAGCGAAATTGTTAAAATTAAAGAAAATAACATAAGAGAGGTGTTTTCTATGAATAAAAATACAACATCCTTTGACAGTGAAATGTTTTCTCTGCGGCTTTCCCAGTTAAGAGAAGCAAAAAACATCAGCGCCAGGGCTATGAGTCATTACCTGGGACATAATAAAAATTATATTAATCAAATAGAAACACAGAAATTTTCACCATCTTTTAATGAGTTTATTGAAATCTGTAATTTTCTTTCCATAGAACCAAAAGATTTTTTTGATTTAGAGGTAAAAACCCCTACTGATACTTGTGATGAAATCGCTGCCCTTTGCAAGAAGCTCACTCCCGAACAAGCAGACGGTGTTTACCATATGTTGAAAGAATTTATCCGGTAATACTATTTTTCGCTAAACTGGCATTTTGCTGTCCGTTCTGAAATGGTAGCAAATTCATACCCTTCTTCTTTAAACATCAGTATGACCTCTTCCAATGCTTCTAATGTCATTTGGTTGCAATTAGAATCATGCATCAGCACTACTGGCTCATTCACATTAAAACAATCCTTTTTTATATTTTCAATAATGCTTGCAACACTTGGTGTTCCTACAGAATCCTCTGCACTTACATTCCAGTCTACATAATCCATTTCTTCTTTTTGTAAGCGCCCCACAATGTCATTTTTGAAATTACCAATATAACAATTTGCACTTCCCCATGGAAACCGCCAGACAGATGACTCATAACGAAATTCTTCCGACAATAGCTTTTGAACCTGTTTTACATCCTTATAATAACTATCTGCTGACTCATAGATTTCTCCTGACTTATGGCTATATGTGTGAACACCGATTTCATGTCCCTCTTCAATTTCTCTTTCTACCACCGCCTTCATGTCGCCTTCAATCTGCTGGCCTATTAGAAAAAAGGTAGCTTTCACCTCATGCTTTTTTAATATATTCAGATATTCTTCCGTCAACGGACTAGGACCATCATCAAAGGTTAAATACACAACCTTGTCTTTCTTAACTTTCTTTTTTGTAGCAGTTGCCATAACTTCCTTGCCACTCCCCCAGTTTGCCATATAGCTATGAATAGAATAATATTCCACAGCCAATATTGCTGCAATAAGAACTAATCCCAGAAATAGTTTCTTTTCCTTGATTTTCTTCACGAAACCATCCTTTCTGTTTTCTTCTCTAATTCAACCTATTCGTCATTTTTAGGGACTATGTCAAAAACCCTTTAAAATGTTTTGCGAAAATCTTTAAGTAAATCTTCTGATTTGCTTGCTTTTCCCTAAAATTTACGATATACTTTACCTACGTGAGTCGTGATTTTGATAAGTTAAGACTTTTTCTTATCATCAGTCGGACCAGTCACTATATTAGATATCGCCGTATCACGGCAGAATGGAGGCTACTATGAAATTTGGTTTTTTTGATGATCCAAACAGAGAATATGTCATTACAACCCCTAAGACACCTCTTCCATGGATCAACTATCTGGGAAGTACAAGTTTCTTTTCCCTGATTTCAAATACCTGCGGAGGATACAGCTTTTATAAAGATGCTAAGCTGCTTCGTCTGACACGTTATCGTTACAATAACGTTCCTAGCGATGAAGGCGGACGTTATTATTACATAAAGGAAAACGATACTGTATGGAATCCTGGCTGGCAGCCGGTAAAAGCAGATTTAGATTCCTATGAATGCCGTCATGGTATGGGTTACAGCCGTTTTACTTCTACCAAGAATGATTTAGAGGCTTCTGTACTGGCATTCGTTCCAGTTAATGATACCTGTGAAATCAATCAGATTAAATTAACAAACAAGTCATCTGAGAAGAAGTCTTTCACTCTCTTCTCTTACATTGAGTTCTGCCTTTGGAATGCAATGGATGATATGACCAACTACCAGCGTAACTTAAATACTGGTGAGGTTGAAGTTATTGATTCTACTATCTATCATAAGACAGAATACCGTGAGCGTCGTAATCATTACGCAGTTTATTCTGTAAACGCTCCTGTTGATGGTTTTGATACCAGCCGTGATGAGTTCCTTGGTGCTTACCGTGGAGTGAATGATCCTCAGGTAGTTGAAGAAGGAAAGTCTCACAACTCCGTTACCAGTGGATGGTATCCAATCGGTTCCCATCAGATCAATGTTACATTAGAGCCAGGCGAGACCAAAAGCTTTATCTTTGTACTTGGTTACTGTGAGAATCCTGTTGAGGAGAAATTCGTTGCACCTAATGTAATTAATAAAAAACCAGCTGATGAGCTTTTGGCAAAATACCAGACAGATGATCAGGTAGATGCTGCTCTTGCTGAATTAAAGGCAAACTGGGAGAACTTACTCTCCAAGTTTACTGTGAAGTCTGACGAAGAGAAGTTAGACCGTATGGTAAATATCTGGAACCAGTACCAGTGTATGGTTACTTTCAATATGTCACGTTCCGCTTCTTACTACGAGTCTGGTATCGGCCGTGGTATGGGATTCCGTGATTCTTGTCAGGACTTACTTGGTTTCGTTCATCTGATTCCAGAGCGTGCAAGAGAAAGAATCATTGATATTGCTTCTACCCAGTTCCCTGATGGTAGCGCATATCACCAGTATCAGCCATTAACCAAGAAGGGTAATGCCGACATCGGTTCCGGATTCAACGATGATCCACTTTGGCTTATTGCTTGTGTATCTGCTTATATCCGTGAGACAGGTGACACTACTATTCTTAATGAGATGGTTCCATTTGATAATGACGAGAGCACTGCTGTTCCTTTAATGGAGCATCTGAAACGCTCATTCGACTATATTGTAAACCACAAAGGACCACACAACCTTCCATTAATCGGTCGTGCTGACTGGAATGACTGTCTGAACTTAAACTGCTTCTCTGAGCAGCCTGGTGAGTCTTTCCAGACATTTGGACCTAGTGAAGGACCTGTTGCAGAGTCTGTATTTATTGCAGGTATGTTTGTTAAGTATGGTGCTGAGTACGCTGATCTTTGTGAATTCACTGGTGATCAGGCTGAGGCAGACCGTGCCCGCAGCGAAGTTTCTGCTATGACAGATGCTGTATTAAAAGACGGCTGGGATGGCGAATGGTTTGTTCGTGCATATGATGCATATGGTAATAAGGTTGGTTCTAAGGAATGTGAAGAAGGCCAGATTTTCATCGAGCCACAGGGCTTCTGTGTACTGGCTGGTATCGGTGTAGAAGGCGGACAGGCTGCACAGGCACTGGATTCCGTTAAGGAAAGACTGGATTCTAAGTATGGTATCGTATTATTACAGCCTGCTTATACCAAATATCATGTAGAACTTGGTGAGATTTCTTCTTACCCACCTGGATATAAAGAGAATGCTGGTATCTTCTGCCACAACAACCCTTGGGTATCCTGTGCAGAGACCTTACTTGGCCGCGGAAACCGCGCATTCGAGATTTACCGCAGAACTTGTCCTGCATACATTGAGGATATCAGTGAGATTCACTGTACAGAACCTTATGTATACTCTCAGATGATTGCTGGTAAGGATGCTCACTTCTTCGGACAGGCTAAGAACAGCTGGCTCACCGGTACTGCTGCTTGGACATTTGTAAATGTTTCCCAGTACATCCTCGGTGTAGTTCCTACCTTAAAGGGTCTTAGCATTGATCCTTGTATTCCTACAGAAATGGGAACTGGTTTCACTATGACCAGAAAATACCGTGAAGGTGTTTACAACATTACTGTACAGAACGACAACAAGGTTGAGAAGGGTGTAACCAAGCTCATCGTTGATGGCAAGGAATTAACTGGAACTACTGTAGTACCTTATGAAAAGGGCAAGACAGAGTACAATGTAACTGTTGTAATGGGTTAATTATCATTTATAAAATGACACAGGAGATAAGTCCTAGGACTTATCTCCTGTTTTAATTTATTGCCTTTTTCAATAGATTTTAATTTTCTCATTTCTTTCTCTGATACTGAGTAAAATAATACTCCAAATCATAATAGGTCTGTTCCTCCGAATCGTGAGTCATCACCCACTCCTCATCCTTGTCCAGATTTGGAAAAAAGGTATCCGCCTCATAGCGGTAATCAATCTTTGTTACATATGCCCGGTTACAATATGGCAGGAACTGACGGTATATCTGTTCTCCTCCGATAATATAAATATTCTCTTCGTCGTACTTCTTTAACTCTTCCAAAGCTTCTTCCATACTATGAACAATAATCGCATCAGAATACTTATAATCCTGCTTTCTGGTCAGAATAATATTGGTTCTTCCCTTCAGTGTGGTTCCACCTGGCAGACTTTCCATGGTCTTTCTTCCACCTACCACTATGCCTCCCATGGTCATTTCCTGAAAATACTTTTTATCCTGAGGAATACTAACTAACAAATCACCTTTATTTCCAATTCCCCAGTTTTTATCTACTGCAACGATTAAATTCATGCTGTTTCTTCCTTTCAAAAAACTATTCCCAAGGCTCCTTCGCCTTTTCTTTCTTCACGAAAAGATACTCATATTCCTTCGGAAGATAAGCTTTTACATAGATTCCTTCATTCTGGTACTCCTCTTCTATGATTTGTCCCACCTTACGGACAGTATTAATCACAGACGCATCATTATAAGAAAACACCTTTTCTAATAATAATTTATTCTCTTTCAATACCTCTGACAGCATCTGAAGCATTTCTTCTACACCGTCTCCGGTCTTTGCAGAAATTCTTGCTGTTTTATCGGCATTCAAATCCTTCAAAACCTGTGGTTCGTCTACCAAGTCAATTTTATTAAAGGCTGTAACCACCTTCTTATCGCCTATTTCCAGCTTACGCAGAGTTTCATATACCGTATACATCTGTGCATCCATGTCCGGATTGGAACAGTCTACTACATGCAAAATCACATCTGCATACTTTGCTTCTTCCAAGGTACTTCGAAATGCCTGAATCAAGTGATGTGGCAATTTACGAATAAAACCTACCGTATCAGTAAAAAGCATTTCTTCTCTGCTTTCCGAAGAGCTGTCTTCCTTTGAGAAATTCTCTTTTGCTAATTTCCTTGTGGTAGGATCTAATGTAGCAAATAGCTTATTCTCCGAAAGCACACCTGCCCCTGTCAGATAATTAAGCAATGTGGATTTTCCTGCATTAGTATAGCCTACAATAGCAACTACAGGCGTAGAAACCTCCTGCCGCTTCTTTCTTGTAAGCTCTCTGGTTCTTTGCACCTCTGTTAATTCTCTTTTTAAAATAGAAATCCGATTTTTAATCAGACGTCTGTCCATTTCCAGCTTCTGCTCACCAGGACCTCTGGTACCAATACCACCACCCAAACGGGAAAGTTCGCTTCTTCCACCAATCAAATGAGAAGAACGGTATCTAAGCTGAGCCAGCTCAACCTGCAATTTACCTTCATTGGTAGAAGCATGTTTTGCAAATATATCCAATATCATAACTGTGCGGTCTATGACTTTTACCTGCAAAGCATCTGATAAATTCCTTAGCTGTGCCGGACTTAATTCATCATCACAAACGACAGTATCTGCATCATACTGCTGTACCAGTTCTGCTACTTCTTCTATCTTTCCCTTTCCGATATAAGTACCTGGATGCATCCTATCCCGATTCTGAATCACCTTAGCAACGGTTACAGCTCCCGCAGTCTGTCCCAGTTCTTCCAGTTCTTCTAAAGACTGCTCTATATCATCACCTTCTGCTGTAGCTACTCCCACTAAAATGATTTTTTCCTGCTCTTTCGCAGTATCATAGATTTTTTCACTCACTGTGTAATCTCCTGTTTCTTTGCTGTTTTCTTTTTAATGCGGCTTTTTATAAACTCTAACTCTTTCTGCATCTCTTCATCCTGTGGGGAAAGGCTTAAATATTCCTTTGCTGTCTTTCTTGCCTTTTTAAACATCCCCTGCTTCTCATAGGCTACCACCAGATTCTTCCAGATAAGCAACTGACTTTCCGAATCATTTAACTTCTTTCCTTCTTCCAGGTAGGTAACTGCAGAAACAAAATCCCCCTGCTCCATAGCGCAGCCCGCTAGCTGATTATATGCCATACCAAAATGTTCATCTGCATCTCCTTCCAGATAAGTTACGAAATACTGTTTTGCATTAGCATACTCTTCCTGCTCCATAGCATACATTCCTAAATAATAATTTGCTTCATTATATTTTTTTTCCAAAGCTTTATTAAAATATTCAAAGGCTTTTTCACTATCACCTTTATGCTGGTATGCTCTTCCCTGCTGACATAAAATAAAGCTATCCTTACTTTCCTTCTTTATCATTTCGTTTAAAATCTGCTGGGAAGTATCTTCTTCTCCTGCTTCCTGATATAATTCAACTAATTTAAATCCAGCTTCATATTTTTCTTTTTCCGCTGATTGAAATACTTTCTGATATAATTCTATTACCTCTTCTTGCTCTCCAAGCTTCAATTTTAAATCTGCTTTTTTTAAATAAGCCTGCCAATTTTCCTCATCTTTTTTTATGGCTTTTTCATAAATCTGTAAAGCTTCTTCCTGCTGTCCCAAGACTTCCAAAACTGCTCCCTGGCTGCAAAGAATATCCGAATCCAAGGAAACTGGCTCTTCCAGTTTCAAAGCCTCTTCACAGCACTTCAAGCTTTTTTCATATTGAAGCAAATTAAAATAAGCAATAGCTTCTCCATAATATATTTGCTTATTATTCTTATTTGCAATACTATTTTCTGTATCCTGATATGCCATTTCAAACTGTTCAATAGCCTTTTGGTATTCTCCCATGTTATTTAAAATCATACCATAACTGATATAGTATTCTGCTCTGTCTTTATTTTCTGCAATAGCCTTTTCCAGAGCTTCGGCTGCCTGAGAATACTTTCCTTCCTGCGCCAGTTCCACTCCTTTATTATATTGCTTCTTTTCACTGCTGCATCCTGCCATAAGCAAACTACTGCATATAAAAAGCATCACTAATCCTATTTTTCTTTTCATTACTTTTTCCTTTCCAGTGCAAAACAATCTTTCGCAAAAGATTATACCACAACCGCCTCTATTGTAAAAGAGCAAAACCACCCCTTTATCGGTATGCGTTTCCATAAACTTAAATGATTTCATATATAAATAAAGACAACGCAATTGGCGTTGTCTTTATCCACTCTAAAGCATATTATTTAATCATTTCATTCACTTTTTCTTTTAGAACTTTACGCTCTTTTGCAGAAAAAGTCTTCTTGTCCAAAAGCTCTTTACAATATAATTCCATATCCCCATCATCCCAGAAATCCACATCATCTTTCAGCATCTGGGTACGATACTCGTGCTTACTAATTAAAATGCGATAATAAAAATATCTTCCATCACGATACTGTTCCACAAAGCCTTTTCCAACTAATTTTCCCAAAAAAGTTGAGACTGTCTGTGGTTTCCAATCTTTTTCATATTTCTCATTTGCAAGTCCCATAATATGAGCTAATCTAGCTCCATCCCCAAGGTCCCACACACACTTCATTGTAATTTTTTCACTTTCTGTCAATGCCTTTGCTCTCATGTCATACCTCTTTCTTTTATCATAAATTTGGTTTGGAACCCTATTACATCTTAACTATACTAACAAAGACACAGCTACAAATCAAGCCAATTTTACCATAAATTATTAACTTTTCATTACTAAGTTGTTAACAATTAAGCCCTTCTTTTTTCCGTGTGTTTATAATATCTTTCCCGCAACAATTTTCTATCTTTTCTACGAATAGGGACTACCTGATTTGTAATGGTAATAAACTCTGTTTCATCCATTCGCGCTACGAAATCCATATTAATAATATAGCTTTGGTGACATCGCAAAAAGTTTCCTTCACTTAATTCCTTCTCAATATTTCCAAGCTTATCATATACTTTTATTTCGCCACTGGTATTAGTATGAAAAAGCACAACTTTATTCATGGATTCCACGTAAATAATCTCATCAAAAAAAATCTTTCTTTTGATAAAATTTGATTTTACTGTAATAAATTTGGTAGAAATAACACCATGCTTATGTATAAAATAATCCATTAATCTTCCAATTTGAACTGTATCGTATGGCTTTAATACATAGCCCAAAGCAAACACTTCATAACTTGCCATAAGAAATTCCTGACTGGAAGTACAGTATATAATCTCTGTGTCCAAATCATGACTTCGTATTTGTTTTCCAAGATCAATTCCGTCCAATCCCTCCATCATAATATCCAAAAAGAGTAACTGAAACGTATCTTCCTGCATTGCTTTCAATAATTCGTCGCCCTTCGAGAAGGTTGATACCTCATAATCCAATCCCTTTTCTGTTAGTATCGTCGTTACGATTTTTTTCAAAAGCATATATTCTATTTCATTATCATCACAAATCCCAATCTTAATCATCTTCTCCTATTATCCCCTTTTTATTCATCAGATTCTTTTTCCCATTCCAGCAAATCACATAATGTAATCTCATCCACTACTCCTTTTATAGCTTCATCTAACCGCTTCCATATCCGCAATGTTACACATTGATTCTGACGCTGACAGGAATCTCCCTTACAATCCATGCAACTTACTGGAGCCAGACTGCCTTCTGTGGTCCTAAGAATCATACCTACCGTATATTCTTCTGGTTTCTTTGTTAACAAATATCCTCCCTGTGGACCCCGGACACTTTTTACAAGACCTGATTTATTTAATGCTGAAATAATCTGCTCCAAATATTTGTCAGATATTTCCTGTCTGGATGCAATCTCTTTAATTCGTACTGGTCCTTCTCCATCATGCAATGCAATATCCAACATTAAACGCAACGCATATCTTCCTTTTGTAGATATTTTCATAAAATAATCTTGCCTTTCTTTATGTTTGTAAACTATTTCTCATAATCCTTTTTTGTATGTCGTGAGTTATAACCTTTCCTCAATCCACCTTTTAATTATACCGAATTTCCCATGATTTTACTATAGTATTTTCAGTTGTTTTTCTTTTCTTAACCACTCAAAAAAAGAGGCTATGTCCCTATGTACATAGCCTCTTTCTCTCAATCTATCTATAAAATGATAGATTATTTTACTTTTACCTTAATGGTAGCTTTCTTCTTGTTGTAAGTTGTAACCTGAACCTTATAGGTTTTCTTTTTCGCCTTCTTAGCAACAGAAATTGTTACTTTACCATTTGCAACATATGCATTTACTTTTGCTTTCTTCAAAGCCTTTGCATTCTTAACAGTTGTGCTGTAAGATGCTGCATTTGCTGGCTTCAGAGAGTACTTCACAGATGCGGATTTACCTCTCTTAATTGTAACCTTCTTCTTTGCAACCTTCAGTTTCTTAGGAGCCTTCTTAACTGTTACAGTGATAGTTTTCACTTTCTTCTTATTTACCTTAATGGTAATCTTCGCTGTACCAGTCTTCTTAGCTGTAATAACACCCTTCTTAGAAACAGCAGCCACTTTCTTCTTAGAAGATGTATATTTAGCCTTCTTAGCCTGCTTCTTAGTAAGAACACCTGTAATTTTGTGTTTCTCTTTTACACCAAGTGTAATCTTGTTTGGTGTTGCCTTACTTGTAGATGTCTTAATCTTAGATACTTCAAAACCATAGCTTGCTGCATCTTCATTGTTAGATACGATAACTACAGCAAACTTATTTCCATTTAAGGAAAGAGTCTTGCCCTGAAGCTCTGTTCCATAGTAAATACTAGCTTTACCAGTTCCATCGATTACATACAGATAATCTCCATCCTTGTCAATGAAGGTCTTCTTATTGAAGGTAGCCTTAATTGTACCAACATTAGCGGCAGCCTTGTATCCATATACAGATACTCTGCCAGCCTTATAGTTATGAGCTGACTTAGGTGCCTTTGAGCTATAGGTTGGGTTTACTACCATTACAGATCTGTTAGCAGACGATGTTGTAGTCTTACCATCTACTACAGTCTTAGCAACCAAACGATATGAGATATACTCATACTCATCAGAAATAGCACTGTCTGGATCAATCTTCTTAGGAGCCTTTACAGTAACCTTCTTTGTAGTTGCTGCTTTGCCATCGGATGTCTTTGCCTTGATGTAATCACCGGTAAATGCATCCTCTACATACCACTGATAGGTTACAGTTGCACCTGCTGGAGTTTCCACATCTGCATTTAATGTAATCTCACTGCCTGGAAGAGTAGCCTCAGTAGAAATTATTACTTTTTCAACTGACAATTTTGCTTTTTCATATACATCGAAATAAACAGACTTTGTTTCACCATCCGTCTTAACTTCTAACATATAGGTACCAAAGCTGTTTTTCGCAACGGCTGGAATCTCATAGGTTGCACTTGTTGCACCTGCAATAGCAACATAGTCACCTGTCTTCTCATAACCATAACTGTTAATGTATTCATAATCCTCATCGTATTTATACCACTGCATTGTAGCAGGATACTTCTTATTGCTGGTAACTGTTGCTTTTAAAGTAACCTTGTCACCGATTACTGCACCGATTTCAACCTCATCAGCAGTAACCTTTAAGCTAGTATCAAAGTATACATAGTACCATACTGTGTAGCTTGCAATTGCATTTCTTACATTACAAGCGTAGTAACCTACGGTATCTTTTCCTACAGAAGCAATCTGATAGCTTGCTGTATTGGCATCTGCAATAATTTTAGCAGAAGAAGTTGAAGACTCATCTCCGCAATAATACCACTGATACAGTGTTGGATAAGATGGATCATCAACAGTTGTCAGCTGTAAGGTCAGGTTCTTTCCTGCAGTTCCTTCTACGCTTACACACTGTCCACTCTCATCCTCATTACCACCATTCCATGTAAATGATAATGCAGACTTCTCATACAGATAGAAATGTACAGTTGCGCTTTCTTCACCGTCACTTACAATACAGTAATAAGATTTAATATCACTCTTACGAGCTGCTGCTACGGTATAAGTAGCTGTTGTAGCTCCATAAATAGCCATATCAGAAGAATCCTCGTACCACTGATAGGTTAATGTTCTTCCAGTCTTTGTAGTTGCAGTTACACCTAATGTAAACGCACTTCCTACAGTAATATCCTGTTCGGTATCTGTTGCTGCCTCTACATCTAAATATTCCTGAGTATCCTTCTTAATGCGGAAGGTTTTCTCAGCAACAGGAATATTATTGTAAAGGGCATAGCAGGTATAATATCCATACTGGCCAGCCTTTAATGCAGCAATACTGAAGGAATTTGTAGTATATCCATCTAAAATCAACTCTCCATTATCATTAGCATCTGAATCAAAGCCCCAAACATAGGTTAATGCCATATTTTCTGGATTATGTACATTAACAGACATTGTTACTGCTTCTTCTACATTTTTCTTAAATACACTTTCTGTAGCGTACTCAAGAACAACATTGCTGTGAAGTCTTAAGTAAAAGTTCATCCATCTGGATTCACCGGTCTTTGTATTGGTAACCTCACACTCGTAGGTACCATAATTTGCTAATGCAATATTGCTAATGGTTAATGTATCTTTTCTCTGACCTGGCATCTGCTCATAGCCTGAATAGTCATTATCCATATCTCCTGCCTGGTTGAAGTACCACTGATACTCATAAGTTGCAGTAGCATCATCAGAGCCTGCACGTACCTGGAAGGTTGCAGTAGAACCAACCTTCTTATACTGAGTAGTATAAGTTAATGCTTCTACATAGAAATTATCATTTTTCTTTACATCAAACAAAATACTTGTTTTGCATCCGTTCTTACCATTGGTTGCAACACACTTATAATCTGTAAAATCTTTATCCTTTGTAATGCTTAAGGAATAAGTAGCACCAATTGCACCACTGATAACATCCCAATTCCATTCATTTCTATTCCACTTATACCATGTATAGGTTACAGGATAGTTAGTAGCAGAGGTAACATTTACAGTTAAATCAACCTTATCTCCAAGATTCTTATAAAGTACGTTTTCTGTAGGAGTGTTTACCTTCCAACCATAGTCCTCAGAAACAGTATAATATAAAGTTCTAAGGAACACAGTATCGCTTACTTCTACCTTATATGTACCAAACTGATCAGAAGTAATAGTCTCCATGGTATATTCACTGCCATTCTGGCCAGCAATTTCAACCCATGAATAATCATAAGAATCATCATCTTCATTATAAACCATCTTCTGCTGATACCACTTGTAGGTAATTGGATACTTTACAGCATCTAAATTGCTTGCAAATGCCTGCAATGTAACCTTACTGCTAATAGGAGCCTCAATGTCATACTCTCCTGTGTATGCCCAAAGGCCTGTAATTGGATTAATGTAGAAATACTTTGAAACACTATCTACATAGTTTGTTAAATTCTCCATCTCCTCAGCAGTTGCAGTTTTTTTGAAGATATATGCCACACAGTAATAGTCTGAAGCAAAATCATCCTTAGTTAAGGCATTGATGGTATAAGTAGGAAGAGCATTTGGCTGCTTCTCACCATTTCTATACCATACATACTTCACCTGATAATTCTGTGCATCATAAGACATACCATCCAGTGCCAAAGTTAAAGCAGCACCTTCCATTCTATAATATGTCTGTTCTGTATCATACATTACCAGACCATTATCACGCATTACATAAAAGCTCTGAGTTGTCTGATGCTGTACCACCTGATTTGCATCCTTAATAGAAATGGTACATACATACTGACCATAATCTGCATCCTTTGCAATTGTAAAGCTGTACTTAGATGGGTCTGTAGATGTATTCTGGCTTGCTGGAGTAGTTAATGCAGGTGCTAGACTTCCATCTGCGTCTGCAATGTACTGCTCCCACTTATACTCTGCGGTATAACCAGGGTCTACCTGAATTCCAGTATCAAAAGTAACACTTTCACCTACCAGACGGTACAAATAAGTGTATGAATTATGTCCATCTGCATAAGTATAAGGAACATCTAATTTTACAGTAATATATACTGTCTCTGTAGCTCCGTCATGAGTTACATTCAGACGATAATATGACTTATTATTATCATCAAACCATGTCTGGTCAGAATCAGCCAGCATATTGGCTGTTGTGGTAGGTGCTGTTGTGTATGAATAGCTATTCTCACCATTCTCAATTACAGCTCTCTCCCACTCATAGGTATAACCTGTTGTTTCAGAGACAAGTGTGTAATCACCATTATCGCCTCTTTTTACAATGTTTGTTGTCATGTCAACTGTCTGTCCCGGATTTACTGAGTACTCACTAACGTATCTCAGGTAAAAATCGCTAGTACCAATCTGCGCATAGTAATAATCGCTGGCAGTACTTGTACTAACTTTTTTCACTGTCTCATCCTTTGTGACAGTCTTTGCTGCTAACGCATTGGCTGGTAAACTGGTTGGAACCGTCAGTGTTACCGCTAAAGCAGCAGCCAGAACTCTTGTCCACTTACTTCTCATATCATATCCTCCTTAAAATAGTATGTTGTCCTCCGCCCTTTCTTAAAACGGATGACGCTGATTAAAATGGAGATTCTGTCTCCATTTTCACCCTCTCATTTTAACTCTTTGTTCACAATTCCGTCAATGTTTTTTCACACATTTAATCATTTTCGTAATTCCGCATAACTTCTGTCTTAAAATAGTTTCTTCCTCGTCACTTTTCACTACAGCCAAGAATATTTTTTGCCTGTTGGATTCTCTCCTTTGTTGGTGGTTCTACTCCTTCCAAAGGATATTCTATTCCCAGTTTTTCCCATTTATATACACCCATAGTATGATATGGCAATACTTCTACTTTTTCTACATTTTCCAGCGTATCAATAAAATCTCTAAGCCGCCTCAGATATTCTTCCTTATCACTACCTCCAGGAACCAGCACATGACGAATCCATACCGGCTTTTTCTGCTGGGATAAATAAGAAGCCATATCAAGAATATTTTCATTATCCTGTCCGGTAAGCTTCTTATGTTCCTGTGAATCAATCTGCTTAATATCTAACAAAAACAAATCCGTCAAATCCAAAAGCTTCTGGAATTTCGAAAAGAACGGCTCCTGTTTGGTAAAAGGATTACCACTGGTATCTACAACTGTATGGATTCCTTTTTCCTTTGCCAAAGTGAATAATTCCAATAAAAAGTCAATTTGCAGCAAGGGTTCACCACCACTGACTGTAATCCCACCTTCATTCCCCCAGTAGGTACGATATCTCCACGCCTTATCAATAATTTCCTGAGGTGTATATTCTGTTCCCGCCGAAGCATTCCATGTGTCCGGATTGTGACAGAATCCGCAACGCATATTGCAGCCTGACGTAAACACCACAAATCTCACTCCTGGTCCGTCTACTGAGCCAAAGGTCTCAAATGAATGTATTTTTCCTTTACTCATCTAAAACACCATACCTTTCCCTAAAAATCCATTATTCAAAAAAGGCAACACCAGCGCGTTGCCTTTCTTACTATTATTACACATTATATTTTAATAGAAGTATTATCTCCTGTCAAAATTACAGACTTGTATGGAACGTTCTGGAAATTACATCTTCCTGCTGTTCTCTTGTTAAGTCGATAAACTTCACTGCATAACCAGATACACGGATAGTAAAGTTTGCATACTCTTCTTTCTCTGGATGCTCCATAGCATCTTTCAGCTTGTCAATACCGAATACGTTTACATTTAAGTGATGTGCACCCTGATCAAAATAACCATCCAGTGCGCATACCAGATTCTTAATTCTTTCTTCCTCACTATGACCTAATGCATCAGGATTCATAGTCTGGGTATTAGAAATTCCATCCAGAGCATACTCGTATGGAAGCTTTGCAACGGAGTTCAAAGATGCCAGAAGACCATTCTGCTCTGCACCATAGCTTGGGTTTGCACCTGGAGCAAAGGATTCTCCTGCCTTTCTTCCATCTGGAAGAGAACCAGTTGCCTTTCCATATACCACGTTAGAGGTGATAGTCAGAATAGATGTGGTATGCTCTGCATTACGATAAGTTGGGTACTTTTTCAACTTCTCCATAAATGTCTTTAACAGCCATACTGCAATATCATCTGCTCTATCATCGTCATTTCCGTAACGAGGGAATTCTCCTTCGGTTTCGTAATCAACTACTAAACCATTCTCATCACGGATAGTTTTAACCTTTGCATATTTAATAGCACTTAAGGAATCTACTACATGAGAGAAACCAGCAATACCTGTTGCAAAAGTACGTCTTACATCGGTATCAATCAATGCCATTAAGGATGACTCATAGTAATATTTATCATGCATATACTGGATAAGGTTTAAGGTATTTACATATAAACCAGCTAACCAATCCATCATCTTGTCATATTTTGCCATTACTTCATCATAATCAAGATACTCAGAAGTAATTGGTGCATAAGCAGGACCTACCTGATCCTTGCTCTTCATATCGATACCACCGTTGATAGCGTAGTTCAAGCACTTAGCCAGGTTTGCGCGGGCACCAAAGAACTGCATTTCCTTACCTGTCTGTGTTGCAGATACACAACAACAGATGCTATAATCATCGCCCCATACTGGACGCATTACATCATCATTCTCATACTGGATAGAACTTGTTTCAATAGAAATGTATGATGCATAATCCTTGAAGTTCTTAGGCAGTCTAGAAGAATACATTACAGTTAAATTTGGCTCTGGGGAAGGTCCCATGTTTTCCAATGTATGAAGGAAACGATAACAGGTCTTTGTTACCATAGAACGTCCATCCTGACCAATTCCACCAACTTCCAAGGTTGCCCATACCGGGTCTCCTGAGAATAATTCATTGTAAGACTGGATACGTCCAAACTTCACCATACGAAGCTTCATTGCAAAATGGTCAATAAGCTCCTGAGCCTGAGCCTCTGTTAAGATGCCCTTCTTTAAATCTCTTTCAATATAGATATCTAAGAATGTAGATACACGTCCCACACTCATTGCAGCACCATTCTGAGTCTTAACTGCTGCCAGATAGCCGAAATACAACCACTGAACAGCTTCCTTCGCATTCTGTGCCGGCTGGGAAATATCATAGCCATAGATTGCAGCCATGTCCTTCATTCCCTTTAACGCCTTAATCTGCTCTGCAATTTCCTCACGAAGACGAATGATATCCTCTGACATTGCACCATGACCACAATTCGCCAAATCCTTCTGCTTCTGCTCAATCAAATAATCAATTCCGTATAATGCCACACGGCGATAGTCACCTACGATACGGCCTCTACCATAAGTATCAGGCAAACCCGTCATAATCTTATTCCTTCTTGCCAGACGCATTTCCGGAGTATATACATCAAATACTGCCTCATTATGAGTCTTATGATATTTTGTAAAAATCTTATGAAGCTCAGCACTTGGCTCATATCCGTACATCTGACAAGACTCTTCTGCCATCTTAATTCCACCAAATGGCATGAAGGCTCTCTTCAATGGCTTATCTGTCTGTAAACCAACTACCTGCTCTAAATCCTTTAACTCTTCACTAATATATCCTGCACCATGGGAAGTCAGGCTGGATACAATATCAGTGTCCATATCAAGAACACCACCCTTTGCACGCTCTTCCTTCTGCAGCTTCTGCAGTTCTCCCCATAACTTATTGGTTGCTTCTGTTGGTTCTGCCAGGAATGAGGCATCCCCATCATACATGGTATAGTTATTCTGAATAAAATCTCTTACATTTACTTCTTCCTGCCAGATTCTACCCTGAAATCCATTCCACTGTTCTCTCATCTTGCTTGTTCCTCCGTTTCTGTCATAGTAATTCAATCACTTTTCATACCACGTCTCTGATACTAACATGACAAAGACAGAGAATCAATAAATCTAATCGAGAAATTTTCACCAAAATGCATTTTTGTGTAAAGTGAACGATTTCAAATGGTCTTTTTCCATATTTAGTTGTAACTATAGTCTATTAACCCAAATATTGGGACTCGTTATATATTTTTAGTTATATCATACATAACTTCCTTTTATTCCTTAAGGTCTTGTTGCAACAACTCTATCACTAAGCAGTGCTCTTTACTTATCTTTTCCATACACGCATCCAATCGTTCCCATTGCTGCTGCCTTAGCACCTTCACCGTCTCATCACAGGCAGAATATAAGGATTTCATCCCTAATGTTCCTGCCATCCCCTTTAACGGATGAATCTGTCCTAAAACCTCCTGATAATCTTTTTCTTCAAGGGCTTTACATGCATTTTCCACATGACTATCGGCAATAAATTTCAATAAATACTTCTCATATAGTCTTTCGTTGTCAGAAAATCTTTTGATGCCTTCTTTATAATTAATAATCTTTTCATTTAATATTTCTTTCTTCATAGGAATCACTTCTTTCTATCAATGATATATCATTTGTAATTTCTTCTATTATACCAGACATTGCAGTAGTCTTCCACCGAATTAACAAACGTTTCTCTCCCACTTCTATCCTTTCAATCATATATTTGATAAATAAACGTTTCTCCTGCTGACTGCTAATCTCTTCCAGATTTTTATCCCTGACCATGCCCCTCTGTTTCTTCCATACCTGCCGACAGATTTCCCATAACTGATTTTCTGGAATAAGTATTTCCTTGGACATATGTTTCTCGCGACAGCAAAGATAGTTTTTCTTCCTTCTATGCCTGCATAGTGCCTTTTTGCAATAGACACATTTGGTTATCCCTTGAAACATATGCCGCTTTCCCTTTCTTTTTTCAAAGCTGGCTGTCCGCTTTTGAAAGCTTTGAACCTTTTCATATTGCTGCCGGGAAATGATTGCAGGATGCATCTCTTCCTTTTTTTTCCACAGAGTTCTTTCTACTTCTTTCATAGAAAAGCCATCGTCATATCTGCTTTCATATTTATGCCACACCTGGCAGCCTGTATAAACTGGATTGTTGATAATACGCCAAATCTGGGAGGAAGTCCATTTTTTTTGATGATTCTCCGTCTCTTCCTCAAGGCTTTTTACCGATATTTCTCTGGCAATCTGTGCCACATTCCATCCTTTCTCTGCCAATTGAAATATTTTCCTTATATTATTTGCTTCACCAGATTTTATCTGAAATCTGCCATCTATCCCTCTCTTATATCCATAGGGAGCTCTGGCAACTGCATAGTTCCCCTCCTGCTTCTTTGCTGCAATACTCTGCTTAGCCTTCCTGGAAATATCTCGGCAATAGTATTCATAAAAAATACTTTTTATCCCCAGACATAATTCTGCTTTCTGTGTATTCCGATTATCATATCCTTCTCCTATGGCAATCAGAATAATAGGATAACGCCCTATTATATTTTCCCGAAAATCAGAAAGCTGTAAATGATTTCTGGATAATCGTGAAAAGTCTTTTAATACTAAGGCTTGTATCTTCCCTAAATAAATATTGGCCAGCAGTTTCTGCACCGCTGGCCGTTCCATGTTTGTTCCTGTATATCCTTCATCCCGAAAAATTTGCACCTGCATTTTTGATAACTGAGAATCTCCTGCAATAAATTCCTGTGCTAAAGCAATTTGATTGCTTATACTTTGACTTTCTTTACTGGATATTCCCATCGTATCTTTTTTTGAAATTCTTGCATAAATAGCAACCTGTTCTATCTTGTTTCGCATAATTTCTCTACTCCAAAATGCTTAACTGCAAAACTGGTCTCTATTTACTCTATGTACCTTTCTTCTAGCCAAGAACTCTTATTTCACGTAGCTAAGCATTTCTTCTATGAAACTTAGTCCTACCTGATATAGTACATACATAATAGTGAATGACAAAAACAATACTAAAATCTGATATAACAAATATCCTCTGGCAAAGTTCTTTTTGTCATATGGTGTCTTAGGATTGATTGCAAGAATCAGCGCATAAATCAATCCAATGACTGGTATATTCAGCCAGCAGATACTTAAAAACCACTGGCTGACAGAAGCATAATTCGCCATGCTTTCTGACACTACCATCTTTTTCGACTGATAGTATGCTTCCTTGGAGATATACTCTGCCTGCTTTTTCTCTTTTGCAGTCTTAGATATCTTCACTTTTTTCTGGGTAACAGGTACTGATCTACGCATTGTTCTGGAAGTACTATTGTATTCCGCCTTGGCTCTTCTCTTTTTTTCCAACAGCTCCTGCTGCTTGGCAGCCCGTTCCTGACGGCTAATTAAAGACTCTTTATCCTTCATTCCCTGTCACCTCCTACTCCGAAGCAGCTTCCGCCTGCTCTGTTCCTGCAGTCTCCTCTGACTGACGTGCTTCATACTCTTCTTTTGTTGGCAGCGCCTGAAGCTGAGCTTTATAATTTATATACTGACTATATAACTCTTCATATTCGTCATATCCTCGGCATGCCTCCACTGCTTCCGAAGCCTTAGACAATAAGGTAGATAAATTATCCGGCTTATATTTATGCTTTTGCAGCTTCTTTAATCTTGTCTGCGCCAGAGCCACCCTGGTCTTTCTAGTCTGTTCTTCCCTAGCTTCCTGTGATTCTAAAGCCGCTTCTTGGGCTAACCGCTCATTTTCTTCCTTTTGTTGTGCTTCATGAGCATTCACAACATCTTTCCATGCCTTGGTTTCATCCTTCAGACTATTATACTTATCCGTACAACGGGTGCTATACTCTTTTCGCACCTTATCATCAGATATAGTAGCAATCATCGTTTTTAATTCCATATATGTCTGCTCCAAATCATAATAATCTGCAATGCTGGTAACTGTCATTTTTTCAAATTTCTGAAGTTTCTTCAGCACCTTCTTCTGGTATACACTTTCCTTTGCGCCATCTACATATTCTGATGTCTTTTCCAAAATCTGGGTTGCAAAATAATCCTTTCCATAGGTTCTAGGATTATCTGCACTGACTTCCGTTCCTTCGATAATCTTTCCTTCACTGTCATAACTGGCAAGTCTTACAGATTCTGGGGCTTCAAAATCCTTTACTTCCTTATTCAGATGAATAGCATTCATATAATTTTTCCAAATCACACCTGGAATAGATGCACCGGAAGCTCCCGGCATTGACCGAGGAGTATCATAACCTGCCCATACCACCGTAGAATAATGAGAGGTATAACCACAGAACCATACATCCTTACTGGAGTTGGTGGTTCCTGTTTTTCCTGCTGCAATCTGGCCGCCATTTAGTTTCAAGGATCTACCAGTTCCATAACTTTCATTAATGACACCCTTTAATACATCTGTCATAAGCCATGCCGCATCTGCAGAATATGCCTGGGTAATTTCTTCTGCATCCTTATAAATTGTACCATCCGATACATGCTCAATTTTTCGGATACAGGTACGGTCACTGTACATTCCATTATTCGCCAGAGTAGCATAACCTTTTGCCATGTCAACCACCCGGACACCTTCGGTAAAGCCACCCAGAGACAATGCCATATTTCCATTATCCACATAGCTTAAGTTATGGAAACGCATTTTTTCCAAAAAGGACATACCGTATTCCGGTGTAATGGTTTCAAGAACCTGCCATGCCACCGTATTAATAGAACGGGCAACAGCCTCCCTGACAGACACATTTCCCATGTAGGAACCGCCGGCATTTTTCGGACCGTTTTTAATGGCATGATCATCCACCTCCGTAGATGGGGAATAGGCTCCACATTCAAATCCAGGCGCATAATCTATCAGTGGCTTGATAGCACTTCCTGACTGTCTGGCAGAAAGATACGCTCTATTATAGGCATCCTTTGTTCCTCTTCCACCTACAATCGCCACAACATAGTTGGTATTATTATCCACACATACAGCAGCCCCCTGAAGAGCATATTTGCCATCCTCACTTTTTTCTCTATTATATGACAGACCAGAGTCCACTGCCTTCTGAAGCTTTTTCTGCATTTTCTGATTTATAGAGGTATAAATCTTATACCCACCAGAACGGATATCCTCACATTTCTGACCATAATCCGCAGAATATTTTTCATTATAAGCCTCGTATTCTTCCTTATCCTGAAAGGTATACTGAAACTCGAAGTTCTCCTGTTCCATCAAGGATAAGGCGGCACAATGTACCGCATAGCTTATAATATAGCTTTCACTAGAAGTCTTTTCTGTTACCTGAAGTACATCAATTTCAGACTTAATGGCTTTCTTATATTCTTTCTTTGTAATTGCCTCTTCCTCATACATGGTAGTCAACACTTCGTTGCGCTTTACCAACGCCGCCTCCGGGTTGGTCACTGGATTATAAGCCGAAGGGCTATTGGACAAACCAATCAGCAGTGCTGCTTCTGCCGGCTCCAGTTCAGAAGCTTTCTTATCAAAATAATATTTGCTGGCTGCTCCTACTCCATAGCAACGGTTTCCGTAATAATTGCTATTACAGTAAAATTCTATGATTTTGTCTTTACCAAACTTGGTTTCTACCGTTGGTGCCAATAAAATTTCTGCAATCTTTCTGGTAAAACTCTGCTCCTGCGTCAAAAGATTATTCTTAACTACCTGCTGGGTAATGGTACTACCACCCTGGGTAATTTCACCATTGTTTTTCAAAAGTGCCACACCGGCACGCATAGTAGCTAGATAATCCACACCGCCATGGGTCTTAAAACGCTTATCCTCTACTGCAATATATCCATCAATAATATACGGAGAAATATTGGAGATTTTCACATACTTATAACGTCCTGCATTGACAGAACCAACCTTCTTCCCCTTATAATCATATACGATGGTATCTTCATTCATAATGAAGTCTTCTTCATTCATATTGACCAGATTGTCAAAAACAACCTCTCTTGCTTCGGTAAACATTGGCATCATTTTTACATAAATACATACTCCGGCAATCACACAAACCAATAGCATGGATGCCAAAACGCCCAGAATCGTTCCAAAAATATTAGACACAATCCCAAGATAGCTTCCAATGGAACCAAAAATAATTTTTAGGACTGCACCAATCTTCTGGCCTATACTCTTCCCCATATTTATCTCCTCCGTACCTTTTCTTTCTATCGTTGCAATGTATGTTTTTATACTTTTATCCCTAAACACAAAACGTCCTAACATTATACCCCTAACCAGTCCAATTATCAAGTTGACACCCCTAAAAAGGTAGACTAAAATAGAGATACTTGCGCTTTTTAATGTGATTTTTCAGAATGAATGGAGATTTTACTATGCAAAATGAAAATAAAAGAACCCACTTTGGTTTTATTGGTCTGGGACTAATTGGAGGGTCTGTTGCCCGTTGCCTTCGCAACATCTTCCCAGAGGGTGAAATTATAGCCTATAACTACTATGAAACCAAGCAAAATCCAAATCTGGAGCTGGCACTTTCTGATGGTGTACTTTCCCGGATCACTACGGATTTTTCAGATTTTTCCCAGTGCGATGTCATATTTCTTTGCACTCCGGTTCTGACAAACATTGCTTACTTAGAACGACTAAAACCTATTTTAAAGGACGGTTGTATTATTACTGATGTAGGCAGCGTGAAAGGTGACATTCATGCTGCAGTAGAGAAACTTCAGATGGAACATTACTTTATTGGCGGACATCCTATGGCAGGTTCTGAAAAAATCGGCTATGCCAACTCTGATACCGCCTTTTTAAAAGGATGCTATTACATATTAACACCTACCAGTCAGGTTCCAGAAGAATCTATAAAATGGATGCAGGATTTTGTTCAGGCTGCCGGTTCCAATTGCGTTACCATTGATGTAAAACAGCATGACCGTGCTACTGCCGGAATCAGCCATGCGCCCCATGTTATTTCTGCTGCTCTGGTCAATGCAGTGCATAACAGAGATACCGAAGGAATCTACCAGCTTCTTGCAGCAGGAGGATTTAAAGATATCACCCGCATCTCTTCTTCCTCTCCAGATATGTGGCAGCACATCTGCCTTTCTAATAAAGATTGCATTTTAGAATTTTTAGAGGAATATATGGATATTATTACCAAGATAAAAGAAGACATTGTAGAAGACCGCAGTGACAATATCCGTGCTTTCTTTGCCAATGCAAAGGAGTATCGGGATAATCTGATTAAATAGAAAGGATTTCAATTATGAGTATATTGGATGGCTTAAATCCTGAACAGGAAAAAGCAGTAAAACATTATAAAGGACCACTACTAATACTGGCAGGTGCTGGTTCTGGTAAAACCCGGGTACTGACCCACCGCATTGCTTATCTAATTGAGCAGCATGATGTAAATCCCTATCATATTCTGGCTCTGACCTTTACTAACAAGGCTGCCGGCGAAATGAGGGAGCGTGTGGATCAGATTGTGGGATATGGTGCTGAAAATATCTGGGTCAGCACCTTCCACTCCACCTGCGTCCGCATTCTTCGCCGATACATAGAGGCTCTTGGCTACAATCGTAATTTTACCATTTATGACAGTGATGACCAAAAGGCACTAATGCGGGATATTATTAAGTATCTTCAACTGGACCCAAAGAAATTTAAAGAACGTGCCTTTCTTGGTGCCATTTCTTCTGCCAAGGATGAATTAATTTCACCAGAGGAATATGAACAGCGTGCTCAGGGAGATTATATGAAAGAAATCTACGCCCGGGCCTATCGAGAATATGAGAAGCGTCTGCGGGATTCCAACGCTTTGGACTTTGATGATTTGATTTGTAAAACCGTGGAGCTTTTTCGAGAAAATCCAGATATTCTGTCTTACTACCAGAATCGTTTCCGATTCATTATGGTGGATGAGTACCAGGATACCAATACTGCACAGTTTAAATTGATAAGCCTTATGGCAAATACTCCATCTGAGGATGGCGGCATGGAACAGAACTTGTGTGTGGTAGGTGATGATGATCAGTCCATTTATAAGTTCCGTGGCGCAAATATTATGAATATTCTCAACTTTGAGCAGCAATATCCTCACAGTAAAGTCATCCGTTTGGAGGAAAATTACCGCTCTTCCCAGAATATTCTGGATGCTGCCAATGCAGTAATTCACCATAATACCAAGAGAAAAGAGAAATCTCTTTGGACTAGAAAGGACAAAGGAGATTCCATTTATTATACCCAGTTTGAAAATGAATACGAAGAAGCTGGTGTCATTTCTGATGCCATTGCACATGCAGTACGGGAAGGAGAGGCTGATTATAAGGATTTTGCCATTCTTTACCGTACCAATGCCCAATCCCGTGTATTCGAAGAAAAACTGATTACCAACAATGTTCCTTACCGTATCGTAGGTGCTGTAAACTTCTATCAGCGTAAAGAAATCAAGGATATGCTGGCATATTTACGTACCATTGACAATGGCTTGGATGACATTTCTGTAAAACGTATCATTAACGTGCCAAAACGTGGAATCGGTCTTACTACCATTGACCGTATCACCAGCTATGCCATCACTCATGAAACCAGTTTTTACGGTGCATTGCAAAATTATGAATATATAGATGGCGTTGGACGCAGTGCTTCCAAACTCGGTTCCTTTGTAAGCCTGATTGAATCCTTCAAGCGTCATATGGAAAATCCAGAATACAGTCTGGAGGATTTAATCCGGGAGATTCTGGATGAAACTGGCTATCGTGCCATGTTGGAGGAAGAAGACACAGAAGAAGCAAATAACCGCTTAGAAAACATTCAGGAATTAATTAACAAAGCAGTCACTTATGAAGAAAACTGCGAGGATGAAATGCCTACTCTTAGTGGCTTTTTAGAAGAAGTTGCTTTAGTGGCTGATATTGATAATGTGGATGAAAGCAACAATCTTGTACTCCTTATGACCTTGCATAGTGCCAAGGGTCTGGAATTCCCTTATGTCTATCTGGTAGGTATGGAAGATGGCATTTTCCCAGGAGCCATGGCGGTGTATGCTGAGGATCCGGAAACTGCCGAAGAGGAAATGGAGGAAGAACGCCGGCTCTGCTATGTGGGCATTACCCGTGCCATGAAAAAGCTTTCCCTTTCCTGTGCCAGAAGCCGTTTCCGCAACGGTGAACAGCAGTTTAACCGTCCTTCCCGGTTCATTAGCGAAATTCCACGGTATCTGCTTCAAGCCAGCAACAGCAATGCCCTGCACTCCTCTTCCAGTATTTTATTTCCACAAGGTACTCCAAGGAAGCAGAATAGTTATTCAGGTGGAAGAAGCTACAGTGCTGCGGAATTTTTACAGGCACAAAATTCTATTTTTGATAAGCCAAAGCCTTCCGCTTATGGAGCCAGAACTTCTAATACGGCTTCAAAAGCTTATGGTACTGGTACCTGGAATCCTACTGCCGAAAACAAAGCAAAGCAAAGTGGACACGCCGGAAAAAGCGGTGCCAATCTATTTGCTGGCAACCCAATGATTTCTAAAGGATTTGGTTCTTCCTATGCTGCCAGAGAGGCTGCACCTGCTTCTGTTTCCATTTCTTATAAAGAAGGCGACCGGGTAAAGCATATGCGTTTTGGCGAAGGCGTGGTTACCTCTTTAACAGAAACTGGCGGTGATTACGAAGTTGCAGTAGCCTTTGACAATGGAAATACACGAAAAATGATGGCTTCTTTTGCCAAATTAAAAAAGATAGATTAAGGTTACACTTTAATGTGGATATTGCAAAAAAAATATGATATACTTTTTAGTATATTATGAATAGAAACTGTAAACGACTACTTCAAGGCAAGAAGTCCACACTTTCTGTCAAATATAATTTGACGTCACATGGGAGGTTAATTATGACAAACAAATTAGAAGATTTATTAAATGCAGCAAAATTAAATGAACTCATTCATAAAAAGGAACTGGAGGAGAAAAATAAAAACAACATTTTAGTTGGACTTGCAATTATTGGTGCAATTGCAGCTGTTGCAGCAATTGCTTTTGCAGTATACAAATATTTTACTCCTGATTACTTGGATGATTTTGATGATGATTTCGAAGATGACTTCGAGGATGATTTTATTGAATTTTCCGAAACAAAAGCAGACACTGAGGAGTAATTCCTGGCAAGACTCTTATCGTATTAGATAGAGTGATGAAAAGATTATAATACCGAAATAGCAGTGCTATTTCGGTATTTTCATGGGCTAGGAAATTGCTCGAAAGATAATGGGAAGTCAACAAGAATTGCTTCACAATTCTTGCAGGGCAACATTTGTTGCCCTTGGTAAAACACTGGTTTTGCCCTTCTTCATGAAAAAACAACAATAACAAAAAGCATAAGACCAAGAAAAGAACAATTGGTCTGGCAGAAAAGAGGTAATACTATGAAACTTTGGGGCGGCAGATTTACAAAAGAAACCAATCAGCTGGTACATAACTTTAATGCTTCTCTCTCCTTTGACCAGAAATTTTATCAGGAGGACATCGAAGGCAGCATCGCCCACGTAACTATGCTAGCTGAACAGGACATTATCAGTAACGAGGATAAGGATGCCATTATCACAGGCCTAAAAGGAATCTGTGAAGATATTACTAACGGCACTTTAGAATTTGATGGAACTCATGAAGATATACACAGCTTTGTAGAAGCTCATCTAATTGAGCGTATTGGCGAAGCAGGAAAACGTCTTCACACCGGACGCAGCCGTAACGATCAGGTTGCTTTGGATATGAAGCTTTATACCCGTAAGGAAATGCAGGAAATGGATGAGTTATTAAAGAACCTGCTGACCAGCCTGCTTTCTATTATGAAGGAAAATACAGATACTATTATGCCTGGTTTTACTCATCTTCAGAAGGCACAGCCAATTACCTTGGCTCATCATATGGGTGCTTATTTTGAAATGTTTAAAAGAGACCGCTCCCGTATCGCAGACGGTCTGGCTCGTATGAACTACTGCCCTCTGGGTTCCGGTGCTTTAGCTGGCACTACCTATCCATTAAACAGAGAGCGTACAGCTGAGCTTCTCGGTTTCACTGGACCAACCTTAAATAGTATGGATTCTGTTTCTGACAGAGATTATTTAATTGAATTTTTAAATGATATGTCTATTATTATGATGCACCTTTCCCGCTTCTGCGAGGAAATCATTATGTGGAATACCAATGAGTATCAGTTCGTTGAAATTGATGATTCTTACTCTACCGGCAGCAGTATTATGCCACAGAAAAAGAATCCAGACATTGCAGAGCTGGTACGTGGTAAGACCGGCCGTGTCTACGGTGCATTAATGTCTCTTTTGACAACCATGAAGAGTCTTCCACTTGCTTACAATAAAGACATGCAGGAAGATAAAGAATTTGTTTTTGATGCTATTGACACTACGAAGGGCTGTATCGTACTTTTCAATGGTATGTTAGATACGATGAGTTTCCGTAAGGATAAGATGCGTGCCAGCGCAGAAGGTGGATTTACCAACGCAACTGACGCTGCTGACTATCTGGTAAACCACGGTGTAGCCTTCCGTGACGCTCATGGAATCATTGGCCAGCTAGTACTTTATTGCATCGACAAAAACATTTCTCTTGGTGAAATGACATTAGAAGAATACAAGGCCATCAGTCCTGTATTTGAAGAAGATATTTTCGATGCCATCAGCATGGAGACCTGTGTTGAAAAACGTAACACCATCGGTGCTCCAGGACCACAGGCAATGAAAGAAGTCATTGCTGCCTGCGAAAAATATCTGGCAGAATAACAAATTCATAGAATATCAATTATGGATATAAAATGACGCAGAAAAAGGTCATATATATTTCCATTTCGTGGACGCCTTGCGGCTCGGGATGAACTACGCAACGGATGCATAGAAGGATAGTTTCGCGTGATACGCTTACTATCCTTCAAGCACCGGCGAGTTCAAACGCCACTCAATCGGAAAATATATGACCTTTTTCTGCTGTGTACTGGCTACCTTGTAATATAATACTAATGGAATATATAAAATTTATCCTGCCAGTCCAGTTCCTACTTTTCCGGTATATAACTGATAATATTTACCCTGCTGCTCAATGAGCTGGTCGTGGGTTCCACGTTCGATAATCCGTCCCTGCTCCAGTACCATAATGCAATCGCTATTCTTTACGGTAGATAAACGATGGGCAATGACAAAAGTTGTTCTTCCCTTCATTAATTTATCCATGCCATCGGTAATCAGCTTTTCGGTACGGGTATCAATGGAACTGGTTGCCTCATCCAGAATCAACGCCGGTGGATCTGCGATGGCTGCTCTGGCAATGGCAAGAAGCTGTCTCTGTCCCTGACTTAAGTTTGCACCATCTCCGGTAAGCATAGTGTCATATCCTTCCGGCAGATGCTTAATGAAACTGTCTGCATTAGCAAGCTTTGCTGCTGCATATACTTCCTCATCGGTAGCATCCAGCTTACCATAACGGATGTTTTCCTTTACCGTTCCTGTGAAAAGATGGGTATCCTGCAAAACGATTCCTAAAGAACGACGCAAGTCTTCCTTCTTAATCTTATTGATATTAATCCCATCAAAACGAATCTTGCCATCCTGAATATCATAAAAACGGTTAATCAGATTAGTTATAGTAGTCTTTCCTGCACCGGTGGCTCCAACAAAAGCAATCTTCTGTCCCGGTTCAGCAAACATTTCTACATCATGAAGAATAATCTTCTCATCATTGTAACCAAAGTCTACATGGTCAAAAACCACAGCACCTTCCAGTTTTTGATATGTGGTTGTTCCTTCTTCTTTATGATGATGTTTCCATGCCCAAAGACCTGTACGCTTCTCACTCTCTGTGATATTACCCTTTTCATCTTCTTTGGCATATACCAGTTCTACATAACCATCATTGACCTCTGGCTTTTCATCCAGAAGCTTAAATACTCTGTCTGCACCAGCCAAAGCCATAACCACACTATTTAACTGCATGCTCACCTGATTCACTGGCATACTGAATGATTTATTATAGGTCAAAAAACTTACCAGACCACCAATAGTAAAGCCACCTACTCCATTTAATGCAAGGATTCCTCCCACCATGGCACAAAGAACATAACTCATATTTCCCAGCTGTGCATTGATTGGTCCCATAACATTAGCAAAAGTATTTGCATTATTAGCACTATCATACAATTTGTCATTGAGTCCATTAAACTCTTCCATACTCTCCTGCTCATGGCAGAATACCTTAACTACCTTCTGCCCATTCATCATCTCTTCGATATGAGCATTAACGCTGCCCAAGTCCTTCTGCTGCTTTACGAAATATGCACCGGAAAGTCCTGCCACTTTTCCACTGACAGCAACAGTGATCCCTACCATAACCAGAGTAATCAAAGTCAATGGAATATTTAAAATAATCATGGCACACAATACACTGATAATCGTAATAATGCTGGAAAATAACTGTGGCAGACTCTGACTAATCATTTGACGCAGTGTATCAATATCATTAGTATAAATAGACATAATGTCACCATGGGCATGGGTATCAAAATACTTAATTGGCAACGACTGCATGTGAATAAATAATTCATCTCTCAAGTCCCGCAATGTTCCTTGGGTTACTGTTACCATAATACGATTGTAAGCCCAAGTAGATAACACACCAATCCCATAAAATATTGCCACCTGACTAATTTTCTGAAGCAGTGGTCCAAAGTTCGGATTTTCTACTCCAATCATTGGAATAATATAGTCGTCAATAAGAGATTGGGTAAACATAGTTCCCTGTACATTAGCAAGTACACTGACTACAATTCCAATCATGACTACAACCAGATGGAACCAGTAATTCTTTCCTACATATTTCAAAAGCCGTTTTATTGTCGCTCCTGGATTTTCCAGTTTTACCGGTGGTCTCATTCCCCGCTGTCCTGGACCTCCCTTTGGCATAGGCTCAGAATGTGTCTTTTTCGCTTCCATAGATACCTCATTTCTGTCAAATCAATCGTATTATTGATTTAGACCAATCCAATTTATTATTTCTCTTATCCTTTATAAAGCCTTCCTCTTTATGATGGCTCATCAAAATCTCCACTTCCAGAGGTCTGGGATTCAAACACATCCCGATAGATTTCATTACTTTCCAGAAGTTCTTCATGAGTTCCAATACCATCAATCCGTCCATCTTCCATTACAATGATGCGGTCTGCATTTTGGATACTAGATACACGCTGGGCAATAATCAGCTTTGTTGTTCCTGGTATCTCCTTAGCAAATGCCTGACGAATCTTAGCATCTGTTGCGGTATCTACTGCACTGGTAGAATCATCCAAAATCAATATCTTTGGCTTCTTCAGCAAGGCTCTTGCAATACACAAGCGCTGCTTCTGACCACCAGATACATTTGTTCCCCCCTGTTCAATATGGGTATTATAGCCATCTTGCATTTTCGCAATAAATTCATCTGCACAAGCCAGCTTGCAGGCATGGATACATTCTTCCTCTGTAGCCTCTGGGTCACCCCATCGAAGATTTTCTAAAATCGTCCCTGAAAACAATACATTATTCTGCAATACTACAGACACCTGATTACGCAACACATCCAAATCGTAATCCTTGACATTTTTCCCACCAACCATCACAGCTCCTCTGTTGCTGTCTACTTTTTCAGTCTCTTCTTCTGCAACCTCATCTACATCATACAAACGGCTGATCAAATTGACAAAGCTTGACTTTCCGCTACCGGTTCCACCGAGAATCCCAATGGTTTCTCCTGCTTTAATTGACACGGTAATATCCTTTAATACTGGCTCTTTATTCTCTTTATTGTATGTGAAGTTTACATGATTAAACTCAATACTTCCATCCTGTACTTCCATTACTGGTTCAGCAGGATTGGTAATATCCGGTGTTTCTTCCAACACCTCTGCAATACGCTCTCCACTTGCCACACTCATGGTAACCATAACAAACACCATGGAAAGCATCATTAAATTCATTAAGATATTCATACAATAAGCCAACAGAGACGCTAAGTCTCCTGTGGTAAGACTGGAACCTACAATCATCTGAGCCCCCAGCCAACTAATTCCCAAAATGCAGGCATAAATCGTCAGCTGCATAATCGGCATATTCATTACCATCATAGACTCTGCCTTTGAAAACAGTCTGCATACATCTTCACTTGCCTTTTTAAACTTATCCTTTTCGTAATCCTCTCTCACATAAGCCTTTACCACGCGAATAGCAGATACATTTTCCTGTACACTGGCATTTAAGTCGTCATACTTATGAAAAATACTGCTAAAATATTTGGACGTGCGACGCATCAAAACGAATAAGACTGCACCTAAAGCCAATACTGCCACCAAATAAATCATTGCAATTCTAGCATTAATCACAAATGCCATAACCATGGCACAAATCAGACTGGCAGGAGAACGCATACACATGCGCAAAATCATCTGATATGCATTCTGAATATTAGTAACATCTGTAGTCAATCTGGTAACCAGACCTGCTGTACTAAATTTGTCTATGTTAGAAAAACTAAAGGTTTGTATGTTCTCATACATGGCTTTTCTTAAGTTTCTGGCAAAACCGGTAGAAGCCTTTGCCCCATACTTACCTCCCATGTATCCACAAAACAAACTAAATGCCGCAGCAAGCACCATGAGTCCACCCATCTTGTATATGTGGTTCATGTTGCCGGCATTAACCCCTTCGTCAATAATGGATGCCATCATTATCGGAATAATGGTTTCCATAGCAACTTCCAAAAGCATAAAAACCGGAGTCATAATGGATGCTGCTTTAAACTCTTTTATATGTGCACCTAACGTCTTTAACATTCTGATACACAACCTCCTTTTCTCTATTTTATTTCAACTCAGACTAATATCTATTTCTATTCTATAACAGCCTGAATTATTTACTATCATTTTCCTTCTTTAAATTCTTCTCCAGACGGCGAAGATACTCTCGAAACCGCATAAGCTCCTCTTCTGAAAAGCCCTCTGTCAGTCTTTGTTCAAACAGATCATGCCCTTCCTCCAGCTGCTGATGAAGCTTCATAGCCTTTGGTGTCAGCGTCAGCTTCTTTAACCGGGCATCATACTCTACCGGAGAACGAACAATTAATCCTTTTTGTACCATTAAATCTACTACCTTAGAAATATTGGAACGAGTCAGGGAAAATTCCTTCTCTATATCCTTTTGAAAAACATCCTGTTCCGAATGTCTGGCAATATAACGGATAATCCAGCCATTACTCCGGCTGGCCTCATCTTCGTAGATTCCCATAACCTCTTTATCCACTTCTCTGCGTATTCGGTTGGCAATGCAGTTGATATCCATACCTAGTGGTCTTTCCTGTTCCATAATCAACCTGACCTTTCTTTAAATTGTTGAATATCCAACAAATAATCGGGTGATTCTTATTATCCACCAAAGAAATTTTAAAGTCAATAGAGTTCATATTTTTTTTACATTTATCATTTTAAACAAAAAACAAGAACATATGGAAACCACCTTAATTTTCATATGTTCTTGCAGATAATATCATAGCTAGCAACTTTCTTTTTGTTACTGGACCATTTAATCTTATTCTTTGCACCTTTTACTTTCAGTTTAACAGATTTTCCAACCTGCAAAGTAGCAGTTTTCTTATTTATGGCAAGCTTTCTGGCCGCTTGAGCAAAACGAAAATCACTTCTATTTCCTAGTAAACTTAATACTAGTGCAAAACAAAAAATAAGTGCCAGAATTCTTTTTGTTGTTTTATTTTGTTCCCTCATTTAATGCCTCCCTCAACATCTCTTCTCTCCTACATATAGTCGTTACATAAAACTTCTTCTTTACTTCTGTCAAATACTCACAATTCATAATAAAGTCATATACCAGACTAAAGTCTCTGTTTAAAACTTCCGGCAATACCATATTACAGATAGGATATTCACCGAATTTAATTAAAATGTTAAAATTACCCTAAAAGAATTTCCATCTTTTAGGGTAATTCCAATCAGATAATAACCATTATCCTTTATTATTTCGCTACAATGTTGACAATTCTGCCCGGTACATAGATTTCTTTCACAATATTCTTGCCATCCAATCTATCTCCCAGTGCTTCCTTTGCCTTTGCAAGTACTTCATCCTTTGGATCATCCTTGCCAATGCCCAATGTAGTCTTTGTCTTACCATTAATCTGAACAGCGATTTCTACAGTAGACTCTACCGTCTTTGCTTCCTCGAACTCAGGCCATGTAGTCTGATATACTCTGCCAGATTCACCGATAATCTCCCAAAGCTCCTCTGTCATATGAGGTGCTACCGGATTCAATAAGGTGATTAAGGTCTTGTACTCACCCTTGGTAACAGACTCTTTCTTATAGAAATCGTTAATCAATGCCATCATTGCTGCAATCGCAGTGTTATATTTCAGACTTTCAAAGTCATTGCTTACCTTCTTAATGGTCTGATGCATCTTGGTTTCCATATCTGCTGAGTATCCTTCTTCGTCTGTCATAAGAGTCTGAAGCTTCCATACTCTCTCTAAGAAACGACGGCAGCCCTTTACGCCATCCTCTGACCAGGAAGCACTTAAATCAAAGGCACCAATGAACATTTCGTAAGTACGAAGTGTATCTGCACCGTATTCCTGTACAATGTCATCCGGATTGACAACATTACCACGGGACTTACTCATCTTCTCACCGTTTTCACCAAGAATCATACCATGTGAGGTACGCTTCTGATATGGCTCTTTAGTAGGAACTACACCCTCATCATAGAGGAACTTATGCCAGAAACGGGAATACAGTAAGTGGAGGGTTGTATGCTCCATACCACCATTGTACCAGTCTACTGGAAGCCAGTACTTCAACGCTTCCTGACTTGCAAGAGCCTCTGTATTCTTAGGATCGGTATAACGAAGGAAATACCAGGAAGAACCAGCCCACTGAGGCATGGTATCTGTCTCTCTCTTTGCAGCGCCGCCACAGCAAGGACAAGTAGTATTTACCCAGTCTGTCATAGCAGCCAGTGGAGACTCTCCGTTATCTGTTGGCATATAGCTTTCTACCTCTGGCAATACCAGTGGAAGTTCGCTTTCATCGACTGGCACATAGCCACACTTCTCACATTCAATAATTGGAATAGGCTCACCCCAGTATCTCTGTCTGGAGAATACCCAGTCACGAAGCTTGTAATTTACCTTACGGCATCCGATTCCCTTTTCCTCTAAGAAATCTTTCATCTTTTCCTTAGCGTCGGTCACTTCCAGACCATCTAAGAACTCAGAGTTAATCATCTTACCGGTAGCCACATCTGTAAATGCAGCTGCATCAATATCTACAGGACCTTCCTTGCCCTCTACTACCTGAATCATTGGAAGGCCAAACTTCTTTGCGAACTCCCAGTCACGATCGTCATGAGCAGGTACTGCCATAATGGCACCAGTACCATAGGTCATTAATACATAATCAGAAATCCAGATTGGAATCTCCTTACCATTTACCGGATTGATAGCAGAAATACCATCCAGTACTACACCTGTCTTATCCTTAGCCAGCTCAGTACGCTCAAAATCAGACTTCTTAGAAGCCATTTCGCGATATTCTACAATCGCATCCCAGTTTTTAATCTCAGACTGATACTTGTCAATCAGAGGATGTTCTGGAGAAACTACCATGTAAGTAGCACCAAATAAAGTATCTGGTCTGGTAGTATATACACGAAGCTTATCTTCCTTATCCTTCAGACAGAAATCAACTTCTGCACCTTCGGAACGGCCAATCCAGTTCTTCTGGGAAACCTTAACCTTTTCGATATAATCAACGCCATCCAAGCCTTCAATCAGCTTATCTGCGTAATTTGTAATCTTTAACATCCACTCACTTTTTTCTTTGCGGACAACTTCAGAACCACAACGCTCACAAACACCATTCACAACTTCTTCATTTGCAAGACCTACCTTACAGGAAGTACACCAGTTAATTGGCATCTCCTTCTTATAAGCCAAACCAGCCTTGAAAAGCTTCAGGAAAATCCACTGTGTCCACTTATAATACTCAGAATCAGTAGTATTAATCTCTCTATCCCAATCAAAAGAGTAACCTAAAGAATGGAGCTGATCCTTGAAACGCTCTACGTTATTCTTAGTAACCACCTTTGGATGAATCTGATTCTGAATCGCATAGTTCTCGGTCGGAAGACCAAAGGCATCCCATCCCATTGGATATAATACATTGTAGCCCTGCATTCTTCTTTTACGAGCCACGATATCCAATGCAGTATATGGTCTTGGATGACCTACGTGAAGTCCCTGTCCGGATGGATATGGGAACTCAACCAACGCATAAAACTTAGGTTTACTATAGTCTGTGGAAGTCGCAAATGCCTTCTCATCATCCCAAACCTTCTGCCATTTTTTCTCCACCACATGGTGATTGTACATTTCTGCCATTTCATTTCCTCCATTCTGGATAGAGAAGCTTTTGCTCCTGCTATCATTCTATCGAATCGGTAAGGCAAAGCCCCCGACTACTTATCAAATTTACATACATTGTAAATTTTACTATAACCACTGGATTTGTCAACCTTTTTGCAAGCCTTGTCAGAATAAATGTCTAAATAAAAAATCCAACGATTCCAATCACTACTGCTATCCCCGCTCCAGCCAGAACATCCTTGATAAAATGCACCCCGGTCATAAACCTTAACACCGCCAGACAAATCCCGATAAACATTAGAGTAATCCCACCAGGAGTCCATACCGAAAGCACCGCCATGGCAATAATCATATTAGAAAACACATGACGGCTTGGAAAGGAATTTCCCTTGCTGTCCTTTTCCAAAAGTGGCGTAAACCCATAGATTTCATAGGGTCTTTTTGCAGAAACCACCTTACGAAACACAGATACTACGACAAAACCTGCTGCCGGAACCAAAAGCACCCGTAATAGCCACATGTCCCTTTGATATAACAGCCATAGCAGAGTCACACCATACGCCACCACTGTAATCCCGGTCAATATCTTCATAATTATCCGTACCGTAGTAATCCCTATTCGATTTTCAATCCACTGCATGGACTTTTCAAACATTTCTTCGGTCATAAAAAACTCCTACTGTAAATCCCTCACAATTTCAATTCCTGACTTATCAATATACAGCAGAAAATAGTTTATGGTTTTCTTTTAAAGCGGCGTTTGGTTCAGCTGGTGCTTAGACGATATCAAGCATCTCATGCGAAGATAGCGTCTTATGCACCATTGCCAGAACCAACCCGAGCCGAGAGGCGTCCGCGCAAAAGAAATACCATAAACTATTTTCTGCGTCACTATTTATCATTCATGTATTTCAGTATCTACCTCACTAATCTCAATGCCCAGCTCTTCCAGCTGCTTTGGATCTACAGTTCCAGGAGCCTCTGTCATGACACAGGAAGCATCCTTTACCTTAGGGAAGGCAATCACATCACGGATACTGTCTTCCTTTGCCATCAGCATTACCAGACGGTCAAGACCATAAGCAAGACCAGCATGAGGTGGAACACCATACTTAAATGCATTAATCAGGAAACCAAACTGCTCGTAAGCAGCCTCCTTGGTAAATCCAAGAGCCTCAAACATACGCTCCTGAATATCATCCTGATGGATACGGATAGAACCTCCACCAATCTCAGTACCATTTAATACAATATCATACGCTCTGGCACGAACCTTACCAGGGTCTGTTTCCAGCAATGGTAAATCCTCTTCCATTGGCATGGTGAACGGATGATGCTTTGCAACAAAACGATCCTCTTCTTCAGAATACTCAAACTGTGGGAACTCTGTTACCCAAAGGAAACGATACTCATTTTTATCCAAAAGCTCTAACTGTCTTGCCAGCTCCAGACGAAGGTTTCCAAGTACATCATAAACCACCTTGTTACTGTCAGCAGCAAATAAAAGTAAATCTCCCGGCTTTCCTTCCATTGCCTGAACCAGTGCATCTAACTCCTCTTCTGTCATAAACTTTGCAAAGGAAGACTTATAAGTTCCATCTTCATTGATACAAAGATATGCCAAACCCTTTGCACCAAAGTCTTTTGCAAACTTCACAAGGGCATCAATCTTCTTACGAGGCATTGCTCCCTGTCCCTCTGCGTTAATACCACGGACAGAACCACCTGCTTCTAATGCTCCAGTAAATACACCAAAGCCACAACCCTTAACAACTTCCGATACATCCTTTAATTCCATACCAAAACGAAGATCCGGCTTATCAGAACCGAAGCGGTCCATTGCCTCCTGCCATGGCATTCTCTGGATTGGAAGCTGAACATCAATATCTAAAATCTCTTTAAAAAGCTTCTGTAACAAACGCTCATTGACATCCATTACATCTTCTTCATCAACAAACGACAACTCCATATCGATCTGGGTAAATTCCGGCTGTCTGTCTGCACGTAAATCCTCATCACGGAAACACTTTGCCAACTGGAAATAACGGTCATAACCAGAACACATCAAAAGCTGCTTAAACAGCTGTGGAGACTGTGGCAGTGCGTAGAAAGAACCTGGATGTACACGGCTTGGTACCAGATAATCTCTTGCACCTTCCGGAGTACTCTTATTTAACATAGGTGTCTCAATCTCTAAAAATCCCTCATCAGACAGGAACTGTCTGGTAAGAGTTGCAACCTTACTACGCATAATGAGATTCTTTTGTAAGTCTGGACGACGAAGATCCAGATAACGATATTTCAAACGAAGGTCTTCCTTAGTCTTACTATCCTCTTCAATTGGAAATGGAGGGGTCTGTGCCTCTGAAAGTACACGAAGCTCGGTTGCCATAATTTCAATGGCACCGGTAGCCAGGTTCTTATTTACTCCACCTTCACGGGCTACCACAGTACCCACTACAGCAATTACAAACTCACTACGAAGCTTGTACGCCTTATCAAACTGCTCTTTTCCCAATTTTTCTTCCTGAAAGTTAATCTGTAAAAGACCACTACGGTCACGTAAATCTGCAAAAATCAGACCACCTGTATTTCTAGTCTTCTGAACCCATCCCATAACAGTAACTTCCTGTCCAATATTACTCTCTCCTAATTCAGCGCATCGGCAAGTACGCTTAAGTCCTCTCATTGATTCTGCCATTTTATAAATCCTTCCTTTCTCTCAATCTGCAAATTCAAGTCTCATGTCTAATATTTGCAAAGCGAACAAAAATTTATATATCTAACCTTTGTACTATTTTAATCTCGCCTTCAAGATGATACAACGAATTCTTATTTCTTGCAAGACTCTTTCCCTTTATCAGCAAATTCCGCTTCCTGAATAAACATTCCTAAATGCTTTTTCTGCAATGGAGTTACCACTGTACGAAGCTGATCAAGACCTTGAAAAGTTTCACTATGCAAAAGTCTCTGGAATGCCAAAAATACTTTCATGTCATAATCTGCCACTTCATCAATCATAATATCAATGGCAGTATTCTTATCAAAAGCTCTTCGATAACTTCTATCACTTGTCAATGCCGAAAATACATCACAGGTTCTAAGAATTCTTGCCATCCATGGAATGTCCTCTCCACGAAGGTTGGCTGGATATCCAGTTCCGTCATAATTTTCATGATGGAAATACACTGCCTCTGCAATATCCATGGGATACCCCTCCCTGCATAAAACCTGATAGCTCTGAGTGGGATGCATTCGTACATATTTCAGTCTCTCAATTGCAAAAGCATCATCCCCCTCATCATGATACAGATATCTGTCCAGATGAAGCTTTCCTAAATCATGAAGCAGACCTGCCACTGCAATATTATCACAAAACTCCTGGTCCTCTCCCAATTCTTTCGCTAATGCCACCGCCAGATTACTTACAGTAACTCCATGACACATTTCAATATAGGCACTCTCCCTTAACCGGGGACTAATATTATCACTGGCCATAACCAGCCCTTCTAAATAATCTTCCTCCATAGTTAGCCTCCATACTGCGCCTGTGCAATGCTTATTTCAGAATATTCTTTCTCTCCAGCATTTCATCAATACGCTCTATATAGTCTGTTACACTTTTCACATTTTCCACTCTGCTTACCATATTTTTTTCCACATCATACAACTTGGTGGATGCGCCAGCACCCACTGCAAGAATGGTCTGCTTTTCTTCCATAATAAGAATATTATAGAGACATTCTTTTCCTTCTCTCGCATAGCCGATATTTTCCTGTCCAGAGCTTCCTGCATATCCTGCAGAATTTTTCTGACGGTACATATAATATGGCAGATATCCATTTTCCTTCGCAAAAATTTCGCCAAGCTCCAACATCTGTTCCATCCGCCAGGCTCTCTCTGTCTCCAGAATGTCTCCACATTCATCCATAATCTCACGTAGTCTGGAGGCTCTCTTTACCACCAGCGAATGAATGGTAAGACTATCTGGATTCAGTTCCTGAATCTGCTCTAAGGTATCCTTAAAGTCTTCCACCGTTTCCCCTGGAAGCCCAATAATCAAATCCATATTAATATTGGTAAATCCAGCCTCTCTGGCCATTTGAAATACTTCCTTTGTCTGGTCTACAGTATGTCTACGGCCAATCAGCTCCAAGGTCTTATCCTGCATAGTCTGAGGATTTACAGAAATCCTCTCCACACCAGCCTCCCGCAAAGCCTGTAGTTTTTCTATTGTAATACTGTCTGGACGTCCAGCTTCTACCGTAAATTCGTAGGCATCTTCCACTGGGAAATATTCCTGTATCCACTGAATCAGCCGCTTTAATTGTTCTGCATTCAAGGTAGTAGGAGTTCCTCCTCCTATGTAAACACTAGACAGCTTCTTCCCCTGATATAGCTTTCCGCAGTATTCTAATTCCTTCTTTAAAGCGCTAAGATAATCTTCTACTAAATGTTCAAACCGTGCCAAAGGATAGGAAGTAAAAGAACAATACAAACATGTAGTTGGACAAAATGGAATCCCAACGTACAAGCTATATCCTTGCTCATATTCCGTTTCTTCCAAAAGTTTTGCTTCATTTGCAGCTACCTGCATACAAAGCTCTGCTTTTTGTTCACTGCATTGATACTCTTCTAATAAATTAGCCTTGATTTCCTCACGGTTTCTGCCAGCGAGAATCTCCCCCATAGGAATCTTTGCAGGTCTTACCCCGGTCATAGTCCCCCATACAGGAATGCTATGTCTGACTCCTTCCGGCAATTGGGTCTGCTCAACTTCCTTTAGTAACTGAAATAACAGCTTCTTTAACTGATTTTTATAATAGGTTCGATATGGATGTGCTGTCTTTCCTTCGTGCTTATGAAAATCCTGTTCTCCACTTACCAGACACCGTTTCTCTTTCCGCACAGTTCCAATCTCATACCATGTACAGATTTCTTTTTGAAACATAGAAATCCCTACAGCGATTTCAGAATCAGACTTTTCCTTCTCTTCCCCCTGTATTACCACACTAATAATCTGACCAGGAAAAAAACTATTGACCAAAGCTTGAATCTCATAATCAAAATCCCGCTCAGATAATATGATTTTTATCATGATTTTAGCCTCCATGCTGCGACAATATTTTTGATATCAATAAGCAGAAGCTTATTCTGCCGCAAATGGATTATACATTTTTTCATCCTGAATACTAGTCATCATTCCATGTCCTGGATAAACCTTTACCTCATCCGGAAGACAGAATAACTTTTCACGAATGGATTGAATCAGCTGACGTCCATTTCCGGTTGGTAAATCAGTACGCCCTACTGATGCCTCAAATAAAGTATCACCAGAAATCAAAATCCCTGCTTTTGAAAAATAGTAGCACATTCCACCAATGGTATGCCCCGGCGTCAGGATACAACGCATGGTCTCACCCAAAATAGAAAGTTCCTGACCATCCTCCAGCCATTCGTCTGCTTTCAAAGAAACTGATTCACCTATTTGTGCCGATACATTCAACATACTATTGCCTAATAATTCTTCCTCTGCCTTTGCCGCATATATCTTAATGTCAAATTCTTTCCGTATCTCATCTGCTGCCATGATATGATCAAAATGTCCATGAGTCAACACAATTCCTACCGGCTTTAACTCTTTTTTCTTTATAAAGCTTATTATCTGTTCTGCCTGATCCCCTGGATCAAAAATCAAACATTCCTTATTATCCTCATGATACAAAAAATAGCAATTGGTCTGAACAGGACCAACTACACGAAAGTCGCAACACAATCTATCCATCACTTAGCCTCCAAATTCTGCTATCATCTCTTCTATTCAAAAAACAAAATCCTATGATCTGGTTCTCTGAATATCCTTTATGCCCTCTACGTTTCTTAATTTCTTAGTAAGATCATGCAATGCTTCTACTCCACGAATGGCAAATCCAACCGTAATCGTAGCAACATCCTGCTTACTAGTACGGATATTCATAGACTTCACATCGATTTTATTCTCTGTAAATACCTTTGTAATATCCAGAAGCAATCCCATTCTATTATATGCATAAAGAATAATCTCTGTATCATAGTATTCCGTCTGGGAACCATCCGAAGCCACCTGCCACTCAGCTTCAATAATACGCTGACGATCCATTTCGGATAAATTCATCATATTGACACAATCCGTACGGTGAATAGAAACACCACGGCCTCTGGTAACAAAGCCTATAATCTCATCCCCCGGCACCGGACTACAACATTTGGAAAAACGTACAGAAACATCATTTAAACCCGCTACCACAATTCCACTTTTGGATTTAATGGCAGCAGCCGGCTTGCTCTGGGCATTTCCCGCAGATGTCATACTCTTTTCCACTGCATCTAAAATATCCTGGTCAGTGGTATACTTTGGATGCTTCTTGTTATACGCATCCTGTAGTTTATTTACAACCTGTCCTTCCTTCAGTCCACCATGTCCAATCGCTGCAAGCACCGAATCCCAATTACGGAATCCATACTTTTTCATACAGACTTCGGTATACTCCTGTTTCAACAGCTCTGACAACACAATTCCCTGGGCTTTACAATAATTTGCTAAAGCATCTTTGCCCCGGGTAATATTCTCTTCTTTAAATTCAGACCGGAACCACTGATTAATCTTATTTTTTGCCTGAGTACTCTTAACAATAGATAACCAGTCTCTGCTAGGACCTCTTGAATTATTCGAGGTTATAATCTCAATACGGTCACCATTTTGAATCTCATAATCAATATTTACCAGATTGCCATTGACTCTGGCACCAACCATTTTATTACCTACTGCACTATGCACTGCATAAGCAAAATCTATCGGTGTAGAGCCTGCGGCAAGATTCTTTACATCGCCATCCTTTGTAAAACAATATACGTGATCTGAGAATAAATCCAAATCACTTTTCAAAAGACTTAAGAACTCCTTATTATCTGACATGTCCCGCTGCCACTCTAAGATACGTCTCAGCCATGCCAGCTTTTCTTCCTCATTATCCGCAGTCTTACTTCCATATTGATTCTCTTTGTACTTCCAATGGGCAGCAATACCATACTCAGCAGTACGATGCATTTCATAGGTACGAATCTGAATCTCAAAAGGCTGTCCCTGAGGACCAATTAACGTAGTATGAAGGGACTGGTATTTGTTTGGCTTTGGCATCGTAATATAGTCCTTAAAATGCCCCGGTATCGGTTTATAAATCTCATGAATAACACCTAATGCGGTATAGCATTCTCTTTTACTATCTACAATAATACGCACTGCAAACAAATCATAAATCTGCTCCAGCTTCTTATTCTGTGTCACCATTTTCTTATACACACTAAAATAATGCTTTGCACGTCCATCAATGGTGGCTTTAATGCCAGAAGCTTCAATATGACTGCTTACTTCTTCTACAATCTGCTTAATAAATATATCCCTCTGCACCTGTCCATGGGCAATCTTAGAAACCAAATCATGGTACATTTCTGGCTCCAGATAGCGGAATGCCAAATCATCTAATTCTACCTTTACTTTGGAAATCCCAAGACGGTCTGCAATTGGCGCATAAATATCTAAAGTTTCACGGGATTTTTCTTTCTGCTTTGGCGGTGTCTGATACTGCATGGTACGCATATTATGCAGACGGTCTGCCAGTTTAATCAATATAACACGGATATCCTTTGCCATGGCAAGGAACATTTTACGCAGATTTTCCGCCTGAACCTCCACCTTATCAGCTACATAATTTAACTGGGTCAGCTTCGTAACACCATCTACCAGAAGTGCCACTTCTGCACCAAACTCTTCGGTAATCTCTTCACTAGTCATAACAGTATCTTCCACTACATCATGAAGCATACCTGCTACAATAGTCTCCTTGTCTAACTCCAGCTCTGCCAAAATAATACATACACAAACCGGATGAATAATATATGGTTCTCCAGATTTTCTCAGCTGTCCCTCATGAGCTTCATACGCAATCTTATATGCTTTTTCAATCATGGAAAAATCATCCGAAGGATGATATCTCCGAATTCGTTCAAGCAACTTTTCGAATAAAACATTTGGTTCCGTAAAATCTGCTGGAATCAGGCTTGTTTCCAACTCACCATTATCGATTTTGATTCCCAGTTTATTTGTCCTGTCCATATGCCGCCTCCATCCTGTGTATACCCGTCTTATAAAAGGATCCTGAAATACCTTTTAGGAAATTATTCCTATTATACGCTGATTTCTTCTCAAAATCAAGAAACGGAATATGCCCAGGCAGCTTTCATCTGTTCCACTAGCGTTTCCAGTTCCCACTCCATCAGACTACGACTGATGCTATTTGGATCATTTACATAAACTAACCCTGTTTCTGATAATCCAGTTAATACAATAAAATGTCCTGTTGTCGTAAAATCTCCCGGCTTCATACTGCAAATAACCGGCTTCTCTGCTTCCAGTGCTGTTTTAATATCCTCTTCATTTACTTCTACCGCTTCTGATATCAATCTCTGCTTCTCTGCACCAGAAGACATCAATGACCAGGACGACCCGGAAGCTGGTGTATAATAATTATTATCAATACTAAAATCTGCCATGGCATCCGGCGTCTTTGTGGTATCCTGCAACAAGCCGGAAACTACCATAGAAAGACAGGTTGGCCCACAGCCATCAATAGCAATAATATCATCGCCATAGTTTAAATAGCCCCAACGTTCGTCCCATTGACAAAAATAAGGAATTCCTTCTGCCAGCTCCTCCTGCGTCACTTCTCCAGATGGTTTAATATCTGATTTATGCTTTGGATAATTAATCACAAAATCTAACGTCTCCTGATTCGTCACTGCAAGATTTAGAACATTCTCTGGATACTCATATAAATTCAGTAAAATATCCTCCACCTCTGGATACTCTTCTCTAAGTGCTTCTAACTGCTGGCTATAGGTTTCATATCCTTCTGGAACAGAATAATCTAATGGTTCTAATGTTGGCTCTGCCGCCATAGTCGCCACCGGTTTCTTCTTATCCGTTGCCGCTGTAATAGTCTTTACTCCCCAGCGGATTACGCAGGTAAAGAGTACTACCAAAAGTACCACTACCACCGCCGCAATAGCTCTGGCAATCATCACCTTTCTTCTTCTCTCTTCCAGCTTTTTCAAACGGTAAATATACCGCTTGTACTCTAAATCATCCCTTGTTCTTCTTTCCATGATTTCCTCTTTTCTTTTATAATTCACAATCAATATCCATCAAACGATGCATCAAGACATCAAACTCTTCTGCAGTAATTCGTTCATCCTCATAATCGTCTGTAATAATCTCTTCCCATTCATCCCAGACATATTTGGATTTACCCTGCTCCAACTTATCTAATTCTTTTTCTAATTCTTCTGCTCTTTTCATACTAATCACCCCCATCAAATAATAAAACATTCCTTTTTTATCGTCAACTATATTGCATAGAAAAGCCGACTATTATACCAGTTCATTCAAATATATTTTCTTTTCCAGAAAGAAATAATCACAAAACTCTCCAATGTCCATTTCTTTTTCCACAGGTTCTGATTCTTTTAATGGTATCACCTGACACCCATCCTCTTTCACATTTAGCTGCCACTTCCCATTATTTTGAGAAATATATGAATCTCTTATTTTTAATCTAATTTCTTTCGAATTCTTACTACGTAAAAGGCTGGCGCACTCTGGAAAATGAATGATTCTCGCCATAATGCTGTGTCCCTTATGCCCTTCCTTATGTTCAAAAGGAATTACATTCACTTGAAACTCTTCTCCTTTCCCGTTGTCTTTTAAATATGTCATAAAAGACGCATACACGCTTTCCCTTTCTATTTCTCCTGCTATTTCAAATACTTCCACAGAATTCTCTTCTGCCCCGTATTCCAGATACCCTTTTAAATTCTGCTCTTCATAAATCAAAAGCAGTTTTCCATGACATGCCTGCATCTCTGCCACAATTTGCTGAAAATAATCCTGACTCCGTCTGGCATACATACAAAACCTCGAAGATAGATACTGACTGGCAACCGCCTCTAATTTCTCCCTTTCTGGTTCTTCCACTTCTCTATAATCAACAAATCTATAAATTGCTTTTTTCTCATCGCAACTTGCTTCCTTTACTTTTTCCTTTTGTGCCTGATATATCTTCCGAAAATCATAAGGCTCATAAATACCCTCTCTTGCTGGCATCAGATAGGAAAAAGGCTCTTTTTTTTCATATAACCACTGAAAAGCTTCCTTTATAAGCTGTCCCATAAGTCCTTTTTTTCTCTGATCCGGTCTGGTACATACACCTACAATATAATGCAAATCCAAGTCCTCTTTCTGCATTTTTATTTTATATGGATTTAAATGAAGCATACTACAGATTTCTTCTCTATCATCCCGAAGAATAAATGCCTCATTTTCCTGCCACTTCTGTTCAAAATACCAGGAAACATATTCTTCACTATCTCCAAAGATATCACGCCACATTTTTTGACAAACCATTTCTGCATCTTTTTTCTCTATGCGATTAATAAGCTGCATCTCTCCATCTTTCCTTTCTTAAAAAAGGGCAAAATCAGCATTTTGCCTTTGTACCACTACATTTTGAGCAATTTCCTTTCCCAAAAAAGGCAACGCCCAAGCGTTGCCTATATTTATATCACTTATTTTAAAAGTCCCTGAATCAAAGAAACCGTACGCTCTGTTGATTTTCCATCCAAAGAGGATAAGAAAAACTCCCGAAATGCATTATATTTTTCTATTTCCATGGTCTGCTTTGAAAGTCCCATTTTAATTTCCTCAATAAGCTCTTCCAATTTCCATACCACTTTTCCTGGAACGAAGGATGCAAAATCAAAATAAAGATTTCGGTCCTTTAAATACTGTTGCAGATCAAAAGCATAAAATAGCATTGGTATTTCCAATAAAGCTGCTTCAAAAATCACAGAACTGTAATCCGTAATCAATAAATCTGATATAAATAGCAAATCATTGATATTTTCACCTTCCGATAAATCCATGACTCTGTCTCTATACTCTTCTGCCACTTCATAGGTCTGCTTTACAAAAGGATGATTTTTCACAATCAACACCACATCCTCTGGCAAACCTTCCATCACCTGATTGACAGAAAACTTGTCTTTCGGAAAATATGCCGTCTTATTTCCACTGCCTCGAAAAGTTGGGGCAAATAATACCACCTTTTTTCCCTGACACACCGGATACTTTTCCCACAGTTTTTTTCTAATGCTTCCTCCATAAGAAGAATCAAAGAAAATATCTGTTCTTGGCACTCCTATTGGCTTTACATGACTCTTAGGAATACCAAAAGCCTCACTATAAAAAGGCACAATCTCCTCACTGCTGGTTAATGCAATGTCATAGTTCCTATGATTTCTGGTGGATTGTTTCAAATGCTCCAACAATCCCAATTCGGAAAGACCAAATAATTTAAAGGCTCCACAGGCATGCCACATCTGAACAATGCTAGTATCCTTTCGGATTGATAACGCATGCAATTGCGGATAAAAATCCTCCAGCACCACCACTTTAGCACCAGCCAGTAATCTCGCAGCTTCCTTCAACTGGCTCCAGCTCTGCTTATGTACTGGCACCGTTGTTAAAAATTCGGAAACCTTATAGGATGCATCCTTTTGAAAGGCATTTCTGATTAAGTCCAGATTGCCGCCCTCTTCTACCCTTCGCTCGGATAGAAAAAGAATTCCTTCTGTATCAGAAATCTTTTTGCAAGCCTTCTCGTACTGCTTCTTAAAATAATTGGTTTTTATTTCCCGAATACTATAGCCATAGCCTGTTTTTTCGTGAACAATTCCATGGGCATGGTAAATCATTGCTTTCTTTCCCTGCATGCCTTTTGCTGCGGAATGAAGTTCTTTCTTTCCTTTACAGGCAAAATATCCATCCAGCAACCAGACTGGCAATAAAAGCGTCATAAAAACATAGGCTGTTTTGGAAATAAGTCTATTCCAAAAACCTTTTTCTATTTGCTTTTTTTCAAAGTATTTACCTGGAATTGAAATTGTTTCTGGAAATTCCACCCATTTTTCCTGCAAATCACAATAAGCAAATCTAAGGGAAATCTCTTCATCCTGTACATTTTCATAATCCATAAAAATATATGGTAATTCAATAATCGTTTCTGCAACAAAGTCAGACTTTGCCTCTTCCCTTTTTGTTACAGTAGCAATCACTGGATAATGTCTATCCTGATTTCCCCCTTGAAAAATTGCTAGAATCCGAAAGGTATCCTGAAGAAAAGCCTTCTGCATCTGACCTTCCAGTTTCAGATGCAGCTCCTGCTTCTCTTCATCAATATGAGATTGTTTTATCCAAAGCTTCTCATTCATAAAAAGTCATCCTATTATTTCTTCTTTAACTTTGTCATATAACTCAGTGGAAAGGCACAAATTCTATCCATTGGCTCTACTGCCTTAGCGAAAGATACGGATTCATAATTGATAAATACATACTTTCCATCAATGGCAATTTCCTCATTCATAGTAGGCATATCGATGGTATTGCGTACTTTTCCTAACTTAATTTCACCATCATCGATAAATTCCAAGTCTGGCTTATATACATCTAAGCGATGGAAAAATCCACGCTTGGATGAATCCGTCTGGCAGGATCTGGACACCAGCAGACGACCATTTTCTGTAAACTCAATTCCCTGTACCTTACTAGGTAATTTTACGGCTTCGCAGTAAACCAGTACTGGAGAATTTTTCTTACTGTCAATCTGATAGCTGGTCAACTGACCAGATGCTGTTTCATTATAAGACGCTACCCACAACAAATCAAAATAATATACTATACTTCCCGCCTTATGACTAAGAGTCTGTACTGTATCATAGGCTCCGATTACATGATATGGTACTTCGTTTTCTACTGCTGTTTCAATCTCACTAAATTTAAAACTACGAAGAGATTTATTCTGAGAAATCCAAATATTCGTGCCGTCATATGCAACACCACCAACATGAGGCTTATTTGGAAGGACGATGGTGGTCAGAAGCTCTCCACTTGATTTCTTCATAACGTAAATTACAGAATTTTCTTCCTTTTTACTATCATAAGCAGCCATAAGCATATAGTCCTCTGCTATGGTAAGCCCCTGTGGAATCATGGTGGAGCAGGCAAATCCTGCCACATTGGTATTGACCATTCCCGGCATAGCGAAACTCTTATTGTAAATTGCTTTCTTCTTAATGGTTTTACATTTCTTATATGCCTCAGACTTTTTAAATTTCTTTTTTGTCTTAAATAACTTTGGCTCTGTACTGGTTTCTGCTACTTCTGCTGTTGTAACCTTCGCCTCTTTTGAAGCAGCGCTTTCATAATTAACACCATTGAATGTCTTATATGCAGTAACCTGATACTGATAGCTTTCTCCATTGGTAAGTTCTGTATGAATATGCTCTACCGTTTCATTTCCTGTCAATACAATAATCGGTACATACTGTGAATTTTGATACTGATACACCGTATATCCATCGGCACCATTAATTGCACTCCAAGAAATCCGTGTTCTCTCATCTCCACCCTTTACCTTAATGGATGGTGCTGCTGGAATCGTAGTCATAGACAATATTTCTGATTCTTCACCTGTATTTTCTGGAACTAGAGAAAAGCTGCAAATCTTATACTGATAAGTAGTACCTGCCTTTAATCCACTGTCTGTATACTGAAGGCTGTTGGTAGTACCTGCTTGAACAAATTCTTCGCCTTCCACCGCACGATAAATAATATATCCTGTTGCAGATTCCACATCGTTCCATTTCAATGTAATTTTGTTCTTCTCATTTGCTGTAAAAGTAAAGGTTTCTACCTTTTGGGGTCTAGTATATGCATGTACTGGAACTGCGAATTCACTACGATATCCCAACTCTTCATTGCTGGCACAGATAGTAACAAACCATTCTTCACCTGCTGCAAGTTTATTAAATTCATAATAAGTATCTTTGATACTATCTACATATTCATACTGCTCTGTAATATCATTGTACTTATAAATATAATAATGAGTGGCATTTGCTACTGGATTCCATTTAATGGAAAAAAAGTTGGTAGTTTGATAATCTACTACAATCTGCGACATCACCAGCGAAGGATTTACTGTCACTGCCGCACCAGATGCTGTTATTGCACTGGTATCCTCTGGTATTGCTGCCTTTGCCACCTTACTAATGTTCCATAATCCCCCCGCATTCACTGGAATAATCTGGAGAAGACACATCACCAGCACCATTCCCAATGCAATTAATTTTGTCCTTGTCGTATTTTTTTTCATTTCACCCTCTTTTCTGTACTGCTTTTTCTTTTTATTCCAGCATATGCAGCAGTACTTACATACACCTTCTTTTTAAGCTCCCCTTTAAAGCCTGGACAGCAAAAAAGTCAATTCAACAAATCTAATATCTTTTGACAAACTTTTCCTTCTACATTATCGTACTGAAATTTGACAAAATTGTGTCTTTTTTCAAATTCCTCAAAATTATTTTCCAAAATATCATATAGCTCCTGTTGGGAATGTGCTACTTTTCCTGGAACCATAGTTTCATAATCATAATAAAAACCTCTGTCATACTTTTCCAAATCATAGGCAAATAGCACCACCGGTTTGTCCAGAAGACTATACTCTACCACAGTGGAAGAATAATCTGTAATCAGCATATCCACCACAAGATACAAATCAGAAATATCATTATAGTTTGTCATGTTATAACAATATTCATTCTCCATAACATTTTCCACAGGAAATTTAGGATGCATCTTAATTAAAATCAACCATTCCTCTCCTAATATCTCATGGATTTTCTCTGTATTAAACTGTTTCATAATCTCCTGATTCTCCCAGTCTTCCCCCCGGAAGGTTGGCGCGTAAAGCAACAGTTTTCTATCTTTAAATTCTGGATATTTTTCATAAACCTGTTCTTTTCTTTGCGTGATTCGCTCTTCATCAAAGTACAAATCTGTCACTGGAATTCCTATTGGATAGATTCGTTCTTTATCCATAGCAAAGGCTTCCTGGTAAAATGGAACCACCTGCTTTGATGTCACAAAAAGATGGGTTATCTTCTGATTTGCCTTCTCTACCAATTCATACACCTTTGGATTGGATTCTGTAGACAAGCCAAACCGCTTAAACGCCCCAGCTCCATGCCAAAGCTGGACAAATTGCGTCTTTCTTCTTTGTGTCTGCATATATGCCAGTGGAATAAAATTATCATTCAAGAAAACCTTCCCCGCTGTTGCCATATGGTACGGCAATGCTACAAAAAATCGAAACACACCTTTGGCTAATATTAACAGCCTGCCAATTTTTCCTTTTCCATTGCCGGTAAATAAATCCCTCTTAGCCATGATAACAAACTGATATTGCGGATTTCGCTTTTTCATTTCTTCATAAACTTCCAGCAAATTACCATTTAATCCATGATTATGTCCATTAAATAATACGATTTTTTTCTGATTTACCGGACACAATATACTACATATATTATATACACCTGCCAGAATACAATAACCTACTTTTTTCATTTTCTTGTTCCCTTATTTCTAATATAGTATTCCCTTTTTCCGCTTCTTTACCCATTCATGCATTTCATATCCTTCCATTTCACCATAGCATTCTGTAAATCCTTTGAACATTTATGTAATTAACACATATATTGAACTAGATGTTTTGAAAGGAGATTCACATGCAGCGTGTCGCTTCCATCATTCATTTAGATGCCGCCCGCAAATTACATTTAACAGGAAAAGGCATCGGAATCGCAATTTTGGACACAGGAATTGGATATCATCCAGATATTACCCTTCCATCTTCCCGGCTGGTGTCCTTTGTTGATATGGTGAATCATCATAAAAATTTTTATGATGACAACGGGCATGGCACCCACATTGCTGGAATCATTGGCGGAAATGGGTGTTTCTGTCAAAAACATTTTGAAGGCATTGCCCCCGATTGTCATTTTATCATGATAAAGGTTTTGAATCAACGAGGAGAAGGAAATACAGAAAATGTTTTGTCTGGAATTCAATGGCTTTTAGACCATTATCAGCAATATAACATCCGAATTGTCAATATTTCTGTTGGCAGCAGTCGTGGAAAACATTTTGATGAAGCTTCTCCTCTAGTAAAAGGTGTCAACAGACTTTGGAGTGCTGGTTTAACAGTTCTAACTGCCGCTGGCAACCATGGTCCAAAACCATATAGTATCGGCGCCCCCGGTAATAGCCGAAAAATCATTACGGTAGGAGCCTCTGATGTAATGCAGACAGGAAGCGGACGAGACTTCTCCGGACGGGGACCTACTGAAAACTGTATCAAAAAACCAGACATTGTTGCTCCCGGCTCCAATATTGTCAGCTGCCAATCCCTATCCTATGCAGCCGCCTCATCTCTTCTGCGAAAAAAACCTTCTGCCACTTCCTTTGATAAAGCATATACCAGCCGTAGCGGAACCTCTATGTCTACCCCTATTGTTAGCGGATGCATTGCCCTTCTTCTCCAGCAAAGACCACATATGACCAATCGGGAGATTAAGATGCATTTGAAAAAAACTGCTTTGGATTTAGGACATAGTCATTCTCGTCAGGGCTGGGGACTAATTCAGTTGGACCGTCTTTTAAATTATTAGCTTCTATCTTTTCACGAAAAAGGTTGTGCAAAAGAAAACTAGTTACTATATAGCTTCATCTTCTTGCACAACCTATATGTTTTGATTCAATATTACTTTTACTGCTTATCCTAAAATCTTATCTAAGGCTTTGATAAACTCACCCATTTCATTCTTGGATAACTGTGCTGCAGCCCCTAACTGCTCGCCCTTTTTACGCATATCTTCGTTAATCAAAGAAGAGAAAATGATTACTGGAATATCCCTTAACTCTGGATCTTCCTTCATCAACTTCAGCAAACGATGACCATCCATCTGTGGCATCTCAATATCTGTAACAATACAGCTGACATTTCTCTTCAGTGTACCCTCTTTTTTATACTGCTGAATCAACTGCCATAATTCCAAACCATTGTTCATTGGAATTACATTTGTATACCCAGCTCTGGTCAGTCCGTCATAAATCAGCATGCTAAGCATCTGGGAATCTTCTGCAAAGATAATTGGAGAAGTATTTTTTCTTCTTTCTCCCAATGCATCCACTTCTGATAACTGGATGCCTGATTCTGGGGCAATGTCTGCGATAATCTTCTCAAAATCAAGAAGCAGTACCAGCTTACCATCTAAATTAACAATGCCTGTAGTAATACTATTAGAAGAATTACTAATCATACTGTCAGGCTTAATAATCTGGCTCCAGTTTACGCGATGAATGCCTAATACACAATCTACATGAAAACCTGCACTTATTGCATTAAAATTCGTAATCAAAAACATTTCTTCTGTTTCCTGGTCTAACTTAGGCATCCCCAGACATCTTCCCAGATTAACAATAGAAATCGTCTCACCTCTTGTACTAAATGCTCCTTCCAGATATGGATGTGCATTTGGAATCGGAGTCAGTTCCTGATAAGGAAGAATCTCACGAATCTTCGCAACATTAATTCCATAATAGTTGCCTCCCACCATGAACTCCAAAATCTCCAGCTCATTGGTTCCACTTTCTAATAAAATATTGGTATCCATACTACACCTCATTCCTTTTTGGCTAACACCAAAAAATTTTATTTTCCGAACAAACTAACTGTGTATATTTTACTATAGCATGCTTCGATTTGCAAGTGTCCATTCCACTTTGACCCATACAGCATTTTTCATTAATACAGTCCTAGAACTGGTCAGAGTGGACAGAATTTCCAAAGTATACACTGTTCTATGTCACTAAAAATCTACTCTCCACTTCTTCCCATCTATATTTTCCCCTTCTACCCTGTCTATCTTATCAAAATTCATTGGATTTTTAAACCGATATATTTTTGTTAATATTGTTTCTTTTGCTTTTTGATCACTTAAATGCAAATTTTCATCGACAACATCTGTATTCTTAATGATTTGCGCTTTCTTGCCATTTTTATAATATACAATCACATTTTTTATAGCCTTCAAATAATCCCCTTCGTATCTGATTTCCAATGGAGTTATTATGATTTTGTCTCCATCCAGATTTACTTCTTGGTTTTGGGTTGTAATTTCTAAGGAAAAAGTCAATAGTTTTGCTTTCTCTATTGTAGAAAAAATCCCCTCCTTTTCCAGCAATGTCTTATCTACCAGATACAATTCATTTTTTGTTTTCTCCGAAATTTCACTCTCACCCCATTCTTGATACAAGCTTCTTGTTTCTTCCAAATCCGTATTTACCCCATGATAAAATAAATATTTTTCATTATTATAAACAGGATTTTCCAAATACTGACAGATGTCTGAATTTACATTTATATTTTCCCTGCCACAGTCATTGGTAATGCGATACAGACTATCATTTCCTTCTTGAGAAGCCAAAATTGATAATATGTTTCCTTCTCCATTGAAACTCACATCTTCAAACAACTCCAGTCCCTTCTCTGTATTCTTTTTATTTTTCACAGTAAAACAAGCAAACACATTATTTCCGTCATAAACATACTCTTTTAAGGTAATCTGATATCCTTCATATTCCTGCATCTCATTTACAGTTTTCGTGATTTTCTTCATAATCTCCGGCTTTGTCTTATGAAAATAATGATAATACAATGTATATTCGTCACGACTACCTATTTTCTTAGCCAGCGGCGCTGAATCATCCTCCAAGTGAAAACGTTCATAGCTGCTAACTTTTACACCTATCGTCCCACCAACCATTAATACTAAAAATCCAATCAATAAACATACACGAACAATACGATTATTCAACACTTCACACCACCTTTACAAAAAGAAATGGATTCCTATTTTCAGTATACTAATCACCAATACTATCCATTTTAGCAGCTGCATCTTTTCTACAGAAACCGGCTGCAAACCATATCCCACATCTCTCAATTCTCTCACTATTTTCATTAGACTCCATATAAATAATACTACTGCCAATATTTCCAGAAAAATCCATCCTATATTAATTATATTTTCGTCTATCACATACTCCCCGTACCCGGTAATGACAGATAATATTGGAATCACACAGAAATATACATATGCTCCAAGCATATAATCCGCATATTTTTGTATTGCTGCTTTTTGTTTTATTTCCACCGATAAATTCTCTATTCCACAACATAGAAAAAATAAAACAATTCCCCGAAGCCCTACTTCTATTACTAATACAACTACATTTGGCATAATACCTTCCTGATAAATAAATGGTATCAACAAATGATACATCTGCAGTCCCCATGCAAAACAAAAACTCCAGCGAAATGCTTTATTTTCTTTTTGCAGCTGTCCCAAACTAAAAATCATCAAAGCAATTCCAAGCTGAGAAGTAATTCCTGTAACCTCTTCCATATCAATCACACGAAATAAAGAAAGCAGAAATCCAACGAGAAATATCCTAAGTACGGATTTCCATGGATTAATATTCATGATTTCCTTCTGATTTTTTTTGCCATATCCTTCTGCTATTTTTTCAAAAATACGTTCGGAATGATTCAAGCCGATTCCTCCTTCCGCTTATACATATCAACAAATCCTTCTCTGTAGGTCTTACGTTTTGACGCAAAGCCCTTAATCCATTCTGCCCCATAGTTTTATTTCTTTTCAAGCATCCCCTGCAGTTTCTTTCTAATACGATACAAATGACTCTCTATAGACTTTTGTGTCCTACTCATTTCTATGGCAATTTGCTCCACGGACTGTTGATAATAATACTTTCGTAAAAAAATCTCCCGATCCCTTTTTCTCAATTTCTCGATTGCTCGGTACATCTGCTCATATTTTTCTTTCTGAAGAATTTCTTCTTCTACCCCAATCTCATCCTTCGCCTTCTCTTCCATAGAATCAATGGCATCACCGGAATAATATGTACTTTTGCGTTCCAGCTGTCGCAATCGGTCTATTGCAATCCTTCGGGCAATGGTCGTCAGCCAGACCTGAAACTCTCCCTTGGCATCCGAAAACTCATGGATTCTTTCAAGGGAGCGCAACAAAGTATCCTGATAGCACTCCTCCATATCCTCATAATGACCGGAAAGAATACCTCGAAGAATATACCAGATTAAGTTTTTATATTTTTTCTCTAATAAGGAAATTCCTTCTTCCGGATGTTCCTTTAATTTTTGAACAATTTCATAATCCTTCAAGCTATCCCTCCTCTCATCATATTTTTCCATGCTCTATTATATAATACGACAACAATTATAAAATCCCTCAAAATATTGTTAAAAAATTTTGAGGGATTTCCATATTTATCAAAACTTGAATTGCATTACGTTTTAATTAAATCACCATCCTTTCAACGATTAATTAATAGTATTACACATTTTTCTGAGTTTTACAGTGTGTCATTTACACATTTTTCTGAATTTTGCAATCAAATTGTACTCGTCAAGAAAAGTGATCAAAAAAAAGATACTCTTTCGAGTATCTTCCTCTAATATCTTCAAAACTGTATACCGATTATAACATCTATCCAACTGCAAATGCAACCAGAAACTTTATTAGGTTAAGCCTTCGACCTATTAGTGACAGTCAGCTGCATGTGTTACCACACTTCCACCTCTGCCCTATCTACCTCGTCGTCTTCAAGGGGTCTTATTGGATTATCTCCAG
>JAZQLD010000018.1:0-206981 GCA_045542435.1 Butyribacter sp. | reverse complement strand
GTTTAGACGATATCAAGCACTTTGTGCGAAGATAGCGTCTTATGCACCATTGCCAGAACCAACCCGAGCCGAGAGGCGTCCACGAAGAAGAAATACCAATGACATTATAGAACGTCACTTTATCGTATAATTGATATTATGAGAAGTTGCACGAATTATCAATGTGCGAAGTTGGAGTAGCTAATCTGTTGCAGGAGGTAAAACAAGATGGTTGATGTGATTGTGGTAGGAGCCGGAACTGCAGGTCTGTCTTCTGCTATTTATGCTCTTAGAGCCGGAAAGTCTGTTTTGGTGCTGGAGGGAGAAAATTATGGTGGTCAGATTGTCAGCACACCGGAGGTGGAAAATTATCCTGGGATAAAGAAGATTTCTGGGTATGAATTTGCCAAGGAATTGTATGAACAGGCATTAGAATTAGGCATGGAAATGAAATATGCCAAAGTCCTAGAGATTCAGAAGGTTTCAGAAAATCGTAAGATAGCAAAAGATACGGAGCTGGAAATGGTCAGCAAGGAAATGGAGAAAAAGGCTTTTGGTGTAAAAACTGCAGAAGAAATCTATTTAGGAAACAGTCTGATTCTGGCAACTGGGGTTACAAGGCGGCCATTAAATGTGGCAAGGGAGAAAGAATTTATTGGAAAAGGTCTGTCTTATTGCGCTACCTGTGATGGTGCATTTTTCAGGGGGAAGGATGTGGCAGTAGTGGGAGGTGGAAACACAGCCTTAGAAGAAGCTTTTTATCTGACAAATTATTGTCGGAAGGTGTATATCATTCATCGGAGGGAAGAACTTCGTGGAGAAGAACGGCGTTGGAATATATTAAGAGAAAAGGAAAACGTAATCTTTGTATTAAACTGTGAGGTAAAGGAATTACAGGGAGAAGATTGTTTAGAGGGAATTCTGCTGTGGAATAAGAAAGAGCAGAAAGAAAAAGAATTATCGGTCTCTGGTGTTTTTGTAGCAATTGGGCAGATACCGGATAATGAAGCTTTCCGGAGCGTACTGGAGTTAGACGAACAAGGATATCTTTTAGCAGGGGAAGATTGTCACACCAGCGTAGAAGGTATCTTTGCCGCTGGAGACTGCCGCAGTAAAAAAGTTCGTCAGCTGACCACAGCGGCAGCAGATGGTGCTGTCGCTGCTTTGGCAGCCTGCGAATATACAGATGCGTTATGACGAACTCTTTCGGAATACCACAGGTGATTTGCCTGTGGCTTCTTTAAATTTTGTAGAAAAGTAGTTCGCATCAGAAAAACCACAATGAATGGCGATTTCTGTTATAGAAAGGTCTGTACTGACTAATAGATTAGAGGCGTGCTGGATTCTAAGATTATTTATGTATTTTAATGGACTGATACCATAAATGCCATGAAAAATTCTGCGGAAATGACGGGTGGACATATTAGCCATTTCAGAAAGCTTTTCAATGCTGACATCTTCTTGAAAATGCTGTTCTATATAAGCTGCAGGATTCGCAAGAGAAAGAATATCGGTTTCTTCTTCGTTGGATGGGGTTTCATATAGTCGGGAAAGTTTGGTAACCATTTGAAGAAACAGACTGGTAATCATGGTTTTATATCCACTGGAATGGGTTGCGTATTCCTGATGCAACTGAACCATAATTTGATTGATTTCATCAAAGTCTTTTTCTGAAAGAGAAAGACTTTCCTGTAATCCTTTCTGGCTAGTTAATACGGGTTCCCAAACGAAAAGAGCATGAAAACCCGGTAGTCCCTTTAAATCATTTTGGTTAGGAAAGAAAAAGGAAGGCTGGAACATAATATTGCAAATACGAAAATGGTTGGTATGCTTATATCCGTGAACGGTATTATCATTGATAATAAACACATCCCCTTTTTGTAAAGGATATTCCTCTCCATTTACTACATGGGTAGCAGAACCACCAAGGATAATGACCAGTTCAGAAAAATCTGCGTGGGCATGAAGAAACATGGGGTCATTGTGACGGCCGTATTGTATAAAAAAAGGAAAATCCTTATCTTTACAGAAAAAATTTAAATGCATTTTTTGCAGCATCCTGTTTCCTCCCAAATTGTATAGTGATTTTTTTATGAAATAAAAGTAGTTAAAAATAAGTTGTTTTCTGTAATCATTTTACCATAAAAAAACATGTCCGAAAAGTAAAGATTGTTGTCCGTATCGTTCTAGTTGTAAAAAAGAAATTCCTTTAAGATTAAGACTATAAAGTGACAGATTCAAAAGAAAATACAATGAAACAGTGGCGGTAATGCCAGTACAAAAGCACAGAAAGGGGTAACAGTATGGCAAATCCATATCTTCCGAATTGGGAATATGTACCAGATGGAGAACCAAGAGTATTTGGAGACCGAGTATATGTATATGGCTCTCATGATAGAGTTGATTCAGAGGCATTTTGTGACTACAAGTTGAAGGTGTGGTCAGCACCCATTGATAACTTAAATGAGTGGGTGTGTCATGGAGATGCGTTTCACACCAGAGTAGATAGAGACCATACATCCGATGTAGATTGGACAGATGATCTTTTGTTTGCGCCGGATGTAGTGGAAAAGGATGGAAAGTATTATCTGTATGCGTACATTGTAAATACAAAAGGCTGTGTAGCAGTTAGTGACAGACCAGAAGGTCCATTTAAGCTGGTTTCACAGTATAAGTACAATGTAGAAAAGCATTATGATGATGGAACATTTATTGATCCAGGTACTTTAGTAGATGATGATGGAAGAGTTTATGTATATTGTGGTTATTTAGGTTCTTATATGTGTGAGTTAAATCCGGATAATATGTATGAGATGATAGATGGAACCTATCAGGAAGATATTATTCCTTTGGATAGGGAAAAGTCTTGTGATGAAGATCCAGGCGGATTCTTTGAGGCATGTTCTCCTCGTAAGGTGGGAGATACATACTATATGATTTACTCTCCAAAGATTGGAAGCCGGCTTGCGTATGCAACTAGCAAGTCTCCAACAGGACCATTTGAATATAGAGGATATATTGTAGACAATGGGGTGGATTATCCAGGTGGAAACAATCATGGTTCTATTTGTAATATTAATGGACAGTGGTATATTTTCTATCACAGAATGACGAATGGAACGATGATGTCCAGAAGAGGCTGTGTAGAGCGGATTGAGATTTTACCAGATGGAACTATTCCAACTGTAGAAATGACTTCTCTTGGTTTTGAGACAGCGTTAAATCCTTATCGCATTACTCAGGCTGACACTGCCTGTGTCATTAGAGGTAGTGGGCTGATTACAGAATTAAATACCTTTACCAGAATCATTACTAACATCACTGACCAGAGTGTTATGGGATGGAAGTATTATGATTTCGGTGAGGACTTTGGAAGTGAAACTATGGAATTGGAATTGAACCTGATTCCAAGAGGATGTAGTGGCAAGATTCATGTTTACATTGATGAAGTGGCAGAAGAGAATGAAATCGGAACCGTGGATTTTGCACATGATACTATGATTGCAAAAGGCATTACAAGGCTGGTTACTGGAAGACATGCAGTATATTTGAAGGCGGAAGCTGCTTACGAAGGATGGGCAAAGGAGCTTCTGGCTGGAAGACAGTTGTTTGATTTGATTTCTTTTGCATTTAAAAAATAATAAATAGATTGTATAATGAAAATAACAATGAGGTAAGGCAGAGATTTTGTTTTGCCTCTATAGTACAGAAAGGACGGTATTAAAATGAAGATTTCAAACCCAGTAGTTCGAGGATTTTATCCAGATCCAAGCGTATGTAAAGCAAACGGAAAGTATTATATGGTATGCAGTTCTTTTGAATATTTTCCAGGAGTACCATTATTTGAAAGTGATGATTTAGTGAATTGGAAGCAGATAGGATATTGTCTTACTAGAAAAACACAGGTAGATTTGTATCAGATTAATAGTTCCGGAGGTGTATTTGCACCAACCATCCGCTATCATGAGGGACGGTTTTATATGGTAACTACCAATGATACCTATCATAAAAATTTCTATGTTTATACAGATGATATTTATGGTGAATGGTCAGAGCCTATATTTGTTGACCAGGGAGGAATTGATCCGTCCTTATTCTTTGAAGATGGAAAAGCATATTTTATGAGTAATGGTAGTGATCCAGAGGATGGAAATGGATGTATCTTCCAGTGTGAAATCAATATTGAAACAGGAGAGCGTCTCACAGAAAGCAAGCCAATCTGGAAGGGAAGTGGCGGACGTTATCTGGAGTCTCCACATCTGTTCCATTTTGGGGACTGGTATTATATTACTGCCGCAGAAGGTGGTACAGAATACGGACATATGATTACCTATGCCAGAGGAAAAAGTCCATATGGGCCATTTGAACAGTATCCACAGAATCCTGTACTGACAAATCGTAATCAAGGTGGTCACCAGAGCCACATTCAGGGAATTGGTCATGGGGACTTGGTTCAGGATGACAATGGAAATACCTTTATGCTTTGTTTGGGATTCCGCATCCAGAGTGACTGGATGCCATACCACCACTTGGGAAGAGAAGTATTCTTAGTACCAATTCACTGGGATGTGGATGGCTGGTTTACCGCAGGTGAAAATGGTATTGTGAAAAAAGAAATGGATATGGATATTGTAACCACTCAGGATTACACCGGAAAGTATGATGTTTCTTTTGAGAGAATGAAAGAAGAAAGTGTAAGATGGCGCCATTTGAGAGAGTATCATTCAGAGAACTACGAGTTTATTGAAAGTGGAGTTCGATTAAAAGGAAACCAGTTTACCTTAAATGATGTGGATGCCGTTACCTTCCTTGGAGTACATCAGTCAGAATTTAATACGGAGCTTCGAGTAGAGCTTTCCAGTGATGCTTTAGAAGCAGGTGTTACCTTCTATCTGTCTGAGTTACATCATTATGATTTGGCAGTGATTTGCCAGGATGGTCAGAAGAAGCTTGTTCTTCGTTTTGTTATTGGTGATGCAAAGGCAGTGGTAAAGGAAGTAGAGATACCGGCAGGACAGGAAAAGATAAATTTACATATTGTATCTGACCCGGCTAGATATACTTTTTATGGAAATGTAGGAAATGGTGAAGTGGAAATGGGCAGTGCAAGAACCCAGTATTTGTCTTCTGAAGTTGCTGGCGGATTTACCGGAGTAGTAATGGCAATGTATGCAGTAAATGAAACCAATAGTGACAACTGGGCTGAGTTTACAAATTTAGTTTGGACTCAGTCAGAGGAATAGCACTATAAAATAAATATATAGAAATCAGGTTATTAAAAATTCAAATAAGAGTTTTGCAGTCAATCATATGAAGGGGGCGAAAGTTGTTTTCGCTCCCTTACTTCTGTTGCTCTTTTTTTCAAAAAAATGTAATATATAAATTAGAATAAAAATTGTTTTGGAGGAAGGCAAAATGAAGGGGAGTCATGAAATTAATTTAAAGCAAATCAAAGTGTTGAAAGGCTTCTGGAAGAACAAGATGGAACTGGTTCGAAAAGAAGTAATTCCTTATCAGTGGAAGGCGTTAAATGATGAAATAGAAGAGGCAGAGCCAAGCTATTGTATGAGAAATTACCGGGTTGCCGGGAAGATTCTCCGGGGAGAAGTGGAGAGGAAGATAAAGAAGGAGCTGGTGTTCCAGCCTCTGCCTTCTTCGCAGGATCAGATGGAGGATACTTTTTATGGCTTTGCTTTTCAGGATACGGACTTTTCTAAATGGATTGAAGCTGTTGCGTATTCTCTGACCCAATATCCGGATGTGAAATTGGAGAAAACAGCAGATGATGCCATTGATGTTGTATGTCAGGCGCAGCAGGAGGACGGCTATCTGGATACCTATTTTATTATTCGAAATCCAGAAGGAATATTTTCGAATTTAAGAGATTATCATGAGTTATATTGTTTTGGTCATTTGGCAGAAGGAGCAGTGGCATATTATCAGGCTACAGGAAAGGATAAGCTTCTGAAAGCAGTGGAGCGGTTTGCTGATTATATTGCAGAACGGATTGGGCCGGAGTCAGAGATGCTTCATGGCTATCCGGGACATGAGGAAGCGGAACTGGCTTTAATGAAGCTATATCAGGTTACAGGAAAAGAGAGTTATTTAAATCTGGCAAAATATTTTATAGATACCAGAGGAACGAAACCATATTATTTTGACCTAGAACATCCAGAGGATGCTCCGAATCAGGCTTCTTCTACAGAGAATATGGATTTTGCAGGTCAGCAGATTCAGGAGGAACGGTATCAGTACCAACAGTCTCACCGACCGGTAAGACAGCAGACAGAGGCGGTTGGACATGCTGTTCGAGCTGCATATTTGTACACAGGAGTAGCAGATGTAGCAAAGGCAACAGAGGATAAGGAATTATTCCAGACTTGTGAAACCTTATGGAACAATATTACTGGTAAGAAGATGTATATTACAGGAAGTATTGGCGGAACCCATTTAGGAGAAGCCTTTAGCCACGAATATGATTTGCCGGGAGATACTGCTTATGCAGAGACCTGTGCGTCAATTGGTTTGGTCTTCTTTGCTCACCGGATGCTTCAGTTTCAAGCCAAAAGCCAATATGCAGATGTGATGGAAAAGGCATTGTATAATGGTGTTTTAAGTGGAATGGCATTAGATGGAAAAAGCTTTTTTTACGTTAATCCTTTGGAGTGCAGACCAACAGATTGTAAGAAGGATGGCAGAAAGCATCATGTTAAACCGGTGCGGCAAAAATGGTTTGGCTGTGCCTGCTGCCCACCAAATTTAGCCAGACTCATTAGCTCTGTTGGAAGCTATGCCTACACAGACACAGCGGATACGTTATTTGTTCACTTATATCTGAATTCTACCGTAAAGAAAGAGATTATAGGCGCCAATGGAGAGAAAAAGCAGATTTCTATCAGAGTACAGGAAAACATGCCTTGGGATGGAAAAATGTCTATAACCCTGCAAGGATTATCTCCAGAAGATAAAGTGCAGATAGCAGTGCGTGTGCCAGAATGGACACAGGGGTTTCTTATAAGAGGAGAATTCTTTGAAAGTCTAAAGCAATGGGAAAATAAAGGTGGGAAATCAAAGGATGGATATCTTTATATTACTCCACAGGGAAATGAAGTGATTTCGCTGGAATACACTATGCCAGTTCGGTTCCTTCGTGGAAATCCAAAAATCAGAGAAACTGCTGGCCAGGTGGCATTAGTTCGAGGTCCGGTGGTGTATTGTCTGGAGGAAACCGATAATGGAAAGGACTTGCATTTACTGCAGGCGGATGTATCTGGTGAGGTAGAAGAGCAGGAAGAGAGAATTTGTCAGGAATCTGTTATTACAGTATCTACCAAGGGAATGCGAGAAGCATATCTAGAGACGGAGGAATTATATTTAAATGAAGAGGAAACTCCGCGTATTCCGGTAACTCTTAAGTGGATTCCTTATTATACATGGGCTAACCGTGGAGAAAATGAAATGCGGGTATGGGTTCGGAAATAAATTTTCTTAAGAAGGAGCAAATCGATATGGAGAAGGAAGAACAGTTATTTCGAAAAAGACTGCTGGATTTGGCGGAACAATCCTATCGGAATAGTCAATATACCTTTACCTCTTTTTTGACTCCGGCAGAGCAGGATATTTATTATCAGATGCAGAGTGAGTTACGAGGAGTAGAGAGCCGTCTTTTTGGCGGGGTGGAAGGCTGCGAGCGTCAGGTGCTGCGGTTTGGTAGTGAGGAAAGCTTGGGATATGATATGGAATTTCCTCTTTGTTGCATTGAAATCCGCCCTTCTCTGGCAAAGTTTTCGGATAAGTTAAGCCATAGAGATTATTTAGGTGCCTTAATGAATCTTGGCATTACACGTAATACCATAGGGGACATTATGCAGAGGGAACAATGTGCCTATTTATTTTGTCTGGATAAGGTGGCTGATTTTGTTTTGGACAATCTGACTCAGATTAAGCATACCAGTATTAAGTGTAAGCGTCTGGAAGAAATGCCGGAAGCAGTAAAACCTCAGAAGGAAAGTGTAAATCTGGTGGTAACCAGTGTACGGACGGATGTCATTGTAGCAAAGGTGTATCACATGTCCAGAAGCCAGAGCCTGAATTTATTCCGTGAAAAGAAGATTTTTGTGAATGGACGGCAGATGGAAAATAATAGTGGCATGCTGAAAGAGCAGGATGTGGTATCAGTTCGTGGCTATGGGAAATTTATTTATGAAGGATGTTCCCATGAGACAAGGAAAGGAAATTTAAACATTAAGATTTCAAAGTATGTTTAGAAAGAAGGCGCAGCGATGGGACAAAAAATAATTTTTCATATTGATGTAAATAGTGCGTTTTTGTCTTGGGAAGCAGTGCACCGTCTTCGGGATTTGGGTGAAACTGTAGATTTGCGGGAAATGGATTCGGCAGTAGGCGGAGATATTGCCAAGCGTCATGGAATCATTCTGGCTAAATCCACTTCTGCCAAGAAATATAAAGTACAGACAGGAGAGCCTATTACAGAGGCGCTACGAAAGTGTCCTCATCTGGTGCTGGTTCCGCCTAATCATGGATTATATAAGGAGTATTCCAATGCATTTATGGAAATTTTGCGCCAATATTCTCCTACAGTAGAGCAGTATAGTATCGATGAAGCTTTTGTGGATATGACGGGAATGGAGCTTTTGTTTGGAGAGCCAGTGGAGGCTGCCTATAAGATAAAAAAGCAGATATATGATGAATTAGGATTTACGGTAAATATAGGAATTGCCAGCAATAAACTATTGGCAAAAATGGCAAGTGATTTCGAAAAGCCAGATAAGGTACATACGTTATTTTCGCATGAGATAGAGGAAAAAATGTGGACTCTTCCCGTAGGAGAATTGTTCTTTGTGGGAAAGTCTACAGAAAAGAAGCTTCATACATTAGGCATTAAAACCATTGGACAACTGGCAAAAAGTGACCGGGAACTTTTGCGGTCCCATTTGAAAAAGCATGGTGAAGTGATTTGGGATTTTGCCAATGGAATAGATGTGTCCGATGTGACCTCCAAACCCGCAGAAAATAAAGGATATGGCAATAGTACCACCATTCCTTTTGATGTAAAGGATGCCCAGACGGCAAAGACTGTATTATTATCTCTGGCGGAAACTGTTAGTGCCAGACTTCGGGAAAATGCAGCGAAAATAGAAGTGATTTCCGTACAAATCCGTTATTCTGATTTAACAAGGAACTCTCACCAATGTGTATTAGAGAGTGGAACTAATGTAACGGATGAAATCTATCAGACAGCCTGTCGGCTTTTTGATGAATTCTGGGATGGAACCCCAATCCGTCTGCTGGGAATACAAACCAGCAAGATTTCTGAGGAAGGGGACTATCGTCAGATGAATTTATTTGAAAACGAGGAAAAGCATGAGAAGCTGCAAAAGCTGGACCAGGCTATGGATCAGATAAGAAACCGTTTCGGGCAGAATGCGGTAAAGCGGGCTTCTTTTATGAAAGAAGAGTAGTTGTGGCTGAGTAGTTTGAAATGAAAAAGAGGATTATATGTTAAAGAAGAAATATGCAATAAAGACAAGTATTTGCGCAATATTTTTTGTTCTTCTCTGGGGAATGATTTTTGGATTTTCGGCACAAACCGGAACCCAATCCGGTGGATTAAGTGATAAACTTGCAGAGGTGGCAGCTGATATTCTGGATGCTTTATTTCAATGGAAGATAACACCCAAAAAGCTGTCTTTTCCAATACGAAAAATGGCACATATGACAGAATACGCTCTTTTATGGCTGGATTCCTATGGGATGATTTATTATGGAAGAAGATATAAGGAAGAGGTGACAAAAGAAGACGTAGACAAGAGGGAGAAAAAATTTCCGGAAAGGATTTCACTCATTATCAGTTTGGTTGTTGTGTTTTTGACAGCGGTTAGCGATGAAATACATCAATTGTTTGTACCGGATAGAGTAGGAACTATAGTAGATGTAGGGTGGGATATGCTGGGGGTGCTGTTATGTGTCAGTTTTATTTTCTTTTTAACATATTTTCGACTTGACAGGAGGCAAAAGAAAAAAGTCAGGAAACAGTAATTATGCTTCCTGACTTTTTTTGATTTCCAACATTTTATCATATTGTTCATACATGTTCTGAACACCATTTTCTAAGAGATAGTAGTGGCTTATGTATGGCACTAAAAGAATCATCAGTGCAATTAAAAGAGCTACCAGACTAGGGTGAAAGGAGATTACCATGCCTACTAGAGTCATGATGGTCATTAAGGCAAAAAGTACAGTGACAATCAGATGAATCAAACGTTCATGCTGAAAAAACTGGATTTGTATCAAATGTTCTTTGATGGCAGTATCCCAGTTGATATTATCGGAAGATTCCGCCAGTAATTTGTCAATTTTATTCAAATAATTTACTATTCGTTTCTTCATGAGCCTTTTTCCTTTCTGGTGAATATCATATCAAACAAAAGTTGATTCTTATCATTGATGTTATACTTTTTTGGAAAAATATTCAATAGTAAGAAGAAATATCCGGAAAAAAGCGCTATTGCTTTCTAGTCTTTTCATAGACAAAAGAAAGAAAAAAGTGTATAGTTATATTGGTGTATTGCTGAGAATCATAAGATAAAACAGCAGAAAGAATCACTATGTGAAAGAGAGAAAGGAAATTACTTATGAGTAAATTAGCAAAGGTGTATTTAAAGCCTGCCCAGTGTGGTCTGGATTTGGGAGATGGCAGCGAAAGAGCAGAATATGTAAACCAGGATTATATTTTAAATACCCTGGGAAGACCTCATAGAAATATTGGAATTATGTACACTTATTATCCAAAGGATAAGGAGTGGCCGGAGAGAATCAGTGTAGCATGTAAGGATATGGAGATTCATTTTCAGTGGGATTATCCATATGATGACTATTTTCCGTACCGTGGAGGTCTGGATGGCAATACAGAGGGACAGCCTTTTGAACAGATGCGGGATATCCGCCGCCATGGACAGGATGTGGCATTGACATTGACCATCGACTGTTCCTTGACAGACGATTATCTTCGTCAGATTGCAAAGGAGTTAAAGCCTTTTGGAAGAATGCGTCTTCGTATTAATCATGAGTGTTGTGGCGACTGGTTTACTCACAATCAACGTTTTTCCTATCAGGAGGTTGGAGAGTTTTTTGTTCGATTTGCAAAAATTGTGAAGGAAGAAGCTCCAAATATTTCTATTGTATTTTGTGGAGGTGCAGTAAAAGATCCGTCCGTAGAAGATAGTGAAGTAGAGTATGAAAAGGAATTTACAGAGGCTTTTGATGTGGCAGATATCTGGTCCAATGACTGCTATCTGGCATTGCATTATGGATGGCCATTTGATGTATGCGAAAAAGGCGGACAAAGCTATGCTGTCAATCCAGTAGACCCATTTATTGAGCGACTGGCAAAGACTTCTAAGAGACTGACTAAGGTAAATCATGGAGTATGCAAGCCTTTTGTAATCTCTGAGTTTAATACGGATGGTGATGTAACCGGCCCTAGAAAGCAGGGAGAGTCTATTAAACGTTTTGTAGAGAAGTTAAAAGAACAGGAGCCAGGCTGGTTTGATGGATTTTCCATGTATCAGTTCAGAGATCGTGGCCGTTTAGGTTTGGAAATAGAAGATCCCAATAATAATACAGTAGGCATTCCTCAGCCGATCTTAAAGGACTATAAAGAGATTTTAAAAGATCCATTTTTTATGCCTGAGTTGGATGTGCAGGAAGAAGTAAGCTTTCCGGTACAGATGCGCTGGGGCGGTGCAGAGGATGCAGAAGGTGTGGCGATTCCTTTGACCCTGGAAAAGACACCAGAATTTTGTGAGATTACCTTTGAAGAAGAGTTAAATCTTATGATAGAAATTAATGGAAGATGGTTCTATAAGGCGCCTGGTACTAAGACAATTGATATGATGCCAGCATTTTTTGAAAATCCGGTTGAGCCAGGCACAGAGCTTACCTTAAAGATTTTTGCTCCGCCGGCTTCTGGTGAAAACGATCCATCTCAGGGCGAGGATTGGGCAACCAATTATTACTGCAAGATGGAAAAAATGCCGGAACTTCGTATTCGTTATGAGTCAGTTCAGGATGTATAAAATAGACTGGCAATAGTTGTACTTTATGATGTTTAGAATATTTTACATGGATTTTACCTGAAAAGTGTTTCTATTTTACATGACATAGTTAATATAGAAAATGGAAATAGTATAAAAGGCAAAATCCAAAAATGAAAATTCATACAAAAGGAGACGACAATGGATTTATTTAGTGTATTAACCATGATAGGTGGTTTGGCTTTGTTTTTGTATGGTATGCACATTATGGGTGAAGCCTTGGCAAAGACATCTGGTGGTAAATTAGAGCAGATTTTAGAGAAATTTACATCTTATCCACTTCTGGCAGTATTGCTAGGTTGTGGTGTAACTGCTGTGATTCAGTCATCATCGGCAACTACGGTTATGGTAGTTGGATTTGTAAACTCTGGTATTATGAAGCTGGGACAGGCGGTAGGAATCATTATGGGTGCCAATATTGGTACGACAGTCACATCTTGGTTGCTTAGTTTAACAGGGATTGAAAGTGGAAATGTATTTATCCGTTTGTTAAAGCCATCGTCATTTTCGCCGGTATTGGCTGCTATTGGCGTATGCATGGTGATGTTTTCCAAGAAACCAAAGAAACGTGATATTGGAACGATTTTAATTGGTTTTGCCATTCTTATGTTTGGTATGGAAACCATGAGTGGAGCGGTAGAGCCTTTGGCAGATGTTCCAGAGTTTACCAGCATTCTTACCATGTTTGAGAATCCAATATTAGGTGTAATTGCAGGTGCGGTACTAACTGCTGTGATTCAGAGTTCTTCGGCTTCTGTAGGTATTTTACAGGCGCTTTGTAGTACCGGTTCAGTATCTATTGCAACTGCCCTTCCAATTATTATGGGACAGAATATCGGAACCTGCGTTACAGCATTGCTTTCTGGTATTGGTGCAAGTAAAAATGCGAAAAGGGCAGCAATAGTACATTTTTATTTTAATATTATAGGTACTACAGTATTTTTGGTGGTGTTTTATTCTTTAAATGCAATTTTTCAGTTTTCGATTATGGACAGAGTTGCAGGTGTTGCAGATATTGCTGTGATTCATAGTGCATTTAATGTATCAGCTACATTGCTTTTGTTGCCATTCCGTAACCAGCTGGTAAAACTTGCCTGCTTTACCATTAAGGATAATGATGGAGAAGAGAAAGAGGATGAGCTTAAGGTGCTGGATGAAAGATTCCTGGAGAAACCATCCTTTGCAGTTGCTCAGGCAAAGAAAGCGGCTATCCGCATGGCAGAAATCTCAAAAGAGCAGCTTTATCTGGCAATGGGCTTATTCCAGAATTATGATAAGAAGATTGCAGAGCAGATTGCAGAAATGGAAACTACAGTAGATCGGTATGAGGATGAATTGGGAAGCTATATGATGAAAATCGGAAATAATGATTTATCCGAGGAAGATTCCCAGAGTATTTCCATGCTGCTTCATTGTATCGGCGATTTTGAGCGTATTTCCGACCATGGTTTGAATCTGATGGAAAGTGCCAGAGAAATGCATGAGAAGAAGAGTAAGTTTTCCGAAAAGGCCCAGACAGAATTGGCAACCTACGGTGCTGCTGTAAAAGAAATTGTGGATATGGCATTTGATGTGTTTGAACACGAGGATTTAGAGAAGGCTGTGTTAGTAGAGCCATTGGAAGAAGTAATTGATACTTTGGATGATGAAGTGAAGAAGCGCCATATTAAACGTCTTCGCAAAGGAAAATGTACCATTGAACAGGGATTTGTACTGGCCGATATTTCCAATAATTTTGAGCGTATTGCGGATCATTGTTCTAATATTGCTGTTTGTCTGATTCAGAATAACGAAGAAGACGGATTTGAAGCTCATGAATATCTGGATAATCTAAAGGAGGATAATCCTGAATTTAAAGCAAAATATAAAGAATTCCGCAAGAAGTACAAGTTACAGTAATGCGGTGATTGTGACCCGGCACTGCGAAAGTACTGCCGGGTCACTTTTATGAAAGAGCATATGTATTAAAAAAAGCGGGAAAGGCAAAATGCCGCTTATACTTTTTGGAAAATGGCAGGAGGAGAAATTATGGCGTTGATTTATATTGTAGAGGATGATGTAAATATTCGGGAAATCGAGAGTTTTTCTTTGAAAAATTCTGGTTATCAGGTAGAAGATTTTGAATGTGCCAAAACATTTTGGAAAAGGATTTATGATAAAGTGCCAGACTTGATTCTAATGGATATCATGCTTCCGGATGAGGATGGTCTGGAGATTGTGAGAAAACTACGTCAGAAGGCCACTACAAAAAATATACCGATTATTATGGTAACGGCAAAAACTTCTGAAATGGACAGAGTAAAGGGATTGGACATTGGAGCGGATGACTATCTGGTAAAGCCTTTTGGAGTAATGGAATTAATTTCTCGAGTAAAGGCTTTGTTAAGACGCAGCAAGAATCATCAGGAAAACAAAAATGTTACGATTGGTGAGATATCTTTGGATGATGAGAAGAGAATCGTTACTGTAAATGAAGAAAAGATAGAATTAACCTACAAAGAGTTTGAACTGTTGAAAATGTTATTACATAATGCAGGAATCGTATTGCAGCGGGAGGATATTATGGTAAAAGTCTGGGGAACCGACTACGAAGGGGAATCCCGTACGCTGGATATGCATATTAAAACCCTTCGAAAGAAGCTGGGAGAAGCAGGAAATCGAATTAAAACAGTAAGAAATGTAGGATATCGTCTGGAGTAAACCCTATGAAAAAGAAAATCAATTTACATTTTATTTCAGTAGCAGTTATAGCTATTTTTCTGAGTGCAGTGTTATTTACATTTGTCAGTTACACCTTGCTGGAACGGGAAGTAATGGAAGATTTGAAGGCTTATGCCCATGTACTAAAGGCAAGTGGGACTTTTGATGAAGCAGATACTGCAGAATATTATGACGAAGCAGACAATCGGCGAATAACCGTAATAGCCAAAGATGGAATGGTTGTTTTTGATAACCGGGTAGAGGTTTCTTCTATGGATAATCATTCCAATCGTGTGGAGGTAAAGGAAGCCAGGGAAGAGGGAGAAGGACAATCCATCCGTCATTCCCAAACCTTGGAACGAGATACCTTTTATTATACGGTTTTATTGGAAAATGATTATGTATTGCGCGTGGCAAAGGAAACACGAAGTATTGGAAGTGTATTTTTTTCTTCGTTACCATTTATTATAGTAATTATTGAGGTATTGGTGATTCTTTCAGTATTTCTTGCCAGGTTTCTAACCAAAAGCATTGTAGACCCTATCGAACAGATGGCACAGAACATCGGTAATAAGGAAGTACAATGCGAATATAAAGAATTGCGGCCTTTTGTAAATATGGTACAGGAGCATCATGATAATATTGTGAAGGTAGCCGACATGCGTCAGGAATTTACTGCGAATATTTCCCATGAGTTAAAGACACCATTAACTTCTATTTCGGGATATGCAGAATTAATTGAAAATGGAATGGCTACTGATGAAGATGTAACACGTTTTGCCGGAGAGATTCATCAGAATGCCAATCGTCTCTTGACTTTGATTAATGATATTATCCGGCTGTCAGAATTAGATGTTTCCACAGAAGAAGTAATTACATTTGAAAAAGTGAATTTATATACACTGGCTCAAAACTGTGTAGATATGCTGCAGGTAAATGCTGACCGCCATGAGGTAAGTCTGGAATTGCAGGGAGAATCCTGTGAAATCACGGCAAATCCGGAAATGATGAACGAATTATTATTTAATCTCTGTGATAATGCTATCCGCTATAATAATAGAGGCGGGAATGTTATTGTCAGGGTATTTCAGAAAGAAAACACCGTTTATTTGGAGGTAGAGGATACAGGTATTGGTATTCCAAAGGAACATCAGGAGCGTATCTTTGAACGTTTTTACAGAGTGGATAAAAGCCGTTCCAAATCTACCGGTGGTACTGGACTTGGACTTGCTATTGTAAAACATATTGTTATGCAGAATAATGCCCTGTTAGAACTACAAAGTGTACAGGGAGAGGGAACAAAGATTACGGTAGTTTTTTCAGAAGAAGATAAAGAATAAGATAATCGAAAAAGTCAGGTTCGGATGAACCTGACTTTTTCGAGGTGCGCCTATTGGCGCTGGTTTTTATAATGTATTACTATGTGATAAAGGAGTATCTTTGATTACGGAATTATACACAGCCCTGAGCCTTCATAGCCTCAGCAACCTTAAGGAAACCAGCAATGTTAGCACCTGCCATGTAGTTGCCTTCCATGCCATATTCCTTTGCTGCTTCGTCACAGGACTTGAAGATTTCTTTCATGATACCCTGAAGCTTGTTGTCAACTTCTTCAAATGTCCAAGCAAGTCTCTGGGAGTTCTGTGTCATTTCCAGACCAGATGTTGCAACACCACCAGCATTTGCAGCCTTTGCAGGGCCATAAAGCATCTTGTTTGCAAAGTATACATCAATAGCTTCTGGGGTAGAAGGCATGTTCGCACCTTCAGAGATAGCGTAGCAGCCACCAGCAGCTAATGCTTTAGCACTTTCTTCATCAATTTCGTTCTGAGTTGCACAAGGAAGAGCGATATCACACTTAATGGTCCAGATACCCTTGCATCCTTCTGTGTATGTAGCGTTAGCATGAGTAGTTCTGTCAACATACTCTTTAATACGTCCTCTTTCCACTTCTTTAATCTGCTTAACAACATCAAGCTCGATTCCATCTGGATCGTAGATGTATCCTGCAGAATCAGAAAGAGCAACAACCTTACCACCAAGCTCAGTTGCTTTCTTCGTAGCGTAGATTGCTACGTTACCAGAACCGGAGATTACTACGGTCTGATCCTTGAAGCTCTTACCATTAGCCTTTAACATTTCTTCAGTGAAGTAGCAAAGACCAAAACCAGTTGCTTCTGTACGTGCAAGGGAACCACCGAAAGTTAATCCCTTACCTGTCAGTACACCAGTCCACTCGTTGCGGATTCTCTTGTACTGTCCAAACATATATCCAACCTCACGTGCGCCAGTTCCGATATCACCAGCAGGAACGTCTGTGTCAGGACCGATATGCTTGCAAAGCTCTGTCATAAAGCTCTGGCAGAAACGCATAACTTCTCCATCACTTTTGCCCTTAGGATCGAAATCGCAACCACCTTTACCACCACCCATAGGGAGAGTAGTTAAGCTGTTTTTAAAAATCTGCTCGAATCCGAGGAATTTAATAATACCACTATATACGGAAGGATGAAGACGAATACCTCCCTTGTAAGGTCCAATAGCAGAGTTGAACTGAACACGGAAACCTCTGTTTACCTGTGTCTTGCCATTATCGTCTACCCAAGGTACACGGAAAATAATCTGTCTTTCTGGCTCGACGATGCGCTCTAAAACACCAGCTTCAACCAAATCAGGTCTCTTTTCAACTACTGGTTCTAATGATGTGAATACCTCTGTTACTGCCTGAATGAACTCTGGTTCACCTGCATTTCTTTTTTTTACTGTTTCCAATAAGTCAATTAAATACTGATTTTTTAACGCCATTGCTAAAAAACCTCCTTCTTCATAATATTTTCCGCAAAATGCGGTGATTCATTGTAACGAAAAGCAAATGCATAATTGTATACATTTGACCTCTTGCTCTAGTATGACATAAATATTTCTATATTTCAACAACTTTTTTGGGAAAAAATTGAAAAAATAGCAAAAGAGAATACTTGTATACATGTATTAGGTGTTTTTGCGGAGTACAAAAAACAGAAAAATTTACAAATTAAGAACAAGAATTCATAATTAGGACATAATTTGGACACATTTTCAGATTATAATAGGCTTCAGAAAGTGAAAACTTTCTACTCCCACCCTATTATACGCTGGATAATGTAAGTTATCCGACAGAAAGAGCCTTCCCGGGCTCTTTTTGTTTTTTAGCTCCTTTTTTGTATGGAATCAATAATTGATATATGATATGATTAAGGAAGAAACTAGAGACTATGTTGGTTATGGAAATACCAGATAGGAGAAGCTATGATGTGGGACTATATTTTATTTGATTTAGATGGAACCATTACGGATTCTAGTGAGGGGATTATTAACTGCGTTATCTATGCTTTAGAGGCGGCAGGAAAAGAGATTCCTGACCGGACAAAGCTGTTAGGATTTATTGGCCCGCCTTTAGTGGAAGGCTTTCAGGATATTACAGGAATGACAAAGGAAGAAGCTTTGCAGGCTACTGCAAAATACCGTGAACGGTATGGAGTCATTGGACTGTTTGAAAATAAAGTCTATGAAGGAATTATTTCTTTATTAAAGGATTTGAAAGAACAGGGAAAGAAAATTGCTTTGGCAACTTCTAAACCAGAGACCTATGCCATAAGAATTTTACAGCATTTTCAAATAATCAAGTATTTTGATGTTATGGTAGGAAGTACATTAGAAGGAGAGAGAAATCACAAAAAGGATGTGATTCAGGAAGTATTCCGCCGGTTGGAACTGCCAGAGGAGTTAAAAGAAAAGGTTGTTATGATAGGTGACCGTAAGCAGGATGTGGAAGGAGCGAAAAGTTGTGGTATATCCTGCGTAGGTGTTTATTATGGATTTGCAGAAGCTGGGGAACTGGAACTGGCAGGTGCAGATTATATTGCCAGAGATATGGATGATTTGAAAAAACTAATATTAAAATAGGAAAAATGTCGATAAAAAAGAAAGGGTAATATAAACATATGAGTCGCAGTAAAAAAAAGCAGAAAAATTTATCGAATGTTAGAATTGCGCTTTTAGTACTGATAGCTGTGGTGATTGTGGCAGCCACAATATTTATATGGAAACAGCAAAAGAAGGAGAATACGGATTCAAAAAAGATTTCTAAAGAGGAAGAGTACTCACCATTGGATTATGTAGAGCTGGGAGATTACAAAAATATTTCCGTTTCCTTGAAGGTAACCAAGGAAGATTTGCAGATGGAAATAGACAGTCTTTTAGAAGAACATGTAATCTATGAACAGCTTTATGGTACAGTGCAGGATGGCGATACGGTATATGCCGATTTTGAAGGTTATATCGGAGGACAGTTGATGGAGGTCACTTGTGGAAGTGATTATGTGGCAGTTGGTTCCGGAGAATGGATGGAAGAGTTTGAAGAAGGAATTCTTGGTGCTATGACGGGAACAACAGTAGTATTTTCTGTTACTGTTCCGGAGGGGACATACGGAGATCCTGAGGTAGATGGACAGACGGTAGAGTTTTATGTAAATGTAAATTATATTTGTGGAGAAGAGATTTACCCAGAGTATGATGATGAATTTGTACAATCCATTTCTAAAAAATATAATACAACAAAAGAGTATAATGCTCATTTGAAAAAGAGACTTCGTAAGGATAATGAAGAGCAGAAGGCAGAATTTGCATGGGCAGATGTGGTGGATTCCTGCAAAGTGAAAAAGTATCCAAAGCAGCTATTGGAAGAGTCAAAACAGGAGGTGTTGCAAGGATATTACGATATGGCTGACTTTTATGGTGGAAGCAAGGAAGAGGTTTTTCTTAGTTTTGGTTATGACAGTGAGCAGGAATTTATTGATAGCGATCTGAAATCGTTGGCGAAAGGAACTGCCAAGGAATATTTAGTGGCAGAGACTATTGCTCTTACAGAAAATATTCAGTACACACCACAGGAGTATCAGGAAGTGCTGGAAGAAGAATATTCTTATAGAGAGGACGAGTTTGCAACAATAAAGGAATATGAAGAAGAATATAAATCCTATATAGAAAACCGGACTACATTAGATGTTGTCAAAAAATGGGTATCGGAGAATACAGAATATATAGGATAAGGAAAGGAATGGTGATTCATATGGCAAAAGACGGATACATTTTAGATGGATACCAGTTTAAGGACCAGCAGGAATTTCAAAGAGCAAAAAAAGAGAAAGAAACCATAGCATATCTTATGGCAAATACAGATTCTTCCGATATGAAGGCTTTGCTGAAAATTTATAACCGTTCTGTAGACAAGCAATCCTTCCAGACGATTATTGGTCAGCAATTTTTATGTGATCTGCGTAAACGTCTTGTGGGAAGTGGGCTGGTATCAGAAGACACGCTGGCACCTATCCAGATTGTTTCTGAGGGGAATGTTGCTGGAAAATCAGGAGATAAAGCAGCTGCAGCAAAAGTAGAGAAGTATAAAGAGGCCTATGAAGATGCAGTTGCAGGACAGAAAATTAAAAATATTATTATTGCAGCTTTGATTGTGATTATTATTGGTATGGTTGCGATTACAGCTTCGACCCGGTATTCTGTCTTTACTTACTTTACTAATTATGAAGAGGATATTCGTAATGAAATCATAGACGAAATGCAACAGTGGGAAAAGGAATTGGAGGAAAGAGAAAAAGCCTTAGAACAGACAGAGACTATAGTAGATTAATAGAAAACAGGTCACATAATTTACATATTTTCTTTTTATAATGAAAAGAAATAAAATGATTTTGTGGCAATTGGATTATGGTGTGGAAATTATTTTCACACCATAAAATTTTATGGCTGGTCTAGGTAGAAATAGATGGAGGAAGCGAAATGGACAAGTTAAAGATTTTAGTGGTGGATGATGAGCAGCGTATGCGCAAGCTGGTAAAAGATTTTCTTGTAAAGAAGAATTTTGAAGTTATAGAAGCTGGAGATGGAGAAGAAGCTGTGGATATCTTTTTTGAGGATAAGGAGATTGCCATGATTCTTCTGGATGTTATGATGCCAAAGATGGATGGCTGGCAGGTGTGCCGGGAAATTCGCCAGTATTCCCAGGTGCCTATTATTATGCTGACAGCAAGAGGAGATGAGAAGGATGAATTGCTAGGATTTGAGCTAGGGGTTGACGAGTATATTTCTAAACCCTTTAGTCCTAAGATTCTAGTGGCAAGAGTAGAGGCGATTTTGCGTCGAAGCAATGCGTTGGAAGAAGGCGTTAAGGAGGTGGGTGGCATTACCATTAACCAGGCAGCTCATGAAGTTCGGATTGACGGACAGAGTATTGAATTGAGCTATAAAGAATTTGAACTTCTTACCTATTTTGTATTGAATCAGGGGGTAGCGCTTTCGAGAGAACGTATATTAAATAATGTATGGAACTATGACTACTTTGGAGATGCCAGAACCATAGATACCCATGTAAAGAAGCTTCGCAGCAAACTAGGGGATAAAGGCGAATATATTAAAACGATTTGGGGGATGGGATACAAATTTGAAGTGTAACACAGGAAAGGATATGGTAAAAGCATGAATAAATTAAGGATATCTGTAAAGACAAAGTTAATACTGACCTTGACTGGACTGCTTGCTATGACCATATTTAGTTTTTGGATTTCCAACCAGTTATTTCTGCCTTCGTATTATCAATATAGTAAGGTGGCAAAATTATCTCATTCTTATGATGAAATGAATTCTATCGTAAATCAGGATCAGATTTTTCAAGGACAGGTTACAAGGCAATTGTCCGAAGAAAGCCAGTTGGCTATGGAAACTATGGCAGCAAATGGTTCCATGAATGTTTATGTGTTTCAGATTGATGATTTTTTTGGAAATTTATTTTATAATTTTTATTATCCTTTACCAGAGGCTTTGAGTGAGCGGCAATTGCGTAATATTAAAGAAATGACAAGGGATTATGTAGTGGAACGTTCTACAGGACAGCAGGTTGCAAATGGAAAGGAATTAATCCGAAAAAAAGAAAACTATCAGGTCTATATGGTTTATGACACAAGGATTGGTTCGAATTATTTGGAGTTATTTGGGCAGTTAGATTCAGGGGCATTTGTATATATTAGAACCAATTACCAGAGTATGCAGGAAAATGTACAGATTTCAAATCGGTTTTTAGGATATATTGGTCTTATGGCTATTATTCTGGGTGGTGTTGTATTATTGATAATTAGTAATAGCTTTACAAAACCAATTCTTTATATGACGGATATTGCAAAAAGAATGTCACAGCTGGATTTTGAGGCGAAATATCCGGTGACAACCCAGGATGAAATCGGTATGTTGGGGACTAGTATCAATACCTTATCGGAGCGGTTGGAAAAAACTATTTCAGAATTAAAGACTGCCAATAATGAGTTGCAGAAGGATATTGAGCAAAAGACCCAGATTGATGAAATGCGAAAGGACTTTTTATCCAATGTATCTCATGAATTGAAGACACCAATTGCATTGATTCAAGGATATGCGGAAGGCCTGCAGGATAATATTAATGATGATAAAGAAAGCTGGGAATTTTATTGTGATGTCATTATTGATGAGTCTAAAAAAATGAATAAAATGGTAAAGAAATTGCTGACCCTGAATCAGATTGAGTTTGGGAATAATCAGGTTACCTTTGATCATTTTGATGTGGTACAGGTTCTTAGGTCGGTAATTCAGTCCGTATCTCTTCTAGCAGAACAAAAAGATGCACAGATTTATATGGATGAATATGCACCAGTGTATGTCTGGGCAGATGAGTATATGGTAGAAGAAGTGATTACCAATTATGTCAGCAATGCCATCCATCATGTGGATGGGGAAAAAAATATTATTGTTACCCTGAAAGAGCGAGGGGATGTAGTACGGATTTCCGTGTTTAATACGGGACAGTGCATTCCAGAAGAAGAATTAGATAAAGTCTGGATTAAGTTTTATAAAGTAGATAAAGCCCGGACAAGACAATATGGAGGCAGTGGAATTGGTCTTTCGATTGTCAAGGCTATTATGGAATCCATGAATCAGAAATGTGGTGTCTGCAATCATGAAGACGGAGTGGAATTTTGGTTCGAACTAGATCGGAAAAGTTAAAGGGGCGAAGAGGCGGCGAAGTAGTATCACCGCCTTGTTTATTTGCCTTTTCGACCCCTTTTTTGGCTAGTGTCTGTGGTTGCGAAAAAACACAAAATATGGTACGATATTCAAAGAGTGAACGAAAGAATAATCCGAGGGAGGCATTTCATGAAAAAAGTGTTTTGTGTAGCAGTTCTTTCTGCTGCAGTATTATTAACCGGATGTAGTTCCGGGCCGGATTTAAGTAGATTTAATAATGATTTAGAAGCAGAATATATCGCGGGAACTTTGTTAAAGTATAATGCAGATTATGAAGGGATGCTGGAGTATGATCGGTCAATTTTGGACGTGACACCGACACCGGTTCCAACCCCGACGTTAGCTCCGACTTCTACTCCAGAAAGTGAAAGTGAACCGGGAACTGTTTCTGGACAGGGAGACGAAGCGGTTGAGACGATTTCTGTTGCTTTAGATGAGATTTCGCCAGCTGCAGGAATTACATGGTCTCAGGAAGCATACGAAGTGAAACAGAGTTATGGATCTGCTTTTGCTACAGTAGAAGCAAGAGAAGATTGTAAGCTTTTAATCGTTAAGTTTCGTATAAAGAATACAAATGCTAAGAAAAAAAGTGTCAACTTTGAAAAAGCAAAGGTATCCTATGTGTTGGAGGCAGATGGAAAGGCTGTTGCAACTCCTTTGAATTCTATTATTGAAGGAGATATGCAGTATTTTACAGACACGATTCCAGCAGGAAAAAGTAGAGAAGGTGTTTTGATTTTCGAGGTACCAAAGTCACAAAATGTAGAGAGTGCGACGGTACGGGTGACAAAGGGAAATCAGTCAGCATCAGTAGTATTGAACTAATATAAGTGAAAGCGGAGGTGTTCATTTATGGAAACAAATATATTATTAGAGAGCGGCACAAACGAACTGGAGATTTTAGAGTTTCGAGTTGGAGAAAATTATTACGGAATTAATGTGGCAAAGATTCGCGAGATTCTGCCGTATGAGGAGGCAACTCCGATTCCGAATTCAGATCCACGTATTGAAGGTATTTTTATGCCTCGTGATGAAATTATATCTATTGTGGATTTGGCAAAGGTAATGAATATGCATGACCTTGAGAAAAAGTCAAGTGATATGTATATTGTAACAAATTTTAATAAGCTAAATACAGCATTTCATGTACAGGCTGTTATAGGAATCCACAGGGTTTCCTGGTCGTCTATTATTAAGCCGGATTCTACGGTTAATGCCAATGGAGTTGGAATGGCAACAGGTATTGTACGTATTAATGAAAAATTGATTATTATTCTGGACTTTGAGAAGATTGTGGCTGAGATTAATCCAGAGACTGGATTGAAAGTTTCTGACGTAGAACATATGGTAGGAAGAACCAGAAATGAATCGCCAATTCTTATTGCAGAAGATTCACCATTATTGGGAAAAATGTTGCTGGATTGCCTGAAGAGAGCAGGGTTTATCAATCTGGAAATTACAGATAATGGACAGGAGTGCTGGAACAGACTAACTACATATTTAAACGATGGAACATTAGATGAAAAGGTGGCATGTGTTATTACTGACATTGAAATGCCTCAGATGGATGGACATCGTTTGACAAAGCTTATTAAGAGCAATGAACAGACAGCTCATCTTCCTGTGGTTATTTTCTCATCCTTAATTAATGATGAGATGAGAAGAAAGGGTGAGTCCTTAGGGGCGGACAGACAGCTTTCAAAACCGGAGATTGGACAGTTGGTTGATGCGATTGATGATATTCTGAATATTTCAGAAGAGTAAATTCACAAGGAGAGTAGTAGCTTGAGTGATTTAGAGAAAGACTTAGAAAACGTTGATGAGGTACAAATCGATACAGGTTTGGATGGATTTGGAAATATACAGGAGTTTGTAGATTTTGAGGATCTATCAGAATTATCTGCAGAAAATGTCCTTGCGGATATGGAAGCATTGGGAGATGTCTCAGATTTAGGAGATTTGTCCGATATTAGCGAATGGCCAGAAGATGATGATCTTCCTGAATTGGATGATATTCCTTTGGAAGAGACATTAGAAACAGCAGAATCAGAACTGGACGCTTCAGATTTATTAGCGGGATTAATGCCAGATTCTGATGTAGAAAGCTTGGCTGAATTGGACATGGAGGAGTTGGAAGCAGAACTAAACGTTGCAGACTTGTTTCAGACTGTGGAACCAGAGCCAATGGAGGAAGAACCAGAGTTTTTAGCAGAAGATATTTCATTGCCAGATGAGTTGGATATTTCGGCGGATTTAATGAATGATTTAGAAGAAGCTGCAGGGATGGTAGATGCGATTCCGATTCCGGATGAGGCGGATCTTTCTATAGATTCTCTAATGGAGCCTGTTATTTCAGAGGATATTATGACAGAGCCAGTGATTCCAAAAAATATAGGTGAAGAGGAATCGTTGGATGACATGCTAGACGGACTGTTGGATGATTTGGATGCAAATGGTTCCCTAGGGGGAGTTCAGCCGATGGATTTGGAGGAAGAGATGAAAGAGGAAACACCAGAGGAAGAAGGCGGATTAGATGATTTATTAAATCTGCTTACTAGTGGTGATGAAGAGGTAGAGGCTCAAGAAGATATTATCGGTCTGGAAGATATGTTTACAGAAGAGGCTCAGGAAGATTTGATTCCAGAGATGATAGAGGAAGAAGCAGAGAAGCCGGGATTGATGAAGCGCTTGTTTGGCAATGTTGTTACGGATGAGATTGCACAAAAGGAACTGGCTGACAGAGAAGCAGAAAAAGAAGCTGAGGCCCAGAGAGAAGAAGAGGCTGCTAAGGCTAAGGAAGAGGCAGAAGCAGCCAAGGCTTTAAAGGCGGAAGAAAAAGCGGCTAAGAAGGCTGCCAAAGCAGAAGAAAAGGCTTTGAAAAAAGCTGCCAAGGCAGAGGAGAAGGCTGCAAAGAAAGCGGAGAGGGAAGCCCGCAAAGCGGAGGAAGAAGCGGCAGCAGAGCTGGAAGTGGTCGGCAAGCTGAACCGGGTAGGCGTTTCTATTATTGTAGTGCTTACAGTGCTGTTTTTAGCAGCAGAGATTTCAGGAACCAAGATTTTTAGTTATCGTTCTACATTGAATCAGGCAAAAGATTATTTTGAAATGCAAAGATATACTCAGGCATATCAGGAGATTCTTGGAACCGACATCAAGGAGAAGGATCAGGAAACCTACGATAAGATTGTTACTGTTATGAAAGTACAGCGTTCGCTGAATTCCTATGCAAATTATGACAGTATGAAGTATTATCCAGACGCATTAAATGCATTGCTTCGGGGAATTGAGAAGTATGATGAAAACATCGAGACTGGAAGAAATCTGGAAGTAGAAAAGGATATGGATTCCTGTAGAGAACAGATTTTAAGTATTTTACAAGAGGAATATGGATTGTCTGAATCGGAAGCTTATGATATACTTTCCATGGAAAAGGAAGCGTATACAGAAAAAGTAGTCGAGATTGGAATGAATTCAAAATAAGGCAGCGGAGTCTCGTATGGAGACTCCGTTTTGCATGTAGATACTAAGAGAAAGAAGGGCTGAGACGTGATAGCAATTATTGATTATGATGCTGGAAATTTAAAGAGTGTGGAGAAAGCACTATTACATTTAGGGGAAGAGTGTATAGTTACAAGAGTGCCAGAAGAAATTCGTCAGGCGGATAAAGTGATTCTGCCAGGAGTAGGTGCTTTTGGAGAAGCGATGGAGAAGTTACATCATTATGGGCTGGTAGAGGTGATACGGGAAGTGGCAGCAAAAGGAACTCCGTTTCTTGGAATCTGTTTAGGTCTGCAGCTTTTATTCCGTAGCAGTGACGAATCTCCAGAGGTGGAAGGATTAGGAATTTTAGATGGAGAGATTGTAGCTATTCCTCCAAAAAAAGATTTTAAGATTCCACATATGGGGTGGAATTCATTGAAAATAAAAGAAGGTGCAAAGCTTTTTCAGGGGATTTCACAGGATTCTTATGTATATTTTGTACATTCCTTTTATTTGAAAGCAGATAAGGAAGAAGATGTAGCCGCTACCACAGATTATATTGTGCCAATTCATGCATCGGTAGAACGTGGTAATGTATTTGCTTGTCAGTTCCATCCAGAAAAAAGTGGAGATACTGGATTGCAGATATTAAAGAATTTCTGTAATTTATAGAAGTTCGATGGAAAGAATGCAAGCAGCATTTGTTTCGTAAAAGCAGACAACTAGCAGGACAGAATGGAGGAAAATATGTTTACAAAGAGAGTGATTCGCTGTTTGGATGTACATAATGGAAGAGTAGTAAAAGGTGTAAATTTTGTTGATTTGAAGGATGCAGGTGACCCGGTGGAGGTTGGCGCTGCATATGGAAGAGAGGGAGCTGACGAATTAGTATTTTTGGACATTACCGCTTCGTCAGATGCCCGCGCTACAAAGATTGATATGGTTCGTCGTGTAGCAGAGACTGTATTTATTCCATTTACAGTAGGTGGAGGGATTCGTACAGTAGAGGATTTTAAGGTGATTTTAAGAGAGGGAGCAGACAAGGTTTCTGTAAACTCAGCAGCAATTATGAATCCGGAATTGATTTCCGAGGCAGCATTGAAGTTTGGAAGCCAGTGTGTAGTAGTAGCCATTGATGCCAAAAGAAGGGCGGATGGCAGCGGTTGGAATATTTACAAAAATGGTGGAAGAGTTGATATGGGAATCGATGCGGTAGAATGGGCGATGAAAGCAGCCGAGTTGGGAGCAGGTGAGATTCTTCTTACCAGCATGGATTGTGATGGAACCAAAAATGGATATGATAATGAACTGACAAAAACGATTTCTGAAAATGTATCTATTCCAGTGATTGCTTCTGGTGGGGCTGGTAAATTAGAACATTTTAAGGATGCTTTTACTGAAGGAAAGGCAGAAGCTGTTTTAGCAGCATCATTATTCCATTATAAGGAATTAACCATACAGCAGGTGAAAGAGTACCTTCGTCAGGAAGGAATCAGTGTACGTTTATAAGAAGACGGGAATTGATGTAGGTAGTTTTATGGAGGAATTGTTATGGCGATGATTACAAATGACTGGCTGGATGCTATCCGGGGAGAATTTTCGAAACCCTATTACAAAGAATTATTTGAGTTTGTGAAGGAAGAATATAGTAAAGTGGTAGTATATCCACCTTCAGACGATATTTTTAATGCATTTCATTTTACTCCATTATCCCAGGTAAAGGTACTGGTTTTGGGACAGGACCCATATCACAATGTGCATCAGGCTCATGGATTATCTTTTTCTGTACCAGAGGATCAGAAGGATATTCCACCTTCTTTGCAAAATATCTATAAAGAACTTCAGGATGATTTGGGATGTGAGATTCCAAATAACGGATATTTGAAGAAGTGGGCAGACCAGGGGGTATTAATGCTGAATACCGTACTGACTGTGCGGGCGCATCAGGCTGGTTCTCATCAGGGGAAAGGCTGGGAAAAGTTCACGGATGCGGTGATACAGGCGGTAAATGCTCAGGACAGACCAATTGTATATCTTTTGTGGGGACGTCCTGCCCAGAGCAAGATTCCAATGCTAACTAATCCAAAACACTTGATTCTAAAAGCACCACATCCAAGTCCGCTTTCTGCTTACCGGGGATTCTTTGGATGTAAGCATTTCAGTCAGGCAAATGCATTTTTGCAGGAAAATGGTGTAGAGCCTATTGACTGGCAGATTGAGAATGTATAATGAGATAGATAAAAAAGGCAAAATGCAATGTTCTATTCCATAATGGAAAAGAGCTATGTTTTGTAGATTGTTGTACCACTCCCCAAAAGTTAGACCAATAATCTAACGATTGGGGGTCGGTACAAAATCTACAAAGCATAGCTCTTTGTTTTATCTTACATTTTCAAATTCTAGATGCTTTGAACTATCGTAGCACTTGGGTGACTTTCGGATGTAATATTACAGTTTGTCTGCAATATCATAAATTAACTTCTCAGAAGCATCCCATCCCAGACAAGGGTCTGTAATAGATTTACCATAAACATGCTCGCTGATTTTCTGGTTTCCTGATTCAATGTAACTTTCCACCATAACACCTTTTACCAGATTTTTAATATCATTAGATACATTACGGCTATGAAGCACCTCAGAAACGATACGAGGCTGTTCTGCGTAACGTTTATTGGAATTTGCATGGTTAGCATCTACGATGCAGGCTGGATTTACCAGATCCAGTTTTTGATACATTTCACTTAAAAGCATTAAATCTTCATAATGATAGTTTGGTAAAGACTGGTCGTGTTTGTTTACAGCACCACGTAAGATACAGTGAGCGAGTGGATTACCATCGGTCTTTACTTCCCATTTACGATACATAAATGTATGGCTGCTCTGAGCTGCGATACAGGAATTTAACATAATGCTATAGGTTCCGCTGGTAGGGTTCTTCATACCACAAGGAATATCAATACCACTGATAGTCAAACGGTGTTGCTGGTTTTCTACAGAACGGGCACCTACTGCTACATAAGACAAAATATCAGCTACATAAGGCCAGTTTTCAGGATAAAGCATTTCGTCTGCTGCGAAAAGATGAGTCTCAGCAATGGAACGAAGATGCATCTTACGCATTGCAATTAAACCTTCCTGTAAATCTGGTTCTTTTTCTGGATCTGGCTGATGTACGATTCCTTTGTAGCCCTGACCTGTGGTTCTAGGCTTATTTGTATAGATACGAGGTACAATAATAATCTTATCGGAAACCTTCTCCTGAACCTTTGCAAGACGACAGATATAATCGCATACAGAATCTTCATTGTCTGCGGAACAAGGTCCAATGATAACTAAAAATTTATCGGATTCACCAGTAAAGACTTTGCGGATTTCCTCATCTTTGGCTGCTTTGAGCTTTTTATGCTCTTCTGGTAATGGATAAGTTGCTAATAATTCTTCTGGTGACATTACTTCTTTTACATATGTTACGCCCATTTTTAACCTCCTTCTGCCGATAAAACGGCTTTGTCATTGGCTAACCTCTATATTTTAGGCAAGTTCAAAGGATTCGTCAAGTAAATTCGCATAAGATTGTGAAATATAGAAAAAAGTTTTTCGGAATTGCTTTTTCTCGCAACTTTTACGGCATTAAGAAAGAAAAATATGATATAATGTTTTATGGACAATAATAAAGAGTAAGAAGGTAATGATAGGATGTTACAGACAAAAGAATTGACAATGATAGAAATCGGAGAGATTTATGAGCAATATATGACAAAGGACTTTCCGAAGAATGAGTTAAAACCACTTTCCTCTATTGAGAGAATGTATCAATTAAATAGATATAAAGGGTTCGTGATGCTGGAGGACGGGGAAATAAAGGCGTATTGGATGCTTTTGCAGGATATGGAAAATAGAGCATATCTTCTGGATTATCTAGCAGTAATAGAGGGAAAAAGAGGCCAGGGATATGGTTCTATGGCATTAAAGGGAATTTTAGATTCGGTAAAATCTGATGAAATAATTGTGATTGAAGCAGAAAATCCGAAGAAGGCAGAAAGCTCGAAAGAGCGGAAAATTCAGGAACGGCGGCTGGATTTTTATAGAAGGAATGGAGTGACTTTTACCAATCTTGCCAGTGTGGTTTATGAGGCGCCATATGTGATTATGCTGTTATCCAAAGGAGAACGGGAGGCTTCGAAGGAAGAAGCAAAAAGGATTTATTTAGAGTTTTATGAAAAGTGGATTCTTGGAAAAGAAAAATGTGAAAAGCATTTGATTATGGAAGAATATGAAAGAGAGGAATTAGAATGAGTGAAACAAGAAAAGAAAAAGCAATGCGATTGTTTAAAACAGGATATAACTGCTCCCAGGCAGTTTTTGCTGCTTATGCGGATAAATATGGCTTTGATGAGGACACTGCATTTAAGATTTCGGCATCCTTTGGTGGCGGAATGGGACGGATGCGGGAAGTCTGTGGAGCGGCATCGGGCATGTTTCTAGTGGCAGGCATGGAAACCGGTGCTATCGACGGAAAAGATGTAGATGGGAAGAAGGCCAATTACGATATGGTACAAGCATTGGCGGCAGAGTATAGAAAAGAAAATGGTTCTATTATCTGTAAAGAACTTTTGGGACTGGTGCCAATGCAAAGTACACAGCATCAGGAAGGTGCAGACTTGTCAGCTGCCCAATTTACAGATACCCAACCGGAGGCAAGGACGAAAGAATACTACCAGAAGCGTCCTTGCGCTGAACTGGTGGGACAGGCCTGTGACATTCTTGACCGAATCTTATTTTGTGAAAAAGAGAAGAATGAATAACTCAAACTTCGCATATGCAAAAAAATTATAGCTTCCCATAATATCAACTAATACATTTCAATTCCATTGTGGAATTCATCAGGCAGTAATACACCAAGCTTCTGGTATGCAGTTTGACGATAAATGTCAGCAGCCAGAAGGTCGGTTTGGAAGCAGTCCAGCGCATGGGAAAGTCTGGACTGCTTTTCTGTGTCTGTAAGAGTGGCTTGGTTTTTATAAAATCTGGTCAGAATCTTTTCATAATCTGCCACTTTAGTAATTAATGGCAGTTTTTCGATTTGACGAAGGTAAGAGCTTTTTTCTTTGTTCATACCAAGGAGTCTTAAATAAGGAACTTCCATGCTTGTTCGTTCTAATTGTTCCTTTGTGATTCCCAGCATAATATGCATTAAGCTGCGGAAAATCCGGGTATAGGTGAAATTTTTACTTTGCACCTGCTGGCTATAATCCAGAAAGGAAGTATAATCTGGAAGACAGTTCCATAATCGTTGGGAAAGTTCAGGAGAAATTTCACCGTAAGTAGTATAATTTTTCGGGGATTTTTCTCTGCGAAGACAAGTATAAACAATGTCAGAGAAATCATTTATTTCCAAGGGAAAACGGTCTGGGTTTTCTTTTAAAAGGTGATAGGTAGTCTCTGGAATAGAAGATTTAATCGAGTCCAAAGATTTGTGTACCCTGTATTCGGTACGGACTGCCATAGCGGAAGCTTTTCCGGTATCGGGATTTAAGTTGGGTGTTAAATAGCCATCATCGTTTCGAAGCAGAGTGACAGGCTGTAAGTTACTTTCTAAAATCCCACAGGCTTTTAGGTATTCCACGGCCAGAATATTGTTTGAAGAGCACAAAAGTTTCGGATTTTTCTGGAATAAATCAGGAAAAACAATGCGCAGTGCGTTTTCTCTGGCAAGAGGAAAAGAGGCTCCCTTTTTTAACTCTTTTTGCAGCTCCTGTTGAAATAGAACATTAGGAGAAGAAGCTGCAGCGTCAGAAAAAGTATTAGCTTGTAAAGTTTTATTGTTGATATTGTAGCGGCTGCCATTATCATTTGAAACGAGGAAATCAGCGATAGTTTGCAGAGGTTCCAGGTTTCCGCTTTCGCTGCCGAAACAGAATCCATCCAAAGGAAGAGCATTTAAGAGAGAAACACCGCCAAAAGCAAATCCCTCTGCGCTGGAAAGGGCATATAAAACAGGAAGTTCGAAAACAAAATCCACACCCCGGGCTAAAGCCATTCTGGTCCGGAGATATTTATCGGTCCAGGCAGCCATGCCACGCTGGACAAAACAGCCGCTAAGGGCAGCCACAATGATTTCAGCTCCTTGTTCTTTTAAGAAAGCAATCTGGTGTGCATGTCCGTTGTGAAAGGGATTGTATTCTGCAATAATTCCAACTGATTTCATGGGGTACCTCCTGAGACTAAAATGAAACATAGTTATTTAATAGTATAAGTAAAATCCTTATTTTTACAAGAAAAAGTGATAAAGTTTCCTATGTGGATATCAGGAAAATAATTAGGTGACACACTAGACAAAGAAAAAGTAATAAAGTATACTTTAAATGATGGTCTGAAATATGGGGTGACCATTGGAATGGAGGCGCAAAATGGCGACTAACTATGTAATTGTTACGGATTCTACTGCGAATCTGACAGTAGATATGATTGAAAAGTATGGGATTGAAGTGTTGTCCTTGAATTACTATGTAGAGGGTGATGAGTATAAGGGGTACGAAAAGGGCAAAGAACAAGATTTGGCAGCTTTCTACCATATGATGCGAGAACAAAAGGAGATTACCACTTCATTGCCAAGCTTGGAAGAAGCTGAGGCGGTATTTGATAATATTCTAGGAAATGGACAGGATGTTTTGTACATTGGTTTTTCTTCCGGGTTAAGTGGAACCTTTCAATCGGTTTCTTTAGTGGCGGAGCAGATTCAGGAAAAGTATCCCGATAGAAGGGTTATTTCCATAGATTCCCTTGCAGCAGCATTAGGACAGGGATTGTTGGTGTATTACGCAGTGCAGAATCAGGAAAAGGGCATGTCTCTGGACGAAAATGCACAGTGGGTGAAAGAACATATTCAGAATTTGTGCCACTGGTTTACTGTGGATGATTTGTTTTTCTTAAAGAGAGGTGGAAGAATTTCTGCAGCTACGGCAGTAGTTGGCTCTGTTTTGAGTATTAAGCCAGTGTTGCATGTGGACTGTGAAGGTCATTTGATTGCAAAAGGCAAAGTGAGAGGTCGTAAAAAGGCTTTAGACTCTTTAGTGCAGCATATGGAAGAAACTGTAGTAAATCCAGAGGAACAGCTGGTGTGCATCAGCCATGGAGATTGTCTGGAGGATGCAGAATATGTAGCCAATAAGATAAAAGAAAAGTTTGGTGTAAAAGAAGTGTTGATTCATATATTGGATCCGGTGATTGGAGCCCATGCTGGTCCAGGAACCGTGGCATTATTTTATTTAGGAACTGAAAGATAACTATCAGCTATTGTGCCAAAGAAGTCTTGACGCTAACAACTGACGGTATCATGATAGAAATTCACTTTTGGAAGGAGAATATGTATTATGAAATTTATTGACGAGATTAAAGCAAGAGCAAAACAGGATATGAAAACCATCGTATTGCCTGAAACAAAGGACAAAAGAACTTTGATTGCAGCGGCACAGGTTTTAAAAGAAGGAACTGCAAAGCTTGTTATGGTAGGCGATGAAGAGAAGATTATGGATGGTGCTCACTGGCTGGATGTGGATTTGGCAGGAGTTACCGTGGTAAATCCTAAGACATCTGACAAATTGGATGAGTACGTTAATCTTTTATACGAACTTCGTAAAGATAAGGGAATGACTCTGGAACTGGCAAGAGAACAGCTTTTAGAGAATTATATTATGTTTGGTGTAATGATGGTAAAGGCAAAGGATGCAGACGGAATGGTAGCAGGTGCATGCCATGCTACAGCAGATGTACTTCGTCCATCTCTTCAGATTTTAAAGACTGCACCAGGAACAGAATTGGTATCCGGTTTCTTTATTCTGGATGTGCCAAATTGTGAGTATGGTGAAAACGGAACCTTCCTTTTTGCAGATTGTGGTCTGAATCAGGACCCTACTGCGGAAGAAATGGCTTCTATTGCCCACAGCAGTTCTAAGAGTTTCCGTAATCTGGTAGGAGGAAAGCCGGTGATTGCTATGCTTTCCCATTCTACAAAGGGAAGTGCAAAGCATCCTTTGGTAGATAAGGTGGTAGAAGCTACCAGAATTGCAAAAGAAAAATATCCACAGCTTGTGATTGATGGTGAATTACAGTCGGATGCTGCTATTGTTCCAGAGGTTGCTAAGTCTAAGGCACCAGGAAGCGATGTGGCAGGTAAAGCAAATGTACTGGTATTCCCAAATCTTGACTGTGGTAATATTTCATATAAACTGGTACAGCGTTTGGCAAAGGCAGAGGCATATGGTCCAATGCTTCAAGGTATCTCCAGCCCGGTAAATGATTTATCCCGTGGTTGTAGTGCAGAAGATATTGTGGGTGTAATTGCATTGACTGCTGTACAGGCGCAGTTACAGTAAAATAAAGAAAAAGTTAAGCTTTCTTAAAGTAATGGAGGAAAGAAGTATCATGAAAATTCTAGTAGTAAATTGTGGAAGTTCATCATTAAAGTATCAGCTTATTGATTCTGATACAGAGGCAGTAAGTGCATCCGGACAGTGTGAGAGAATAGGACTGGATGGAATTTTTTCCATTAAAGTAAATGGAGAAAAGAAAGAAAAAGAAATCGATATTCCAGACCATGCAGTTGCCATTAAGACTGTATTAAGTGCTTTGGTTGACAAAGAAAACTCTGTCATTGATTCTCTGGATGAGATTCAGGCCATTGGACATCGCGTGGTTCATGGTGGTGAGAAGTTTTCAAAGTCTGTTCTGGTAACAGAAGAAGTGATTGCAGAGATTGAAGAGTGTAATGATTTAGCACCATTACATAATCCTGCAAATATTTTAGGAATCCGTGCATGCCAGGAGGTAATGCCGAATGTTCCTAATGTGGCTGTGTTTGATACTGCATTTCATCAGACTATGCCAGCAAAGGCATATTTATATGGAATTCCAAAGGAATATTATGAAAAATATGGTGTCCGCCGTTATGGTTTCCATGGAACCAGTCATAGTTATGTATCACAGAGGGTAGCAGAGTTAGCAGGTATTGATTACAATAATTCAAAGATTATTGTTTGCCATATTGGTAGTGGTGCCAGTATTTCTGCTATAGTAAATGGAAAGTCTGTAGATACCAGTATGGGAATGACTCCGTTGGAAGGATTGTTAATGGGAACCCGTTCTGGTGACCTTGATCCAGCAATTGTAGAATTTTTATGTAATAAAGAAAATCTTTCTGTTAGTGAAGTGCTTCAGATTCTGAATAAGAAGTCTGGTGTGCTGGGGATTTCTGGTGTGTCTACAGATTACCGTGATTTGCTGGCAGCAGAAGACGAAGGCAATCAGGATGCTCACAATGCTATGGAAGTGATGATGTATCGCATTATTAAGTATGTAGGTGCATATTACACTGCCATGGGTGGTGCAGATGCTATTGTACTTACCGCAGGTGCAGGTGAGAATAACATGAAGATTCGTGCAAGAATCGTTAACGGACTTTCTGCACTCGGTGTGAAACTGGATGATGTGGCTAATGATGTGGCTGGCGAGGAAAGACTGATTTCTGCTCCTGATAGTAAGATTCCGGTATGGGTAGTGCCAACCAACGAGGAGTTGAAGATTGCCCGCGAAACTGCAGAAGTAGTTGAGGGATAAAAAGTTAAAATTTGACAAAATTTTTGTTGACAAACTATAGGTCAATTGCTATAATCGAAAAAGTGTTGTAAATGGATATGAAGCAGGAGGTGGAACGAAATGTCTATTTGTCCAAAAAATAAATCTTCAAAAGCAAGAAGAGATAAGAGAAGAGCAAACTGGAAAATGTCTGCACCAAACTTAGTTAAATGCAGCAAGTGTGGCGAATTAATGATGCCTCATAGAGTTTGTAAAGCTTGTGGATCTTACAATAAAAAAGAGATTCTTGCAAATGCAGAATAAGAATACAGGGCTTTCCGCAGAAGTGGAAAGCCCGTTTTCTATATATGGAAAGTAAAGGATATTATGGAAAATAAAAGTTGTTTGCAATAGTAAAGCTATGAAAAAGGAGTAAATCCCATGGAACAGCAGTTTTCAAGAACAAAAATATTATTAGGGCAGGAAGGTATGGAAGTGTTAAGCAATGCCAGGGTAGCCATTTTTGGTATTGGCGGCGTTGGCGGCCATGTGGTAGAGGCGTTGGTGCGAAGCGGTGTCGGAAAGATTGACTTAATTGATAGTGATGAGGTTTGCCTAAGCAATTTGAATCGACAGATTATCGCAACTAGAAAAACTATTGGTCAGTATAAGGTGGATGCCATGAAGGAACGAATCATGGAAATCAACCCTGACTGTGAAGTGACAGTACACAAGTGTTTCTATTTGCCGGAGAATAAAGAGGAATTTGATTTTTCAAAATATTCTTATGTAGTAGATGCAGTAGATACGGTGACTGCTAAGATTGGACTGGTAATGCAGGCGAAAGAAGCAGGTGTTCCTATCATTAGCAGCATGGGTGCCGGAAATAAAATGAACCCAGCAGAGTTTGAAGTGGCGGATATTTATAAGACATCCGTTTGCCCATTGGCAAAAGTGATGCGTCGGGAACTGAAAAAAAGAGGAGTCCGGAAGTTGAAAGTGGTCTATTCCAAGGAACAACCAATTCTTCGGGAAGAATCTACTTCTCAAGAAGCTATAGAAGGTCAGGAAGGAACTGTAAGGAAAAGAGCCATTCCTGGCTCTAATGCCTTTGTTCCCTCGGTGGCAGGTCTAATAATTGCCTCCGAGGTCATCAAAGATTTAATCAAGTATTAGAAGGATGGTAATTCCTGTAGAAGATACTTCTGTATTTGAGTCTGCAGAATCGCCTTATCCTTAGTATCCAGTAAATAGAAGGCAGGATTTGCTTTATGCTCCTGATAAAAAAGTGGTTCCTCAGTAGAAACTGCTTTTTTAGACAGGCACGGAAAGAAGATACCTTCCTTTTTTGTATAGCAGGTAGCTGCGGTGGCTTTCTGACGAAAGGCTGCATCTACAAACTGAGCTACACTTTTATGCATAGCGCAATCTTCCGATGGAAGATAGAAATAATTTTTATAATCTGCAAAGAAGTGTTTTAAAGTGGTCTGCACCAATGGTAATGTCAGAGTTCCAGTGGAAGCTTCCAAAGAAAGCGAGGCTTTCGTATCTGCAAGAAGCAGATTATCATCCCAGTCATGATGTAAGGTGACTGGTCTTGGAACTGGCTGTGGCAGCGAAAAAGTAATTTTTAGAGCAGAAGGAGTTTCTTCTATATTAGAAGTGACTGGATCTGTCAGAGAAAGGATATCCCGGTAGCAAAGCATGCTGCACACATCCAACATCCCAGCCATGTCATCGTGATTATGCAATAAAAGTACTTTTTCTAAAGGTTCTGCTTCCTGGGGATGCAGAATCTTTTTTTGCATATATTCTGCATAGACGGAAATTAGTTCTCCACCATTGTATTTGTCCTCTCTATGGATTCCTAGCCAGTGTTCCAAAGCAGTCTGGTTTGCTTTTATGAGGTGCAAGGGCTTTTTGAGTGGCCGGATTTCTTTTAATAAATCAATACAATATCGTTTCTTGCTAAAAGTAGTCTGATAGGATAAAACATTTTCGAAAAGTTCCTGTACATAGCTTGGAACTGGAATGTGGTGCTTCTGGCATTTTTGCAAAATATATGGAATATCAAAGGTTGCACCATTAAAATGATAAAGTACCTGAAAATTTTTCAAATATTCTAAAAAAGATTCTAAGATTTGTTTTTCGCTCTTATAGTCATCGGCAAACCATTGAATTAGAAACCATTGTTCATGAAGGGGATCGTAATGCATTCCTCCGATAAGATAGAGAGAAGAGGATTTTGGAGAAAGTCCGGTAGTCTCAATATCAAAAAAGCCAATGTATTTTAAAGGTTGAGGGAAGATATAAGTATGTTTTGGGGAAGGGATTTTACTTTGTATTATTTTCATATATGCTCCAATCTACATTTTATTTTTGATTTGCTTTATAGTATCATATCATAAAATTAGCTTATGGGCTTCCTTGAGTTTTGAAAAAGAATGTCATATAATGGGTATCATTATAGTAGACAGAACTATTGGGAAAGGAGCAGGTCGAATTGGAAAATAAAATTTTCGATATGGATGCTGCCTATGAAAAATGGGATCGTAAAAATCAAAAAAAAGGAAATGACAATTATTTTAATGAGGAAGAAAGAGAAGAAAGCTATCTGAATGGGCTGAAGGGAAGGATTCAAAATAACTTCAGCGGGTTTTTAAGAGTTGTTGTAACAGCATTAATGGTTCTGGTGCAGATTTTTTTTATCCTGATGCTGCCATTTTTGTTTGAAAGCGGCACATTAGTCTGGTACTTTATATTAGTTCTTTGTTCGGTGGTAGGAATTGTTTCTTTGATTAATAGAAATCATAGTCCTTCCTATCGTATGGCATGGATTTCTATTGTTATGCTTTTGCCGATTTCAGGCTTTTTTATGTATTTCCTGTGGGGGCGTTCTGGTGGAAGGACAAAAAAGTTGGACACATACATTATGCACCAGATTAGTTATGGAAAGAAGTTTTTAGTGCAGGACGAAGAGATTTGGGAGGAGTATATTAGTGAGAATCCGGTGGCAGGAAGAATGGTTAAATATATGTCTTCTGAAGGATTTACCTTAACGAAAAATAATGAGGTAGAGTTTTTTTCTATGGGAGAAGATGCCTTTGAATCTATTTTTCGGGAATTAGAAAAGGCAGAAAAATTTATTTTTATCGATTTCTTCATTGTAGCGGAAGGTGCTATTTGGGATAAGTTGTATCAAATTTTGAAAAAGAAAATCGCCCAGGGGGTAGAAGTTAAGTTTTTATATGATGACTTTGGAACCGCTATCCGCACCCGGAAGTTCTTTAAGCAGATATTAGAGCATGATGGTTTTGAAGTACGGGTGTTTAATCCCATTCATAAATATACAGGAAAGTTATATATGAATTACCGTTCCCATCAGAAAATTATTATTGTGGATGGAAAGGTAGGGTATACCGGCGGGTTTAACATTGCGGATGAATATGCGAATCTGATTGAACGCTTTGGTGTATGGAAGGACACCGGTGTCAAATTGCAGGGTGAAGTAGTATGGGATTTGACAGTGGTATTTTTGCAAATGTGGGAAGCCAGCGGTAAAACTAAAGAGCATATTGATTATCTGAAGTATAAGGTGACGCCGGAGGTGGAAGGAGATACCTGGTGTGAAGTAGTTTCGGATGGACCAGCCAATAATCCCAACAATCCTATCGAGAGCTTGTATAATCAGATGATTACTTATTCGGATCAGTATTTGTATATTACTACACCGTATTTGATTATTGAGGATTATATGAAGCAATCTTTGATTGAAGCGGCAAGAAGAGGTGTGGATGTCAGAATCGTAACTCCACATATTCCAGATAAGAAGCAGGTGAAGATTCTTACAAATTATAATTATGGGAATCTGCTTCGGGGAGGTGTGCGGATTTATGAATATATGCCGGGATTTATTCATGCGAAACAGGTGCTTACAGAGGATGCAGCTATTGTAGGTACTATCAATATGGACTATCGGAGTTTTTATCTGCATTATGAAAATGGGGTGTGGATGTCGGGGGAGAAGATTCAAAAGGCAGTATATAATGATTTTCAGGAACTTTTTGAGCAAAGTCAGGAGGTGACCTATTCTGACTGGATGAACCGGCCATTGGGCTGGAAATTGGTGCAGCCGGTATTGAATCTGTTTTCAACATTATTTTAATGGGTAGATTAAGTGATTTTGAAAGGACTGGGAAATATTTGGGCTTTTCAGAAGAGAAAGGAAAAAGCTGCTATGATGTATACAAATGTATGTAAACACTGTCATTCGGTGTTTAAATCGAAGATACGTACTCTGTGTTGTAAGGAATGCAGGGAGAAGGATGACAATCAGTTGGATGATATTGTACAATATTTAAAGATGTATCCAAATAGTAACGCATTGCAGATTTCAGAGGAGTTAGGCATTCATCCATATGAAGTGCTGAAATTTATGGAGGAAGGTTGGCTTACGGTTTCTAATGGAACCTTTAGCCAGCTGCCTGATTAATAAAGGGGGAAGAGGATTTTGATACAGTATGTTCAGGGCGTTTTGGAAATGGTAGATGAAAATGCCGTTGTGGTAGATAATAATGGAATTGGATATTATATTAGTGTACCGGCTACTGTGTTAGAGCGGATGCCGGTACTGGGAAAAGAGGTAAAGATTTATACCTATCTTCATGTGAGAGAAGATATTATGCAGTTATTTGGATTTTTAACCAGAGACGATTTAGAAGTGTTTAAGCAGTTAATTACTGTGAATGGTATTGGACCAAAGGGTGGTTTGGGAATCTTAAGTGTTATGAGTGCAGACGACCTTCGTTTTGCTATTCTGGCGGATGATGCTAAAAGTATCGCAAAAGCACCGGGGATTGGCGCTAAAACTGCCAGTAAGCTGATTCTGGAATTGAAGGACAAGCTGAAAATAAAGGATGTAGTAGAGACTGCATTGGAACGTGGTGTAGCGGAAAACAGCCAGAAAATAGATGGAAACCCTCATGGAAAAATGGTTTCTGAGGCGGTAGAAGCATTGGTTGCCTTGGGCTATCCGGCAGCAGATGCCATGAAGGCGGTAAAGCGGATAGAAGTATCGGAAGATATGACCACAGAAGAATTATTGAAGCTTAGTTTAAAGAATATGTAGAAACTGGCAGCATGGAGGCTGATTATGACAAAACGAACTATAACTACGGAATTTACCCAGGAGGATGAAAAGATAGAATCCACTCTGCGTCCGCAGCAATTGAAGGATTACATAGGGCAGAAAAAGGTAAAAGAGAATTTAAAGATATATATCGAAGCAGCAAAGCAACGGAAAGAAGCATTGGATCACGTGCTTTTGTATGGGCCGCCGGGATTAGGAAAAACTACATTAGCAGGAATCGTAGCTAATGAAATGGGAGTGAATCTGAAGGTGACTGCGGGGCCAGCTATTGAAAAACCTGGAGAAATGGCAGCGATTTTAAGCAAGCTTCAGGATGGAGATGTACTTTTTGTTGATGAAATCCACCGGCTGAATCGTCAGGTGGAGGAAGTGCTATACCCAGCTATGGAAGATTACGTCATTGACGTAGTGATTGGAAAGGGACCTTCTGTACGTTCTATCCGATTGGATTTGCCAAAGTTTACATTAATCGGTGCTACCACTAGAGCGGGAATGCTTTCGGCTCCTTTAAGAGACCGTTTTGGTGTAGTAAATCGTTTGGAATTTTATACGCCTGAGGAATTAGCAAAAATTGTATATCATTCTGCGGGAGTATTAAATGTAGAAATCGACAAAGAGGGGGCTATGGAGCTGGCAAGACGATCTAGGGGAACCCCTCGTCTGGCAAACCGTCTCTTAAAGAGAGTACGGGATTTTGCTCAGATTAAATATGATGGAAAAATCACCAAAGAAGTCACAGATTTTGCGTTGGACTTGCTGGAAGTGGATAAGCTGGGACTGGACAATACAGACCGTCAGATTATTATGACTATGATTCATAATTTTGGTGGTGGTCCAGTGGGACTGGAAACATTGGCGGTTTCCATTGGAGAAGATGCAGGAACCTTGGAGGATGTATATGAGCCATATTTAGTGCAAAATGGACTGATTCTTCGCACTCCCCGGGGAAGGGTGGCATCGGATTTGGCATACAGGCATTTTGGGATTGTAAAGGAAGAAAATTAATTATTTGAAAGAGATTGAAACAAGAATTTGTTGTGTTCAGTCTCTTTTTTTGTATTTTTGTGTTGAAGTGGAGGAGATTTTGCAAAAGTGGGGATAAAAACCACTAAAAAGTGGGAACACACGTTTGGAAATCCCATAAAAATGAAGATTTTATGAAAAAAGGGTTGATAAATTCCCAAAAAAGGACTAAAATGAACAAGTAAGTGGAGGAAAGTGGGGGAAAGTGGTACAGAAATCCAAAAAAGTGGGGAGAAGGTGATAGTTCATGTTCATGGGACAATTTGAACATACAATTGATACCAAGGGCAGAGCTATTGTGCCAGTAAAGTACCGTGAGGAACTAGGGGAAGAATTTATCGTAACCTGGGGCGCTGACGGTTGTCTGTACTTATATCCACAAACAGCATGGCAGGAGTTTGTTGACCAGTTGGCAAAACTACCTTCCAACCAGAACACCAGAAAGATTCAGAGACAGTTTTTATCCATGGCAATGGAAGTGAGTCTGGATAAGCAGGGACGTATTCTGATTCCGGCAAAGCTTCGTACCAGTGCAAATCTGGAAAAAGACCTAGTATTTATTGGTATGATGAACCGTGTGGAGATTTGGGACAAATCTACACTGGAAGCTCAGGATGAAGCAGAAGATGCTGTCAGCCTGGAAGATGCTATGGATGAACTTGGAATTTCCTTGTAGTAAGAAGATGGGAGGCCACTATGGAATTTAATCACAAGTCCGTATTACTGGATGAAGTAATCGAAGGTTTGAAGATTCGGCCTGACGGAATATACGTAGATGGAACTCTTGGTGGAGCTGGTCACGGCAGCGAAGTCTGCAAACAACTGGGAGAAAATGGACGATTTATCGGAATTGATCAGGATGCAGATGCCATTGCAGCGAGCACAGAACGGTTACGTCCATATGGAGACCGTGTTCAGATAGTTCGCAGTAACTATGCAGATATGGTAAATGTACTTCGGGAATTAGGAGTAAATAAAGTACATGGGATTACACTGGATTTGGGAGTTTCGTCCTATCAGTTAGATACCGTGGAAAGAGGTTTTTCCTATCGGGAAGATGCGCCGCTTGATATGCGCATGGATGACCGGCAGGAGATTACCGCAGCAACTGTTGTAAATGAATACACAGAAAGCGAATTGTTTCATGTGATTCGTAAGTATGGAGAAGATAAGTTTGCAAAGAATATTGCAAAGCATATTGTAGCAGAGCGGAGTAAAGCACCGATTCTGACCACAAAGCGGCTGGCTGAGATTGTGGACCAGTCCATTCCAATGAAGATGAAAAAGCAGGGGGGTCATCCTGCAAAAAGAACATTTCAGGCAATACGCATAGAGGTAAATCAGGAGCTGAGTGTGTTAGAGCAGAATATCAGCGATATGATTGATTTACTGGCGCCAGGTGGAAGATTTTGTATTATTACCTTCCATTCGCTGGAGGATCGTATTGTGAAAAATGCTTTTCGGGAAGCCGAGAATCCATGTACCTGTCCATCGAATTTTCCGGTGTGTGTATGTGGAAAGGAGTCCAAGGGTAAAGTGATTACGAGGAAACCGATGTTGCCTTCGGATGAGGAGATGGAAACCAATCCCCGTTCGAAGAGCGCAAAACTTCGGGTGTTTGAACATAGATGAGAAGCCGACAGGCTCGGCACGACAAATTCTTGCGGATTGGGGGATCCGTGGTTTGTTGAATAAGGGGCGGCGCGATACGGGCGCCGTCAGAATGTAATGGACAACCTGAGGGAAGATTTATCAGGGAATCCTGCAGATACAAGAAGCTGACATGAAAGGAGATAGGGGGCAGACGTATGGCAACAAGAACGGGTTATCGTCACAATACAAGTTATAGCAGCCGTAGCAGCTATACTCAGGAAAGCTATGGACAGAGCCGTTATACCCAGAATAGAACTACCAGCAATCGTAGTGGCTATGTTTATGGCAATGTTGCACACCAGCTGGAAGAGGTTCCGGAGAGAAAACAGCGTCCGGAAAGAAGAAAACATACAAAAGTATATCCAAGACAGCGTCCAGTGGACATGCCATCTATTAGTGCAGGTTCGTTTGTATTTTTAGTTGCAGCAGCTGTAGTGGTAATGGTATTTTGTTTCCAGTTTTTGAGAGTACAGTCAGGAATTACCCAGATGCAAAATGAAGCAGTGGCATTGCAAAATGAGATTGCAGAGACTAAAATAGAAAATGAGGAAGCGTTCCGCAGAATTTCTGATTCCGTGGATTTATCCCAGGTATATGAAACTGCCACGAAGGAACTGGGGATGACCCAGGCGGTGGACAACCAGGTTTACACCTATGATAATAAGAAAAGTGATATGGTAAAACAGCATGGAGATATTCCTGAGGCTTCCAAATAATTCTATGTATTACAGATGGGAATGAAATATATGAGTAGAAGAGCTATAGATACCAGACACAGAATGAAACTTGGCACCCGCACAATGCGCATTCGTTTGCTCATTGTGTTTGGTGTCATTATTTTGCTTTCTGGAGTTTTAGTAGGAAGAATTATTTATTTAAATAAAAATAAGGGTGATGAATATCAGAAAAAAATGCTGGCGCAGCAAAGTTATGTCAGTAATGCGATTCAGTATAAAAGAGGAGATATTGTAGACCGCAATGGCAATACACTGGCAGTAAGCCGGAAGGTCTATAATCTGATTCTGGATCCCCAGATGATTCTTAGTGATAAGGAATATGAAGAACCTACCAAAATGGCATTGTTAAAGGTGTTTGGGATTCAGGAAGAAATAGTAAATCAGATTTTAAACGAAAATCCAACATCCAGATATTACCAGATGAAGGAGTATAAAGCGCTGGGTGTAGAGTATGTAGAAGAGTTGGAGAAGCTGCAGAATGAGGATGAGAATATTAAAGGTGTCTGGTTTGAGGATGAATACAAACGGGAGTATCCATATTCTACGGTAGCCTGTGATGTCATTGGCTTTTGTTCTGATACTAACACAGGTGCATGGGGAATTGAGAACCAGTACAATGAAGAGTTGAATGGAACCTATGGACGCCGGTATGGATATTATGATTCTGAGCTGAACTTGGTGCAGACAGTAAAAGCTGCTACCAATGGTTACATCATAAAATCTACTATTGATGTTAATGTGCAGGGAATTATGGAACAGCACATTGAAAAGTTTATGAATGAGATTGGTGCCAAAAATGTAGGCTGTCTTATTATGAATCCTAATGATGGCGGAATCATTGCCATGGGTTCTGACCCTGTTTATGACTTAAATAATCCGAGGGATTTATCCAGTTTTTATTCGGAAGAAGAAATTGCAGCCATGTCGGAAGAGGAACAAATGAATGCCTTAAATGAAATATGGAGAAACTATTGTATCAGTGATGCTTATGAGCCGGGATCTACTTATAAGCCTATTACAATTGCAGCTTGTCTGGATGAAGGAGCTGCAAAGAATAAGAGTTATTTTAAATGTGATGGTGCGCAGCAGGTTGCAGACCGTTATATTAAGTGTGTAGGCCATACTGTTGGTGGACATGGAAATATTTCCTTATGCCAGTCCCTGATGGTTTCATGCAATGATGCAATGATGCAGTTAGGTTCCTCTCTTGGAAAGACAAAATTTCTAGATTATGTTAACCGGTTTGGATATGGCAGAAAGACAGGAATTGATTTGCCTGGTGAAGCCACAGGAACTATTTTCAATATGGAAACTATGCATGAAACAGAGCTGGCTACCTCTACCTTTGGACAGAGTCAGACTGTGACTATGATTCAGATGGCATCGGCTTTTTCCGCTGTTGTAAATGGTGGGAATTATTATAGGCCTCATGTTGTGGAGGAGATTTGTACCGAATCTGGTGCAGTGATGCAATCCAATGACAGCGTTCTGGAAAGTAAAATTATTACAGAGAAAACCAGTAAGCTGCTTAGAAACTATTTATTAAAGACGGTTAAGGAAGGTACTGCAAATCCAGCACAGGTGGAAGGCTACAGTGTTGGAGGAAAGACAGGAACTGCCGAAAAAGCACCCCGTGGACAGGGAAATTATCTGGTATCCTTTTTGGGGTGTGTTCCCGCAAAGAATCCAGAAATTGTAATTTACGTGGTTATTGATGAACCAAATGTAGATGATCAGGCTCATAGTACCTATGCTACAGAGTTTGCTAGTGATTTATTGGAGGATATTCTTCCGCTGCTGGAAATTTATCCAAAGAAAAAGGCTGCATCAGAAAATACTACGGCAGAAGAGACAGCGGAAGGTGCCAAAGGTCAGGAGGATGATGGAATCCGCCTGCCATCTACTCAGAATGGAAATTCTATTTTAGAAGTTCCGGAAGGTGGATATTTAGACGGTGATGATACCATTGCCCAGGAGCCGGCAGAGGCGGCATCGACAGAAGACACAGTAGCACAGAGGACAACCGAGGATGCAGTTGCGGAAGACACAGCAACAGAAGAAATTACAACAGAAGAACAGTAATATAAAAATATCACAGGGAATACCGTAACAGAAGAATAAAATATTCTTTTGGCTAATACACTAGAAAGAATATGGAAGTGTGAGGTTTCTGTGTGAAGGATTTTTTGAAGCAAACCAGAACCAGTCTGAAACAAAGAACCCTCTTTGTTTTTGTACTGGTTTCCTTCATTCTGCTGGGATTAGCTGTCAGGTTAGGGTATCTGATGCTGGAAAAGGCAGATTATTATGGTGAGAAAGCAAAGGATGTACAACAGCGTCAAAGAACCATTAAAGCAGAACGTGGTGTGATTTATGATAGGAATGGAACCGTAATTGCAGGGAATAAGCCGGTTTCTACTATTTCTGTCATTCATAACCAGATTAAAGAACCGGAAAAAGTTATTTCAAAGCTATCGAAGATATTGGATTTGCCGGAAGAGACAGTTCGCAAGCGTGTAGAAAAGGTTTCGTCCATTGAAAAAGTAAAAACAAATGTGGATAAAGAGACTTCGGATAAAATCAGGGATTTAAATCTGGCAGGGGTTATGGTTGATGAAGATTACAAGCGGTATTATCCTTATGAAGAACTGGCTTCTAAGGTGATTGGGTTTACCGGAGGGGACAATCAGGGAATTGTAGGATTAGAAGTGAAATATGATGAATATTTACAGGGGACAGATGGCAATATTCTCACTATGACCAATGCCCGAGGTGTAGAGATTGAAGGGGAAGCAGAGGAGAGAATTGAGCCTGTGGCAGGATGCGGACTGTATACTAGTCTGGATGTAAACATACAGACCTTTGCCCAACAGGCAGCCTGGAAGGTTATGAAGGCAAAAAATGCAAAAAGTGTCAGGGTGATTATGATGAATCCACAGAATGGTGAAATTTACGCTATGGTAAATGTACCAGAGTTTGATTTGAATGATCCCTATACTTTAAATACAGAAACAGAGGAGACGTTATCAGAAAAAGAAAAGAATGATGCTCTGAATCAGATGTGGAGAAATCCCTGTGTCAGTGATACCTATGAACCGGGTTCAACCTTCAAGGTGATTACCTCTACGGCAGCCCTGGAAAAAGGTGTAGTAAAGGTGGAAGATACCTTTCACTGTCCTGGATTTAAAATTGTAGAGGATCGGCGAATCCGGTGTCACAAAACCACAGGACATGGAAGTGAAACCTTTGCACAGGGAGTACAAAATTCCTGTAATCCAGTGTTTATGGAGGTAGGGGCAAGGCTTGGTGTAGATGGTATGTTTGAATATCTGCAAAAGCTGGGGATTATGAAAAAGACAGGGATTGATGTACCGGGAGAAGCTGCAACCATTATGCATCAGAAGAAAAACGTGAAGGCGGTAGAACTGGCTACCATATCCTTTGGTCAGTCCTTTCAGTTGTCGCCAGTGCGACTATTGTCTACTATAAGCATGATAATCAATGGAGGTACTGAAATTACTCCTCATTTTGGGGTGAAGATTGAAAGCAGTGATAAGACTGCGGTGAAAAAATTGGAATACGATACACAGGAAAAGGTAGTATCGGAGCAGACCTCAGAAACTATGCGTATGTTGTTGGAATCTGTGGTGTCAGAAGGCTCCGGGAAAAAGGCCTTTGTAGAAGGCTATCAGGTAGGAGCCAAAACAGGAACATCAGAAAAGCTTCCCCGAAGCAGCAATAAATATATTGCTTCCTGCATGGGATTTGCGCCGGCGGATAATCCAGTAGTGGCAGCAATTATTTTGATTGATGAGCCCGAAGGGATTTATTATGGGGGAACGATTGCAGCACCAGTGATTTCAGAATTGTTGGATGATGTGTTACCATATCTTGGAGTAGAACGGGGAGAGATTGTTACTCCTGCTCCGGGTTGATTTCTCTAATGGATTGGATTAAAATAATAAAGTTGTGGTTTGTACAAAAGAATACCTGATAGATACAAAGGAAGGATTATGGTACAGGAGGAACTGGAATGGAGTATTTAGATACGATAATACCGCTGCTGATTTCCTTTGTAATCAGTGTAGTACTATGTCCCATCGTAATTCCTTTTTTGCGGAGGTTAAAGTTTGGACAGTATGTACGCAGTGACGGCCCCAAGAGCCATTTGAAGAAGGAAGGCACTCCTACTATGGGAGGCTTGATTATTCTGATTTCGGTGGCTGTGACATCTATGATGAATATAAAAGAGAACCGGGAGATTTTGCCAGTTTTATTTGCGACAGTTGGCTTTGGTCTCATTGGTTTTCTGGATGATTATATCAAAGTGGTTATGAAACGCTCTCTCGGGCTGCGGGCATGGCAGAAAATGTTCCTGCAGATGATTGTGACGGGGATATTTGCGTATTATTATTTGGAGAGACTGCAATATCAGCCAGAGATTCTGATTCCTTTTACAGGGGGATTTGCAGGAGGGAGTTATATACAGATGCCAGCATGGTTTTATTGCCTCTTCCTATTCTTTGTTATGGTAGGAACTGTAAATGGCACTAATTTTACGGATGGATTAGATGGTCTGGCGGCTAGTGTCACTTTGCTGGTGGCAGTGTTCTTTTCTGTAGTTGCTGTTGGTATAGGTAGTACTGCGGCACCGGTTTCGGCAGCTGTGGCAGGAACTTTGATGGGATTTTTATTGTTTAATGTGCATCCCGCCAGTGTGTTTATGGGGGACACGGGTTCTTTAGCTTTAGGTGGCTTTGTGGCTTCTATGGCATTATTATTAAAAATTCCTTTGTTTATTTTAATTGTGGGAGCTATTTACTTGATTGAGGTATTATCTGTAATGCTGCAGGTAGGATATTTTAAAATGTCTCATGGAAAACGAATATTTAAAATGGCGCCAATCCATCACCATTTTGAACAATGTGGATGGTCAGAAACCAAGGTGGTGACCGTGTTTTCAGTTATAACTGCACTGCTTTGTCTGGTGGCATTTTTGGCACTATAAAGAGAAAATGAAGTGGAAAAGGAAAGGTTTGGTTGAATTATGGAATTAAATGGAAAAAAAGTACTTGTGGTAGGAACCGGAATTAGCGGTGTTGCAGCTGTGAAGCTTTTGGCAAAGCAGGGAGCAGTCATTACTGTTTTGGAAGGAAATGCAAAGTTAAGTAAAGAAGAAGTGGCGGAAAAATTACCGTCTAAGATAGATTACCGTCTGGTTTTGGGAGAACTTCCAGAACAGGTTATGGATGAAATGGATTTGGCGGTGCTTAGTCCGGGTGTACCAACAGACCTGCCTTTTGTAGCGAAATTGCAGGACAAAGGGGTTCCTGTCTGGGGAGAGATTGAACTTGCGTATGTATGTGCAAAAGGAGAGCTGGTGGCAATTACTGGAACGAATGGAAAAACCACCACGACAGCGCTGACAGGTGCTATTATGGAAGAGTATTTTAAAAGTACCTTTGTGGTAGGCAATATTGGTCTTCCGTATACAGAATATGCATTGCAAACAAAGAAGGATTCTATGACTGTGGCAGAGGTCAGCAGTTTCCAGCTGGAAACCATTCATGATTTCTGTCCGAAGGTTAGTGCGATTTTAAATATTACACCAGACCATTTAAACCGTCATCATACCATGGAATGCTATATTGAGACCAAAGCCCGGATAGCCCAGAATCAAAGTAAGGAACAGATTTGTGTTTTGAATTTCGAGGATGAGCATCTTCGTAAGATTGCGCCTCAGATTCCGGCAGATATTTTCTGGTTCAGCAGTAAGCAGCCTTTGGAACGGGGAATCTGGCTGGACGGAGAAGAGATTATTTATTGTGACAAGGAAAAAATCACGATTTGTACTATTCATGATATGCAGCTGCTAGGAGTACATAATTATGAAAATGTTATGGCGGCAGTGGCCATTGCTATGCATGCAGGGGTGCCTGTAGATTGTATCCGTAAGGCGGTGGCAGAGTTTCAGGCAGTAGAACACCGGATTGAATTTGTAAAGGAAGTAAATGGTGTAAAATATTATAATGATTCAAAAGGAACCAATCCAGATGCGGCTATAAAAGCAGTAGAAGCAATGATTGCGCCGACGGTAGTGATTGGAGGAGGATATGATAAACAGTCCGATTATGAGGAGTGGATTGACTCTTTTGGTGATAAGGTAAAGGCTTTAGTATTAATGGGAGAAACCGCTGATAAAATCGAAGAAACTGCAAGGAAATCTGGTTTTGATAAGATTTTCCGTGCAGGCTCCATGGAAGAAGCAGTTCAGCTCAGTGCCGGTCAGGCTGTAGCTGGAGATGCAGTATTACTTTCTCCTGCCTGTGCAAGCTGGGATATGTTTAAAAGTTACGAAGAAAGAGGAACATTATTTAAGGAACAGGTTAATAAACTATAATAGAGCAGAGGAAAGGCGTGAAATATATGGCAAAGCCTGCAGGAAGAAAAAGCAGAAGATTTGAAAAATTTCATACACAATATGATTTTATGTTGCTGTTTATGACCATAGCGATTGCATTGTTTGGTGTATTGATGATTTATAGTGCAAGTTCATATACTGCTTCTACGTCCAGATTTAACAATCCGTACCGTTTCGTGACTCAGCAGCTTATTGGTCTGGCAGCAGGCATTGTTGCCATGCTTGTGGTATCCAGAATAGACTATCAGATATTGTTAGTGAAGTTTCGTGGGATTAATATGAATCTTACACAGATATTCTACTTGTTTGCATTATTTTTACAGACGATTGTATTGATTCCGTCCATTGGTGTGGAGCATAACGGTGCTAGAAGATGGTTGGATTTAGGTGTTACGGAGATTCAGCCCTCCGAGATAACGAAGATTGCAGTGATTTTATTTGTTTCCTATGCAGTATACCAGTCCAGGCGGGCATTGGATTCATGGAAAGGATTTGTCCGGGTTATGGTGTACATAGCCTTTGCTATCGGGCTGATTGCAGCGGAAAATATGAGTACAGCTATTATTGTAGGTGTTATTGCGGTAGGTATGTGTTTTGTAGCCAGTAAGAAATGGAACTATTTCTTTGCTGCTGCAGGAATCGTTTTTGTTATAGCAGCGGCATATCTACTTTTGGGAGAGGGATTCCGTATGCAGCGAATTTTCGCATGGCTTGATGTGGAAAATAATCCTACTGGATATCAGGTTTTGCAGGGACTTTATGCGATTGCTTCTGGAGGTATCTTTGGTAGCGGATTAGGAGAAAGTATGCAGAAGCTTGGCTATATTCCAGAGGCATACAATGATATGATTTTTGCGGTTATTTGTGAAGAGTTGGGAATTGTAGGTGCTGTATTATTAATGCTGGCATTTTTGGTTCTTCTTTGGCGTATCGTAGTGATTTCCTGTAATGCGCCAGATATTTTTGGCAGTATGATTTGCATTGGCGTTCTGATTCATATTGCCATTCAGGTAATATTAAATATTGCCGTAGTGACAGGTTCGGTACCGTCTACTGGTGTACCATTACCGTTTATTAGTTATGGTGGTACTGCTGCTGCAATTATGATGGCAGAAATGGGATTGGTGCTAAGTGTATCAAATCAGGTGAAGTTAAAGGGATAGGTGAGGTGACGCTGTGAGAGGATACAAAAGACTTTTAATAATTCCATTGGGACTGGTTCTGGTAGCAGTGATTCTGTTTTTTACTCTTCGGATTCAGGAAGTTACAGTGGAGGGCAGTGAGATTTATTCTCAGGAGGAAGTGATTCAGCATGGAATGTCTGGTCATTTTTCGGACCATACTATTTACTTTTGGCTATTGAATCGTTTTAAGGGGGTTCCATGTCTGCCATTTACCCAGGAAATTGATGTGGAATGGCATGGATATAATAAAGTTACGTTACATGTTTATGATAAGAAGATTAGTGGCTGCGTAAAATACATGGGACAGTATGTATACTTTGATAAAGATGGAATTGTACTGCAAAGCTTAAGTAGTCCTATGGAAGGGGTTCCTGTTGTTACAGGGATTGAATTTGGAAAATTTACCATGAATCAGGCTTTTGATGTAGAGGATGATTCTTTGTTTGATACGATTATGGATCTTTCTTTGTTAATTGATCACTATGATGTCCAGGTGGATCAAATTCAGTTTAAGGACCAAAAGGTGACACTATATTCTGGAAAGGTTCAGATATTTCTAGGAGAAAAGCAGTTTTATGATGATGACCTGGCTGCTTTGTCCAGTGTGCTGCAAAAAACCAATGAAGAGGGCATGGGCGGAACGATTAATATGGAACGTTTTGAGCCGGGAGATAAGATTGTATTAAAGACAAATTCCAGTGGAAAGAAGCAGAATGACAATAGCAGCGAGCCAGAACAATAAAACTTTGTACAAAACAGAAAAAAACAAATGTTCTCTTGATTATTCTTCTGGGAATTAGTATTATATAATCTAGAGGTAATTTTGGGATTATTATGTCGTAATTACGTTCCATATAGGATAAATTGGAGAGGCAATGGATAGGAGGAGCAATTGTGTTAGAAATTAAGACCAATGAGGCAGAGTCTTCTGCTAAAATAGTAGTAATAGGTGTTGGCGGTGGTGGAAACAACGCTGTTAACCGAATGATTGAAGAGGGAATTATGGGTGTTGATTTTGTATGTATTAATACTGACAAACAGCATCTTTTAAATTGTAAAGCACCAGTTTGTCTTCAGATTGGTGAGAAATTGACAAAGGGATTAGGTGCCGGTGCTTCTCCAGAGGTTGGACAGGCAGCTGCAGAAGAGAATAAAGATGAAATCGCTGATATCATTCAGGGTGCAGATATGGTATTTGTAACCTGTGGTATGGGTGGTGGAACTGGTACAGGTGCAGCTCCAGTTGTAGCAAAGATTTCAAAGGACATGGGTATTCTTACTGTTGGTATTGTAACCAAGCCATTTACCTTTGAAGCACGTACCCGTATGAATAACGCTGTTTCTGGTATCGAGCGTTTGAAAGAAAATGTAGATACTTTAATTGTTATTCCAAATGACAAGCTTTTGGAAATTGTAGACCGTCGTACTTCTATGCCAGATGCACTTCGTAAGGCTGATGAAGTATTACAGCAGGGTGTTCAGGGTATTACTGATTTGATTAATGTACCTGGACTGATTAACTTAGACTTTGCCGATGTACAGACCGTTATGAAGGATAAGGGTGTGGCACACATTGGTATTGGTATGGGCAGTGGCGACGAAAAGTGTGTGGATGCTGTGAAGCAGGCTATTTCCAGTCCATTGCTGGAGACTACCATCGAAGGTGCTTCCCATGTAATTGTTAATATTTCTGGTGATGTGGCATTGATGGAAGCTCATGAAGCAGTTTCTTATATTGAGGAATTAACAGGTGAGAATTGTAATATTATCTTCGGTGCTATGATGGATGAGAATGTAACAGATCAGGTAAAGATTACTGTAATTGCTACAGGTCTGGATGAGGAAAGTCAGGCAATAAAGCCAACCTTTATGCAGAGTATGGCACCAAAGACAAACTTCGCTACAAGAGAAGGACAGGTTGCATCTTCTTTCCAGAAGCCAGTTGCCAGTATGGGAATGAATCAGACTGCAGCAACAAAGCAGACACCGCCTCCGGCATATAATAGACAGGCTTCTGATAATGGAGATATTAAGATTCCGGTATTTTTACAGCGTAAAAAATAAAAAAAAGAAAATACATAAGGTTGCCACAGAATATGTGGCAGCCTTTTTGGGTTATGCAGTTGATGAAGAATGGAAAGAAAAGAGGTAGGACAGATGCAGGAAGAACAAAATGATTTAAAATTATGGAGAAAAGTTCAGATAGACAAATGTATTAAGGTGGTATTGATTTTTATGGGAATTATTATGATGCAGTTTGTGGCATATTTGATTTGTGTTCCAATTTATATGGGACTTCAAACATCCCAGGGAAACGCTATACCAGCTGGAATGGACAAAATAATGGAGGCTATGTTGAATTCTGAAAGTGGAATGGGCATTTTGATTTCTATGCTATCAGCTCTATTTAGTATGATTTGGTGCAGTGTATTATATTACAAGTCGGATTGGCGCGTAAGACCGTTTTCCTATAGAAAAGCATTTTCTGTTAAAAATGTAGTAGGTATTATAGGATTGGGCTTTGGTGGATGTACGGTATTGACCATTTGCTTATCGATATTGGTGGTATTGTTTCCGGATGCGTTTACAGAGTATCTGAAGCTGATGCAGAATGTAGATATGGATAATGGCCTGATTACTATGATCTATGTGCTGTTGATTGGACCTGTTTCGGAAGAAATGATTTTTCGTGGTGCTATAATGGATCGTTTGAAAATTGCCTTTCCTTTCTGGATTGCCAATGGGATTCAGGCAGCTTTGTTTGGGTTGTATCATATGAATCTGGTTCAGGGAGTATATGCCTTTGTGCTGGGAATGATATTAGGGTTGGTTATTCAGGTTACTGGCAGTATTTGGGGGGCTATAGCCACCCACATTCTTTTTAATTCCACTTCCTCTTTTTTGGGAGCTGGTCTGGGTGGAAATCCTATGGAACAGGCTGTTATTCTGATGATAGCCTTTGTATTGGCTATTGTTAGTTTTGTGTTTGGATTAAAGCATTATTTTAATTCATATGTAGCAGAACCAACTATAGAAAAATAAAGAGAGATATGATAAAATAAATATTATTATGCTCGGGAGAACGGATTAAGTATATGGAGATAACAAAAAAGATAATTGGGGTATGTGTATCTCAATTGCAGGACGAAGGGTCATTTGGGCTTCTTCGGACTATTGTTGAGTACGGTGAAAAGCAAGGGTTTAAAGTGTTGGTTTACGGAGCCTTTGCTAAAATGGATTATGAAGATGCCCATGTAAGAGGTGAGGCTTCTATTTATTCCAGAATTCCTATGAAGGAATTATCCGCATTGGTTATTTTGGGAGAGACGATTCGGTACGAAAAATTATTAGAAAATATTAGAGATGAAGCACTGAAAGCAGGAGTACCTGTTATTACCATCGATTATGAAATGGATAAGTGCTTTAATATTATGCTGAAGTATCACTCTACCTTTGAGCAGGTGGTGCGTCATGTGATTGAAGAGCATCATTGCAAGAATCCATATTTTATGGCTGGTTTTAAGGGGAATGATGCTTCGGAAGAACGTTTGCAGGTTTTTAAGCAGATATTGCAGGAAAATGGTCTTCCTGTTATCGAGAAGCATATTACCCATGGAGATTTCTGGGAGGCTCCCGCCAAAAAAGCTTGTGAAAAATGGGCAAAGGATTGGCAGGATGACTTACCAGATGCGATTATTTGTGCTAATGATATGATGGCGATTACCGTATGCAATGTGCTGAGAGAACAAGGTTTACGGGTTCCAGAGGATGTAATTGTAACTGGATTTGATGGAATCGATTTGGAACGGTATTGTACACCAAGATTGACAACTGCCAAGGTGGATCATGAAGAGATTGGAATAGAATTGATGCAGATGATTCAGAAGCATATAGATAATCCTCTAGTGAAACCATATTCGGTTAAGGTTCCATTTCATATGAGATGTAGTGAATCCTGTGGGTGTAAGCCGATTCAGTATGGTATTCCTAATAAGTACGTTATGGAAGTTTATGGACGTATGGCGCACAATAGACAGTATGTGGATGAAATGTTTCATATGATGACAAGGCTTACGGAAGGATATTCTGTGACAGCAATGGTAAAGCAGCTTTGTAAGTGTATTAAGGATGTTACTAGCAAAGATTTGATGTTGTTTGTGAATCGTAAGTTTTGTAGGCATACAGATATTTTAAATGAACAAAAAATAGAAAAGGGGCAGATGTTGCTGTTGCTATCTCAGGTGAACCAAAAAGCGGATGTTCCAATGGAACTTTGGAATAAGCATGAGATTTACCAGCTTTCAGAACAAATGTGGAATTCCAGAGGAACGATTTTGTTTTTGCCGGTGCACTGGCAGGGGGAAGTATATGGCTGCCTTGCCATGCAGTATCTGGAAAAGGAAGTAGAATACGAACGGTTAAATGATTTTATGCTGACTTTAGCCCAGATTTTTGGAAGCGTGAAAAAGCAGTCCCATCTTCATGAAATGTATGTAAGGGATTCGTTGACTTCCTTATATAACCGAAGAGGTTTTTATAGTGAATTTGGAAGACAGATGAAAAAACTAGCTGGAAAACCGAAAAAAATCTTTTTTGCATCGGTGGATTTGGACAGACTTAAGCCTATTAATGACAATTATGGACATGCAGAAGGAGACATTGCCATTCGCCAGATAGGAGAAGCTTTGAAAAAGTCAATCTTCCCTGGTGGTTTTTGTGCCAGATTTGGCGGTGATGAGTTTGTGGCAGCTTATGTATGGGATGCTAGCAAGCCAGAGGAAAGAGACTATTGCAGTTTGTTTGAAGAGCGGTTACAGGAAGTAGTGAATCGATGGAATCAGAAAACAAGAAAACCATATAAGCTAGATGCCAGCTATGGAACTATCGTTACAAAGATTCATAGTGTGAATGATTTAGATGACATTATGAAAAAAGCAGATGAAGAGATGTACCATTGTAAAGAGAAACATCATAGTATTAGAGATACCAAAAGAGAAGAGGGAAAAGTGATTTACTAAAGAGAGTAGGAATAACCGTGCAGGGAAGTTTTTAGGATTTAGAAAGCATGCTAGAGTTAAATTCTGATTATATGCAAGGGTATTGTTTCTCGAGACCAGTGCCACCAGTAGAGTTTGCCCAGAATTATTTGTCTGGTGAAATTGTAATCAATAATAGCAGTGTGTAAATCACATAGCACGGAAATAAAAGTATAATGAAAACTTAAAAAGCGCTGGACATAAAGTCTGGCGCTTTTTGATAAGATAAAAGAATTATTAGAAATGATATACAATAAAACAAGAAGAAAATGGATAATATTCTACTGGAATCTATTAGAAACATATAGTATACTTACCTTTAGTTTTATGGTGAAAGGATGATGAGGATGCAGTTTTTTGAAAAATCCCATAAGTTAGACAATGTTTGTTATGATATTCGTGGACCGGTTATGGATGAAGCTAATCGAATGATTGCCCAGGGACAGGAGATTTTAAAGTTAAATATAGGAAATCCTGCCACCTTCGGGTTTGAGGCTCCGGAAAGTCTGATTAAGCAGATGGAGCAAAGTCTCACCAGTACAGAAGGATATTCTGATTCAAAGGGGATTTTACCGGCGAGAGAGACTATTGTAGCATACTGTAAGGAAAAGGGAATGCACAACGTATCTGTTAATGATGTATATACAGGAAACGGTGTTAGCGAATTGATTACTATGTCTATGCAGGGATTGTTGGATCAGGGGGATGAAATATTGGTACCATCTCCAGATTATCCACTATGGACGGCATCTGTAACATTGGCAGGGGGAACTGCGGTACACTATCTTTGCGATGAAGAGTCAGACTGGTATCCAGATATTGCAGATATGAGAAGAAAAATTACAGATAGAACTAAGGGGATTGTTGTAATTAACCCTAATAATCCTACTGGAGCTTTGTATCCTAGGGAGATTTTGGAACAGATTGTGGATTTGGCAAGAGAATTTGGTTTGATTCTTTTTGCCGATGAAATTTATGACCGGCTGGTAATGGATGGGTATGAACATATTGCCTTAGCTTCTCTGGCTCCGGATTTATTGACCTTAAGCTTTAATGGTTTGTCCAAATCCCATTTGATTGCAGGATACCGCTGCGGTTGGATGTGTCTTTGTGGTGATAAGTCTAAGGCAAAGGGTTATATCGAAGGCTTGAATCTGCTTTCTGCCATGCGTCTTTGTTCTAATGTTCCAGCCCAGTCTGTGATTCCACAGGCACTGGCAGAAAAAGAATCTACTCAGGCGCTTTTGGTTCCAGGGGGAAGGGTATATGAGCAGAGAGAATACATATATAATGCCCTGAAAGATATTCCAGGCATTAGTGTAGTGAAGCCTAAGGCTGCATTTTACATTTTCCCGAAAATGGATGTAAAGAGATTTGGAATTCAGAATGATGAACAGTTTGCTTTGGATTTTCTGAAGGAGAAGCAGATTTTAATTACCCATGGTCAGGGCTTTCATTGGGAGAAGCCGGATCATTTTCGTATTGTGTATTTACCGGAAGTTCCAGTGTTAAAAGAAGCCTGCGATAGAATGCAGGAGTTTTTTGAAACATATCATCAATAAAGAAGATTTGCTTTATTCTTCTAAGGATGTTAAGATAAAAACGTATATTAAAAAGAGTCAGAGGAAATTTTTGGTATAAGGAAGGTGAAAAAGTGGAAAAGTATAGACAGAGCAGAAGATGGTTTTCTATAATTGTAGTAGGTTACTTTTTTCTGTCATGCTTTTTCTCTTTTTTTTATGTAGGAGCCAGTTATGAGCTTTCAAGTTTTTCAATACCATCCCTGCAAAGAAATGTGAAAAGTGCAGAGGGAAGTATGGATTCTGATAAGGTAAATGAAAAGACTACAGGGAAATGTGTATATGATATTACAAAAAATATGATAAAGAATCCGGTAGTAAAAAGAGGAAGATCAGAGGATTGGCGGTTATTTTTCTGGGTAGTATTGCATATTATTGCAATTTTGCTGGCAGTTCCAGCCAGAAGATATTATCATAAGAAGATTTTTTTGTGGCATCAGTGGAAACTGATTCGTTATATTCAAAATATGGATGGAAAGAAACGGCATTTTATAGAGAAAGAAGTCTGCATGGCGGTATAAAGTGTTTTGCAGAAATTGATAGAGACAAAAAGAATTAGGCTAGAGGTAACTGCGTGAGAGCAGTCGGAATGGAGGAAAAATGAGAAAAACAAAGATTATTTGTACTATGGGACCAGCAACGGATAAGGATGAAATTGTAGAACAGTTGATTATGGAGGGGATGAATGTTGCTCGTTTCAACTTCTCACATGGAACATACGAGGAACAGAGTCAGAGAATGGATCGTGTCCGCCGCATGAGAGAAAAATGCGGAAAGCCAGTAGCAATGCTTTTGGATACAAAGGGACCAGAAGTGCGTATTGGTAATTTTAAAGAAGGCAAAATAGAGTTAAAAACGGACCAGAAGTTTTCTTTGGTTTGTGATTCAGAAGTAGAGGGCGATGAAACAAAGGTAAGTGTAACTTATGAGAGACTTTACGAAGATGTGAAGGTTGGTTCTACGATTCTGATTGATGATGGACTTGTAGAAATGAAGGTAGAGTCCATTAAAGGAAAAAGTATTAATTGTGTAGTGAAAAATGATGGTGTCATTTCAAATCATAAAGGTGTCAATTTACCAAATATGCATGTGAATCTACCATATATGAGTGAGAAGGATCGTGAAGATATTTTATTTGGTATTAAGCAGGATGTAGACTTTATTGCAGCATCCTTTGTACGTTCTGCATTTGACGTGAGGTTAATTCGTAATTTATTGGATAGTAATGGCGGAACTGATATCAATATTATTGCTAAAATCGAGAACAGAGAAGGCGTAGATAATATTGATGAAATCATCGAAGCATCTGATGCCATTATGATTGCCCGTGGTGATATGGGTGTAGAACTTCCAGAAGAAGAAGTTCCAATTGTACAAAAGATGATTATTAGTAAGGTATATGAAGCTGGTAAGCAGGTTATTATTGCAACACAGATGCTGGATTCTATGATGAAGAATCCTCGCGCTACCAGAGCAGAGACTGCTGACGTAGCAAATGCAGTTTACGATGGAACTAGTGCTATTATGTTATCTGGTGAGACCGCAGCAGGTAAGTTCCCGATTGAAGCATTAAAGACTATGGTTCGTATTGCAAACAGAACCGAGCAGGATGTGGATTACCAGAAACGATTTTATAGCCGTGAGCGTAAGGCAAATCCAGATGTAACAGATGCTATTTGTCATGCTACCTGTACCACTGCGTATGATTTAAATGCTAGTGCGATTTTAACTGTAACTAAGTCCGGACGTTCTGCAAGAATGATTTCCAGATACCGTCCAGCCTGCGATATTATTGGTGGCAGTACTTCTGAGAAAGTATGTCGTCAGATTAATATGTCATGGGGGGTAACTCCAGTATTGATTGAAGAGAAGAATGAAGTGTTTGAACTTTTTGATCATGCCATTGCAGTAGCAAAGGAGAAGAAGGTTCTTAAGTCTGGGGATATCGCGGTAATCACCTCTGGTGTACCAATCGGAACCTCAGGAACTACTAATATGATTAAAGTGGAAATTGTGGAGTAGGATATCTGTCAAAATATTATCTTTGAAATCATGACGACAAAAAGTGTCGTTGGTGTTTCTTTTTCGTGGACGCCTTGCGGCTCGGATAAACTACGCAACGGATGCATAGAAAGCTAGCTTCGCATAAAATGCTAGCTAGCTTTCAAGCACCGGCGAGTTTAAACGCCACTCAGAAAGAAAACCAACGACACTTTTTGTCTGTGCATCGACTACTTCATGTGTAATATTATGATATATCCTACACAGCTTCTTAGGAATATCAATCCTTGGTTAGCAAGTAAACCAGGGACTGTATTTTGTGTCACTACTTGCTGGCTTCGTAGGCTTCACGTACTGCGATAGCAAGCTGGTCTGCGCAGGAGGTTCCGCGGAATCCGCACTGTACTCCTTTGATTTTCGATTCGATTTGTTCTACGGTAAGTCCCTCTACCAGTCTTGGTACTGCTTTTAAGTTTCCATCGCAACCACCGGTGAAAACTACATTGGTGATAACATCTCCATCAATATTAAAAGTTATTTTAGAGGAACAGGTTCCTTTTGTTTTATATGTGTATTCCATTTTGATATCCTGCCTTTCTTATATCTTAATTATAAATAATATTCTCTTAAATCTTTTTTCGTATGTTCCAATGAGTCATATTGGATGTTTCTAATTCAATGCATCTACAGCAGCTTTCATTACTACATCGATACTATCGTTAATGACCAGATCAGCTTTACTGTCAGCGGAAGTGGAAGATTTGTTGATTAATATCAGATTCTTTCCACGGAAGTAATCAATCAAGCCTGCTGCTGGGTATACAACTAAAGAAGTTCCGCCAATAATCAGGGTGTCTGCCTGGGCAATTGCCTGAATGGAACCAGAGATAATGGTATCATCTAATCCTTCTTCGTAAAGGACTACATCTGGTTTTACACTGCCGCCACATTGGGAACAGACGGGAATGCCTTCGGAATTTAGAATATAGTCTGCATCGTAAAAGGTATGACAGCGGGTGCAGTAGTTACGAAGGACAGAGCCATGAAGTTCATAAACGGTTTTGCTTCCAGCTGCCTGATGAAGACCATCAATATTCTGGGTGACAACAGCTTTTAATTTGCCCATTTCTTCCAGTTTGGCAAGGGCGATGTGGCAATCGTTTGGTTTTGCTTCTGGATACACCAGCTTCTCCTTATAAAAAGCAAAGAATTCTTCTGGATAGCGGACGAAAAATGTGTGAGATACTAATTGCTCTGGTGTAAAACTTCGATTTAACTTCTGGCTAAATAGCCCGTTTGAACTGCGAAAATCTGGAATGTTTGATGCAGTGGAAACACCAGCACCGCCAAAAAATACAATGTTGTCACTATTTCGTAGTATTTCCGTTAATTGTTGTATTTTCTCGTTCATGTAATCACTCACCTTTCAAAAAATGTTGGTGTTTTATTTGTATAGAATAAATACACCAACATTTTATGCATTGTTTATTGTGCCATAGATAATAATATCTTATTTTTCAAACAGTTTGACACCGTCTTCCTGTCCATATACAGCAAAACCATCAAAGGAACTAGTTTCCAGTTTGTTCAGGTATTTTCCAAGCTTCTTTGGTCTTGCGATGACAGAAACCATATAATCCTTACGAAGTTCCTCTACATAGGAAAGTGCTGCTGCATAAGTATCAGGGTCATAGAATACGGCGATTCGTTTCTTACGGTCTGGAATGGCATATTCTGTTTCCATTAAGATTCCGAAAATTCGCTCAAAGCCAATGGAGAAACCAACTGCTGGAATGTCTTCGTTTAAGAATTTGCCAATCAGGTTATCATAACGTCCACCACCAGCAACGGCACCACTATAGCCTTCTGCCTCTACCTCAAAGATAGTGCCAGTGTAATAGCCTTGTCCACGTACTAGAGAAGGAGTGAATTCAATTGGGAAAGAACCCTTTGATACTGCATTGACGGTATCCATAATCTGCTTCAGGTCAGAAACGTAAGATGCGTCACAAACTTCTGCGATGGAGTCTAAATTCAAGGTTCCGCTTTCAAAAAGGGCAATAAACTTTTCGATGGAAGCAGAATCAAATTCACAGGAAACCAGTTCTTCCTTTACACCTTCAATGCCGATTTTGTCCAGTTTATCAAAGATAATTGCCAGTCTTTCATTTTCTTCTTCTGGGAAACCAGCATAAGCAAAAATGCTCTTTAAAATACGACGGTCATTGATTTTTACTTTGTAGTTTTTAATCCCTACCTTATTTAGTGCCTTGGTGGTAGTAAGAATTAATTCTACTTCTGCATCTCGGGAAGGATTGCCAATAATGTCAATGTCACATTGCATAAATTCACGGAGACGGCCTTTCTGTGGACGTTCTGCCCGGTATACTCTGTCCATCTGGATGACTTTAAATGGTGTCATTAAGTCATTGCGGTTGTTGGCATAGTAACGGGAAAGGGGAAGGGTTAAATCATAACGAAGTCCCATATCAGAAAGGTCTTTTTCAGTGGTTCCCTCTTTATTTAAAGCAGATTCCAGTTTTTTGCCTCGTTTTAAAATCTTAAAAATCAGGTTCAGGTTTTCGCCGCCTTCGCTTTTGTCCAGATTTACTGCATCTTCGATAATAGGAGTAGTGATACGTTCAAATCCTGCATCCCGATATGTTTCTAAGATAACATTCTGTAAATAATCCCGAATCTCTACTTCTTTTGGAAGATAATCCCGGGTTCCTTTAACTGGTGTTGATTTCATAGTTTACCTCTTTTCTGCCAAATCAATAAACTCTTGATTGATTATTAAAATGGCTTTTTATTGATTTTGTTTTATTGCGTATATTGCAATATTTGTATTTAATGTAATTATTCCTACCTTATCATATTGAAAAGAAAATCACAAGACAAGCTAAGGTCAAGTTTTCATCAGTGTCATTCTGCATAAAAAAATAAAAAAAACTGAAAAATTTTTGTGAATCTATCAGCAGAATCTTTTTTGACTTCTCTGAAAGAATAGTGTAAAATTCTGTATAATAATCTTTCTGTATACAACAGAGGAAATAAAGCCGTTTATTTTTGGCGAGATAATTTGTATGGAGGACAACATGGAAAAGAAGTTAAAAGTTGGTATCCTTGGCGGTACCGGAATGGTAGGACAGAGATTTATTTCATTATTGGAGAATCATCCTTGGTTTGAGGTGGTTGCAATTGCAGCAAGCCCACGTAGTGCAGGGAAGAGATATGAAGATGTCGTTGGTGGTCGTTGGAAAATGACTACACCTATGCCGGATGCAGTGAAGGATATTATTGTTGAAGATGTAAGCAACGTAGAGAAAGTAGCTTCTCAGGTTGACTTCGTATTTAGTGCAGTAGATATGACAAAGGAAGAGATTCAGAAGATCGAAGAAGATTATGCTAAGACTGAGACTCCAGTTGTATCTAATAACAGTGCACATAGATGGACACCAGACATTCCTATGGTAGTGCCTGAGTTAAATCCACAGCATTTAGAGGTAATTGCTGATCAGAAGAAGCGTCTGGGAACTACCAGAGGTTTCGTAGTAGTTAAGCCAAACTGCTCTATCCAGAGCTACACACCAGCACTTCATGCATTGAAGTTGGCAGGTTTTGAACCAAAGACAGTAGTAGCTACTACTTATCAGGCAATTTCTGGTGCTGGTAAGACATTTAAAGAGTGGCCAGAGATGGAAGGCAATATCATTCCATTCATTGGTGGTGAAGAAGAGAAGAGTGAGCAGGAACCACTTCGTATCTGGGGTAAGGTTGAGAATGGACAGGTCGTTAAGGCTGATGGTCCAGTGATTACTACCCAGTGTATTCGTGTTCCTGTATTGAATGGTCATACAGCTGCTGTATTTGTAACATTTGAAGAAGGCAAGAAGCCTACAAAGGAGCAGATTTTAAAGGCTTGGAAAGAGTTCTCTGGACTTCCACAGGAGTTAGAGTTACCAAGTGCTCCAAAGCAGTTTATCCAGTATTTAGAAGAAGACAACCGTCCACAGGTTGCATTAGATGTGAACTATGAGAATGGTTTTGGTGTATCTATGGGACGTCTTCGCGAAGATACCGTATTTGATTACAAGTTTGTTGGTTTATCTCACAATACTGTTCGTGGTGCTGCAGGTGGTGCTGTGCTTATCGCTGAGTTATTAACAGCTCAGAAGTATATTACTGCAAAGGAAGCATAAGATTCTGACTCTACAATAAGAGAAGGATAAATTCTTGTTGAGACAGGAGGGGTTTACATGAACGCGTACAGAATATTAGTAAAAGGAATTGTAAAAAAGGATGACAAGTATCTCATTGTGGAGAAATGGTATGATGATAATATCATTGATCCTTATCAGTGGGAGTTTCTGGATGGCGAAGCAGAGTTTGGGGAGTCTCCAGATGCTGCAGTGGTTCGATTGATTCAGGAGCAGACAGGTCTGACTTCTGTGGTTGGCCGTATTCTTTATACATGGACCTTTATGGTGGGTTCTGTATGTAATCTGGGTCTGTCTTACCTGTGTTATACAGAGATGGATGAAGATTCGGTAGTATTATCAGAGGATTTGAATGACAGTCGTTGGATTACAGAGGACGAGTTTGAATTGTATATTACCAATAAACGTATGCTACAGGATTTAGAGCAGGCAGAATTGATGTAATATGTTGTAGGGCGTGTTTACGTTCCTGTTGAAGAATGCATCTGTCAGATTGACAGATGCATTTTTTATATATAATTAAGAAGGTGCTCAAACTGTAGAGGGAATCCAACAAGAATTGCAAAGCAATTCTTACAAGACAACGCGTGGGCGCGAAAGAGTCGCAAGTGACTTTTTGTTCTAAAGAGAAATATTGTAGAAAAAATACAGGATGTGGTATACTTCTACTGATGTAAGTTTTTAAGCAGTTAGATAAATATATTGCAGAGAAACGGTAAGAAAAGTTTTTTGGCAGAAATGAGGTAAGTTTATGAAGATATTAATTCAAAATGGAAGATTAGTAGATCCAGCTAATAGTTTAGATGGAAATTATGATGTATTGATTGAAGAAGATAAGATTGCTAAGGTAGCAGCTTCTATTTCTATCGAAGAAGCAGGTAGTCCTGATAAAGTTATTGATGCAGCAGGAAAGGTGATTATGCCGGGGTTCATTGATTTACATGTGCATTTAAGAGAACCGGGCTTTGAATATAAAGAAACCATTGAGACTGGATGTAAGGCAGCAGCAAGAGGTGGTGTTACCAGTATCTGCCCGATGCCAAATACCAATCCAGTCATTGACAGTCCAGAGCGGATTAAGGATTTGCTGGACAGGGCAAAGGATGCACCGGTGCATGTATTGCCAATTGGAGCAGTAACCATTGGACAGGAAGGCAAAGAACTGGCAGATATTCAGGGGATGAAAGAAGCTGGTGCGGTTGGTTTGAGTGAAGATGGGAAATCTGTCATGGATTCTTTATTGTTCCGTAAGGGAATGCAGGCGGCTGCCAGAGTAGGCTTACCAATGCTTTCTCATTGTGAAGACAAGCCTTTGGTAGATGGTGGTGTTATGAATGCCGGAGCGAAGGCGGAAGAATTAGGACTTCCTGGTATTACCAATGCGGTAGAGGATGTTATTGTGGCGAGAGATATTTTGATTAGCAAGGAGACAGGAGCACAGCTTCATTTGTGCCATTGCTCTACGGCAGATAGCGCAGTTTTGACAAAGATGGCACAGGAGCAGGGGTTAAAAGTAACTGCGGAGGTATGCCCACATCATTTTATTATGTCAGATGATGAGATTACCGAGGATCATGGAAGATTTAAAATGAATCCTCCTCTTCGAAGTAAAGCTGATGTGCAGGCATTAAAGGAAGCCTTGAGAGATGGCGTCATGGAAGTGATTTCTACGGATCATGCACCACATGGAGCAGAGGAAAAGAATCAGAGTATGTTAAAGGCTCCATTTGGTATCGTAGGATTAGAGACATCTTTTGCGTTATCCTATACAGAACTGGTAGAAGGTGGTTACCTGACTTTGAGCCAGTTGGTAGAAAAAATGAGTGTAAATCCAGCTAAGGTATTGAACCTTGCTAAAGGAAATTTGGGAGAGGGAATGATAGCAGATTTGGTGATTGCAGACATTGATACAAAGTATTCGATTGATATCAGTCAGTTTGTGTCCAAGGGAAAGAATACACCATTTGATGGAAAGGAAGTCAAGGGTCGGATTGAACTGACTATGGTGGATGGTGAGATTGTTTACTGTATGGAGGAGAAGTAGAATTTTTCTTTTACACCTATTTTCACCCATGACTTGAGAATCTAAGGAAAATAATGTTATAATAAAAAACAGTGTTTAAAAGTGAGACAAAACGCAGAAATGAGGTAAGATTATGATTAACAAATTAGTAGAACAGATTCAGAAAAAGAATGCACCTGTTGTCGTTGGACTTGATCCAATGCTTAGTTATGTACCAGAGCAGATTACAAAGGCTGCATTTGAGGAATATGGCGAGACCTTAGAAGGTGCAGCAGAAGCTATCTGGCAGTTCAATAAAGGGATTGTAGATACTACGTATGATTTGATTCCGGCAGTGAAGCCACAGATTGCTATGTATGAACAGTTTGGCATTCCAGGTCTGGTTGCTTTCAAAAAGACAGTTGATTATTGTAAAGAAAAGGGCTTAGTTGTAATTGGTGATATCAAGCGTGGAGATATTGGTTCCACTTCTACTGCATATGCGGTAGGTCATTTAGGCAAGGTTGCAGTAGGCAGCAAGGAATATTATGGCTTTGACGAGGATTTTGTAACAGTCAATCCTTATCTTGGAAGCGATGGAGTAAATCCATTTATCGATGTTTGCAAGGAAGAGAAGAAGGGTATCTTCGTATTAGTAAAGACCTCCAATCCATCCAGTGGAGAGTTTCAGGATCAGTTAGTGAACGGACGTCCTTTATATGAGCTTGTTGGCGAGAAGGTAAATGAGTGGGGCTCCCAGTGCATGGGTGACAGCTACAGCTATGTAGGCTGTGTAGTAGGTGCGACTTATCCGGAAATGGGCAAGATTTTGCGTAAGACTATGCCAAAGGCTTATATCTTAGTGCCAGGTTATGGTGCACAGGGTGGTACTGCAGACCAGCTGGCTCCATACTTTAATGAGGATGGACTTGGAGCAATTGTAAATTCTTCCCGTGGAATTATCTGTGCATACAAGCAGGATGCTTATAGTAAGTTTGGAGCCCAGAATTTTGCAGATGCTTCCAGACAGGCTGTAGTAGATATGATTGCAGATATTAACGGTGCATTAGGTAAATAGGTATATAGCAGGAGGATATTTCATGTCAGAGAAAAAGAAATGTCAGGCAGTGATTACCAGTCAGGTCGAAGTGACTGGCGGAATTTATAGCATGTGGCTGAAGTTCCCGGAGGATTACAATGTAGCTAAGATGGCAGTGCCTGGACAGTTTATTTCATTATATTGTCACGAAGGAAGCAGACTGCTTCCAAGACCAATCAGTATTTGTGAGATTATACCAGAGGACAGAATGCTTCGTGTGGTATATCGTATTGCAGGAGCAGGAACCAAGGAGTTTTCTGAAATGACAGCAGGAGATACCATTGATGTGGTAGGCCCTTTGGGAAATGGTTTTACCCAGAAGGAAGGAAGTTCGATTCTCATCGGTGGAGGAATTGGAATCCCTCCAATGCTGGAGCTGGCAAAAGCATTGTCTAAGAAGGGGCAGCAGGTTCAGGTCGTACTTGGCTACAGAGACAATGACTTGTTCCTTAAGGAAGAGTTTGAACCATATGCGGATGTATATGTGTCTACAGAGGATGGAAGCGTAGGAACTAAGGGAAATGTCATTGATGCCATTCGTGCAGAAGGACTTGGTGCAGATACTATTTATTCCTGTGGTCCGATTCCAATGCTTCGTGGAGTAAAGGCATTTGCCGATGAGAAGAATATTCCGGCGCAGATTTCCATGGAAGAAAAGATGGCTTGTGGTATTGGAGCCTGTCTAGCTTGTGTATGCCAGTCCAAGGAAAAGGATCATCACAGTCATGTGAATAACAAGCGTGTCTGCAAGGATGGTCCGGTATTTGATGCTAATGAGATTGAGTTATAAAAGATAGTCAGAGATTTCATATAGAATATGTTTTTTATATAGAAAGACGAAATTGTTTCTAGATGAACAGAAAGGATTAACATATGAATTTATCAGTTGATTTTGCAGGAGTTTCTATGAAGAATCCTGTGACTACTGCATCAGGAACCTTTGGTTCCGGAGCAGAGTATGGTGAGTTTGTGGATTTGAACCAGTTAGGAGCTGTAACTACCAAAGGTGTAGCAGATGTTCCATGGCCGGGAAATCCTACACCCCGTATTTGTGAAACCTATGGCGGTATGTTAAATGCCATTGGTTTGCAGAATCCGGGAATTGATGTATTTATTGAAAGAGATATTCCATATTTGAAGCAGTTTGATACCCGCATTATAGTCAATGTATGTGGAAAGACACCGGAAGAATACTGCAGAGTAGTAGAGCGTCTGGCAGATACCGATATTGATTTGATGGAAATCAATATTTCCTGTCCAAACGTAAAGGCTGGTGGTATTGCCTTTGGTCAGAATCCAAAGCTGGTGGAGGATATTACTTCACAGATTAAGAAAATTGCAAAGCAGCCGGTGATTATGAAGCTTAGTCCAAATGTTACTGACATTACAGAAATGGCAAAGGCAGCAGAGGCAGGCGGAGCAGATGCAATTTCTCTGATTAATACTTTGACTGGTATGAAGATTGATATCAATAAAAGAACCTTCGCTCTTGCTAATAAGACTGGTGGTATGTCTGGTCCGGCAGTGAAGCCTGTGGCTGTGCGCATGGTATATCAGGCAGCTCATGCTGTGAAGATTCCAGTTCTTGGAATGGGTGGAATCCGTACTGCAGAAGATGCTTTAGAGTTTATTATGGCAGGTGCAACTATGGTTGCAGTAGGTACAGCGAATTTCAATAATCCGGCAGCTACGATAGAGGTAGTGGAAGGAATTAAGAGATTTATGCAGGAACAGAAAGTAGACGATATCCGGGATTTAATCGGTGTCGTAGAATAATGATTTGGAAAATCTTAACAAAAATGTAATTTTATTTTTGGTAATGCTTGACAGATGCATACTTTGATGATAGACTTTAAACGGTTAGTGACAACTAATTGATGTCAGATGCATAGTAGGATAATGTGAAAGATGAATTTTTCACAAACCAACTATGTTGGTTTTACAAATATTGTGCCAGAGGCACAAATTTACAGTCTAAGGAAAAAGGATGGTTGTTAGCATGAACTTAACAGAAGCACAGGTTGGAGAGGAATATATTATCAAAGAAATTCAGACCGATGATGAAGAATTGAACTCATTTCTTTTTACCCTGGGTTGTTACAGTGGTGAGCCAATTACTGTGATTTCTCGCATAAAGGCAGGATGTGTTGTTTCAATTAAAGATGGTAGATATACTATTGATAATCAGTTGGCGGAAGCAATTGTAATATAAAATATTGTGGTGAGGATTCACCACTATATTTTTTGCTGTGTGGTTAGTTTGAACTATCCTAGGTTAGATTTGACGAGAGTTGGTTAGGCAAAGTTATTATTTTTAGGAGGAAATGACAATGAGAATTGCATTAACTGGTAATCCAAACAGTGGTAAGACTACCATGTATAACGCGCTCACAGGTAGAAATGAACGTGTTGGTAACTGGGCTGGTGTTACAGTGGACAAAAAAGAAAGCCCAATGAAAAAGAATTTAAGTGAAGGAACAGAGGAATTAATAGCGGTAGATTTACCAGGTGCATATTCCATGTCTCCATTTACTTCTGAAGAAAGCATTACAAGTGCTTACGTGAAGAATGAAGATCCGGATGTAATTATTAATATCGTAGACGCTACCAACTTAAGCCGCAGCTTATTCTTTACTACACAGTTACTGGAATTAGGTATTCCTGTAGTTGTTGCTTTAAATAAGAGTGATATTAATGAAAAGAAAGATACAAAGATTGATGCAGAAGCTTTGGCTGAGAAGTTAGGCTGCCCTGTTGTTAAGACAGTTTCTACTTCAGACAAGGGATTGAAGGAAGTGGTTATGGCTGCAGCAGCGTTGAAGAATGCAGATCAGAAGGCTCCATATTCACAGGGAGACATTGATTTGACAGATAAGGCAGCTGTAGAAGAGGCAGATAGAAAGCGGTTTGATTTCGTAAATAAGATTGTAAAAGATGTGGAAATTCGTAAGGTAAAAACAAACGAAAAGAATACACAGGATAAGATTGATGCAGTAGTAACAAATCCTGTTGCTGGTATCCTTATTTTCATCGGTGTAATGTGGCTGGTATTCTATATTTCCCAAACAACATTAGGAACTGTTATTGCAGACTGGTTAGTAGGCTGGATTGAAATTTTCCAGGGCTGGGTAGCAGGTAAGGTAGAAAATGCAAACCCATTCTTACAGTCGCTTTTAGTAGATGGTATTATCGGTGGTGTAGGTGCCGTAGTTGGTTTCCTTCCATTAGTAATGGTTATGTACTTCCTGATTGCTTTATTGGAAGACTGTGGTTACATGGCTCGTGCTACTGTTGTATTAGATCCAATCTTCAAGAAAGTTGGTCTTTCCGGTAAGTCTGTAATCCCTATGGTAATCGGTACTGGTTGTGCGATTCCTGGTATCATGGCTTGTCGTACTATCCGTAACGAAAGAGAACGTAGAGCGACAGCAATGCTGGCACCTTTCATGCCATGTGGTGCTAAGCTGCCAGTTATTGCATTATTTGCAGGTGCATTCTTTGCAGATGCTTCATGGATAGGTACTTTAATGTACTTCGTAGGTATTGTGCTGATTTTATTAGGTGCATTATTAGTGAATAAGTTAACAGGACATAAGTTTAGAAAATCTTTCTTCATCATCGAGCTTCCTGAGTATAAGCTTCCAAGCTTGAAGAGAGCATTTATATCTATGTGTTCCCGTGGTAAGGCATATATTATCAAGGCTGGTACAATCATCTTAGTTTGTAACGCAGTCGTTCAGATTATGCAGGCGTTTAACTGGAATTTACAGTTAGTAGAAGAAGGAATGGAAAATACTTCTATTCTTGCAACAATTGCTTCTCCAATCGGTGTGATTTTAGTTCCAATCGTTGGTGTTGCAGCTTGGCAGTTAGCAGCAGCTGCTGTTACTGGTTTCATTGCAAAAGAGAACGTTGTCGGTACTTTGGCAGTTTGTTATGCAATTACTGATTTGATTGATACAGAAGAATTAGCATTAGCTGGTTCTGGTAGCGAAGTAGCAGCTGTTATGGGAATCACCAAGGTAGCAGCTTTAGCATACCTAATGTTCAACCTCTATACACCACCTTGTTTTGCAGCTATCGGTGCTATGAACTCCGAAATGCAGGATAAGAAGTGGCTTTGGGGTGGTATTGGACTTCAGTTAGGTACTGGTTATGTCATTAGTTTCCTTGTATATCAGATTGGTACATTGATTACTGAAGGAAAGCTTGGTGCAGGCTTCGTTCCTGGTTTAATTGCAGTTGCAGTTATGGTAACAATTATAGTATTATTAATTAGAAGAAATGAAAGAAAGTTTGCAGCAGAATATGCTTTAAACAAGGCTGCATAGTATTTCGAAAGAAATAATACATAAGGCAGGTTGATGAGTATGAATCTTGTAGATATCATTGTTGTTATTGTAGTTCTGGTGATTATAGGCGTAGCGGTGATGTATATTCGAAAAGAGAAAAAGCGCGGTGTCAGATGTGTAGGTTGTCCGTCCGCAGGACAGTGCTCTGGCCATTGTAGTGGAGGCTGCGGGGGCAATGAGGATGCAAACTGCGCTTGTCATACTGAGACAAAGTAAATAGAAACATAATGAGCAAAAAAGAACGTCAGCTTAGTGATGGAATCGTTAAGCTGACGTTCTTTTTCCGTTCATTCAGTAAAATCTTTTTGAAGTAAATACTTGCTATTTTTTATTTTCTGCAAGTATCTTATTTGCCTGATCAATCATGTTAGGATAAAGATTATTCGTTACATATTCCGGTCCCAGCTGTGTTGCAACCATGTAACGAGCGCAAAGTGTTTTATCCCCTTCACAATATTTTTTACGGTACATACTTCCGAGTCCTGAATTGATATCCATTTTTCCTTGATAAAATGGACATTTAGGTAGTTTTTCACATGTTGCCATAATATTCAACCTCCGATCAATTAACGTTAAAAATATGTTAGCACTATTGAGAAAGGTTGTCAATTAACGACAGGAAAACGAATGAATGTGCCAAAAAGTTGAAAATGATTTGGTTTAATGGTATATTTTACATGTATGTTTTGATTTTGACTATTTTGAATATTAGGTGGTGTCAAAATGGTGTTAAATCAGAAAAATAAAATATATAAAATGGCTGATAAGCCTGAAAATACAGGAGGATTTATTAAAATGGAACAGTATAAAAAAGAGTTTATCGAGTTTATGGTAGAAAGCAATGTGTTAAAGTTTGGTGAATTTACTTTAAAGAGTGGACGAAAGTCTCCTTTTTTCATGAATGCAGGTGCTTATGTTACAGGTGCACAGCTTAAGAAGCTGGGTGAGTATTATGCAAAAGCAATCCATGAGCATTATGGAGATGATTTTGATGTGTTATTTGGACCAGCTTATAAGGGAATTCCTTTAAGTGTGGCAACCACCATGGCATTTAGCGAATTATATGGCAAAGAGATTCGTTACTGTTCTAACCGTAAGGAAGTAAAGGATCATGGCGATACCGGTATCTTACTGGGAAGCAAGATTCAGGATGGGGACAGAGTTGTTATTATTGAAGATGTAACTACTTCTGGAAAATCCATCGAAGAGACATTTCCAATTATTCAGGCTCAGGGCAAGGTGGAGATTCTTGGTCTCATGGTATCCCTAAACCGTATGGAGAGAGGCCTTTCCAGCAATGCTAGTGCCTTGGATGAGATTCAGGAAAAATACGGTTTTGGTGCCAATGCCATTGTCACTATGGAAGACGTAGTAGAGTGTCTGTACAATAAGGAATGCCAGGGTAAAATTTTAATTGACGACAAGTTGAAGGCAGATATTGATGCATATTATGAGGAATATGGCGTAAAATAGTTTGAGTATGGGTTTGTTAGTAAGGAGATGAAGAACGTATGGCAGAAAAAGTATATAAGACAATGAAATCCGTTGGTGCATTTAATATCGTAGCAGGAATCCTTTTAATCGTTGGAGGAATTGCAACAGGGATTGCTGTTATTGTAAGTGGTGCCAAATTATTAAATGATAAGTCGGATTTAACATTCTAATGCAGTGCTATTGTATTGATTTATATACGGAATTTTCCTGCCTAGCAGGAGCCTGTCCGTCTACCTGTTGTTATGGTTGGAAAATCGTAGTGGATGAGGAAGCTCTTCTAAGATTTTCTTTGTTGGAAAATAAGTTCTTGAAAGATGATATTTTTTCTAATATTCAGAAGAAGAATGGAGAGTATCGTTTTCGAAATATGTCCGATGGACGCTGTAGTATGCTGGATGATGATGGTCTTTGCCGGATTCAGCGCAATTTAACGGAAAAGGACTTATGCAATACCTGTCGTAAATTTCCAAGGCTGACAGGTATCATAGAAAATCAGTTGTGGTTATCTATGGCAGCTTCCTGTCCTGTAGTTGCAAATTATTTATGGAATCAGAAAATACAGTGGGTGAGAAAAGATGCCGGGGAATCTTTGGAACCAGTGGAGAGCGATTGTTTTCCGGTGGTTCAGGCGGGCCTGGCTTTTTATGCTTCTCAAAAAGCACAAATGTTAAAGGGTGTAGAAGAAGGAGATAGGCTGGAAGGAGAAGAACAGCTTTTATGGCATGCAAAAAAGCAATGGAATCGTTTTTCACTTTTCTTGGATGTGGTAGATGGGATATTGGAACTAGTTACAAAATTTCCAGAACAAAGTTATTTGACAGAGTACTTGGAATACTTTGGAAGAGAAGAGCAAAAGGTGCTGGAAATTGTAAAAGATATGGATGCTTTTGAAGAAGTCTGGCAACAGAGAATAAATGATTTTATTACCAATTATTTATCCTATCGTCTTTTTAGTTATAAGTTGGAGTATCCTCAGAAAAATAGCCGTCAAATTTGTATTCAGGGGTTAGGTGAGCTGGCAGTCTTTTATGTAATTACCTTTAGCCGGTATTTCGAAAATGAGAGTTTATCCGAAAAGAAAATTATAGAAAATATTAACCTTACATATAGGTTTTGTGCTCATGGAAAAAAACTATCCAAGCAGGTGGCAGAGTGGTTTGAGATTTTGTTTGAGGAAAAAATGGAGTATATTTTTCTGCTACAGGGATGATTTTTTTGGGGGGAATTATATTTTGCAAAAAATAGAAAAGAGATAATATGTCTAGAAAAGGTCATATGATATAGAAATGCCATGTACAACATGGCATTTCTTGTCATTTACACCAAAATAAAAAAATCATTTTATGGAAAAGGGAGAATCGTCAGAAATTGAGGAAATAGTCTTTACGAAAGCTAGAAAAATCGATTATGATAAATACAAGCAACAACCAAATGATTGAATTATAAACGCATAATGGAATATGTTTCAGATGTATCAGGTTGGGGAGCCTGATATGTTTCCTTAGGCGGAAAAAGAATTTCTGCCAGAACAGATTTCTGTCCAAGAGACAGAAACAGAATGGAGGAAAAATTGAAAATTGCATTTTGGAGTAATCTACGCAATCAAGGCGGAGTTACTACCAATCTGGCATGCATGGCAGCTATGTCGGCAATTGCCGGGGTTGGTAAATGTATTCTATTAGAGAATCATTATAATTTAAATAGTTTGGGAAATATTTTAATGGCACCGGAGAAGGTTGCCGTTCTCAAAGAAAAGGGACAATATTACAACAAATATGGAATCGAATATATTCTCAAGAGACTATATACAGGAGAGTCTGGAGAAGCATTAATTCGTAAGGCATCTATTCCTCTTTTGTATTCCAGTATTTTATATTTACCACAAAGTTATATTGTAAACAGAGAGGTGTTTAATTATGAATTTGAACTGGTCCGGGCAGAGTTGTTCCGGTGTCTGGAGGAAGTTTCTGAATTAATCTTTATTGATACAGAAACCAATGGTAATGTGAGTTCAAATGCTATTTTAGAGGAGGCAGATTTGATTGTAGTTAATCTTCCTCAGAAGCCAGTGATTTGGGAAGAATTTTTTGAAAATTATGCTTCCATTTTGGACAAGTGCGTATTTCTTGTTGGAATGTATCAGCCGGATATGAAATTCGATTTGATTCGAATTCGTAAAAAATTTCAGATTCCAAGAAATCAAATTGGCACTGTGCCATACAATTTAGAATTGCAGGATGCCATGAAGGAAGGCCATACTTTGCAATTCCTCAATCGTAATTATGTAAAAGCTTCAGATGTGGAAAATGAAGTATTAATGAAAGAGTTAAAGCGTTCGGCAGGAATGCTGCGGGAAAATATTTCAAAAAGACGTAGAGAGAAGCAGCATAACGTGCCTTCCATTGTACTGCAAAATTTATTATGATAACTTGTCATTCCTTCTGTTGTAGGTATATAATATAAATAATTATATCGGAAAAAAATTTACTACTATCATTTGAAACGTATCTAAATGATAGTAGTAAAAGTGGATGGGAGGGATGACAATGAATAAGGGTTATCATCCATTTGTGAGAAGAGACAATCAGTTTAAATATGTATATTGCTTTGGATTGGGTGTTATGGCTATGGGGCATATGAAAGCTATTACAGAAACTCAGGATTATTTTAATGAGGTTTTGGAACAGATTCAGCTGCCACAGTTGCAACGACAAAAGATACTGATAGATATTAATAATCACTTTGAGCGTAGGATAGATGAGGTTTTTTCTATAATACGTAATAAAGAAGAGCAATATTGCTTTATCATGGATTTGTATCAGATATTAGGTCTTACATCCTGGGGGAAGGAATATTGTAGTCAGGTATTAGAAGAATATCTACAGATTTTTCAGTTATCTGCCATGGAAAGGATTTTCTTTCAGGAGTTTTTTGGCGCTATAGCAGATAAAGATATGGAGAGAGGGAGAAAAGCTTGTATTTGCTTTTCTGAGGAAGGTTATACGATTCGATATGATTTTCTGACCTGGTTTTTTCCAGGCTTCTCTATGGAAGAAGAGTATGATGGTTTTGTGATTCCGGCAGGAAAGACAGTCATATTGGACAAACCTGTTACTATAAAAGGGGATATTACAGTAGAAAGAGGAGGATCTTTGTTAATACAGGGAGCTTCTTTGAAGATGCAGGGATGTATCCGGGTGCAAGGTGGCAGACTCAAAATGGACCATGGTAATATTCAGATTTTATCCTGTATCGAACCATTCTGGCTGATGTTAAAGGACACTGCAGTAGTCACAATTATTGATACTGTTATTGATTGTGGAGGGCAGTGTGGAGCATTAAGTCAGAATACTGGAAGGCTGCTTATTGAAGATAGCTGGTTTCGGCACACAGCAGGTAAAAGAGCGGTGGAGTTTTCTGGACAAAGCATTAAAATGGTGCACTCCCATTTTTTGCAGGGAGAGGATGGATTAGTGGAACTGGCAGGTGCTGCTCAGGCAAAGATAGAAAATTGTGATTTCCGTTCAGGAATTGCTGAATATGGAGGAGGGATTTATTCTGAGTCAATAGGGGATGTTTCTGTACGACAGTGTACCTTTGAGGGATGCAAGGCGAAGTATTTAGGAAGCGCAGTATATTTTAAGTATCAAAGATTAGGACAGAATTTAGACAATTGTGTCTGCCGGAATTGTGTTCCAGAAGAAAGCAGATTTTTCAATGTTCTTTACTGATAAAGGGGTGGTACTTATGCTGATAGGAAATTTGACAAAATTACATTATAAGAAAAAAGCATGGATTACACCAAGACATCCTTTGTTTTTTGAGCCCGATTCCTATAAGGTTTATTATGCTGCAGCAGTTATTATGCAGGCAGAGATGAATCAGGACTATGATGTATTACATAATTTTGAGTTAGAGAGATTATTATATAAAGGTCTTGGTCTTGACCGACACCAGGTGAGTTCTGCTATGGAACTGGCAAAAGATGTGGCAAGTGTAATGGAATATTTGTATGAGGCAAATCGGTTTGGAAAGCAGAATTACTTCCTTATGCTGGATTTATTTAATGTCAGCATTCGAGGTAAAGAGCGCAGCCGGGAGGAAGAAGAGTTTTTACACCTATTTGTAAGGATGTTGGATGTTGCGGAAGATTATGTGAATCTGTGCCGCCAGTTTATTGAAGCGGCATATGAAGAAAATGAAGGGATATGCCGCAGTATTTATCATTCTATGGAAGAGGCAGGAATGGGTATTTCCTTAATGGATTTAAAGTATTATATTATGACATTATATGATACTTTTACCTGTACTCAGAAGATGTTAGAGGAAAAGAAAGAACTCCGGCTGGTAGACCGTTGTCAAATCGAAGAGGATTTAGTGTTAAAGGCAGGGATGCGGTTGGTATTCGACCGGGCTGTGGTGCGGATATATGGGAATATTGCATTGCAGGGTGGAGAATTAATTGTGGAGGACAGTCGTATTATCCGAAAGAGCGATAGTCACCGTGCCTGTATTAATATCCATAGTAATGGTGTGGTAAAGGTGATTCGCACAGAGGTAGATTGTCGTAATCTTGGCATGTTTATTCGGGCACAGGATGGAAGAGTCTCCTTGAAGGATTGTGAAATTTATCATACTACCAGAGGAGCAGCTGTCCGGTTCTGGGGCGAATTATTAGAGATAGATAATTGCTATTTTCATCATTGCTATTCTCCCGAAGATGGAGGAGCTGTTATGATGCGGGGGGGAAAGGCACAGGTTACAAAGTGTCGTTTTCGCCATTGCGAAGCCGGAAAGGGCGGAGCTGTTTACGGATTAGACAAAATGCAGATAGAGTCCTGTAGGTTTGAGAAATGTTATGCTTCTGAGTTCGGTGCGGCGGTATACTATGTAGGTTCTTTGGAAGGAAAGACCTCGGATTTATATTATGAAGAATGTTTTCCAGAAGGTGAAGAGACAATACAATATTTGAAATCACCAAAAGGAATTGATATTTTAGGCAAATGTGAAATCAAAACATCCACCATACTGGATTGCGAGATTGATATCTATCCGCAGGGATTTTTGCAGATACAGGATGTGGTTGTGTATTTAAAGTACCCTATTCGTTGCAGGGGCAATCTGGCAATGAAAAATGTTAAGCTCTTAAGTATGTATTTAGAACAGAAAGATATGATCGTGCTAGAGCATGCAAAGATGTGTCGTTTGTCTGGTTGCATTTTGGATGGAATGGGAGAACACAGCGGAATCTTTTCTACAGGAACCCGTGTGGAACTGGAGGATTGTGTTTTTTGTAATATGAAAGGTGGCAGGGCGGTGTTTAATGCCTCTACTCCTCTGATAAAAAGGTGTATTTTTAATTATTGCCAGAATGGAGGAGTGCACTGTCAGGGAGGTACGATTGAAGAGTGTCTGTTTGTGAATTGCAGAGCAAAAAATGGTGCTGGCATTATGATGTTGGGGAAGAGAGGAATTATACAAGAATGTCGGTTTGTACGTTGTATTTCTGATATTACAGAAGGCGCTATTGACCGGAATGTAGGAAGTCAGGTGATTCGTTGTGAATTTCAGGACTGTCGCTGAGTAAATGTAATAGAGTTTGTCAAATATAGATACTTAATGTAGAAAACCCCGTAGGTCATGACCTACGGGGTTAAATGTTTAAATTGCATTACCAATTTATTTGTTTTCTTCCATATATTCTTCATTAGAAGTATCTTCTGCATCAACAGGAGGAAGAAGGTGAACTTTAACTTTGTCAATTCGGTTCTTGGTGGCTTCCACCACGATATATTCCGCATACTGATCTGATACACTTTCACCAGTTTTTGGAAAATGATCCAATAGGTTGATAACATGTCCGGAAATAGAATCATAATCTTCGGTATCAATTTTAATTCCTAACTTTTCTTCCATGTCATCTAATTTAGCTACACCTAAGAGCAGGTAGTTGCAATCATCAAGCTTTGTGATTTCATCTTCTTCATCATCAAATTCATCACGGATGTCACCTACGATTTCTTCTACTAAATCTTCGATAGTAAGAAGTCCAGCAGTAGCACCGTATTCATCTAAGACGATTGCCATAGGAATGGTTTCCTTTTTCATTTCAAAGAATAATTCGGAAATCTTCTTATATTCATAAGTAAAATATGGTTCTCTCATGTAATCTGAGATTTTAAACTCCTCTTTGGAACCATGAAAACCGATTAAATCCTTCATATTAATAATACCAAGAATATTATCGCGACTTTCCGTAAATACAGGCATACGGGTGAATTTTTCCTTAGAGTAGGCTGCGAATAATTCATCATACGTCCAATCTCTATCTGCAAATTCAATATCCATCTTTGGAACCATTACATCTTTCGCAAGAGAATCACCAAAATCAACCACGTTGGTAATCATTTCGCGTTCTTCACTTTCGATAACGCCCTCTTCGTGACTTACATCAACGATAGTACGTAATTCATTCTCAGTAATGGCTGGCTTTTTCGAAGAATCGATGCGGAGTAAACGTAATATACCATTTGAAATTCCATTCATAATGAAGGAAAGAGGGCTTAATACAGTTACCAACGCATAAACTGGTCTGGCATAAATCAGTGCCAGCTTCTCTGCGTTAATGGTTGCAAATGATTTTGGTATAATTTCACCAAAAATCAATACTACCACAGTAAGAATACCAGTAGCGATTCCAACCCAAAGACTGGAAGAAGCTGAAAATCCATTTTTTTGTGCTAACTGAATGGCAAAAGAGGTTGCTAAGGAAGATGCAGAAAGATTTACTACATTGTTTCCAATTAAAATAGCGCTGAGTAATTTTGTAGGGTTCTCAATTAACTTAAGAACCAGACCAGCATTTCTTACTTTCTCATCTGCCATCGATTTCATACGCATTTTGTTTGTGGTCATCAAACAAGTTTCTGCTGAAGAAAAAAAGGCAGAAAAACATATCAGAACCACCAAAATAAATATCTGCGAGGCGTCACTAGAATCCAAAAAATCAACTCCTTAATCATATTTTAGTTGTTATTGTAACGATTTTCATTTTACAATAGCGGTATATACATTGTCAAGGAAGAACGAATTTTGTAGAAATTCATATCCCTGAAACGGGCTCCCTCTTAAAAAAAAATTCTGGAAAATAAAAATATTTCTGGGAATTATCAGAAAACTATTGCAATTTTCTTGAATTGTGTATACAATTATAAACAAGAAAAAGATATAAACCGATTATGAATTTCATAATAAAGGTTGGGATATCTGAGAAGGAGGTTGATATGCGTAAGAAATCCCATATTTCATTGGCCTGGTATCTGATGAATAGCGAGGGAATGGATTCTTTAAAACAGTATAAAGGTTCCTTTTACATGGGCAGTATATTGCCAGACTGTGTACCATCCTTCTTGGTACGAAAGCATACAATGGAGGATTCCTTTCAGATTTTAGAGAAAGAAGTACAGAAGTTGATATCACATTTTGATCCGGAGAAGGGATTAAACAGTTACTTTTGTAGACGTTTAGGGGTGATTACTCATTATATTTCTGATTACTTCACCTTTCCACATAACGCACATTACCCTGGGAAATTAAAAGATCATTGTATCTATGAGGAAGCATTAAAAAAGAGTTTGCGTTCCTACGTAAGAAGCCCGGAAGCAGTAAGAAAGCGTTTGGGGGAAACGGTTCATACGCCTGAAGAGATTTTAGCATTTGTTCGAAAGATGCATGAGATATATGCAAAGGCAGAGAGTGTCGTGAAACGTGATTGTGAATTTATCATAGGACTTTGCCATACTGTAGTGGATGCCATCTTAGTATTTATCGAGAAGCAGATGCTGGATGCTGGTGTTCCGGTGATCGTATAAGATATGGAAGACAGTCTTGTTTTATGAGGACAAGCTGTACGGCGTGAATAATTACAACTTAATATAGATAAAAGGTCTCCTCAATGAGTAATGTCATTGGGGGGACCTTTTAGATTATTAAAAAGTTTTTTGATGTTTTTGTAAAGTATCTTTAGGATATTTTTTTATGATTTTACTAAAATCTGTGTTTTCTGTGGTTTGTCAGCCCGTTTTCTCTGCTTAATCTTTTTGATGTTAAAAGTCTTTCCATCAAAAGTCATAGTCTCACAGTCGGGAGCAGCAAAAGCGGCATAAGATACTTCATCGCCAGCAGCGAGAGTGATTCCTTTCACACCACGGCTGGTTTTCTTGTACTCATTTACTTCTTCTAAAGCAAATCCAAGGGAAAGTCCCTTCTTAGTGATTAAAAATACTTTTCTATCACCAGCTAATGAATCTTCCATAGTAATCTGACATACGGCAACTAAAGCATCATCTTCATCAAGCTTAGAAGCTGCCACCATAGAACGGTTTGTCTCAAATTCAATACCTGAAACCTGTTTAATATACCCTTTTTTCGTTACAAATAGAAGCTGGGATTCAAATAAATCTTCAAAGGCAATAAAAAGCACGGCTTCTTCTGTATTGCTCATTTTGCAAAGATTGTGAACCAAAGTACCTTTATCCTTTGCCTTACCTCGTGGAATATTCATGGCTTTCACCTGATACATATTTCCTTCGTTAGTAAAGATACAAAGCTTATCCGTATTTTTCATGGTTACAATATGGCTGAATTCCTGCAAGGTTTCTGGCGCGATTCGGCTGTAGCTTGCGGAATCCGTAGATTTTGTATAACCAAAACGGTCAATGAGAACATAGATTTCTTCCTCTTTAATGACCTCCACATAGTTGGTTCCGGTAAGGTTACAAAGCTCGGTTTTTCGTGGAGCATCAAACTGCTTTTTGTAAGCCTTCAGTCGATTTTTAATCACCTTATGAAGCTTTGAAATATCTCCAAGAATTCCCTGATACTCTGCAATATTTGCAGCAAGAGTATCTCCTTCCTGATGAAGCTTTAATAACTCCAAACCAATGAGCTTGCTCAGTGGCATGGCAAGAATTGCTTCTGCCTGACGCTCGCTAAAGCATAAGGTACTAGCTTCTTCTTCAGACTCTGCTGATTTGAAATTAATATTTTCGGTAATACCATAAATCAAACAATCCTTTGCCTGTTTTACTGATTTACTTCCACGAAGAATCTCAATAATCAAATCAATGACATCAGTAGCCTTGATTAAACCATTTACAATTTCCAGACGGGCATTGGCTTTCTCTAAAAGATGCTCATATTCCTTAGTGTATAATTCTTCCTGGAAATGAATAAATTCCTCGATAATACCTTTTAAGGTAAAGGTAATTGGCTGCTTATCCTTAACTGCAAGGAAATTTACACCATAGGTATCTTCCATGGCTGTTTTTTTGTACAGACCATTCAGGAGATTTTCGACATCACGATCCTTTTTAACCTCGATAACCAGACGGATTCCTTCCTTGGAGGACTCGTCACGGACATCATAAATTTCATCAAATACTTTATCTTTGGTTAATGCAACCAATGATTCTAAAAGTTTCTGCTTATTACCAGCAACGGTATATGGAATCTCTGTAATAACAATATTTTTTCTTCCATAATCGCTATTTTCGATTTCTGTTTTTGCTCGAACCTTTAATTTTCCTTCACCGGTTTCATAAATACTGCGAATTTCATCGGCATTGGTAATCATGGCACCAGTAGGGAAGTCAGGCCCCTTGATGTATTTCATTAACTGATAAGTAGTGATATAAGGGTCATCCATAAAAGCAATAATACCGTCAATTACCTCCGCTGGATTGTGTGGTGGGATATTAGTTGCCATACCTACCGCAATACCAGTAGTACCATTGAGTAAAAGGTTTGGCAGGGTGGCAGGAAGCACCAGAGGCTCCTTTTCGCTTTCATCAAAGTTTGGTCCAAAAGGAACAAGTCCTTTATCTAGATTTTCCAACATGGTCATAGCACCGGCAGAAAGTCTTGCTTCGGTATAACGCATGGCACCCGCGCTGTCACCATCGATGGAACCAAAGTTGCCATGGCCATCTACCAGTGGTACCGAAAGAGAGAAATCTTCTGTCATATGTACCAAAGCATCATAAATAGAACTGTCACCATGAGGATGATATTTTCCCATGGTATCACCGACGATACGGGCACTTTTTCTATGTGGCTTATCTGGAGCCAGTCCCAGCTCATTCATAGCATAAAGAATACGGCGCTGTACCGGTTTTAAACCATCGCGGATATCCGGAAGGGCACGGGAAATAATAACGCTTACCGCATAATCACGGTAAGAATTTCGCATTTCTTCTGCGAAATCTAATTGAATAATAGATTGATCTTCGGTTTTCATATAGTAACCATTCCTTTCTCTTGGTCTTTGCTTCCTAGATATCTAACGTAGCATATCTTGCTTCTTCCATAATAAACTGACGGCGTGGTGGTACATTGCTGCTCATGAGAGTTGTAGTGATTTCATCGGCCTCAATTGTATCATCAATGGAAATCTGTGCTAATATACGTGTTTCAGGGTCCAAAGTGGTTTCCCAAAGCTGTTCGGCATCCATTTCACCCAAACCTTTGTAACGCTGGATGCCAGTGATTTTATAATCTTTATTCTTACGGAATTTCTCCAATTCAAAATCGTTAAAAACGTACTGGGAGTATTTCTTTTTCTTTCGGGATTTTGGTTTTTCCGCTTCTTCAGAATCTTCGTTTAAAGGAGCCACACCTTTTTTCGCGATTTCATAATCTACCTTATAAAGTGGTGGAAGACCACGAAAAATCTTTCCTTCGTAAATAAGTTCCGGCATAAAACGATAGAAGAAGGTCAGCAGCAGTGTGCTGATGTGAGCTCCATCCACGTCCGCATCGGTAAGGATAATAATTTTATCATAACGAAGCTTACTTATATCAAATTCATCTCCAATGCCACAGCCAAAAGCAGCAATCATAGATTTGATTTCATTATTTACAAGAATTTTTTCTAATGTAGCCTTTTCTACATTCAGAATCTTACCACGAAGAGGAAGAACCGCCTGAGTCTTTCTATTACGGGCAGTTTTTACAGTACCGCCGGCGGAATCACCCTCTACAATGTAAACTTCACATTCTTCCGGTTTTTTGGAAGTGCAGGCAGCAAGCTTACTCTTGGTATCTACGTCATTTAACTGTTTTAATACCGCAGTACGCGCTTTGTCACTGGCCTTACGGGCGTTATAGGATTTCAGGGAATTATCCAGAATCGCCCGGAGTACTTCTACATTTTTATCAAAATATCTTTGAACTTCTGTACTAAAAACATCCTCTACTGCAGTTTTTGCATCGGTATTACCAAGTTTTGTTTTGGTCTGTCCTTCAAACTGTGGGTCTGGATGTTTAATAGAAATAATCGCAACCAGACCATTACGGATATCTTTACCGTCGAAGTTTTCATCTTTGTCTTTTAAAACTCCCAGCTCTCTTGCATACTGGTTCATAACACGGGTAAGGGCAGTTTTAAATCCTGTTACCAAAGTACCACCATCTACTACATTAATACGGTTACAGTAAGGATTAATCTGTTCAGAGAAATTATGGGTATACTGGAAAGCAACCTCTACTTCAATATCTCCATTTACTCCTTCAATATAGATTGGAGTGTCATGAAGAACAGAAGCCTCTCTGTTGATATAGCCTACAAAACTCTGGATACCGAATTCTTCCTGATAGGTAATTTCTTCTCCGTCCATTTCATTTTTATAATTTAATTTGAGGTTTTTATTTAAGAATGCAGTTTCTTTTAATTTCTTTTTGATTACTTCTGGTTTGAAGACGATTGTCTCGAAAATCTCTGGGTCTGGATAGAAGGTAACCTTAGTTCCTGTATTGGATTTTGCACATTTTCCCACAGCAGGAAGCTGCCCTTTTTCCAGTGGAGTTACAGGATGTCCGCCATTTTCGTATTCATCCCGGTAAACAAGTCCGTTTCTGCGGACTTCTACAATCATTTTTGTAGATAATGCATTTACAACAGAAGAGCCTACACCATGCAATCCGCCAGAAACTTTATAAACAGAACTGTTGAATTTACCACCAGCATGAAGAATAGTATAGACTACACGAACTGTAGGAATTTTCTTTGTAGGATGAATGTCCACAGGGACACCACGACCATTATCTTCAATACAGATACCGCCATCCCTTTTTAAAGTAATGGTAATTTCGGAACAAAAACCGGCAAGCTGCTCATCAATAGCATTGTCTAGAATCTCCCATACCAAATGATGCAGACCACGGGAACCAGTAGAACCGATGTACATACCAGGTCGCTTCCGGACTGCCTCTAACCCCTCGAGAACCACAATCTCTTTTCCAGTATATTCACTCATAACTTTAACCTCACTCCTAAAACTTGTTACACGGATATGATATCTTTAACAATAAGAAAGCATTATACAAAACACACATTCGCTTTTCAAAGATAGCATAAAAAAAATGAAAATGCAATGAAAAGGAATTGTATACATTAACACAACTTATACTTGCGCTGATAAGCAGTTTTTGGTATCATGCAGAATATAAAATTAATAGGAAGGAAGTAATACTCATGAAAAAGACACCATTTGTAACCAAAGAACAGATTGAAGAAATCGTAAAAACATATCCAACACCATTTCATATCTATGATGAAAAAGGGATTCGTGAAAATGCAAGAAAGATGAAAGCAGCGTTTTCCTGGAATAAAGGATTCCGTGAGTACTTTGCAGTAAAAGCGACTCCAAATCCATTTATTTTGAAGGTGCTTCAGGAAGAGGGCTGCGGTGTGGACTGTTCTTCCATGACAGAATTAATGATGTCAGAGGCTTGTGGTTTCAAAGGTGGAGATATTATGTTTTCTTCCAATGTAACACCAGCAGAGGAATACGTGAAGGCAAAAGAGTTAGGTGCATACATTAATTTGGATGATGCCACTCACGTGGAGTTTTTACAGGAGTGTGCCGGCATCCCTGAGACAATTTGCTGTCGCTACAATCCAGGCGGAGTGTTCCAGATGGGAACAGACATTATGGACAACCCTGGGGACGCAAAGTATGGTATGACCAAGGAGCAGTTAATTGATACTTTCAATAAGCTGAAAACTATGGGGGCAAAGCGTTTCGGTATTCATTCATTCCTTGCCAGCAATACCGTAACCAATGAATATTATCCTACCTTGGCAGGTATTTTATTTGAATTGGCAGTAGAAGTAAAAGAAAAGACGGGGGTAGAGATTGCATTTATTAATCTTTCCGGAGGTGTAGGAATTCCTTACACACCGGATAAGGAACCAAACGATATTGCAGTAATTGGTGAAGGTGTCCGCAAGAAATTCGAAGAGATTTTAGTTCCTGCCGGAATGGGTGATGTGGCTATTTTCACAGAGTTAGGACGTTTTATGCTGGCTCCATATGGCGCATTAGTAACAAAAGCAGTTCATGAAAAGCATATTTATAAGGAATATATTGGTGTAGATGCCTGCGCAGTAAATCTTATGCGTCCTGCTATGTACGGCGCATATCATCATATTACCGTATTAGGAAAGGAAGACGCAGCCTGCGACCACAAATATGATGTGACAGGTTCACTTTGCGAAAACAATGACAAGTTTGCCATTGACCGTATGCTTCCAAAGATTGATAAGGGAGATTATCTGTATATTCATGATGCAGGTGCCCACGGATTTGCTATGGGATATAACTACAACGGAAAACTTCGTTCCGCAGAGCTTTTATTAAAGGAAGATGGAAATGTAGAAATGATTCGTCGTGCAGAGACTCCAGCGGATTATTTTGCAACCTTTGATTTTTGTGATATCTTAAAATAAAAAGGGAGAAATTATGGCAAAAGATTATTCCATTGACATAATAGGGCAGCCCTATTTCGGCGAAAGTAATGACAGGGCATTTACAGTATATTTTTCTGAACCGGAAAGTGGCGTGACAGAAGAGACAGGGCTTTGTCTTTTGGTTGCTGGATTTGGTGGAAATGCAGAATCCAATGTATACAAAAAAATGCGCCGGGAATTTGCGGATAAGAAGAATTATGTTGTGGTTCAATGTAATTATTTTGGTTGGGAATTTATGGGGGATGGAAAAACAGAGCAGATAAGGAAGTTGATGCTGTTAGAAAACTTTTTTGAACCTCAAGAAATTTCATGTATTGAAAATGGGGATCTAGATTTGATTGGAGATAATGTTCGGGCTAGAGTATTTCATTTAGAAGAATCAAGAGAGTGCTTTTGTGAAATGGGCATTATACAAGCTATTGATAATCTAAGAGCGGTAAAAGTAGTTCTAGATATATTAGAGTTAAATAATTTACAATGTAACAAAAGGAAAATAATTGCATATGGTCATTCTCATGGGGCATATTTGGCATATTTATGCAATGCGTTGAATCCAGATTTATTTTCATGTATTATTGATAACTCAGCATGGGTATACCCAGTATATTTTTCAAAAGAACGAGATTTTTGGAATATAATTGGTAACGAAAATGCGAACAAGATTTTATTATATATTGGAAAAATGCAATATATGGGAAGTGTTTGGATTGATGATATGACAATTTATGATTTAGAAAAAGTATATCAGCAGATTGAAAATAAAGCCCAAGTGATTTCTTTTCACGGAGAAAAAGATAATTTAGTTTTGCTGGAGGAAAAGCAACGCTTTTTATTAAAGGTGAAGAATTCGATGTTATATTCTATTTTCGAGGAAGATATAGATAATGAAATTTTCAAAAATACAGATCATGGTCTTGGAGTGGATTTTTTGGAATTGTTTTATCATGCTGAAGGTATGTTGTCTGAGCGGGGGACTATGCCTGAAGAATTATGGAATCCTCATACATTATGTAGTGAAAAGTATATCTACAGTGTGGGGTTAGTTGATGGAGTGCCTGAAATTTCAAGAAGAAAAAAGGAAAAGTGACTTTAGGGTTGCTTTTTCTTTTTTGGGGTATTGGAGAAAACAAATAGAAAATTGCAAAAAAGGGTTAATGCTTTTTGTTTTCTTTCCGATACATTATATGAAAGCTATTAATTATAAGGGAATATTAGGTGGTGATTATTATGAGAATTGATGCGTATAGTCAAATCAGTAAATTGTATCAGACAAACAAGCCAAAGAAGGTTACCAAGGCAAACGCAGCCGCTGTCAAGGAAGAGTATCAAGTTTCCAAGAGCGGTCAGGATTATCAGATTGCAAAGAATGCAATCAGTGAACTTCCTGAGGTGAGAGAAGAGAAGGTGCAGGAACTTAAGGATGCATTGGCTTCTGGAACATACAATGTTTCCTCTCAGGAGATTGCAGAGTCTATGGTAAGCAAATTTTTTGATTCCGTATTCTAATTCGGAAGGAAATGAGGTTATACATTGGCTAGTTTAATGGAAGAGTTAATTGTAGTTCTCGCAAAAGAGAGGGACATTTATCAGAGCTTGATACCGATATCCGAGAAGAAAACGCTGGCATTGGTAAAAAGTGACTTAAAGGCACTTCAGAAAGTAACTGATGAGGAGCAGCTTTTACTGGATCAGGTATATGCAGCTGATAAGAAGAGAGAAAAGATTATTGCCAATATGGGTGTTGTTTTAAATAAGGATCCAAAGGAACTGGACCTTACCACTTTGGCGAAACTCATGAGCAAGCAACCGGAAGAGAGAAAACAGCTAAGTCAGCTGCACGATTCTCTCCGTCAGGTTATGAAGCGTCTGGTTGCGGTTAATGAGAGAAATAAAGAGTTGATTGAGAATTCCCTTGAAATGATAGAATTTAATATGAATTTTATTCAGAGCACACGGATGTCGCCTGGGAGCAATAATTACAATCGTAATGCATCAACCAATGGCTATGGTTATGATATAGGACCTGGTGCCTTTGATGCAAAGCAGTAATTATTTCAAATTAGCATGGATGCTGGTTTGAACCATTTTTGGTTGCGTAGGTGGTGGACCGTGTATTTTTTAGGTTAAGCATAAATTCGAAGACAGAAGGAAAGGCGTGGTAATGCTATGAGTTTATTTACCAGTTTTAATGCAGGAGTTGCGGGACTTCAGTCGGCACAGGCAGGACTGAATACTACTTCTCATAATCTTGCAAATGCTAAGACGGAAGGTTATACCAGACAACAGAATATTAATACGGATTCCTATTATCAGACTCTGAAGGTAGGTTTAGATGGAAGAAAATTACAGGTTGGTATGGGAACTTCCATATCACAGGTACGTCAGATTCGTGACCAGTTTTTGGATACGGAGTATCGTCTGGAAACAGGAAGATTAGGATTCTATGAAAAACTGGTAGAGACCCAAAGTGAAATAGAAGATATTTTTGGTGAATTAGAAGGGGTTCGTTTTCAGGAAACTATGACAGACCTTTGGAACGTTCTTCAGGAATTAGACAAAAACCCAGAAGAAATCACAAACCGCGAGCTGCTTATATCTACTTCAGAAGCGTTTCTTGAGGCGGCTAAAAATGTATCTACTTCGTTACAGACTTATCAGGTAAGTTTGAACACAGAGATTGAGAATGAGGTTAAGACTATTAATGAAATTGGTGAAAAGATAGCAAAATATAATATTAAGGTTGCTGAGGGAGAGGCTTCCGGTCTGGAAAATGCCAATGATTACCGTGATATTCGTAATCAGTTAATGGATGAGCTGGCGAAGCATACATATTATACATATGGCGAAGATATTAACGGAAATGTTCAGATATATATTAACAATGCAATATTTGTAGATGGTGGTCTAAGTTTTCATATGGGATGTGAGAAGATCACCAAGAAAGAGGAGAATCCAGACACAGGATTAATGGAAGTTTCAGAGATTTCCGAAATGTATAAGGTTGTTTGGCTGGATAATGGTTATGGTGAAGCGTATTCTGTGACAGAAGCATATTCTAGTGCCAAGAAAACCGATATTGGTTCGTTGCTTGGAATTCTGACAGCTAGAGGAAATGAGGTTGCGAATTATAAAGATATTCCAGTGGAACCAAAGAAAGAAGACTATACAGATAAAGATGGGAATTTTGATGAAACGGCATATAAAATTGCAGTAAATAAATTCCAAGAAGATTTAGATGTTTATAATAATACAACAGGAAACTCTATTATTACAAAGATTCAGGCACAGTTTGATACGTTAGTAAATGGTATTGTTGAAACTATTAATAATGCACTTAGTCCTTTGACGGATGCAGATTTGACAGGAGTTAGTGGAATTACTGCTGACGGAAAGACTGTAACATTAGATGGCGAGTATCAGGTGCTGGATGTTATGAACTGTCCCGTTGCTACGGATGATGCAGAGACGATTGGTACAGAAGTATTCCGTAGAAGTCAGATTGACCGATATCAGGTGCTTACATTAGATGCTCAGGTTTACAAGACGGACGAAGATGGCAATCAGATTGGTCTGGCCCAGGAAAATGAAGATGGCACCTATAGTTTATACGTATACAATCCAGAGGATGTCAAGGATATTGATACCATGTATACTCTTCAGAGCTTAGAGGTGAATTCGAAGCTGATGGCAGACTATTCTCTGCTTCCGGTTATGGCAAATCCTTCGAAAGGATTAACAGGAGCTTATGATATGGATTTGTTTTCAAATCTGTTATCTAAATGGGATGAGGATTTTGCTGTGTTAGATCCGAATACATTGGCTTCTTATACATTTGACGATTTTTATACTAATCTCATCGGTGATTTGGGTACTCAAGGAAGTGTATGGAGAAATATGGAGTCCCACCAGAAATCTCTGGCAGAAAGTGTAGAAGATAAGAGACAGCAGATCGCTGGTGTTTCTACAGATGAAGAGTTAGTTACCCTTTTGAAGTACCAGCATGCATATAATGCAGCATCAAGATATATTACTACCATTGATTCAATGTTACAGCACCTAATAGAGAGATTAGGATAGAGCTGGAAGCTTCAAAGGATGAAATTACTTTGAGCAGAACGATATACAGAATGGAGGAATTATATGCCATCATCATTTTATGGATTAACTATATCGGCATCAGGAATGTCTACCTATTTTGCCGGATTAAATACTACAGGACATAATATTGCAAATGCGAAGACAAAAGGATATAGCAAGCAGACTGTAGAACAGAGGGCAAAAGAAGCGTTATCTCTTAAGACTTCTGCCGGAATGGTAGGAGGTGGCGTGGAAGCCTACGATATTACTAGCAGCAGAGATGTTTATTATGATTATAAATATCGTAAGAGTAATGCTATTTATGGAAGATATGATGCATTATCTCATTATTTAAAAAATGTAGAGGAAAATTTATATGCCATTGATGAAGTATCAGGTGGCATTAGTAATTCTCTGGATTCCTTTTTTAAGAGTCTTACCGCATTGACTGAAAATGTACCAGATACCACAATACGTTCTCAGGTGACAGGATATGCAGAAAGTATGATGGGATTTGTACAGGAGGTTGCAGACAGTTTGATGCAGTCCCAGATGGAATTGAATTCAGAAATTGATAGTACTGTGGACAAGATTAATGCTTATGCCAAGGAAGTCGCTGCTCTAACAAAGCAGATTAACACTTTGGAGGTTTATGGTTCAAGAGCAAATGACCTTCGTGATGAGCGTGCCAGAGTAATTGATGAATTATCTTTATTGGTTGATGTGGAGGTTATTGAGCAGGCTCCGGCAGACGGCAATGGTTTGAATCAGTATCTGGTTTTTGTGGGAGGCGGAGTTCTTGTTGATTCCAATGTATATAATCAAATCGAGATTATTACCAAAACTACAAAAGATAATCAGAACGACGCAGAAGGCCTGTACGAATTACAATGGAGCTATGGACAGGAGTTTAATATCCGTAATGTCAATTTGGGTGGAAGCCTACAGGCACTTTTTGAACTAAGAGATGGAAATAATGAGGAGAATTTTAAAGCTACATTGCAAGAATATAATGTAAGTAATGGTGCTTATGATGGCGCTCCTACGATTACACTGGTGACAGATGCCAAAAGTAGTGCCAATGCTGCAAATTTATCAAAACTGAATATTCCGGAAAGTGATGGTCTCATAGAGATTAATAACTATGAATACCGTTATAAATCTTTCGAAGTAACCATCGCAGCGGATGGGACCTATACCTATACTTTTGTTTTGGATGAAGAGTTAAGCCAGGGAAAGGTTGACCATCTGCAGATTGCTTTAGATGATGGAAAGACTACATCTTCCATAGGCGATGAAATTGCTTTTCGTGGGATTCCATATTATATGGCGCAGTTAAATGAATATGTACGTGTTCTTTCTGCTAATTTCAATGAGGTTCAGAATAATGGCTATGATTTATATGGCAACAAAGGAGAGGACTTGTTCGTAGCAGAAGCCGTTGCTACTGGTGAACAGTTTGATATGACGGAATTCTTGTACAATAAAGAAGATGGTTATTATTATCGGAATAGCTGCAAGGTATTAGATAGTGATGCGAAGGCGGCGTTTATTGCAGATGGATATACTTTAGAAGCTGTAGTCGGAGAAGAAGACTATTATATGTTGAAAGATGCGGAAGGAGAAGAAGTAGAGAAGGTATATGTGCCAAAGGATGATAAGAACATCTTTACATTTACTTCTTATACTACCTCCGGCAGTCCTACATCTTATTATAATATGACAGCATTACATGCCACGGTTTCAAACGCTTTATTGGAAGATGGTAAGTTACTTGCTGCTTCTGGTGTTCCTAATGGTGGTGTGTCAGAAGGAACAAATTTAGAGAAGATGACAGCGTTGCGTGATGATAAGACCATGTTTAAGCAAGGAGCACCAGGTTCATTTCTTTCTGTAGTAGTTGCTACTGTTGGTGTAGATGAAGACAAGCTGCTTAATAATACGGTCAATGCCAAGAATATTCTTGATGCAGTGGATAATCGCCGGTTATCCAAGTCTGGTGTAGATGAAGATGAAGAAGGACAGAACCTGATTCAGTATCAGAGTCTTTTAAATTATCAGTATCGTGTAATTTCAGTAATGAATGAAGTTTTAGATAAATTGATAAACGGTACTGCCGTATAAGTAGAATAGACAGGAGGAAGAGACTATGCGAGTGACGAATTCTATGATTTCCAATAGCGCAAGAAGTCATATTGCCAATGCTAAGAGTAAATTATTAAAATATGAAGAACAGTATACTACGGAGAAAAAGATTCAGAGACCATCGGATGATCCTACGATAGCGGTTCGTTCTTTGAAATACCGTAGCACCATGTCTCAGATAACTCAATATGTAGAGAAAAATGTGCAGGATGCCATGTCCTGGATGGATTCTACAGAGTCAGCATTAAAGAATATTAACTCTATTCTGGTTAATATGAAAGGATACTTGAATCAGGGTGCAAATGATTATCTGGCAATGGACGAAAGAAATGCTATTCTTTCCACTTTAGACCAGTACGTTGCTTCTGTATTCGAGGATGAGGCCAATGCAGATTATTCTGGACGATATGTATTTGCCGGGTATCGTACAGATACTTCTTTGATTTTTGGTAAGGAAACTACGAATCTTTCTTATGAAATCGTGGAGAATTTTAAATATACGGACGTAGAAAGTATAAATGTAGTTACTGGCGGTGCTGTTTACGATGAAAGTATTACTACCGGTCAGGAATACGTAGATATGGCACCAAGTAAAGAAGGTGTTTACCGTATACAGCTAGCGTATAAGGATTGTTCCAATTCAGGTCTTCAGGCAGATGGAACTACACCTACCGGTACAAAAGAAGATTATGTAGCCTTTGAGATATCTTATCAAGATGATACTGGAGCAACTGTGAAGGATACAGTAACGGCTCAGACCCGTTCTTATAAGGATGATGGCGCATATGAAATCGGAGATGATGAGATTGTATATATGTATGATACCGGAGAAGTTTTGATGGGTAAGAATATATACGAATCTATTCAGGAAAATCAGGCCAATCTTTCTGTGACTTATTGCAAGACAGAATTTACAAAGCAGGACATTCGTCCAGAGATGTATTTCGAGTGTAAAAGCTATGATTCTGTATCAAAGAAGTCTGTAAGCTACTCGGAGCCAAGTGAGCAGAATATTAATTATGAGATTAACTTTAGTCAGACCATGACAGTGAATACTCAGGCAAGAGATGCTATCAGTACCGATATTTATCGTGCCATTGATTATCTGAGACAGACTATTGAAGATGTGGACGATATCGAAAACCGTATTGCCGATGTGGAGAAAATGATTGCTAACTCTACTGATAAAGATGAGATTGAAACATTAACTAAGCTTAAGGAAACCTTAACTACAGAGCGTTCTCTTTCTGTGACAGTTATGACAGAAGCTTTTGGAAAAGGTCTGAGTATGATCGACAGTGCTCAGGAAACATTGAACGTAGCGACTGCTCGTCTGGGTACTCGTTATAACCGTCTGGAACTTACCTATAATAAATTATCCAATCAGCAGGTAGATACAGAGGAGGCATTATCAAATAATGAGGATGTGGATTTGGCGGATGCCTATATTAATCTGACCCAGGCAGATAATTTATATCAGTATTCTTTGTCTTCTACTTCAAAGATATTGGGTAATTCGTTGTTGGATTATATTTAAATAATATAGAAAAATAAGATAACAGAGCCGCTGATTTATTCAGCGGTACTGTTGTTACTATAGAATGGATTTTTGATTTCTGAAAAGAAAGGGGTATACATATGCAGATAGAAACCAAATATTTTGGACAAATTGATGTGGAGGATGATAAGATTCTTCATTTTGAGAATGGATTGTTTGGATTTGAAGAATATAAGGATTATACAATTTTATTTGATTTGGATGGTGGAGAGGCACCACTTTTTTCCTGGCTGCAGAGTACTACAGAGAAGGGATTAGCATTTCCGGTAGTGAATCCACAAAGAGTAAAATCTGACTATGATCCAATTGTAGAAGACGCTTTATTGGAAGGGCTTGGAACATTTGGAGAAGAGGATATGCTAGTGCTTCTACTGGCAACTGTTCCAGCGGATGTAAAGAAAGCTTCTGTTAATATGAAAGCTCCTTTGGTAATTAATGCGGCTACTAAAAAAGGCATCCAGATTATTGCAGAGAATTCAGATTATGAAATTAAATATTATCTTATGAAGGAAGAATAGGAGGGGAAATTATGCTGGCTTTAGCACGTAAAGTAAATGAATCGATTATGCTGGGAAGTGATATTGAAGTCACTTTGCTGGAAATTAAAGGAGATCAGGTGAAGCTTGGCATCAGTGCCCCAAAGTCTGTGCCAATTTACCGAAAGGAAATTTACCTTCAGATACAGGAAGAAAATAAGCAGGCTGTACAGGAGATTGATGTGGCGGCTATGCAGGAGATTTTTGGAAAGAAAAAGTAAACTATTTGGCAGAACTGCCGATATAATAAACAGATAAATAGTAACTTTATGCAATTTTTACACATGGAGGTGCATAGTATGCAGATTGATGCAATTCGTAGTGTCAAAGGCAACATGGATGGAGACTTTGATGCGGCTAATATCGTAGAGACAGTAAGTACGACTCCTGTAGCGGCTACTGCTGTGAAGCAGGCACAGCCTGTCGGTGCTGAAACGAAGACTCAGGAAGAAGACAAAGAAGGAAAAGAACCATCGAAGAGTACCATTGATTCGGTTATGTCAGAAGCCAATCAGAAGATGCGTATGACCAAGACTAGATGTGAGTATTCCTATGATGAACCAACTAAGAGAGTGTCTATTAAAGTTTTTGACAAGGATACGGATAAACTAATTCGTGAAGTTCCTCCAGAGAAGTCTTTAGAGATGCTTCAGAAAATGTGGGAACTTGCAGGTATTATTGTGGACGAGAAGAGATAAGAAGGTACTTTTCTATAGAAAAGTACAAGAAAGGATGGTTATTATGGCAATTAGATTATCAGGTCTTGCATCAGGTATGGACACCGAGTCTATTGTAAATGCTTTAATGGAAGCACAGAAGTATAAAAAGACAAAGATAGAGAATAAGAAGACAAAATTAGAGTGGAAGCAGAAGGTCTGGTCCGGTTTAAATACAAAAATATATGACTTTTATAAGGATTATGCAGGCAAGTTGCGTTTCCAGAGTAATTATCAGACGAAGAAGGCATCTTCCTCTGATACTTCAAAGGTGACAGCTCAGGCAGGATCTAGTGCAGCGAAGGGAGCATATACTGTGAAGGTGAAGCAGTTAGCGGCTTCACAGTATGTTACTGGTGCTAAATTATCCCAGTATACTACTACAGATGCAGATGGAAATACAGTAACAAAGGATGTAACCACAGATACAAAGCTGGCTGATTTAGGATTTGCTACAGACGGTTCTTCACAGATTCAGGTGAAGACTGCAAATAAAACGATTTCATTGAATGTGGATGAAAATACTACAGTAAGTGATTTTGTTACTTCTCTTCAGGAGGCTGGTTTGAATGCATCCTTTGATGAGAAACAGGGAAGATTTTTTATCAGTGCAAAAGAGAGTGGAGCAGACAGCAGTTTTACGATTACTTCTAATACATTGGATGCTACTCAGAATGCGGCTCAGGATGTGTTGAAGGATGCCATGAACTATGATGCCCTTTCTGCGTCTCAGAAGTCTTCTGTTGTTAGCGTATTAAGCGATTTGCAGAATAGTACTGAGGCGGATAAGAATACTACTGCTGCTACTAAGTTGAAAGAAATTTCTGATACCACTGCAGAAACTGTAGCAAAGGAGTTTTATACGGAGCAGAAGAAAGCAGAACTGACAGAAAAGTATCTTGGTGCTGATGGAAAGACTTTGACTGATGCAGGTAAGAAAGCGTTGGAAGATGCGGGAAAAGATAATGATACACTGACAGATGATGACAGAGTGAAATTATTGGAAACCATGGTTGCTTCGGAGGCGGCGGCTTATGTGGCATCTGAGGATGGTAAAAAACTGGTAGAAGAAGCGGTAGAAAATGGTTTAGCAGATACTGACGGAACTACTTTGATTGAGAGTAAAGTAGATAGAGATTTGGCGATTCAGAGTGCAGTAGAGGCTTATGCTAACGCTATGGCTGGTGGTGTGACTGCGGAGTCAGCAGATGCATCTGCATTAAAGAATTTAGGTTTGGGTCAGATTGATGGAAAGGCAGTGGCAGAGACTAGTGAGGGTGAAGGTATGGTTGTTATTGCTGCGGCAGATTCTATTGTTCAGGTAAATGGCGCTACTCTTACCAGTAGCAGCACTACCTTGGATGTGAACGGTTTGACCTTGAATCTTATCGGTGTAACAGATGAAGAAGTGAAGCTTACAGTATCTGATGATAATTCTGCAGTATATGATTCTATTAAAGAATTTATCAATGAATATAATGCAGTCTTAGCGGATTTAAATGAGTATTATCACGCAGATTCTGCTAGAGACTATGATATGCTTACGGATGAAGACAAGGAGGCTATGTCTGATGAAGAAGTAGAAAAATGGGAAGATAAGATTAAGAGTTCCCTGCTTCGCAGAGATTCTACGTTGGGTGGAATTATTGATACCATGCGTGGGGTTATGACAAGTACTACTATCACAGCATCTAATGGCAAGACATATTCCTTGGCAAATCTGGGAATTACTACAGGTACAGACTATAAAGAATATGGTCTCTTACATATTAAGGGTGATGAGGACGATACAGAGTATGCTGATGATGACAATACATTGCAGAATCTTTTGAATGAAGATCCGGATGTGGTGGCAGAGGTGCTTTCTGGTATTACAACCAAGTTATATGAAAGTTTAAACAAGAAGATGGCATCTACAACTTTGAGTAGTGCTTTGACATTCTATAATGACAAGGAAATGAATTCCCAGTTGTCAGATTATAAGAAAGATATTTCTGATTGGGAAGACAAACTGGCTGATTTGGAAGAGAGATACTATAAACAGTTCACTGCAATGGAAACAGCGATGTCTAAGTTGAATTCTCAACAGAACTTGTTTACTAGTTATCTGTAATGATTGATTTTATTGAAGTAGATTTAAAGAGAAAGGTTATCTGCCTTTCTCTTTAAACTATATAATGAATATGATAATGGAGGGAGCATATGGCAACATATAACAATGCAGCAAAATTATATCAGAAAAATTCAGTGGAGACGGCATCACCAGCAAAACTTACTTTGATGTTGTATGATGGCGCAGTACGTTTTTGTAATAAGGCGTTAGAAGCTATTGAGGAAGGAAATATTCAGGAAGCTCATAATAATATTATAAAAGCAGAGAATATTATTGTAGAGTTTCGTGTAACCTTGGATTCTAAGTATCCTGTAGCTAAGGAGTTTGATGTAGTCTATGACTATATTTATCGTCGTCTGGTAGAGGCAAATATGAAAAAAGATAAAGAAATATTAGAAGAGGCATTGGGACATATTAAGACTATGAGAGAAACCTGGAAAGAAGTTATGCGGATTAATAAAGTAGGCTGATAGGAGTAAAATATTACTTGTAGTTTTAGGTAAAGAAATGGAGAGACTATGGAAAATTCAATGAATGTTTATATTAATGCCATGAAGGATTCTCTTTCTAGAAAATTAAATGTAGTCAAGTCTCTTTTGCAGTTAACAAAGAAACAAGAAGAGTTATTAAGACAAGAGAGTCTGGACATGGGCGAGTTTAATTCTATTATTACGGAGAAGGAAAAAGTACTTCGGGAATTGAAAGAGTTGGACAAGGGGTTTGATGCTCTTTTTGCGAGATGTGATAATGAATTGAAGGAAAAGAAGTATTTCTATCAGTCACAAATACTAGAAATGCAGAATCTGATTCGGAGCATAACAGATTGTGGAATACAGATCGAAGGGCTGGAGAAGAAGAATAAAGAACTATTTCAACAGCATATGACAGGAGCTAGGAAGGAGATTAAGTCCTTTAAAGTCAGCAATAAAACGGCATCTTCCTATTATCAAAATATGGCAAATCAGCATCGGGAATGGCAGTCTTACTTTTTGGATCAGAAGAAGTAACAAAGTAATTTATTTTGGAAAATAAAAAAATTAAAAAAAATTAAAAAAAAGGTTAAGTATCTCGGAAATACTCCGATATATATAACAAGTAAATCAATACTTAAACATTTGAATCAAGTGTACGGACGAGATTCAAAAGAAACTATTATTTTATCACCAATGGCATGGATGCCATTGTAATTTCAAGGAGGAATTATTATGATAGTACAGCACAACATGACAGCGTTAAACGCAAACAGACAGTTAGGTATCACAAACAAGGCACTTTCTAAGACAACTGAGAAGTTATCTTCTGGTTACAGAGTTAACCGTGCAGCAGACGATGCAGCAGGTCTTTCTATCTCTGAGAAGATGCGCAGCCAGATCCGTGGTCTTACACAGGCTTCTAGAAATGCTCAGGATGGTCAGTCTCTGATTCAGACTGCTGAAGGTGCTTTAGGTGAGATTCATTCTGTAATTCAGAGAATGAGAGAGTTAACAGTACAGGCTTCTAACGATACTAACGTATCTGCAGATCGTAAGGCTATCAGCCTTGAGCTTGCTGCTCTTTCTTCTGAAATCGATCGTATTGCTTCTCAGACAGAGTTCAATACAATGAAGTTGTTAGATGGTAAGTTCGTTAACAAGCAGCTTCAGGTTGGTGCAAATGCTAAGCAGACAATTAAGTTTAGCGTAAGCGCTATGTCAGCTTCTGCTCTTGGTATCACAGTAGCTACTGTAGCTGGTATTGTATCTAACAATACAGCATCTAAGATTTCACCATTGATTTCTACAGTAAATAAGGCTCTGTCTTTAGTTTCTCAGCAGCGTTCTAAACTGGGTGCTCTGCAGAACAGATTAGACCATACTATGGCAAATGCTGATAACATGGCTGAGAACTTACAGTCTTCTGAAAGCAAGATTCGTGATACTGACATGGCTTCTACAATGGTACAGTTCTCTGCATCTAGTATCATTCAGCAGGCAGGTCAGTCTATGTTGGCTCAGGCTAATCAGTCTACACAGGGTGTACTTTCCTTACTTCAGTAATTTAAGTAAAGTATTCTCGCGGATGGGGTTGACCATTGGTCAGCCCCTTTTTTTTGAAACAATAATTTGATTTAAATAAATGAAAGGGAATGAGGGATTGGATATGAGCCGGGAAAAAGAAATAGTATTAGAAGTGTTACAAAAAATAGAGCAGAATATGGAATTATTCTATCAGCAAAAAAATATGGAAGCTTTGGGAGAGTTTCAACAGGTTCTGGTGTTGATGATGAATATGGTAGATGCGGTATTTGCTTATCGTGATACTCATGAAGGTTTTGAACTGGATGAAGAAAAAATAAAGGCAGCTTTAACAGAAGCAATGTCCGCTTTAGAGAATAATGATTATGTACTTTTAGCAGATGTGATTCAGTATGATTTTGTAGAATATATGCAGGAATTAACAGAAATCATGGAATAGAGATGGGGAAATGATATGAGATATCTAGAGGCGAATTGGGAGATACTACAGAAGCGCTATTCAGAAGTAGCGGAAGCTATTGAGAAAGATATAAAAAGCGAATTAGAGATGGAAGTTATGAAAACGAAAGAGGAGGCTTCTGCTCTTGTTGTGAAAAAAGATGATGAAAAGGTGCGTCTTAACAGTGCATACCGTCCCTTGCAGGAGGCTGTAAAATGGGCGGATCAGTATGCATTTCAGAACATTGATATTAATGTTTTGATGTTTGGTTTGGGAAATGGTATTTTTGTCAGAGAACTATTAAAGCGGCTAGCGAAAGATAGTCGTTTATTTTTGGTGGAGCCAAGAGAAGAAATATTTTCCTTTGTATTAGAGAAGGAAGATGTTTCGGATATATTAGAAGATGAGAGAGTTCATTTATATATAGGAAATGGTTATGAAGAAAAATTAAAAGAGGCTGCGGGAGCGGTTGTGAACTGGGATAATCTGTCTACACAAATACGTTGTGAACATCCAGCTTACAATCAATTGTTGCCAGAAGAGTATAATAGATTTTGGGATGTGGTAGATCGTATTAATGAAGTAGTAATTACTAAAGTTAGTACAAATGCATTTTTTGCACACAAGGCAGTAGATAATGTGCTTTTTAATTTATCATATATTAAAGAAAGTAATTATATAACAGAATTAATTGGAAAAATACCAGAAGATGTGCCGGCAGTGATTGTGTCAGCGGGACCTTCCTTAGATAAAAATATAGAAGAATTACGGAAAATGCATGGACATGCATTTATTATTGCTACAGATACAGCTGTACGTGTCCTGGAAGAAAGAGGACTTCCGTATGATTGCGTAGTGACGGTAGATCCAGCTAAGCCAGCTTGGTATTTGAAGGATTATCCAGAATGTGCAAAGATGCCATTGTTTTTATGTGCAGAGGTGCAGAAAGAGATAACGAAGTTTCATGTTGGGCGAAAAATATGGATGCCGGGTTCTGTATATTTATCCGGACTATATGAGAAAAATGGTTATCATTTTCCTTCATATGAAAGTGGTGGTTCTGTTGCCACTTGTGCATTTGAGATTGTCAAGATATTAGGTTTAAAAAATATTGTGCTAATCGGACAGGATTTAGCTTTTATGGGAGAAAGTACCCATGCAGGAGGTCATGAAGATCATATAAGGAATGAAGAAGAAGGAATCAAAATGATTGAGGGCATCTATGGAGAAAAGGTGCGTTCAAGAAGAGACTGGATTTATTATTTGAACTGGTTCGAGGAAACTATTATAAAGTATCCAGAATTGAATGTGATTGATGCAACAGAAGGAGGAGCATTGATTCATGGTTCCAAGGTGATGAAGCTGTCAGAAGTAGTAGAGCAATATTGTAATGTGGAATTTTCCTTTGAAGATATGATGAATAGTTTGTTACCTACTTTTGAAATCAATGATATTACACCAATAGAAAAAGAAATTACCAGTTTAGAGAAAGGATTTCGCAATATTATTTCAAAATCTAAGGAAGGCATTAAATACACAGAGGAGTTTATTGGAAATGCCTATTCTCTTAGTGCGAAACGCCATGACAGATTGATAAAAGAGATAAAAAAAGCAAATAATTTTTTGTGGCGTCAGCCTGGATATGAGTTGATTGATATGTATTCTGCAGATTTGACCGTAGGAGAATTAAAAGATATTAATTGTGTTACGGGAGATCCGGTTCAGGATGAAATAAATTCGGTAAAAAGTGCACAAGCACTATATGAAGGATTTATTGAGGCAGCTGAGCAGTTGCAGGAGATGCTGACTAATTCAGAGGTGTAGAGCGGTTTGGAGGTTTTTAACATAAGGTGATGAGGTTTTTAGGATGCAAAAAAAGATAAGTGTTATTATACCATGTTATAACGTTGAACAATATATTGACCGTTGTGTATCTTCTTTGGTAAATCAAACGATTGGAATTGAAAATCTGGAATTGATTTTCGTGGATGATGCTTCTACAGATGAAACCTGTGTGCATTTAGAAAAATGGGAGCAACAATACGAAGACTCTGTTTTGATTGTTAAATGTGAAGAAAACGGAAGACAGGGTCGGGCTAGAAATATAGGCTTGTTGTATGCATCGACTCCATATATTTCTTATGTTGATGCAGATGATTGGGTTGAATTAAACATGTTTCAAGACTTGTATGAAGTTGCTGTTTCTACTGGCGTTCAAGTGGTGGCAGGACAGATGGGAAGGGATTATGGAGATGGTAAATTCTGTTATATAGAACCGTATGCAGGGATTACCAATCAAGTTATCAAGATTAATACATCTTCAGATAGACGTTTTATTTTAGAAGAGGGATTAGGTGGTGGAGTAGTAGGAAAAATTTATCGTAGAGAATTTCTTCAAGAAGCTAATCTTTTCTTTCCAGAAGAACTTGCTTATGAGGATAATTTTTTCGAACAATTATTACTTTTTGCTGTTTCTTCTTATGTGGTGTTGAATCGGTATTATTATCACTATTTTTTTAATTCGAATTCAACAGTATCCAGCGCGGACTCCAGACATCAGTTCGACCGTCTGACTGTAGCAATTATGACAGTTGAGGAATTGTTGAGACGGGGATACGGCGACGAATATGGGGATGAAATAGAGGTTTATTTTTTAAGGATATATTATGTGAATACATTGCATATTATCTTTACAAGGTTTCAAATATTGCCATATAAACAGCTAAATCAAATGCAGACAGAAGTATGGAAGAGATATCCAGAGTATCGAAAGGATGGCGCTTTTTTGAAATTAGGAGAAAGAGAGCAGGTTATGCTGTCTACATTAACGCAACCTCTTACAGAAAGGCAATGGGATGAAATTGCAGAGAGTTATCGAGAGTATTGTGATGAACTAGAAAAAGCATATCTGGAAGAGAATAAGGAAAAATATTTGAGACAGTAACAAATAAAAGAGTTTCTAGCGAGCATAGAATATTTAATGCTAGAAACTCTTTTTTTGTGTTTTTAAAAAGGGAGCATGTCAAGCATGCATTCCAATCGATTTTTATAACTATAGTAATCTTGAATTTTTTGATAGCCATGATTAGCAATTTCCTGACGCTCTTCATCGTGGCTGAGGTAATAAGAAATCTTCTCTAATAAGTCTTTTTCGCTTTCGAAAAGGACTAAATCTTTTCCAGCTTCAAATAATTCTGGCAATTCCATCTGGTAATTACTGATAAGAAAAGCCTTGCAGCCTAATATATCAAAAATCCGAAGGGAGGCACCGGTCTGGATTCCTTTGGCAGTTAGATTAAGATTAATTTTACTGCATTTAAAAACTTTTGGCATACCATCTGTGGAAGAAGCAATTCCACGGCAGTTTACTCCCTTTAAACTAGAAGTATCACTTTGGGTGTACAAATCTAAGGAAAACTGCTGAGCAATGGAATTAAGGAGATGAATTCGTTCCATTTCTGTGCATTTTGCATTTAAAATCAGATTTCCAAGGATAGTACGTGGCTCTACAGTATAGTTGTTTAAGTATTGTACGTTTGCTACAGAAATGTATTCTTTCATGATTTCGTCGGTCAATACATCTTTTAGAAAATTATATCCATATATATTTCTTTGAGCAGTCATAATTCCTTCAAAGTATCCTTTTAAATGCGGGGAAAAGTTGTCAGAGATTCGGTTATAGTCGCATTTTTCGGTGTACAAAGAACCTACAAAAGAAATATCACAATCATATTTTTTATGGTCCTCTGGCGTGATATTGATTTGGTTCCAAAGCTCCAAATCGCATCCTAGGGGCAGATAGAAGATATGTCCTGGATTTTTAGAATGGAACTCTTCATATTGGGTGTAGTCAAATAAAAATACATAGTTTACAGGATTGGATAATGTATCTGAATAAAGTTGAATAATAGGACTATCTACAATCCAGCAAACATATGGAATCTGATGAATTTGACATACCTGCGATAACAGAGGAATGAAATTGACAGAAAAAACGAAATTGATTTTCTGTGCAAATAAGTAGTTGGATACAAGCTTAATATAGGCGGAATCAGTGTCTGGATGTTCCAATGGACGTTCCAGAAAGAATAAATGGTGGCCTAATTGTTTAAATCCACGTATAATTCCATTTTCACAAATGCTGTCGTATTGACAAAATAGTATATTCATAATCTTCTCCTTGGAGTATTTATTGATTTTTGTTGATAGTATACTGGATTGATACAATAAAATCAAATGTCAGTTGAGATGAAAAGTAACATGCAAATCAAGTGCTTCTAATGGTTGATTTAGTTGTATTATAGAGTGGCTTTTGGTAAAATAATATATGTTGGTTAAGGGGGATGTTATGCAGAAGAATGAGAAGATGAGCAGAATACAGACTCTGGTTCTGCAAAACAAAATGAATGAAGCGATGGAGTATTGTATCCGTTGTGCAGAGGACGATATCAATGATAAAGAAATCCTTATTTGCTATTTACTATTTTTGATTAGAAATCAGGAATTACAAAATAATGAGATGTGTATATTTGAGTTTTCAAATGAACTTGAGATTTTGAACCAGCATTATCATGCGTTGAAATTTTTAGTACGGCGTTTAGAATTTGATTGGCTTTTGGCAGACCAGATGGAGTTGATTCGTTATTGTGTTGAAAATGGGGTTTCCCTAAGTGCTATCACTTTTATTGTTAAATTTTCTACCAGAGATCCCCAGTATGTCTTAAATAGATTTAGACAGCTTTTTATAGAATATAAAGAGTTCAATAGCCAGTATTAAATTAAGAGGTATTCTATGAGTAAAAACAAAATTTGTTTTATTATTTGCTATACAGATGAGATGTTTTTGTCAGAATGTTGTTTATATATTCAGAGTTTGATTGTGCCAGAACCATATGTGATAGATATTATTTCTATAAAAGAAGCTGGCAGTATGACAGAGGGATATCAATATGCCATGACTCAGTCGGATGCAAAATATAAAATATATCTGCATCAGGATGTTTTTATTATAAATCCTCATTTTTTGGAAAATATTATACATATTTTCAGTTTGAATCCTAGAATTGGCATGATTGGGATGGTGGGAAGTGTTCAATTACCAGAGAGCGCTATTATGTGGGAAAATAATAAGCGTTGTGGAGCAATTTATGCCAATCGTATTATTGAAGAATGTGAGTCATATTTTGATATACCGATTACAGAAGAATATCAAGAGGTGGAAGCTATTGATGGGTTGCTTATGGCAACTTCGGTTGATATTCCATGGCGAGAAGATTTGTTCCAAGGATGGGATTTTTATGATGTATCTCAATCAATGGAGTTTCGAAAGGCAGGATATCAGGTGGTTGTTCCCTTTCAAGACAAACCGTGGTGCATTCATGATGATGATATTGTGAAATTAAATCACTATGAACAGTGGCGAAAGGTTTTTTTAGAGAATTATAAGAAATGATATCCTGGCTAGAATACACATGAAAAAGGGGAGAATTATGAAGAAGCAAGTATGCATCGTAATGGTAGCACATAATCAGTTTTCGTTGGTTGTTCAGCAGATGAAAAATATTCAGATGTTTGTACGGGATTTGGAAAGTATACATGTGGTGGTTGTTGATAATGACTCCAATGATGGACTAAGCGATTGGTTATTTACACAACAGAATATAGACTATATTATTTGCAATCAGGGTAGAGAAAGCTATGCAGCGATTTTAAATACTGTGATACGGGAATTTGTAAAAGAGGAGGATATTTTATTGTTATCTCCTCACATGCTTTTAATGCCTGAAACTATTGAGCGTATGCAAAACATGGCTTATGAAGAAGTGAAAACAGGGGCAGTGAATGCCTCATCTAAGGGAGTTAATATTTCATTAGAAATGGATTTTAGTGCTGCTATAGACGTGTTATATCAGCATATGGTCAGTAATAAGAAGCAGACATTCTGTATTCACACGGACGCCACGTATTTAAAATGTGAATTTATCACGGATGTGGGAGAATTTGATGAAGAGATTATAGTGCCATATAACAGTTTTCTTGATTATTCTTTTAGAGGAATCACTCAAAGTTGGCAGTATTATGATATCGACAATGCTTTTTTATACAAAATAGGAAATGGGAATTCGGTATTTACTTCTGGCGAAGAGGAAGCTGATTGGGAGATACTGCAAAGAAAATGGGGAATGAATTATTTTAATCAGGCGGCAAATGGTCCATTAATATCATACATAGAAAAAGAAGATACAGCTCAATTTAATGTATTGGAAATTGGTTGTGACTGTGGTGTGAATTTGTTGGAGATTCATAATCGGTTTCCAAATGCAAGGTTATATGGAGTGGAGATTAATTCTCAGGCGGCTCAGATTGCAAAGAATATTGCTGATGTACAAGTTGGAAATATAGAAGACAAAAATTTGGATTTTCACAATATTAAATTTGATTATATTATTTTCGGTGATGTTTTAGAACATTTAAGAAATCCAGAAAAGACTCTTAGATATTGTAAAACATTATTAAGTACACAAGGGAGGGTCCTGGCTTGTATTCCTAATTTGTTGCATTATTCTGTTATTTCCAGGTTGTTGGAAGGCTATTTTACCTATACGGATAGAGGGTTATTAGACAGAACTCATATCCACTTATTTACTCGTAAGGAGATAGAGAAGATGTTTGTGAATGAAGGATATTGTATAGAGAAAATGGATTTTCTTACAATAAAGGAAGATTTATCTGTTCAGGAAGAAAATATGATTGAAACGTTAGTGAACCTATCTAAAGAAGGGAATCGGGAGATGTATGAGGCTTTTCAGTATATAGTTTCTGCCAGATATTTGTGAAAAGGGTATAGAAATTAAGGGAAAAGCTAGAAAAATACGATATATAATAATAGAGAGATAAACAGAATGAAATGTTTATTACAAAACGAGGAGGAAAACAATATGCTTAACGGAAAGACAATATTAATTACTGGAGGAACTGGTTCATTCGGAAAGAAATTTTTGGAGATGATTTTTGAGAAGTACGAGCCAAAGAAGATTATTATTTACTCAAGAGACGAGTTTAAGCAGAGCGTAATGCAGAGTGAATATAGAGACAAAGTCGATATGTCAAGAGTTCGTTTCTTTATTGGTGATGTGCGTGACAGAGATCGTCTCTTTCGTGCGTTTGAGGGAGTGGATTATGTTATTCATGCGGCTGCCATGAAGCAGGTGCCAACTTGTGAATATAACCCAATGGAGGCTATAAAGACAAATATTCATGGTGCACAGAATGTTATTGATGCGGCTTTAGATAAAGGAGTCAAGAAGGTGGTAGCTTTGTCTACTGATAAGGCGGTAAATCCAATTAATCTGTATGGTGGTACTAAATTAGTTTCAGATAAATTGTTTATTGCAGCAAATGCATATAGTGGTGATAACGGAACGATTTTCTCTGTGGTTCGTTATGGAAACGTAGCAGGAAGCCGTGGTTCTGTTATTCCAATCTGGCAGAATCTGATTGATCAGGGAAAGACAACCTTAGGTGTTACAGATATGCGTATGACTCGTTTCTGGATTACCCTTCGTCAGGGCGTAGAGCTAGTATTTAAGGCTATGGAAGAGTCTCGTGGAGGTGAAACATTTATCTCTAAGATTCCATCATTTCATATTGGTGATTTGGCTAAGGCAATGCTTCCTGAGTGTGAAATCGATGAATTTGGTATCCGCGAGGGAGAGAAGCTTCATGAGGTTATGGTAACAAAGGATGATTCAAGAAGCACATATGAATATGAGAATCATTACATTGTTTATCCAGAGTACACATGGCACAATGATAGTGATATTATCCCAGGTGGCAAGAAGGTCGAGGATGGTTTTGAGTACAATTCTGGAACAAATACCCAGTGGTTAGACGTGGAAGGTTTACAGGAAGCATTAAAGCATATGTAAGAGTGTTTAAAACAAAATAAAAGGATACAATGAGAGGATAACAGAGATGGAAATGGAGCAGATTCGGGAATTAAGTATTTCCCTGAGAGAACTTTCTGGTAATGTGATTAGAATTTGCCATTATCTTAAAAAGCAGCAGATTTATCGAGGAACCAATGCCGGGAAGGAATTGTGGCAGGATATTGCAGAAGTAATAGAATTATTATCCTCTCATTTGGATGCCATCAATGGAGAAGCACCAATTGCAGATATGGAAGGGCTTTTGCTTGTCTTACAGAATCTACAGGAGGCACAGGAAAGAGAAGATTATGTGCTTTTATCTGATTTGTATGAACTTCAGCTTATGCCTATTATGACAGCAATACAGGAGCGGCTGGTAACTGCGTTGGGGGTATGCGTGGATGACGCATTATTAAAGAAAAATGTAATGTGTTGTATGAAACAGAATCCACAGCTGTTGTATTCTTTGTTTTCTGAGAATGTGATTCAGGAGTGTCAGGAGCCTGGTCTGTTGACAGATGCTGGGATGGCGGAAGTAGTGTCGATGGTGGAGAGAATTGTCTCTGCCGGATATGTGGTAGAACCTACATCTAGTGGATATCTGACGGCGGCTGTACAGGAAGATGGACATTTATATTACTTACATACGAATGGACAAATCATTCAGGAGGCTTTATTACAAGCAGAAGAGTGGTTGAATCAGGGACAGTTAGATTATTCATTTTATGGATTGGGCATGGGTTATCCTTATTTGGAAATGCTTTCCATAGATGATAATATTTCTGTGACTGTGGTAGAAATGAATAAGGAACTATTGATTCTGGCATTTGTCTTTGCACCGGTTTGGAGGTTATATGAAAGCGAACGTTTTAAGTTAATCTATGACCCTACCGGACATCGGATGGAACGCATGACGCTTGGATTGACAGAAGAAAGTGGATTCTATGTATTTTATCCGGCTTTGCGCGGTATTCAAAAAGCAGAGAGAAGACAGCAGCTAGAGGCCTATTTTGTAGATGAGAGTTCCGTGCGGATTCATAGTCGGAATATGCTTGGAAATTTTAGGAAAAATAAGAAAATTTCTTGTGCAAATATTCAGGATTTGGAAGAAAAGTTTCGAGGCAGGGAAGTGATTATTGTAGCAGCTGGTCCTTCTTTGGATCGGAATATGATGGCATTGAAGAATAGAAGTGCGGATACGATTTTGATGGCTGTGGGTACGGTGCTTCATAAGTTGTTGGATGCTGGGATTTTGCCGGATTATACCATTGTCATAGATTCTGGAAAACCAACCTATCGTCAGATTCAGGGAATAGAGAATTGTGGTGTTCCAATGATTTTCTTATCAACCGTTTATAGTAGGATTCCGGAAGAATATCAGGGAGAGAAGTATCTGCTATGTCAGAAAGGCTTTGAACCTGCAGAGGAACTAGCAAAAAGAAACGGCTGGGATACTGTAGAGAGCGGTGGATCTGTGGCTACCACAGCACTTGACCTGGCATTACGGTTATCTGCGAGTAAGATTATTTTTGCTGGTCTGGATTTGGCATATACTGGAGGCATGGATCATGCAGGAGATACTGCATATCAGGCAGAAGTTGTCAAGGATACTGGTTTGATGGTTCCAGGAGTGAATGGAACAAAGGTTGCTACTGGAAAAAATTTGAAAATATATTTAAATTGGATAGAACAAAGGCTTGCTAACCGGACAGAGCAGGAAAAAAAGATTCCTGTAATTGATGCTACAGAAGGTGGAGCATTAAAACGCGGGATGGAAGTGCGACGGTTGGAAGAGATATTAAAATAGTTTATGCGTATGAAAAGGCGTTTTCATAGATGTATAAATTGGAGAAAATAGCATGAAGAAAAAAGTTAGTATAATAATTCCTTGCTATAATGTGGAGAAATATATCGATAGATGTGTACAATCATTGGTTTCTCAGACCATAGGAGTAGATAGCTTAGAACTGATTTTTGTAGATGATGCATCCACTGATTGTACTGTTGAAAAACTAACATGGTGGGAGTCGAAATACCCAGAATCCATTTTAGTAGTTGTTTGTCAGGAAAATGGAAGGCAGGGAAGAGCTAGAAATATTGGTTTACAATATGCTACTGCAGATTATATCAGTTATGTGGATGCTGATGACTGGATAGAAAAAGAAATGCTTCAGGATATGTATCAAAGAATGAGCGTATCCGATGTAGAAGTAGTAGCATGCAGGATGGCACGGGACTGTGGAAATGGGAAATTATTTGATGAGGCAGAACTTTGTAACAATCGTGAAGAACTGTTAATTATTGATAATGTTAAAAAGCGACACGAGTTTTTGCAATTAAAGTTTGGTCCAGTGGTAGCAAAATTATATAAAAAATCATTTCTATTAGAACATGAAATTGTTTTTCCAGAGGGCTTAGCTTACGAAGATAATTTTTTTGGCGGGATAGTGGCTTATTGTGTGACATCCCTATATATAATAGACAAAATATATTATCACTACTATGCTAATATGCAATCTACGGTTACTCAAAAGAATGTTTCTCATCATTTAGAACGATTGGAAATAGAGATTAGACTTTATGAGGAATTAAAACAAAGAGGCTATGCCTCAGAATTTATAGAAGAAATGAACGAAAATTTTTTAAGAAGATATTATCTAAATTCGCTTCACTTACTATTTATGAGATTTGATGAATTGCCTTATGAAATATTACATCAAATGCGTTTGGAAGTATTAAAACGATTTCCTGATTATAAAACAAGTTCTGCATATCAGCAATTACCAGAAATAAGTAAAGCATTTTGTTTGACATTGGAAGTGGAAATGTCGAAAGAAAGATGGGATAATCTTGCGGAAAATTATAGATATCTTGTTGAAAAAAGTGGGACTAAAGTAGAATAAAGGAAAGTGAATTTATTCGCTATACATTTGAGGAGTTGTTGGAAGAGATGAAAGAAATAGAGAATATGTTATTTGATTTTGTTGATGTATATAATCAGATAAAATTAAATGATGATGCATTGAAAGCTCAAAGAAAATATCAAAAATTTAAAAATGATTTGCAAGTTATAATAGAACAGGACATTGATTATCTGTCAATATTAGATAAAGAGTTTGAGAATGATTCACAATTATATATTTTAGTATTATCGTTTATTTTTTTCTGCTCTAAAGACATAAAGAATTTAGAAAAAATAAAGCAGTTACTGTTCTTAGATGATTTGCCAATGGATGTTTCCTTGAGAATTTTGAAGCAAATTAATATTAATCACTTTTTTAATGGATTTGCGCCATCGGAGTATAGTCAGGAAAGAAAACTGCATTTGCATATGTTACAACGGTTAAAAAAAGAATTGAATATGGTAGAGGAATATATACCATATGAGGAACGTAATCATAATGTTATTATTATAGAAACAGATACGTTATTATCAAATTCACATGCGCCATCTAAGATGGTATTGGATATGTATAAGAGACTAAAATATGAATTGGGTTATGAAGTCTATTTACTTGTAAATGTTTTGAGAGTAGAAGATTATAATATGGAAGATTATTGGGTCTTGCCATATAGAATAAATTATCTTCCAAAATATAATGGAGAATTTATAAGATTACATGAAGATATAGAGATTTGTGGATTTCAGCAAGTAATAAATGAGAATGATTTAATGTCTATTCACAAATCTATAGAATATGTGTATTCCAAAAAGCCAGAATTTGTCTGGCATATTGGTGGGCATTCTGTAATATCTGATTTGTTGAAAGATATTACAACGTTGGTTTCCATGCATTGTACAGATGGATATGCTATATCCGAAGCTCCTATTTTGGTTAGTTATATGAAAAATTCTAGCGGAGTAAAAGAAGCGGAATGTTTTATTGAAGAAAAGGGACAAAAAACTATAGATATTTCCCTTACTGCAAAATTTGAAATGAGTGATATGGTATATTATCCTGAAGATTTTGGTTTTTCAAAAGATAACTTTATTATTGCAATTGTGGGAACCCGTTTGGACACTGAAATAGATGAGCAATTTATATCTATAATGGAAAAAATAGCTATAAATGAAGAAAATGTACGTTTTGTAACAGTCGGAAAGTGTAGCAAAAAATGGGATAATGGCGTGCTGCGTGGAAGAGTAGTTAATTTAGGATATTGTAAGGATTTAGCAAATGTCTTAAAAGCAACCCATTTGTTTTTGAATCCGGTGAGACTGGGAGGCGGAGGCGGAGCCTATTGTAGTATAATCGCTGAGGTGCCTATCATTACATTGGCTGGATGTGATGTGGCAAATGTAGGTGAGGAATTTGTTTGTAATAGTCTGGAAGAATATCCTCAACTAGTTAGTAAATATTGTCATGATGAGAAATTTTATCAGAGTCAGGTGGAAACATGCCGTAGCCAATATAAAGTGTTGTTTGAGATTGATCATGCTTCACAATGTAAAAAAGTAATAGAACAGACTCAAAAGTATATTGCTGATTTAAGTGAATAAATAGGAGAGCAAATGAAAAGTGTAGGTATAATGCAGGCGTATTTTATGCCATATATTGGATATTTTCAGTTAATTAATGCAGTAGATGAATTTGTTATTTATGATAATATTCAATATACAAAAAAAGGCTGGATTAATCGTAATAGAATTTTGCAGGGAGATGGAGATAGATATATTACGTTGCCATTGAAAAAGGATTCAGATTATTTAGATATTCGTGAAAGATACTTGTCAGAGTCTTTTGATTCTCGAAAGATGTTGCAGCAAATAAGAACAATATATCATAAGGCACCATATTATTCGGATGTGGCAGAATGGTTAGAAGGGATTATCTCTTATGATGACCATAATTTATTTCAGTATATTTTTCACTCAGTGAAAGAAGTATGCCATTACCTTGAAATTAAAACTCCAATTGTAGTGTCTTCAGACATGCAATATGATGTCCGTTTAAAGGGACAGGATAAAGTAATTGCAATCTGCAAAGAAAGAAATTGTGATAGATATATTAATGCTATTGGTGGAATGGAATTATATCAGCCGGCTGCATTTGAAAGAGAAGGGATGGAATTACGTTTTATACAGACTGTATTTCAAGAATATCCTCAATTTAAAAATTCTTTTGTTCCAGCATTGTCAATTATTGATGTGCTGATGTTTAATTCAAAAGAGCAAATTAAGGAAATGCTTTTGAGTTATAACTTATTAGAAGGAGAAGGGTGAAATGGAAATTCAAAAACTAGAGTTACCAGAGGAAATATTTGAATTATTAGTTCACTATGATACTAGCTCCACAAGAAATATTTCTGACAGGGTAGATAGTTTAGAGGATTATTCAGAGAAATTGTCTCAATTTGCGGAAAACTATGTAGTATATTGGCGGGACGAGCTCGCTGGATTTTTTTCTTTTTATTGTAATGATGTGGTAGAAAAAAGAGCTTATTTGACTTTGATTGCAGTAGAAGAAAAGTATCGTGGAATGAAATTAGGCAGTCAGATAGAGCAATTTATTTGTAAGGAATGTGAAAAAAAACAAATGAAAAGGATTTGTTTGGAAGTAGATATAAATAATAGTGCCATGTGTTTTTACGAAAAGAGAGGATTTCATACTGTAGGTGATGCATCGGAATACTCAATATACATGGAGAAGGAGGTATAATATGTTTTGTTGGGAGAAAAAGGGAATTGTATTTAATCCGGAAGAATGTGCAGAGAGACCTTTTTGGAGATGGAATTTTGCCCAGGGAGAGAATACGCTATTGTTTGATAATTTTATTAGAGTATACTTTTGCTGCAGAGAGAAACCAAATGAGGCAGGGCAAACCTTAAGTAGAGTTTCTTATGTTGATGTTTCAAGAGAAAATCCATGTAATATTATAAGGATAAGTGAAAAGCCTGTTTTAGAATTGGGAGGATTAGGAGAATTTGATGAGTTTGGCACCTATCCGTTTTCGGTGATTCGCTATGAAGGGAAAATTTACGGGTATTATGGTGGTGTAACCAGATGTGAATCAGTACCTTTTAATACTTCAATTGGATGTGCTATTAGCACGGATAATGGAGAAACCTTTCAAAAGATAGGAAGAGGACCCGTATTAACTAGTTCTTTATATGAGCCATATATGATTTGTTCGCCAAAAGTACGGATTTATAATGGGAAATGGTATATGATGTATTCGGCTGGCAAACTATGGACAAAAGGAGATGGCAGACCAGAGATTTGTTATAAATTGCGCATGGCAGTCTCTGAAGACGGGATTCAGTGGGAGAAATGCAATAGAAATATTATAGAAGATAAAATAGGGGAGATGGAATCTCAGGCTTGTGGGGATATCATTTTTCGAAATGGAATATACCATATGTTTTTTTGTTATAGAAATCATACAAATTTTCGTAAAGATCCAAGTAATAGCTACAGAATAGGTTATGCAAAATCTACAGATTTGATTCATTGGCAGAGAGAGGATGAAAAGGCAGGGATTGATGTATCTTCTAATCCAATGGATTGGGATAGTGAAATGGTAGCATATCCCCATGTTTTTGAATGTGATGAAAAAATTTACATGTTATATTTAGGAAATGAAGTTGGAAAATGCGGATTTGGTTTAGCTGAGTTAAAGGGAGATTTAGAATGATTTGGAAAAATTGTGGACAAATATTTTTTCCTCAGGAGTATGGATTAGAGTATGCAAAATCACCACAGGCATTGGTTTTTGAAGATTATGTGAGAGTTTATTTTTCTGCCTGTAAAAAGGATGGAAAAAAGTTGATTAGTTATGTATGCTTTGCTGATTTTTCGAAAGATTTTCAGCAGGTACAAAGAGTTTCTAAACAAATTATCTCAGATGGAAATTTGGGATGTTTTGATGAACATGGAATTTTTCCTTTTAGTCCGATGCAATATGACGACAAAATCTGGGCATATACCAGTGGATGGTCTAGAAGAGTGTCTGTTTCAGTAGATACAGGAATTGGCCTGGCTGTATCTACTGACAATGGAGAAAGCTTTAAAAGAATGGGAGAAGGACCGGTGTTGACTAGCTCCTTAGAAGAACCTTTTTTGGTGATTGATGGGTTTGTAAGAAAGTTTCAGGATATGTTTCATATGTGGTATATCTTTGGACAAGATTGGAAGAACTATGAAGGCGGAAAGGAACCGGAACGGATTTATAAAATTGGGCATGCTGTTTCTAAAAATGGAATTGATTGGCAGAGAGAGGGGAAGCAAATAATAGATGATATTATAATGGATGAGTCACAGGCGTTACCATGTGTAGTGTATTATCAGAATACATATCATATGTTTTTTTGTTATAGGCATTCCTTTGACTTTAGAAAGAATAGTGAACGTTCATACCGAATGGGATATGCATATTCTAATGACTTAAAAAACTGGAAACGATGTGATGATAAATTAAATTTTGTCCTGTCAGGAGAAAGTTGGGATAATCAGATGCAATGTTATCCAAATGTGTTTGAAATGAATCAGCAATTATATATGCTTTATAATGGAAATGAGTTTGGCAAATATGGATTCGGCTTAGCAAAATTGGAGGAGATGTAAATGAAAAGAAATTATGACAATGAGAGTAAGGACAATCAAGGAAGAAAATATGCATATAGTTTTGATTTTGATGTTATGCATCCATATATGATTCAGTCATTTAAGCCTTTTATAAAACAAGGAAATGCATTAGAATTAGGATGCTTTCAAGGTGCATTTACTGAGAGGATTGCAGAGTTGTTTGATGAAATAACTTGTGTGGAGGCTTCCCAAGAGGCAATACATCTTGCAGAAAAAAAACTAGAAAAATATAATCATATCCGTTTTGTGGAATCTATGTTTGAAGACGCAAAATTGGACAAAAAATATGATAATATTTTTTTAACCCATGTTTTAGAACATATTGATGATAGAGTTGGTTTATTAAAAAAGATTAAAGAGGAATGGTTATCGGATACAGGTGTATTATTTGTGGCATGTCCAAACGCGAATGCTCCTTCCAGACAAATCGCGGTGAAAATGGGCCTGATAGAATCAAATGCTGCAGTAACAGAGGCAGAAAGGAAACATGGCCATAGAATCACTTATAGTCTTGACACTTTGGAAACAGAGATTAGAAGGGCAGATTTGGAGATAGTGCATAAGTCAGGAATATTTTTTAAAGCCTTAGCAAATTTTCAATGGGATCGTTTATTAGAGACAGATATCATTTCGAAAGAATACCTTGATGGATGCTATTCCTTAGGACAGCAATATCCGGAATTGTGTTCTAGTATTTATTGCGTTTGTGTTAAATAAAAAGCCACACCAGAAAAAGAAGGGATAAAATATGGAGTCTAATGAAAAATTAGAAAAAAAAGAGACGTTTCTTATATTGCAAGGAGAAAATCAGTATGGTGTTTTAGATACTTTAATGAGAGAGTTTCAGCATTACCTTCAATGTAATTATGATTATGAAGTAAAAAGAATAGACTTAGTTTCTGATGGGGGTGTGCAGAATATGTTATCGGAACTATCTCAGGGACCGAAGTATATATTTTGTCTGGAAGGAATCTGTTTTGATGCAAAAACACCAGACGGAAAATATATTATGCAGGTTCTTACAGAGGTATTTCAAACAAAAGTGTTTGGGTGGATTGTAGATTCCTCATTTTATCATTCGTATCGTTTGAGGTGTATGAATCATAAAATGAAGATTGGTTTTGTGGACAGAAATGAAGCGTTACATGCTGAAGAGGAATATGGAGTACGGGCGTATACAGTGCACCATTTTGGTATTGAGTCAGAAAATAGACTTCCAATAAGCGAAAGAAAAATAGATGTTTTTATTCCATGCACATGTAAAACAGCAGCCCAAATACGAGAAGAAATGTTGGTACAGGCTCCAGATCCCTTTGATCGTTTTTTGATAAGCCAGATGGCAGAATTAATGAATAAAGATGAGAATAAGTTGAACTGGGAAGCATTACAGGAAGTTTGTAGTTCCTCTGGTATTGATGTTTCAGATGAAGAATTGGACGAAGTGTTAAAAATTGTGGAAGGATGGGCTGATGTGTATTATCGTAGCCAAAAAAGGGATCAGTGCCTTCTTGCTGCATTGAATGCAGGAGTGAATTTAACTGTTTGTGGCAGAGGATGGGACAGATTTGCCCGGGAGTATGATGTTCAGAATGGTTTAGAGATTTTAGGGGAGGATATGTCTTTTGAAGACGTATTACATACTATGGACCGTTCAAAAACTGTTCTGAATATTTGTCCTTCCTATAAAGAGGCCATACATGAACGTGCCTGTACATCTATGTTGAGAGGGGCAGTTTGTATCACAGATCCATCTGAATATTTGTTAGAAAATTTTGAAGACGGAGCAAGTGTTTTGTTTTATCAATGGAATTCTCTGCCACAATCTTTTGAAAGAATAAAGAAATATCTTTCGCAAGAAGAGAAATTGCAAAAAATTGCGGACGAAGGGTATAAAATAGCCAAAGAGCGAGTAACTATTGCCAATTTTACGAAAGAGGTTTTAGAGATTATGGAACGTGAAGAATAGAGATATACTATAGAAGTAGTTTGCATGTTAAGGAGGGATTGGGGTGCGACGTATATTGCTTATTAAGGGGAAGTCTCAATATGATTCTACATCTGTTTTTATGGAGGAATTGAAGTCTGAATTTCAAAATCAAGGGATGTTGGTAGATGTGTTGGACAGTTACCAAAAAGAACAGTATATTCAGGTGAGAAATTCATTGCAAGATACAAAGTATGATATGATATTTAGTATAAATGGAATGGGCTTGGAAAAGGATTCTTCTTTAGGAAAAATATTATTAAATGAGAATGCAATATACTGCACTATGTTAATGGATCATCCGTTGATACATCATGAACGCCTAAAAAATACTTATACATATAGTATGGTGTTGTCGCCAGATAGAAATCATGTGAAGTATCTTGAAAGATATTATAAAAACATTTGGTGTGAAGGTTTTTTGGCACATGGTGGTTGTCAGGCTAAGAAAATAATTCCATATAAAGAACGTTCTATTGCTGTTTCTTTTATGGGGTCTTATCAAAATCCAGAAAAAGTATGGGAAGAGTTTTCGAAATATCCTTTAGAAATGAGGCAGTTATTAGAAGGGTGCTGTAGGGAATTACTTCGACATATAGATTGGGATTTGGAGCAAGCTATTCGACAGCAGTTTGAGATTCGAGGGATTTTTTGTGATGATAGCCAGTTTGCTGATGTGTCAGCAGAGTTTTGGCTTGTAGATCGATATGTTCGCAGCTATTACCGCGATAAGGTGATTAGGACTATTGTAGAAGCTGGTATACCGGTGGATGTGTATGGAGATGGCTGGGAAAGTATGCCATTGAAGGAAACAGAATTACTTCGTAAACATGGGAAAGTAAATTTTATAGAGTCGTTAGAAGTTGTAGCGGATTCGAAAATTAGTCTTAATGTTATGCCATGGTTTAAGGCAGGGTCTCATGATAGAGTATTTTCTGCCATGCTTTGTGAATCTATTTGTTTTACTGATGCAAGTAGTTATTTGAAAGAGCAGTGTCAAGATGGTGAGAATATCCTTTTTTATAAGTTAGAAGAATGTGAGCAAATTCCAGATAAATTGATAAGCATTTTACAGAATGATAAAAAGGGAGAAAGTATTGCCAGAAAAGGGAAAGAACTGGCACTATCTAAGCATACATGGGCGGAACGTGCAAAAGAAATAATAGATTATTTTTTGATGGTAGAGAATGCAGGCGTGTAAATCGAAAGTTAGGACAGGATGAGAATGAGAGAAGAAAAATACAATAAAGTTTATTTACGGGAAGTAACAGAAGACGATAAAGATTTATTATATCATTGGTGTAATGATCCCCAATGTCGAGCAAATTCACTGAATTCAGAGTTTATTTCCTATGAGACTCATTGTAAATGGTTTGAAAGAAAGTTAGAAGATGAAGATTCATATATGTATATATGCATGAATGAGGATAAGCCCGCAGGTCAGATACGAGTGGACTGTTTGGATGGAATAGGGACAATTAGTTATTCTATTGCCAAGGAACATAGAGGAATGGGGTTGGGATATGAGATGCTAAGGTTATTGGAAAAGGATATACCACCCACAATAAAGAAACTACATGCAGTAGTAAAAGCAGAAAACTCTGCATCTCAGAAATGTTTTGAGAAATTACGTTACATTAGAACAAGAGAAGAAGAGTTATATCATTATTGGAAGGAAAAAAGATAGTTAGTTTTATTTGAAAATTGTGAGGGGATTCAATGAAAAAAAATATATATGTAACGAAATCTTCCATGCCATCTTGGGAAGAATACACAGAAATGATAAAACCTCTTTGGGATTCACATTGGTTGACCAATATGGGGGCGTTTCATGAAAAATTAGAGAAGGATTTAAAAGAGTATTTAAAGGTAGAAGGGATTTCTTTGATTGTCAATGGACATATGGCTCTGGAACTCGCTATTTCGGCTATGAAGTTTCCAAGAGGCTCTGAGGTCATTACGACACCATTTACCTTTATATCTACAACACATGCCATTGTTCGCAACGGTTTAAAGCCAGTGTTTTGTGATATTAAAATGTCGGATTATACGATAGATGAAGAAAAAATAGAAGAATTAATTACGGAAAAGACAGTGGCAATTGTTCCAGTGCATGTATACGGAAATATTTGTGCTATTGAAAAGATTCAAGCAATTGCAGAGAAATATAATTTAAAGGTAATTTATGATGCTGCGCATGCATTTGGTGTTACTTATAAGGGTAAAGGAATTGGTTCTTATGGTAATGCATCTATTTTTAGTTTTCATGCTACAAAAGTATTTAATACAATTGAAGGAGGCGCAGTAACGTTTAATAATCCGGAATTATATTCTACTTTATATAATTTAAAGAATTTTGGCATACGATCTGAAGAAGTAGTAGCAGAAGTAGGTGCTAATGCAAAAATGAATGAGTTTGCTGCCGCTATGGGGATTTGTAATTTAAAACATATGGAGGAAGAGATTTTTAAAAGAAAAAAGGTAGTAGAAAGATACAGAGAGTTATTGGCGGGGATGAGAGGAATTCGAATGCTTGAGACAGCTTCTGATGCTACGGCTAATTATGCTTATTTTCCGATTTTAATTGATGAAAGAGAATATGGAAAGACAAGAGATGAAGTATATGAAGCATTAAGACAACATAATATTTTCAGCCGGAAATATTTTTATCCATTAACTTCAGATCAGGCATGTTTTCGAAATAAATATCGTGAAATGCCATTAGAAAACGCAAGATACATATCGAAACGGATTTTAGTTTTACCATTGTATGCAGATTTAGAAAGCCAAGAAGTAGAAGAAATTGTTAGGTGTCTTAAAGAAGTGGCAGAGTCAAAATAATTCTATCTCTCAAATTACCGATATAATTATTAAGATTATATGCAAAAAGAAAGGAAATAAAATGATTGCTTTTCGGGTAGATGCAAATGAAAAAATCGCTACAGGACATCTGATGCGTTGTATGGCAATTGCTTCCCAGTGTATGGAACTGGGGAAAGAATGTCTTTTTATTCTGGCAGAAGATAAGGAAACCCAGCGATTGAGAGAAAAGGGGATTCCCTATGTGGTGCTAAACAGCCAATGGGATGATTTGGAGAAGGAATTAGATATACTTAGTGAACTGATACAGCAAAAGTCATTAGAGTGGCTTGTGGTAGATTCTTATCAGGTAACGACAACTTATCTCTCAAGATTAAACCAGATTCTTCCTGTTCTCTATGTTGATGATATGGGTACAGAGAAATATCAGGTGAGTGCTTTGCTTCATTATGGATTGCATTCCCAGGGATTTGGATTGCAGAATGAGTATAAAGGTGATGGGGTAAAGGTGTTAGAGGGCGTGAGATATATTCCTTTACGGGAGGAGTTTTTGCCGGAAGAAAGTGGAGGCTGCCGGGAGAAAAGTATATTGATTACCACTGGAGGAACGGACCCATTTAATATTACGGGAAAAGTGATTTTGCAATGTCTGTGTCAGGAAAGCTTTGCGGAGTATGAGTTTCATGCAATCATTGGAAGTATGAACCAATATGAAGAAGAGTTACAAAGGATAGCATTGCACAATCCAAGAATTCATCTGCATAAAAATGTGAAAAATATGAGTGATTATATGCGAAGCTGTCAGATGGCGGTTTCAGCCGGAGGAACTACTTTATTTGAGCTTTGTGCCTGTGGGATTCCTACGGTATGTTTTTCTTTTGCGGACAATCAGGAGCCGGGTACTCAGGAAATGGGTCGAAGAAATGTTATGCTGTATGCAGGAGATGCCAGAAGAGAATCGGTAGAGAATACTATAGTGAAATATCTGGACGGATTTTTGCAGGAGGAATCGTTGAGACAGGAATATAGCAAAAGGATGATTCAGCTGGTGGATGGAAAAGGTGCTTTGCGCATTGCAAAAGCGTTGTGTACTGATGGGAGGAATTAAGAATGAGATTGTACGAAAAAATAAAAAATAACGAAGTCTATATTATTGCGGAAATGTCAGCAAATCATGCTGGGAAAATCGAAAATGCATATAAAATTATTGAAGAAGCGGCAAAGGCTGGAGCAGATTGTGTTAAGATTCAGACCTATACTGCGGATACCTTAACGATTGATTGCCAAAGCGATTCTTATGTGTTAAAGGGTGGATTATGGGATGGATATACATATTATCAGTTGTATCAGGACGCATTTACACCTTGGGAATGGCAGGCGGATTTAAAGAAAAAATGTGAAGAAGTAGGGGTAGATTTTTTGTCTACTCCATTTGATGTAACTGCGGTGGATTTTTTAGAGGACTTAGGCGTGGAATTTTACAAGATTGCTTCCTTTGAACTAGTAGATATTCCTTTGATTGAGTATGTGGCAAGTAAAGGAAAGCCAATTATTATGTCTTGTGGTATGGCTTCGGTTGAAGAGATCCAGGAAGCGCTGGACGCCTGCAGACGTCAAAACAATGAGCAGGTGGTGTTGTTGAAGTGCTGTAGTCAGTATCCTGCCCAGTATGAGGATATGAATGTATCTGTAATACCTGATATGAAAGAGCGGTTTGGGGTTATCATAGGACTGTCCGATCATTCCTTTGGTTCTCTGGCACCGGTGGTAGCTGTGTCCATGGGAGCTCAGGTTATTGAGAAGCATGTTTGTTTGAGCAGGGAAATTGAGAATCCGGATGCAGGATTTTCAATGGAAATAAATGAGTTTGCACAAATGGTTCAGGATGTGAAAAATGCTGCTTTAATTATGGGACATCCAACTTATGAATTGACAGAGCATGAGAAAAATGGATTGCATAATAGACGTTCTTTGGTGGCGGTTAAGCCAATAGAAGCAGGAGAAACATTTACCAGTGAAAATGTACGAAGTATCCGTCCGGCTATTGGCATTAAACCAAAGTATTATTCAACTTTAATAGGAAAAGCAGCGAAAAAGTGTTATGAATTTGGAGAACCGATTTCTATGGAGGAGATTGAGGATGAAAGATAAATGTTTAGCGATTATTACTGCGAGAGGAGGCAGTAAACGTATTCCCAAGAAAAATATAAAAGAGTTTTGTGGGAAACCGATTATTGCATATTCCATTGAAGCTGCTTTGAATTCTGGGTTATTTGAAGAAGTAATGGTTTCTACTGATAGTGAAGAGATTGCGGAGATAGCAAGGAAATATGGAGCCAAGGTTCCATTTATGCGAAGTGAAAAAACTTCTAGTGATTATGCCACTACGGCAGAGGTACTATTAGAAGTGTTGGATGAATATGAAAAGAGAGGACAGACCTTTGATGGCATGTCTTGTATTTATCCTACGGCGCCGTTTATTACACCAGAAAAACTAAAGGATGCCTATCAGCAGTTGAAGGAACTGGATGTAACATTAGTAATGCCGGTAGTACCATTTTCTTATCCACCACAGCGGGGATATATTTTGAAAGATAAACTTTTGGAAATGAAGTGGAAAGAGAATTTAAATTCCCGTTCTCAGGATTTAGAGCCTTTGTATCATGACTGTGGTCAATTTTATTTCTATAATGTAAAGAAGTATCAGGCTGTGAATGGTCAGGTATCAGAAGGAATTGCACCGATTATTTTAGATGATTTAGAGGTGCAGGATATTGATAATGAGACAGATTGGAAGCTTGCGGAGTTAAAATATAAGTTATTGAATAATTAGGAAGGGACATATTATGAATATACCATATGGAAGACAGACAATTGATGAAAAAGATATACAGGCAGTGATTGATGTACTGCGTTCCGATTATCTTACCACAGGTCCTAATGTGGCAGAATTTGAAAGAAAGGTAGCAGATTATGTTGGTGCAAAATATGCGGTAGCAGTTTGTAATGGTACAGCAGCACTGCATATTGCGTGTTTAGCCGCAGGAATCACAAAAGGAGATGAGGTGATTACCTCACCAATGACATTTGCGGCTTCCTCAAATTGTGTGTTGTATTGTGGTGGAACACCAGTGTTTGCAGATATTTTATCAGACACCTATAATATTGATGCTGCAGACATTGAAAGAAAGATTACAGAGAAGACCAAGGCGATTATTCCTGTACATTATACGGGACAGCCTTGTGATATGGATGCAATTGCTGATATTGCTAAAAAACATAATCTTGTGGTAATTGAGGATGCTGCTCATGCATTAGGTGCGTCATATAAAGGATGTATGATAGGAAGTATATCGGATATGACTTGCTTTAGTTTTCATCCAGTGAAGCCTATTACCACAGGGGAAGGTGGTATGGTGGTTACTAATGACGAAGAATTATATAAAAGATTAAAATTATTTCGGAGTCATGGAATTACCAGGGAAGAAGATTTGATGACGGAGAACCAGGGGGGCTGGTATTATCAGCAGCTGGAACTGGGATATAATTATCGGATTACGGATATTTCCTGTGCTTTGGGAAGTAGTCAGCTGGATAAATTAGATGACTTTATTGCTGCTAGAAGAAGAATTGCCAGACGGTATGATGAGGCATTTCAGGGAATCGATGGATTGCAGATACCAGTGCAGGTAGAAGGTTGTGAAAGTGGCTGGCATCTATATATGATTCAGGTAACGAAAAAGCCTCGAAAAGAAGTGTTTGAACAACTGCGGTCAGCAGGCATTGGAGTAAATGTTCATTACATCCCTGTGTATCAACATCCATATTATCAGAAAAATGGTTATGCAGATTGTCATTGTCCAAATGCAGAGCAGTTTTATTCCAGGGCGATTAGTTTGCCAATATTCCCGACATTGACCGAGGAGCAGCAGGAGTATGTAATCGAAAAAGTACTTGAATTTGTATGATTTTTTCCACAATCTGAAAAAAATAAGTGAAAAATCTACCATTCAATGGTATAATATATTAGTATTAGTTTTTCTCTATGAAAGACTGATGCAAAGTATTGATCTTACTTGATTTTGTGTCTTTGGGAATCCGAATGACTGAACAAAAGGGCCGTACACCTGGAGTTGCAGACAGGAAGAGGAACAAAGAGATGAAATCCGCTGATTGCAAAGCCGTACTTTGTAATCAGAATGAGAACAGGCAGTGTCCTTTTGGACACTGCCTGTTTTATGCTATCTTTAAATTATTTTTTCTTTTTCTTTCCCTTCTTTTTTTTGGAATGAGAAGAGGAGTTATTTGTTTTGGCTGTTGTAGTAGTTTCGTTCTTTGTTTCTTCTACAACCGTTTCTGTTTTTTCTGCGTCTTTTTCCTCAACAACCTTTGCTTCAGTTACAGCTTCTTTCTTAGGAGCTGCCTTTGCCACAGCTACCTTTGGCATATCTGCCTTCAGCTTATAGTTAATACCAAGTCCCATACCGATTAAGGTATAGAAGATTGGCGATACCGTGATACAGGAGTCATTAGTAAGACCAAGAATCAGGTAACCGATGGTTGCGGTAAAGATACCTACACCGATAAAGGATAAATACTGTTCATAATGATTCTTCCAGTAAAGCTTCAGGGAATCAATTAAATACCATCCCAGGAAGGTCAGCCAAGCAATTAAGGAAATTACACCGGTCTGTACACCTATCTGCAAGTACATATTATGAGGCTTTGTAATGATTTCATTTATGTGGCCGGAATTGGTAAGGCCTACCAAGTCGTTATTTGGGAAGGCAATAATAAAGGTATCCGGACCGCTTCCTAAGAAGAAGTATTTCTTCAGAAGTGGAACAGTACGAGCCCAGATGTAACCACGTTTATTTGCAAGGGAGTAATGGTCTTCTAAATAAGGAACCTTGTCTTTTCCAGTATAAAGCTTCATTAAAGCTCCACCGCCACCACGACAGTAGTAGGTAGTATCGTTTTCCTTCATCAGGTTAGTGAAATACCATGTATTGCCATCAATCATTACAGAGAATCCATTAAATTCATCTGCCCGGACAGAACAGAAGGTAAATGGAAAACGGCCGTCCTGAATGGCATAATTAATGCCATCTTCGGTTAATACAAAAGGAACTTCTGCACCAGTACCATCTGTTAAGGTGAAAAGGTCTGCACCAGTAGTCTCGTTCTGAGTTACATGGAATGTTAAAGAATCTTCTTTTGTAACTTCCCCAACCTGAGCATTTCGGTCCAGGGTCTGATACACAACGGTTACATTATCATCATTGGTCTGAATCTCTTTCAGTGCATGATATTCCGGTACGGACTGGAACATTCCCTTCATACGGGTCAGAAGCACATTATCATTCATAGCGTTGATTACAAAGAAAGCAACGACCACAAGTGCAATAGCAGGAATTCCAATTTTCCAGTGTTTAATAAATACTTTGCGCATACAGAAAAGCATTACTACAAAGGCAGCAGCCAGAGCAATAATACCAGCACGGGACTGTGATGCGAAAAGTATTAATAAAAGGGAAGCGATTAATGCAAGGTAACCAATACGCTGCCAAATTTTTTTCGCTGCAAAGCATAAAGCGACCATAACAGGAACTACCAGTGCTACATAAAATCCTACATAGTTTGGATTGTATGCAGAAAGATAAGGACGTCCCAGCTCAAAGGTAAACTCCAATGGTCCACCAGTATAGGTAGATGGAGTAATCAGATTTTGTCCTAGTTCGGTTCGGAAAAAGTCTACCTTAAATACCTGAGTTAGTCCTAATCCAACCATAACAATGATACCAATAACAAACCAGTTTAAGGTTCGCTTTACAGCGGCTTCTTCACGCATGATGTAGAAGGTATAATAAACAATCAGTCCATAACCAAGCAGTACCCAGACGGATTCAAACTGCTCGAAAACTCCGTGGAAGGAGAAATAGGAGTGCTTGGATACAATGGCGGAAATCAGGGAAATGCCACAATATACTGCCATTGGAATTAAGTTCTTGATCCATATAGCCTTTTTTTCTTCAGCGAAGAAGAGGTATATCATAGTAAAAATCATAAGGACACAGGCTATAATAATCCATACCATCTTATAATATAAGAAAAAGTCAATGGTTTCTGCATAGCTGGTGTACCATTCGAACTGTGCTAGATTTGTATCGTAGCTGTACATGAATGTGATTAATGGAATTATTGCCAGTAAAGCAATAATAGGCAGCAACAATCCTAAAGGATATTTTCTTTCGGGCTGCTGCTTCCGATTCTTATTTTTTTGATAAGACATGTTCATCCTCCCAAATTCTTTTGATTTTCTTTGTATTATCCATACAAATTATCATTATACATGTTTTTTTATGGTAGGACAACCAAAAAATCCAGAATACAGGGAATGGTTTTGACTGGATATCTTTGATGTGCTATACTTAAAAAGTATGCATTTTGCGAAATGTTTTGAAAGCAAAGAAACGGAGATAGCTATGGATAATTATAACGGTGGAAAGGATGCTGTAGACAAGTATTCTTTGAGAGGAAAAGTCTTTAATAAAATTAGAGAGGATATTCTGGCTGGAAATTATGCGGAGAAGGATGAATTGAGAGAGGCAACGATTAGTAAGGAATTGGGAGTTTCCAGAACTCCGGTAAGAGAGGCGCTTCGTCAGCTGGAGTTAGAGGGACTGGTATCCATTGTTCCCAATAAAGGTGCCTATGTAAATGGGATTACGGCTAAGGATATTCGTGATATCTATATGATTCGTTCCTATCTGGAGGGACTTTGTGCAAAATGGGCATGTGAGAATATCACCCTTGAGCAGCTGGAGGCTTTGGAAGAGATTGTGTATCTTAGTGAGTTCCATATCCAGAAAGAGCATTGGGAGCAGATGTCAGATTTAGACAGTCGTTTTCATGTATTGTTGTATGATGCATGTGGCAGCAAGATGCTGCAGCATAATTTATCTGATTATCATCAGTATGTAGAACGTGTCAGAAAGAATACACTGTCGTCCAAAGAACGTGCCAGAGAAGCGTTTGAGGAACATAAGGCGATTCTGGATGCGGTACGTAATAAAGATGGAGAGACAGCAGAAAAGCTTGCAAATGAACATATTTATCGTTCCCTTGCAAATATTAACAATCAGGGATTGGAAAATCTCATGAAACAGAAAAACAACTAACAGCCGGCGCTCCAAAGAAAATGGAGCGCCATAAATTAAAATTACGGATATGCAGAAGATGGAGGGAAAGATGAAGAATTACGATCCATATAAAAAGACGATTCTTTTTTTTGCTTCTTTAATTAATATACTTTTAATGACATTGGTTTTTGCCTGGGTATGGTATGGCTACTATTCGGGAACCATGTATCAGAGCATGCAGTTCTATCGGAGAGGTAACTATGTGTTGCTGGCATTGTATGCGCTTTTGCTATTTTTCTTTTCGAATATGTACGGTGGCTTAAAGATTGGACAGTTTCGAAGAATCGAAGTACTGTTATCCCAGTATCTGAGTTTATTGTTGTCTAATATTGTGGCCTATGTAATTATTTGTTTGCTGGCATTCCGGCCGGTAAATCCATTACAATTGTTTCTTGCATTGTTGGTAGAAATGGTGATTTCTTCTATATGGAATATTATTATTATTCATTTTTACAACCGTATTTTCCAGCCATGGAAGATTCTGCTGATTTATGGTGAGCGGCCTGCAGCAGATTTGGTCTATAAGGTAGAGGCAAGAAGAGACAAATATGCCATCTATGATGCCATTAATGTGGAAGAAGGTATGGATGCTATTGCAGAGAAAATGAAAGATTTCCAGGCAGTGATTATCGGTGATATTTCTGCCATTAAGAGAAATGACATTTTGAAGTATTGTTATGCCCACAAGGTTCGTGCTTATGTAATTCCAAAACTCTCGGATATTATTTTAATGGGAGCAGACCGGATTCATGTATTTGATACACCGTTTCTCCTTTCAAAAGGATATACATTGAGCTTTGATCAGAGATTTTGGAAACGGACGGTGGATTTGCTGATTGCTGTTCCGTTATTAATTCTAGCTTCTCCATTTATGCTGTTAACTGCTATTGCAATTAAAATATATGACAGAGGGCCAGTATTATATTCCCAGGTTCGTTGTACCAGATATGAAAAGGAGTTTAATATTTATAAATTCCGCAGTATGATTGTGAATGCAGAAAGTGATGGTGTGGCAAAGCTGGCAGAGGAAAATGACAGCCGTATTACACCGATTGGTAAGTTTATCCGTGCTACTAGAATCGACGAGCTGCCACAGCTATTTAATATTATTAAAGGCGATATGTCTTTCGTAGGACCTCGTCCTGAGCGTCCGGAGATTATGATGGAATATTGTGAGGAAATGCCAGAGTTTAAGTTCCGTACCAGAGTAAAGGCTGGTTTGACGGGCTTTGCTCAGGTATATGGAAAATACAATACTACACCATATGATAAACTGAAATTAGATTTGTTTTATATAGAGAATTATTCTCTTTGGATGGATATTAAGCTGATTTTGATGACGGTGAAGACTGTGTTGACCAAGGATGCCACGGAGGGCGTGGCCCAGGGACAGACTACGGCTTGGAAAGAAAATACAGAGGAAGAAGGGTCTGTAGAGCAGATCGTGCAGGAAATCGTAAATCAAAATGAAAATGAGGAATAGTAATAAACATCTGGGATAAAGAAAGCGTGACATGAGGTGAAGATATGAAAAAGGCGTTGCTTGTAACCAGAGTCAGTGGTTTTGTGCCACAGTTTGAAATGAATAATGTAAAGCTTCTTCAGGAAATGGGATATGAGGTACACTATGCTGCCAATTATAATACCATTGTATATGGAAAGGATAATAGTAGGCTGGATGGAACTGGAGTGATACGGCACCAGATTGATTTTGAGCGTTCGCCATTTTCTCCTAGTGTACGTAAATCCTATGGCCAGCTGAAGGAACTATTGATTCAGGAACAGTTTGATCTGATTCACTGTCATATGCCTATGAGTGCCGTGGTAACCCGAATGGCAGCACAGGCGGTACGCAGGAAAACAGGACGAAAGGTTCCTGTGTTGTATACAGCCCATGGTCTGCATTTTTATACAGGAGCACCGCTGGCAAACTGGGTGTACTATCCCGTGGAACGGTTTCTGTCAAGATATACCGACCGGTTGATTTTGATTAATGAAGAGGATTATGCAAGGGCTTCGAAGTTTCCAATCCGTGGAAGGGTAGAACATACCAAAGGAATTGGAATGCGTCTGGAACAGTTTGAAGAGTATCAGAAAAAAGATTATGCTGCAGAACAGCAGACAGAACTACAAAAGACCTATGGAATACCGGCAGAGCATAAGGTGTTGATTAGCGTAGGAGAATTAACCAAACGAAAAAATAATATTACTATGGTGGAAGCCATGAGTGAGTTGAAAGACTTACCGGTTACCTATTTGATTTGTGGGTCTGGTCCCAAGGAAGAGGAATTAAAGCAGAGGGTTAAGGAATTAGGATTGGAGAAGCAGGTGAAATTTGCCGGCTATGTTACTGATGTACCAGCTTTATTACAGCAGGCAGATTGTTTTGTGTTCCCTTCTTTTCAGGAAGGTCTTCCGGTGGCTGTGATGGAGGCCATGGCAGTGGGGCTTCCTGTGATTGCATCCCGGATACGTGGAATTACTGATTTGATTGAGCATACCAAAGGCGGTTATCTGGTGGAGGATTGGGAACCGGAAAATTATGCTGTGAAGGTGCGTAGAATGTTTGAGGAAAGTCAGGGGAAAAGTCAGACTGGCCGTGATACCCGTCGTCAGCAGATGGGAGAGTGGAACCGGGAGAGAATCAAAGGTTTTGCTTTGGCTGTAGTGGAAGAAAAAATGCGTCAGATATATGAGTCCCTTAAGGAGGAATTCCATGAAAACAATACAGATACTGATGTCAACCTATAATGGTGAGAAATATTTAAAAGAACAGATAGATTCTATTTTAACCCAAGATTGTGAACAGTTTGGAATCGCTTCTTTTACGTTGAAGGTAAGAGATGATGGTTCTCAGGATGGAACCCAGCAGATTTTACAGGAGTATGCTGTCAAATATCCGGAAATCATCAGCTGGTATCAGGGAGAAAACGTGGGAGTGATTCGCAGCTTTTTCGATCTAATGTGTCAGGCAGACGAGTGTGATTATTATGCTTTTGCAGACCAGGATGATTATTGGATGCCGGAAAAGCTTACCAGAGCCATTGAGAAATTGGAAGCTTTATCAGGGGAGAAGCCACTTTTATATTGTTGCCGTCCAAAGTTGGTGGACGCCCAGCTTCATACAATTGAGTCTTCTATTGACAGGTCTTCTATACGACCGGCATTTGAAAATGCCATGATTGAAAATATTGCCACAGGCTGTACAGAAGTGTATAACCGTCACTTACATGAATTGGTGGTGAAAGAACTTCCAAAGTTTACAGTAATGCATGACTGGTGGTTGTATTTAACAGCTACCTGTTTTGGCGAAATGGTTTATGATGAAGATTCTTATATTTGCTATCGCCAGCACGGAGGCAATGTTGTTGGAACGAAAACCAGTCATCTGGATGAATTTAAAATGCGCATAAAGCGCTATAAAAAAAATAGAGGAAACATTAGCCGGCAGTTAGGAGAGCTGGTAAGAATATTTGGTCAGAAATTTCCAGAAAATGAAAAGATTTTACTAGCCAAAGAGATGATTCAGGTGAAGAAATCTTTCTGGGCCCGGGTTCGTTTTTTGAAAAAGGCTGGAATTTATCGGCAGAGAAAAATGGATGACCGGATTTTTCGATGGATTCTTCGGATGGGAAGCTATTAAGAAGGAAGTTTTTTGATAGTAAGGATTAGGAGGCGGAAGTTAGTTGGGCATGATGGGGAAAATTCTTAAGTACCAGCAAGAGTATGGCTGGAGGTATACGAAAGATTTCTTATTTTACCGCTATTTAATTAAATATCATTTAGGAAAGAAATATTACCCATTGGGAATATCTAAGGAAAAACAGGGGCAGCAGAGTCAGTGGCAGCCAGAGCGGCCGGTGAAAATCAGTATTGTTGTACCATTGTATAATACGCCAATGGATTTTCTTCATGAAATGATTCAGTCGGTTTTGAACCAGACCTATGGGGATTGGGAACTTTGTCTGGCGGATGCCAGCGATGAACTTCAGAAAGAAATAGAAGCAGTAGTGGAGGAATATAGTCAGGAGGATGACAGAATCCAGTATCGTAAGCTGCCGGGAAATGGTGGGATTTCTGTAAATTCCAATCACGGAATTGCCATGGCTACAGGAGATTATATTGGTCTTTTAGATCACGACGATATTCTGCATCCATCTGCTTTGTATTATGTTGCAAAAGAAATTGATGAATATCAAGCGGATTTTATTTATACGGATGAACTTTCTTTTGACCAGAAACCGGAAAAGGTACAGAGTATTCACTTTAAACCGGATTTTTCTACAGAAAGCTTCCGATGCAATAACTATGTTTGTCATTTTAGTGTATTTGAACGATCTTTATTGGATAAGGCCGGGATGTTTCGTAAGGAAATGGATGGAAGCCAGGATTATGATTTGTTCTTGCGCTTAACAGACCTAGCTGGATGTATCCGTCATGTGCCAAAGATATTATATTATTGGCGATGCCATGCAGGTTCTGTGGCATCCAAGGCAGGGGTGAAGCCTTACACGATTGAAGCTGGAAAGAAGGCAATTGAAAGTCATTTGAAGCGTCAAAATCTCATGGGGAAGGTATATCCTTCTAAGGAACATCCTTCTTTCTATAAGGTAAGTTATGCGGTGTCACAGGATACCCGGATTTGTGTGCTTTGCGAGAATGGAGAAACAGCCAGCTGGGTGAAAGAGCATATGAATGATTTACCATGGAAAAAAATGGTGGTAGATTTGTCTGGTGGCGGAAATATGCTTTCTTCTATGGATTGGAAACAATGGGATGAGGTTGTGTTTGTACGAAAGGGATATTATCCAAAACAAAAGAATGGACTGTGGATGAAGGAATTGCTGCAGTGTTTGCAGCCAGCAGAAAATATGGTGGCAGCTCCCATGGTGTTCCTAAGCGATGGTAGGGTATATCATGCAGGATACACCTATGGTCAGGGAATTACGGAAAGGATACGACCTTTATATCAGGGGCTTCCTGCAGCAGAAGTTTCCTATATGAATCGTCTTTCTTTTCGTCAGAATGTTTCTTTGCTGGGAGGAGCAGTGCTTGCCGTGAAATCCTCTGTTATTGTGAAATATTTGGAACTGCAGGAAAGCTCTGACAATGTACTGGCAGGGATGAATGTATTTTCGGATGTCTGCTGGTTTGGAATGTGTCTTGCAGCTAAGAAGCAATGGGGAGAGTGTGTATTGACGCCATATGCTTTCTTTGAACGTCGCAGGAAACATTCGGGAGAATATAATTCCGAGGAATCATGGGAGCAGCAGGAGTGGAAGACGTTTTGGCAGCAGTGGCAGACCCAATTACAGGAGCCAGACCCCCATGGCAATCCAGGGATGGATGTGTTTGGCAAATATTACTTCTTATGGTAGTGATATGCTGTAATTTCTAGGGGAAATGTACAAACTTGTCCGAAAAGTTTGACTTTTCTGTAAAAATCCTGTAAAATACCGAACTTGTGAGAAAAGAGAAGTAATAAAGAGGTGTTATACATGGATTTTTGGAAAAATATCTATGGAAAATATAAAGAGTTTATTCATTATTCTATCGTAGGGGTATCCCTTACAGTGGCAAACTGGTTTATGTATTCTGTTTGTGTACATATGATGCCCATGCTTATGGCAAATGTGTTTTCCTGGATAGTGGTAGTGATTCTGGCATATTTAGGAAATAAGGTATTTGTTTTTGAGAGCAAGGACTGGGAATTGCAGATTGTAGTCAGAGAAGCTCTTACCTATTTTGGAGCAAGAGGGATTACTGGCATTGTAGAAATAATGGCACAGCCTGTATTGTTTCATTTGGGAATGAATCAGTCATTTCTTGGAGTAGAAGGATTGGTGTCTAAGATTGTAGTAAGTATTTTTGCTATGATTCTGAACTATTCCTGTACCAAAATGCTTGTATTTTCCCAGACAAGTTCTAGGTCTTTATCGTAACTCAAACTTCGCACATTGATAATGCAAGCTTTAGTAACTGGAGGCTGAAATGAAGAAAATCAAAGAGCTTTTTTATAAATACAAGGAAATTATCATGTATTTGATTATAGGTGTGGTAACCACAGTGTTTAGTTGGATTACCTATGCATTGTTTGTGCCATTTATGCCAATGGCAGTGGCAAATGCACTTTCTTGGTTTGTGACGGTATTGTTTGCTTACTTTACCAACAAGATATTTGTTTTTGAAAGTAAAAGCTGGAAGTGGCAACTGGTGTTGAAAGAGTCTATCGCTTTTTTTGGCTCCAGAGCCTTAACCGGAGTGTTTGAAGTAGTAGCCCAGCCGGCGTTTTACTGGATGGGATTGGACCAGCCATGGCTTGGTGTAGAAGGATTTGCAGCGAAGGTATTGACCAGTGCAGTAGTTATGGTACTGAATTATATCTGTAGCAAGCTGTTCGTATTCCGAAAGAAAAAAGCAAATTAGTGTTGTGCTTTGGAAGCATATCTATGTAAAAAGGATGGACGCAAGTGAATTTTCTCCATCCTTTTTTCTATAGCCGATTTTCTTGAGTGTTATACAGAATATTACTATTGAGGAGCCGATGTACAGCAGAATATGGCGTTATGTTTTCTGACTAAGCGGCGTTTGTGCTCGCCGATGTTTGAAGGCTATCGAATGCGTCAGCATGAAGATAGCCTTCTATGCACCGTTGCGTAGCACATCCCGAGCCGCAAGGCGTCCGCGAAGTAGAAAACATAACGCCATATTCTGCGTCACGGCTATTTTTTTGTTAGCAGTCAAGAAAGAGGAGTGCTAAAAAGTTCTTGACTTTTATTTTTGGTAGTATTATCATAACCACTATACCATTTGTTAGCGAAGTGGTCGGGCGACTGCTAATTCATGTGTTTGGAGATTGCTCAAAACATAGTGATGAGCCAACAAGAATTGCGAAGCAATTCTTGCAAGGCAACGACATGTTGCCTTTGGTAAAACGCTGGTTTTGCCTATTTTATAAATAAGGAGAGATGACAGATGCAGCTGGAAAGAGGAAGTTTATCAATTGAATCAGAAAATATGTTTCCGATTATTAAGAAATGGTTATATTCGGATCATGACATTTTTATCAGAGAGTTAGTTTCTAATGGATGTGATGCCATTACCAAGTTAAAGAAGCTGGATATTATGGGTGAGTATACTCTGCCAGATAAGTACAAGGCTAAGATTCAGGTAGAAGTAAATCCAGAAGAGAAAACCTTATCTTTTACAGATACCGGTGTAGGTATGACAGAAGCTGAGGTTAAGGAATATATTAACCAGGTAGCATTTTCGGGAGCTACGGACTTTTTAGAGAAATACAAGGATAAGACCAATGAAGACCAGATTATTGGTCATTTTGGTTTAGGATTTTATTCGGCATTTATGGTTGCTGATAAGGTAACTATTGATACCCTGTCATGGCAGGATGGTGCCACTGCAGTTCATTGGGAATCTGAAGGTGGCATTGATTTTGAAATGTCTGATGGAGATAAGGCAGAGGTTGGTACTAAGATTACACTGTATCTTTCTGAGGATAGTGTGGAATTTGCCAATGAGTACCGTGTTAGAGAAGTATTAGAGAAGTACTGTTCTTTCATGCCAGTGGAGATTTTCTTATCCAAAGCTAATGCAGAGCAAGAGTTTGAAACTATTGACGCTGCTGACATTCAGGAAGAAGATGTGGTAGTCGAGAAGTTTACTGAGGAAGCAAAGACCGAAGAGAAAGAGAATGAAGATGGTGAAAAAGAAGTTGTAGAGATTTCTCCAGCTAAGGAAAAGGCAAAGATTCATAAGCGGCCGGTTTCTATCAGTGATGTTACTCCGTTGTGGGTGAAGCATCCAAATGAATGTACTGACGAGGAATACAAGGCATTCTTTAGAAAGGTATTCAACGACTATAAGGAGCCATTATTCTGGATTCATTTAAATATGGATTATCCATTTAATTTAAAGGGTATTTTATATTTCCCTAAGGTAAATACAGAATATGATAATTTAGAAGGTGTAATTAAGCTTTATAACAATCAGGTATTTATTGCAGATAATATCAAGGAAGTCATTCCAGAGTTCTTAATGCTGCTTAAGGGTGTAATTGACTGTCCGGACCTTCCATTGAATGTATCCCGTAGTGCATTACAGAATGATGGTTTTGTAAAGAAGATTTCGGATTATATCACAAAGAAGGTAGCAGATAAGCTGTCCGGTATGTTTAAGGTAGACCGCGAGAACTATGAAAAGTACTGGGAAGATATTAGTCCATTTATCAAGTTTGGCTGTCTGAAGGACGAGAAGTTCCGTGAGAAGATGAAAGATTATTTAATCTTCAAGGATTTAAAAGACAAGTATATTACTCTGCCGGATTATGTAGAGGCAGTAAAGGGCGACGACAATGAGCCGGAAGTTGTAAATGTGGAAGATATTGATAAGGAAGAAGCTGGTGAGGCTCCAGAAGAGACACCAACCACAGTATATTATGTGACAGATGTACAGCAGCAGAGCCAGTATATCAATATGTTTAAGGAACAGGAAATGAATGCGGTGCTTCTGACACACAGTATTGACCAGCCATTTATCTCCCAGTTGGAGCAGAGTGAAGACTTAAAGGTGAAGTTTCAGCGTATTGACTCAGACCTTTCTGAGTCCTTTACCGAAGAAGGAGACGAAGATACTTTAAAGGCTCAGACCGAAACTCTTACAGAAGTATTTAAGAAAGCACTGGGCAAAGAACAGTTAATAGTACAGGTACAGAACTTAAAGAATGAGTCGGTTTCTTCTATGGTAACCTTATCTGAAGAAACCCGCCGTATGCAGGATATGATGAAGATGTACAGTATGGGCGGTATGGGAATGGATATGAGCATGTTTGGAGGCGGGGAGACCTTAATCCTTAATGCCAAGAACAAACTAGTTCAGTACATTCTGGATAATAAAGAAGGAGAGCATGTAGACTTGTTCTGCCAGCAGCTGTACGATTTGGCAATGCTTGCAAATAAGCCACTTGCTCCAGAAGACATGACAAAGTTTGTCAGCCGCAGCAATGAAATTATGATGCTTTTAGCCAAATAAATGACACAAAAATATCTTTATCTATTTGGCTATAGATAAAGATTAGTCATTATGCTATTACTACGTTATCCTTGACGTAATATCAATATCAACCTATAGCAAGTCAGAGCACAGCAGAAAGAGGTTATATATTTTCCGATTGAGTGGCGTTTGAACTCGCCGGTGTTTGAAGTGCAACAGAATGCGTTAGCATGAAGGTTGCACTTCTATGCACCGTTACGTAGTTCATCCCGAGCCGCAAGGCGTCCACGAAATGGAAAATATATAACCTCTTTCTGCGCACTCCTGCCATCGTTGATATTATACTTTCCAAGATTTCGTCCTTGTTTTATTTGAGGAAATGTGTCATCATAGGAAAAGAGAAAAGTAAAGGAATGATTGACATGAACGAAGGCATTAAGTCTATGATTGACCGTCTGGAGTGGAACAGGGAATTGTCAGTGGAAGAGTATAGTGAGCTGATTAAGTTTCGGAATAAAGAGACTGCCCAATATCTGGCAGAGCGTGCCAATGTGATTCGGAGAAGAGAATATGGAAATAAAGTATTTATTCGTGGTTTAATAGAGCTTAGTAATTATTGCAAAAATGATTGTTATTATTGTGGCATTCGTAGAAGTAACCGATTTGTGGAGCGGTACCGTCTGGAGGAAGAGCAGGTGCTGGACTGCTGCGCTATCGGTTATGAACAGGGCTTTCGTACTTTTGTAATACAGGGTGGAGAGGATTTATATTATACACCGGACCGGGTGGCACATATGGTGGCACATATTAAGGAAAAATATCCAGATTGTGCGGTGACACTTTCCTTGGGAGAAAAGTCTAAAGCCGTATATAAACTTTGGCATGATGCTGGTGCTGACAGATACCTTTTGCGGCATGAAACTGCAGAGGAAAGTCATTACAAGAAGCTGCATCCGGGAAATATGTCCCTGCTTCGAAGAAAACAGTGTCTTTGGGAATTAAAGGAAATTGGCTATCAGGTAGGAGCTGGTTTTATGGTAGGCTCCCCTTATCAGAGAATTGTCAATATTGCCCAGGATTTGGAATTTTTGAAAAAGCTAGATCCGCAAATGGTGGGAATTGGGCCTTTTGTTCCTGCCCAAAATACGCCATTTGAGAATGAGCGCTGTGGCAATACAGAATTAACGCTGTATTTGTTATCTATTGTTCGTTTGATGTTGCCAAAGGTATTACTGCCATCCACTACAGCATTGGGGACTCTGGACCGCAATGGCAGAGTGAAGGGGATTCAGGCAGGAGCCAATGTAGTTATGCCAAACCTGTCTCCACAGGAGGCAAGAGACCGTTATGCCTTGTATAACCGGAAGGTATCAAGAGGAGCAGAAGGTAATGAAGGATTAGAGTTGTTAAAGAAGGAAATGGCTGAGGCTGGATATGAAGTTGTAGTTTCCCGGGGAGATTATGGAAATGCAAATTGATTTACAGATTATATCGGACAATATTGAGTTTCAGAAGGAATACTGGCTGCAAATGGAGCAGTGCACAGATTCGATTGCTTATTATTCCATTGAAGCAAAGGATTGGCAGACGCAGTTACAACAGGATGTAACAGAACATAGTGTTCTTGTGCTATGTTTATCAGGGGAAAGTCTGACATGGGAGTGGGTATCTAAGGTGAAGCAAATAAAGGATGTTCCGCTTCTGGTTCTTAGCGAAAAGGAAAACTATTATGAAGAAATTCAATGTTTAAGGAATGGGGCAGATGATTACCAGAGCAATAGGAAGCCAGTTGCTATATTACAGGAACGGATGCTTAGGATGTTAGAGAAAAAAGAATGTTTTTCTGATTCTGTGTTGATGATGGCTGGATTAACCGAAGAAGTGTCAGGAAATCAGTTTTTTTATAATGGAGTTTCTTTGGGACTGACTTCAAAAGAATATCAGGTGTTGTACTGGCTGCTTCATAGTCCGGAGGCAGTGGTGTCACGTCAGAAATTGTTATTTCATGTCTGGCAGAAGGAAAAACAGGATGAAAGCAGAGTCTTGGACACCATTGTAAAACAGCTGCGAAAAAAGCTGTCTGTAACAAATATAGAAATCAAAACCTGTTATGGAAAAGGGTTTCAGATTATAAAAAAGAATGAGAAATGAAAAGCAAAAGACTAATGAAGAAATATTTGGTCTGGCAGAAAAGAGGTTAAAGATGAAATTTACAAAATTACATGGATGTGGAAATGATTATGTTTACGTAAACTGCTTCAAGGAGACTATTCATAATCCTGCAAAGGTAGCAGAGTTTGTTAGTGATAGACATTTTGGAATCGGTTCCGATGGTTTGATTTTAATCTGTCCTTCTGATGTGGCAGATTTTCGTATGGCAATGTATAATGCAGATGGTTCCGAAGGAAAGATGTGTGGAAACGGAGTACGTTCCATTGCAAAATATGTATATGACTATGGTTTGACAGATAAGACCCAGATTTCTATTGAAACTTTGGGAGGCATTAAGTATCTGGATTTAACCATTGAAGATGGCAAAGTGAGTCTGGTAAAGGTAAATATGGGAAGCCCTATTTTAGAGCCAGCTCAGATTCCAATTTTGTCAGATAAGGAACAGGTAGTAAATGAGCCTTTTATAGTAAATGGAAAAGAGTATCATATGACAGGTGTTTCCATGGGAAATCCTCATGCAGTAATTTTCGTTGAGGATACCGCTTCCCTCGATTTAGCAAAAATTGGTCCTGATTTTGAAAATCATGAACTGTTCCCAGAGCGTATCAATACCGAGTTCGTACAGGTACTAAACCGCAAAGAAATCAATATGCGCGTATGGGAAAGAGGTTCCGGGGAGACACTTGCCTGTGGAACGGGAACCTGTGCCTGCGCAGTGGCTTGCGTATTAAACGACAAAACCGACAATGAGATAGATGTCCATGTGTTAGGTGGAACCTTGCATATCGAATATGATCAGAAGGAAAATATTGTCTGGATGACAGGTCCTGCTACAGTAGTATTTGATGGAGAAATAGACATTTCCGACATCGATAAAGAATAGAATGTTATATTCAAACTTCCTTCATACCATAGTGTATCACTTCTCATAAAATTATTTATAGGAACTTTTGAGAATGATTTTTCGTTCAAGACTGTGAAGCATAGAAAAAGCAATCGCCAAAAATTTTTCTATTCTTAAAGTTTATGACGAAAAATCTCCCCAATAGTCTGATGATAAATAATTTTATGAGAAGTGAAAGCGAATATATTATAGGGGAAGTTTGAATGAAGTGAACAGTATTTGGAAGGAAGGTGTGGTTGTTTTATGAAGTTGGCTAGTTTGTTACAGGATGTGGAATATGAGTGCATTCAGGGAAGTGTTGATCAGGAAGTCAATGCCTTGATTTATGATTCCAGAAAGGCAGCACCGGGAGCTGTGTTTGTTTGTATCTGCGGAGCAGTAAGGGATGGCCATGATTTTGCCAAAGAGGTTAGTGAAAAAGGTGCTTCGGTTTTAATCGTAGAAAAGAAAGTGGAGGTTGCGACCGATGTGACGTTGATAAAGGTGAAGGACAGTCGTTTGGCACTGGCGCAGGCTTCGGCTACTTTCTTTGGGTATCCTGCTAAGGAACTGACTACCATTGGAATCACGGGAACTAAGGGAAAGACCACGGCTACCTATATGGTGCGTTCTATTCTGGAAAATGCAGGATTTAAAACCGGTCTCATTGGAACCATTGAGACTATTATTGGGGAGGAAACCATTCCTTCTGCTAATACCACACCAGAGTCTTATATTGTACAGGAGACTTTCCGCAAAATGGTGGAAGCCGGATGTAAATGTGTAGTCATGGAAGTGTCTTCTCAGGGCCTTATGCTTCACAGAGTTGGTGGTTTTGTATTTGATTATGGCATTTTTACCAACCTAGAGCCTGACCACATTGGTCCAAATGAGCATAAGGATATGGAGGATTATATTCATTGTAAGAGTCTTTTATTTAAGCAGTGTAAGCAGGGAATCTTCAATGCGGATGATAGTCATCTGCAGGAAATCCTTAAAGGACATACCTGTGAAGTGGAAACCTATGGATTTTCAGAAAATGCAGATTTGCAGGCGTCAGATGTACATTTAATGGATAAGGGCGGTTCATTAGGGGTTGCTTATCATATGAGTGGCAAACTGGATATGGATGTGGAAATTGATATCCCGGGTAAGTTTAGTGTATACAATTCCATGACAGCTATTGCAATCTGTCGTCATTTTGGGGTATCCCAGGAAAATATTCTTCGTTCTCTGGAGCAGATTCGGGTAAAGGGAAGAGTGGAATTACTTCCCGTATCCTCTAAGTTTACCTTAATGATTGACTACGCTCACAATGCTATGAGTTTGGAAAGTCTGTTAAGTACCTTGAAGGAGTATCATCCAAAGCGACTGGTTTGTTTGTTTGGCTGTGGCGGAAATCGTTCCAGAGACCGCCGTTTTCAGATGGGAGAGGTGTCTTCCAGACTGGCAGATTTAACCATAGTTACTTCAGATAATCCAAGAAATGAAGAGCCGCAGGCTATTTTAGACGACATTGTCACCGGTGTGAAAAAGGCAGACGGTGAGTATGTGACGATTATCGACCGAGCAGAGGCGATTCGTTATGCCATTGAGAATGCCAAAGAGGGTGATGTGATTGTGCTGGCTGGAAAGGGCCATGAGGACTATCAGGAAATCTGTGGCAAGAAATATCACATGGATGAGAGAGAATTAGTAGCAGATGTAGTGAAGGATGGAAACTTCATACGTTAGAGGAAAGGATTTGTTATCCTATGATTTTTGCAGAAGTAATTGTGGATATTTTCGTGAAAAGTCTGGACCGTCCCTTTCAGTATATTGTTCCACAGGAACTGTTGGAGGAGGCAGAAGTTGGAGCTTTGGTAAAGGTTCCATTTGGTAACGGAAACCGTACAATGAAAGGATATATTATTGGGCTTTCTACGGAACCAGCCTATGATATTTCCAAAACAAAAAGCATATTGGAAATCGTGAAGCAGGGAGTGGTTGCAGAATCGCACCTGCTTTCCCTTGCTTATTGGATTAAAGAAAATTATGGTGCCACCATGAATGATGCCATTAAGGTGGTACTGCCTGTGAAACAGGAAGCCAAGGAGAAGGTGCAGCGTACCATTTATCCCTGTGTTTCCAAGGAAACAATGCAGGGAATGAAATTGAATTTCGAAAAGAAGCATTATAAGGCGAAGGTAAGAGTTCTTAATTGCCTTTTGGAACAGAAGCCTTTTGAAGAAGGAATGGATTATTTAAAAATGCTTTCTATGGCAAAGACTACAGCAGAAGTGCTTCGGAATCTGGCAAAGGATGGTCTGCTGGAAATTAGCAGCAAACGCCAGTACCGCAATCCGATTCAGGAACAGCTGCGGGATGAAGTGATTCCGCTGTTAAATCCAGAACAGCAAAGAATTGTAGATACCATCACAGAGGAATATCATCAAGGAGTTCGAAAAACTTATCTGGTTCATGGAGTGACAGGAAGTGGTAAGACAGAAGTCTATATGCATATTATTGAAAATATCATTGCAGCAGGGAAGCAGGTGATTATGCTGATTCCTGAGATTGCTTTGACCTTGCAGACGGTGAATCGGTTTTATCAGCGGTTTGGTGACAGAGTATCGGTAATGCATTCCAGACTTTCGGAAGGAGAGCGTTCTGACCAATTTCTTCGGGCGAAGAATGGGGAAATCGACATTATGATTGGGCCTCGCTCTGCATTATTTACACCTTTCCAAAATCTGGGATTGATTGTCATCGATGAAGAACATGAAAATAGTTACCAGAGTGAAATGCCACCTAAGTATCATGCCAGAGAGGTGGCAATACAGAGGGCAAATATGTTAGGAGCCAGCGTCATTCTTGGCTCGGCAACACCATCTATGGAAGCGTATTACCGGGCAAAGCAAGGAAGATATGAGTTGTTTACACTGACGCAGAGAGCGGGAGGAGCGGTTCTGCCAAAGGTGTGGATTACAGATTTGCGGCAGGAATTGGAACAGAAGAACCGTTCTATTTTTGGAACCCAGCTGGCAGAAATGATAGAAGACCGTTTGCAGAAAAAAGAGCAGATTATGTTATTTTTAAACCGTCGTGGGTATGCCGGATTTGTATCCTGTCGGAAATGCGGAGAAGTAGTGCATTGCCCACATTGTTCTGTTTCTTTGACTGCCCATATGCGGTACGGGAAGGTGGATCATCTGGAATGTCATTATTGCGGATATCAGATGGTAATGCCACCGGCTTGTCCCTCCTGTCAGTCAAAGTATATTGGTACTTTTGGGATTGGGACCCAGAAAGTGGAGGAGATGGCAGCAGCCCGTTTTCCAGGAGCAAGAATCCTTCGTATGGATGCAGATACAACCAAAGGGAAGGAAGGCCATGAAAAGATACTACAGGAATTTGCAGAAGGAAAGGCAGATATTCTAGTAGGAACCCAGATGATTGTGAAGGGACATGATTTTCCAAATGTAACATTAGTGGGGATTTTGGCAGCAGACTTATCATTAAATGTAGGAGATTACCGTGCGGCAGAGAGAACCTATCAGTTGTTGGCACAGGCAGCAGGCAGGGCAGGCCGCGGACATAAATCTGGAGATGTGGTGTTGCAGACCTATCAGCCGGAACATTACAGTATCGTTTGTGCAGCTAGTCAGGATTATGAGAACTTTTATGAACAGGAATTGTCTCTGCGTCAGATGTTGCAATATCCGCCGGTTTCTAATATACTAGGAGTATTGGTGCTTTCTGAGAATGAGGAAAATGCCAAGGAACTGGCAGAGAAAATTGCTGGCATGATGAAGCAGTATGAAGCCGTACAGGTACTGGGTCCAACCCAGGCACCTCTGGCAAAGGCGAAGGATGTATTTCGGGAGATTGTCTATGGAAAATGCAATGATTACCGGGTGCTTCGCCAGATGAAAAACCAGTTGGAGGGATTTATGAACCAGCAGGAGTTTTATCAGGATTGCAGACTGCAGTTCAATTTCAATATATAATGGAGGATTATTATGGCACTTAGAACAGTACGTACGATTGGAGATGATTTGTTATATCACAAATCAAAGGAGGTAAAGGAAGTAACCCCTCGTATCCGCACTTTAATAGAAGATATGCTGGATACCATGTATGAGGCACAGGGCGTAGGTCTTGCTGCACCTCAGGTTGGCGTGTTGAAGAGAATTGTAGTAATCGATGTTACTCCAGAGGGAGACGATCCGATTATCTTAATCAATCCTGAAATTGTGGAAACATCAGGAGAGCAGACAGATTATGAGGGCTGTTTAAGTGTGCCTGGACGTATGGGAAAAGTAACCAGAGCACAGTATTGTAAGGTGAAGGGATATAATGAAAAGATGGAAGAAATCTTCGTAGAGGGTGAAGATTTGCTGGCAAGAGCATTGCAGCATGAGGTTGCCCATCTGGAAGGTGAATTATATGTGGATTTGGTAGAAGGCGATTTGGTTAGCAGCGAAGAAGAATAAGTCTATACCATATTTGTATAGTAGAAAAGCAAAAAGTTGCAGGCTGTGGGAAAGGAATGGTTATTGAATGGATATTTTATTTATGGGAACTCCGGATTTTGCAGTTCCTACATTGGAAACATTGATAAAGAGTGAACACCGGGTGATCGGTGTTGTGACTCAGCCAGATAAGCCGAAGGGAAGAAGTGGTAAGCTGGTGGCTTCTCCGGTAAAGGAAGCTGCGGTGAAGGAAGGGATTTCTGTATTTCAGCCAGAGAGGGTGAAGGACGAAGCATTTTTACATGTACTCCGGGAACTGAATCCGGATGCTATCGTCGTAGTGGCTTTTGGACAAATTCTGCCTTTACAGGTGCTGGAACTTCCACAATATGGCTGTTTTAATGTACATGCTTCTCTTTTGCCAAAACTTCGTGGAGCTGCACCAATTCAGTGGTCCGTGATTCAGGGCGATGAAGAAAGTGGTGTTACCATTATGCAGATGGACGAAGGACTGGATACCGGTGACATCCTTTTAGTAGAGCGTTATAAGCTGGATGAAAAGGAAACAGGAGGAAGTTTGTTTGATAAATTATCAGAGCTTGGCGGTCCATTGATGTTAAGGACATTAGATTTGGCAGAAAAAGGAGAATTAAAGCCAGTTCCACAGAATGAAGAAGAGCATACCTATGCCAAGATGTTAAGTAAATCCACAGGAGAAATGGATTTTAACAAGTCAGCAGTAGAATTAGAACGGTTGATTCGTGGTCTGAATCCTTGGCCAAGTGCCTATACTTATCTTCAAGGGAAGATGCTGAAGGTGTGGGAAGCAGAAGTGACAGAAGGCATAGCAGGGCAGGAGCCAGGAACCATTGTTGCGGTAGATAAGGATTCCTTTACTATCCAGACTGGTGAAGGGGGATTACAGGTGACTTCTTTGCAGCTGGAAGGCAAGAAACGCATGGATGCAGGTGCATTTTTAAGAGGATTTGCATTAGAGACAGGAATCAAAGTAGGAAAATAGATTGGAGTTGACTCATGACAGAGAAAAAACAGGAATCTGTAAATGTCCGTGCATTAGCATTAGATGCATTGGTTCAGATTATGGAGAAGGAAGAATATTGTGATAAGGTTCTTCATGAAATATTAGAAAAACATCCTTCTATGGAAAAAAGGGATAGGGCATTTCTTACCCGTCTGGTGGAGGGAACTGTGGAGCGGTGTCTGGAAATGGATTATATTTTGAACCGTTATTCGAAAACTCCTGTCAATAAAATGAAACCTGTTGTGAGAGAAATATTACGGTTATCGGTTTATCAGATAATTTATATGGATCAGGTGCCAGATAGTGCTGCCTGTAATGAAGGTGTGAAGCTGGCTGTCCAGCGGAAGCTGACGCCGTTAAAAGGCTTTGTAAATGGTGTGCTTCGAAATGTAGCAAGATTTCAGGAGGATGTGGTGTATCCTTCCCGAAAGGCAGATGCTGTAAAACATTTTTCTGTGTGGTATTCCATGCCAGAATGGATTGTTTCCCGTTTTTTGCAGGAGTATGGAGAACCGGAAACAGAAAAAATCCTGCAAAGCTTTTTGACAGAGGAAAAGCCTACGGTAGTCCGCTGCAATCTGACCAAGGCTTCGGTAGAAGATATTAAAAAGTCTTTGGAAAAACAGAATGTTGTGGTGAAGTCAGGTAAGCTATTTGATTATGCATTAGAGATTTCATCCTATGGAAGATTAAGTGAACTGGAAGCCTTTCAGAATGGCTGGATTCAGGTGCAGGATGAAAGTTCTATGGTAGTAGGGGCTGTGGCGCCTGTGACCAAAGAAAGTCTGGTGATCGATGTGTGTTCTGCACCAGGTGGAAAATCACTTCATCTGGCAGACAAGATGGAAGGGGAAGGCAAAATCATTGCCTGTGATGTTCACGAAAAGAAGGTTTCCCTGATACGTCAGAATCTGATTCGTACAGGTATCCATAATGTAAAGCTAAAAAAGAATGATGCCTTAAAACTGCGGGAAGAGTGGATTGATACCGCAGATGTAGTTATTGCAGATTTGCCTTGTTCCGGTCTTGGCGTTATTGGAAAAAAGGCAGATATTAAGTATAAAACCAAGAAAGAGGATATTTCCTCTCTGGCCAAACAGCAAAGAAAAATGCTGTCTGTAGTGAGTCAGTATGTAAAGCCGGGCGGGATTTTGGTGTACAGTACCTGTACGATTGCACAGGAAGAAAATCAGGAAAACAAGGACTGGATTTTGCAAAATCTTCCCTTTGAAGCATGTTCTATCGAAGAAAATTTACCGGAATTGTTGAAAGGTAAGACGGGAGAGGACGGATATATTCAGATATTACCGAGTGAAACAGGAACTGATGGATTTTTTGTTTCTGTGTTTCGAAAGAAATAAGTGATTTGAATATCCAGAAAAAGAATGCATAAGAAGCAGGAAGGGCATGGTTGTAGGATGGATTTGAAGGAAAAGCAAGACATCAAAAGCATGACATATAATGAATTAGAAGAGTTCATTATCCAGCTTGGAGAAAAGAAATTTCGTGCCAAGCAGCTGTATGAGTGGATGCATAAAAGGCTGGTAACAGAGTTTGAACAGATGACAAATTTGTCGAAGGATTTCAGAAACAGGCTCGTGGAGGAATGTACCATTGCCGGTGCCAGAATAGAGCAGGAACAGATTTCGAAACAGGATGGAACCAGAAAATACCTGATGCGGCTACAGGATGGAAACGTGGTAGAAAGCGTACTTATGAAGTATAAGCACGGCAACAGTGTTTGTGTTTCTTCTCAGGTGGGCTGCCGTATGGGCTGCCGGTTTTGTGCTTCTACGGTTGGTGGGTTAGTAAGAAGCCTGAATACTTCGGAGATTTTGGATCAGATATATGAAATTCAACGTTATACAGGAGAAAGAGTTTCTAATGTTATTATTATGGGCATTGGAGAGCCATTAGATAATTTTGAAAATGTCATTCGTTTTATCCGAATGCTTTCTGATGAAAATGGTCTTCATATCAGCCAGAGAAATATTACCCTTTCTACTTGTGGATTAGTAAATAAAATTTATGATTTGATGGATGAGGATTTAACCATTACATTGGCGATTTCTCTTCATGCGCCAAATGATGAACTGCGTAAGCAGATGATGCCGGTGGCAAATAAGTTTTCTATAGAGGAGATTATGAAAGCCTGTAGAGAATATGTGAATCGTACTGGCAGAAGAATCACCTTTGAATATACCATGGTAGAGGGGACTAATGACACAGAGGTACATGCCCGACAGCTTATTCATTTATTGAGGGGATTAAATTGTCATGTAAACCTGATTCCATTAAATTCTGTAGAGGGACGTATGGGAAGCCGGTCTAAAGGAAATACCATACAAGACTTTAAAGAAATGCTGGAAAAAAGTCATATCAATGTTACAATCCGTAGAGAAATGGGAAGTGACATAGATGCAGCTTGTGGTCAGTTAAGACGAAATCATAATAAAGAGAATGATTAGACGAAAAAGAGAGGAAAATCCTCTCTTTTTTTGTGAAGAAATTTCTAATCTGATTTTTCAACCTGTTCTTCGTCACGCTCCTTTGGCTATATGCTTCCCTAGTCTTGCTTTTTTAGGTCTATTATGCTAACATTGAAAGGTAATGGTTAATATAGCACTACTAGGTGCGTTTTTAGAAAGTTACGAAATTAAGACAAAGGAGGGGAAACTACATGAAATCATTTTCAAAGACAGATATTGGTGTCAAAAGAACAATGAATCAGGACAGTTTGTATTGTTGTGATGGACCTGTAGGTAGTTTCCAGAATCTGTTTATTGTTGCTGATGGTATGGGTGGTCATAGAGCAGGAGATTGTGCGTCCAGATTGTGTATTGAGAGTATGGTTTCCATGATTAAAGGAAGTGACAGTAAGACACCGGTTACTATATTTGAGGAAGCTGTGGCGTATGCGAATCAGACAGTATATCAGGCGGCGAGAGAAAAACTGGAGTATGAGGGGATGGGAACCACCATGGTTGCGTGTACATTACAGGGAAATACTCTGTATGTGGCAAATATCGGCGATTCCCGTTTATATTTATTAAGCAAGGAAATACAGCAGATTACTACAGATCATTCTTTAGTAGAAGAGATGGTCAAGATTGGAAATATTACAGAAAGTGAAGCAAGAATTCATCCTCAGAAGAATATTATTACCAGAGCCCTGGGAATTGATGATGAGGTTCAGGCAGATTTTTTTGAAGTTCAGGTACATCCTTCAGATGTAGTTTTGTTGTGCAGTGATGGCTTGACTAATATGATAGAAGATGATGAAATCGAGTACATCATTCATCATAGCAAGTCTTTGGAAGAAGCAGGCGATGCTTTGATTGCAAAGGCAAATCAGAATGGTGGAAGTGATAACATCACAGCAGTTTTGGTACAGGTTGAGTAGGGAGAATGAGAAAAAAATTGAGTAGAGAGAGGAAGGTCGGAAAATGATGATAGGTCCAGGTGTGTTGATTAGTGATCGTTATGAGATAATAGATAAAGTTGGTTCTGGCGGAATGGCAGATGTCTATAAGGCAAAATGTCACAGATTGAATCGTTTTGTTGCGATTAAGGTCTTGAAGCAGGAATATAGCAACGATGCAAAATTTGTTGCAAAGTTCCGCGCAGAAGCACAGTCTGTTGCAGGTCTTTCCCATCCAAATGTTGTTAATGTGTATGACGTTGGAGAAGATGAGGGATTGTATTATATTGTAATGGAGTTGATTGAGGGAATCACCTTAAAGAAATTCATTGAGAAAAAAGGTAAACTGGAAGTTAATGAAGCAGTAGGTATTGCGATTCAGATTGCACAGGCTATGGAAGCCGCTCATGACAACCATATCATCCATCGTGACATTAAGCCTCAGAACATTATTATTTCCAAGGAAGGAAAAGTAAAAGTAACCGATTTTGGTATTGCAAAGGCGGCAACCTCCAATACCATTACTTCTAATGCGATGGGTTCTGTTCATTATATTAGCCCAGAGCAGGCAAGAGGTGGTTATAGTGGTGAAAAGAGTGATATCTATTCTTTAGGTGTTACTATGTATGAGATGTTATCTGGTGGTGTACCTTTTGAAGGAGACAGTACTGTTACAGTGGCACTGGCTCACATTCAGGAGGATGCTACTCCGTTAAATGAACTGGATCCACAGATACCACGTAGTTTATCAAGAGTAGTACAGAAATGTATGCAGAAGAAGCCAGAGTTCCGTTATCTGACTGCTGCTGCGTTAATTACTGATTTGAAGAAGGTTACAGTAGAGCCGGATGGAGAATATGTTATTCTTGGAGCTGCAGTAGTAAATAGTTCTCCGACCATTCCTTTGTCGGGAGAAGATTTAAAGACGATTAAAGGTGCTTCGAGAGTAGTGGTAGATAAGCCACAGGAGGAAGAACCTCAGATAGAAGAAGAACCAGAACTGGATGAGGATGCGATTGATCCAAAATTAGAAAGAATCTTAAAGGTATGTAGTGCTGTGGTAGCAGTGATTGTTATTGTAGGTGCTATTTTAATCTTTGGTAAGTTCACCGGATGGTGGGATTCTGATAAAAAGGATCCAGATGCAAGTGCTTCACCAACTGCAGTATCAGAAGAAGGAAAGGTAGAAGTTCCAGATATTGTAGGTGAAACCTTAGAAGATGCAGAGAAAATGTTACAGGATGCGAATTTGAACTGGCAGTTACAGCCAGTGGAATCCGAAGCAGCAGCAAATGAGGTTACAGATCAGGAGCCAGCTGCGGGAGAAATGGTAGATGAGTATTACCGTGTAACTATTTACTATAGTCAGAATGACAATGGTGCTACTATTCCAGATGTTGTAAATTATACAGAAGCAGATGCACGTAAGGCTATTGAAGACGCAGGTTTAGTCATTGGTTCCACGAAGGAAGAGTACAGTAGTACCGTTGAGGCTGGAAAAGTGATTGGAACAGATCCAGTGATTGGTTCCAGTGTGGATAAGGGGACTACAGTAAACCTTATTATTAGCAAAGGTACAGAAGGCGATCAGGTTGTTGTTCCTTATATAGTAGGAAAGAAAGAAGCTGTAGCATTAAAGAAATTAACAGATGCAGGTTTACAGGGTGATACCAACAGTGTCACATATGTTCATTCTGATAAATATGCAAGAGGTAAGGTTGTAAGCCAGTCCATTGAGTCAGGTCAAAAAGTAGATAGAGGAACTGTTATTGAGTATTCTGTCAGCTTAGGACCAGAGGCTACAGAGCCACCAGCTACAAAGGCTCCAACAGTGGCACCGACAAGCTATGAAGCCTCTCTTACTATCAGCACCAATCCGTTTGAGTATCCGGAAGAAGATCCGGCAACCATTACATTGGTACTGAGTCAGGATGGCTACGAAGATAGACAGGTATGGAAGGGAACCTTAAGCTATAACGATTTCCCTAAAGTATTCCCTATTGAAGGTTCTGCAGAGGGTAGTGCTACAGTGGTTCTCTACAAAAACGGAGAAGCTATAGGAAGTCCTTATACCGTAATCTTAGAGGCGGTTCAGTAAGTATGCAGGGAAAGATTATTCGTGGAATCGGTGGATTTTACTATGTTCATGTAGTAGATTCCGTCCAAAAAGAAGAATCAATTAGTGGATTATATGAGTGTAAAGCCAAGGGGATTTTTCGGAATCAGAATATAAAACCTTTAGTAGGAGATAATGTAGAGGTAGAAATATTAGATTCCGAAAAAAAACTTGGAAATATTCAAAAGATTTTACCCCGGCAAAATGCGTTGATTCGCCCTGCTGTGGCAAATGTAGATCAGGCTGTTGTAGTATTTGCTTTGTCTTATCCAAAGCCGAATTTAAATCTGTTGGATCGGTTTCTTTTAATGATGAAAACCCAAGGGGTTCCTACTGTTATTTGCTTTAATAAAAGTGATGAGCAGGAAGAGGATGTGATTCATCAGATGATTCAGGAGTATCGGGGCAGCGAATCTGCTGTGCTGCATACCAGTACTGTTACAGGAGATGGACTAGAGGAGTTTCGCAGGCTTTTACTTGGAAAGACCACGGTATTGGCTGGACCATCTGGTGTAGGCAAATCATCGGTTATGAATGTATTATTTCCAGATGCCAAAATGGAAATCGGAAATATTAGTGATAAAATCAAAAGAGGAAAACATACCACAAGGCATTCGGAATTATTTAGTCTGGGTGGGGAAACCTATATTATGGATACCCCAGGTTTTACTTCATTGCGTCTTCCGTCTCTGGAAAAAGAGGAATTGAAAGAGTATTATCCGGAGTTTGAGCAGTTTAAGGCGGATTGCCGTTTTCTAGGTTGTGTTCATATTAATGAACCGGATTGTACGGTGAAGCAAGCGCTGGAAGCTGGTAAGATTTCCAGAAAAAGATATGAAAATTATAAGCAGTTTTATGAAGAAATTAGTAACATGAAGAAGTATTGATAGAAGGAAAGGATTTCGTTATGAGAGAGATAGCACCATCCATATTGGCTGCAGATTTTAATCGTTTAGGCGAGAGTATTCAGCAATTAGAAAAGGCAGAAATCAGGTATCTTCATATTGACGTTATGGATGGGTTGTTTGTTCCTTCTATTTCTTTTGGAATGCCTGTGATTGCTTCTCTTCGTAAAGAGAGCAGTTTGTTTTTTGATGTTCACCTAATGATTGAAGAACCGGCAAGATATTATGATGAGTTTGTAAAAGCTGGTGCAGATGGGATTACCATTCATGCAGAGGCTTGCAAGAATTTAGAAAATAGTATTCAGGAGTTGAAAAAGCATTCAATAAAGGTGGCGGTATCTATTAAGCCGGATACTCCAGTGGAGGCAATTGAAAAGTATTTGCCAGAGTTGGATATGGTTCTGGTTATGAGTGTGGAACCGGGATTTGGTGGACAGAAATTGATTCCGTCTACTTTGAAAAAGATAGAACAGTTAAAGGCAATCCGGGAAGAAAGAGGTTTGTCTTATTTGATTGAAATTGATGGCGGGGTAAACCGCGAGAATATAAAACAGGTAGTTCAGTGCGGAGCTGATGTGATTGTGGCAGGAACTGCCGTATTTCAAGGGGACATTGTGGGGAATGTCACCGGATTGAAGGAGGTTATAACAAGTGCTTCTTGAAAAAATTGCAATAGGGAAGACGTTGGAAATTGAGGTGGACCGGGAGGGGTATCGGTATCACTTGGTTAGCAAAGTAGAAAAAACAGGCATTATACGAGTATGTGTTACTGCCATTAAGTCCAATGGTATTACCTTTAATTTTCGTCCAAAGGATGAAATACGTCTGGTATATCGTGATGAACACCAGATGTGGGAATGGACAAAGGTGAAGGCTGGAACCATGAAATTAGATGGAGAGATGGTTCATTATTTTGATATTATAAATAAGGGACAATCCTTTAATAGAAGAAATGCCTTTCGTGTTATTCTGGATGAAGATGTGGATGCAGGATTCTTTAATGTTCCAGGAAACCCCATTAAAGCAGCTTCTATACCGATGGTAAAGGAAGTACAGCAGATTATTTATGATGAGGAAGGCAATGAAGTTGAAAAAAGCCAGATAACACCAGATATGGTTGGAAAACTCCGGGTGGAGAAAAAGGAGCAGGTGGTTCCTATGACTGGGGTTACCAAAGAATATATTCATATCAATATTAAAGATGTTAGCGAGAATGGAATTGGTATTTTTACAAACACCAAATTAAATATCGATGATGGATTTTTTGTGGGGATTCCATCTAGTTATGGCGAACTTCTTGCCAGAGCTAAGGTAGTTCGTAGTGTTGAATTGAAAGGTGACAGAAAGTACCGTTATTATTATGGATGTACATATACAGAGTCAGATAAACGGATTATTTTATATATTTATGATATTCAGCGTAAATTAATTAAAAAGCGCAAAGAAAAAGAAGAGTTTGAAGCTTCCATGAGGGCGAAAAAGGGTAGATAATAAAGTAACCGTGACTTGAGGTGAGAAGATGCTTGGAAGAACGCTGGTATTTAGTGGAGGAAGATATGATGATTCCTTCATGAAAGCTTATTTAAAGGAACAGAAGTTTGACACTGTAGTATGTGCTGATTCTGGACTGGATGCAGCATTTCGGTATGAAATTTTAGTTGATTATTTTATGGGGGACTTTGATAGTGTGTCCCCTTTCGTGCTAAAAAAATATCAGGATGCTTTTGCATCAGAAAAGCATTCTGCTCAGTGGATACAGTATCCGAAGGAAAAGGATGCCACAGATACCCAGTTGGTGCTGGAATGGGTAGTAGAACGAAATCCATCGGAGATTGTAATACTTGGAGCTACAGGAGGAAGAATAGACCATTTTCTGGCAAATTTGAATCTGATGATGATTCCACTAAAGCAACATATTCCTGCTTATATTGTAGACAGGAATAATAAAATATACTTAATCGATTCCGAAACAAAAATCAAAGTGAACGACCAGTATGGAAAATATATTTCACTACAGCCGTTATCTCAAGAAGTGACAGGGATTACATTACAAGGAATGAAATATCCATTAGAGGATTTTACCATGACTATTGGTACTAGTCTTGGTGTGAGTAATGAAATAGCTCAAAATTCCCAAGAAGCAGTGATTCAATTAAAAAAAGGAATTTTGGTTGTAATAGAATCAAAAGATGATTAGAGAATTAGGAGGAAGAGTAAAATGAAACTTGGAATTGTTGGTTTACCTAATGTAGGTAAAAGTACATTATTTAACTCATTAACAAAGGCAGGAGCAGAGTCTGCAAACTACCCATTTTGTACCATTGACCCTAATGTGGGTGTGGTTCCGGTTCCGGATTCAAGACTGGATGTGTTAGCCGAAATGCATAATTCTGCCAAGGTAGTACATGCTACTATCGAGTTTGTTGATATTGCAGGTCTGGTAAAGGGAGCTTCTAAGGGAGAAGGTCTTGGAAATCAGTTCCTTTCTAATATTCGTGAAGTAGATGCTATCGTTCATGTGGTTCGTTGTTTTGAAGATGGAAATATCGTTCATGTAGATGGAAGCATTAATCCATTAAGAGACATTGAAACCATTAATTTAGAGCTTTTATTCTCTGATTTGGAGATTTTGGAGAGAAGATATGCAAAATTAGTAAAGAGCGTTAAGAATGACAAGACTCTGGTAAAGGAAACAGAGCTGGTAGAGAAGTTGAAAAAGCATCTGGAAGACGGCAAGCTGGCAAAGAGCTACGAAGCCGCAGACGAGGATGAAGAGGCGTTATTGGAAAGCTTTAATCTTCTTACCTATAAGCCTACTATTTATGCAACTAACGTTGCAGAGGATGATTTGATGAATGATGCTGCAGATAATGAAAACGTAGCAAAGGTTCGTGAATATGCGAAAGAAGAAGGTTCAGAGGTGTTTGTAATCTGTGCACAGATTGAACAGGAGATTGCCGAACTGGATGAGGATGAGAAGAAGATGTTCTTAGAAGATCTTGGTCTGAAAGAATCTGGTCTGGAAAAAATGATTGCAGCAAGTTATAGTCTGTTAGGACTGATTAGTTATCTTACTGCTGGAGAGATGGAAACAAAGGCATGGACCATTACCCGTGGTACCAAGGCACCTCAGGCGGCAGGTAAGATTCATTCTGACTTTGAACGTGGTTTTATCCGTGCTGAGGTAGTAAGCTATGACAATCTAGTAGAGCAGGGAAGCTACAATGCAGCCAAGGAAAAAGGTTTGGTTCGTTCAGAAGGGAAAGAATATGTTGTACAGGATGGAGACGTAGTATTATTCCGTTTTAATGTATAAAATATATCAGACGGATAAATTATTTATCCGGCGGAAAAGAGGTTAAAATGGGTGCAGATATTCGCTTTCCTCAATTAGGAATTGAAATAGAAACACTTGGGAAGGGCATCACCATTGGAGGCTTTACTATTGCTTTTTATGGCATGATTATTGCTTTTGGCATGATTATGGGGTATCTGATGGCAGTTTTTCAGGCGAAAAGAACTGGTCAGGAAACGGAGCTTTATCTGGATTTGGCGTTGTGGGATATTGTATTTGCCATAATTGGAGCAAGATTGTATTATGTTATTTTTAGTTGGGACTATTTCAAGGATAATCCTATAGAGATATTGAATATCCGAGGCGGTGGTCTGGCTATTTATGGCGGTGTGATTGGTGGTGTAGTCACCACTCTGATATTTGCGAAAGTGAGAAAATTATCCTTTTGGCAGCTGGCAGATACCGCATGTGCTGGTTTGTTGGTAGGACAGATTATCGGACGCTGGGGCAATTTCTTCAATCGGGAAGCCTTTGGCGGTTACACAGATAGCTTGTTCGCTATGCAGATTCAGAAATCAGATGTTGCCACATCCTATTTGACCCATGATGTGATGAAGCATTTAGTGGAAGTGGATGGAGTAGAGTATATTCAGGTACATCCTACCTTTTTATATGAATCTCTCTGGAACTTAGTGGTTCTAATTATTATTTTATTGTATACAAAACATCGGAAATACGATGGACAGTTATTTTTTATCTATCTGTTAGGCTATGGTTTGGGAAGAGTCTGGATAGAAGGACTTCGTACAGACCAGCTGCTATTTTTCGGTACAAAGATGGCAGTTTCGCAGGTGCTTTCAGGTGTTTTAGTGATTGTATCAGTAGGCATTATGATATATAAAGCATGGAAAGAAAAAAATAAAGTCAAAAAAGCTACCCAGTAAAGGGTAGCTTTTTCTATGAAAATATTTTAAATGATTTTAGTCATCCTCTTCGTTCTGAACAGAAAGAAGCTGTCTCTTACGAGCCATTTCATCGCTATCCAGATACTCATCGTAAGTAGTGATCTTATCAATAAGCCCGCCAGGAGTGATTTCCATAATACGATTTGCGATGGTCTGAATGAACTGATGATCCTGTGAAGTGAAAAGTACTACACCAGGGAATTTAATCAAACCATTATTTAATGCGGTGATAGATTCCATGTCCAAGTGGTTGGTAGGCTCATCCATAATCAGGATATTGGAAGCCAGAATCATCATTTTGGATAACATAACGCGGACACGCTCACCACCGGAAAGTACATTAACTTTCTTCACACCATCTTCTCCTGGGAAAAGCATACGTCCAAGGAAACCACGTACATAAGTCGGGTCCTTTTCAGGAGAGAAAGGCATAAGCCAGTCTACAATGGTTTCTGTTCCAGAGAAAAGCTCTGTGTTGTCCTTAGGGAAGTAAGAAAAGCTGGTAGTTACGCCCCATTTATAAGAACCTTCGTCTGGTTCCATTTCCCCTGCAAGAATCTTGAAGAGAGTAGTAGTGGCAATGGTGTTGCTTCCTACAAATGCAACCTTATCTTCTCTTCCGATGATGAAGGAGATGTCATCCAGAACCTTTACACCATCGATTGTCTTGGAAAGATGCTCAACGGTCAGAACTTCATTACCAATTTCACGCCCTGGACGGAAATCGATATATGGATATTTACGGCTGGATGGTTTCATATCATCCAACTCGATTTTTTCTAATGCACGCTTACGGGAAGTAGCCTGCTTAGACTTGGAAGCATTTGCGCTGAATCGCTGGATAAATTCCTGCAGCTCCTTGATTTTCTCTTCTTTCTTTTTGTTTGCTTCCTTCATCTGTTTAATCATTAACTGACTGGATTCATACCAGAAATCATAGTTTCCTGCGTAAAGCTGAATTTTAGCATAGTCAATATCGGCAGTATGGGTACAAACCTTATTTAAGAAATAACGGTCATGGGATACCACGATTACCGTGTTGTCAAAGTCAATTAAGAACTCTTCTAACCAGCGGATTGCCTCTAAGTCCAAATGGTTGGTAGGCTCATCCAGAAGTAGGATGTCTGGGTTGCCAAATAAAGCCTGAGCCAAAAGTACCTTTACCTTTTCGCTGGCAGGAAGCTCACTCATCATCATGTAGTGTTCTTCTGTAGGAATACCTAAACCATTTAACAGGGTAGCAGCGTCGGACTCTGCTTCCCATCCATTCATGTTTGCAAATTCTTCTTCTAATTCTGCAGCGCGGATACCATCTTCATCAGAGAAATCTTCTTTTGCATAAATCGCATCTTTTTCCTTAGAAATCTCATAGAGACGTTCATTTCCCATGATAACAGTATCTAGTACGGCATAAGAATCATACTGGAAGTGATCCTGCTTTAAGAAAGATAGTCTCTGGCCAGGAGTGATAATAATCTCACCCTTAGTTGGCTCGATTTCGCCAGTAAGAATCTTTAAGAAAGTAGATTTACCGGCACCATTTGCACCAATCAGGCCATAACAATTACCTTCGGTAAATTTAATGTTAACATCTTCGAAAAGCGCTTTCTTTCCAAGACGTAAAGTGACATTGCTTGCTTGAATCATATTAAATAACCTTGCCTTTCCTACATATTTTAATGTATAAACATAGACTTCTTACTATTTTACAGAAAAGCACCCATTTTGCAAGTCTTTTCCGATTTTTCTTTTCGGAAACTTCCAATAGGGTGCTTTTTGATACAATATTTATTACTACTTTGTAGTTACTAGTTAAATAGATTATGCCATTTTGCGACGATTTAAAATGTATAATATACCATGTAAAAGAAATGTAAAAGCCCAGAAAGCTACCGTTACGATGATTCCAAAACGAAGTCCATATGGTGTGAAGCGTAACTCTATCGTATGCTTTCCGGCAGGAGTTTTTACATAGATTCCGCTATCAAAAGGATTTTCAATCTCTACAGGTTCTCCATCGATATATGCACTCCAATCCTTGCTGTAGGCAATGCTAAACATGGTATAACCATCTTCTTCATAATTTGTAGTTCCGGTAATGGTATCATTTGCAATTGTGATATCTTCCATCTGATTCTTTTGTATTTTTGTGAAGAATTCCTGCATCACCTTATCATTAAGGGTAACGATGTTAAACTCTTTCGGGAAAGTCTGACTGCTACGAGGATAGTAGCAGGAATGGTTCACTTTCTTTCCCTTTTGAGAATATGTTATAGGAATCACCTCGTGAATATACAGATAGGTATAACCATCCGTTTTTGGAGTGTAGTTTAAATGTATCTGTAATTGGTTTTTTTCTGTTGCATTAATGTAGTATTCTTCTGCTTCTTCAAAAGAAAGCGGTTTTCCTTCTCTATCGGTAAAATAGAAAGAGTTATTTGCTGCTGTATTCTCATTATAGGATAGAGTCTGAAAGGTGGACAATCCATTGCAGGAAAAAAGTCTTGCTAATTTGTCCTCGAAAAGTAAGGGGTGTTGTGCCTCTAATTGAGGAAAATCTATAACCTCATTTGGCACATAATATCCTAGCGCTAAAGCATTTTTATTTTCTAATAAATAGTAGGTGTTGAAAGCTCCTATATATTTATATTGTGCTAAGTTCGAAATGCTTTGGTTTGCAACCATAGGTACAAAGATATATCGGCTTCCGCTTAAAGACAGTGCTATCGGAGTGGATGTATAATCTGCAAGGATATTGTTTCCGTTGGAAAGTAAGCCGTATTGCTTTTGCAAATTAAACTGCTGGGTGGATATATAGGAATTAAATCCTCCGATAGAAGCAGTATTATACATAGCGCCTGCGTTATAGCTGGACTCAGCTGCCGGGTATATGCAACGGAAAAAGTCTCCCTCTTTTTTTAATTGCTGCTGAAATTCATTTTGTGCAAGATAATTTCCATAAACATTGTACAAGTCATCTAGTCCCCAGTTTTGAGACAGGAAAAAAGCATTTGCTCCTAATTCGCAGATTAATAACGGAATCAGCAATCTATGATAATTGCATTGTATTCCTTTCATTCTCTGGATAAAAAGTAAAATAAAGTAAGTCATACATAAGATAAGAGTACTAAGGAATGCAAGAGCCGTGCTTCCTGTACTGTTATGTTGACAGAGGAAGAAGAAAATAATTAACGACATACATATACTGCCAATTTTTAGTATAGAAGCTTTTTTTAACAGTTGAAAACTATCATAAGCTATCTCAGCTAGAAGAAATAGCAGTAAAAATACATATCGATTAGGTACTTTTGACTGATAATGCATTCCATTCCAAAGCCAGGATAATACGTTTCCGTTAAAGCTAATAAAAAGAATTAAAATTGGAATTAATTTTCTAAGCTTCTCTACGCGACTAATTTCCTTGCTGGAAAAATAAATGAGTATCAAAAATAAAGTAAGGATTCCACAATACGGTGACAAATCACCATTATTGTTGGATACAGCCTTTGTTTCTGTGAATATCATGAACTTTTTCCATTGTTCCAGAAAATTTGTATGTAAACCGAGAGAAGGCAGTTGGTTGTCAACAGTGGCATAGAGCGTATTGTCGTACAAGGCAAGGGTACGATAAACCACAAGAAATCCGCATCCGCCGGCGAGGAGAGATGCTGCGGCGAAGCGAATACCCTTTGTGAAAAAGTCTTTTATGCTATCGAACTGATAAGTAAAGAAATGTATTACAAGGTAAATACACATAAACATAGCAAGCTGGATTTCAAGCAAGATACAACCGGCTAAGAGAATGATGTATGGTAATGTCTTTTTTCTTAAAATTAACTTGTCTGTTGCTAACATCAGAAGCGGAAATAAAATAAGGGTAAAATACCAGGTGAGGAAGCAGTGGCTGGTTAATATATAAGCGTTTAGTGCATATATGGTAGAAGGAATTAATAAGAAATAATCCTTCTTGTGCGCCTTTTTATGTGTTAAGCGATGTGTCATATAGTACGTCATAGTAAAACCACAGCATCCCAAGGCGATGCCAAGCATGATTAGAAGCATTGGTGCAACATATTCCATTGGAAGAAAGCGATACAACTCTGACAGCGCGGAAATTGTACTGTATATAGAAAGATCAAAACCATAACCGATATTCATGGATAGAAATGTGTTGCCGATTTCATGCTTATGATAATTATCCATAAATAATGGTAAAAACAAAGCTGTTCCATCAGAATCGAAAAAAGAATTTTCACCAAATGGAATGCAGTCAGTATATATCATACATCCAATATATATCAGAACAGGGATGCAGAAGGAAAGAAAATAAATACAATTCTCATGGAAAAAGTGAGTTGTTTTCCGTAAGAAGGTACAAGAATTAAACTGTTCTTTCATCTTGAACAGTTTGGAGTACAGTGCTTTTTTGGAATTATAAAAAAGCAACACAAAAAGAAGCATTCCAGACAAATAGGAAAGTGCGACACCAATATAGTCAATATAAAGAATAGTAGAGGAGACCTTTTTGGTAGGAGAAGATTTGCCTGCTACATACTTTTCTATTTGCTTATATACGGAATTGTCCATGGTATAAAATGAGAAATGGATATTATAGGAAAATGGATTTATATTATTTGTGGATAGGTAACAAAGTTTCTTATGTTTAATCATATCCTTCGATATTTTCCATAATTGTCCGTTATAGGTTTCTAAGCAATAGATGCTATCGGAAAAGGATGTATTTGCTTCAATATAAAAAGGGAGAAGTGTGTTTGGTGTCTTTAAATCGCTGCTAATATTAAATAAATTATTTCCTTGATTTGTCACAGAGACCTTGTTTCTTTTCTGAAATTGAGGTTCAGCATCTACTGGATGAAAAAGTGGTTTATTCATGCCGGTTTTATAGCAAAGTGCATTAATCTGTTCTAAATCGTTAGGGAGAATGGTATCACAATATTTTTTGATTTCTTCTTGTGATAAGGTGTTATATGTGGAAAAGGCAGAAAGAGTCTGCATAATCTCTGCGTCCACTTCAGTAGAAGCAATAAAATCGTTGTATAATTGGGTATCTGCGTCTAATTCTGTGGATTTCTTTTCGTTTTTTTCGAAAAAGAACTGGGTATTAGCGGATACTGGTGCAGAGTGAAAGGTAGTATTGGTTGATAAAACACAATGCGCTGTCAGTTCCAATAAAATTAAAATGTACAAGATGCATTTTGGGAGATGAAAAGATTTCACATAACGGGATATGAATAAAAATATAATATAAATAATGCAAAATACAATATTTATACACCATGCGGGTGTGGAGAATGAGGTGGAACACCATAACCATGCAGAGATTTCTAAAGAAATTACAATAACGCATGAAAAAATAAGTGAAGAGCAGGTGGATTTTTTTATGTTAGGGATGGATTCTGCTATTAATTGCAGCATCCAAAAAATAAGAAAAAAAGAGCAGGCATTGGTAGTTTCATAGTTTTGTCTAAAAAAATTAAGTATATACTGAATAGGAGATAATTCTATCAAGCCAAAAAGCAAAATGGTAAATACACCATATAAGATACGCTTTTTGCAGGAGTGTGTTTTTTGAAAAAAGAAACAAAATACTGCAAAAAGTGCAAATAAACTAAAATATAAATCAGCACGATTATACATACCAACATAAAATTTCGAAGCTGCTACACCAGGTAAAAATCTGGCGAAAAACATGGCAGGAGAAAAGGTTAGTGCAAATCCCTGATATGCATATGTGGAGTGGTTAGCAAAGGCAGGAGCAAGATAGTAAAATATCCGGGCAGAGGCCAAGAAAAAGGAAAAAAGGAAGCATACGGAAATATGTATAAAATTTCCCCAAGTTAAATGTTGTTGTAAAGATAACTGAATCATTGCAAGGAGAAATAAGAGCAGAAAGATAGGAAGTCCTGCAGAAGGGTTAATTAACATCATGAGGGCACAGCCTATAACAAAAGGAAGATAGCAGATTTGGCATACCATTTTCTCAAATAAAAGAAAAATAATTGGAAAAATGGCATACAAAATAAGACTTGTGATAGCGGACTCCTGAGAGATTGCGTAGGAACACAAGCTGTATATTGTAGAGCAGGATAATTGAATTAAGGAATTATCTAAGGTTAGTATATGTGAATGCCGGATGTAGTATGTAAAGAGGAAACCGGCTACAGCACAGCATGGTATAGCACGTAATGTTAGCATATTTGGATGAAGTGATGCAAAGTCAAAGAGATAGAAAAGTCTGCATAGGCAGATGATAGCAACAGGGGTAAAGCATGAGGCGAAATAAAATAATATAGTAGACCTATTGCATTGATTTAAGTGTTTAAAATATGAAAGAATTTTTGTTTTCATAAAAAATGATGCTCCTTTTACAGTTATTTCTATATATTATATCATTCGATAAGAAGGCATACAAGAGGGATGAGAGTTCAGAGAGAAGCTAGGCAGTATTACAAGTTGTATCAGTTTATATAGGTTGTTTGAGATAACTTTCACTTGATTGCGATTTCTCTTTATAGTACAATGTTAAAAGTGAAATACTGTCTGAAATATGATGGGAAGGCTGGAAGACTATGGACAAAAAGAGAGAATTATTCGAATATAAGGTTGGAGAGTCACTGCATTTTGGTGTTACCAAAGTATCTGGCGGTGTACAGTTTGCTGTTTCGCTGCCGGACAAGAAAAAGTGCAGTTTGAAATTGTATCGGAAAGGGCAGAAAAGACCTGCATGCTGTATTGAACTTTCCAAGAAATATAAAAGAGGCAGTGTATATTTTGTAACGATTACTGGATGTACAGATCCTCAGGAAGATAGGGATATTGCAACCTTGCTTTCAGAAGATTTTGAGTATATGTATGAAGCAGATGGAGAAGAATTAATTGATCCATATGCTTCTGTGATTTCTGGTCGGGAAAAATGGGGACGGCGAGGAGAAAATCAGCGACTGCGAGGTGGAATTTGTCTGGAAGAGTTTGACTGGCAGTCGGATGCACCATTGGAAATCGGGTTTGACGATATGGTGTTATACCAGCTTCATGTAAGAGGTTATACCAAACATACCTCTTCCAATGTGAAGCATCGTGGAACATATAATGGTTTAAAAGAAAAGATTCCATATTTAAAAGATTTAGGTGTAAATGGAGTTCTATTACTTCCTTGCTATGAATTTGATGAGATTTTATCACAGAAAACCCATGCATTGGGAGAACCTTCTATGGATAGCAGATTTCGAAAGCAAATAGAACTGACAGAGTCTAATTTATCTAAGGAAAATCTCCAACGTGAAAAGACCACTCCGGTAAAGATTAACTACTGGGGATATGGAAGCTCGGAAACCTATTACTTCGCACCAAAGTCCGCTTATGCTTACGATAGCAGTAACCCATCCGGAGAGATGAAAGAAATGGTGCGCAGTATGCATCAGGCTGGGATTGAAGTATTATTGGATATTTATTTTACTCCAGGCACAAATATTTGTCTTATGGAGGATTGTCTGCGAAACTGGGTGCTGGAATATCACATTGATGGCTTTCGTGTGAATCAGGAAGTGATGCCTTCGCTTGTGCTGGTGTCAGATCCGGTACTTTCCGGTGTAAAGCTTATGACATCTTACTGGGATATTGATAAATTACGTCAGACTGGATTGCTTCGTCAGGAAAATGCTTTGGCGGAATACAACGAAGGCTTTATGAATTGTGCCAGACGTTTTTTGAAAAGTGATGAAGGACAGGTAGAGAACTTTGCAGAATATTTTCGTAGAAACGCAAAGGAACACTCAGTGATTAATTTCATGACCTATGTCAATGGTTTCACTATGATGGATTTAGTTTCTTATGATGTGAAGCATAACGATGACAATGGAGAAATGAATCAGGATGGAACAGAGTATAATTACAGCTGGAATTGCGGTGTAGAAGGAAAGTCTAGAAAGAAAGCTATTATAGCTAGAAGAATGTGCCAGATACGCAACGCATTTCTGATGATGCTGTTAGCGCAGGGGACACCTATGATTCTGGCGGGAGATGAGTTTGGAAATACTCAGAATGGTAATAATAATCCATATTGCCAGGACAATACCACAACCTGGCTAGATTGGAAAATGCTGGAAAATAACAAAGAGATTCACAACTATGTGAAGAAAATGATTGCCTTTCGTAAGGAACATCCAGTGCTTCATCAAAAGGATGGACTGCACATGTATGATTCGTTATCCTGTGGTATGCCAGATTTGTCTATTCATGGGATGCAGGCATGGAAAGCAGATTATTCTTATTATAGTCGCATGTTGGCGTTGCTTTACTATGGTGAATACCAGAAGAAGGAAGATGGAAGCTCTGATGATTCCATTTATATTATCTTTAATATGTATTGGGAAGCAAGATCCTTCGACTTGCCAAATCTCCCGGGAGATAAGGAATGGTATCCGGCTATTGAAACGTATGGAAATACCTTTAGCGAAGTGCCGGTTCCGATGAAAAAGAAGAAGAGAATCAGAAAACCATCTTTGGAAAGCCAGAAGAAAACAGTGGTTCCTCCACGTTCGATTGTAGTGTTTGTGGGAAGATAGTATAAAATTTATGTAACAGCCGGTTTATCCGGCTGTTTTTCCGAAATGGAATGTTTTGAAGCATCACTGTTACAAATTGTGATTACTTACGATTTCTGCATATAAATCGATATCGCAGACATTATCTGGAGTGTAGTGGGTACAGGTGCTGCAAGATACCTTTTTGGATGCGGTAGAGTTGCTGCATCCGCAGGAATCGCAAGGACAATACTTTGTACAACGTTCTGCCACGTTTTTCATAGTTTTTTCATCCTTTTTCATGTGGACCTCACTTTCTGCCGTTGTAAACGGCGTAAGATTGCTCTATATAAAGACAAAACATATTCTCGTCATAAAACATGCCTTGAGGGAAATCTGACGAGATGTTTGGTCGCCAACATAGTATGTACAGAAAGCAGGAATTTTATGATAGCTTTAAAAATTACCGATATTAAAAATTTTATGGGCAGATTATTGATTAAAGAAGAGTTTGACTCTTTTTTGACAGAAAGAGCAGAAGTGTTGACTTCGTTTGAAATGTCTCTGTCCGGTAGACGAAATTCAGACTGGTATGATACTGATACGAGGGAAGAAATGTTACAGGAACAGCCAGAAGATGCTTTATGGATGAGATGGGGAGAAATGAAGCCTTTCATATTTGATTTCATAAAAGGAAAACAAACACCAGCCTATATGAAGATATCGTTTCGATTGGCAAAGAAGCAGGTAAATACATTTCTGGAAGATTCTGGTGTAATGCATGTGTATCAGGAGCAACAACCGGAGCTGTTGTTTCAGGTACGTTTCGAACATGGGGAATTGATGATAGTAACAGGAATCGCTTTCTCTCAATTCACATTGGATAAAACTATGGAAAGAGCCTGGGATGAAGCGATGATTCGATTTTTTAAAAATAAGAAAATCGCTTGTGAGGAATAGAGTGGGTGAAAAGTGTGTCAAAAGGGCAGGGATATTTGAATTTTCTTGCAAAATAGCAACTAAGTGTTTATAATAGAACTATTATATGCATTGATACAAATGTAAAAATGTACGGTAAAGATGACACAAGTATGGGGGAGAACAGATGGACAATTCAATTGCAAGCAGATTAAGAAGAAAAAAGCGTTTGGGTGATTTGCTGCTGGGAGCGGGCGTTATTAACCAGGAGCAGTTAGAGGAGGCTTTACAGCGTCAGAAAGAAGCTGGTAATGGTCAGAAGTTAGGTATGACTCTGGTGGATATGGGTATTATGAACGATGAGATTATCGCAGAAGCCCTTTGTCACCAGATGGGATTAGAACGTGTACACTTAGCAGGTATGACTATTGAGGATGAAGTGTTAGCCTTGGTGGACGAGAGAGTGCTTCGTAAGTACATGTTGCTGCCGTATGAGTTTGCACCAGACAATCCAAACGTATTGCGAGTAGCATTCAGTGATCCTTTGGATATGATTGCGATGGACGACCTTTCGATTATTACAGGTCTTCAGATTGAAGTTCGTGTAACTACAGTGAAGGATGTTGCTCAGGCATTAGACCGTTTCTACGGAAATTCTGAAGCAATGAAGGTAGCAGAGCAGTATGCTAAGGAACGTCAGGAACGATATGGAAAGATTGAGAAGGAGAAGAATGCAGACTCTGAAGAAGTAAAGCAGGCGCCAATTGTACGATTGGTAAATCAGATTATCGAGCAGGCAGTTCGTAAAAGAACTTCCGATATTCATATTGAACCGTTGGAAAGTCAGTTGCGTATCCGTTACCGTGTGGACGGTGTTTTACAGGAGGCTATGCGGCATGACCTATCTTTGTTATCTGCATTAGTTGCCCGTGTTAAGATTATTGGTGGCATGGATATTTCTGAAAAGCGTAAACCGCAGGATGGTCGAATCACAAGTATTGTTGACAGACAGGAATGGGATATTCGTGTATCTATTCTTCCTACGGTGCACGGTGAAAAAATCGTTATGCGTCTTGCGCAGAAAACAGCCCTTAGTCGAGATAAGAAAGACTTAGGTTTTAAGCCACAAGAGTTACAGCGCTTTGAAAATATCTTAAAGCATCCAAATGGAATCATGCTGGTAACTGGACCTACTGGTAGTGGTAAGTCTACTACATTGTATACTGCATTAAGTGAGTTAAATACAGAGGATGTTAATATTATCACTGTAGAGGATCCAGTCGAAGCAAATATTGATGGTATCAATCAGGTACAGACCAATAATAAAGCGGGACTTACCTTTGCAGCAGCGCTTCGTTCTATTCTGCGTCAGGATCCGGATATTATCATGATCGGTGAGATTCGAGACGGCGAAACAGCTAATATCGCCGTCGAGTCCGCTATTACAGGTCACTTGGTAGTAAGTACTCTGCATACCAATAGTGCAGCAAGTACCATTACCCGTCTGGCTGATATGGGTATTGAACCATACCTGATTGGTGATGCGGTGATTGGTGTAATTGCCCAGCGCCTGTTACGTCGTGTATGTCCAAGATGTAAACAGATGGTACCGGCAGAGGATGCAGAAAAGAAAGAACTTGGTGTACCACCTGAGAGAATGGGAGAAGAGCTTTTGATTCCAAAGGCTGTTATGGGGAATGAAGACTGTCTGGACTGTAGTGGTGCAGGTTACAAAGGTCGTATTGGTATTTATGAGATTATGCAGGTGTCACCAGAGCTGAAGCGTATCATCAGCAGAGGCGGCAGTGTTGAAGAAATTGAAAAGACTGCTATAGCAGAAGGCATGAATACATTGGTAATGTCTGCGAATGCACTGGTATTAGATGGTATTACTACATTACAGGAAGTACATCGTGTTGCATACGATGATTAATAAAATATGGAGGGGTAGAAAATGGAAGTAACGATGACACATTTATTGCAGGTAGCAAGAGAGGTTGGCGCATCCGACGTACATATTACAGTAGGATTACCACCAAAGATGCGTGTAAATGGTACAATAGAAGATATTATTCCGCATGTGTTAACTGCAGCAGATACACAGGCATTGGTTCTGTCTATTATGAATGAGAGACAGGTGGCAACCTTGAAACGTGATGGTGAAGCGGATTTCTCACACAGCGTAGAAGGGCTGGGACGATTCCGTGTAAACGTATTTCGTCAGAAATCATCCTTTGCTGCTGTTTTGCGTCTGATTAATACCACAATTCCAGCGCCTGAAAAGTTAGGTCTGCCTTGGTCTGTAATGGATTTGGCGAAGAGAAAACGTGGTCTGGTACTGGTAACAGGACCTACCGGTAGTGGTAAGTCTACCACACTGGCAGCCTTGATGAATATGATTAATGAAACCCGTAAAGAGCATATTATCACATTGGAAGACCCTATCGAGTACTTACATGTACATAAGAATTCCATTGTAAACCAGAGAGAAATTGGCTTTGATACCTTATCCTTTGGAAATGGTCTTCGTGCAGCACTCCGTGAGGATCCGGATGTTATCCTTGTAGGTGAGATGCGTGACCAGGAGACAATTGCAGCGGCTATTACCGCAGCCGAGACTGGTCACTTGGTATTCTCCACATTGCATACTATCGGTGCAGCAGCAACTGTAGACCGTGTAATCGACGTATTCCCACCACATCAGCAGCAGCAGATTCGTGTGCAGCTAGCTATGGTATTGCTGGCAGTAGTTTCCCAGCAGCTTATGCCTACCTCTGATGGAAAGGGACGAGTGGCAGCATACGAAGTAATGCATACGGTTCCAGCGATTGCAAGTAATATTCGTGATGGTAAGACACATCAGATCCCATCTACTATCCAGACAAGTAAAAAGCTGGGTATGCAGACCATGGATGATGCCATCTATGATTTGTATCATAATTTAAAGATTTCTGCAGATGTAGCATTGGAATTTGCTCAGGAACCAGAAGTTTTGAAACGGAAATTGTTCTAAAATGTCGTGTTTTGGTAAAAATATATAAAGTTTTCGTGAAAAAATTGTGAATAGTTTTGTTCATAAATTAAGGAAAACTGGTTGCGAAAATGCTACTCGTGTAGTACAATGGAAAAACAAAATACTGTCTAACTATAGACTAAGAAAGAAAAGGGTGATGATTTGGCATCGTTTAATTATGTGGCGGTTGACGCCAATGGAAAGCAAAAGAAAGGAACGATAGAAGCTACAAATGAAGCAGCAGCTAGAAATTCCTTGAAAGCAGAGGGGTTAATGCCGATATCGGTAGAGGTTCCGAATGCTTTGAATAAAGAGATTAGCTTTGGCAGCAAAAAGGTAAAAGCAAAAGACTTGTCTGTGTTTTGTAAACAGTTTGAAAGTATACTTCATGCAGGTGTTACTGTTATTCAGGCTCTTCAGATGATTACCGATCAGGTGGAAAATGCTAATTTAAAGAAGGCATTGCAGAATACGAAAGTATTAGTAGAAAAGGGTGAAACTCTGGCGGATGCCATGAGAGCGCAGGAAGGAGTTTTTCCTGCTATCCTGTTAAATATGGTGGAAGCGGGCGAGGCTTCTGGTAGCTTAGAGACTTCCTTTAATCGTATGGCAGAGCAGTTTGAAAAGGATAATAAGACCACAAGTATGATTCGTTCAGCACTTACATATCCTATTGTTCTTCTGGTTGTTGTAATTGCGGTCGTAGCAGTTATGATGATTTATGTACTTCCGCAGTTTAAAGAAACCTTGGAGGGCGCAGGTTCTAGTTTGCCAGCGATTACAGTGATTGTTATGAATATAAGTAATACATTGGTAAAATGGTGGCCGATTGTACTTGCTGTTATTGTTGGACTTGTTGTAAGTATTCGTGTATTTATTAAGACAGAGACTGGAGCTGTTGTAATGGGACGGTTGATGTTAAAGGTTCCATTGGTGAAAGATTTGACTGTAAAGTCAGCAGCAGCTCGTTTAGCTCGTACTTTGAGTACTTTGATGGCTTCTGGTATTCCGCTGGTGAATGCAGTTGAAATTGTTACGAAGATTATGAGTAACCGTATTATACAGAAAGTATTAGAAGAAGCGAAAGTGGATGTAGAAAGAGGTACTCCTATTTCAGAACCACTAGAAGCGTCAGGGGTATTTCCACCACTTCTTTATAATATGGCAGCGATTGGTGAGGAAACTGGTAATATTGAAGAAATGCTGGAACATGCGGCTGATTTCTATGAACAGGAGGTAGAAGAGGTGACAAAGGCTCTTACTACCGTGTTGGAACCTTTGATGATTGTTATGCTGGCTCTTATCGTAGTTCCAATTATGATGGCGATTATGATGCCAATGATGTCTATGTACAGTGCAGCAGAAAATTCATAGGAATGAAGATGTATCTAGGACTGTGCCAAGCGGTCTTTTGATAAAAATATTTTATTAAGAAAGGGAGATTATATTATGAAAAAATTAATCAAGAACTATCTCACAAAATTACGCGAAAATGACAAGAAAGGTTTCTCTCTTGTTGAGTTAATTATCGTTATGGCTATTATGGCTATCTTAGTAGGTGTTGTAGCTTCTCAGGTGCTTCCATATATGGAGAAGTCTAGAATGTCTAAGGATCAGCAGCAGTTGAGTAGCTTGTGTACAGATATCGTATCTGCTATTTCACAGTCTGATGTTGCTGTATCAAGCTTTAGTGGACAGTTGAACACTCTTGATAGCAATTCAGATAACTGGTGTACACAGTTAGGACTTTTAAGAGGTCCAGACGGTTCTACTGCAAAGAGTCTTACTGATATCGAGTCAGATATCGTAGATAAGTATACTTCTAAGAAAGCTGTTGCAGCTGGTGCTGTTTATGTAGAGTATAATGATTCAACAGGTGTTGTAAAAGTATACGCTGATCCATCTGTTGATAAGCTTGTTGTTGAGTCTGAGTAATTAAAACATTATAGGAGCAGATAGTCATGCCATATGTAGCGATTAATACTATTATGTACATATTTGTATTTCTTTTCGGGATTATTATAGGAAGCTTCTTAAATGTATGCATCTTTCGAATTCCGTTGAAGGAAGAAGTGGTGAAAACCCATTCCCATTGTATGACATGTGGATATCGTTTGCAGTGGTATGACTTAGTTCCTTTGTTTAGTTTTCTTTTTCTAAGGGGCAGATGCAGGAAGTGTCACACGAAGTTATCGCTTCAGTATCCCTTAGTAGAAGGATTGAATGGAGCCTTATATGTAATCGTTTTCTTGGCGAACGGTTGGAACTTAATGAGTGTAGTATATTGTCTCCTGACATCCGCCCTTATAGTTTTAAGTGTGATTGATTTTCGCACGATGGAGATTCCAGATGGAATCAATCTGTTTATTTTTTTATTAGGAATAACAGGTACAGTGTATGATAGAGCGAACTGGAAAGAACATCTGATAGGGATGTTTTCTGTGGCTGGTTTTCTGTTAGTGATTTATCTTGTGACTGTCGGCAGGGGAATCGGCGGTGGAGATATTAAGCTGATGGCTGGTGCAGGTTTGCTTTTGGGTTGGAAGGCAAGTATTATTGCTTTTCTTTTGGGATGTATCCTTGGGTCGGTGATTCATGTGATACGGATGAAGATTAGTCAGGCGGAACATCGTCTGGCGCTAGGACCATATCTGTCTATGGGCATATGGCTCACTGCAATGTGGGGGCAGTTTGTGATGGATTGGTACTTTGGTTTGTTAGGTTTGTAGACATTTTATTCAGAAGATGGCAGTAATTTTGCTGTCACAGAGAGTTTAACAGCGGGCCATGTTGACGTACCCGGTGTTATTTTCGGTGTTTTATGAAACATTTACTTGGCTAGAAGCATTAGAGAAGCTAATGCGGAGGTTGAATTTTGTGTGATGCAAAAATATTGAGACAGGGAGGAAGAGTACGAGATGGCAAAACATGTACTTAGTATTGAAATTGGTCAGCAGGTGACCAAAATTGTAGAAATTGATTATAAGAAGAAAAATCCACACGTGTATCGTGCGGTGACTTTTGCTACGCCGGAAGATGTAATCGAGGATGGTGTGATCCGTGATAAAGACACTTTGGCAGTAGCATTTCGTAATGAGTTAGCAGAAGCTGGAATGAATGAAAAATCAGTAGTATTTTCTATTGCGTCCAGTAAGATTGCAACTCGTGAAGTAACACTTCCAAATGTGAAAGAAAATAAGATTGGTGCAGTGATTCAAGCGAATGCTCAGGATTATTTCCCAATCGATTTAACAGATTATACATTGGCGTATACTTTGTTAGAGACCATTAAAGAAGGTAAGTCAAAGTCTTACAAAGTTCTTTGTCTTGCTGCACCGGATAGTTTAGTGGACAACTATTATAACTTCGCAAGAGAAATGGGATTTAATATCGAGTCTTTAGATTACTTCGGTAATGGTTCTATGCAGGTATTGAAAAAGGAAATCGTATTAGATTACTGTGCTTGTATCCAGATAAGTGGTAATACTACTATGATTAACTTTATGAATGAGGGACAGCAGTTAATGCAGCGTACTATTCCTATGGGTGTATTTAATGTTGCAGAGGCGATGGTTCTTAGTGATGAATGTTTGATTGACGACATGGATTCGGCATGTGAAGCTCTTTGTCGTGATCGTTTGGTATGTAAGACTCTGGATTACGAAGGATTAGAAGAAGTGGGCGGTGCCCGTATGACCGACGAACAGTGGAGACAGATGAGTGAAAGCCAGTCTGCTAGAAAGGTTGTTACTGATGCAGTTGGTGAGATTCTTTTAAGTGTACTTCGTGTTCTGGACTTTTTCCGTTCGAAGAATCAGGGCATTGAATTGACAAGTATTTATATTACTGGTATGGGATGTAAAGTGGCTGGTATTGATGAGTTGTTCTCTAATGAGCTTCATATTCCGACCCATAGAATGGAACATTTAGTAAATGTTTCATTCCCACGTCAGTTTACAGAAGGTCTTTATAATCAGACTGAGTATATTGCGGTAGTAGGTGCTGCAATGGCTCCGGTTGGATTTAAGTCTAAGGATGCATCTTTACAGCAGACTGGTTCCGATGGAATGCAGGTGGTGCAGTTAGTATTTGGTTTGAGTATTGTTCTTGCAGTAGTTGCGATAGGGTGGTCAATTATTAAATATCAGGATGCAAAGACTGATAATGAAAAATTAATAAGTGCTAGGGATAGTTTGAAATCTATAGAGCAGATTTACAACGAAAATACCCAGATGACATCTGTATTTGAAACAGTAGATGGAATTTATAACCTAACACAGACTCATAATGAAAATTTAAATGATTTAATTAATTATTTGGAGGGTGGACTCCCAAAAACAATGAAGGTGACATATTTGCAGTCTTCTGATGAAGGTATTTCTATGACAATTGAATCAGAGAATGATATTTCAATTGCAAGAATGTTAATGAATCTGGAACAGATTACAGAGGAAGTGCGTATTAGTGAAACAGAAAAGATAGATGTTCCAATTCTTACTAATATCTCTATTCCGTCTGTAGTTGCTACAGATATTTCTGAAACAGAGAAAGTATATAGTTTCTCTGTAACTGCAGATTATAATCCGGAATTATCAGCAGATCCTGATGGCGAGTACAAGGATGCAAGTGTTATTGCAGAGCAAAGTGCTTACTAGTTGGAAGATTGGAGGAGTTTATCATGAAGAAGAAAATGTCTAATAGAGACAAAAAGATATTGTATATATTTGGTGCAATTGTTATTTTAGCAGCTACATATTTCTTGGGATATAGTAATTTGAAGGCTAAGACTGAGACTATTGAAGCAGAAAATGCAACATTAAATGCAGAAGTAGAACGCTTGGACAACATGGCTGCATCCAAAGATACTGTAATAGATAATACAGAAAAGCTTAGAAATAATGTTATAGAAAAACTGGAACAGTTTCCTTTGGAAGTTCGTACCCAGAATATTATCGCTGAATTACATAATATGTACAATGAGATTGAAGGTGTAAAGATTCAGTCTGAAAGCTATAAGATGAATCAGATTTTTTATCAGCAGGGTGAGACTCCAGAAGAAGGCACTACAGAGATTACAACTGGTGTTTCTATTAAGGCTGATACACCAGCTAGCGCGGCTGTAACTGCTGCATCAGGTTATATGGGATATCGTTCGGACGTTGTTGTAGCATTTACAGCAAAATATGGACAGCTTCAGGATGTAATTACATATATTAACGATTCTGAAACAAGAGTAGGAACTAACGAACCTGGCAACAGAATGACTATCACGGATCTTGCAGTTACAAAAGATGCATCTACTGAAGTTTTGAATTGTACTATGACAGTTAGTATGTATGCTATTTCAGGTACAGCATTTGAGTATCAGCAGCCAGAAGATGTTGGAGAAATGGGCAACCTGAAAAACGATGGAATTTTTGGTAAATAGGAATAATTATGCAACCACCTATAAGGTGGTTGCATGGTGTTTAAGAGGTGAGTAGATGCAGAAGCGGGATTTCACAATGGAAAAAATAAGAAAAGATAGAAACGGTTTTACCTTAATAGAACTGATGATTGCCATTGTTATATTAGGTATTGTTACGATTCCTATTATGAGTTATTTTGGTGATGCCAGTGCAAAGAATGCAGAAAACCGAACACGACAGAATGCTGTTGTGCAGGCACAGGATATTTTGGAAGAGTTTAAAAATACATCCTATTCATTAGATGACAGTACTGTAGTTTGTAATAACGATGCATCTGCTACAAAGTGGACTGTAAAAACTCCAGCAGATCCATCATCTGGGAATGATAATTATGTTTTACAGAAAACGGTAAAAATTGATAAAAGTTTATTTACAATAGAAGCAGAAATCGATCCGATTCAGCAGGTGGTTGCATCACCGAGTGATTCCACAGTTGTTATTGATTATGAGCGTTCTGTTGTTGGTACCATGGATGCTTATAAAGACGTGTTGATTTCTGAGAGTGGACAGAGTTTGTTGGCGGCAAAACTGTTCTTTTATGGAAAGCATGCGGATGAGTGTGCCGCTAATAATGCACCGCCAGTGGTATCAATGCAGGAAATAGAAAAGCATTTACAATGTACGATTTTGATTAAAGGATATGAAGAGCCAAGTGCTGGTCCTCTTTCTTCCGGTAATGTTGTTGTGGAAGCTGTATTTTCATATCAATATATTGGTACCCCTGGATATCCATTAGGAATTAATGCTTCTATGAAGTATGAAGAGCCAGTGAAGGTTTCTTCATTAGATCCAAAGGAATTAACCAATATTTATTTGTTTTATCAGCCTACTACAGCATCAGCAATATCTGGTGGTGATATTCTAGAACTTGATGCTGATTCATTCTTTGGTGATAGTAATAATATTCAAAACGGACAGTTGAAATTATTTATTATTGCCCAGAGCAGTGTGGCTTATAATGCGTCTGATGTCCCAGCAGGATATGAGAAACGTAAGATGGGATATACGTTAGATTTAAGTGATATTTCAGCGGGGTCTTATTTTAAGAATAAAATTGGAAAAGTTTATACGAATCTTTCGTTTGGTGGTAATGAATTATTTGCGCCTAGTTTTACTTCTGATCAATTAGCTATGAATACTACGAGTACAGAGTATACCTTAGTTGATCAGGAGGAGATGAATCGTGTTGCGGATATTACTGTTAGAATCATAAAAGAAGGTAAAGAATACGCAGTAGTAAATGGTTCCAAGGTTCAGGATTAAAAGGAAAGAAGGGAGGGTCATAATGAAACGGTTTTGGAAAGATAAACGAGGTTCTTCGTTAGTGTTAGTATTAGCAACAATGACATTTCTTATATTGCTAGCCGGAACCATAATCACAATGACTATAACAAATATTCGGTTGAAAATGACTCAAAAAAGATCGCAAGAGAATTTTTATCAGACCGATTCAATTTTAGACAATATATCTGCCGGCATTCAAAATGCATCCTCTAAGGCATCGGCAGAAGCATACGCATTGGCGCTGGCTGAATATAATGCGGCGTTGACTTCAGCAACCTCAACTTTAGATGCACGTTATAATAATTCCTACATGGAGACAATGATTCAAGTGCTGACAGGGGATGAGAATGCTGTTTATGTGAAAAATGGTATCTACAATTATAAGGATGAAGTTTTATTATCCTATATTAATACAGAAGAAAAAAGTAAATACCAATTACATGGTTCCTTTACTGATAGTAACGGAAATACTTTTACAGGTGGTCAGTTATTGGTAGATGGTTATAGTTTAGTTTTAAAGGATATTTCTGTAATTAAAGAAGAGAATTCCTATGAGACAACTTTGACAACAGATATTCGTATTGATGTTCCTTCTGTAGATACAGAGGCGCATTCTGAGTATTTAAGCTATGCAATTCTTGCAGATGATCAGATTCGCTCCGATGCGGGTACTACTACAATTGGCGTGCAGGGAAATGTGTACTCTGGTACTGTTAATCGAAACAATGTAGATAAAGACACACAGGAGGGAATTGTTTTAACCGGTGGTGGAACTGTAAATATTAATGCACAATATATTATCAGTCGTGGTGATATCAGTGTAGGAAATAGTAGTAATTTGAATATTCAGAGTGGAACCGTTGGAGAAGCTGAGGTATGGGTCGAAAATATTATGACGAAATCCGGCTCTTCCAATAATCAGATTACGATTAATGGTATTTGTAATGTAGCAGACGACTTAGAATTAAATGGTGAAAATGATATAGTAACTTTATCGGGTCGTTACTATGGTTACAACTACAATAATGATTATACAAATGAAAACAACTTGGCTACACAGGCTTCTCACAGTAGTGCGATTTCTTTGAATGGAAAGCAGGGAAGCTTAAATCTGAATGGATTACAGCAGCTGATTCTTTCAGGACGTACTTTTATTTCAAAGAATCCAAACACAGGAGAGAATTTGTTGGATGGTTCAGGAAATAATATCAACCCAGATATTGAGTTGGGTGAGTCTTTGACTGTAAAAAGTAGTCAGTTAGCATATTATGTGCCAGCAGAGTTTGTTACTACGGCTACTACTCTTGGTGTAACAGAATACGATACTATTGCTGATTTTCCGGGAGAGGTTAAGTCTGTGACAGATGCAGATGGTGTGACAAAGGATTGGTATTTCTTTAGGGTGAAGGATGTTACCACTGATGCGATTTATGCCTTTGATTTTAATGGATATAATGAGTATCTTGAAATAGAAGACGCTCAGTACAAACAGCTAATGGAAGACAATTCTCATGACTTATTTACAGATGCTTCCGGAAACGAAAAGCAGGCATTTGATGTTATGGATTTTATTGATAAACAGGCTGTACAGATTTATCATCGTAGAGATGCACAGATTCAGGATGTTGATTACTATTATTTGAATTTTGCAAATCAGAAGTTATCTAGTATGTTTTATCAGATATTCCATCAGTGTAGTCCACAGCAGACTGTTTATAGTGAGGTTGATAAAGCATATGTGTCAACTACTGGAGTGACATTAAATAACGGTGCTGAGATTTTGTTAACCTCTGGTAATATTCTACATGGAAATGCTAATGATGCTACTTTGGCTGTTAAGATTCAGAATACAGAGCCTAAAGCAGAGACGCCATTAGCAGAATACGCTACAAGAAAGAGTAAGGAATATATGTCAAGACAGATGGCCTTGATTCCTGACTATTCAGATGCTTTATCTAGTCCGTTATGGAGATTAGCAGAAAAAAATGGTGATAATTTCTCTAAATGTGGTAAGAAAGATAATACAAATTTATTTGATAAATTGGTAGACCGTGCTGCGTTGAAAGAGGCTAGTGGTGAGATGACAGTGACTTCTGGCAACGGTAAGTATATTATTTCAGATCATGATGTAGAATGGAACAATCCTGGTGGCTCAGGTACTGAGAATGGAATTATTATTACAGCAGGAGATGTAGAAGTTCATACAAATTTCAATGGTTTGATTATCGCTGGCGGAGATGTGAAGTTAATTGGTAATAATATTACAGTTTCTTCTAATTCAAAGCTAGTCGGAGAAATGTTTGAGTATGATAAGAATAATGGACAGGTTTTCTATAATTTATTAAGTAAATATTTTAGAAAGTCTGTAGATGCAACAATTGGTGAAAGCAGTGATTCAGATTCTGTAAGTAATGTCAATTATGAAAACTGGACTAAAAACTAATTGTAGATATCGGGAGGTGATACGATGAAGTGGAAAAGTGACACCAGAGGTTTTTCTCTGATAGAGCTGATTATCACAATGGCAATCATGGCGATATTATCAGGTGTTGTAATTGCTGGAGTGGGTTATGCCAATGCTGGAAGAACAAAAAAAGCTTCTAATACATTGAATGGCAAACTGTCAACGATTCAAACGGAAACTATGACGAAAAAAGGCATTACATATTTGTATGTATATAAGAAGTCTGATGGTATATACACATGTATATTAAATTCTGAAAGTACTGGTAATGCGAATGGTTTTTTGACAAGAGCTGAGTTAGATTCATATCTTTCTGGTAATGATGCAGAAACTCGGTTATGTGATAGTAAGGTTACCATTACAGGAAAAGGTTCTTCATCGTTAGTCTTAGATGAAACAAATATGTTGAAAATTGGGTATTCCAAAAGTACAGGAGCTTTTACATATAGTAACGATGGATCTCTTGCTGCAGATGGTACTCTATATAATAAAGAGTTCTTAAGTAAGTTAGAATTGAAAGGGCGAGAGACATTTAGTATTGCATTGGTGAAAGCAACTGGAAAGCACTATATTGAATAATGGGAGGTGATTGTTCTGAACTGGAAAGATAATAAAGGTTATACATTAGTAGAATTAATGATTTCCATTGCTGTTATGGCAATTGTAGCATTGACAATCACTCTCATGATGCAGACTGGTTCGAGAAGTTTTTCAAATGCAAAATCAGAGTTAGATGTGCAGATGGAGTCACAGACCTTATTAGCACAGATAAATACCATGATAATGGAGTCAAATTCTGTACATTATGATAAGACAAATAAGATTTTAACTCTTTATCAGGTGGAGTGTAAGAGCCATCCTGTAACTGCTGGTTCTATTAATGCAGATGGAAAGGAATACATTGAGACCAAAACAGTAAAAGAGATGAAATTTATAAAATTTGACGAAGGAAGCAAAAAGCTATACTTATATGAGCATAATCATGATCAGTTAAAGCCTGCAAGTGGAGGTTCTATCCAGTGTTCTCCAGAATGTGCACTTTATAATGGGGATGCTTTGTTTAGTGAATTCGTTAATAAGTTTGATGTATCTATTAATGGTAATAATGTGACAATTCATCTTGGTATGGAGAAGAAATTGTCCAAATATGAAGTAGATGCAACATCGAAAATTAGAAACAAGCTGGTTACTTACCCATAATGGGGGTAATCAGCTAAACTGGGTTATAGAGGTGGCAAACTTAGGAAAGCACTTTGCAACTGGAAGGCAGTTGTGGAATGGAGGCAAAAGTTATGAAAAGAGTTTGGAGAAACTTATCGAAAGGAAAGAAGATTGCTGGTCTGGTGGCAATTTGTCTGGCTGTGGTGCTAGGATATTTTGGGTATCATCGCTTGATTGCGCATGCAGATTCATTGCCATTAAGAGGGGTGTGGGCAGCTGATGCTCCATCTCCGGATTGGGATCTTTCTGCTACTGATGGAACTGAAAAAAATCCGTTTGTAATATTAGAGATTGTTCCATATGTTGGGCAGGCTGAGGTAGGCTATTTGATTGAAGGATGTGAACCTATCAAGTTAGAAACTGGTGCCGATAAAATGTATGTAAATCGTTCAGGTATGTCGATTGGTGATATCGTTGATACTGTTTTTGAGGACGAATATCTTAGAGCTGCAAATGGAACATTTAATGAAGACTGGAAAGGTTTTAATTCTGAATACACAGCAGTTGGATATTATGAAAAGGTAGCGGCAGGTGCAGGCGACCATTACTATGATGGTACGAATTGGGCAGATACTTCAGGTGTATTAGCTTCGGGAACAGTATATCGACCTAATTTCAAGAAAGCTGTTACAGATGAGGAGAAAGCAAAAGCTGACTTCAAGTGGGTTACGCTAGGTAAAAAAGGCAGTGTAACAAAAAAGAATGAAATGCTTCTGGAAAACAAGGTTGCCACATCAGAGACTGAGGTGATTACCTTTGTTGAAGGTGACCGAGAGTATACAGAACGTACAGATAATAAAATTTATACAATTTATTATGCACCAGAAAATTATTATAAGAGTGAAGATAGTTCTCATTTTGTGCGTCAGGATTCTTTTTTACGTACTTCATTAAATTTGAAGAAGGCTTCAGAGAGAGAGAATTTTTATGTTCAGGTTAAGACAATAGAACCTGCACAGTTAAATGAGAATCCTCAGTGGATTGATTTCGCAGATTTAATATATATCCATGGTCAAGGTTCTTCTAATAGCCAAATTGCAAGCAATTGGACAGGAGATCGTTTTGAGAAAAAGATCATCGATACAGGCAGTGGTACTTGCAATGACGGCTTTAGTGCGAAGCAGGACTTGTCCTGGGGTGTTGCCCGTATGTTGTTTATGAAGGTAAATCAATTAGAAAAGTATGATGGACGATATGAGGGTCAGGGATTTAAGTTTGCTCCATTGATTGTTTCCTACAATTCATTTCAGTCTGCAGGTTCAGCGCAACAATCAAATGTGACAAACAATCGTTTGATTTATAAAACGTTAGAAGCAGATACTAGAAAGTCACTGTCGGATAGTGGTTCTGTTTCAAATTTATATAAGTTTTATATAATGAACAATTTGATGAAGCAGGAGAACTTTTATAATTATTTCTTCTGTAAAGAAAAAGCATCAGGTGGAAAAGTAATTCCAGAAGAACCTAATTTGGTTTCCGGAGAACTTCTTAATAAGTCCATGTTCAAAGAGGAAGGCTTGTGTTCTTCACAGGTTACAGAAACAGCACAGAAGTGTTGGAATATTAACACATTTTTAATTTCCGATGAAACTTTGAATGAAGAAGGAGTAGCAAATTGGGTTGGAGGTTCTATCAGTGAAGATTTAATAGAATTATACGAACTTGTTTCGAATAACGCAGGGGTATTTATGCTCCATGAGGATAATCAGGGTCTGAATGGTGGCACATTTACTTATAATAGTAATAGTATGTTTTCTATGTTTTATGATTGTTCATCAGATGATGGTTCAATTAAAAACACGGATGATACAGAGGATGCTTTTAATTGGTATAGCAAAGAAGAGGGAAAAGATTACTCTAAACTTTCTCCTGCGCAGATGGTATACTATCTGTTGAATTATAAAAAGAGTGGTTCTGGTGATAATGATGATGCAACACGTAAGAAAGAGACCTTGAAGGTTTTGGAAGTCGAGCCATGTAATGACTTTATATTAACAGATACTTACTTATCAGCATATTTGCCGGCGTCACGTTTTGATGGTAATATTGAAATCGACTATATGACCACTCAGGCCTTTAATGGAAGCAAGAAGGATCTTAGTGGTGAATATGATTTGATTTACCTTGGTTTGCAGGATGGTAAATTAAACAAAAACGCTGCTGGAAGCAAGGTTGAATATAATGATTCTGAATTAGATAGAAAAGTAGTACTTCATGTAGGTGATTATGATCAGGCAGAGTCCTATCGTTTTTCTGGAAATGATATTTCGGATTTAAAGGTTAAGCAGTTAAAAGAGTATGTGGATGGAGGAAATGGATTAATCTTAGCTGATAAACTGCACATTGCGGATGGTAGTTCTTTTAAGGTAAGTTCAGCGTTAGTTGATGAGTCCTCTAATCTTTATAAATTTGCTAATTCTGGTAAGAAGGATAAAGTAAATGTGACTGCTCTTAGTACCTTAAGTTATGAGTTCCTTTTGAATTACTGTGTTTCTTTTGTTGATTCGAAGATAAGCATTTCTGGTAAACCGGCTGTATATGTTGCACCAGAAGGTACAGAAGGAACGGCGTTAAGTGACTCAAAGCTGAATTTTGCTTTTACCATTGGTGAGCCTCGTAAGAAGAATGATGGTGAAACAAATTCAAAATATGGTATTAAAATCTATATGGACATCAATTACGATGGTGTTATCGGTGATTCCGCTGAGGATATGGAATTAGTTTATGATAGTTATACGGATGTTGATTCTGAGTCTTCAGCTGATGCAAGTGCACCAAAACAGTACTATGAGTACGTTGATGTGCCAAAGGATAAACCTTTAAGCAAAATGACGGATGAAGAGAAGGCTGCATATGCAGCATTGCAAGCAGAGAAAAATACGCATGCGGTATCCTTTGACTTTAATACAGTATATCAGAATAGAAAACAGCCAAATCGTCGTAATGGTGCTATTGCATGGAGATTTGTGGTATACGAAGTTAATAATCCGGGACGTTATGTAGCTGAGAATGGTACGTCTTGGTACAATAGCGCGGATACAGGCAAGATGGAGATTAATGTTTATCAGATTATCAATGCGGCTGATAAAGGAACTGCTACTGATTTGAGTAGTGATCCTGCATTGTTTAAAAAATATGTTGATATATTAGAAAACTACGAAATCAATGTAGAAACAGAAACATTAGACGAGTATCTTGCACGATTTACGGAAGTCTATCCATATACTTCTGATATTGAATATTCAGAGGCAACATTAAGTCAGTTTGACGAGTATAATGTATTCCTTGTTAGCTGTGGAACCAGCTTACAGGAAGCAAGCAATGCAAGAGGAGCAGTAAGCTTTATTTCGTATCAGGCAAAAGGAGGTGCTAGTGTTCTTTACACAGGAGAAGCACTTTCAAAGGATAGTAAAGCTTCGAAGGCTATTACACAAGCTATTAAGAATACATTGAATCAGAGTCGTTTTACAGATTCTTCTGCCTCTTATGTAGATGAGCCAACCTATCCGGATGGAATCTATTCTCTGGATGATTATAATAGCTTGGAGTATACTTACGCAGCAGTAATGAAAAAAGGTTCTGGTGATAAAAAAGTCTTTTATGATGAGTGGGAGGCTGCGGACTATGGAGAAGCAGTTAAATCAACAGACAAGATAACGCAGTTGAATGGAGGTAGTATTACTACATATCCATATACTATAACGGCTGATGCACCAATTAATGTTTCTGGAAATATTGGTCAGGATTTCCAGCTGAATATGGATAATAGCCGGTTGACAGTATGGCATTGTTTAAGTGGTACAGATAATACCATGAAGGATAACTCTATGTATGGTATTACACCGAATGATGCTACAAATAACTATTATTTGTATTCTGTTGAGAATGTAACCTATACAGGTGTTAAGCTAGGAGAAGTTACTGATGCCGAAGAAATGAAACTTTTCATTAATACTTTGATTGGTAACTATGAAATTGGTTATAAGCCTCCAAGTGTAACAGTGGATCAGATTAAGGGAATTAAGTCAGAGGCAAAGGATTGTTTGGAATTAACCTATAATTCTGATAGTACAGAGTCGTTGTTACTCTTTGATGCAAAAATGCCAAAGGTTAAGAAACAGTATCTAGAGTATGTACCAAGTCCTAAGCCAATTGCGACAACAACTCCAGAGGCAGAACCGTCCTTAGATCCAGAGGAAACTGCAGCACCGGAAGCTACAGCAGATTCACCGGTAACGGCTGCTACACCGGTACCTACAGAAACACCAAAGCCAACACCAATTCGTGTGCTGGTTAATGAGACACAAGATAAGCTTTGCGTAGATATAGGAAATGCTCATGCTTCAGCGTTTAATGATTTGTCTGATGAAAATGTTATTGTTATAGAATATCATTGTAAATCGTCTGTCAATGCTAGTGAGAATGTATTTGAATTAAGAGCTCAGGATTGGAATACTATAAAGTATACTCTTACAGCTTGTCAGGGAACGGAAACAGATTCTACTAAAAAACAGGTATTTAAGGTTTCCGTTGCAGATTTGAAGGCGAAGGGATTTGATCTTTCCTATATGGGTATTAACAGAGTGAATTCAGTAGCTGTTGTAGATGGAGTCTACGTATATGCCACTATGGCAGATGCCGAGGCGGCTACAGCTGTTGAGCCAGAAAGTGACACTTCTGGTTCTGGTGGTTCAGGCGGTGGTGGTTCTGCCGGTATGGAAGATGAGGACACTTCTCTTACAGCAGACTATGATAAGCAATTAGCATCAGAAAGTACCTTTATCGCAGATGCTCTTGCAGCTAACGAGAATTTATCACATCGGATTTACTTCACACCATATGATAATAATATCACTGGTGGGAACCTCCGTAGTTTGAGAATTTCTTTGGTAAATAGAACCGAAGGTGAGGCTGATAAGACGCATAGCTTGATTAAAACGATTTATCAGGATTATAGAGATTCTGCTACAGGAAAACGTTTTATCTTTAGATTTAAAGCAGGAGAGGATGGTAAGTTCTCTATTGCAAATAATAACTTTGTAAAGGATAGTACACAGTACTACTTCCTGTATGATGAGCGTTTTATCAATGGTGTACATGCTGGCGTGAAGTACAATTATGTGAAGTTTGAAACGGAAAACCGTAAGAAAGAGGGAACGACATATTTGAATCTCTTCCCAGATGCACAGGCGGACAATATGTATGTATTTAATCTCGATTAATTTGAGATAAGCGGGAAACCGGTGTTAGAAATAGCACCGGTTTCATTTTTTTCTTTTTATTAAGTTTGACATTTGAAGTGAATGCAGTACAATAAGAAAAGATAAGAAATTTACATTATTATAGGAGGGAACAGATGAAAGTATTAGTAACAGGAGGCGCTGGATTTATCGCCAGTCATACGAATGTGGAGTTGTTAAATGCAGGATATGAAGTAGTAGTATTGGATAATTTATTGAATTCCAGTGAAGAATCCATTGCCAGAGTGGAAAAGCTGACTGGAAAGAAGATTACATTTTATAAAGAGGATTTGCTTCATGAGCAGGCGTTATATGAGATTTTTGAAAAAGAACAGTTTGATTCTGTGATTCATTTTGCTGGTTTGAAGGCAGTAGGAGAGTCTTGTCAGAAGCCATTGGAGTATTTTGATAATAATATTACTGGAACGTTAAATCTTCTGAAGGCAATGAGAAAGTATAATGTGAAGTCTTTGGTATTTAGTTCTTCTGCAACAGTATATGGTTTGCCAAAGACTGTGCCTATCACAGAGGATTTTCCATTATCCGTTTCGAATCCATATGGCCGCACTAAGTTAATGATTGAAGAAATGCTTCGTGATATTTATCAGTCTGACAATAGCTGGAATATTGCAATTCTTCGTTATTTTAATCCGATTGGTGCCCATGAAAGTGGTGAAATTGGAGAAGATCCAAATGGTATTCCAAACAATTTACTGCCATATGTTTCGAAAGTGGCAGGAGGACAGTTGGAGTGCATTCAGGTGTTTGGAGATGACTATAATACACCAGACGGTACTGGAGTAAGAGACTATATTCATGTAGTAGATTTGGCATTGGGACATATTAAGGCATTAGAGAAGTTAGAATCTGCACCAGGTTTGGTAACCTATAATCTGGGAACCGGTAATGGTTATAGCGTACTTGACATTATTCATAATTTTGAGAAAGCATGTGGAAAGGAACTTCCATATAAGATTGTGGCACGCCGTCCAGGTGATATTGATATTTGCTATGCAGATTGTACTAAGGCAAAGGAAGAACTGGGCTGGGAGGCTACTAGAAGCATTGATAAAATGTGTGAAGATGCATGGAGATGGCAGACCAAGAATCCAAAGGGGTATCAGCGGTGAGATTTTATATAGCTGATTGTCATTTCGGACATGATAAAGTAAGGATTTTGGATAAACGTCCGTTTGCTTCTGTGGAAGAAATGGATGAGCATATGATTCAGTGCTGGAATGAAGTAGTACGAAAGAAAAAGGATGAAGTGATTATTTTAGGAGATTTATGTATGGGAAAGGGAGAGCAGGTTAATGAACTTCTTTCCAAATTAAATGGGAAGAAATATCTGGTGACCGGCAACCATGACAGAATCTTTTTGAGAGATAAGAAACTGGATGAAAGTTTATTTGAGTGGGTAAAGCCCTATGCAGAACTTCATGACAATAACCGTAAAGTGGTGTTATCTCACTATCCAATCATCTGTTACAACGGACAGTATCATGGAAATACTACGTATATGTTATATGGACATGTACATGATACCAAGGATTATGACAATGTGCAGAAGTTTCAAGCCCAGTCCAGAGAAACCTGGATTAATGAAGAAATAGGGAACCTGTCCTGTAATATGATTAATTGTTTTACTGTATTTTCAGATTATTATCCGCTGACATTGGACCAGTGGATTGAAAAAGCGCGGCTGAAGTGAATTTCAGCTGTGTTTTTTTGTCCGAAAACTAAAGAAATATGACCATTTTGCACTTGACGTATGGCGAGAACTTGCTAAAATAATTACAATAAGTTAAGTTTTCGCTAAAAATATTCGATAATATCAATGAAGAGTGGGAGTACGTTAGACTGGGAAGAGGAAACAAAAGAACAGAATAATGAGGTTGTTCTTTTGGGAAGGAAGTGACACAGATGAGAAGAAGATGGATTTCAGGATTATGTATGACTTCGTTGATAGCAGTATTAATATGTCCCGCGATTTCGGTAAGTGCTGCTGCTGTAACAGTGGATGGTGATGTTTCTGAATGGAAGAATGTTACTATGCAGGAGTCTTCTAATAGTAAAATTGCCCAGTGGGCAGTCATGCAGGATGAGGAATATGTTTATTTTTATATTCAGCAGAATGGTGGAAATGAATACGGATTACCGATTACAGAAACTCAGATAAATTTGTCTTATGATGGGATTTCTTGGACCAATAGTTCTATGATTCAGTTTTCAGGAATGATGGATCAGGTGAGAGATGCTTATTATAGTGAAATCTCAGGAACTGTACAGGCGTATGCTCCAAGTAAAGAAGCGAATAAATACGAAAGTGAAGTTGCTATTCCAAAGACTTTTTTTGCAGAAGAGAATTTTACGATTTCATATTGTGGCACAACGATAGAATCCAGTGAGATTCCATATACAGAGGAGGTTGCCCAGCCAGAAGCTACAGAAGCCGTTTATGAAGGTATTAAAGCAGATGGAGATTTTTACGACTGGGATGCAGTAGCGAAGACTACTGTTGACGATGGTGCATTGGTAGAAACTGCCATAGTTTTTGATGGAGATTATGTATATATTTATATAAAGGAAAAATATGATGGAGCGGCTACTGCTTCAGGTGAGAATAGTAATGGTAAGTTTACAATCTACACTGATTTAGGAAGAAACACTACATTTAAGTTAAATTTAGATTCCTTGGATGGAATTGATGGTGCTACAGTAGTTCATTCCAATAAGCAGTATGAGATTGCGATTCCTGTGGAAGCAGTGAAGCAGTACAATGAGACCATTTCCTTTGGATACTATATGGAAGAAGAGATGTTGATTAAGGATGTGGCTAATCTTCAGGAAAGTTCTGAAACGAAAGAATTTACTGGAATTACATATGATGGTGTTTATACGGATTGGGATTATTATCCACATCAGTTAGTACAGTATTCTACCAGTGGTGGTGTTGGAGAGGATGCAGAGGCGGCTTTGTATCTGGATGATACTACATTGTATGGTCATGTATTGTCTACACTTCATATGAATGAGAAGGAGTTTCAGCCTTTCACTATTCGGTTTAATGAAGATGATGAGACTGCTATCGGTTTCCGGTTGATAGCAGTAGATGAAGATGGGAATATTGATTTTGATGCACAGTTAGATGGTTTGGATGCAGGAACCTATGAATTCTATTTATGGGATTTAGAGTCTGGTTCTACAGCTACAAATATTTATGAAGAAGGAGCACCTGTATTTGGAAAAATGTATCTGACAGTCAATAAGACGGCAGATGGAGTGGCGATTTCGGATGAAGCGGAGTATCAGATTGATTTAGAGAAGGTAGCAGAATATCTTGGATTAGAGGTTTCTGATATGAAGATGATTCAGGCCAATTATATTAATATTGGCGGTGAATGGGTAACAATTGCTGGAACTTCTTCCGGGGCTGTTATGGGAATCTCCCTGTGTGGCTTGTCTGTATTAGCTGTATGGGTTTATCGTAAGAAAAAACTAAAGGTGGCTTAAAGTATGAGTCCAGTTCTAGGGATTATATTAGTTGTAGTATGGTTGTACATATTACGTGTATTAAAGAAAAGTGAACTTCCTGCTTGGCGCTTTATCTGGGGAAGCTGTGGATTATTTATCTTCATGATGATTTTTATCCGTCCATATCTGACCCAGCCTTTAGCCCAGGTGGTGGCTGCTGTGGCAGGAGGATTTGGCAAATTAACAGGAATGTTTTCTTCATATTTCAAATATGGAGTTATTTTTGTGGATTCTAAGGCAGGGGCGATTTCCCTGTTAATTGACTTCGAGTGCTCTGGCATTTTGGAGATTATGGCATTTTTGTCTCTGTTGGCATTCTTTCAGGCATATAGCCGTTACGAAAGAATTATAGTAGGAGTAATCGGGGTTGCATATATTATTTTGGCAAATGCTATTCGGATTATTTCTATTTGTGTAATTATTTATTTTTTCGGGATGTCGTCCTATTATGCAGCACATACCTTTATTGGGCGGTTTATCTTTTATGGTTTGTCTATTTTATTGTATTTTTTCGTTTTCACCAGAACTCAGATTATACGACAGAAGGTAGGTGGATTTACCTATGGAATTAATAAATAGTTTCTTTCAATCTTTTATATTTTGGGCAGCTTGGATTATTATTCCAGTGATTATGGAGATCGTTCCAGCAGTTGGCAGTATCTTGATTTTGTTTAAGAAAGTGTTTCATTCTAAAAAAATCGAGAAGCCTGCCATTGACCCTGAAATATCATTGATTATTCCAATTTATAACTCAATGAATACATTGGAGCAGTGTATTCGTTCCATTGATGAAAGTAATTATCCGAATTCCCGGATTCGAATCTTTCTTGTAAACAATCAGGGACAGGATGACAGTTTTCAGGTGTATTGCCAGTGTCAGCAGAAATATCCGGAGCTTCGGATGCAATGGCTGAATGCAAAGCAAGGAAAATCAAAGGCTCTTAATCTGGCATTGTTTAATAGTGAGGGAAAGTATATCGTTCATATTGATAGTGATGGATTATTGGAAAAGTCAGCACTTAGAAATATGGTGTATAAGTTTGAAAGTGACCAGAAGATTGAGTGTATGACAGGAGCTGTTTTAATTGATCCAAAGCAGGTAGAGGATTATCCATGGTTCTTTCCAAAGCTACTGAGAAAAGTAGAGTTTTTAGAATACGCACAGGCTTTTTTGGCGGGAAGAAATTATTCTTCGGAAACAAATTCTATCTATACGTTATCCGGTGCATTTTCGGCATTTCGAAAATCTTCTGTGTTAAAGTCACAGATGTACAATACAGATACTATTTGTGAGGATACACAGATTACTTTTCAGATGAAGTATTTGTTGAAAACAAAGGTAGGAATTTGTGAAGATGCCATTTTTTTTGTAGATCCTATTGAGGATATGAATAAATTGTATACCCAGCGTCAGCGCTGGCAGAGAGGAAGCCTGGAGGTTTCCAATTTATTCCTAAAGGATAAGATGAAAGCAAGAAATTTATTTACCAATGTAGGTGTAAGAACACTGGTTTATGACCATACCTTTGCCTTTCCAAGAATGATATGGTATCTTGCATTGCTTTGTCTTTTGTGTATGAATTACTCCTTTCAATTAATTGGATTTTCCACCTTGTTTTTGTTCTTTTTGTATATTATTATTGGATATTTTTATTATTTTTCAACCATTGGCTTTTTGAAGAATTTTAAGGAGCTTCGCAAGTATTATGCAAAGCAGTGGTATGTAGTTCCATTGCTGCCATTGTTTAATCTGGTGGTATTTTTCATTCGTTTTGCAGGGGTTATCAATAGTATCAATACAGATAGTGCATGGAAGACAAAGAATTTTACCCAGGAAAAGGAAAGTGTAATCAAAACCATTGCAAATGACTTTGGCTTTCTGGCAAAAGGAATTGAAAAGCTTAGAAAATTAGTTAATGTGGAGTGAAAACGTGAAGAAAGAGAAGAAATTTAAGAAAAAGAGATTTAATTTTAAAATTATGGGCGCCGTTGCAGTTGTCGGCGTACTGATATTGCTTCTGTGGGGAAGTTATCAGATTAATGAATATGAAGACAGTGTGTTATCTATTTATGCAGACCAGCAGGATGCATATGTGCAGTTGGTTCTGGATCAGATTAATGTACAGGACAACCGAACAGATGAAGAGATTATTACAGAGATTTTAAGCTCTCTGGATACTTCTAATAAAAAGTATTGGACTCTTTCTAAGGATCAGGCGCTTCTTTTTGTAAAGGATGTCATGGAAACCAATCGATATAAGGGATTTACCACATCTACTTACTTTGTATCAGAAAGTGCTACAGAGTTCTTAAATCAATTGGTGGTAAATCAGGTAGTTCATGAAATTATTGATATTGATAAGGAAAAATATGTAGCCTCTGGTGTGGTTTTTGAATATAACGGTGCTCAGTATAAAATCTGTCTTTTAACTAATGAGACCGTTATTCTGGATAATAATACATTTTTATCTTCCAAAATTGGGTTATATATCTTTATTGCCATTGCATTATGTTTCTTGCTACTGACTGCTATGATTCTTCTTTGGCAGTTGGATGACAGAGATAAACGCATTGAAGCCCTGGTTCATAGAGAAGAAGAGTTAAACAGTATAGTGCAATCCTTGGAAGAGAAGATTGAAGCCTTTGATTATTATCACCCAAGGTTGAGTCTGTTCCATCGACAGCTATTAAAAATCTTTATCCAGAGAATGGAAACAAGAAATATTTTCCCTGTTACTATGATGCGGGTGAAATTTTCAGGAAGAAAAGAAATGTATGGATTTTTAGAGGCGGCCCAGATGCTTTTGGATGAGAAAGTGATTCGTTTTGCATGGGCAGAGGATACATTGATTCTGATTTTTGTGAAGTATACCAAGGAAGAGGCAAGAAAGGCTATGAAGCCATTACAGTCAAGAGATAAGAATTTGCAGATTCAGAAGGTGGTATCCAGAGAGGATGAAACCAAAAGCTTGCAGGAAGTTTACGATGTATTTCAGAAAGCAGAGTCAGAGCAAAAGTAGATTGCTTTTATAGAAATTAGAGTGAAAATAATAACTCATTTTAAGAAGGTAGAGTGAAATTATGAATAGTACATTATATAGGGAATATAAATTCAAATTTTATCTGAATGCAAACCATTATATTATTATTAATGGAAAAGAAGGGCAGCGACATCCTCATACATGGGAGTTTATGGTGAATATTCGTATGAGCGATCAGAAGTTTGTGGAGTTTGGTGATTACGAAAAAGCCATTGATGAGTATTTCAATAAGTACCAGAACCGTGTGTTAAATGAGGTAGAGCCATTTGACCATATTATTCCAACCTTGGAAAATATGTCAGATTATTTTGTACATGAGATTCGTGAGATTGTAAAGAATCTTGGTGGAATTCTGGTGAAGATGGAGAGCAGTGAAACTCCTACCAGAAGTTATGTTATCAGCTTTGAGAAGGAAGCGGACTTCTTAAAGAGTATGGGGAAGAATTCCGAAAAGAAAATGGAAGAGATTATAGATTCTGTTTTGGACAGCATGATGAATTAGAGGAGAGGAATCAGTGAAGAGAAAAGTAGGAATTACCATTACTGTAGTGCTTTATGCAGTGATAGCTGTGGTGATTGCATTGGTCATCCATCAGGGAGGAAATTATCCGGCTGGTGTGGACACTATGTGTCATGTATACAAAGGTGATGTTTTATACCATTCTATCCTAAAGGGGAATTGGTATCCATTATATGATAATTTCTGGTATAACGGTGTTCAAATGATGAGATACTGGGCTCCGCTTCCAGTATATTTTCTTGCACTTTGTCAGGCATTGGCTGGTGGTAGTGAGATTATAGGGTATCTGGTATTTAATGGATTAGTGTTCTTTTTAGGGGCAGTAGCTTGGTTATACATAGGTGTAAAAAAAGAAAGACCAGTTTTGGGGGGATTTATAGGTGTGCTTTGGTTTTTTATGCCAAATAACCTATATGCCTTGTTTATGGAAGGAAACCTGCCACGTTCCTTATCTATGGTTTTGCTTCCATTATTTATTTACTTTGTACATGAGTTTTTGTTTAAGAAACAGTGGAAAGCATTGAAAAAAGTAGTGCCAGTGTTTATCGCAATCGTACTCTGTCATACCGGTTATGCTGGTATGATTGCTTTGGCAATGCTGGTTTTTCTTTTGGTGTATAAGCTTATCTGGAAAGAAAAGAGAATGTGTCTGCCAGTGATTCTTAGCATGGTGATTCCCTTTGCAATTATTGGAATCTGGCTCTATCCGTCCTTAATGGGGGGAATTACTTCTACCGACAGTTCACAGGTTATGCAGGGATTCTTCCAGGATGCCTTGATTTCCTTAAATCCAATTCGACGTCTGAAAGTGGGAGTGGTAGATTTTTACTTCGGTCTGGCAGCTTTTTTGGTGGCAGTATTTGGATTTATCTGTAGTAAAAAGCAGTCAATGGTAGGATTTTGTTCGGCGGTTATTATCTTTATCTGTACCACAAGTTCTATGTATGTGGTGCTGGAAAAACTTCCGGGAAGCCAGTATTTATGGATGCTGCGTTTTATTTCGATTGCATTGTGTATGATTCTGTATAGCTTTTTCTTATGGAAAACGTTAAGAAAAGGCTTAGTTGTATTTTGTTGTATTCTTTTGGTGGCAGATGTAGTTCCTTCTCTGTCATTACTTTATCTTGGGGAAGGTCAGATGACTGCTCAGGAGAATATGCTTGTTCAGGAGCAGCGGACATTGATGGATAGGGCAAAGGAAGTGACTAACCAGAGGGTAGCATTGATGGATGAAAGTACTCTGGGAGCCATGGCGCAATATCTTTTGACCGATTATGATGGGAAGCAAGTGCAGCAGACATATGGTGCTGGCTGGCAGTCTGCGGCAACTGCAAATAATATTGTGGATTTGAATGAGTCTATGGCTCAGGGATATTATATCTATCTCTTTGACCGGGCGCTGGAAATGGGAAATGATACGGTGCTTATCAAAATCAGTCAGCTTCGGGAAAAGGAAGAGGATGTAGAAGAAGTAAGAGAGTGTGCGGAAAAAGTAGGCTATCAGCAGATAGAAGCGAATAGTGAATATCTCTTATATCACCTGGATACCTACGATACCTTTGGAACCAAATGTCAATATAACAGTATTGGTATTGGAACTTCGGCTCCACTTATGGCATATGCCAATCCAGATATGGAAAAAGGGGAGTCTGCAAATTTAAGTGATTATACCTATGAAGAACTTTCTAAATATAAGATGATTTATCTGGCTGGATTTACTTATGATGATAAAGAAGAAGCAGAAGCGCTGGTAGTTCGTTTAAGTGAATCTGGTGTAAAGATTCTGATAAATGGAGATGGTATTCCTGCCAATGAGAGAACCAAAACCAGAGAATTCTTAGGAGTAACCTGCCACGAAATTCTTTTTGAAAATGGTTATCCGATTTTGTATTATCAGGAGCAGGAACTGGATTGTAATTTATTTGACAAGGATTATGCAGACTGGCAGACCGTGTATTTTAATAATCTGGATGAGTCTTTAGCGTATTTGTATGATTCTGGCAGAAAAGCAGAGTTTGTAGGGACTGTCAAAAATAATAATATTTGTTTTATTGGTTTAAATTTACCATATCATGCCTATTTAACCCATGATGAGGTGGCATTGAATTTAATCCAGCAGTTAGCCGGAAGTGTGTTGCATGAGGTGCCGGCCAGAGAAATTATTCCGTTGGAGATAGTTTTTGGTTCTGACACAATCACCATTGCTTCCTCAGAGGATCAGGTGAATACAAGTCTGGCATATCATGATATTTTTGTTTCTAAGCAAAAAATAGAGAAGAAGAATCAGTTGACCTATGTGGCTAAAGGAACCACGGAAATTACCATGAAATATCCATATCTGGTAGAAGGTCTTTTGCTTACTATATTAGGTGTGATTCTTTCGATTTGGTTTGCAGGATGGTTAAAGAAGAATTATGACAATAAAGGACCAGTGGATGAGGAATTACTAGAGAAGACACAGAAAAAGGATGGACTGACAATGAATAATATGATGGTATTGATTCCATCTCTAAATCCAGATGAAAAACTGACAAAGTATGTGAAGGAATTAGTACAGATTGGTTTTAAACAGATTCTAGTGATTGATGATGGCAGTCAGGAAGAGTGTCAGAGTATCTTTCAGGAAGTAGAGAAGCTACAGGAAGTAACGGTAGTGCACCACCCGGATAATAAGGGAAAAGGAAGAGGCTTAAAGACCGGCTTTATCTGGTGCATGGAAAATTTTGAGAAATGTTATGGCAAGAAGTGCCACGGAATTATTACTGCGGACAGTGATGGACAGCATAGTCCAAAGGATACGAAAAATGTAGCTCTGGCATTGGCTGAGAGTGACTCGGACATTGTACTTGGGACCCGTAATTTTAATGAAAAGCAGGTGCCATTTAAGAGCCGTTTTGGAAATAAAATTACCACAATTGTTTTTGCGGCTTTATATGGAAAGATGATTCATGATACCCAGACTGGGCTTCGAGGAATTTCCATGGATTTGCTTCAGGAGCTTTGCGAACTTCCTGGAGAACGGTTTGAGTATGAAATCCGTATGCTGATTTTTGCAGCCAGAAAGAAGCTGCCATGCAGAGAGGTTTTCATTGAAACGATTTACATTGATGAGAATAAGGAAACTCATTTTCATCCAATTAAGGATTCTGCACGGATTTATGGAGTAATATTTGGAGCCTTTTTCAAATATTTGCTTTCGTCTTTAAGTGCATCCTTGCTGGATATGGGCTTGTTTTCGGTATTTCATCTGTGGGTACTGTCAGGAGTTGGTCTCGGAAGTAACGTGCTTTGGTCTACGGTATTGGCAAGAATTGCATCGTCGATTTATAATTTTAGCTTGAACCGTAAAGTAGTATTTGGAGCCAAGGGAAATCTTTTCAAGCACCTGATTCTATATTATGTTTTGGTAGTGATTCAGATGGGAGCTTCTGCCGGTCTGGTATATATATTTACTAGTCTGATTTCTGGATATGCCATTTTAGTGAAGATGGTGGTGGATACTTGTTTGTTCTTAGTCAGCTATCAGATACAGCAAAGAATTATTTTTGGGATTGACACTTTAGGTGGGTTTTGTTAAGATGGTTTTGTTAAATACGAAGAAGAGAAGAAGTAGTAGCAGAGGAAACTGACAGAAAGTTGCCGGTGGATGAGAGGCGCAAGGGAATCCTGTTATGAATACATCTCGGAGTATCCGGTTGAAGGAGAGAGATCTTTGGTAGGTCCGGACGGTGGTACCCGTTAGCGTACAAGGATATAGTAGTATCCTATGGAGCCTGTGGATGTGAGTTTACAGGGAATAAAGGTGGTAACACGAGAAATTCGTCCTTTTGTTGATGGAAGTCAGCAAAAGGACTTTTTTATTCTTTAAGCGATGTAAAATGAAAGGAGTACAAAATGAAAGTTTATGATGAATTAGTTGCCCGTGGATTGATTGCACAGGTAACAGACGAAGAAGAAATTAAGGAATTGGTGAATGAAGGAAAAGCGGTTTTCTATATCGGTTTTGATCCTACAGCAGATAGTCTTCATGTAGGTCATTTTATGGCACTTTGTCTCATGAAGAGATTGCAGATGGCAGGTAATAAGCCAATTGCTTTGATTGGTGGTGGTACTGCTATGATTGGTGATCCATCTGGTAGAACTGATATGCGTCAGATGATGACCAAGGAAACCATCAATCACAACGTAGAGTGCTTTAAAAAGCAGATGAGCCGTTTTATTGATTTCTCCGATGGAAAGGCTATGATTGTAAATAATGCAGACTGGTTAATGGATTTGAACTATATGGAAGTGCTTCGTGACATCGGACCTCATTTCTCTGTAAACCGTATGTTATCTGCTGAATGTTACAAGCAGCGTATGGAGAAGGGATTAACCTTCTTAGAGTTTAACTACATGATTATGCAGAGCTATGATTTTTATGCATTATTCCAGAAATATGGCTGTAACATGCAGTTTGGTGGAGATGACCAGTGGAGCAACATGCTGGGTGGAACCGAGCTGATTCGCCGTAAGCTTGGAAAAGATGCTTATGCCATGACTATCAATCTGTTATTGAATTCCGAAGGAAAGAAGATGGGTAAGACACAGTCTGGCGCGGTATGGCTTGACCCAGAAAAGACATCTCCATTTGATTTCTATCAGTACTGGAGAAATGTCAGTGACGCAGACGTATTGAAATGCTTAAGAATGTTGACCTTCCTTCCGTTAGAAGAAATCGATGCAATGGACAAGTGGGAAGGAAGTCAGTTAAATCAGGCGAAGGAAATCCTTGCTTTCGAATTAACTAAATTAGTGCATGGGGAAGAAGAAGCAACTAAAGCACAGGAAGCTGCAAGAGCTCTCTTTGCCAGCGGAAATGCTGCACAGATGCCAGAGGTTGAGCTGACCGCTGACGACTTTGAAGATGGAAATATCGGTATCTTAAAGCTGCTTGTAAAAGCAGGTCTGGCAACTTCCAACGGAGAAGCACGCCGTAACGTAGAGCAGGGTGGTGTAACTCTGGACGGTGAGAAGGTAACAGATGTAAAGATGCAGATAGCAAAAGATAGCATCGGAGAAGATGGTGTAGTATTAAAACGTGGTAAGAAGAAATTTATGCGTATTGTGGTAAAATAAAGGAGTAGGGGGGATGCCCCCTACTCCTCTTTGTCTTCGTCAAAGCATAGCATGGTTAGAAGCTGTGCGTATACCTGATCATTTTTATCTTTGAAACGCTGACAGGCATCTACGGCTTCTTCCTCGCTAGTGACATTGATGGTTACTTCTAAAATCTTGCTGCCTCGTTCATAGATACAGCCGGTTGCGAGATATTCATTCTGGCGAATCTTAGTATAGTCTGTCTTAATAGAAGTATTATCTACAATGGCTAGACGGTTGCTTTCCAAATATTCATCGATTTCCCGGCAGGTATCGGTAGGGAGCTGGTTGCCAAAAAAACGCAGGGTCTCTTTTCCGATTTCTGCAATGGTGTAATAGGATTTCTTATGGGTCTGTTCCACCAGAATCATTTTATCTTCGGTAAGCTCCGATAAGGTCTGCTGGATAGAAAGGTAGTTGGTATAACCACTTTCTAGAATAAAATCAGACAAAATTGCATTTGGAATTGGCTGGTCTGCCTGATTCAAAAAGTAAAGAACAATTAACTTGTACAATTGCAATGCTTCTGGTGTCATAACATCCCTCTTTTCTTAGAAAATGTATCTTATCGTTTCTTTTTTATTAAATAGTATAACAATTTAATCCATCAGATTAATGCACAGCCTTGATAGATTTTTTGCAGCTTTAATTGATGGGAGATTTCATTTAAAACTCCACGTTTGTTTCTGCTCCAAAGGGGAGCCAGAAGTAAATCCTTTGGTCCATCCCCTGTCAGTCGGTGAATTACGATTTCTTGTGAAAGATGGGCGATACAGCATAGAAGCGTATCAATATATTCTTCCTGGGAATAGATATGGAGCTGGTTAAGTTCTGTTGCAAGATCTGTTTCTTTTAAAATATGTAACAGATGCATTTTAATTCCCTGAATCCCTCTTTCATTCAGATAATGAATGGTAGCAAGAATATCTTCTTTGGTTTCTCCCGGAAGTCCCAAAATCACATGAGTAATTACATCAATGTTTCGTATTTGAAGTTCTTTTAGTGTGTTTTCAAAAACGGACAAAGGATATCCACGACGAATATAGTCAGCTGTGGCTTCGTGTATGGTTTGTAGTCCTAGTTCAATCCATACTGGCTTGATTTGATTGCATTCCTCCAAAAGTTCATAGATTTCTGGAGAGAAGCAGTCGGGACGGGTAGCAATAGACAAGGCGGCTACCTGTGGATGCTCCAAGGCCTCCATATAGATGGAACGTAAGTGGGAGACAGGAGCGTAGGTATTGCTATAGGATTGAAAATAAGCAATGTAACGCTTTCCACAGTATTTTGGCTGCTTTTGCAAAAAAGCAATGCCTTGGTTTATTTGCTCTGTAATAGATGTTTCGCATTTGATGGCAAATTCACCAGAGCCACCCTGGCTGCAAAAAATACATCCACGGGTGTCCAGGGAACCATCCCGGTTGGGGCAGGTCATGCCACCATCCAAAGCGACTTTATATATTTTTTCACCAAAGGTTTCTTTTAAATAATAGTCTAACGAGTAGTAGGGCTTTTCGCCCCAACGGGTTCTAGCGGATATTTGCTTTGATTGCATTAGCAACTTCCTCTGCAACTCGTGGGTCGAAGGCTTCTGGAAGAATATTATCTTCATTCAGGTCAGCATCATCCACAAGTCCTGCAATAGCCTTTGCAGCAGCCAGCTTCATATCCTCTGTAATCTGGGAAGCACGACCTTCCAAAGCACCTTTAAAGATCCCAGGGAAAGCTACTACATTATTTACCTGATTTGGAAAATCAGAACGGCCAGTACCAACGATTCTTGCACCTGCTTTCTTAGCTACATCCGGCATAACCTCAGGAACAGGATTTGCCATGGCAAAGAGAATGGCATCTTCATTCATGCTGGCAACCATTTCTTCTGTAACAATATTTGGAGCGGATACACCGATAAAGATATCAGCACCCTTTAAGGCATCTGCCAAAGTGCCAGAAATACCCTTTGGATTGGTTACCTTTAACATTTCTTCCTGCTTCCAGTTTAAGCGGGCAGAATCCTTAGAAACAATACCGGCACTGTTGCACAGGATAATATTTTTAAATCCATAGAGTAAAAGCAGATTGGTAATAGCAACACCGGCAGCACCAGCACCGCTTACCACTACCTGACATTTTTCTTTATCTTTTCCTGTAATCTTCAGACTGTTGATGATACCAGCAAGAACAACAATAGCAGTTCCATGCTGGTCATCATGGAAAACAGGAATATCTAAGGCTTCTTTTAAACGCTCTTCAATTTCAAAACATCTTGGAGCAGAAATATCTTCTAAGTTGATGCCACCAAAGGTAGGAGCAAGGTTAATTACAGTACGGACGATTTCATCGGTATCCTGGGTGTCCAGACAGATTGGGAATGCATTCACATTGCCGAACTCCTTGAATAAAACAGCCTTTCCTTCCATAACAGGCATTGCCGCTTCTGGTCCTATATTTCCAAGACCAAGAACAGCACTTCCGTCTGATACTACGGCAACGGTATTAGATTTGATAGTATATTTATACGCTGCTTCTTTATTCTCAGCAATCACCTTACAAGGTTCAGCAACACCTGGAGTATAGGCTAATGCCAGGTCTTCTCTGGATTTTACTTCACATTTGGGGGTAGTATTTATCTTTCCCTTCCATTCCTCATGCAATTGTAATGCTTTTTCACTCTGGTTCATATCAATTAATCCTCCATTTTAATATATAGTAACTACAACAGAAAATCTGTGTATGTCTGCCTTATAGAAAGGCAAATAAATCCACTTATCATCATAGCACAGAAAGCAGTGGAAACTCAAGAGAAGAAAGAAATTACTTTACAGTTTGAAACGGTTTGTGTATACTAAAGATAGTTTATATCTGAAATGTATATGAAACATTCTTTTGAATAGTTCCGCCAACAATGTCGTTGATGATTCAAGAATTATATAAGTAAATATGGTTTCAATAAATGAATGGAGGTAGCAAATGGTAGAGTTAGAAAAAATGTCTTTAGTGGAGTTGCGTCTGGCTGCAAAGAAGATGGGGGTAAAAAGTGTTACTACCTATAAAAAGTTAGAATTACTGGATATTCTGAAGAACATCCAGAAGGAAGAGCAGACTGAGGCAAAAGCAGAAGAAAATTCTGTTCAGGCAGAGGATAAGACTGCAAAAATTGAGGATGCAGAGTCTGGTAGTAGAAAAGAAGGCTACGATAAGAAAGAAGAGCCGAAGAATCATTATCGTACAGGAAATAAAAATTTCCATGGAACTGCGGAAAAGTCAAATTATTCTATGGGAAAAGAAGATAGAAGAACAGATAGTCATGGAACAACCCAGACTAATTTCAGGGGAGATGCGGCAAATATGACTCCAACCGAGCTTTCCCAGTTAGACAGTGGTGAAACTAAGACGGGAATTTTAGAGGTTATGCCGGAGGGATATGGTTTTGTACGTTGTGATAACTATCTTCCAGGGGAAGCTGATGTATATGTGTCACCAGCCATGATTCGTAAATTTGGGCTTCGGACAGGGGATATTTTGGTAGGAAATACCCGTATCCGAAATCAAAATGAAAAGTTTAGTGCGCTATTATATGTAAAAACAGTGAATGGATATACTTTGGAACAGACTGCCAAGAGAAAGAAGTTTGAGCATTTGACTCCAATTTTCCCAAATGAAAGAATTCATTTGGAGGTAAAGGGAGAAAATAGCATTTCTATGCGGATTATGGATTTGATTTCTCCGATTGGAAAGGGACAGCGTGGTATGATTGTTTCACAGCCGAAGACTGGTAAGACTACCTTATTAAAGCAGGTGGCAAAGGCTGTAAAGAAGAATCATCCAAAAATGCGTCTGATTGTGCTTCTGATAGATGAGCGCCCAGAGGAAGTTACTGATATTAAGGAATCTATCCTGGGACCAAATGTAGAAGTGATTTATTCTACCTTTGATGAACTTCCGGAAAATCATAAGCGTGTTTCTGAAATGGTAATTGAACGTGCAAAACGTCTGGTTGAGCATGGAGAGGACGTTATGGTTCTGCTGGATAGCATTACCCGTCTGGCAAGAGCATATAACCTGACAGTACAACCAAGTGGAAGAACCCTTTCTGGTGGTCTTGACCCTGCTGCGCTGCATATGCCAAAGCGGTTTTTTGGTGCAGCCCGTAATATGAGAGAAGGCGGAAGTCTTACCATTCTTGCTACTGCATTGGTAGATACCGGAAGCAAGATGGACGATGTGGTATTTGAGGAGTTTAAGGGAACCGGCAATATGGAATTGGTACTGGATCGTAGTCTTTCTGAGAAGCGATTGTTCCCAGCTATCGATTTGCCGAAGTCCAGCACTAGAAGAGATGATTTACTGCTGACACAGGAAGAGGCAGAAGCAAATTATCTGATTCGAAAAGCATTTAATGGTTCCAAATCGGAAGAAGCAGTGGAGAAGATTATTCAAATGTTCCGTAAAACCAAGGATAATGAAGAATTAATCCAAATGGTAAAAAAGGTGAAAATAATCTAAAAAAATCCCTTGCATTCAAAAATTTCCTATGCTATACTAAGGAAGTTGTGTTTTAATGATGTAATCGAAAAGACGAAAATCATAGCCGTATCTAATGATGAAGTCTTTTTCGTATATGGATTTGCCGTCTTAACGGATGGCGGAATGGAGGTACTTAACATGAGAGAAGGAATTCATCCTAACTATTATCAGGCAAAGGTTGTTTGTAACTGTGGAAATGAATTTGTAACAGGTTCTACAAAGGAAGAAATCCACGTAGAAATTTGTTCTAAATGTCATTCTTTCTATACAGGACAGCAGAAAGCCGTTAAAGCTCGTGGTGCGATTGATAAATTCAACCGTAAGTATGGCATTCAGGCTAACTAGCGAAATATTCGGTCGGCAGAGGCCGATCTTTCAAAAGGTTGCAACGCCCATAGTGGGCATTGTGACCTTTTGTTTGCTTTAGGAAAAAACAACGATTGAAAGAGGAAATAAATATGAAATCATCAGGAATTGGAGGACAGGCGGTTTTAGAAGGCGTAATGATGAAAAATAAGTCGGAATACGCTGTGGCCGTTCGGAAGCCGGATGGAGAGATTTCTGTTCAAAAGGGAAAATGCAAGAGTATTGCCGATAAAAATGTATTTTTTCGTTTACCGGTTATTAGAGGTGTAGTAGCATTCGTAGAATCTCTGGTATTAGGTATGAAATCATTAACATATTCGTCCAGCTTTTATGAAGAAGAGGAAAAAAATGGAGAGAAAAAGGGTGAGGCAAAGGCTGCATTAGTAAATGGAGGAACTGCTAATGTTAAGACGAAATTAACACCGGAAGAGGAAAAGAAAGCCCAGAGAAAGGAGACATTGGAAAATGTTTTGGTGGTAATTCTTTCTATTTTGTTAGCAGTAGGCGTGTTTATGTTGCTTCCATTTTTCCTTTCAGGATTGTTGCGTTCTAAGATAGAGTCAGAGGTGGCACTTACTATTATAGAAGGTGTACTTCGTGTGGTACTTTTCGTAGGATATGTTATGGCTATCTCTTTAATGAGTGACATTAAACGTGTGTTTATGTATCATGGTGCAGAACACAAGACGATTAACTGTGTGGAAAGTGGATTGCCTTTAAATGTGGCCAATGTTAAGCTGCAGTCTAAGGAACACCGCAGATGTGGAACCAGCTTTTTGCTGATTGTAATGTTTATTAGTATTCTTTTCTTCATCTTTATTCAGGTGAAGAGTGTTGGACTGAGAATGCTGTTCCGTGTACTTTTGGTACCAGTTATCGCAGGAATTTCTTATGAATTTATTCGTTTTGCAGGAAATACAGATAATAAGATAATTATTGCATTAAGTAAGCCTGGCTTATTGTTGCAGAAATTAACTACAAGAGAGCCTGACGATGATATGATTGAAGTTGCAATTGCTTCTGTGGAAGCTGTATTTGATTGGGAAGAGTATCAGAGACGCTGTAAAGCCCAAGAGAAGAGAAAAGCCAAGAGAAAGGCAAAAGAAAAACAGGAAGCACAGCAAGGAGATGGTCAGAAGAAGGCTTCTTCTGGTAAGACTAAGAAATCCAGAGCGCAGATTAAGAAGGAATTGCAGGAAAGAGAGCAGGCCTACCATAATCGTGTGAAGGAAAGAGAAGAAAGAGAAAAAGCCCAGGCAGAGCGTGAGGCGGAATTGAAGCAGAAGTATAAAGAAATCGAAGAGAGAAAGGCAGCACGTATCGCAGCAATTAAGGGAACTGCGCCAGCTCCAAAGGTAGAATTAGAAGAGGATGATGATTTGCAGAGTCTGGACCGATTCTTTGATGAAGATGCAAAGTTTGAGGAGAAGGAATCTTAAAGCTGGAAAGGCAGGAAATGTATTGTGACATGGAGAGCATTACTGGGACAAGGAGAAGAAATTCTTACCCAGGCAGAAATAGCAGATGCAGGACTGGATGCATGGTATCTGCTGGAATATGTTTCTGGTATGAAGAGGGCAGAGTTTTTTCTGCATGGAGACGATGAGATTTCAGAGTCACAGATAGAACACTATCTTTCGTTGATAGATCAGCGCAAAGAGCATATTCCATTGCAGCATCTAACAGGAACCCAGGAATTTATGGGAATGGAGTTTAAGGTTAGTAAAGATGTATTGGTACCACGTCAGGACACCGAACTTTTAGTAGAGAATTTATTATCGTTGGTGCAAGGAAAGCGAGTGTTAGACCTATGTACTGGTTCTGGCTGCATAGGTATTTCCCTGGCAAAGCTTGGAAATCCTCAAAGTGTAGATGCAGTAGATTTGTCGAAGGATGCACTGGCTATTGCAAAGGAAAACGCAAAGAAGCTTCAGGCAGAGGTTCATTTTATAGAAAGTGATTTGTTTGCGGCAGTAGAGGGGCAATATGATGTGATTGCATCTAATCCGCCCTATATTGCTTCAGAGGTTATAGAAACATTGATGCCAGAGGTAAAAGACCATGAGCCTATGATGGCATTGGATGGGGGAGCAGACGGACTAGACTTCTATCAAAGGATTGCCCGGGAGGCAGTTGCACATTTGAAGCCGGAAGGTATGCTTTGGCTGGAAATCGGATATGATCAGGGAGAGACCGTATCTGAGATATTGAAACAGCAAGGCTATGAGGATGTGGCTTGTCTGAAGGATTTGTGTGGACTTGACAGAGTGATTCAGGCTGTTTGTCCAAAGAAATAAAATGTATTTAGAGATAGAAGGCTGCTGTATAAAGAGTGGAAATTGCGGCAGATATGCAGTGAGTGCTGCAAAAATGCAGCAGGAGTATAGAAAGGAAGAGAAAGATGTTTGATAAGTTAGAAGATTTAGTACGTAGTTTGGAAGAAATCAATATGTTATTGACAGAGCCAGATGTTATTAATGATCAGAACAGATATCGTCAGTTAATGAAGGAGCAGAATGAGTTGACTCCTATTGTAGAGAAATACTTAGAGTATAAGGCTGCTAAGGATGGTATTGAAGAAAGCCTTATGATTCTGGAAGAGGAATCTGACGAAGAAATGAAGGAGCTTGCAAAGGAAGAATTAAACGACTGCAAGGCAAAGGTAGAAGAATGTGAGAAGGAATTAAAGATTCTCATGCTGCCAAAGGACCCTAACGATGACAAGAACGTTATCGTGGAAATCCGTGGTGGTGCCGGTGGTGATGAGGCGGCTCTTTTTGCAGCAGATCTTTTCCGTATGTATTCAAAATATGCAGAAACAAACCGTTGGAAAGTAGAAGTTATGAGTGCTAATGAAAATGGAATCGGTGGTTTCAAAGAAATCGTATTTATGATTAACGGTTCAGGAGCATATTCTAAGTTGAAATATGAAAGTGGTGTACACCGTGTACAGAGAATTCCATCTACTGAATCCGGTGGTCGTATTCATACCTCTACTTCGACTGTTGCGATTATGCCAGAAGTAGAAGATGTAGATGTACAGGTAGACCCTAACGATTGTAAAATCGATGTATTCCGTGCATCCGGTAATGGTGGACAGTGTGTCAACACCACAGACTCTGCGGTACGTATTACCCATATTCCAACTGGTATTGTAGTATCCTGTCAGGATGAGAAGTCTCAGCTTAAGAATAAGGATAAGGCCATGAAGGTTCTTCGTTCCCGTATCTATGATATGGAGCGTGAGAAAGCAGAAAGTGAGCAGGCGGCGGAACGTAGAAGCCAGGTAGGTACCGGTGACCGTTCTGAGAAAATCCGTACCTATAACTTCCCACAGGGACGTGTGACAGATCATCGTATTAAATACACCAGCCATAGACTGAATGAGATTTTGAATGGTGATATTACAGAGTTGCTAGATAATATTATTGCAGCGGATCAGACAGCGAAGCTGGCGAAGATGAATGAGGAATAAAGATAATTGCCCTATATCGGTGTAAATAGCTGATGTAGGGCATTTTTGGTGGAGGAAAGTGAATCATGAATATTACAACGACAGGTGATTGGATATTCTTTACTAATGAAAATTGCAAATATCTTGATACTTTCAAGATGGGAAAGTGGATGGTGTATTTTTCAGAGTCAAGTAGAGAATATATAACAGAAATATGTAAAAATGCTGTAAGTGAGAATATTGTTCCAGAGGCAAAAGTCGCAATTAATGGTGATGTTGCTTGTTTTTATTTAAATATTGATGAAATTGAATATCACAGAAAATGTATTAACTATATGCTAGAGAATAATTTAATTAGGAAAACAAAGGCTGGAAGGTATTATAATGTTTCATTCAAGAAGGATATGCAAACCTTTAGGGGAGAATATGGTATCAATTTCATTCCTCGGTTGAAATTAGCAGATTTCATAAACCTAGATACTGGTGAGTGGATATATAATGACCATACAATGGAAGTGGGGTTTGATGAGTATTGTAACTATTATTTGAATAAATTAAAAGTTACACATGTATCTTACTTGGCAAAAGTAGAAAGTTCCTCTAGTTTATCAGATGAAGAAAAAAAGAGCTTAAGAAGTATGGAATACGATCAATATAATGAAGAAATTCATTTATGTCAATTATGTCAAAATGCGTATAAGAGACTTTGTGAGTTAGGAGTAACGAAGATAGCTGTATTAATTCCAGATGGTGTAGGAGATGTAATGTTTACTCCAATATGCACTAAGAAACCTATAAAATTATTGAGGGAACATTTTGGAAAAAAAAGATATTCTAAAAAAGTGTCAGCTGTGAAGTTACGGAAGAAAATGAAGCGATTATGCAAAAGTATATACGACATTAATGAAATTACGGAAATAAGGATTTTATCGTTAGAAAAGTATACTTGCCAAGATTGTACAATATCAATTTTAAACATATCATTAATCGCATCAGCACTTAAATGTAGAATTGAAGAGTTGATAGAATAGGTATAAAAAGTGGAGTATAGTCAAGCAAGTAGACACAATTAGTTAGAAAATCTTTCTGGAAAAAGACGCTAAGCCTGATTCCAGAAGAGTTCTTCTTTTTCGTTAGGTGTTAACATACCAAGAGAGCC
>JAZQLD010000017.1:0-51643 GCA_045542435.1 Butyribacter sp. | reverse complement strand
ACAATGCTTGCTGTGAGTGTTTCTTCAAATATCTCAAAAAAGAAGAGGTAAACCGCAAAACCTATCACTCTTTACAAGAATTGCAACTCTCCATCTTTGAATATATTGAAGGATTCTATAACTCCAAAAGACCACATGGCTTTCTTGGTATGTTAACACCTAACGAAAAAGAAGAACTCTTCTGGAATCAGGCTTAGCGTCTTTTTCCAGAAAGATTTTCTAACTAATTGTGTCTACTTGCTTGACTATACTCCACCATGTTATCATTTAAAAATTCATATCTAATAAATTTTTCCCACAACCACTCACTTTCAAAACTAGAATCAATATATTTTTTCAACACTAAACATAATATATTTTCTCGTTCCTTTTCCTCCAATTTGTTTAAAATCAAATTGGAATCCTTTAATTCATTACAAATATGTGCACTTATTTTAAACATTTCATTATCCTCATAAATCATCTATTATATGGAACATCATCTACAAAAATATGTCCTCTAACAGTTCCTCCTGAACCTCGTTTACCTCCAGTCTGCCAGCCTATATGAGGTACAGTCGGTGCATTTCCTTCAGAAGAATGCCCCCTATCTTTTGCAATGTCATAAGTTCTTTACTTTATTAATTAAATATATTTAATTTTATCCATAAATTCATCATATGCCTCATCAATCTTTTTTTTGCATATTTTTTTCCATAAATTAACATATTTTTCTCTTTTTTTCGTTTCGTTAGGTTCCATATCACCTCCAAAACCTATGCATTCTTCAACCTCTCCTTCTTCATCTGATATTGCAATTTCATTTGGACAAAATGTGTAGCTAAATTTTGAACATTCAAAACAATGAACTCCCATTTTTAATGTTCTATTACATGGATATATATTTGTATTTTCAACTTCATCACAAATCCCTTCAATTATTAAATGTTTCATTTTCATTTCTATACACCTTCCTGTTATGAAACGTGGATGAGTAAATCTCCAACACCTAGTGAAGATTTCTTCTTCTCATTACTAAAGTTACATATTTTATATTGATTGTCCATAATTTATCTTCAAGCATTAATCAGTTGTATCGCCAAAATCAACCATCTGTCATTTACAATCGTTATACTTTGGTATAGATTGCACCCTTCTTCATTATATTCATTTAATATTATAGAAAGTAAAATAAGCAGTAAGTAGTACTAGAAACGGACAAATTCACTTTTGAATCTATATAAAAAAATATAATACAGTAATCACAATATTTCAAAAGTAAAAAACTCTCTAATCGTGTTTTTTTCACAAATTATAATTCTTCCATATATCCGCTTAAACAAAAAAGCACTTTCTAACTACATAAAATCACTTGCAAGCAATACTAAAATTCTTATAGGATGAATCGGCATATACCATAGGCATATGCCGAATATTTTATATAGGGTGAGTCTTAATACTTATGATCTGTGAATATTTCAATAATATTAATTTCTCCACCTTCCCCATATTCATATATAATTCTTCCTGCACCACGCCCTTTACCAGTTCCTTTTATATCAATAGCGCGTTGACCACTTCTATTACCACTTAATGGATGATCATTCAACCCACGAGTGTCTCCACTTTCCAATGCTTTAATTGCTTTGTCGTACCCTTTCTTAGCTTCTGGACTAAGTTTCTTAACTTGCCTCTCTACATGCTTAGGTCTATTTACCTTTTTAGTTACACTACTTCCCTTTGCAACTTTGGTCTTCTTCGGTTTCTTAGGGCTATTTCCTCCTCCACCAACAGTACTGTTAACTTTTGTCTTTATTCCAGAAAGTTCTTTCGACAGTTTTTTTGTTTGTTTACTAAACCATCTTCCAGCTTTACTATTCTTTATGCTTCTTCCGAGAGATTCTACGCCACTTTTTAGACTACTGAAACCTTTTTTTATTTTCGAAGTATACTTACTAATTTTCTCAGATCTTACAGCTATTTTTGTTCTTTTCCCCGCATGTTGCATAACTTCACGAGGAATCTTAGCCATATAAGACCCTGGTGCCACCGGAACTACAACTGCTGCTGTGTCCCATAATAAAAATCCTGCGTTTGCCCAAGAAGGTCTTAAAGCAAATGTATACATACTATCGCCCAGGCTGACGATGTCCACCAACGTCTCCACCACATGTCCACTTGGGTCTACATTATTCACACCATCATTGGCACAATAGGTATACAAATGTAAACTCAATGGGTCATCTTCTTCTCCGGTATAGGTGTCACGGCTCAAAAATCTTCCCAGCTCTGGGTCATAATATCTCGCACGAAGATAAATAGTGTCCGTTTCCTTGTCGTAATACTCGCCACTGTAACGGTATGGGTTGGTGTCTTTCTTATCAATATTTTCTTCGTTTCCAAAAGCGTCATAATGATAGGACTTGATTACCTTTCCAGCCTCATTTAATAGCTGAACTACATCACCATGAGGATTCATGACATAATATGTCTTGTCCGTGCCATCTCCTTTGTCAGCAAAAATCAGATTGTTTCCCCTGATATACCGCTTGGAAACTTTCCCTTTTTCGTCCAGTTCCATGACAATCTGGTCGCCATCCCAGATAAAGAAGGTGGTTTTTCCATTGACAGTTTTGCTGGTTCGATATCCGTCTGCATTGTAATCATAAGATACTTTTTTGTCTTCTGTCAATGTCTTGCTTAACTGATTCAGCGCATCATAATGATTTACTACATTTTCATTCAGGCGGTTATCTCCCAGTGATACATCTAAATCAAATGTAGGTTCCCCTTCTGCTGCATAGCGATTGGTCGTTGCTAACTGGTTGCCATTGGCATCATACTGATACAATGTAACAGAATTCTTCTCGTTATCCAGATTCAATGTATTAGTACGGAGTAATTCATTATTCTTATTATATTTATAAGAAATCAATTGATTTCCCTGACGCATTTCTTTCCGGTTATTATGGGCGTCATAACTATAAGTAATGCTGTCTTCTCCTGTATGACTTTCTTTGATAAGCCGTCCTAATCGGTCATAGGTGTAGGAAGATGTATTCTTTTCGGACTCATTCTCCTCTGTCTGGATAGTTTCCTCTTCGGAAATTTTCTGTCCGTTTAATTGATATTTTACTTTGTAATCTGAAATCCTACCTTTTTTCGCAACAGTATTTTCCAGATTTGTCAATGCTCCTGCATAATTGTACTGGTAGCAGGAAGTCAAATCTACTCCAGATATCTTACGGCTGGACAGACTTCCATCCTGATTATATTCATAGGAGGCAATGGTTTTGTCCTTTCCATTTTCCCGAAGCATTACCTCTGACAATCTGGAAAATCCATCATACTCGTAAGACAGTTCCAGCTGCTTGTCACCACCTACAGACACACGAAAAGCAGTACAGTTGTCACTGCTGTCATAACAATATGTTTTCTCAACTGCTTTGCCTGCAATGTCCTTATGGGTTTCCTTTGTGACTAATCCTGAAACATCGTCATACGCATAATCGGTCTGGTCTCTTCTGGAAAGCTCCCCATAGGAATTATACTCATAGGAATGCTGGATTTTCTTCTTTGTTTCTTTCTCTGTAGCTGTTTCCAGAACCAGTCTTCCCTGAACATCATAATCCTGTGTAAGAATATTTCCATTCTTGTCGATTGTTTTGATTTGGTTGCCATATACATCATAGGTATAATGCTCTTCCCTGCCCTCTGGGTCTATCATAGAGGTCAGTTCATTTTTCTTATTGTAAAAATATTTTGTTTCGCTATAATTATCTTTTTTGTTGCCGGCAGTTACATTGATAGAATACTCTTTCCCTGCATAAGTATAGCTGTTTTCTCCTGTTCCTTCCAAGACAGATAACTCCAAAGGTTCTGTCATACCGGTGAACTGACGGATTTTATTTCCTTCCACATCATATACATACTGGGTATATTGTGCCTTTTCACCCTCCAGGCAGTTCTTTACCATGACTAAATGTTCTCTGTCATCATAGGCATATTCTGTTCTGCTTGTACTGTCCCCGGTCAGCTGTTCTTCTATTGCAACTACGTTACTGTTATCATCATATTCTGTCTTTACCAGCTGATATTGAATTTCGCCATCCTCTTTTACGACTGGTGTCCATGTTTTAATCTTTCTTCCTAATAAGTCATATTCATACTTTGTGCAATAGTTTTCGTCGATTCCATTAGGAGAATAGGATTCTACAAGGTTATTTTCATTGTCGTAAACGGACTTTGTTTTCTGTACTTCCCATTCTTCTCCTTCGTTGCGGCATTTTGTAATAGTCGCTACAATATTTCCGTTATTATCATACTTGTATTCCGACTGTTCTTCTGTCGCTGGAAGCCACGCTCCATCCTGATACTTCTGGGTAACAGAGGTCTCCTTTGTAATCTGGTCGAAATCATCATAGATATAATCAATAGCAGTTTTCTTGATTCCTTTTCCTCTGGTATATGTATTAATTTCCGTTACGGGTTTCCCTTCCTCATCGAATTCACTCTGCTCTACATTTTCAGAAAGCACATATTGGTCATGGGCATTGTAATAGTTTTCCAAGGAAACTTCTGCCTGATAATGGGCTGGATTAAGCTCTTTCGTATACACTGTCTCTATAATGCATCCATCTTTTATTGTTTCTGTTTCTTTCGAAAGCACCCATGAGGAACAATGAGCTGCATCCAATGCTCCACCAGAAAAAGAAGCACTAACAATCAATTCTCCCTGCTCGTCATAAACATAACGATTACCGTTAAGGATTTTATCACCTTTTCCACGGATGTCATAATTAGGTACAATCTTCCCATCGGAATCCTCATTCAAAACATCGCCCTTTGGCTCAAAAGTATATACCCGCTCTTCGATGAGTTCTCCAGTATTTTCGGTTTCTGTATCACTTTCCTCGTCACCGTAGTCATACACACTTTCTGTCCATGTGCCTGCTGCCTCATTTTTCTCAATTACAACATTCCCAAATGCATCTTTGATTTCTATGACACTTCTTCCATAGGAATCCACATTCAAAGACTTTTGTCCATCTTCTGAAATGTACTGCTCTACATCTGATTCATATTCTGTTCCAACAGCATCTTTAATACTAAGAATCTCACCTGTCTCTTCATCATAAACCCCTGTTGTAACCAGACCATTGACATCGGTATATGACACTTCATTTCCAAAAGAATCATATACACTTTTTTCTTGTGTATATACTCTATTCTGTGATGGATCATTTTCTGATGAAATCTGTATATCTTTTTGAGTCAATTGTCCTAAGGAATTATACGCATTTTTATATAAAACAAAAGACTCTGTCTGCTCAGTTGCATATCTGGTGTATGCTTTTGCTTCAATTTCATTTCCTGCATCATCATAAAGAAAATCAGTCTTAGATTTCACTATATAGTCAGCAACCCCTTCTTTTGTCTGCTCTGAGGTGGAAGCAATATCAATTCCATTTTCTGCTAAGGTACTCTCCAGTCTTAACTTCGTAGAACTATTAGAATAACAGTCATAGCTTTGTAATGTGCATAACGAATAAGCCTGACTAGCATCAGCAGGATATCCGTTTTCTGTATTAAAATAGGTTAAGGTCGTAATAAAACGCTCTTCTTTTCCTTCATTTTTCTTTAAATATGCCTTAGGACCTTTTCTAGTCAAAATATTTCTGTATTCGTCATAGGTAAATCCTTCTTTTGAAACAATAGGATTCGTATCTTTCTTTTTTTCATATAATTTTGTTTCAATGGTTGTTACCAGAGACCCCTGCTCCTCCTGATCGTAATTATAGAGAACCTCTCCTCTGGTACTTCCGTACTCAACCTCTTCCTTCACCAGCTTATTCACATTATAAATATACAGACTTACTTCCTTCTCCGTATCTGCACTAAGTCTTAAAGTATCTGCATCAATATCTGCTGTGGTATAGGTATAATCATAAAACTTCCCATTGGTCTTATATTTATTTGGATTAAACCGACTGACTACTGTTACAGTCTGCAAGCCTTCTCTGCCATACTGCCAAAGCTCGTTTTCTGACTCTTGAAAATCTGCATAGGAAATTAAGGTATCATCCTGCTTCTGAAAATAATCATACTTGATACCATCTGTCTTTTTCCCTGTTTTCGCATCTTTGCTGTATTCTCTGGTGACATAGAAGCCCTCTACTACTACGTCCCTGTCTTCTGCGCCACTTTCACACTTTGGTCCCCGGATAGAGCAGGCGCGGTATTCATAATGCTGTTCACAGCCATCCCATGTGGTCTTTTTTAAGAGGTAGCTTTCGTTGGTGGATACACGCTGGGAAGCGATACCTGCCCCTGCGGTATTGACCAGACGTTCTACGGTTCGGTAATCATAAGTTTCTTTGGAGCCATCTACTGTTGCACTAGTCAGCACCAGACCATATAATTCCTCTGAATTTAACGGTGTATATGTTTTTTCTTCTGTGGTATAGGTCACTGTTTTCTTTGATACACCACCAGCTATTTCCTGCCCCTGTACTGTGACTGAGTCCAAGGTTTTCAATCCATTCTCTGTGGTATTGTAGTGAAAGCAGATTTCTCTTCCTACGGAATCTGTGATTTTATCGAAGTAGATTTGATCCTGATAGGTATAATGAATGGTATTATTATGGGCATCTTTTTGCATCACAACAACACCGTCTGCATTGAAGTAAGTACGCAGTCCGGTTTTATCCCTGAGCAGATAGCGGCATGTCACTCCATCTACGTTTTGATTCCAGTCCTCCAGCTTTACATCGGAGTAGTTATATCCCTTTAGCCCTGTAATGGTATAGCTTTTATTCGCTGCATCTGCTGTGGTGGCAATATCCATAGTTCCTTTGCTGCCCATATGCAGATAGGCTGGTTTGGCACTCCAGCCGTCACCACTTTCCTCTTTGATGGTTACTGTCTCTATCCATGGAAAGTCAAATCTCCACCCACTGCTGATACCATAGGTATTATAGGTCTCATTGCTGACTATTTTTGTCCGCTGGGTACTACTTAGCTCAACCTTCTTCTTTGTCTCTCCTTTGGTATAAGTCACCAAAAGATCCTTTAATGCTTTTTTATGATTTTGCAGGATGGAAGGATGTACCACGATTTGGTGCTCTGTGCCCTCCTGGGTGGTATAATGCACCCATACGGTTTCCATCTTCAATTCTTCCACGACTTCTACAGTAGGATGACCGATATTGGCTTCATTACTGTCATAATAACGATTCAGTTCAAAGTCCATTCCACCAGTTCCCTCAAGGTAAAGGTCATTTCGGGACAATACCAGATGACCGGTGGCGGTATCTACACCATCGGCTGACTCCGCTTCCAAAGGAGAGCCTGGAAGGCGGTTACTATTTACATAATTAAATTTATCTCCATAATCTGCCTCAATAGCGGTATCGTATTCATTTCCTACTGCCAGACAGGTATCTTTCTGCATTACTAGTCCTGTGACAATCGCGCATGCCACAATGGCAAATTTTCTTATTCTCATATTGTACACTCTCTTTTCTATTATCAAATCGTTGCTCTCAAATCATTTTTCTTACTAAGACTGCTTGTTTTCCTGTAATTCTTTCAGAGTTTTTCCCTGCTCCAGACTATCCATAATCTCTTCAAAGGAATAGCTTTCATTCAGACAAAGAATAGCAATCTCAATCCGTTTGTCTTTTCCTATCTTTCGTTTCTTTAACTGTTTTATCTGCTTCTTTGTCAGCCCAAGCTGCTCCTCTGTGGTAAGTATCTCTTCCTCTGCCACTACCTCTGACCATGCCTTTCCTTCACTGTTCTTTCCTTTTGCTTTGGCAAGGTCTATTGCCCTCTTTCCAGTCTTTCTTGCCAGCTTTTCTGCCTGATACAAATCCTCTAATGCATATCCATCCTCTGCCATCTGTGCCTTTTCATTTTCGCTGATGGTAAAATATTCTGAATCTAATCTTTCATTGACTCTCTCCCAGTCCTTGATTTCCAACTTTAGCTTTGCTACGTCTTCCTCAGAAACCTCATACAATCTGGCATATACACTAGAAAGCTCTCTATCCTCTTCACTTAACTGTTCCATAGCAGTTACTGTCTTCTTGTCTGTTTTTTGCTGATTGTAGAAGTTTACTCCTCCTGCCGCCAGACCAGCCAGCAAGACTACTGCTGTCAATACGACAGCAGCTTTTCCCCTTTTGAAAGATTTCTTTTCTCCGATTGTTCTTTTCATTTTCAGCCTCCACGCTGTGATTTTATTTTTCCTTTTCGATGTCCATTCGCACGATGGTACTTTCCTCTATCAGTCCCGTTACTGGGACAGACTGGTAAGCCTGAAAGGTATCACCGGTTTCCATTTTGCTGGACAGCTTCAAGACCATGACACCTTTTTCCGGTGCATAGCGCACCAACTGAATCCCATCTTTTCCTTCCGCCAACTCCTCCTTCTGCATGAAGGAAGAGGTTTTGCTATACTCCAAAACGGCTGGGTCGATACGGACCGTGATAAAATAGTCCGTATCTTCCTGACAATTCCCAGCATTCACCTGAAGCTCGTAGGATTCCCCTTTTGTTACCTGTAGCTGCTTTACAATCTGTTTAGTTTCCAGCTCATGGTATTCCACCACATCAAGACTTCCAAAGCCCTGCAAAAAGCCTCCCAGATTATATAAGGTATTTCCTACCGCCTGAAGCTGTGACGCCTCTTTTTTCAGATTTAATACCGACAGCTTGCTCCATTGATCCAGATAGACATCATAGCAAAGTACCTGATTGGTTTCTCCATTATTCATCAGATAGATTTTTCCATTGACTACCGTACCAGACAAATAGTAGTCTGCTCCGGCCACTGTACAGAATTCCCCTGCATTGTCATACTCTCCGGTCTCTGGCAGATACTCTTCAAAATACATCTGGTCTTCTTTTTCTCTTAACACAAAGATTCTTCCATCTACCGTATGCGCCTGAAGATTGATACAGGTATCTGCCTTCACATCCTGAGTCCATGCGTCTTCTGCCGGATTATAAATATCCACCCGCTCTGTACTTCCCGCCTTGGCAAATACATAAATCCTGCCGTCGCAAACGGTAGTCGGAGTCTGGGTTCTAGCTACAGGCATATCTGCCGCCTTAGTCCACTGATTGGTTTCCGGCTCATAGCAATAGACTTCTTTCAGCAATTTGGCTGTGGCACTAGTATCGGTCTGTCCACCTAAGATGTACAGCTTTCCTTTTACATTAACCATGCTGGCATTACAAATCCCTGTCACATCTCCTGGATATTCACTAATCTTTGTCCATTTCTTTTTCTCTGTATCAAATACCATCAGGTCTTTAAATACAGTTGATTTTTCCTTATTCTCTCCACCCAGCACATAAATACTGTCTCCCCAGACTGCACTGGCAAAGTTACATCTTCCCTGTGGCATCGGAACGTCATAATTCCATTTGGAAGAATGATTTCCTGTAAAGATTTTTCTGGATGGTTCTCCTACCAGACTCTGGCTTTCTCTAGGAGTCACCGTAAATGCCAAAGTTTTTCCTGCGGTCTCCTCTGTAAAAATGTATTCATAGGAAGTACCCGATACAAGCTTTTCACCGATTTTCCCATTGCTATCATAAATAGTAATCATATATTCCTTGGCATTGTTTACCGGATTCCAGCTGATGGTATAGCTGTCCTGTCCCTGTTTTCCTATTGGCTCCGGTATTTCAAACCGCTTTTTCAGGGTAAGGGTATATTTGCCGGTGTCCATGCCTTTTGCTCTTACTTTCAGATAACGTCTGCCATCATAGCTCTGGATAAATGCAAAATTATTCTGCATACCACTGTCATCATCATAACCAAGACGATTTTTCTCACTGTCATAGAGAATTCCCTGTGTGTCCAAACTGGAAGAGGTGTACAATTCATAAGCCACTCCCGGCTGGGTATCGAAGAAGTAGTAATTCTCCTGTCCACTATTTAGTACATCTCTAGTAATCTCCTGATTTTCTTTCAATTCCACCGCACCATCTAATCCCACCACTTCATAATGCACTGTAAAAAATGGATTTCGATCCAGCTCTGCCTGATATGTGCCATTAGAATTATCTGCCACCAAGGCAACGCCATAATTTGCCTCTCCGGCATACCAGGACTTTACAATATCTGTCACATCACATTGGTATTCACCTGCATTCTGAATGGTGAATGTGGCAGAGGCATTGGACTCATAGCTTGGACGATTATTATAGGTCAGCTTCATAGCAGACCAATCTTCCTTGACCTTATGTACTCCAATATCAAAGGTCTTTCCTGCCCCTAACTTCAAGGTCTGCTCATTCATAAGATGAAGTGCCGCCCCTCTGATCTGGACATTTGGCTGACTAAGCTCTGCCAGACTTGTCATTCTGGTAAATGCCACGCATTTATTCGCCTGTACAAGCAATGATTTGTCATAACCAAATCTACCATTTGGCGCTCCTGTATATGCTGCACCTACCTTAACATCTCTGTCATGCTGGTCTGTTGTGTAGGTAGTACGAATCTCCATTGGGAATTTTCGCTTCTTATCCTTCCACCATTTCTTTGGCGGTGTTAATGTTAAAATTCCTTTTTTCTTGTTATAAAAAACCTTAATGCTATTGGTAGAGACACCTTTTGCATCACTTAAAACAGTTCTCATACGGGTGTATTTTGTCTCACCTTTTTTATTCTTAAAATAAACCCGCATTCCTTTTACCTTTACTTTCAGCTTTCCACTATTCACCTGAAAGCATAGCTTCTTTATGTCCTGCTTCTTGTTAATGGCAATGACTTCCTGAACCTTTTCCGGATAAATATCATAAGTGATGTCTGTATTTTTCATTCCTTTTGTATACATAACCTGACTGCGGTTTAATACATCAAAGGTATTTGTTTTCTCAGGATTATTAATCTGGGCTTTTACCGATTTTATCTTCTTGTTTTTGAGAGCCCATGATAACGACGCAGAACCACGCTTTAATGAAATTACTGATTTCTGATTCAGCTTTTTAGATACATTTATAGATAAATCTGTGGCTTTTGTTTTATAGTATTTCTTCTTGCCTGATTGTATGATAGAGGTGTCTATTTCCTCCCAGCCCTGCTTTGTTTCATAGTGTATTGGCATGGAATAGGTTACGGCTGTGAAACTGCCATCAGACATAATAAACTCTTTGACAAAACGTTCTCTCTTTTCTGTAATCTCATTTACAAGTTCTATGCTAGTATTTACTGTATCCGCCTTCACCGCCATTTCTGAAGGCGAGTGCGCCACTGTAATACCAGCAACCACCATCGCCCCTGCTAAAACTCCACAAAATAGTCTTTTTGCAATCATTTTTGTAAATTTCATTGTATCAATCTCTCTTTCTTTTCTCTTCTTAGTATTTATAAAATGTTTTTAGACACATTACAGTCTATTAAGTAATCGTCTTCGGATTAATTCTCCAATCAAAGAACATGCACACAAAAAAATAGAAACCAATATACTTGACGCATAAATTGTTTTTCCAAAAGTAAGTGATACTATACCAAGAATAATTTCTATTCCATTAATAACTGCTAGTACTTTCCTAAAATATTTTCTTTCACTACTCGTTATTTTTCTTTGTTCCACATCCACTGGTGCAAATTTCATCATAACAAAGCCACATAGAATTTCACCCATGACAAACAGTTTCATGTCTATGAAATGCTTTAACCATCTCATGCTATATATTCCTACAATCAAAAATATTCCAGACAATATCATGCAAGCCCACCGGCTTTTTGCATGATATCCTCCAGAATATGTTCGCAGTGGAATAAAGGTAATACACAAAAGTATAATTTCAAAAAAAGCATCACAAAGAACAGCAACCAAAATACTTATCATAAATATTAAAATCTTTTCAACCAATAACATATACCCATATGCATATAAGTCCGCTTCTTCTTTTGTAATTTTTCCTTTTAGTATGTTAATTTCTACCAGCTTATGTATTAGTCTATCCATCGCCATTTTTTATTAATGTCTTTTCAACTTATTTGCACACTCTGGCATCTCTGGCTGATGAAAGAACCATGCACATGCCTGGTTTACATTCTGTGCAACTACCAATAAAGCTAAGCTGTTTACCACGCCTACTGACATTAATTTTGTTAACATGTTTTTAAATTTCATAATAAAAAACCTCCAAATTGAATTTTCGTCTACATAATTTCACATCCTTCGACGAAATTCAACTGAAGGTCCATTTTTTGCATTTTAAGTTGATTTTTTGTAATTTTTAAATATTTTTTATAGGAAGTAATATGGTAGTTATATAAGTATTCTCATCAAAATCTTGCTGTATGTAGCCATGATACAATTCAACAAGCCGGTTTACATTTCTTAATCCAATACCATGTCCATCCTTTTCTTTTTTCGTTGTAAAAAATTGATTATTTTCTCGCTTTATCTCACCATTATAAGTATTTTCTATAGACAACACTGCTAAATCCCCTTGATTCTGCATATATAATTCTACCTGAATTTTTCCATTAGAACATTTTCTTGCTGCCTCCAATGCATTATCTAACAAATTTCCAAGCATAGAGGTAATATCTATCTCTTTCATATATTCAATTTTAAAACCAGCCTCGACAAATATCTCAGCATAAATCCCATTCTTTTCTGCTTCTCCTTTAAAATCTACTAGCAGCGCATTCAAAAAGCGATTCGCACAAATTATATTTTTCTCTTCTTGATATATTCCCACCTTTAATTCTTCTAAAACATCTCCAATTTCATCAAAACGTTTTTCATTTAAATAAATACTCACCTGTTTCAAATAATACTTAATATCATGAATACGTTCTTTATATCTTTCATTCAACTCATCTTCCCTATTATGACGATTTCTTCTTTCCTCATATTTCGCCTGACTTACTTCCAGCATCATTTTTTGCTCTTGTAATTGACTATATTTTGTAAAAATATAAAACAAACCAATATTTCCACAAAGTAATAGCAGATAAAACAGCAATACCGCCATATCTAACGTAGTTATTTCATCTCCTCCCACTCTGATATATGGTATGGCAGACATAAGACCTAATGTAGCAACAGGAACAATAATAAAAATCCCAAATACCTTTGGTGAAATTTTCTTAACTCGTATTTTTGATATCTGCTTTATGATAGTAAGTATGATAAACTCGATTAACTTCATTGCAATAAGGCTACTAATCATAATAAATTCATTAATATATATTTCATTTGTGGGACTATTTACAGATACTTTTAATAAAAAGAAAAAAATTAATTCTGCAATTAATGTAGACGAAATCAATAATACCCAGTGAAAGAATCTTGACAAAATATTCCCATCTACTAAAATAAGACCGATTAAAAGATAAAGAGTACTTGTGACAATCAGATTGAGTTTATTATTATTTTGTAGATTAGTGATAGAATTTATTGCTACCACAACCACCATAAACAGAATCTCATTTCTTGTTACCTGAAATATTTTCCGTTTAGGATGAAATGCTTTGTAAAAATCCATAGCAAGAAACATTTCAACTATTGTTGACACAATCATACAAATACAATAAATCATTGTATATCTCATATTACTTTCCCCTTATATTTCTTTCTTGAATACTCTGTTAATCTTCTAAAAAAATCCTCTTTCTTACCTCTGGAAATGGATAAAGTTTTTCCATCTACTTCGAGAATTTCCTTCTTCATATCAAAGTTTGATACATATCTCAAATTTACAATATGGCTATTATGAGGAATTGCAAAATCTGCCGTTTCCAACTTTTTTATCAGTTCATCAAATGTATATGGAACTATAATATTCCCTTCCTTATATTTCTTCGCCTTGTTTTTGTTCAAATGTAGTACACTGCCATTAGGATGATGTGTAATATATACTATATCCGACACTCGAAACATTATTTTTTCGCGCATATAAGAACCTTCTATTTCGCAACATATCTTTCGTGCATCCAACTCCACAAAGATTTCTTCTAATTCATCAAAAATCTTTTCTTTAGAATATTGTTTTAATAAATATCTATATGGAGAAATCTTAACTGTTTCTGGTGTAGGCATAAAAATACCAGAACATTGAATCAATACCCCCTGATATCCCTGTTCTTTTAAACAAATGGAAATTGCATTGCCATCCATTTCTTTCATTTGAATATCAAGAAAAATGGCATCCATTTCATCAATTTCACTACTTAATAATTCTTTTCCTGATAAAAATTCAAAAAACTGAATTTTACGCTTATTACTATTGCAATCCGATATCAACGTTTTTAATTCGCGAATATAATTTATATCATCATCGCATATAGCAATTTTATACATACCTTTCCCTCCAATACCAACGAATCACACATCTTCCAAATAGGCATCAATTATTTTATATAATTTCTCTCTGTCTGTTTGGTTAAGTTGCTTTATCTTTTTGTCGTACTGCATAAGTCTTGTTTGATATCCATATTTCACAACATCGCAAAGTAGCTCATCTGCAGTCACTTCTAATGCTGTCAAAATATCAACAAAAGTATCTAATGTAGGTAAACGCTCACCTCTCTCAATCATTCCAACATAAGTTGTAGATTTCCCGATTCTATCAGCCAAATCGTCCTGTCTCCACTCCAGTTTATTTCTTGCTGCACGAATCCGGTAACCTATCCTTTGAGAGTTCACTTTCATTTCACTACCTCCACTAGTTGTTTATGTAACTCTCAGTATAGGTTATTTTAGATGTGTTTTGAAGCAACTGTATGTATCTATATCATAACCATTAGTTATGGTTTTTATCAAAAAATTTTTCAATCTCGCAAAGCATTTCTTCTCTACGCTTTTCTGAAAGCTTTCTTATTTTCATTTGCACTTCTAACAGCTTTTCTTCAATATCATTCGTCCTGTCCTCCAATAATTCATTGGGTGAGATAGACAGTCCATTTGCTATATTTATAAATTCATCTAAGGTTGGTTCTTTTCTTTCCTCTAAAATATCTTCTAATGTTTTCCCATCAATTTCAGACTTTTCTGACAACTCTGCAACAGAAAAGTCTCCCCTCTCTAAAATCACCTGCAGCTTTTTACCAATGTACATAAGCACTTCCTCCTGATTTCATATGTACTACCTATCAAAACATTATATATTGGTAATTTGAAGTTTACAATATTTTCTCTTTCTGTTTTTGCCATATTTTTTAATCTGTCAAATCCCTTTTAAATTTTCTAATATCTCCTTGAAAATCCAACTCAAGGTTATCTTTATCACATTTTCTTATCAGTATAGTAGTTACCATATCTTCAGTAGTTTCAAAACATTGAAGGGTGATTTCTTTTTTCTCTTCGTCATATGTATACCCTTCACATAAATCAGAATCATTCACAGGATTGCCACAAGCACAGGAATAGCTAAATTCACCATCCGAAGAGAAGTAGATATACTCTGTATCGCCTTCTGCGGATCTAGTCCAACGAATGTCCATGAAGTCAGCTTTGGCAGAGCTGTAGTCCTGTTTTTCTTCTGCAACAGTTTCTGTTTTTTTTTGCAGATTGGTTAACCTTTGTATTTTCATTTTCTTTCATAGAACCATTACAGCTAGTGATAAACACGGTACACAAAATTGCTATAGTTATGATTGAAATAAACTGTTTTTTCTTTTTCATTGTATATTCCTTCCTAGGATAGATTATGTTTTTTCCCATTCTAAAACATTATGTCAGACTTCCTGACATAATGCTTTATTCATCAGAAATTTTGCAGACACCATCTGCATTATGCAAAACATAATCGACATAAGAAAATAGGTTATTGATTAGAAAGCAAAACCACTGTCTCCACATGCCCACTATGTCCAAACATATCACAGGCTCTCACCCGCTTCAACTCATACCTTTTGTCGCAAAGATACTTCAAATCCCTTGCCAATGTTGCTGGGTCGCAGCTAACATACACAATCTTCTTCGGTGCCATATTTACTACAGTTTCCAACAATTTTTCATCGCAGCCTTTCCGTGGTGGGTCCAGCGTCACCACATCTGCCCATAGCGCACCATTACTTTTTTCGTACTGCTCCGGCACCACATCCTCTGCTGCCCCTACGAAGAATTCCGTATTGGTGAATCCATTCAGCTTGGCATTTTTCTTGGCATCCTCAATGGCCTGAGGAACGATTTCTACACCACACACCTTGGCTGCCTTCTGTGCGAGAAAAAGCGAGATTGTTCCGATACCACAGTATAAATCCCAAACCACTTCGCCGCCTTGCAAGTCAGCATACTCCAGTGCAGTCTGATACAACTTCACCGTCTGCTCCGGATTGACCTGGTAAAAGGACAGTGGCGATATCTGATAACGGATGTCACCAATATAATCCTCAATGTATGACTGCCCATAAATAGTTTTAATGTCCTTTCCAAGAATTACATTGGTTTTCTCAGTGTTAATATTTAATGATATACTTTTGATGCAAAGCATTTTTTCTGATGTATCAGTTTCTTTGTCATTTTTTGAAACATGACCTGTCGTATCTTCTTTTTTCGTATCGTCTATCCCATTTATCGGACAATCCAATAATTTTTCGATTAATTTTCCCTGATTTGGAAGTTTCTTTCCATTAATCACCAGACAAATCATGACCTCACCAGTCTTTTTTCCTACTCTGGTAAGAATGTGACGCACCAGCCCGGTATGCTCTTTTTCACTATATGCAGCAATTCCATTTTCTTCCATAAAGGACAAAATCGTTTCCACAATGCTTTTATTGCATGGATGCTGAATAGCACAATCAGTGCATGGAATAATATCGTGAGTCCGTCCTGCATAAAACCCAGCAACCAGCTTTCCATTTTTGTCATAGCCCACAGGGAACTGTGCTTTATTCCGATAATGATATGGCTCGTCCATACCAAGAATCGGCTCCATTATAATAGCATCGTCTGACTTCTCTTGTGCACTCAGAGGTTCTTTAGCAGCCAGCACCGGAATCCCACCGATACGGCTAATACATTCTGCCACTTTTTTACTCTTCCATTCCAGCTGTTTTTCATAGCTGCAATGCTGAATCTGGCAGCCTCCACACTGTCTTGCCACTGAACAGACCGGCTCCACTCTCCATGGAGAAGGGGTCAAGATTTCCATTAATCTTGCATATCCAAAACGCTTTTTGGTCTTCATAACTTTTGCACGGATAACATCTCCTACCAAAGCATCCTTTACAAACAGTGTATAACCGTCTACTCTGCCAATGCCTTCTCCATCGGTTCCCATATCTATAATTTCCAGTGTCAGTTCCTGATTCTTCTGACATACAATTTCATTGTCTTTCATCTGCTTCTTTTTCTGAGCCATTTTGATTCCTCACTTTTCTTCTTCCGAACCATTTCCCTGCACACATACATGATTCGCAAACACTTAATTACATTTATAAAAAAAGGCAACGCCAGCGCGTTGCCTTGCAAGAATTGCTTTGCAATTCTTGTTGGTGCAGCACTATGTTTCGAGCAATTTCCTAGCACATTAAAAGAGGAAAATCCCGCCTGTTTCCAAACGAGATTTCATCTTATTATTTCCAAAAAGAACTTTTTAGTTTGTCTTTCTCTTCTTCACATAACCGGAACTCTGACGCACATTTGAATCCACAAAACGGTTAAAGCCAAGCCACTCTGTGGTAGCCTCTGCGCTATCATAGACTTCTGTAATGGTTTCCAATTTGGCATCTGTATTATCTGCAAAATTCAATGCCATAGCTTCTGCAATAGCCGGCTTCTTTGGAGAACCATACTCTAATTCTCCATGGTGCGCCAGGATGCAATGACGAAGCTCTGTAGCCAGCGTCGTTGGAAAACCTGCAATATCCTGTACCTTCTTACCAATGAGCTCTGCACCAATAAAGATGTGTCCCAAAAGTTGACCTTCATCTGTATATTCATTGGTTGGAAATTCGGACAATTCATATACCTTTCCAATATCATGAAAAATCGCTGCTGTCAACAGCAAATCTCTGTCCAGCACTGGATAGTTTGCAGACATAAATTCACACATCCTTGCCACTGCCAGGGTATGCTGCAAAAGTCCACCTACAAATCCATGATGTACTGCCTTTGCCGCAGAATGAATCTTAAACTCTTTCGCAAAATCGGTATCTTTAATAAAACAATTCTCCGCCAATTCCTTTAAATGTGGCTCTTTAATAGACTGAATCAAGCTTTTTAGTTCCTGATACATTTCTTCAATGTTGTACTTGGTAGCAGGAATATATTCCGCCGGATCATACTCACCCTCCTGAGCCTTCCGCAAACGACTGATATTTACCTGACGGGCTCCCTGAAAGGAAGTCACCATTCCATCCACCATGACAAAATCCATAGATTCGAAATTCTCAATACCATTATTTAAATCCCAGATTTTCGCATCAATAGTACCAGTTTTATCCTGTAAAATCAAGGAATAATAGGTCTTCCCTGCCTTTGTCTTCAATATCTGTTTCGTCTTACACAAGTAAATTCCGTAAAATTTATTGCCTTCCTGATATTCTTCTATGTAATGCATATACTCTCCTTCTCTATGTACATTCTAATTTGTTCTTATTTTAATGCATATTAGCTCCTGTGTCGAGAGGATTTTTGCCAAACCCTCCGTCAAATCCCCACAGCAAGCTATCGTGTATGACTTCATTTCTTTCAGTCATAGCATTTTCGTAATTTCCCCAGTGCCTTTTTCTCAATCCTTGAAACATAAGACCGGGAAATCTGAAACTTCTGCGCAATCTCCCTCTGCGTCTTTTCTTCCTCCCCGAAAATCCCATAACGCATACAGATAATCTCTTTCTCCCTCTCAGTCAACACCTTCTCCAGATAATCCTTCAGATGGCTTAGCTGCTCCTGGGTCGTGAGCCGCTCCACCACATCCTCATCCTCGTACTCAATAATGTCCAATAGATTGATTTCATTGCCTTCCTTATCAGAACCAATGGAATCGTAGAGATAAACATCCCTGGCACTTTTCTTCTCCCATCGCTTCATCATGAGGAGTTCGTTTTCAATACATCTCGCCGCATAGGTCGCCAGCCGTATCCCCTTACTTTCATCAAAGGAATCCACCGCCTTAATCAGCCCAATGGTTCCAATGGATATCAAATCCTCCATGTCCCGCTCTCCCATATTGTACTTCTTGGCAATATATGCAACCAGCCGCAGGTTTCGTATAATCAGACAATCTCTCGCCTTCTGGTCTCCCTCTTTACACTTCTTCAGATACTCTTCTTCTTCTTTGGCGCTTAAAGGTTGTGGAAATGACTGCACGCAATTCTACCTCTTTCACGCTATCCTTACATCCTATGCGGAGGCGGGGATGTCTGTGCCTTTCCAATGGAAATGTGGGGAATTTTGTAAAAAACATCGCAGAAAGAATAGTCGAAGGGGATAATTTTTACCTTTCTTTTTTGTATCGAAAAAGACACGTCCAAAGACGTGTCTCTATGTCGATTCAATAAATGAAATATATTTGCACCTATACAAATTTTATTTATAACATCAGAAAAGGCTATCTCTTCTTAATAACCAAAAACATGATTACCAACACCAAAAATCCGGCAAAGAAAAATGCCACCATGAGTATTGTAAGTATCAAAACCGAATCTTCCGTTTTCTCGGCAGGAACATACATTTCTTCCGGATTATCGGGATTGTAATAAATCTCCATTTGGTCTCCTGCCTCAAAAACACCATTCTTATAATAGCCTGTGCTTTCTTTTTCATAACGAACGTCATCGACATAGTACTCATAAACCGGTCTCCAGCGATTCACATACTTGTCATTCACCTTTTTTCTGAATTTTTTTACACGAATAATAGTAGCGTCTGTTAGTTCTGTACAAACTTCGTCTCTTTTTTCAATATGTTCCTGAACTTTTCCACGTGCATAAAACAGAATTCCTGAAATAAGCCACGAAAGCAGAACTCCTCCTAGAAATGCCAAAACTATAATTCTTTTTTTACTCATGTGCTCCTCCTTCAACAAAATCAATTTATAATCCCCAGCATTGCAACCAGTAAGAATGCATTAAACGTTAAAATTGCAAGCAATATAATTAAATATCTTTTTGTTTTCTTTTTATCCTTTTTCATCTCGCTTGCTTTTCCGCTACACAATAGCCAGATTGCAATAATCAGAATCAAAGCAGTGCCGAATAAAATATCAGTAATATTCCTATATTTACCAGAAAAATCAAATATTGACAATATGATACCTGCACCAAAAGAGCTTGCCGCTATTGCTGAGTATTTCTGTGTTTTTTCAAGGATTATTTCCTTATCCATGCTTGTATAATCCACAACCTTATCCATTAATTCTTTTGCTTCTTCATTCATATCCTCACTTTTCCTTTCACCGTCAATGATTTCCTTGATATCAACCTCATAGTATTCTGCCAATTCAATCAGGATACTGATATCAGGCAATGTACTTCCTGTCTCCCAACGAGATACAGAACGATTTGAAACATTTAACTTCTCAGCTAACTGTCCCTGTGTTAGTTCTTTTTCCTTTCGTAATTGTCGCAAAAAAGAACCTATCTTTATTTGATCCACAGCCAAACCTCCTTTCGATATCAAACTATCATCTTCCTCTCCTTTTTTAAACGACACAAAGTGAGAAATGCCGATTTTATAAGGATTAGACACATGTGTCTAGTCTGTTTTTGTTAATATTGCTGTAACCTTGAAAGATATCACAGCTTTATTAGCATCGCCTAATGGTTGTATGGATTTTAAAACCAATACAACTCAATTTCTTTCCTATCCTCATCCTCAAAATACAAATAATAGCTAATCGTCTCCCCCATGGTTACAATCATATATTCCGAACACCCCACCTCATAAAACAAATCCTCTATCAACATATGATAGGAGACATAGGACATATCCTCTTGGGTGATTCCAAAGGTCTCCATGAAAGATTCCAGAGTAATCTCTGCATCAAAGCATTCCGCCAACGCCTGCAGCTTTTCATCTACGGACATATCTTCTGTAAAGATTGTGCCGGAAACCTTTTCACAGATTTCTCTTCTTACTCTTGCATCCTTAAAAGCGACCTCTGATTCACTCACGGTATATTTCGTTCCATCCGAAAGTGTGCAGGTGAAATGATTGTCAGCATCGATGATATAAGTATATCCGTCTACACCGATACATCCCGCGGCATATATCATCATAGTGACTCCGGAAAGATTTGTATTTCCTTGAATATTTGTGTCCACTTCTTTGACCTGCGAATAGCTCATCTGGTTAATCTTAGCTGCAGCTGCATCTAATTTTTCCCTTTGCGTCATCTCAGATGTAAAAAGGTTCTCTTCAAAATAATCATACAAATAACCGTAATCCGACGAAATCGTTTGTCCCTGGAAGTTCAAATCAGAGTTCGTCCCATCCGAATAATTTACTACCAGATAATTATGGTCCGAACTTGCTGCTCCCACGTAGCTTCGTTTTTCCGGATATCGCAAAGACTGTATGTACGCATCCAATTCCAAATCATGAGCTGCCACCATGGCGATTGTGGAACACACCCAACAATCATATCCCAGCTGATATGGAAGCTTGCTGCACGCCAGCCCGATTGCTTCTACCTTTTGCGCCTCTGTCATTTCCTCCGTCCACAAGGCATTCTCCAGCATTTTCACATAAAGGCGGAGTGGCGATTGATGTTCGTATTTAAAAGAATATTCTCTTCGTTCACCAATTCACCCTTATAATAAATTTCTACCCAGTGCTCGCCCTTTGTCCGCACCGCGATATTTATTTTATGATATTTTACGGGCTTGATATAAGCACCCTCGCCTAAGCTTCCTGCCTGAACATCAAAGCTGGTCTCGATAGCAGAGTCCTTGAAATTGGGATAATAAGCAAATTCTCCATATTCATAACGATTGCCTTCTGCATCATATTCATAATCAGGATATGTTGTACATGTATCATATGAAGTTTTTATTGTCAGCTCATCCTTTTCAAAATTTTCCAATTGATTTTCATCTAATATCGGAAGTGTAAAGTACTCGATAAATTCCGTCTCATTGTCCTTTGTATTATTATTGTCATTTCTTGTATCGGAATCCTTCTGAAAGGTAAATGTCACACCACCTGCTTCTACCTGTTCTACTTCATATGCATATACATAGGCTTCCACTGTGGTTTCCGGAAGATAATCCAAACGAAAGTTTCTACCTTTTGCATCCTCAAATACATTGGATTCCATATAATAAATTTCTGCGCCTTCTTCCACATTTTCCGGTATCGTAATTTCACTCCAATTCTGATCCAAATCTAAATATTCATAGATTCGCTCCGTGATATCATCCGGTGTATCCGTTGGCAGAATAATATCTCCGCCCGGTGCCTCGCTTGTCTCTGGTGCAATTGTTGTACTTTCCCCCGGTATCGGTGTCGCACTTATCCCCGGAGCAATTGTTGCATTCCCTGCAGGTACTGTACTTTTTTCCGGTACCGGTGTTGTACTTCCTCCCGCTGTCGGTATCACACTGCCCTCCGGCTTCGGTGTTTCATCTGACACCGGTACGTAGGTTGGACCTACCGTGGCACCTGTATTCTTTTTATTCCTCACATATATTTTACAACGATATTTTTTCGTTCCAATTTTGGCAACTACTTGGGCGATACCCTCTTTTTTCGCTTTTACGGTAACACGATTTTTCTTCTTTTCCAAAAGAGTAATGCATTTCTTTCCGGCTGCAACCGACCATTTAACGCGTTTATTTTGAGAAAGATTTTTGACACGTAGCACTTTCTTTTTTCCAACATTTAGCTCCATACGATTGGCGCTTAATTTTATCTTCTTTGCAGCCTGCACCTCAGTAATTGATATACCTATACTACATATAAGTAAACAATTAAATATCAGTAAAACACCTATAAAACTACGCTTTTTCATAATCATCCTCTTTTCTAATATAATACATTTATGGTTGACATCCCCAGCCTTTTGCTTTGCAGCTTCAATTGGCATCTGTGCACTTATCTATTCTTATTATTCATTTTCTTTATCTTTCGGTACAATATGTCCATCTTCCACTTCCCCCTACGAACCCAGAATGTTTTCTTTAAATTCCTTCTACACTTGACGTTAGTTCCCATACGACCAATAAATTCATCTCTCAGTATTGCTGAAAGTTTCGAGTGAATTAGCATATTAATTTTCAAAGAAAAACACATCTGCAGGTGTACCATCCTCATAATTCACATCTTCATTAGGATAACTCTCGACTAAACGGTACTTTCCACCTGTATATTCATCAATTACATTATTCCAAAATCTCACAGAACCTATATTGTGTGGATGTCTTTTCAACTGCCACTTTCCATGATGTATATTAAGCACCCTAAATACCGCCTCCTTTCCATACCCTTTTCTTCTATACTTGTGCATAATAAAAAATTCTGACAAACAAAAATCTGTACTTTCTTCTGGCACTTCCGGATAATCACTTATTAGTATCAATCCCGCTATTTTCTCATCAATCTTTATAAAATATGGATATCTATTATTTTCCTCGAAGTAGCAATCTAGATATTCGTATCCATATAAACCATTATCATCAACATCTGTTTTCTCCCATTGAGAAAACTCATATAAATATTTTTCGATAAGATTCATCATAGTATTTCTATCTTCTTTTTTAGCTTCCACAATTCTCAACATTTGCTTAAAACGCTCCTTCAAATTCAAATAATCGCCTGCTTTAAAGACATCTTACATGCCACGTAAACGCGCCTCAATGTCTGATGCAGTGCACAAAACATCGGTTACAATAACTTTATCACCTCGAATCGTATAGAACACCAAATAATTGTATATATCTTCCATATCCGTAGTGTGAACTTAAATTTACATCCGGTTCATCAATCAAAAGAGTTTTCTATATGCCAAAGCTGGGAAGTATCTCCGTCATATTTTTCCCACTCTGTGTCAGACACCTCTATGTACCATTTATCGCCCTCGCACTCCATCCAGCCGTAATCATTGTCACCTGCGATATCATCATACCAATACTGCCAAAGATTTGGGCTGACATCGGTGTTGTACCACAAATAACAGTCGCTGTCATAATCATAATATGACCGCGCACCATAATCCCATGTAATATGTTTCTCGTACTCATCCTGCTGTGTACAGATACGATACATATTTGGCGAAACCTCATCGAGATATATTTCCTTTCCGTAAATCTCCAAATTGGTTTCTGTCTCCTGTGCCTGATTGGTCAATGAATAATCCTGATCTTCTGGAAATATAGCCATCCAGGCAATAAGAATAAAAACACCTATGGACATAATCACAATAACCGCCGAAACCACTTCAAAAAATCCTATTTTCTGAACATAGTTCCCCAATGATTTTACAGGAGGCATAAGTCTATTGATATTAATAATTTCATCGATGTAGACCGGTGTCTTAGTCATTTCAGCACCACAGTTTTTACAAGTTGGATAAAAGCCTTCCTTCCAGTTGCTCTCTAGTTCCGTTCCACAATATTCACACAAATAATGCGCCTCATATGAACCATCTGGTTTTTTAAAAACTACGTTGTCGCCATCATAATATTTTCCGTATTCGTCATAATATCCCTTCTTGTACAATTTCCCTGTTTGCTCATCCGTCCAGGCTTCATGAACATACAGATAATCATGCTGCTTACATGACAAAACAACTGCCTTCGACTTAATATCAGACGGTATATTTGTGGGCTGATTTGTCCGTAGTCTTTTTGGTGTGGTCGCTGTTGAATATCTGTTATAGATTCTAGATGAGCTTCTAAAGGAACTACTATGTGACGAACTACTGCGTCTTCTTGATGAACTGCTCCGGCTCCGCGAACTGCTTCTACTCCGTGAACTCCTAGAGCTTGAACTTCTTCTGCTAGGTGGCATAATTTTTTCCCTCCTTATCGTACATATTCTCTTTTGTACAATTCAAGATTGTTTTCACTTTCTTCCAACGTTTTGTAACGAAACCTCATATGAATAACTTCCCCACATACTTTCGAATACTTCTATGATATCTTTAAATAAGAAGCAAATCAATTCTTTTAGTAAAAATTTACAATTTTAAAACTATAATTTTCATTATTTATCCATAGACCATTACAAACTACGGTGGTATTATATATTTGTGGGGTTGTACTTCATATTTTATGTAGCAATTTATACAACAGGGAGGTAAAACATATGACAGAAAAACAATACATCCGTTCCAGCAAAATAGCCTATCCAGGCGTTATGATTACTTGTGCATTTATTGTGCTGACCTTGATTAGTGCTCTTGGATTTCAGGCTAATAAAGGAAATACTACCAGCATTTATATTCAAATCGCGGGAATTATAGTTAGCATGATTCTTGCCACCATTTCCTTTCTTTCAAATAAAAATAATAAGCTCGGCATGATTGGTATCACTGGTGCAGGTGCTATCATGTATCTATTTATTTCCTTTTTAAATGGTAACCAATATGTTTTCCTTTATGGATTTATCATATTATTTATTGCCATGAGTTATTTGAATCAGAAATTAATTATCTGGGGAAACAGTATTATTATTGTCGGATTTATAATACACTCTATTAAACTAAATTCTTTCGGTAGTATTGATTCCAATTTAATTTTTCTTGGAGGCTTAACAATTGCTTTATGCTGTTTTAATTCCATTATGGTTATACGCCTTCTGTTAAAATATAACGAGGAAAATATGACTACTATTTCGGAAAAAGCGAAACAAGAAGCTCAGACCACTGAACAACTTCATGAGATTGCAATAGAAATCACCGACAGTTTTGAAAATGCCAGTGCTTTACTCGACGAATTAAATCAGGCTTTGTCTGCTGATGACGAAGCTATGCAGAATATTGCTGATAGTACTGTCAGCGCTGCAGAGGCAGTCCAAGAACAGGCAACCATGTGCGGAGAGATCCAGAACGAAGCAGATATTGCAGAACGAGGGATTGAGTCTATGATTGCTGCTTCTGACACTGCTAAAAATACAGTAGAAGAGGGTGCCTCCCTAATTTCAGGATTAAAACGTCAGGCAGCTCTGGTAGAAGAAGCCAATGCAAACACTGTAGAAGCTACCCAGAGATTATCCGCTAAGGTAGCTGATGTCAAAGAAATTATTCATGCAATTCTAGCTATTTCTTCCCAGACAAATCTCCTTGCACTAAATGCTTCTATTGAAGCTGCAAGAGCTGGTGAAGCAGGTAAAGGATTTGCAGTTGTTGCAGATGAAATTCGTAATCTTTCTGAAGATACCAGAGAATCCGCCAACCAGATAACCGCAATTATCGAAACTCTGATTGCAGACGCATCCGTTACCAATGACAGCGTGAATTTGTCTAGTGATAATATTCAACGGCAGGGTGAAATGATTTTAGAGACCCAGAGAAAATTTGATGTTATTGAAAGAGAAGTTGATGGTCTGGTAGATGATATCCGAAGCACAGAAAATGTTATGAAACAGATTCTAAATGCTACTAGTACTATTAATGATAATATCTCTCACCTGTCTGCAAGCAGCGAAGAAATTGCCGCTACTTCCGAAGAGGGAGTTAATATTTCCCGCCAGGCGGTAAATAACTTGGAAAAGGTAATACATGAAATGAATTACATTTTCGAATTATCAAAGCGATTGAAGGAAGTATAATTTCCATACCTGTTCAAATAAAAACTTTTATATATTATGCAGATATAAAGGGACATGATACCATGTGAACTTCCCTCAAAAGTTAGATTCAATTTCTAACAATTTTGGTACATATCACACGGTATCATGTCCCTAACTATTTAGCCCGCCGAAGAATAATGCGCTCTGAACCTTATCATACTTTTATTTTTCGTTTCAGACTTTTCCCTAATGAGTTCTTAGCCTGCACTACAATTTTATCACCTTTTTTCAATTTCTTTTTCAGTTTTACTTTGAAAATACCAGCTTCAGTAATTTTTGCAGTGTACTTTTTCTTATTAACCCAGACAAACACCTTTGTTTTGGTATTTGCTACTGTTGCAGTGGTATCTTTTTCGCTTTCGCCATCAGCACTTACTGCGCCTCCTGTGGCTATACTTGCAGAACTTGCTGCCTTCACTGCCGCTTCCACAATATGAACCTTTCCTGTGATTTTCTTGATTTTTCTCACTTTGTTTACAGTCGGTGTGTCCGGCGCCTTTTCCTTTTTGGTAAGCTTTAATACAGGACTTTGTCCCTTAATATTATTCAAATACACCTTTACCTTTACACCGGAATCTGTTCTTGGAATCGTTACTGTATAACGATATAACTTTTTACCGGAAAGGTATTTTGATTTTTTTACCGTATACGTCTTTTTCTTTACCTGTACTGATGCACTGGTACATTTTTCTTCTGAATAAACTTTTACCTTCTTGGAAAGATTTGTCACCTCATCTGCCGTTGGTTTTGCAGGCTCTGTCTGCTGCACCTTTTTGCTTGTTCCCAGACTATCTCGTCCGATAGCATCCAACGTTTTAATCTTAACTTGTGTTTCAGCCGGAAGCAGCTTTGGCAATTTAAAGCTATAGGAACCATCTTCTTTTATAGTAATTTTTTTCTTTACAATTTTATATTTTTCATTATAAAAATCAGAAATCTTATATAAGTCTTCTGTGCCATCTGCCTGAAGATATACGGTTTTCTGGTCTGCTATGATAAATACCGGATATACATTGGTATCATTCAAATTACCAGAAACCTTTCTGGACTTGGTTACCAACTTATCCATAATTGGTTTATTTGGACCAGTTCTCTTTACCTCTACTACCGTTCTTGCACTGGCTCTTCCCTGATCATCTGTAAGATATACCAATACCTTAGAGCCTGACTTTTGTGGCGGAAGAGCATACTTGAAGGTACCATCTTCTTTTACCAGAGACTTATATACTGTCCCATCCTCTACCTGGAAATAAATCGTCGCTCCAGGTTCTGCGGTTCCCTCAATATACTGCTTCCGATTGGTATACGTATTTACCTTCGGCGCCTGCAAAATACTTTTATTGACATTATTAATACGGATATATTTAATGGTTTTATTTCCATGCAAATCCGTTGATAATACAGAATAAATTCCATTTTCAGAACAATTAAAATGCCCTTCTATTCTATTTGCATTATCCCACACACTGGAATTGGCTGTATATTTTCCTTTCAAATATTTCAAGGAAAATATTCCCGATTTATCCGTTGTCTGTATAGCTACCTTAACATCATTATTGGTTTCTTCGTCATTTAACGTTTTCAAAACTAATGATGGCCCTGTCGTATCTGACGTATCAAGATTAGAAAAATCAGCCCGGTAATAATAAAAATCTTCCGAACTATCCAGCAGCTCCTCAATCCAATCTTTTGTTTCCGCCAGTTCAGCAGCTGCTTCACCTGCTTTTACCATGTATTGATACTCATTAGAATGACTAATACTCCAGTTGTCATCCTCTTGGATTTTCATGGTTCCACACAAAGATTCTCTTTCTAAATACTCTTCAATATAGGTTCTAGCCTTTGCTGCACCTAGGTGTCCCAATTCTGTCACTTTAAACTGATCCGGTATAACATGTGCAGCCAGACGGTTTACTACAAACAAAATCTGGTCTGAATCCTGAATCGGCTGTCCATTTCTTGTCATTTCCTTAACACGTAAGGTATCATTAATTTTCTTTCCATTGTAATCATATCTTGGCTTTACAGAAGTATCAATCTGATACTCTACTCCATCAAAGAAATACAAATGATCCCAATTTGTTTCCCAATCCTCTTGCAAAAGATTCTGCATCGGATTGTCACCAATACTTGCACCTGTAACTACAATGGTGCTTCCGCTGGCATTTTTTGTTACATCAAACAAATTATCTCCTTGCGTTTCATAGGCACTTGCTGACCACTCCAGCCATTCTCTTAATTGGCTGCCTGTAATAGCATATGTCCAAAACTGTACCCGGTAATTCATAACCTGATACATATTAGAGCGGGTAAAATTATCTTTAATATCATAAAAATCATCACCGCCGCCAGCACCATATTTTAAATATCGGGATGCTGCCACGATTGGCCAATTGGCATATTCCGTTTTTTCATTATTTTTATATAGCATTCCATAGGAAATGCCAATATCATTCATTAACTGGGTGACACCACTATCCTCCAGTGTTCCAAAATAATTTTCCAACCGTGTGGCAGAATCCATTTCACAAAGAATTTCCGTACTATCTGCAATAAAGGTCTTTGCCCATTCTCCCATGAAATTGTTGCTGATATTAGCGTCTGCTTTCGTATCTGCCTTTACCTTTCTTATGGAAGATTTTCTTTCCACGATTTCATTGGCTCCAGTGTCATTGGAAATTGTTAAATCTACAACACCAATCCCTTTACCAATATTAGAAACCATGACTAAATTTTTACCGTTGACCAATCCTTTTTTCGTGTCTACTCCTGGATATTTATCATATTTAGTAGTTCCATCTGCACAGAAATTGGTATGTCTGTGACCACACAGCACTGCATCAACACCATCTATCTTTGTGAGAGCATATCCTACATCCTCTGCCATAGCTTCCGGTACTTCTTCTCCTACTCCGGAATGCGCCAGAACGACTACAATATCTGCTCCCTGACTTTTTAAAAGCTGTGTCTCCTTATTTACATTTTGAACAATGTCTTCCCCCACTAACACACCAGTGTAATCACAACGCCTTTCAGAAAGCTTTGGAATGGTCTCACCAATAATTCCCACTTTCACAGTAATATTATTTCCCGATTCCGTTGTCAGGGTTTTCTCAATAATTTTATTTTCATTCCAGATACTTGCCCCTGTATTGGCATCCTTAACATTAGATACTACTACCTTGTCCTGTAAGCCTGTTGCAATAAGCTGATTCTGGATATATGGTAAGGTATACTCAAAATCATGATTTCCTAAGGTAATGGCATCATAACCAATGGTAGCCATAGCGCTATAGATTGGTTGAATCGCTGTCTCATCATATTCATAAATGTAGTCTGTGGTATAATCATATAACACATCCCCCAAATCAAAGGTTAAAACATTAGATGCTCCTACCTCGCCCCGGGCTTCATTAATTAAAGTGGCTGCTTTTGCAAGACCTCCTGTATTAAAAAGGGCGCCTGTAGCATAATCTACATTATTTACCTGCCCATGTAAGTCTGTTGTAAATACCAAACGCAAATCCGCAGTTGTCTTTTTTTCCTCTTCCTCGGCAGCTCTGACCGAACCTCCACCAAATACTTGTGTTCCCAACAGAACCGCTGCCATTCCCAAACTTAATAACCGTTTTTTTAATCTTTCCTTTTTCACAATGTACTCCCTTCTATGTCAATTTTTTCCAGAACGATTTCATTTTACTCTTACAATGTGTCAAAATTCTGTCATTTGAAAAAAATCTAAATCAAAAAATATTTCCCCATTAATATTCCAAAATCATTCCTGAATAGCCTGCATCATTGCCGGAATAATCTGTTTCTTTCTAGAAACTGTGTTATGCAGAATAATGTGCTTCTGCTCTTCCGGAATATGAAAGGCTTCCTTTGCCAGTTCCTCTGCACCGTTTCCGGCATAAAGCAGTTCTGTACTTCCTGTCAGAATATTAGTCAGCATAAAGAATAACATTGGAATTTCATGGTCTATCAAAGCTTTCTTCATATACGGAATCATTTTATCCTCAATGGCATCCAATTCATCCTGATTCATGGATGTAATCTGACCAACACCAAAAGAAGTGTCTCCAAATTTAAATTTCTTAAAATCCTGATAGAAAATTTCTTCTGGAGATTTGGACTTCAAATTGCTTCCCGCTGCAAACATTTCTTTTGCATATTCCTCTACGTCAATTCCCGCAATCTCTGCCAAATGCTCTGACGCTGCCTTATCCACAGCAGTACAGGTAGGAGAACGGTAAATCAATGTATCAGACAATATTGCAGAGCAAAGCAATCCTGCAATTTCCTTTGTAATTTCCACATTATTTTCCTGATACATCTGATACACAATGGTAGCTGTGCAGCCCACTGGCTGGTTTCGGAAAAATACCGGATTCATGGTTTCCAGATTGCCAATACGATGATGATCAATAACCTCCATCACCTCCGCATCCTCTAAACCATCAACAGCCTGGGACATTTCATTATGATCCACCAGCACAAGCCTTTTCTTTCTGGTACTTAATAAATTCCGTCGGGAAATCATGCCATAATATTTTCCATTTACATCCAAAATCGGAAAATCACGGTATCTCTTTTCCGCCATAGTTTCCCTAATATCATCGATATAATCTGTTCGGTGAAAGGTGACGAGATTATGTGCTTTCATAAAATGTCGGATTGGCATGCTCTGGTTTACCAGACGGGTAGCAGTATAGGTATCATATGGTGTTTTAATAATAAAACAGCCTTTCTCCTCTGCCAGCTTTTTAATAGTAATAGACACCATCGCTCCATCACAGACAATAATACATTTTGCGCCCATTTCGATGGCACAAAACTGGGACTCATAACGATTTCCCAAAATCACAATGTCATCCTTCTCAATATAGCTTTCCATCAAATCTGGATTTGCTGCAGCTATCAGACATTTTCCAGAGGTAATTTCCTCCTCAGGATTGCCGGTCACCATTTCTCCATCCAAAGTTTCTACCAAATTCTGAAAAGGCGTTCTGGCAGAAGCGATAATCCGGTTGTCATATACATCCATATAAGATTTTGCAATATCCTCAATGGTAATCAGACCACTAAGAACCCCATTATCATCCACAATTGGAAGCGTCATCAAGCTTCCTTCCTTCATAATTTCCCATGCCTTCTTCAAGGAAATATTCTGACTTACTCCAGACACCTGCGCTACATCAATATCAAAAACCTGAGCTCTGACATCGTTTAGATATGCCGGCTCTGTCATACCAAATCTCTTTAAAACAAACCTTGTCTCTGCATTGGTCTGACCTGCTCTTTTTGCAATATATTTCTTACCAGTAATCTGGCGTTTCAACTCTGCGTAAGCTAGTGCCGAACAAATCGAATCCGTATCCGGATTAATATGGCCAACTACGTGTATTTCTTCCACGACATTTCCTCCATTCTATTTCTCTTCAAATAGTTCTTCATCATACTGGCTGATATCAATAACATACTCAAAACGTCTTGCCAGAGCAGGTGCCACACGGAACAATTCATCCAGTGTAGTTCCTTCATCTGCCATAACCACCATAAAGTCTCCCTGGTATGCATCCATTACAGCAAAGATTTTGGTAATGGTTGGGAAGGTTAATTGTGCTGCACCATCAATCAACAGACAGCTTCCCTTAATCTGATAACATACCTTTAACAAATCCATTTCATTCAACTGCTGAGCATGAATCTTAGCAATACGGGTTGACGCCAAGAATTTCTTTTTGTTGGCAATACGCACAATCTTTCTGGTAAATCCAAGAATTCGCTCGTCTCCTTCTCCTACCAGAACAAAATGTTTTGGTTCTCGCTCTCCTGCAATCAATGTAAGAATATCTTTCAGTGAATTATGCAACGCTCTCGTGGTTGGCAATTCTCTTTCCTGTAATTCCGGCTGGTTGCCAAGCTCTGGGCTGTCTTCTGGCATTACCTGCTTCAATTCTGGCATATCCGGTTCCGGCATAATCTTATCTAATTCAATCATAATTACCTCTCCTGAATCTGCAGCAGCCAGCGCATCCTGCACACTACTATCCGGCATGGCATCCTCTGGTGTCACATGAACCGGTGCAATATTTGGCATCGCTACAATCTCCTCCATACCTTCTGGCTGTACAGATTCTGTCATAGCTTCTTCATATTCTTCCTGCTCCGGCTCGTCAACATTCAGTGGAATATACTGCTTTCCTGCTTTCTGCTGCACAGCCTGGGTCATACGGTCTAATACATTCGTAGCAATATTTGGCACCTCACTGGCAAATTCTGCTACTTCTTCCGTTATCTCCACAGCCTTATCCTTTAACTGCTGTCTGTGTTCTGCTTCGAAAATTGCTGCAATTTCTTTTGCTAAATCCTGAGTGATTCCTGTAGGTGCCTGGGGTTCCTCTGGGAAAACATCTCTCCTTTCCACTGTTTTTCCCTGTCCATCTTCTGGGACATCCCGTTCTGACTCCTCAGAAATATTTTCTTTTACTTCCTCTGTACTTTCCTGAGAATCCTGTTCTTTCTGCTTATTTCCTCGTTTCCAGAAACCTGATAATTTCATAAAGCCCTCCTTTGCCATGTTTGCCAAATCTCCTGGCTCCATCAACATCTCGCCTTCATCTTCATCCCGTTCTTCTTCATAGTCATCTACGAATTCCTCATCACCTTTATCATTAGAAGTTTTTTTCTTCTTCAAACGTTCTTCTTCTGCCTTTAGTGCCTCTGGTGATAAATCTGGCAACGAACCTGTATCCTCTGGATTTGGTTCTTCTTCCTCAATAGTATAATCCTTATCCTCGTAATACAAATCTTTTCCACTTTCCAGATAATGAAGCAGCGTATCTGCTCTCTCGACAATCTCGCCCTGGCCAAACCAAAGCTTAATATCCTGACATTCCTGCCAGCAGTCATCATACCTTCCCGCCTTCTGATACAGCTTTGCCAGCTCATATGCCCATTCTTCGATGTATTCTTCTTCCTTTAATACCTCCAAAGTATCAATCAGCTGACTGATAGGAACTCCTTTTGTCTTATCAATCCGATATCGCAAAATCAAATTATCTCTAGTACTATTGCTTAGTCCAAGAAATTCCTGATAAAAGCTTTCTGCTTCCTCCAGTTCATTGGTACGAATCGCAAGATAAATAAGACGGTACAAAATCCTGCGGGTACGATTTTTCTTATACAGTCTCAAATAAATCGCCTTTGCTGCTGCAAACTGCTCCGTTTTCATATATATTTCTGCAAAGGTATGCAAATCTGCTCTGGAACGAACCTGCCGCACATCAATGGTGCTTAACACCGCTGCAGCTTTTTTATATTTTTTCTCTTCCACCAGACGCTGAATCTGGGCAACCTTAAGATTGATTTCGTATTTACTCATTATTTCCTCCAATCCAAAGCAGTATTCTTACAATACCCTTTCTATCTGTTATAGTGCTTTTTCATTCTTCCTCGACTACGCCCGTCCAATCTACAACTGTAGTACATTTTCATTCTATTCCCACATCTTTTTATTATATATGTAATCTATTCATATTACAACTTTTAATATGATGTAAGTGACAAAAATCCTATTTCCAAAAGATACATAAAATATCTGTTTTGAATGACGAAAATATGTTATGATAGCAATATCGACAAAACAAAAAATATGCGTCAGGGAAATGACGCAGGAATGGAGAGTATTTTTATGAAAATTCAGTCAGTATTTGATGATGCATTCAGAACCTATGGACGTGTAGTAGATGGTTATGATTATTCCCTTCTTTTAGAACGTTTGGAAGCTACTACAGAGAAACCAGCAGACCAAGTTATTTATGTACCTTCTGCACCACAGCTGGAGGACACCCCTGCTTATGCACAGCTCCGTGACAACTGCTACGGTGGTATGCCAATCCAGATCGGTTACTGTAACGGTACCAACACAAAATTAAACTGTTTTGAGTACCACCGAGACAGTGAAATCAACATTGCTGCAGACGATGCCATTCTTCTGGTAGCCAGACAGCAGGATATTGTTGATGGAAAAATTGATTCTTCCAAGACAGAAGCCTTCCTCTGTCCAAAAGGAACTGCTGTGGAATTATATGCAACTACCCTTCACTATGCACCATGTAGTGCAAAGAAAGGCGAAGGCTTCCGTGTTGCTATCGTTCTTCCAAAGGGAACCAACGAAGACGCTCCTGAGATTTCCGTTGTAAACGAAATCGACAAGTACCTCTGGGCTAGAAACAAATGGCTCATCGCCCATCCTGAGACTTCTGAAGCTGCTGATGGTGCACAGGTTGGTATCACAGGAGAAAACACAGATATCATTGATTTAATCTAAAACAAAACATAACAACTTTCGGCCCATGTTATTCCTTAACATGGGTCAAATCTTGCACAAAAAAGCCATTATGAATCTCACAAAAGATTTCATTGGTATGGCAGAAATGAGGAAAATCATGCAAACATTGCCCGAAGCATTTATCCAGCTTAGACAACCTCTTTTGCAGGAAGAATGGAAAAGCTTTTTAGCAAGCTATGAAGCACCAAAAACATATGGACTTCGAAGAAATCCATTAAAAGACTGTGGCGAGCTGCCTTTTCAGCTTGAACCAGTGCCTTGGACAAAGGAAGGATTCTATGCAAATCCAGAGGAACGTCCTGGCAAGCATCCGCTCCACGAGGCAGGTGCCTACTATATTCAGGAGCCAAGTGCTATGTCTGTAGTCAGCCTATTGAACCCGGAACCTGGTGACGTAGTCTGTGACCTATGCGCTGCTCCCGGTGGAAAAAGCACCCAGATTGGTGGACGGTTACAGGGACAGGGGTTACTTGTTTCCAACGAAATTTTCCCTGCCCGTGCCCGTATCCTCTCCCAGAATGTCGAGCGTCTTGGCATTGCCAATGCAGTAGTCTGCAATGAACCACCAGATCGTATGGCAGCTTTCTTTCCATACTTTTTTGATAAAATTGTAGTGGATGCTCCCTGCTCTGGCGAAGGAATGTTTCGCAAAGACGATACTGCCATAGAGGAATGGAGTCCCGAAAATGTACAGGTATGTGTAGAACGTCAAAAAATGATATTAAATCACGCCGACGAAATGCTAAAACCAGGCGGTGTTATGGTTTATTCTACCTGTACCTTTGCACCGGACGAAAACGAAGAAATGATTGCCTGGTTTCTGGCAACCCATCCAGAATATATAGTAGAAGACTGGAAAGAAACCCCTGTAGGAACCTCTACAGCCCACATTACAGACCATGCCGGACTCTGCAATGGCAGACCAGAATGGATCAATCCCGAAAAGCTCCGACAAGTATGTGAAGCAGAAAATATAAGTCTTCCAGAAAATTTAGAAACGGAGCTGACGAAAACCCTCCGGCTCTGGCCTCATAAGTTAAAAGGAGAAGGTCATTTTGCCGCAAGACTTCGCAAAGGATTTCCTACTCCTTCTCCAGAAGATATGATAAATTTTTCCGTAACAGAAAAGAAAACTTCAAAAAAGAAAAAGAACCACTCTGGAAAGAATGGTTTGTCAAAAGAAATAATAGCTGGGCTTGAAGAATTCCAACACAAGTTTTTAATGCCAGAGCATTTATCTGACCCAAATATGGGACTGAACTTTTCCAAGGATAAATTGGAGCTTTTTGGTGATGAAATCTACGTTCTCCCAAAACTGGCCCCATCCCTAAAAGGGCTAAAAGTGGTTCGTGCCGGACTTCATATAGGAACCAGCAAAAAGAACCGTTTTGAACCTTCCTATGCCTTTGCAAAAGCATTAAACAGACAACAGGCTAAGAATTGCCACGACTGCTCTTTTGAGGATGCCGTCCGCTATCTCAAAGGAGAGACCATTTCTTGTGACCCATCCCAAAAAGGATGGACTCTTGTCTGTTATAAAAACTGCCCACTAGGCTGGGGAAAAGTTCAAAATGGTATCTGTAAAAATCACTTTCCAAAAGGGCTGCGCTGGATGTAAAACAGCGCAGTCTTCCTTGCTATAAACTTTTAATTGTATTAGATTCGTTATACTATCTTCCATTGCAACAAATTATCGTAAACCCTACACCCACATACCTCTAAGCTTTCACTATCCTGATGTCCACATGCTAATAAAATACAATCAATTCCCAATTCTTTTGCCACCTCATAGTCGTGAACTGCATCTCCAATTAAAACAGCCTGCTCCAATGGAATTTTTTTCTCTTCAAAATACTTTACTGCCCGTTCTACCTTGCTTGCTGCCAGTAAATCATCGGCTCCAAGCATATCCTGAAAATAGGACTGAATTCCATACGCCTTGGCATATTCCTGAATGATTTTCTGGGAGGAGGAGGATAATACTATCTGACAGATATTATTTTCCTGAAAGTATTTTAACTTTTCTTCCACGCCCTGATGTAGTGGTATTTCATCCAAATGTTCTTTATAATATCCATGAAACTCCTTAGCAATCCAATCAAAGGAAGTTTCTTTCATATCAAAAAACTGCTCATAAAAGCGAAGAATCGGAGTGTCCATCGCCCTCCGATATTCTTCCAGGGATATGTGTGAACGACCCCATTGTTTCAGCATCACATTTACTGCATCCAATGCCACATGAACATCGTCCATAATGGTTCCATTCCAATCCCAAATAATATATTTATATTTCATCGTAATTCTCTTTTCTATCTCTTCTGTCCGTCATCAACCTACTGCTGATGCTGTCTCAAAAGCTTCCTTATAGCTTAATACCTTATTCACGTAAGACTTGCAGTATGAAGGAATCCCTCCGTAGCGCTTCACAGCGCCACTGCCGGCATTATATGCTGCCAGTGCCGTTTTTACATCTCCGTCAAATTCCTTTAACTTAGCTGCGATACACTTGGCACCACCCATAATATTTTGCTTAGGATCATATGGATCGTCTACGCCAAGACCTTCTGCGGTAGCAGGCATAAGCTGCATCACTCCCATAGCCCCTGCACTGGAAACTGCCTTTGCATTAAAGTTTGACTCCGCTTTTGCAATTGCCTTCAGCAAGGATTCTGATACATCGTATTTTAATGCCGCTTCCTTAAAGTATTTATCATACTTTGTCTTCTTCATGGAAGAAGAATCGGTAACCTTAGAGCTCTCAGAAGCAGAAGAGGTTTCCTCTGCTTTCGCAGCAACGTCCACATAACGAACGTTGGCACCAGTAGAAGGGTCTTTAAATGTCACCTTCCCATCCGAAGTACCACCAGTACCCTCTGCGGTTTCTGACTCCTGCGCAGCTTCTGCCTTATTAGAAGCTTCCGCCTGGGCCTTCTCTGCCAGCTTCTGCTCTCTTAACATTTCTTCAAAACTGGTTATAGTAGTTCGTCGTCCACTATGTTCCGAATATGTAGTAAGCGGTTTTATATTTAGACTTGTTAACTGATTAACCATGCTTTTCTCCATTCTGCTTTAAAAACAATTCATCCAGGGTAATTCCTTCATTTCCCCTTTTGTATGCTATCTTCTTTGCCTTTTTTTCCTGAATGTGTGCCTTGCCCACTTCTTTCTCGAGCAAAGACATATTATGACAATTCAAGTCGCTAGCAACTACATCCTTCACCTTATGACAAACGGCCTGTACAGGGCGTTTGGTCTTAGCAGAAAGAACCTTTCCTTGCTTTAATTGTTTCAACTCACTTTGTGAAGGTATGGGATTTGTCATATTCCAACTCCTTTTCTATCAGCACACAATGATAGAATATTTTATCACATTTTGCGATTTTTGTCCATGTTACCGTCTTTTCAATCTGCTTTCCAAAATCTACCTTTTAAAATTTATATTTTGATACTCATTTGCTCCAATCTCCTTAAAAAATCTTATAATGCGGCAACGAAATTCCCATTAATACATATCGCATGAAATCATATAAAAAAATAGCCGGGCCGGATAGCAGAAACCATAAATTAGTATTTAAAAGGCAAATCTGCCCCTTTAAATTATACTGTTCCCCAGAATAATCCCATACATTTAGATGCATTTGCTTGTTTACAATCATCCCTACCAGAAATTCTATTACAGTAATCATCAGACCGCACACCACCATCTGGGCAATAACAGAAGCAGATTCTCCCAGCATATTTTCCACAACTCCTATCAACAGAAAGCAGATACCGCCTGTAATCAACATAGAAATGTGAGAAAAACCCCGATATAAAATTTCAATTCCACAATATATAAATCCTCCTGTAAAAAACATAATAATATATGCCTGTAGTGGATTCAAAACCATACCTTCCTCCTGTCTGAGCCCCTAATGACACTTCTTTCCTATTCCGTCCCTTTCACAAGCTCTTTCTATTTCTTCATTTCCATACTAGTATGCTACAGGCTTTTGAAATTTATACGGTTCTTCTCTAGAAAATTCATTCACAAGAAAATTCATTTTAGGATAGGCATTTTTTCAAAAAAATGCTAAACTATACAAAGATGAAAATAAACTTAATATCACAAAAAAGATTGGAGATTATCATGAATAAAGAAATTTTAAACCGCGCAGACGAGGCAATTCAAAAAGTAATTCATGCCGGAGATATTGCAGGTGCTGCACTTTGCGTTATTCATCAGGGTGAAGAAGTATATCGTAAAGAGTTTGGCATGGCTGATATGGAACGAAATATTCCTATGACAAGAGATTCCATATTCCGTTGTTATTCCATGACAAAGCCTGTGACTTCCGCTGCTGTTATGACTGTAGTAGAGCAGGGATTAATTTCCTTATCCGACCCTGTATCTAATTATCTTCCTGGGTTTAAGGATCAGAAGGTCTGGACGGAAAATGGTCTGGTTCCTGTGAAGAGAGAAGTAATTCTTCAGGATTTAATGGATATGACGGCTGGTGTTACTTATCCAGATACAAGTTTTCCTGCCGGAGAATATATGCAGAAGATGATTGATAAGTACTATGCTGATTTGGAAGCTGGCAAACCAACTACTACATATGATTTGGCTAACCTAATTGGACAACAGCCATTAAAATTCCAGCCAGGAGAAGGCTGGTGCTATTCCTTCTGCGCCGATGTTTTAGGTGCAATTATCGAAGTCGTTACTGGAAAGAGATACAGCGATTATTTAAAAGAAGCCATCTTTGTTCCATTAGGAATGGTGGATACAGATTTCTATGTACCAGAAGAGAAACAAAACCGTTTCATGCAGAATTATGAACAGAATCCAGAAACAAAGGCACTGACACCTTGTACCTGGCAGCATTTAGGTCTTTCCTATATGCATTTAAAGCAGCCTGCTTTCGAATCTGGTGGAGCGGGACTGGTTTCTACTGTAGATGACTATTCCCGTTTTACCCAGATGATGCTTCACGGTGGCAGCTACAATGGTGTACGGATTCTCGGAAGAAAGTCCATTGAGTATATTACCCAAAATGTCCTGACTTCACAGCAGGCAGAAATGTACGACTGGGATTCCCTGTACGGATATGGTTATGGCAATCTGATGCGCCAGATGACAGATGTCCATGGTTCCCATGGCTTAGGCTCTACAGGGGAATTCGGCTGGGACGGATGGCTTGGTTCTTATGTGGCAATGGACCCATCAGAAGATTTGACTATTATCTATGTAATCCAGAAATGCGGTGGCAATGGATACCGGGATGTACAAATTCTTCGCAACATTATTTATTCGGCTTTATAAGGAGATTTTCTCCTCTTTTGCAAAAATGACATTCAAAAAGGCAGCGCAGGATGCGTTGCCTTTTTTGCTCTCTTTTATTTACTCGCCTTTTTCTTTCTTTGCTTGTCTGTAGCATATCGTCGGATAGAATCATATTCCTTTGGAAGCACACAACCATAATGCATGGTATTTGCATCTACTGCAATGGCATGAACAATAGTTCCACGCAGACTAAAGCGGGTGTCATCCTCAGGATCTGTAAAGACCAGATGTATACCCTGTCCCTCTCTAAACTTCGCATCCATAGATGTTAATATACCAAATCCATTGGCACTAATATCCTTCACAATCACGTCATGGGTTCTCTTGTTGGTTCCCACCTGAACAATTCCGTCTAATCCAAGAAATACCCTAAAATTACTTCTTCTATTTGTAGCGTCTACACTTTCTTCGGTGCTGATTCGATGGTAGATTACATCCCTATCTACCGCATCTCGTACTACATCAATCGTAGTTTCCCGATAAACGTACACTTTCTTGTCTACAGGATTTACTACAGTCACTACATTGATAATATTAGGAGCATTAAATCCAACTACCTTTTCATTAATTTTAATTGCCTCCATCAATATATACTTATCGTCCAAATCCACTTTGACAATCTGAGACTTATATTCCGCATACGTCAACCCCAAACTACACCGAATAATCACTTCGCATCCTTCTGGCAATTCATAAATAAACATGTCCCTCTCCGTCCTTACATATATGTTTTAAAATGCCACCACTATTATATTGAATACCCCGAACAAATCCTCTGTTTATTGTAATTTTCTTCCAAAAAACAGATTTCTATTTTTTACAGTATAACAAAAAAAAGAAGAAGATACCATATGATATCCTCTTCTTTTTGTAAACTTTTTGTGAATGATTCACAATTTTATTTTACCTTCAATGTTACTTTTGCTGTCTTCTTACCAACCTTAACAGTTACCTTGGTGGTACCTTTCTTCTTAGCTTTTACAGTTACAACTACTTTACCCTTCTTTGCAACTGCCTTTTTCACCTTAGCAATCTTCTTCTTTGCTACAGTTGTGCTAATAGCATCTGTTACAGGTTTCTTCTTATTCTGAGCCTTTGTAACCTTAACTGTAATCTTAGCTGTTTTGCCCTTCTTTACAGTTACTTTCTTCTTTGCAGCCTTAATCTTCTTAGCCTTATTCTGAACATAAACCTTGATAGTAGCAGTCTTCTTACCAGAAGTCAGTACTACATCTGTAGAAGAACCTTTCTTTGCATCCGCAGGAACAGTAAGCTTAATCTGTTTCTTGCCAGATACCTTAACAGCTTCTACTACCTTAGTGTTGTTAGATTTCACCTTAACAGCCTGAATCTTCTCTGCTGCTGCAGTCTTCTTTGCTGTAAAGTTTACAACCTTAGTCTTACCAGCCGCAATTACAACTTTCTTCTTAATAGATAAAGACTTTGTCTTCTTAACTACCTTCTTAGCTGGAGCAGCTTTTACAGTTACTAATACAGAAGCAATTGTGGTATTCTTAGATAATACTGCTACTGCTGCATTTGTAACAGCTACAGCACCCTTTGTTGCAGTTACAGTAACCTTTACTGCTGTACCAGAAACAACCTTTGCCTTTGCCTCTGCAATACTGGTTGCTAAAGCTGCATCATAGTTACACTTTAAAACTGCGTCAGTTGCAATAGCAGAAGCAGTTGGAATAGTCACTACTGCACTACCTGTTACTGCCTTGTCTGCATCAGCCTGAATAGTCAGGTTTGCTGTTGGAATGTTCTGTGCCTTCTTTGCGTTCTTTGCAGCATCTACTGTTCCAACATTAGATAAAACTACAGCACATGCTAACACCAAAGAAAGGGCTTTTTTCATGGATAACTTCATTTTGTTTTCCCCCTTATGTTGTTTTTTATTACAGTGGTGATTTTATCACTATCATTTTTTTTATTCAATTATAAGTTTTGCTTAAAAAAATTCGTCCATCTTCTCTTTTCTAAGTAGATTTTTACAAACAACAAAAAAAGATGGTAATTTTGCACATACCACAAAACTACCATCTGATTTTCTTGTATAATTTGTCGATTTTCTTTGACACGTTTTTGCCATAAATGAGGAATTCCTTAAGAATTTAAAGAAATTTTAAGAATTACTTCCTCATCATAAGCATACCCAAAGTCTTATCGGATTATTCTTAGAAAGTAAACTTTCCTTCAAAGAATTTTGGTAAGTCTTCAATCTTAACACGTTCCTGAGCCATGGTATCACGGTCACGTACAGTAACTGCACCATCCTCCTCGGAATCAAAATCATAAGTAATACAATATGGTGTACCGATTTCATCCTGACGGCGGTAACGCTTACCGATATTTCCACGGTCATCGTATTCGCAGTTGTAAAGCTTAGACAGCTCTGCATAAATCTTCTCTGCGGGCTCTGCCAGCTTCTTGGACAATGGAAGGATACCAATCTTTACCGGAGCCAGTGCAGGATGGAAACGAAGTACGGTACGCATATCGCCGCCTTCCAGCTCTTCCTCATCATATGCACCACAAAGGAATGCTAATGTCACACGGTCTGCACCAAGAGATGGCTCAATAACGTATGGAATATATTTTTCATTCTTACTATCATCAAAGTAGCTCATATCCTCACCAGATACATTCTGATGCTGGGTCAAATCATAATCAGTACGGTCTGCAATACCCCAAAGCTCTCCCCATCCAAATGGGAATAAGAACTCAATATCAGAGGTTGCTTTACTATAGAAAGAAAGCTCTTCCTGATCATGATCACGGACACGCATCTCTTCTTCCTTCATACCTAAAGCAAGAAGCCAGTCGATACAATATTTCTTCCAGTACTCGAACCACTCTAAATCAGTATCAGGCTCACAGAAGAACTCTAACTCCATCTGCTCAAATTCTCTGGTACGGAAAGTGAAGTTACCAGGAGTAATCTCATTACGGAAGGACTTACCAATCTGTCCAATACCGAATGGAACTTTCTTACGGGAGGTACGCTGGATATTCTTGAAGTTTACGAAAATACCCTGTGCAGTCTCCGGACGAAGATATACGGTATTCTTTGCATCCTCTGTAACACCCTGGAAGGTCTTAAACATCAGATTGAACTGACGAATATCAGTAAAGTTGTGCTTTCCACAGGTAGGACAAGGAATAGAATGCTCCTGAATAAATCCCTGCATATCTTCATTGCTCCAGCCGTCTACGCTGCTTTCCAACTCAATGCCCTTTTCTGCTGCAAAGTTCTCAATAACCTGGTCTGCACGGAAACGCTCATGACATTCCTTACAATCCATTAAAGGATCAGAGAAGCTTCCTAAATGACCGGATGCTACCCATGTCTGTGGATTCATGAGAATAGCACAGTCAATACCTACATTGTATGGTGTCTCACGGATGAACTTCTGCCACCAAGCCTGCTTTACGTTATTCTTTAATTCTACACCAAGATTACCATAATCCCATGTATTTGCCAGACCACCATAAATCTCAGAGCCTGGATAGATAAATCCTCTTGCCTTGGCAAGTGCTACGATTTTGTCCATTGTCTTTTCCATAATGAATTCCCTCTTTCTATTTTTCTTTTCGGGTATACCATTTTGACATAACACACTTTGGTATATCACCTTATTGCATACAAAACTTGCACATTAAGTTAAAATATACCATTATCCGGCTAAGAATGCAAGAAGTCTGCCTATAACGCTTTGAATTTTATATTATGCTTCTTGGCATACTTCTCAGCATAAGAGCCTTTATATCCTTTTATGACAGTCTTCCCACCGTTTCTCGGAATGGCGTCTTTCCCAATTTTGCGGATAGACTTAGGGATGGTAATACTCCTCAAAGAACGGCAACGCGCAAATGCCTCGTCCCCTATCGTCCGTGCTCCCTGTTTAATAATGACCGTTTTTAAGTTCAAACATAATTTAAATGCGCTGCCTCCAATATCAGCACTGCTTCCACCTTCAACATAAAAACTTCCCCCGATATCCTTCGATTGCTTTCTTACACTGCCGGGAATCACTACCTTTTTCAGACTATCACAAGCAGCAAAGGAATAATCTCCTAACACTCGTATATTAGATAAATCAATTTCCTTTAACTTTTTACAGAAACTGAAAGCATCAGCCCCCAGATACGTAACGGTAGATGGTAATACGCATTTTTCTAATTTTTCACACGATTCAAAAGTTCCACGTTCAATCTTTTTTACTCCTTCTGGCAATTTTATTTCTTTAATTCCCGACCAGTTAAACGCCTCTTTGCCAATTTTCAAATCTGACTGTTTTCCTTTAAATACTATCTTTTCTAAATCTTGGCAACCGTAAAAGGCTCCTGAACCTATTTGTTTTAGATTTTTCCCAATCACCACTTTTTTTAAGTCCGTATATTTAAATGCACTATATCCAATACCTATATAGGTATCTGGTATCCCCAAATATTTCACACCATCCATGTTATAATTGGTATCATTAAAATAATTACTTACTCCTATTACGTTGTAACCATCCAGTTCTTTTGGCAGTATCATTCTTTTCTCTGTAACCTTCTCTGCCAAATCCGTAATCAAAATGCTCTCTTCATCCTTCTGCACCTGATACTTATAGACGCCACTGATGTATTGAGGCTCATAAACATCATCTTCCAAATTAATTCCCTTTGCCTGAGCGCCACATAAATTTACTAATAGGGCAACTGTCAATATCGGTACTAATAATCTTTTTCTCATAAAACCACCCTTTCTGTTATATTGCTTTGAATTTTATGTTGTGCTTCTTGGCATACTTCTCCGTATAAGAGCCCTTATATCCTTTTATGACAGTCTTTCCACCATTTCTTGGGATAGCATCTTTCCCAATTTTGCGGATAGACTTTGGGAGGGTAATGCTTCTCAAAGAACGGCAACGCGCAAATGCCTCGTCCCCTATCGTCCGTGCTCCCTGCTTAATAATGACCGTTTTCAAATTCAAACATTGTCTAAACGCTCTGCCTCCTATATCAGCACTACTTCCCCCTTCATAGTAATAGCTTGCCCCTATATCCTTCGATTGCTTCCTTACGCTACCGGGAATCACTACCTTTTTCAGACTATTGCAATTAGCAAAGGAATTATCTCCTAATACCCTTATATTGGATAAATCAATCTCTTTTAATTTTTCACAGAAATAGAAAGCATGCGCTCCCAGATACGTAACGGTAGATGGTAATACACATTTTTCTAATTTTTCACACGATTCAAAAGTGAACTCATTAATCTTCTTTACTCCTTCTGGAATTTTAATTTCCTTAAGTCCAGAGTACGAAAACGCACTTTGACCAATTTTCAAATCTAACTGTTTTCCTTTAAATACTACCGTTTCTAACTCTCGGCAGCCATGAAAGGCCCATCCACCTATTTGCTTTACATTTTTCCCAATCACCACTTTTTTTAAGTCCGTTGATTCGAATGCACTATATCCAATACCTATATAGGTATCTGGTATCTCCAAATATTTCACACCATCCATGTTATAATTGGTATCGTTAAAATAATTACTGACTCCTACTGCTTTATAACCATCCAGTTCTTTTGGCAGTATCATTCTTTCCTCTGTAACCTTCTCTGCCAAATCCGTAATTAAGATGCTTTCTTCATCCTTCTGGACCTGATACTTATAGACGCCACTGATGTATTGAGGTTCATGAACATCGTCTTCCAAATTAATTCCTTTTGCCTGAACGCCACATAAATTTACCAATAGTGCCACTGTCAATATCGGTACTAATAATCTTTTTCTCATAACATTCCTCTTTTCTGCGCTGCTTTTTGTATAAAACGAGTTTGTGGCAAGCAGCGCACAGACACAAATCCCGCGTGTGAAAATAGTATTTTTCACACTGACATCTCTTCTATTCTATATTACCTTTTGCCAATTTGGTTCTGGATAATTGATTCGATTCCACTGGCTGACACTCAAAACAGGGAAATTTGCAAAGGTATATCCTAACACTCTTAATCTGTCCTCCAGACCATGAAACGCGTATGGATATTCATAAGAAATCCATCCGTATACATGTGCCAGCTCTGGCGCAAAGCAGTAGACCGCATCCCACGGATTTTTACTATGAAAATATACATGCAGAGCCTGGGAAGACCCAAAAAAGGTTCCCATACTATACCGTTCCGGCAGAAATTTCACATTATCCGCAGTTACTTTATGAGCCGTCTGTCGCCCCTTCTCGCTCGTATAATATGCTTTGGAGATTCCGGCAGTACATACTTTACCTTTTTTTATCCCTTTTATCACACTACTTTTAATATTCCCTTCATAAATCTGTGTGTTAATTATATTTCTTGCTTTTATTATTTCTGCTTCACTTGGATAGGCTACCGTTATATTGCTGTCAAATAAATACGAAGGCACCATACTAAGATGTGCATAGGCATCCCCGATGACATGCATGGCAATTCCCAGCATCTGAAGATTTGTGGTTGCCGCATCATTGACAGCGAATGTATAGCTCTTATTTTCTTCATAATACGGAATCCATCTATAGCAAAGTGTTCCTTTCGCCACCTTATATGCATTCTTTGTTGCCTCAGTACAATCTGAAACTGTTCTCTGCTCTAAGGCAATCTGCATTAATTCCACTACTGAGCCCACATAATTCGTTTTTGGTCTTCCATGAAGCCGGTCCATTATGCTTAAATCAATAGTTTCAACACTCTTCTCAACGGTATACGCTAAAATATTTTTATAATCTGGAATCCGGGAAGCCCCTTTTAATACCTTTAATGCATTTGAACTTATTAGCGACAAATACGTTTCATAATCACTGGTAGTAACAGCCTTCCCTGTCATACAGTAATGTCCTTCTTCATCTGCCTTGTGGCTCCAATTCGCCTGTACCATTTCCGGAACCTCATACGTCTCTATCTTTGCTGCATTCTCAAAGCTTTCCATATCTGCATACAGGGAATGTTCGGTATACCCTTCTGCAAATTCCTGATAAATCTCTCTGGCATACTGGTAATCCACCAGACCATATCCATACTCCTTCTGCTCGCCCAACTCCCTTGCGCTTGTCTGCATCAGGCTGCGGATAAACTCCGCACTTTTTGTATCATCCAGAGACCAGAGCTTTGCTGCTACCGCAGTAATATGTGGCGCTGCATAGCTGGTTCCACTGTCGATTCCATAAAATCCCCAGAACGAATTGACTGGTACATTTTCCCCCGGTGCCATAAGCTCTACTTCTTCTCCTGTGACGCTGAAGCTGCTCCGCTTCATTTCCTGATTCACAGAGCCGACACCGATGACCTGTGGAAACGCCGCAGGATATTCTACTGCACCGTCTGCCTCCTCTCCTGCATTTCCTACCGAGGACACCAGCAGAATCCCAGCCTCGTAGGCTTTTACAATAATTTCTTCCAATGCACCAGAGTACTGCTTCATACCAAAGCTCATATTGATAATCTGGATGTCATTGTCAATACACCACTGGATTCCCTCCACGATACGGCTTACCGGCGCCTGATTATTTCCATCCAGCACCTTGACCGAGTATAGTTCTATGGCACTGTCACTGGAAAGCAGCCCTGGTACTCCTGTTTCATTCTCTCCCGACTGGATGATTCCTGCCACAGCAGTGCCATGTCCTGTCATATCTTCTCCATGGCTGTCTATTTCAGGGGCTACGAAATTCACGGAACCTGCATAAGGAATGGAACTGGTTCCATCCCTGCCGGAATCCAGCACCGCTACACGGATGCTGTCCTGTCCCTCTTTTTCTCCTTCTTCTTCGCAATGCACCGCATTTACGTTCCATTGTTCCTCTGCCACCTGCTGAATAGCCTCTACTTCCTTCACGTTCTCTTTACTTGCTTCGGCTTCCACGGCAGTTCCCGTGCTGATGGAACTTCCATTCAGGAGAATATCCGGCTCTACCTCTACATTCTTCTGCTCATCCAGCTTTTCTGCTTCCTCCTGAGAAATGGCAGCAACCAGAATTCCTTCCTCTTCTAAAAGAGCTTCCCCTTCCTGTCCCTTCTCTACTAAGTCCTTTTCAAATCTGTCCTTCAATTTATCATACTTTTTCTCTGTTTCCGTGGAAATCAGATACTGTACTTTACCATCCTCTGTCTCAAGCACTTCCTTCAGAGGCTCTTCTCTTTCCAATGTATAATCTGCATATGTATCATTAATAATGATTTCTTCCTTGCTTCCAGCCTCTGCCTTTTTGCCTGGCAGGTCTTCTGCCTGTGCTATATGATAAGGACACGTCTGCAGAATAGCAAGGCTGGCTGCCAGTCCTACAGCAATCCATCTGTTTCTTCTGATGTGTACCTTTCCTTTTCGAACCTTCCTTTTTTGTATCATATTTCTTTTTCCTCCCAATCATACTTATTTTTCTGTAATACATTTCGTATCTGTCACTTCGTACATTTTCTTTTTACACTATTTCACCTCACATATCAATACTTTTAGCCTGAACGGCGCGAAAAACGACCTGAACGGCATTATTTCGTCTTAAAAATTGCTTTTTTATATTTTCTGCAACCACCTCCCTCTACTACTAATAACGATGCAACAGAAAAAACTTACAAGAAAATTTAATTTAATTTTTTTATTTTTCTTGCAAATACACATTACCATATTTTTTCCACTTATAACCAATTTAGGGATGAGTGGTAAAAAATAGGGGTTGAAATGCAAAAAATGCATTTCAACCCCTGTTTTTTACACATGAATTCTACCTTGTTCTTATCTGTGCAATAAAAAAACAAAAAGTTACACCTATAAAAATACCAATGACCGAAATTCATGATGCAGATACTTATCCAAATATTTTTTCAAAAACACTGCCAGCTCCCGTTCTACTTCCTCTGACACCCGAAAAGAATATAATTTTTCCAAGGGTGACGACAACATAAACTGTAACGCATAGAGGGCATCATGGCTTAATACCACTGGCTTTTCCCGAAGCTGCTGTGGTATCTTAGCAACGCAGTCCCTGCAAAGAATTCCTCCCTTAGACAGATAGACCTCCCGTCCTGTTTCCTCTGTCCCGCATTTCAAACACCGAAAAAGTTCCAACGCCTCCCCTTCAATCTGCATCAGTCGCATTTCATAAATACTCCGTATCAGAGGCATTGGAATCAACCCCTTCGTCACTGCTTTGCAAGTCATATATAATAGCAAAAGCTCCTGAGGAGCTTCCACATTTTCTCTGGTAAAATACTGTGCCATTTCTGCAAAATAGGATACATAGCATAGTCCATCGAAATCTTCTGCAATTTTATCAAAATAGGTCTTAATCTGTGCAGACTGCACATTATAAGAACTTCTTCCCTGGTAAAGATAATATGTACCAAAGGTAAACGGAATAGCACAGGCAGACAGGGTGCTGTTTGGTCTTCTGGCACCCTGTACAAATGCAGATATTCTTCCCTTTTCCTTCGTGAGAAGCTCTATTCTTTTGTCGTATTCCTTAATGGGTGACGCAGTCAGAACCATTCCCGTCACTTCAATAAGTTCGCCCATTCTCTGCCTCCATACTAATTCACTTTATTACTACCAAAAAACTCTTCGCTCTTGTCTTCCCTGGAATCAAAATCTCCTGTCTTTGATTCACTTTTGCTGGTAATTTTCCCATCCAAATTCACATTTCCCCCACTTCGATAGTCCAAATAATCCGCAATCTTTCCTGTAGCTGCAAACCGCATCCACTTCTCTTCCTGTTCCATTCCCTTCACTCACCTTTCTGCCACTATGTTCTGTCTGGCAGGAGAATCCCTTCTCCTGACCTCCTTATTAGAATGGCAGAAATGGCACTTCAATATACTGGAAGCTTATGGAACATTCTTGCTTCTTATAATATCCTACTCCTCATAATCGGACGCACGGTATCCAAAGTTCTTGATTAAAAAGTCGCTGTCGCGCCAATCCTTCTTAACCTTTACCCAAAGTTTCAGATTTACCCGGCAATCCAACAAAGCCTCAATATCCTTTCTAGCATCCGTTCCAATTCTTTTCAGCATGGAACCCTGCTTTCCAATGATAATTCCCTTGTGTGAATTGCGCTCACATACAATGGTAGCGTCAATATCAATGAAGTTTCCGCCCGGACGCTCCTTCATCTGGTCAATCGCCACTGCAATACCATGAGGAATCTCATCGTCCAGATTTCTTAATGCTTTTTCCCGAACTAACTCTGCCACAATCTGACGCTCCGGCTGGTCTGTAATGGTATCCTCATCATAATAACAAGGACCTTCCTCCAGATACTTGAACATAGTTCCCATGAGTTCGTCGGTATTCTCCCCCTTCAATGCAGACACCGGAATAATCTCTGCAAAATCTACGATATCCTTATAGGCATCAATAAAGGTTAAAATCTCTTGCTTGGATACAGTATCAATCTTATTAATTACCAGAAATACCGGCGTATCAACCTTCTGAAGCTGTTCTGCAATGTGACGCTCTCCTGCACCAATAAATGTACTAGGCTCCACCAGCCAAAGAATCACATCTACTTCTTTCAGTGTTCTTTCAGCTACAGATACCATATATTCTCCTAATTTATTTTTTGCCTTATGAATACCAGGGGTGTCCAAAAAAATAACCTGTCCCTCCTTACTGGTATACACCGTCTGAATACGGTTTCTAGTAGTCTGTGGCTTATTCGAAGTAATCGCAATTTTCTGCCCAATGAGCTGATTCATCAGAGTTGATTTTCCTACATTTGGTCTTCCAATTAAAGTAACAAAACCTGATTTAAATTTCTTCATAAAGTACCTCACTTCTAATTTCTATACTCAAACTTTGCACATAAAAAGTTCATGCAACTTTCCATAATATCAATTATGTGACAAAGTGACGTTCTATAATGTCATTGGTATTTCTTCTTCGTGGACGCCTCTCGGCTTGGGTTGGTTCTGGCAATGGTGCATAGAACGCTATCTGCGCACTGAGTGCTTGCTACCGTTCAAACACCAGCTGAACCAAACGCCACTCAGAAAGAAAACCAATGACATTACAGAACTGTGCACCGGCAACATTACAATTTGATATATTCCGAGAAACTTCATATATCCATTGTAAATACAGCCAGTTTGTATATAGAATACTCAGAAGCAATCCCAGCGAAGAGTATTGTCTTCGTCAGCACTTAGTTTCCGTTTTGAAGATGACACATGGACGAAGTCCCGAATAAGAACATCAGGCTAAAGTAAATTTATTTACTTTTAGTTTGATGTTCTTATGAGAA
>JAZQLD010000016.1:0-9160 GCA_045542435.1 Butyribacter sp. | reverse complement strand
TCTATGGTTTTCTTTTAAAGCGGCGTTTGGGCTAGCTGGTGCTTGAACGGTATCAAGCACATCGTGCGAAGATAGCGTTCTATGCATCCATTGCCAAGCCCAATTCGAGCCGAGAGGCGCCCGCGTAAAAGAAATACCATAGACCTGTTTCTGCGTCATTATTCCCATAATAAATATTATGCGAAATTTAATCCCGCAACTTTATCCATTAATATGCTCATCTAATTTCTGAATAAGCTCCTCCACATCACATCCATGCACCTGACATGCCTGCTCCAGATTTTCCCTTGGGGACATATGACAAGCGGTGCAATGCATGCCCATTTCATTGAAACAAGACGCCGCGGATGGATAGGACTGCAAAATCGCTCCAATTAAAGAATATTTTGTAATAACCATAATAAAACCTTACCTTTCTATTTGAGTTTTGCGAACCCGACGGTTCAAGAATATGCCAATCAATAATAATATTGGAAATACCAATGCTGCCAAAATACCAGCCTTTAAATTATCATTCATCATACCAGATACCATACCTACCAAAGTAGGTCCTCCACCACACCCCAAATCGCCTGCTAAAGCCAATAATGCAAACATCAGAGTTCCCCCATTTTTGACAGCAGCCGCCGCAATACTAAAGGTTCCCGGCCAAAGAATCCCTACAGAGATTCCACAAATTCCACATCCTATGAATCCCACAATCGGAAATGGCACCAGACCAATCAGTAGATAGGAAATCCCACAGAGAATTCCACTGAAAACCATAAACTTCTCTAAGTCAATCTTATCACCATATTTTCCATAAAACAAACGGGAAAGTCCCATTAAAATCGCAAATAGCATAGGACCTGCCAAATCACCAATGGTTTTGCTGACTCCAAGCCCCTTTTCTGCCAGAGTGGAAGCCCACTGGCTCACTGCCTGCTCACAGGAACCGGCACAAAGCATAAGAAGCATCAGCACCCAAAATATTTTCATGCCAAACAGTTCTTTTAACGTCAATCCCTGCTCGTCTTCATCCAATATATGTGTAATTGGTGCTTTGCTTAGCAGAATAATATTTAAGGCCGGAACCAGCGACCAAATCAGCGACATAACTTTCCAGTTTCCAATGCCGAAACTCTGAAAAAATACCGTAGAAAGCAAAACAACTCCTACATGTCCCCAGCAATAAAACGAGTGCAGAAGGCTCATAGCCTTTTCCTTATTATCTGTGGGACAAGCCTCTACAATAGGACTTACCAGCACTTCCAGCAAACCGCCGCCAACAGCATAAAGCATAACCGCCAGAAGGATTCCATGGAAAGGATCTCCAAAGCATTCTGGTAGAATCGTAAGAGATGCCAGTCCAATAGTGGCAAAAATATGTGCCAAAATAATGGAAGCTTTGTAGCCAATCTTATCAATGAATTTAGGGGATATCATATCCACAATTAACTGCAGTCCAAAATTAAAGGTTACCAGCATGGTGATTTTTGTCAGAGGAATATCATATGTACTCTGAAATGTTAAAAACAACAAAGGTACAAAATTGTTGACAATAGCCTGCACCGCATATCCCACAAAACAAGCATATAACGTCCGATTATAATTATCTTTCATAAGACTTTTTCCTTTCGAATCAGATTACTCTCAATCTAACATAAATCATCTCACTGCTAGATAAATTCCTAATATCACTTCCAGAATCAATACAGCCGGCATCCCAATTACAAAATACCAATGCTTGGTTTTGTGATGAAAGCATCGCATCCCCAAAATGGCTCCAAGACCGCCTCCCAACACTGCTGACAAAAACAAATGCGCTTCTGGAATCCTCCATTTATGCTGAATGGCTCTTCTTTTATCAATACCCATCATAGCAAATGCCACAACATTTATTATCACCAAATACAAAATAAAATACTTGAACAAAATACCCTTCCTTTCTATACCCTGAACCTTCTCCCTATAAACCCCTTCTCTCTAGACAACGTCCGCGTAAAAGGGCAACGCCCCAGCGCTGCCCTTTATAGCCAATTAAAAACATTCTTTTCTCTAGAAAAGCAAAATCACTGCCACTGCAATCAGAAGAATCTGATAGATAGAGAAACGGAATACTACCTGTGTATCAGACCATTCCTTATTTTTACGAACATGATCATGCAATGGAGTTAATGTATTTTTCAAAATAGAAATCTTAAAAAAACGCTTCAAAAAGATTTTTACCAATCCGATTCCACCATCTATAATCACCACCAAAGCAATTAAAAGATATGCAAATGGATGACCGGTCTTCATGGCGATTACTGCAATATAAAATCCTAAAGCTCTGGAGCCTGCATCTCCCATCAGCATGCTGCTTGGCTTGGAATTGAAATACAAATATGCCAGTAAGACGGAGACGAATAATAGATTCGCTACACCATAATGGCCCAGTTCTTTGGAGAATAAAATGGTAAAGCCCCCAAGAACAATACAGCACAAGGTAGCACAAAGACCATCCACACCGTCAGTACAATTAGTAACATTAATAGAAACCCAGATTAATACCACGCCCAAAATAAAATAAACTGGCACTGGCAATACAAACTCCATTCCAAGAAATTGGATACTGGTAGAATTATTTGTTACAAAGGTCCACATGGTCATAACTGACAATACCAAATCAATGGCACCCTTTTTATAATCATTCCATGGTGTCTTGGAAGCATCGTCCAGATACCCACTTAACATCATGGCAAAAAGCAAAATGCAATAAATTATGTATTCTCTGCTAATTGGTAAAAATAAAATAGAGCAGACAATAAATACACAGACAAAGGTCAAACCTACACCACGAATCTTTCCTTTGGAAAGTCCGCCATTTACTGCAAAAGCTCGTCCCTGATCCACTGGCAGAAATGGCAACGGAAACTTTAACGCCAAAAAGGTCAGTACAAAGGATACCAAAATCCCAATCATTGCAATCTGGTTTACGGATAACACATTACTTAGTAAATTATACATTCAACTTTCCTCCAAAAGTTTTTTATTAATTAGACAACAGGCTCTTCTATTATTAGTCTATTACATCAGGCTTTGAATCATGTCCTTTATCATCGGCCCTGCCGGTGTAAACACAAATCCCGCCACAATAACTGCAATCACAATTAATACAATCGCCCGGTTCTTCCAAACCTTCTTGGATTCTATCTTCTCGAGAGCCTTTTTGCATTCCTTAATTTTTTCAGCACTGTCCTTATAATCGGACAGGCGTTCAAAATCTGCAATAGCAGTACGATAATCCATCTTGCTGCCAGCCTGCTCCAAATACTTCAGTGCTTCTTTGTAAGCCTCTTCTCTTCCAACCTCATCCGCCTGAGTAGCCAGCTTTTCGCACTCCTGTTTCCTCTTGGTGCTGTCTTTATAATCGCCCAGTGCTTCAAATAAAGCTGCTGCACTGCGAAGACTCTCCACCTCCCGCTCAAACCGTGTGGTACAGTCTACGGATTCCATAAGAGAAACAGCACTACGATAGTCCCTTTCCTCCTTGGACAGCTTTTCTTCTTCCATGTCGAAGTCCTGCTGTTTCTTTCTGACATCAACCTCATTTTCGTCTATTTCTATAACCTTCATATTGAAATCCTTCCTAAATACAAACTCTTTTCATTATAACATGATTTCTTCTTTGGTCAACTTTTCCCCTAAAATCATTTGGAAAGCGTAATGATAAATGCTTTCGTATACTCTGGGGTTGGCCGCTGCTCCAGATCCAAATCCCATCCGTGCATGGCTACAATTTTATAGGAAATGCTAGTACCTAACCCACTGCCATTCCTGCTATTTCTAGACGCATCTCCCAGCACAAAAGGATCAAAGATATTCTGGGCAATCTCCGTCGGAATCGCAACACCGCTGTCTCCGATAATAATCTTCCAATTACCATCTCCCATTCGCCGCATCTGAATCACAAGCCGAATGCCTGACGGATTGTGCTGTAATGCATTATTTAATATATTATTCACCGCTCTGCCAAACTCCATCCGGTCTAAATCATAATATATTTTTTCCTCGGGAATATCTAAATCTAATTCTACCTGATGAGTTTCCATATCAGCATACACCGCCGCCACAGCTTCTCTCAGAAATTCTCCAATATCAGTCTTTTCTTTTTTCAATACAAAGCCTTCACTGTCCAGCTTTACGTACTCATATAAAAGCTGAATCAACTCATTCATCTGATTACTTTTCCGGGTAATCGCCTCTAAATATTCCTTTTGCTTTTCTGGCTCTTTTACCACTCCTTCGGAGATTGCCTGAGCATAACCGGATATCGTAGTGATTGGCGTTTTCAAATCATGGGCAATATCAGAAATCATCAGGCTTCGTTTTCGGTCAAACTCGACTCTCTGCTGATTTTCCTCCTCCAAAATATGATTTAATTCCCTGTTAATTATTCTGCTATAAACTACTGCTCCCACAATATAAGGTGCAATCAGTATCACAAACAACAGAATCAAAATCACAATACACATCAGGCAGTACAGACCCACAACCCACTCAGGATAACCCGCAAAATACTCATCGATTTCTATATGCACGGTACTTTTGAAATGTCTTGCAAAAAATGTTCGGAGAGGAATGGAAATATAATTTGGCAACGCTGCCAGAATCCCCTGAATTGCAAACCAGTTAAACAAAGAAAAAATACTATAAAATGCACTGCCAGAAGTGTCCGCTACCGTAAAGATTTCCCAATGAAGTGTCTCCCACAGAAACGGATACACCCAGGTATTATAGACAGCATTTAATATAATTTCACTGACTGCCACCGCCAGCATTACCAGCAGAAAGCTTTTAATAAAAAATTTTTTTCGGTTTCCTTTGCTACTCACGAAAGTTCCTCCTGCCTATTTTTCCAGACGATATCCTAGTCCACGAATGGTTTTGATATATGTATTTCCATCGTCAGACAGCTTCGTCCGCAATTTGCTGATACACACCATAATATTATTGTCTGCCACTACATAATCCTGTTCCCAGCCGTATTCAAACAACTGCTGCTTGGTAAATACCTTTCCCGGATTCTCCATAAACATCTGCATCAGTCGAAACTCCACAGATGTAAGCTCTATCGGTTCTCCTCCCTGATATAACACACAGGAATCCAGGTCCAGTACCAAATCCCGTACACTTAACTGTCTGCTGCCTTCTTCCTGCTGCACCGCCCCAAGAGAATGAAAACGGCGGATATTAGAATTCACCCTTGCCACCACTTCCAATGGATTGAAGGGTTTCGTCAAATAATCATCTGCCCCCATATCTAGTCCTAATATCTTATCACTATCTCCACTTTTGGCAGAAAGAATCATTACCGGCACATTTTTTTCTTTTCGAATCTGCTGTAATACATGAAAGCCATCCATGCCCGGCATCATAATGTCCAGCATCACCAAAGAAACTGGGTGCTGACGCACCAGCTTCAATGCATCTATTCCGTTATCTGCCTCCCACACGGTATAACCATCTTTTTCTAAATACAGACGTAGCAAATCCCGAATCTCTGCTTCATCGTCTGCAATTACAATCTCATAGCCCATAAATTCACTCCTTCGTTCTAATCCTTTTTTCAAAATCATGCTGTGGTATCAAAAGTCCCTTTGGCACACACTGATTTAGACCTTTGACCCTTGCATCAAATTATAACCTATTTATGTGAAATAGGAAACCTTCCACAGAAGCTCTTCCGCCTCGTTTATAACGCTTTGAATTCTATATTGTTCTCCTTTGCAAACTTTTCAGCACAAGAACCTTTATATCCTTTTATGACAGTCTTCCCATAATAACCTCGGACAGCATCCTCTCCAATCTTTGTCACCGACTTTGGAATTGTAATACTTTTCATCGAACTGCAATTCCAAAATGCTTTCTTTCCAATGGTACGGGTTCCTTCCTTTATCACCACGTTCTCGAGTTTTTCACAATCACTAAAAGCTTCTTTTCCAATTTTACGAATGGATTTTGGAAGCGATAGATTCTTTAAGGAAAGATACCCCAAAAAAGCGTCATCTCCTATGGTACGAACTCCCTGCTTAATAACCACTGTTTTTAACTTTTCACATTGTTTAAATGCGCCTTTTCCAATATCTACACTGCTTCCTTCAGGACTTCCGCTTTCCATTTCGCCTCCTAGCTGCTTCCGCACAGTTCCGGGAATCACCACCTTCTCTAAACTAGTGCAATCCGAAAAAGCACCATCTCCAAGTACACGTACATGGGATAAATCAATTTTCTTTACTGCATAACAGCCCGAAAAAGAATATGAAGAAATAAAAGTTACTGTAGAAGGAAATGTAACTCTTTTTAATTTTTCACATGCATTAAAACACTTATATGGAATTTTCTTCATTCCTTCTGGCAATTTAACCTCTTTCAAATTAGTACATCCATCAAATGCATGCTCTCCAAAGCGAATATTATTCATCTTTGCTGGAAATGTCACTTTCTTTAAAGTTGTCTTATTGTCAAACGCATACCCTTCAATTGACTTTATATTTTTTCCAAACACAATTTCCTCTAACAAAGTAAATCGATTTCCTACACCATCTATACCTTCATAGCTGTCTGGTACAATCAGCTTCTTCACTTTGTGAAAATATTTTATTTCTTCTTCACCATAGCCAAAACCCGAGGCTACTCCTGTTACCTTATAACCATCCAATTCAGAAGGAAATGTCAGTACCTCTTCCTGAATCTCTTCTGTCATTCCAGTCAGCCAGACATCTTCCTCATTCTCTTGTATCTGATACTTATACTTTCCACAAAGAAACTTTAAGTTGTCATTGCTTGCTTTATGCCTCACCAGTCCCTGGGCCTGTGTACTGCATAAATTAATCAAAAGTGCCATTAATGTCACAAAAGCTAATAATCTTTTTCTCATAAAACCACCCTTTCTTTCATAACAATTCTCTATAAATTACTTTTCTAATTCATCCTATAAAATCTCTTTGACAAAAATATGGCAATTATCGGGCAGAAATGTGGCAATTTAGAAAATCAGCAATATTCCATCAGAAATACTGCTGATTTTCTTTTTCGCTCTTCCGCCTCGTTTATAACGCTTTGAATTTTATATTATGCTTCTTCGCATACTTCTCAGCATAAGAGCCCTTATATCCTTTTATGACAGTGTTTCCACCGTTTCTCGGAATAGCATCTTTCCCAATTTTTCGGATAGACTTTGGAAGGGTAATACTCCTCAAAGAACGGCAGCGCGCAAATGCCTCGTCCCCTATCGTCCGTGCTCCCTGCTTAATAATGACCGTTTTCAAGTTTAAACATTGTCTAAATGCTTCCCCTCCAATATCAGCACTGCTTCCTCCTTCGTAATAATAACTTCCCCCGATATTCTTCGATTGCTTCCTTACACTGCCGGGAATCACTACCTTTTTCAGACTATTGCAATTAGCAAAGGAATAGTCTCCTAATACTCGTATATTGGATAAATCAATCTCTTTTAATTTTTCACAGAAATAGAAAGCATGAGCTCCCAGATATGTAACTGTAGATGGTAATATGCACTTTTCTAACTTGTCGCAATATTCAAAAGTGTACTCATTAATCTTCTTTACTCCTTCCGGAAGTTTAATTTCCTTAAGACCAGAACTTGAAAATGCCCTTGGCCCAATTTTCAAATCTGACTTTTTCCTTTTAAACACTACCGTTTCTAAATCTAGACACCCTGAAAAAGCAATCCCCTCTATTTGTTCTACATTTTTTCCAACCACCACTTTTTTCAAAGCCAAATCATTAAATGCATAGGCTCCAATGCCTATATAGGTGTTTGGTATCTCCAAATATTTCACACCGTCCATATTTTCATTAGAATAAAGAAAAGAATCGCTGACTCCTACTGCTTTATAACCATCCAGTTCCTTTGGCAGTATCAGCTTCTCCTCTGTAACCTCCTCCGCCAAACCTATGATTAACAAGCTTTCTCCATCATTTCTCACCTGATACTGGTACCCTTCACTGACATATAAAGGTTTTACACCCTGATAATACAAATTGATTCCTTTTGCCTGAACACTACACAGATTTATCAATAGTGCAGCAGTCAACATTGGTACTAATATTCTTTTTTTCATATAATCCCTCATTTCTTTGATAACAATTCTCTATAAATTACTTTTCTAATTCATCCTACAGAATCTCTTTGGCAAAAATATGGCAATTATTGGGCAGAAATGTGGCGATTTAGAAAATCAGCAATATTCCATCAGAAATACTGCTGATTTTCTTTTTCACTCTTTCACCCTCATTTATAGCGCTTTGAATTTTATATTGTGCTTCTTGGCATACTTCTCCGCATAAGAGCCTTTATATCCTTTTATGACAGTCTTTCCACCGTTTCTTGGAATGGCATCTTTCCCAATTTTGCGGATAGACTTGGGAAGGGTAATGCTTCTCAAAGAACGGCAGCGAGCAAATGCCTCGTCCCCTATCGTCCGTGCTCCCTGCTTAATAATGACCGTTTTCAAGTTCAAACATTGTCTAAATGCTCTGCCTCCTATATCAGCACTACTTCCCCCTTCATAGTAATAACTTGCCCCTATATCCTTCGATTGCTTCCTTACGCTGCCGGGAATCACTACCTTTTTCAGACTATAACAATCATTAAAGGAATTATCCCCTAATACCCGTATATTTGATAAATCTATTTCTTTTAACTTTTTGCAACAATCAAAAGCATGAGCCCCCAGATATGTAACTGTAGATGGTAATATGCACTTTTCTAACTTATCGCAATATTCAAAAGTGTACTCATTAATCTTCTTTACTCCTTCCGGAAGTTTAATTTCCTTAAGACCAGAATGCGAAAACGCACTTGGGCCGATTTTCAAATCTGACTTTTTCCTTTTAAACACTACCGTTTCTAAATCTAGACACCCTGAAAAAACATACCAATCTATTCGTTTTACATTTTTTCCAACCACCACTTTTTTCAAAGCCAAACCATTAAACGCATCGGTCCCAATAGCTATATAGGTATCTGGTATCACTAAATGTTTCACACCGTCCATATTTTCATTAGAATAAAGAAAAGAATCGCTGACTCCTACTGCTTTATAACCATCCAGTTCCTTTGGCAGTATCAGCTTCTCCTCTGTAACCTCCTCCGCCAAACCTATGATTAACA
>JAZQLD010000015.1:0-52100 GCA_045542435.1 Butyribacter sp. | reverse complement strand
GCAATCCCAGCGAAGAGTATTGTCTTCGTCAGCACTTAGTTTCCGTTTTGAAGATGACACATGGACGAAGTCCCGAATAAGAACATCAGGCTAAAGTAAATTTATTTACTTTTAGTTTGATGTTCTTATGAGAAGCACCGTAGGTGCATGTGTCATCGCAAGGAAACTTATGTACTGTTACAGAAGACACCTAAGCGAAAGCGTCTCTTCGTCGGGATGTCTTCTGAGTATTCGTTCCCAATGTGTAGCAGTTCGCATAATTGATACTATGCGAAGTTTGTGGAATACTATCCACTCACCTAAAAAAGCGCACAAAAGAGCCGTTCCCTAAAATGTATTTAAGAAACGGCTCTTCACTGACATTTTATTCTCAGAGGGGGGGAATTGTAATGTCTGGCAAACTGCCTTATCACATTACAATATTAGTGTAACACTTCTTAGTTAAATTGCAAGCATTATTTTACAATTTTTTGAAAAAAATGCATTTTTTACAATTTAATTTTCATCCCCACTGATATTCTAAAAATATTCCTGTTTATTTTACCTTTATGGTAATACTCTTCTTCTTTCCATTAGAAGCAGTTGCTGTAATCTTTACCTTACCTTTTTTCAGACCAGTTACAACACCATATGCATCTACAGAAGCAATAGAGGTATTTGAACTAGACCATGAATACGTTGCAGTCGCTTTGGAAGGTTTTGATATTGCGCTAAGGCAAATGCGGTTATCTACAAGTACCTTCTTTGGTCCTTTCACCTTAACCTTTTTCGCTTTCTTATCCTTCTTCACAACAAATACTGTGAACTTCGCCTTTGCAGATACTTTTTCACCATTATAAGCAGTAAGAGTTACAACAATCTTACCTGTTTTCTTAGTGGTAACTGCACCAGTTTCAGAAACAGTACCCGCCTTGCTCTTCTTCGCTGTAAACTTAAAGGTATCTGTACAATCACTATTAGTATAGAACTTACTTAAGCTAAAGTTGGTACCTTTCTTTACGTAAATCTTCTTAGTATTTCCGTTGGTAGCACGAATCTTTAATCCCTTTGCAGGAGACTTGATGACAATCTTGCAGGTTGCCTTTTTATTTCCGGAAGCGGTTGCTGTAATAGTTACAGTACCTGCACGTACAGCAGTTACCACGCCATTTGCAACAGTTGCAACCTTTTCATCGCTGCTGCTCCAGCTTAAGGTTTGGTCTGCTTCTGCCGGCAATACAGTGGCAGTTAAGGTCTTCTGTTCACCAACCTTCATCTCTACATCTTTGTCTGTAATTTCAACAGACTTCACGTCTGGTACATAACCAGCCTTTACAGTCACCTTACAGGTAACCTTTTTACCAGATGCCAGACTAGTTACTGTAATAGTTGCAGTTCCTTCACTAATAGTCTGTATTTTACCTGTGGTCTGGTCTACTGTCACTACAGACTCATCACTGGAAGTATATACTATCTTATCCGGATAGTTTTTCGCCTCATCAGCCAAATCTGTAGCATAGGTAATCTCAGCTGTAATATCCTTTGATTTGCCAATGTCCAAGGTCACATTTGTCTCAGTCAGTTTGATAGACTGTGCCGGGATTCTTACGCGAAGAATACAGCTATCCTCCATAGTAGGAGACGCAACCCTAATAGTAGTATCACCTACTGCAAGAGGTTTTACCTTAACAGTAGAAACGCCATCTTTCACAGTAGCATCAGACACCTCTGCAATAGAACCATCATCAATTGTCCATGTCAAAGTATCTGTTGTATCCACTGGCTCAAATGCTGCAGTCACTGTCTTCTCTGCCGGATTCTTTGCATATGGCAGATAAATGATTCTTTGTCCGTCCACCTCTGTCATTGCATCAGAAGCCATGGTTAAAGTAGTAATTGGAAGCCGGGTAACATTAATATCATAATCATGGGAAACACTAATAGATAAATCATCATAATTATACCCCAAATTATATATATCAATCTTTCCAGTAACCTTTACAGAAGTTTCTCCCTCTTCTTTACCAGTAAGGATAATCTCATTTCCATTCTGTGTTGCAGAAATATACTGATTGGAATCATACTTCAGCAAATCATTCTGCTCGTCATCAATAGACTTTCCATTATCTGTTAAAGTAAGAATGGTATCACTGAAATTCTTAAAGCAATTCAGTGTCATAGTATCTGTTCTTCCCACGATAACATCTAGCTTTGTAGAAGTTGTACTTGGAATAGTCAGCTTATTATTCATATTTGCGGCTGCACCAGCAAATATGGTAGGCTTCCACTCTGCAGAAAATGGAATCGTAATATTACTTAATTTATAACAGTCCTTAAATGCATTGTCTTTTACGATAGTCACCTTCTCCGACATACTCACGGTAGTCAGATTATAGCAGCCATTACAGATGTTATCGGAAATCTCTGTAAGACTGTCCGGGAAGGCAATACTTGTCAGATTGGTCTTTGCAAATGCCTTAGAGCCGATGCTCTCCAGCTGGGTTGCAAACTGGAAGTCTGCCTTCTCCAGTCCATAATACTGATGATAAATGGTATGCTGTGTATTACCTGGCTGATACTTCTCATCCACCGTCTGGGCTGCCTCTTCAAAAGCAGAATTTCCAATGGTCTTTAATGCTGTTGGGAAGGTAACCTCTTTTAAACTCTTACATTTATAAAATGCATTTGCTCCAATGGTCTCGAGATTATCCGGCAAATCGCTAAGACGATTACTGTTGCTTTCATCAACAAAACCTTCTAATGCATAACAGGAATGAAATGCATTATCTCCAATGCTTGTGATAGAATCTGGCAAGGTAATCTTCTTTAATCCAATAAACTCAATCGGATCATAGTCCTCTGCTGTTAAATCTGGATTTGATGTAACGTCAGGAGATGCACTAACAGTCAAATGATTTGCTTCATTATCTTTTCTATTATCCACTCTAGGATATGCTCCACAACCATTACACATATCTGCCGGAATCTGGGTTACACCCTTTCCTACTTTCAATTCTTCTAAAAACGTACACGCTTTAAACGCAGCCTTTCCAATGGTAATAACAGAATCCGGAATCGTCACTTTTCTAATACCGGCATCGCCACTTAAAGGAATACTACAAAATGTTTCATAATTAGAATCGCCTTTCATGGTTGCACAGTTTGTAAATGCAGATTCTCCTATTTCCTTCAAAGTAGATGGGAAATTCACCTCTCCCGTTACCATTTTACCATTATAACCAACAGTCTCTAAGGTAATGCAATATCCGAAACAGTAATTACCAATCTTTTGCAGATTTTCAGGCAGCTGTACACGATTTAAAAGCCAGTCTGCATATCCTACCTTATTAGTTGAAAGCTGGTTATATCCAAAGCACTTTTCCGGAAGCTCTGTCAGCTTACTTCCGGCAGCAAACGTAACCTCTGTCAACCAGTACATTCCGATAAAAGCTTCATTTCCAATGGTTGTTACGCTGGCTGGAATGGTTAATTCTATAAAATCTGCATATGCGAATGCCTTCGCGCCAATGGTTTCTAATTTAGTCAATCCCTTCAAGAAGGTATCATCATAAACAGTAGAAGCATTAAATGCTGTAGCTTCAATGGTTTTCAAATTACTCATGGAAGCAGTACCGCCATGGAAAGAAACATCCAAAGAAGTAGATTCTCCCGTGGACTGATCTGCATTGTAATCTGAACCACCACTCATGCTAGAAGAACCTGCGCCCTGGAAGGCTGCTTCCGGAATAGTAGTCAGATTCAAAGACAACACAACTTCCTCTAAGTTCTTAGTATACTGGAAACACTGTTTTCCAATAGAAGTCACAGTATTTGGCATATCAATTGCAGTCAACTCTGCCCGCTCAAATACTGCCTCTTTCATAGTTGTCAGATTAGCAGGAAGCTTAATACCTTCCGAAAGATTTGCTCCGGCAAAAGTACCATTTTTCAATTCTGTCAAATATATATTGGAAGATAAATCTAAGGAAGTGATATTACTTCCAGAGAATGCATACTCACCTATGTAATATACGTTTGCAGGGATGGTATTTCCTAATACTCCATTCGCAATTCCAACATTAAACTGAAGCGCTCCCGTTCCTTCAAATGCAGAATCGGAAATGGTGTCTAAAGACTGATCATAAAAAGTAACTTCTTCCAGTTTCTGACAGTTCTGGTACAACTGCTTAGGAACACTCTTTGCTAAATCAGCGTCAGAAATAACTGGTACGGATGCCTGCGTAATAGCACTACATCCAGAAAATGCGCCATCTCCCAAATAAGACATAGACTGCTTCATAGTAGCCATAGAGGCATCATTCAATTTGCTACAACCAGTGAAAGCACTTTTTCCAATCCAATCTACACTGTCAAGATTAATATCTGCAAGCTTTGTACAATCCTTAAATGCGTTGTCGCCAAGCTTAGTAATAGATGTTGCTAACTGCACCTTTACCATGGCACAGCTATTAAACTCATCAGCAGCAATTTCTGTCACCTGGGTACATGCAGTTAAATTAAAGGAATTTGCCAGTCTGGCATATCCCAAACCGGTTAGATTTCTAACACCGGATGGAATCACTAAATCACTTGTAATTTCACTTGCCAAATCCTTTACCGTAGGATTTGAAAATCCCTTTGCAGCTAATAACCCTTTTAAATACTCCAACAGCACAGAATCAGGTACTACACTGGCATCCAGCGCTGTATTATCCGGAATCTGCCCTACGGCAGCATCTGCCTTCTGACTGATTCCCGGAAAGATTCCCTTCAGCAAACCATTGTCTGCTGCCGGTGAACACAATACCATAGCACATACCAAAAGAAGGCTGACGCTACGTTTCCACATTGCTTTTGTTCTTCTCTTCATAAATTCTCCCTTCTGCCGATAGGCAAACCTTTTTCGTACTTTTTCTGTCCTGTTTCTGCTTACTTTTGCAAACAAAAATCCATTGACAGACCAAGCTTTCGTAAAAGTTACTTAATCTTTTACGTTACTTTTTATAGTAACAATTTTTGCCACTTCCGTCAATGGATTTCCCTATTTCTTATTTCTTAAGAAAATCTTACTAACAAGTAAATTTCCCGTCTTCTACATCGATAACTACATGCTGTCCAGCATGAACTTTATCTTCCAAAATCTTCCTTGCCAATAGCGTCTCGATATTCTTCTGGAGATAACGTTTCAAAGGTCTTGCTCCGAAGGCTGCATCATACGCTTCTTCCACAATGAAATCTACCGCTTTTCCAGTTAAATCTACAGTTAATTCCTTTTCCTTTAAACGATTGTTCAATTCTTCCAAAAGAATTTTCACAATGCCTGTGATATTATTCTTTGTCAGCGGTTTGAAGAGAATGATTTCATCCAGACGGTTTAAGAATTCTGGACGGAAGCTTCCCCGCAAATCCTCCATGGTTCTGTCTCTGGCTTCCTGACTAATGCTTCCATCCTCCTGAATGCCATCTAGCAGATACATGGAACCAATGTTGGAAGTCAAAATCAAAATGGTATTTTTGAAATCTACAGTACGCCCCTGTGAATCAGTAATACGTCCATCATCCAGCACCTGAAGCAGCACATGGAATACATCCGGATGAGCCTTCTCAATTTCATCAAACAAAACCACCGAATATGGTTTTCTGCGAACGGCTTCTGTCAGCTGGCCTCCCTCCTCATACCCTACATATCCCGGAGGCGCTCCAATGAGTCTTGCCACAGAATATTTCTCCATATACTCACTCATATCAATACGAACCATATTATTTTCATCATCAAACAAAGCCTTCGCCAAGGTTTTTGCCAGCTCTGTCTTACCCACTCCGGTAGGTCCTAAGAAAAGGAAGGAACCAATTGGCTTGGTAGGGTCTTTTATGCCCGCCTTGGAACGAAGAATCGCCTCGGATACCAGCTGGACACCTTCTTCCTGTCCAACCACTCTCTTATGAAGTTCCTCTGCCAGATGCAGAGTCTTTTCTCTTTCGCCCTCTGTCAGCTTGGCAATTGGAATCCCTGTCCAGCGGGAAATAATCTTAGCAATCTCCTCCTCGGTCACTGCCTCCTGAACCATACTTTCTCCGGCATCCTTGGCTCTTTCCTCTGCTTCCTGAATCTGCCGCTCCACCTCTGGCAGACGCCCATACTGAATCTCTGCAGCTTTGGTATAATCACTACGACTTTGCGCCTGTTCCATTTCGTTCCGTAGGGAATCTCTCTCTTCCTTCAATCTGCTAACCTTATCCACCTGAGCCTTTTCGCTTTCCCACTGAGCCTTCTGACGGCTAAATTCCTCCTGTAGCTCCGCCAGTTCCTTCTGCAGCGTATCCAAACGCTCCTTAGATAAATTGTCTGTCTCTTTCTTTAAAGCCTGCTCTTCGATTTTTATCTGCATAACCTGACGGTTCATTTCATCTAATTCCGCCGGCATACTGTCCAATTCGGTCTTAATCATGGCACAGGCTTCATCCACTAAGTCAATTGCCTTATCTGGAAGAAAACGGTCAGAAATATACCGATTGGAAAGTGTAGCTGCTGCCACCAGAGAACCATCGGTAATCTTCACGCCGTGGAACACCTCATAACGTTCTTTAATACCTCTTAAAATAGAAATAGTATCCTCCACAGTAGGCTCTGACACCAACACTGGCTGAAAACGCCGCTCTAAGGCAGCATCCTTTTCAATATACTGCCGGTACTCATCCAGAGTAGTGGCACCAATACAATGCAGTTCTCCTCTTGCCAGCATTGGCTTTAACATATTACCAGCATCCATGGAACCTTCTGTTTTTCCTGCTCCTACAATGGTATGAAGCTCATCAATGAAAAGAATAATCTGTCCGTCACTCTTCTTCACTTCCTCTAGCAGTGCCTTCAGCCGCTCCTCAAATTCTCCACGATACTTAGCTCCTGCAACTAAAGATCCCATATCCAAAGCGAAAACCTTTTTATCCTTTAAGCCCTCTGGCACATCACCTTTTACAATACGCTGTGCCAGACCTTCTACCGCTGCGGTTTTACCTACCCCGGGTTCACCAATCAACACAGGGTTATTCTTGGATTTCCGGGAAAGAATACGGATAATGTGGCGAATCTCATTATCCCTTCCAATGACAGGATCAATCTTACCTTCTCTGGCACGTTCCACCAAATCATATCCATATTTTTCCAAGGCATCATAAGTTGCCTCAGGATTATCACTGGTAACCCGCTGATTACCACGAATTTGGGACAATGCCTGCAAGAAACGCTCCTTATTAATCTGACACTGTTTGAATAACTCTTTTATCTCACGGCTTGAATGTGCCAGCATACTTAAGAAAAGATGCTCTACCGATACATACTCATCTCCCATGCGCTTTGCCTCATCCTCTGCATATATCAACGTCTCATTTAAATAACGGTCAATCCGCATGTCTCCACCGGAAACCTTTGGACGCTTTGCCAAAATACCATCTACCTGTGTTTGAAATACCTCCACACTAATATCCATCTTCTCAATCAGCTTTGGAATCAGACTGCCTTCTACCTGTAGCATTGCCGCCAGAAGATGATCCTGACCAATTTCCTGATGCCCATAATCCATTGCCACCTTTTCACATGCCTGTACCACTTCCTGTGATTTGGTTGTAAATTTACTGATATTCATAGAAAACACCCCTTTCTCATGACATGGATATAATAGTGCCTTTCTTTCCTACTTATGCACTTTTATTCCCATAAATACTAACGCTATTATTTCCCATTTCTTACAGAAACTTTCTGCTTGAATGAAAATATAACACCGATTGTTAGCACTGTCAAGAGATGAGTGCTAATCATTTTACCTTTATCTTCTTTACTTTACTCCAATTTGATAAACGTTTCTCATATGTGTACACGCGCACTCTCACATAGTAAGTTTTCCCCTTAGTAAGCCCTTTGATTGTCGTACCTTTTTTCTCCGTAACATTATCTTGCACGCTATATGTAACATCTGTAGTTCCAGACATCACACCCACAGCATCCGAGAAATTCTTTTTTGTAGAACACTGTATCTCATACTGTACCGGAATAAAAAGTTTTGATTTCACTTTTTTCCACGTTAGCTTAATCTTGCCACCAATGGATTTAACACTGGTAATCTGAGTTTTTTTGCTCTTTGATTGTTTACATACCATAGTGATACTTTCCGTCGTTTCCGGAATATACTCGTATTGCTTCTTCCCTACCTTAGAACCATTCTGTTTCCCATAGGTTAGTCCTGAGTTGAAATATAACTTCTGAATTGTCTTCTTTGGTGTCTGAACCTTTTGCAAGCTTGCACAACGCAAAAACATCTGATCATCATATTTTTCAAACACGACATTAGACATATCAAAGCTGCTCAAATCAAGAGTAATTAGGCTATAATCGCAACAAAACATACCTGCCATCGTCGTAACCTTAGAAGTATCCCATCCTTTTACATTAATGGAACTTAAGCTATAACATCTGCCAAACATTTCCCACATATCAGTTACCTGAGAAGTATCCCATTTATGCAAATCCAAAGCAACTAGCTTTTCACACATATAAAACATGGAATTCATGGTGGTCACTTTCGATACATCCCAGTCTTGTACATCAATCTTATATAATCTTTTGCAATGGTCAAATACAGAAACCATCACTGTAACATTGGAGGTATTCCAGTGACTCACATCTAAACTTTCTAATTTCTCACATCCCCCAAACATATTAAACATATTCTCTATATTGGACATATTCCAATTCGACACGTCAAGCTTTGTAAGACTCTTACAACCGCTAAACATCCATGCTGTAGATGTAGCCTGTGACATATCCAACGCTTCCACATTAACAGATTCTAATTGCGACAATTCCTGAAAAAGATAGCTGCCATCCCCCACAATACATCCATTTTCAAACATAAGCTGCTTCAGACTGTCACGAGTGCCATCCCAAATCCCCTTTCCTTTTGGCATAAGCTTTGTGCAATATGTTATCCCATCGATGATAGTCGTCGACGGAATGTAAAGTGACTCTGTTATTTGATGATATTCATGAAGTAAAATGTAATTGTTGTCATCGACATCATTCTTTGTTTCCAATGTGTACGAATACTGCTGATACCACTCATCCGTACTCGCTGCATATGCTGTATTGCAGCTTACCACTATGCTTATTCCCAACAATAACGTAAAAAATATACTTTTCATTATCGCTTTTTCATATTCTCTCATAAAGGTTCCTCTCTTTCATGATAGTTAGTAAAAATAAACCCGTTTCTCTTTCATTTTCTTATTTTTTTCATTCATTCGGTGTCTTCTTCAGATACCACACAATAAACGGTATTGATATCAACCCTGTCAGCATATCCGCAATCGGCTGAGACGCCTGAATTCCCTTTAATCCAAAGTACTGGCTTGCAATCACCAGAACCGGAATGAAGGCAAGACCGGACCGCAGCATGGACAAAAAGGAACAAATCCCCGCCTTACGGATACTCTGATAGAGCATATTTACCGGTACAGAAAGTGGTAGGAACAAGGTTCCCAGGGTAGCCAGACGCAAAGCGTAAGCACCAATTTCATTTACCTGAGGACTCTTCTGGAACAGATAGACAATTTCTTCCGCGAAGCAAAATCCTGCCAGAGCCAATAAACCTACCAGTAAAAATCCCAAGACACTAGTAAACAAAAGTCCCTTCTTCACTCTCTTATACTTCTTCGCCTGATAATTGAAAGCTGCCACAGGCTGGAATCCCTGACCAACTCCCAGTCCAACACACATGACAAAGGCTGAGAAACGATTTACTACACTCATGGCTGCAATAGCTGCATCTCCATAGACTTTGGTATAATTATTCAGCATACCATTAGATATGGAGGTGAGACCCTGACGGATTAATGCAGGAAATCCCACCGTAATAATAGAAAAATACACATGACTTCTATGGCTGAAACACTTCAAAGAAATCTTTCCCTGCGCCATTTTGCAATAAAAATAATACAAAATCCCAAAGCTTACTATCTGTGACACCGCTGTTGCCAGCCCGGCACCAAATACCCCCAAAGGCCAGACAAAAATCAAAAGATAGTCTCCTAAAATATTCAATACACCACCAATCGTTAGTCCTATCATGGCATAGAAAGCTTTCCCCTCATATCGAAGATTGTTATTTAAGATAAAGGAACCTACCATAAAAGGACAAGCTACCAACACCCAGAATCCATACTGTCTGGCGTATGGAAGAATGGTATCCGTGCTTCCCAGTAACCGCATGAAAGGATTCAGAAAAATCAGCCCCAGCACCATCAACACAATTCCTGCAATACCTCCGGTATAAAATGCTGTAGACACATATTCTGATGCTTCCTTTTGATTCTTATCCGCCAAAGCCTTAGACACCATAGTCCCTGAGCCTTGCCCCAGCATAAAGGCAATCGCCTGAATAATCGTCTGCAGGGTAAATAAAATACCGGTAGCCGCCTGCTGACTTTCTCCAAGAGTTCCTACAAAATATGTATCCACCATATTGTAAATATTGGTAATCAGCATAGAAATCGTCGTAGGAATGCCTAAAGAAACAATCAACTTAGACACCGGTGTCTTCGTCATTTTCTCATAATATTGCTCCGCATCATTCATATTCATTCACTCTTTTCTACCATTTTCTTTTTATTCCACATATATATTTTAACACAATTTATCATACTACTATTTTGCAAATCATGCAAAATCCGCACAACTTCCTGTAATATCATCAATATCATATTACAGGTTAGCCAGTACACAGCAGAACAAGGTCTAGTTTTTTCTTTTAAAGTGGCGTTTGGGCTAGCTGGTGCTTGAACGGTATCAAGCACATTGTGCGAAGATAGCGTTCTATGCATCCATTGCCAAGCCCAACCCGAGCCGAGAGGCGTCCGCGTAAAAGAAAAACCTAGACCTTGTTCTGTGTCACTATTCATCATTGATATTATCACCATCTACATTTTGGACTGAATAAATTCCACAAACTCATCCTTCGGCACTGGTTTGGAATAATAATATCCCTGAATATATTCACATTGTAAATCCGTAAACTGCTTCACCATATTCTCTGTTTCGATTCCCTCTACTACAATCTGCATATTCATCGCTTTAATCATCTTAATGGTATTTTGCAGTACCAATAATAGACGGGTATTCTCTTCCTCTACATTGGTAAAACTCTTGTCCAGTTTCACAATTTGTAATGGCAAAGAGGCAATACGACACATATTGGAATATCCCGTGCCAAAATCATCCAACGAAAAACTAATGCCTGCTTCGGAAAGAATTCTTAAATTTTCTTCCATAATCTTCTGATAGTCTGTAGCTGCTGTCTCCGTAATTTCCAGATTAATCTGTTCCGGTCGAATCTCATATTTTTCTAATAATTTCAGAACACGCTTTGACAAACTACTCTGCATACACTGAACTACAGATAAATTAATTTCAATATACTCCAAATTCAGTGCTTTATATTCCTCACTATTAATAAACTTGCAAACCTCCTCCAGAACAAAGTCACCGATACGATTAATCGCACCACTTTTTTCTGCAGCCGGAATAAAAATCTCCGGTGATATAAATCCATATTTCTCATCTTTTAATCGAAGCAGCGCTTCCGCTGAGTTAAAACGTTTCTCCTTCACCGAATAAATCGGCTGATAATATACAGAAAAACTGTGATTTGCCAGTGCCTGCTCTATAATTCGGTCAATATCTTTCATAATATCATAGTATTCCTTCTTATAGAGTTCAGAAGCAAATAGAACCTCTCCAGTATACTTCTTGGCATTAATATCACCGCCAAACACTAATAGCGAGTCTAAATCTTCAATATCCTCTGGACATCTGGTTACACATACACAGGTAATCATATTTAATTCCATATGCTTTAACTTAAATTCATCCCGCATATATGTATTCATATACTCCGCAACCTGCACAGTCTGATGAAAATGCTCATATTCCAAAACGATGCGGAACTTTCCATTTCCCAAATAATATGCATCCGCTTCCAGCTTTTCCCGCTGATTCAAGCGATTGATTTCTCTAGCCACTTTCTTTAATACAGAATTCATGCCATCGTATCCCAGCATATCTTGAAGCGTATCATGATTAACCACATTAATCATAACGATTTCCATAGGCTTTTTATTGCGAAAACCTCGTCGGATATCAGCCACATAAGCACTTATTTTACCAAGTCCGGTAATATTATCTATCAATTCCTCCGGACGCTGTACAATTAACGAAATGAACATCATACTACAGGCATTTGCAAACATTTCCACTCTCTGTGTCTTAAAAAACAGTTGTATAATCACTGCCGCAAGCATCAATGGATATACGGAAAGCATGGCAATTAACTGACTTCTTCTGAAATTCTTACGATAATATAGCGTATACCAAATACCATGAATCACATAAATAAGTGCCATCATATAAAGCAACAAAAAGAACTGTCCTCTAATATAATTTCCACGTTCATCAATATAAAAGATGTGCTTTGTAGCCAAATTAATCAGCAGGTTCACAACAATCATAGAAATTGGTGCAATCAATAACACCATCTGCCATGGACTCCGCTTAAATTTGTAGCGGGTATCCGCCTGTAACACAATATACCATAAATAAAATGGCGTCACCAGATTATGCAGTGCCAGATACAATGTATGAAAAATATACTTCTCCATCTCATAGCCAACGCCGGAATTGTCTAGCAGTATAGCCACGATGTCAGCAACAGTGGCTGCCATACAGCTAATCATAATAACCAGATACCATCGGTTATTCTTACCCTTAGTCATTCTTCTAAATATAGTGGAAACCAGAAGAATACACATAACAATCAGAGCACCGGTATCAAATAAAATATTCTTTTCCATTAGCTCCCTTCTTTCTCTTCTTCTCTTTTACTTAAGATTTCTCTTTATGAGTAATAATCATTCACCCAGTCCACCATGGTCTGGATATGATTCTCTCTATCCTCCAAAAATGCCACAATGCAGGCATAACTTGCATAACCACCATTTACTGCATTATTTACAGAACCTTCTGCCCTGTCAGTTCCATAGTATCTTGCAAAGAACTGTCCAAATAAAGGCTCATACACATCCTTGAACCAGGTACATCTTTCAATGGCAGCATCCTTTTCAAAGTTTTTCTCTGACAACCCCTGCAAAGTAGATAGAAAATCCTTACGGAAATCTTCATTGGTCATAAGATATGCATACATAAGAACCACTGGATTTTCTGTTCTCATATCTAACATGCCGTCTGGCTGATAATTATCCTCTTTAATGGTATTGACAGGGGCATCACCAGCACCGCTGACACCGCCAAACTCCATATCATAGCAACAGAAACGCCATCTTCCATCTGCGTAAGGATTATTCTCGTCATTCTCTGTCACCTTCCAGACTGTCCAGTTTTTCCCTGGCCAGTCCCACTTATTATTAATCCAGAGCTGGGTTGCAAAATAATCTCTGACAGACTCTACATCCACTAGTTTTGCAAATTCATCGTAATCCTTTTGCTTCTTTAAATTCTTATGAGTATCATAAAACTCTAATAAATCCTTAAAATAATAGGTTACATCCTCACCTGCAGGAATCTCCCCTTCATCCAGCTTGTAGCCGATTTCGTATCTCTCTCCATCACCCTTATAGGCAACTACTGTCTTATCATCTACGCCGTATTTCTCCTGAAAATAATTGTCATTGTAATCCTCTTGAAGAATATACAGTCCCCAGTACTCTCCATTGAGATAAACCACACAAGGTCTTGAAGCCTGGGTTTCCACCTTCATTTCCTTAATCAACGACTGCCAGAAGGTATCGTTAAACTTCGTAGTAAATGCACAATTTCCGCCATTACGCAAAGTCAGCTTCTTAAACTTGGAAATCACATTTCCCTGACTGTCCTTAGCATCCTCGCCAAAAAAGGCATACTCAAAGTCATTTGGTCCATATGTCTGATCTGCACAGAGACGAAGTCCCTTCTGTAAATCCGAACGGGAATAATTTCCCTGGATGCGAATACCACAATCCTGCTGCAGCTTACATTCTGTAGTTTCTCCGTCACTTTCAAAGTAATCGACGTGGGCTTTTCGCTCTCCTTCTTTTCCACGAGTCTGATAGTTGGCATCCATTTTTCTTGCCAGCTCTGTAGCTGACCATGCATTGATGCCCTTCTCTTCGATGTGTTTCTTTAAAGCAGTTTCAAACTTTTTCCCCTTTACGTAGATTCCCTGCTCCTCATCAAACAAATCCTTTTCATCCATAGAAATAGACATTACTGCTAAATCCATTCCAGCCGCCTTACAGCTTTCTTCAATCCCTTGAATATGTTCTGACATCTTCCCAACAATGTAGGTATGGGTCTGTACCAGAGAATAGCTTCCATCTTCCAGCTCTACCACAGCCTTAACCACAGTAATCTTATCTACCTCTTCCTTGGTTGGAACAGATATATCACTAACAAACTTTTCTTCCTCTTCATTCCACTTAGAATTAGCCGCATCAAAGAGAACCGGATCATAAGCCGATAATACATTTTCATCATCCTTACGGTCTGTAATCTGAATCGGTCCCTTATACTCCTGACGGGTATCACTTTCTGCCGGATTACTTCCATCCAAAGTATAGTAAATCGTTCCACCAGCCTTTAATTCCAACTCAAATGCTTCTTCGTAGCTTCCACTTTCCTTCGAAAATGTTAGTTCTCCACTGCCTGTAGTTTTGTTACCACCCCGGCTCTTAACCAAAAGAATTCCCATAGCAGCTACTCCAACTACAAGGAAAACTGTAAGAACCTTCCAAATCCAACTTTTGTTCTTCTTGTTCATTTTGACATCCTTACCTTTCTTTTGTTTTCCGCCCTATTTTCAATTGTAATATATCACCCTTTTAACGCATAGTTTCACCGAATATAATTAACTCTATTATACAAAATTGACGCTATATAATCAATCCATTATAATCAAAATAACGTTTATTTATGGAGGTTTTACTGATGCCCAAAAAAGAGATTGTTCGCTTTGCCCTTCTACTAGCATGTGTTGCTGTTTTTTTGTATATTTCTGAAATCGGCTGCCCTATTCTTTATATCACTGGCATCTCCTGCCCCGGCTGTGGCATGACCCGTGCCTGCTTCCAGCTTTTGCAGCTAGACTTTTCTGGAGCTTTTCAGTGCCATCCTCTTTATTGTACGCTTCCAATTCTAGCGTTACTTCTCGTATTCTATAAAAAAATACCCAAAGCACTTCTTTACAGCACTCTGGGCATTCTATTCCTTTTATTTCTCATTGTTTATGTATTACGTCTGCAAAATCCCACAGACACCATCGTCCGGGTGGACATCCAGAACAGCTTACTATTCCGTCTCTTCTACCAGCTTAAACATATGGGACAATTTCTTTTTTCTTTATAAAAGATTCATTCCATATTCTTTTGCCTGAAGCACATCCTGCTCTGGCCATACGGAAGACTGTACTTCACCTACATGTCCCTTTCTCAAGAAAAACATACAGATACGGGACTGACCGATACCACCACCAATGGTATATGGAAGTTCACCATTTAACAATGCCTTCTGGAACATACACTCTGCACGCTCTGGACATCCGGCAATCTCTAACTGCTCCTTCAGTGCCTTCTCATCTACACGGATACCCATGGAAGAAAGCTCTAAAGCTACATCCAACACTGGATAATACACAATAATGTCACCATTTAATTTCCAGTCATCATAGTCTGGTGCACGGCCATCATGCTTCTCGCCACTCTTCAATTCTCCACCAATCTGCATAATAAATACAGCACCATGAAGACGGGCAATTTCATATTCTCTTTCCTTCGATGTCTTGTCTGGATACATATCTTCCAGTTCCTGAGTGGTAATAAAGAAAATATTCTCTGGAAGAAATGGAGTAATATAATCGTACTGGGAACTCATATAAGTCTCCGTACTCTTTAATGCAGCATATACACGACGAACATTGTGCTTTAAGATTTCTTCGGTTCTCTCTTCTTTCGCAATCACCTTTTCCCAATCCCACTGATCCACAAAGATAGAGTGAAGATTGTCAGTATCCTCATCACGGCGGATGGCATTCATATCAGTATAAAGCCCCTGTCCATGCTCAAAACCATATTTCTTTAGTGCGAAACGTTTCCATTTTGCCAAGGAATGTACAATCTCAAAACGACGGTCATTCTGTTCTTTTACTCCGAAAGATACTGGACGCTCTATACCATTCAGATTATCATTCAAACCAGATTCCGGCTCTACGAACAATGGCGCAGAAACTCTGGTAAGATGCAAATTCAATGCCAGCTCTCTCTCAAAAAAGTCCTTCACAGCCTTAATGGCTACCTGTGTTTCTTTGATTCCCAATTCATCCTTGTAATCAATCGGTTTCATTACCTGACTCATGTTGTCCTCCAATTATATGTGCTATTAGTCTTTTATAAAATCCATATGTTATTATAACAGATGTTGCGTGTACTTCAAGTTTTTTTTGCTAGGAATTCCCATTCTGGGAACAATGCTTTTCATAGCCCCATAACAATTTCTCGCACAGGGCAAGTTCCTGGTCGGTGCTCCTACTGTTTAAAAATTTCACCTGCCCCTGTCTGCTCTGCTCCCGTAACAGTCCGGCTTCCTTCAATCTTCTTTTCATTTCTCTGGCTGTCCCTGGTCCTCCATCATAAATAGTGACCTGCTGCCCCAGAATCTCTTGTATCAGCTTTCTAGCAAAGGGATAATGAGTACATCCCAGTACTACTCCGTCCACCGGCTCGTGATTCACACTCCAGAAAAGCTCTGTCAGATATTTCCGCAAATCTTCCCCCTCTAAATCTCCCCGCTCAATAAATTCCATTAATCCAGGACAAGGTAACGGCACAATCTGTATCTGGTCTTCATATCTTGCCATAAGCTTTCGGAACTTTTCCTGACGCAGAGTCATGGGAGTAGCCATAACCACAATCCTTGCTCCCGGCTTTTCCACTGCTGCCGGCTTTATAGCTGGCTCAATGCCTACCAATGGAAGTTCTGGATACTTCTTCCGCAAAACAGCCACTGCAGCACTGGTAGCAGTATTACAAGCCACCACAACAGACTTCGCTCCTAGTTCCATTAAATACTCTACATTTTGTATCGTCAACGCCCTGACTTCTTCCAATGTCTTGGTTCCATAAGGCGCATTCATGGAATCACCAAAATAAATATAATCTTCCTCCGGCATAATCTTTACCAATTCCCGAAGCACACTGATTCCTCCTACACCAGAATCAAAGACACCAATCGGACTGTCTTTCGTAATATTCTTATTCCACTCATTCATATTCTATCACTCCATCAAGCCCAGAGGGCTATCTTCCTAATAATACCTTTCCTTGCATACTACCTTATGATAAAACAATAAAAATACCCCGTCAACATTTCACTTCCCATAAAAAAATTATTGCATAATTACCACATTTTTAACATAATTATAGTGTAGTATTGTCTCTGGCAGTAGCCGGACAAGTCCGGCACAAATCTACAGTAATTATAGAATGGAGAGTAAGATACATGAAAAAAGAGGAATTTTACAAAAAATCAATTACGATTTTATTTCTAGCAGTAGTATTTATGGCCTGCCTCCTCTGGGAAAGCATCTTTTCCAGAAATCTTTCCAAGGATTCGGTGACAACTGCCGCCGCCCAGGAAAATACCACAATTCCAGCTACTACTTCTGGTATACGGGGTGCATGGGTTTCCTTTGGGGACTTCGAGGGAGCAGGACTATACAATAAGTCAGAAGAAGAATTTACCAAAAACGCGGATAAATATTTTAAGAAATTGAAAAAAGATGGTATTAATACCTTATATTTCCACACAGTACCTTGCAACGATGCCATTTATCCAAGTAAGTACCTAAAATGGAGCCATTACATGTTTGAATCTGCACCCGATTACGATCCGATGGAGATTCTTATTGACACCGCACATAAATACGACATGAGTTTTCATGCCTGGTTAAATCCTTACCGCAAGAAAGTAGGAGTGATTTTCAATCCTGGAAAGGCGTCCTCCCAGAAACGAATTGTCCGGATTGTAAAAGAAATCATCCAAAACTATGATGTAGACGGTATCCACTTTGATGACTATTTCTATCCCGCCAAGGGCAAGGGACAGCAGTTCTATAAGGTTCCAATTAAGAAGCGTAAGAAAGTTATCAATGCTATGGTGAAAAAGGTATATCAGACTGTTAAAAAGCAGGATGAGAATTTATTATTTGGTATTAGTCCTGCCGGCAATATAGAATACGCAGAAAGCCTGGGATGCGATTTGGATAGCTGGTTAAACGAAGATGGTTACATGGATTACATTATTCCTCAGATTTACTGGAGCGACCAATACCGTCTAGGCCGCAAGACAGTTACTATGTATACGAACCGCTTAAATAAATGGGTGGAGTTAAACCAGAATGACACCCCAATGTTTATCGGTCTGGCTTTGTACCGGGCAGGAAGTAAGGACTCTTCCGACCTGGGCTGGCGCCGGAAAAGCAACAATCTAGTAACACAGATTCGAAAACTGAACAAGAAAGGCTGTGAAGGTTATGTGCTTTTTAGTTCTACATACCTTTACAAAAGCGAGACAAAAAAAGAAGTAGCAAAATATCGGAAATATATTCGTTCACTGGAAGAATCTTGATTATAAAATGATTTATTTTTTAAGGGTTCCATCAGTATATAGAAAAGGGAAGTTATCGGTACTCACAGATAACTTCCCTTTTTCATATATAAGTCTCTTTCTCATAAAAGAATCTTATCACAATAATTTTTCCATAGTAGCAATAACACTCTTCATATGATATTCCAACGTCCACATAATGTCTGCATACTCTGGATAGTTTTCCTTATTGCTCTGAAGCAATGGAAAAATATATTGACTGGTTTCTTCTATATATGACTGTATCTTCTCCTTAGAAAACGCCTGTGCCATGGAGGAAATATTATGACAACGGTCAAAAACCTTTACAATACAAGCTTCTTTGCACTCCTTCATTTCCCTGTAATATCGTTCCTTTGCCTGCTGTTTCGTCTCCCCTTCCTGTTTTTTGCAGGTCATGTACCGGGCCCCTCGGCAAATGTTTTCATTAACCGGAATCTCCTCTGGCTCCACATCACAGTCCTCACATACATCATGCACCAGAATCACCGCAAGCAAATCATCCTCTACAATTCCCATCTTCAAGGCATGCTTTGCCATCGTCATCGGATGCACGATATAAGGAATCCCTTCTTTTCGCGTCTGTCCCTGATGCTTTTCTATGGCAAACTCCAGTGCAGTCTGGCTTTGTGGCATATTATTCTTTTGAAAATAATCCAACAAATATTCCTTTAATTCCTTTTCTCCATATCCAAATTCTAAATTCAAAATCCGTCTCCCTCCGGGTTCTCATTGGTAGGTTCCTAAAACATTGTATCATATTTCTCTTCTACTGCCAAAATTTTCTTCTAAATCTACAATGTTTGTAATAAAATATGGGTATCTCTCTTAATGCAGATACCCATTATACTTCTCCAAAAGAATGGCTGGACGATAGGAAAGCTTCGCTTTACGTAATCCTTCCTCTCCGGCATCCTCTTCTCTATTGATATATACATACTCTTGACAATTATGCTCTACAAACTGCTGATTAATCATAGGATATGCTCCCTGTACCTCTGCATATGCCTTTTCAAAATGCACTACATAAGTATCCTCTGTTAAAGGTTCTCCCATACAAAAAGCCACAACCTGTCCATTCTGCCGCAAGACTCCTCCCTCTAATTCCAGTTCATCAAAATAATGCATTGCATCCTGCATTATTTCAAATTCCACCTGGGTGTCCTCATTCCAGTAATCACCACGTCGCTTTTTCCACTCCTGAAGCATCTGATAACACTCCTCCATATTTTGGGATGATAACGCTTCATAGGACCAGTCGCTATCTTTAAATCTGGAAATATGATTTCGTTTCCCATGATATTTTTTGCCAGCCAGAAGCGTTAAATCCTGAGTATTGTAAATGTAATCGTAGAAATCCCGGTTGGTGGTAATCTCAAACTGCTCAGGAAACCAACGCTCTAACTGTTCCGTCTCTTTCTTCATCAGACCAGTTAGTTCTAGCTTTTTCCCCTCTTCATCGGCATAAATAATCATAGCTTCTAATGCGGCTTTCTTATCCCCGTTGCCACAAGGAAAAGTATAAAACACCTCTCCCTTTCTCTCATACCGAATCAAAAGGCAGCCACAGCAGGATGCCACTTGCACATGATACTGCTTCCCCCAAAGAAAGTTGTTCGCAAAACTAAATTCACAACCTTTTCTTCCATCTTCCCAGAATGCCTTACTAACCCACTCTTTATCTTCTAATGCTAATTTATGAAAATCCATTTTCATATCTATTACGATACCTCCATAAAATGTACTCTTTCTAGTTATTTTTCCTTTCTGACAGACACTATTTGATTGTGCATAGTTAATACCATAACACTTCTTTTCTCTTATGAAAAGACATTCTTTTCTTTTTGCTAATAAATTATCTATTACTATCCGATAATATAATAAGAACATTTTTTAAAATAAAGAGGTGATACTATGGCTACAATCTATACACCAAAATATAATTACGATTTTTATTTGCGCAATGCATATTCAAAAAACCGGGATGCCCGAAAGTCTGACTATCGTGCCACCCAGCATAATAATACATTGGTTCAGGCTGATTCCAGTGCAATCAAAAACATTTCCGATAAACTGCGTAAATTGGAGTATGACACTGACCACTCCGATGAAATCATTCAGACTACCAAAGCTTTTATTGAAACATACAATAATCTTTTAGACAGTTCTGGAAACTCTGACAACAATACTATTGCAAAATTTAAAAAGCAATTAGGCAATATGACCAAGGATGAAAAGGAAGCGTTAGAATCCATCGGCATCAAAATCAAAACGAATGGTAAGTTGGAGTTGGATGAAGAAACCTTTGGCGAATGCAAACCATCTAAAATAGCCAAAGTATTTTCTTCTGATAATACCTTTACCAAATCGCTGAAAACTTATGCTTCCAAGATTTATAAACTTTCCAGCCAGTTGGTTTCAGCGTATGATTCCAACGGTGCGAAGAAGGCAGATACAAATCAGAGCGGAAGCACGGTAGATGTATCACTCTAGAACTTACTACCTGACAACGAATTCTACTCACTAGGAATTCATTGTCAGGTAGTTTTTTACAGAAAAAGTGTCTGTAGGATGACCACTTACCCGTCATCCCACAGACACTTTTCTTTTTATGGGAATATTTAATTAAATATACTTTGCAGCACTTAATTTCACTCCAGGTCCCATTGTGCTTGCAAGAGTTACACTCTTGAAGTACTGACCCTTAGCAGATGAAGGCTTAGCCTTTCTGATTGCATCCATAAGAGCATTTACGTTGTCTGTTAACTGCTCTTCGCTGAAAGAAACCTTACCTACTGCTACGTGAACAATATTAGACTTATCCAAACGATACTCAACCTTACCAGCCTTAATATCGTTTACAGCCTTTGTAACGTCCATAGTAACGGTACCAGCTTTTGGGTTTGGCATTAAGCCCTTAGGTCCTAATACACGACCAAGACGACCTACAACACCCATCATATCTGGAGTTGCTACTACTACATCAAACTCAAACCATCCTTCGTTCTGGATCTTAGGAATTAACTCCTCGCCACCTACGAAATCAGCACCTGCAGCCTCAGCCTCATCAGCCTTAGCACCCTTAGCGAATACTAATACGCGAACCTTCTTACCAGTTCCGTGAGGAAGAACTACTGCACCACGAACCTGCTGATCAGCATGACGACCGTCAACACCCAGTCTGATGTGTGCTTCTACTGTCTCATCAAATTTAGCAACTGCTGTTTTCTTTACAAGACTTACTGCCTCTTCGATTTCGTACTGTACAGTCTTGTCGATTAACTTAGCAGCTTCAACATACTTTTTTCCCTTTTTCATATTAAATAACCTCCTAGTGGTAGTAACGGCGGGTAATCCATGACACCCTATGTGTCAGCCTCCCACAACGTTCAATCAATAACAAGTCTTCTATGCGTTGGCTCTACGTTGCTTATAGCCATTCTCTTTTACGGTTTTTCGTGCTCCTCAGAGTATCACTCTGTTTTACAAATAACACGATTTGCTTTCTTATTCAGCTACTGTAACACCCATACTGCGGCATGTTCCTTCGATCATGCTCATAGCTGCTTCTAAAGATGCAGCATTTAAGTCAGGCATCTTTGTTTCAGCGATTTCCTGAACCTGAGCCTTTGTAATGGTAGCTACCTTTGTCTTGTTAGGTACACCAGAACCAGACTGGATCTTACAAGCTTTCTTAATCAGAACAGCTGCTGGAGGAGTCTTAGTAATAAAGCTGAAACTCTTATCCTGGTATACAGTGATAACTACAGGAATAATCATACCTTCCTGTCCAGCTGTCTTTGCGTTAAACTCCTTTGTAAACTGTACAATGTTTACTCCGTGCTGACCAAGAGCAGGTCCAACAGGTGGTGCTGGAGTTGCCTTTGCAGCAGGAATCTGTAATTTAATATATCCTTCGACTTTTTTAGCCATTTCAATTTACCTCCTGTAAAATTTCATCGGTGCATCGCACCTTAAAATTTTTCTAACAGACTCAATCGAATCTGCATACTTCTTTTTACTTAGAATCAGACTTTTTCCACATCGTTGAAACTAATTTCAACCGGTGTTTCACGTCCAAACATATCAATGTTAATCGTAACCATCTTGTCCTTGTGATTAATCTGGCGAACAATACCAGTAGTATCTTCCCAGACACCGGACTTAACAACGACAGAATCACCAATGCTAAATTCGCATGCTGGTGCATCCGCTTTCAATCCCATGCTTGCCATCTCCGCATCTGTTAATGGAACAGGCTTGGATCCTGGTCCAACGAAGCCGGTAACACCACGGGTATTACGAACTACGTACCATGTGTCATCATTCATAACCATGTTAATCAGAACATATGCAGGAAACATTTTCTTCTGAACTGTTTTCTGCTTATCATCCTCACCTTCGGTAACATTTAACATAGGTACGGAAACTTCCAAGATCTGGTCCTGAAGATTACGATTTTCAATTGTCTTTTCAATATCCATCTTAACCTTGTTTTCGTATCCGGAATAGGTATGCGCTACATACCAATGTGCTTCTGCATCTGCCATACGTTAATCACCTTATCCTATCTGAATAATCTTATCCAGGCCTGTCTTAATCAGCAAATCAATTAATGCGATTAAAGCGCCTAAGATAACTGTTACGACAATTACTGTTGCGGACTCTTTCACTACTGTGTTTTTGTCCGGCCAAACAATATGTTTGAATTCTGCTTTCAAACTATGAAAAAAACTTTTTTTCTTTGCAGGTTTTTCTGCTTTCTTATGTGGTTCGTTCTGTTCTGTTACTTCTTTCTTGATTTCAGAATCTCCCATAATTCACATTCCTTTCCTGTCAATCGAGACTATTTTGTCTCTTTGTGTAATGTGTGTCTTCTACAGAATCTGCAATATTTCTTTGTTTCCATTCTGTCAGGATGATTTTTCTTCTCCTTAGTCGTATCGTAATTACGCTGCTTACATTCTGTACATGCTAAAGTAATCTTTACTCTCACGACGATTTCACCTCCGTTATAATTATTTGCGCTGTCAAACCGTAAAATTTGGGCATAAAAAAAAGACCTGTTACATCGCCCGTCAAGTATATCACGCAAAAATCCTTTCGTCAAGTCAAAAATATACTTTTTCGGCTCGTTTTTTCTTTTCAGTTTATAGTTTCATTTCCATATCAGTATGATATAATGATAACGTTTGAAAACAACGAAAATACCAGTTTTATTGTCAATATCGTGTTTGATTATTAAATAAGGAGATTTTATGAAGAAAAATGATATTATTTTAATGGGTGCTATTTTATTAGCTGCCCTCCTTTTATTTGTGGGATATAATTTTCTTTTCAAACAATCTGGAGACTCTGTTACGATATCAATAGATAACCAAGTCTACGCCACTCTTCCCTTAAATCAGGATAGCACCTTGACAATCCCGGGTGAAAATGGTGGAGAAAATATATTAGAAATCAAAAACGGAGCGGCCAGCATCACATATGCCGACTGCCCCGATAAACTCTGTGTTCATCAAAAAGAAATCAAAAATCAAGGCGAAACCCTTGTGTGCCTTCCTCATAAGGTCATTGTCTCTGTGACATCCTCCGAGGAAAGAGAACTGGACGGAATTGCTCAATAAAAAGAAAGCATATATTTCGAAGATTTTCCGATTCGATAAATCAAAGGCTATTACACTGATGTAATAGCCTTTTTACATTTAACAATAATAATTAAATAACATACCACTATATAAGGAAGTAATATAAGAAAATCCTCTCGGTGGCTTTCCAAAATTAGGATAACTAACCAGAATCTTATCTACATAATCCATTGGATTAATCTTTATTTCTTCATTCTTATTCTGAATACGCTGGTTCAGGCGGGAATCTTTACCAAATAACTTCTCCAGGTCTCCCTCCTGGGCAGCCTGTACTGCCAATGAATCATCCATCCGCATATAACCCTTTTCATCAAAGGTAATTCCACAGGATTCCATCTCCGACTGAAATGGCGACATCAACCGGCGAAACTCTTGTAATAGCTTTGGCTGCTGATCACTCTTCTTACTATAATCCAAAGTACTGTCAACTAATTTATTATAGGAATTCATAATATCACGAACGCCAGCTAATATCTTATCACTGTCTGGGATATAAGAAATCTTCGCACTTTCCGCTCCCGGCTCATGCATGGTAATCTCCAGGGACCGTCCCAATGTAAAGGCATTCCCCATGGTAGATTTCTCTTCTCCATTCAATTCAAAAGATGCATTCTTTGGATATGACGATACATTATCCAGATTATAATAGGAAACAATTCCTCTTTCCCCTGGACCATTTACCTTATCTTCCAATTTAAAAATATTATTTCCACCTGGCGCACCTGTCATTTCAGACTCCAGACGCATCATAATCTTATCAGCTGACCGTGAAACAGGTGTAGCCGTCAGACCAATCTTTGCCTTATTAATAAAGCTGCTTAGACCCTCGATAACTTCCTTATGAGTCGCATCTTTTCTTATATTATATTGAAAATCATAATTATCTTCATTCACAGAAATCCGAAAACGATAAGTTCCAGCCGATAATCCCTTGCCAGTAGCATAATACTCATTCCCTAAATTCACCTGCGTGGTAGCCAGACTATTCACCTTAATCTCCGGCTCTGCTGGAAGATTCTCATAATCATCTGTCACAATCTTTGCAGTAACCTGCTCGTCCATAGAAGAACTTGCTTTTCTCTGAGCAAAGACATTTTCCTTAGAATCTTCTGCCAGCATCATTAATGTATTATTTAATGAAATCGCTGCGTCTTTAATGCTTAAAGCATATTCCTGCTTTGCTTCAGAAAGATTCACCAGATATACTGGAGAAGACTGTGTGATTTTTACAATGTTCTTCATGACAGAACGTAGTTCTGATGATTTATGTGCATCATATTTCGTCATTGACTTCGGTGCATAATTGGTCAGTAAATAATTATATACATTATAATCCATATCACACATCTCCTTCCTTGAGAATTGTCTATCCTTACCGTAGTAATGACACTCCTTTGTCTACCCGGTAACCTGTTCCTTCCTTTTTCAACAATAAAATTCTTTCAAATAACATCTTATCAAATGAAAACTTATCATGTAAAAGAAAGGAATGCAGGGACATAATTACTGCATCATATTTTTATTCATTATACTACAGCTTCCCCCCTCTGTCGATTCGGCATTTTTCACAAAAAATCAACTCATTACAGCATTTTGTTTTGGCACAAAAATCCACCAAAAAAGAAGTTGAATGCCTCATCCAAACATCCAACTTCTTATATTAGTAATTCTCTTTATTAATTTAAATTATGCTCCATAAACACCTTTCACAATTGGTGCGTAACGGATACGGATAGTTGGCAACGCTTTTAACTCTGTATAGTAGTTTGTCTGCCAGTCATCACCCTGGGATGGATCATTCTCACCAGAAGCTGGTGGTGCAAAAATCTTTAATGTCATATCTGCTGCCCCATCCAATGGTTTCTTGAAGAATGCGCTCATCATATCGATGCATTTCACACCTGGTGCTTTGTAGAACCAGTGGCCATTGATTTCCATCATTAAGTTCATGTCAATGGTATCTTCATCGAAGTATGCTTCACAGAATACTGGATTGCTATCCAGATGCAAGTCAATAGCAACACCGTCTGCATCCTCAGAACCACCCCAGCGAAGCTTTGCTGGAAGTGCAACCTCAGAACCAACCTCCATAGAAGGAAGGAAGAAATCATCGTGAATAATATCGCGGTAAGTATCCATTAATGGCTGCTCGATACCTACATTAGCATTGTTTGGATCTTCAATCTCCAGGCCAAGACGTCCGCGGTCACGGAACTGATACAGCGTAAATCCAGACAACCACTGCTCCTTATCTTCCTTCAACATTTCACAGAACTCTTTTAACATATCTGCCTGATCATATGGTCCAGTTACATCACCATCAGAGTTAAACTCAGACAGAACCATTGGCTTCTTCACGCCATCATTTACAAAGGTATATCTCTCATAGCTCTTCTTTGCTAATTTGTAAATATCAGACACCTTACTGCGAGAGAAGGTAGTTCCACCTTCCTCTGCCACATCATATGGCCAGCCCCAGTGAAGGGACATGTAACGGTCAACAGAAACGATATCTGCAGCACGGGATGCCTCTGCAAAAATATCTTCCATTTCCATCTTCTCATCATCTACACTCTTGCATCCATCCAGACAAATAATGGTTTTTACGTTTGGAGCTTCTCTGCGGATCACTTCGCTGGCATGAGCAAAGAATTCTGCTACTTCTTCATAGCTTGCACGCTTATTGAAGGAGAACCAGTTACCAGTTGCCTCATGGTTAATACGAAGCTGAACACGTCCGAAAGTCCGAAGATCCTTTGCGATAGCTACCAGATGATCATCTGTAACCTTTGGATCAATTGTCATGGTTAAAAGAACATCCTGTCCATGTTTACGTACATCACGCATGCAGGTAAATGGCTCATCATCTAATGTTCCATTCAGACCGCCCTTGTATGTAAAATAATCATCATATGGGAAATCCCATGCAAACTGTACGGAAGGATCTGCATGTACTACACTGGCACGTCCTGGCCATCCCTCATCATTTGGATAATAGCAGTACATCAAATTGATTGCTCTATGTGGTCTTCCAAGCTTCTGAAGGATATAATCCTGATCTACGTACTCACCACGCTCACTTCCATCTCCTAAATCCACGGCACATTTTGCCGGTCCCATATGAAGGGACTTTGCCTTTAAATCACTCATATTCACTCTCCATTCCCGCGCGCTTCTTTCGTTCCGGACAAAACATTTCTTAATTTATCATGCTACTTTTGCAGACACCATTGAATAACTTTTTGCAGGCTTTTGCACGCGAATAAAGCCTGCCTGTTCTATCCTCTCTCAATCCTTTTCATTATATAAAAATTATGTCCTATACGCAACCTGAAAATTACAACTTGCAGAGAAATAAATAATGTGATATAAATAAGAAAAGGGAACCCGAAGCGGTTCACCCTGAAATTTAATGCGACAAAAATTCAGCCGTCACATTGGTCAGAATGTGGCGGCTAATTGCTTTTATCCCTGTAAATCTGATAACACAGACTTAACAGAGAAACAATCAAGACAGCAAACTGGAATAAATCCGAATATGTAACCATCCTATCGCCCCCCGTTCTTTCGTCTGGAGGGCAATGCCCTCCAGTAAGAGGGTAAACCGCCTCGCTTCAATGTTCCCATAAATCTATTATAACATGTTTTCGTTCACAGAACAAGTGTTCTTTTCATCTTAAACTAAGCACGGTGCCATTTGTGACACCATTTACATTTTCACTGCGTAGTCGCTGGCATACATCTCCTGTAGCTTTTCTGTAGAATTATACTGCTCTCCCATACAGAATTCTTTAGACCAGGTCATATAATATGCCCATGGAGTCTTGGATTGTTCTAATATTTTTATATCAGGAATGTAACCTACTTCTCCCAAAGCTGCCACCTTATTAGAAGTGGTATTTTCCATCAATGTTTCATATTCTTTGGCATAATCTGTAGGCTCATACTTCTGCAAATAAATATCCTGCGTAATAACATCCACATATTCATCTCCCGGATAACCTTCCGCCACTGGACAGTTCCATACCCACAAGAGGTTATCCAGATGATGTACCTCTACATAATGATGAAACATTATTTTATATAACTCTCTTGCAACCTCCGGTCCCTTTGCTCCCCACCAGAACCACTTTCCATCTGCTTCATGAAATGGGCGCCAAAGTATCGGGATATTTTCTTGTTGAAATCTCTTTAATTCTACTGCAATCACATCCATGTCATGATAAAAGGCTTCCCTTTCGGCTGTACCTTCTTCTAAAATCTTTCTTGCATCAAAATCTGTATGCTCTGCATAAAAGCTTTTGTCTCTTCCACCCACTGGCGAATACCAATGAAATGTAAAGGTAACGATTCCATCCGATTCCTTCGCCCATTTTAAAGCGGTATCTAAGGTACCTTTATTTTCCTCCACTTCCGTCAGGCAGGCTTCAGAAGCATCTGCATAATTAATATTAGGCGAATATCCCAACAGTTCAAAGCCACGTAGTTTTGGCTCCTTACCAGTCTTTTCTTTAATATACTCCACCTCTTCCATCGGATTGGTCTGAGTATGCTGACCAGTGATAATTCCCTTCCCGGCAGTTTCATATAAGTATTTTAATAATTCTTTGGCTTCTTTCGTTGCTTTTGGATTTACAGGATTCATTATTTCACGCTCCTTTTTCGTATTTCTGATAACTATTATTGTACCATATCCATCATCTTGCTGCGACTGTTATTTCCAAAGAAGATTCTCTTGTCACACCCTTTTCTACTAAGCTGATATTTCCAATTTCCCGCGAAAATATATTATCATTCCAAGAACCAAGACAAGAACTTCTGTTACCGGAAATGCCAGCCAGAGACCTGTCATATCTCCTAGAAAAGCCAACAAAAATGTCACCGGTATAATCAGCACAAATCCCCTTAAAATAGAAATGGCATTGGCTGGTCTAACTCTGTCTGTAGAAGCAAAATAGGTAGTAAATATAATATTCCATCCAGCGAAACTACATGCCAGAAAATACAATTTCATTCCATATACCGCTATCTGCTGCATCATTGGATTTTCTTCGCTGTTAAAAATACTTACTATTCCTTCTGCTCCAATAAAAAGCCCGACATAAATCAATACCGACAAGCCTGCTACGGTAATCATGGCATACCGGAAAATTTCCTGGATTTTTTCTCTATCCCCTCTTCCAAAATATTTACTAAAAAGAGGCTGGGTTCCTTGGGAAATTCCCGTGTAAATTCCTATAATTACCAACAAAATATTTGCAATTACACCATATGCCGCCACTCCAGGATTTCCTTGCAGATTCAAAATGATAAAATTAAATACAATCATTACAATTCCAGAAGATAGTTCTGTTACCAACGAGGGAACTCCTGTTATCAATATCCGAAAACATGTTCTTCCCTTTGGCAGCACCTTAACAAAATGAAATTGATTTTTCTTTCGAATAAAATGAATGGAAAGCACACACAGACTAATCACAGCAGCCATTCCAGTAGCAAGAACCGCTCCGAAAATCCCCATATGAAAACGGAACATAAAAATATAATCCAGTATTACATTAGAAAAATTACCAATCAACATGCCTGTCATAGAAAGCTGTGGCGCCCCATCGTTTCGTACAAAGGCAAGGAAAATATCGTTAAACATAAAAGCAGGAGAATACAAAAGCAATACCCGCAGATAGGTTTCCGTCATGGCATAAATTTCCCCTTCTGCTCCCAGGACAGTGGCTAAAGCATCTGATCCCCAAAAACCAACTGCCATAAATAGCAACATAAAACAAATAGCAACAAGAATTGTCTGGGTAAATATTTCATTCGCTTCCCGAAGCCGCTTCTGATTTCGGGCAATTGTATAACGGGTAGCTCCACCCATCCCCAGCATCAGTCCAGTTCCGTGATTGAAGCTATAGACAGGAATCGCCAGATTTAACGCTGCCAGCCCATTTGCTCCTAAGTCCCAGGAAACAAAAAAGGTATCTGCTAAAATATAGCAGGACAGGCCTATCATTCCCAGCACATTTAAGGTGACATATTTTGTAAATTCTTGTAGACATGACTTTTCTTTCATCCAATTACCATCCTTTATCATTTATTACTTAATAAAGTAAAAACGCGCCAGACCTTCCTGTCTTCTATGGCCTAATGACAGGAAGCCTGACGCTGATATCCTCTACCCGGCGGCAGAGAATGGCTTTTTCTATTTAATTCTTTTTGATTATCTACAGTTTATATCTTTTTGTCAAGAAGCTTTTTTCGCTTTCTACACAGTCTTGTTCTCCTTGATTACCCGAAGAATCTTATCTGCTGCCGCCGAAGCACCGCCACTTTCCTTAAAGCTTTTGGAAATCTTAACAGCATTTTTCTTATAGCTTTCATCTTCTAAGATAGTCTTTACCGCAGAACGGATTGCTTCTGGTGTGTTCTTTTCCAGACGAATACCAGCTCCAACCTGCGTGGTTCTGGCAGCTACTGCACCCTGCTCTGGAGTCTGTGGGAATAATACCAAAGGAACCTCAAAATACAATCCCTCACTGGCACTATTCATTCCACAATGAGTCACAAAAGCGTCTGCCTTTTGCAATACAGCAATCTGGTCAACAGAAGGGTATATTTTAAAATTGTCTGGAATCTCTCCCAACTCTTTCATGTCTGTATGCTCTCCAACAGACATAATCACTTCATACTCACTATCTTTTAAAGCCTCTATTGCATTTTTATAAAACTTCATCAAAAGATTGGTTACTGTTCCAAGGGAAATATATACTAATTTCTTTCCAGACTTTTCAATTGTTTCCTTTGCAGGACGAATAGATGGACCTACAAAAGAGTATCTATTGGAAAATGTCTCTGCACATGGCTGAAACTCTTCGGAAGTATATACAATGGTATTCGTATCATTATCGTTCTGGATAATAGATAAAATATTCGTAATAGGATAGCCCTTATCCTGCAATCGTTTTAGCTGCTTATTAATCTTTGGCATAGAAAAAATCATGCCAAAAAGCTCTCCAATCCCTTGCTTCATCAGTTTAGAAGAATGCTGGTTAAATGCAAAGGTAGTGGTAGATGAAACAAATGGGATATTTCTTTTGATGGCAAGAGCCTTTCCCCATACCGCCATAGAATCTGCCACGATGCAATCCGGCTGCAGCTCATCCATATGCTTGCAAACAATCTCATCTAATGCCAGAGTGGTATCCACCAATAATTTAGTTGAAAACGCAAGGTCTTTTCCTACTCTTGCTCCCTCCTCCGGTGTCAAATTCTTTTCTGCATCATAAATGTCACAAGCAATAAACATTGCACCAGTCTCTTCAATCTTTTCTTTAAATGGTTCATAGGAATAATACCAAACCTCATGTCCTCTCTGTACCAATTCACGGACAACACCTAAAGTAGGATTGGTATGTCCATGAGCTGGAATACAAAAAAATGCTATTTTGCTCATATCTCTCCTCTTTTCTAATTTGAACATATCTATTATTCGGTAAAATAAGCATGTAAAATCTTCTGCCCAAATTATATCTTACAAACTACGTTATGTAAATTCCTTTTATTGCGGCTTAGGATACTTTTGCACATATTCCTCTGCCCGATAATAGTTACTGCAATAATAATTCAACCAGATATTTTTCTTTTTTGTTTGAATCCGTAAGCTTCGGTTACGATATGCCCTTATGACACTGCACAGTTCAATTTCACTGTCTGGCACATTCAAAATCTCTCCCAAAAGATTCCGGTACAAAACCCCTCCCTGATAAAATACCACCATATAGTTCTTGATAAAGAGACTAAATGTAATGGATAACGCAAGAAACATCAATGCTAGAAAAAACATCATAACTGCCGGCAGGATTTGTAAATCCATCAACAGGGCAAGTACACCATAACATAAAAATCCTGCAAATCCGAAACAAAACACCATCAACACACCATAAGTAGGCGTACGATAATTACAAATCAACAAAGATGATTCCGGATACCCTTCTAATTCCTTTGGCAAATGATAGCCTTTCATAACACCAAAAATAATCATTGCAATCAAAAAGCAAACATCAAATCCCAATATCACTGCAAGAATATCTCCCATCTGCTCCCACAGCCATTCCTGCTTATTCTCAGCTTCCCTTGAGAAATAGACTCTATCCACATTTCCCACATAATAAAAATATCCTTCTACCGGAGTGTTATTTTCATAGGCATGATTTGCTAAAGAAAGACTCACATCACCGTAAGCATCTTTAAAGGGCAGGGTCACATTCCAGTTTTTTCCTTGGATTTCTATCGGCACCTTCACTTGATAATCATTGGTATGAAGCTTCGTTCCGTCTTTCTGTGTCACAATAACACTTCCCATTTCCACAGCCACCACCGACTGTTTGCCAGCTTCCTGCAAGCTGAAATAATCCACCAGTATATTCTTTTTAAGAAAAACTACAAGAAAAACACTTATTAGCAAAATTCCAATAGAGAATACTATCTTTTTCATTTTGTTTTCCTAATCTCCTTACATATTCTGTCCTAGGTCAATTCTGCATTCTACTGATTCTGCCAATTCCGAAAGTTCATCCAATTGATCACTTGCACATGGGAATAGAACATAACTGTCGCTATCGATATCAATGGCTGCCACGCAAAAAACTGCAGCTTCCCACTTTTCATCCAATACAGTACACCATTCGGTGATACCTTCTCCTTCATCAAACCAGTCAGCTTCAATGCTTAATCCATTAGATGAAACGCCTTTTAAATTTCCTAAAAAATGCAAAAAATCTTCCAACTCATCATCCCAGTCTCTTTCACATACATATCCATTTTCTTCTAATGCATCCACCATAGCCAGCCACTGAATCTCTTCGATGTCTTCTACGTCTTCCAAATCATCAACGCCTCGTTCTTCGAAACGTTCTGCATGCTCCTGAAAATAACTTTCCGTATCTTCCAGACATTTTTTTATTTCTTCCATAACCTGTTTGTCACCAGCAGATATTGCACTGGCAATTGCTAAAATTGGATGTTCCTGTAAATTTGTGTTTTGAATCATGTTAACCTCCTTCTCGTTAAAGCATATTTTTTCAGTTTATAAATGACTTTTTTATATTACTACTTTTCCCATGCAAATTGACATTTTACTATACTAAGGTTACAATCCTCATAAACATTTGATGTGTAATCATCAAATATCACTATAAATCATAATAATCATATATGATAATGGAGGACGAATAATGAAAAAGAAATTATATACATTAGGGACAATTCTATTTATAACATTTGCATTCACTGGATGCAGCACAAACACTGTAGATGTGGAACTTACTACAGCAGGGGATGCACCAATCAAGGTGATTTCTATACTTCAAGATGAACTAGATATAGAAATGATGGATGCAAAGGAATATGTAGACAGTGCACCTCAAATTATTGCAGAAGATATGTCAAAAGAGGAAGCGGATTCTCTGAAATCTGCATTAGAAGAAGCTGGTGCTACAGTTACACTAAAATAATTCTAGCAAAGTCATGACTATACTACAAGTTCTATTACACAAAAAATAGCAACAAAAAATTCACCAGCCCACAGCCACTGTGAGTTGGTGAATTTCACTAATACTTTTTCTTACTTCAAATATTCTCATTCATCTTGTGATAACTTACATGAAATAAATCTCCATAAGTAGCTGTTCCTATCACTCTTTACCTCTGGTACATAGGCATATGCAGCCCTTTCTAACTATAATTCAATTCATTTACCGGTGGCAGGCAGGAATGGTCCTTACAAACGTAGAAGGTGGTCTTATCATTTTTTAATAAATACTCCTGAGTCGGACTATCCAGAACACGAACCACCGCATCCAGCGAAATCTTGCAAGGCAGTTCTAATAAATCCTGATCATTCTTCACTACGACAATAATTTTCTCAGGCATGTCCAAAAAATCAGACAGAGCCACAAGAAACATAGCATGTCCGTTAGGATAATCCTCCGCCTTTGTACTTAAAAATTCCAACTGCCGCTGTGCCATTTCCCCAAACAGTTCTTCCCCTGTAAGATAGTATAACTGTACCAGATTGTATGCCATAGCAGAATTTCCACTAAACATGGCACCATCAAAGGTTTCCTTCGGCCTGATAATCAGCTGCTCATTTTCCTTTCCATAAAGAAAGAATCCTCCCTGCTCCTCATCCCAGAAATCACGAATCACCTTATCCGTAAAAGCACTGGCTTTTTTCAGATAGTCCACGTCCAAGGTAGCACCATATAAAGCCAGAAGTGCAAAAATCTCATTGGCGTAATCATCCAGCAAGCCTTTGCCACTTCGCTGCTTCTCCCGATAGCTAATAAACAAGCTATCTTCCTCGCTAAGCTGTTCTTGAATAAACTGCTGGGCATCCACTGCTGCCATAAAATAAGTCTTATTCCCTGTGATACGATAAAGATGGCACATTGCCGCAATCATCAGTCCATTCCAGGAAGTCAGTATTTTATCATCCAAATGCAGTGCCACTCTTTGCTTACGATATTCGTATAATACAGAAAGCTCCTGCTTGAATTTTTCATCTAAATTCTCATTTTCGTTCAACTTCTCATCCTGTCCCTGATTCCAAGCCTGATTTTTCAAAAGATTTGGAATACTCTTCCCTTCAAAATTCCCTTTTGAGTTAATGTCAAAATACCGGTTGAATTCTTCTCCTTTTTCATCTCCCAGTATTTCCTTAATTTCTGTCGGTTCAAACAAATAATATTTTCCTTCTACGCCTTCACTATCCGCATCCTGAGCGCAGAAAAAACCACCTTCTGGCGATGTCATTTCTCTTAAAATATATTCCGCTGTTTTTTCTGCGATTCTTTTATACGCTAGTCTCTTTGTGATTTCATAGGCTTTACAATATGCCATAATCAACAATGCATTATCATATAACATCTTCTCGAAATGAGGAACTAGAAAATAAGCATCCGTGGAATACCTGCTAAAACCTCCGCCAATGTGGTCAAAAATCCCACCACGGTACATCTGAATCAAGGTCTTTTCCACCATTTCCATCGCCATTTGATCCTTGCTTTTCTCATAATACTTCATTAAAAATAACAGATTATGTGGAGTAGGAAATTTGGGTGCTCCTCCAAAACCGCCACACTCTTCGTCAAATAGATTTTGATATTCTTCAAAGGCTGTATCTAGCAAAACCGGATTCAAATCGTCTTTTACCTGTTTCTTTCCCTCTAAGCCATCCCATGTAGCATTTTGCTTTCTTAGTGCAGAAACAATCCCCTCTGCCGACTGCATTAAAGAAGTTCTATCTGTCTTCCATTTTTCCTGTACCGTCAAAAGCAGCTCCTTTAATCCAATCCGTCCAAATTGGGAAGTCTTTGGGAAATAGGTTCCGGCAAAAAATGGCTTTTGCTCCGGAGTTAGAAAAAGCGTGGTAGGCCAGCCACCACTTCCCGTAAATGCCTGACACACCGCCATATAAATACTATCAATATCCGGACGTTCTTCTTTGTCCACTTTTATGGACACGAAGTAACGGTTGAGAATATCTGCGATTCCTGCATCCTCAAAGCTTTCATGGGCCATTACATGACACCAATGACAGGTACTATAACCGATACTCAAAAAAATGGGTTTGTCTTCTTTTTTTGCCATTGCAAAGGCTTCTTCGCACCAAGGATACCAATTCACCGGATTTTCTGCATGCTGTAATAAATAAGGACTTGTTTGGTCTTGCAAATAATTTTTCATATTTCACCTCATTCTGATTTTCTAGTAATTTTTGCATTATTGTCGCCATCTATTCATAACGCAATGCATCAATAGGATTCATTTTCGCCGCTTTATTTGCTGGATAATATCCAAAAAACAATCCAATCATTAAAGAAAATACCAAAGAACCAACGATACTGCTTACTGACGGACTAGCAGAATAGCCCAGCAGAGATGCTCCGAAGGAGCCCATGCCGATTCCCAGCACAATACCAATGGCGCCTCCAATCAGACAAATAATCATAGCTTCCACTATAAACTGAACACGAATATAAGTATTAGAAGCTCCTAGCGCCTTTCTAGTGCCAATTTCCCTTGTTCGCTCGGTAATGGAAACCAACATAATATTCATAACACCAATGCCGCCCACCAGCAGAGCAATTCCAGCAATCACTGCAATCGCTGTTATGGTAGTGTCCATCATGTCACTAAAAATAGAAACCATGGATGACATACTATAGGCATTTACTTCAAAATAGGAATTGCTACGATAAAATCCATTCATAAAATCCTCAATCTGCCCTGCAAATTGATCCGAATCCACACCTACTTTAGTAACAACCTGAAAGGTAGCATAATTCTTTGTATGATTTATATTTTGCGCCATCGTAAGAGGAATATACGCGGTAGTTGTATCCGAAGCACCGAAAGCAGACTCTTCATACTCATACACCCCGATAATGGTATATTTCATGGTTTGATTATTGACCTTTACCTCAAGTTCCTTCCCTAACCCTTCATGAACATCTTCACCATATATTTTTTCTACCAAAGTATCCGCTACCAGAATAACATTTTGCCCTTCCGCAGCTTCCCTCTGGGAAAAGATGCTTCCTGCCATCATGGTACATTCATTTGCAGCGAAATATCCTCTGCTGACTCCGTTAATATTAACAGAGTGGTTTTCATTTTCCTGTCTGACCATTCCCTCCCCTACCACTTCACTGGCGGATATAGCTTCTATAAAATCTGGAAACTGCTTTGTCATTTCATAAATCATGTCATTGGTAAAGTAATCATTTTCTGTAATTTCCCTAGTGTTTTCCTTACTTCCAAACACAATTCCATTTTCCTTTTGCTCTGACTGTGCCTCCCGTTGTTTTAAGGATACCGTAACATTATTGGCTCCCATAGACTGCATAGAAGACGACACGGATAAGGTCAAAGAATTTCCCACTGTCATAATGGCAATCACCGAAGCAATACCTATAATAATCCCAAGCATAGTCAATAACGCCCGGGATTTATTGGCACGAAGACTGGTAAGTGCCAGACGCAGATTTTCTATAAATATCATAGCTCTCATGCCGACATCTTCCCCTTTCTCTCACCTATAATATTTCCATCCTTCAAGGTAATGATGCGATCCGTCTCCTCCGCCAATTCATTAGAATGGGTAATGAGAACAACGGTCTTTCCCTGTTCCCTATTTAACTTATGAAATAAATCCATTACATGACGTCCCGTAACGGAATCCAAGGCTCCTGTAGGCTCATCTGCCAGAATAATCGCTGGATTATTTACCATAGCTCTGGCGATAGCAACCCTTTGTTTCTGCCCTCCGGATAATTCTTCGGGCAAATGCTTCACTCTTTCCTTCATCCCAACCAATTCCAGCATTTCCAATGCCTTCTGCATCCTCTCCTTTCTGGGAACTCCTGCATAAAGCATAGGCAATTCTACATTTTTTAAGGCACTCGTCTTTGGCACCAGATTGTAGGTTTGAAATACAAAACCGATTTTCTGATTGCGGATAAAGGACAACTCCCCATCCTTGGCATTTTCTACGTCTACATTATCAATAACATATTCTCCCCTAGTTGCCCTGTCCAACAATCCAATCACATTCATCAAAGTGGTTTTCCCTGAACCAGAAGCCCCTACAATAGAAACAAATTCTCCTTTCTTTACATCCAGAGAAATTCCATGAAGAATCTCTAGTTCATTAGGCTTTCCTACGTAAAACCGCTTCACTATTCCATTTAGTGAAATGACATTTTCTGACTGCCCCTTCATTTAAAATCCTCCTTCTGGATGTGACATATATTCAAATGGATTATTGCTTTCTTCCTCTTGAGTAACAGAAACCTTCATGCCTTCCTGTAACTGCTGACTAGAAATTTCTGTATAATAATTACTTTCCATAATAACATTTACATCAAGATTTTCCGTGCTTCCATCTTCCTTTACAACCGTTACAAAGCTTTGTCCATCCGTATCTGTCTGCACGGTATTGTATGGTATCGTCAAAGCATTTTCATGCTTTTCAATAATAATACTTAGGTTTGCCGACATATCCAGCTTCAATCGATCACTTGGTTTCTCAATGGATATCCTGACTTGATACATAATATCTGAATCAGAAATCGCTGTAGATGCAGAAGAAATCCCATTGGCACCCATAACAGAATTTCCAGAAGAAGTAGAAACCGACGAAATACTCTTCACCCTTCCTGTCATTTCTTCCTCACCAGTGGCATTGGTTTTGATAATCACCTCTTGTCCTTCTTTCACATCGCTAATATCATATTCACCAATTTCTGCTTCTACTTCATAATCAGAACAGTCCTGCAAGGTAACCACTGCTCCACTGGTATAAACTTCTCCTTCTTCATAATTCACAGTAGTAATCACTCCATCAAAAGGGGCATATAAAATACCATTATCTACCTGCTTCTGATACTGGCGTACCTGTGCTTCCTGTGTTGAAGTATCCTGACTTAATCTGACCGATTGCCGGCTGCTTTTTGCCGCCTCTACCGTACTGTTCTGGGCAGCAATGGTCTGCTGATAGGTTTTCTTCTGGGTCTGATAGGTGGACTTTGTGGCTCTTACCTGCTTCTTTGCTGCAACAACTACCTCTTCCTGTAATTCCCGATTCGCCACAGCTGCGTCACAGGCAGTTTTCAGAGAAGAATCCTTTCTCGTAGCATATGCCTTCTTGGCAGAAGCTTCTTCTTTTCTTAACTCTTCTAATTCCTTCTTTTCCTTCTTATAAACTTTCTTGGCGCTTTTGTATTCAGAATACGCCAGTGCCTTGGCATCCTTTGCTGTAGCGATTTGATACTCTCTGGTGGTCTCTGCGGTATTTACATTTCTTGCCGCATCCTGCTGTGAAAGTTCACTTTTTCTTTGGAAATTTTCCAAGGTTTCCTTAGCGTCCGCCAAGTTTTTTGCTGCATCGGTGGTGTCGAATACGATTAAACGTTCTCCCTTTTTCACCCTATCGCCTTCTTTGACACAAACCTCTACAATTTCAGTTCCCGTAAGATTTACCGAAATATCTCTGCTCTTTTTGCTGACAATAGTACCTGTAGTTCCTATGGTTTTCATTAAATCCCGCCTAGATACCTCCTCGGTCTGGACGGAAGAATTAACAGTCTCCTGAGACGCCCCCTTCTTTCCTCTGACCGCCGCGGAAATAGCCAGAACCAGGCACATCACTAGAATTACACTAAATAGTACATTTTTTCGTTTTTTAATTTTGGTCATAATCATCGCTCCTTTTTCTTTCCTACTCTTTATTCTTAGCACTGCATAACCTGTTTTAAACATTATTTTGTATAATATTGGAAGAAAATTTGAGATAGGGGATTCATAAATGTATATGACTTCTTTTTTGAGATATGCGAAGACAGGCATATAAATAGGGCAAAACAGAATTCCAATCTGTTTTGCCCTATTCAGGAGTCTCCTCTAAAACTTTAAAAACACGGGTGCCAGCTTTTTCGCCGCCTTATAAAGCGGTCCCTCTAACGCTTTCGTTGCATTTTTCAACTCTCTGCGTATCTCAATGCTCTGTGGGCAATGTTGTTCACACTTACCACACTCTACACAGGCAGATGGCGACACGCCATCTTTCCGTCCCACTGTGCAAAGAACGTACTCAATCAACACCTTACTTTTTCCGTCAAGATAGCGTCTATTGTATGCGGCAAAGGTTCCCGGAATATCAATACCTTTTGGACATGGCATACAGTAACCACAGCCGGTACAGCCTACTTTCATCATTTCATTCAATGCCTCTACTACCTTTTTCAGAAGTTCTTCTTCCTTGTCCGTAAATTCGCCCACCTTGGAAGTAGCGGCATTTTTCACATTTTCCTCTACCATTTCTAGGGTATTCATACCAGAAAGAACACAGGTCACTTCTGGCTGATTCCAAAGCCAGCGAAATGCCCACTCTGCCGGAGTATGCTGGATTTCATATTCTGCAAATAGTTTTTTTGCTTTTTCTGGAAGATTCATTACTAATTTGCCACCACGCAAAGGCTCCATAATCACCACTGGGAGCCCCTTTGCCGCTGCATAATGAAGTCCTTTACGCCCAGCCTGGGAATGTTCATCCAGATAGTTATACTGAATCTGACAGAAATCCCAATCATAGGCATCTACAAGCCGGCAGAACATATCCGTATTTCCATGATAAGAAAATCCAATCTGACGAATGGCACCACTTTCCATTTTCTCCTGAATCCAGTCAACAATTCCGATACTCTTCAAACGATCCCAAGTCTGTATATCCGCCAGCATATGCATCAGATAATAATCAACATAATCCGTCCGTAAACGCTTTAATTCTTCCTGAAAATATCTTTCTGCATCCTCTCTTGTCTTAATCATATAGTGAGGTAGCTTTGTAGCAATATTGATTTTTTCACGGATTCCATTTTTCTCGAATATTTTTCCTATGGCAGCCTCACTACCTGGGTATACATAAGCTGTATCGAAGTAATTTACGCCAGCTTCATAAGCTGCCATAACTTCACGCTCCGCCTTATCAAAATCTATCTTTCCAGCCTTCTGAGTGAAGCGCATACAGCCATATCCCAGCACAGAAAGCTTATTTCCATATTTATCGTTACGATACTGCATACTATTTCTCCGTTTCTAATACGTATTTTATCTATAATATGTGAAACACTATTTTCAACTTCCATATACTATTCCTGTTCCTGTGGGTATACCAACCCCCACTGTTGACGAAGTGTATCTGCCAATTCCATCACATAAATACTATCCTCTAATGGCATAGAACTACTTTCCACAGCTCCCATTTTAATCTGTTCCATACACTCCAGAAATTCATACTCATATCCACTAATCTGTTCCGGTACATTAATCTGTTTCACCAGATTATCTCCCAAATCATATACAGAAATAGACTGTGGATTATTAATATTTTCCACTATCATATATCCCTTATCACCATAAAAAATCCCTTTTCGGTCAGAACGGGCATAAATATCATGAGTAAGTACCGCCATCTTACCATCCTCATAAAAAATAGTGATACTTTCCCTTCCATCCACACCGGTTTTGGTAAACTGTACAGAAGATTCCATACGTTCAATTTTTGTACCAAAATGCATAACTGCAAAATTCAAGCCATAGACACCAATATCCAATAAAGCTCCTCCTGCCAGTTCTGGTGCAATGATTCTTTCCTTATGATTAATGACATAAGAGAGGTTTGCAGTCAATGTAGATACCTTTCCAATAATGCCACTATCTAATGTATCCTGAATCAGTTTCCGGGATGGCATATATCTGGTCCAGATAGCCTCCGCTACAAAAACACCTTCCTTTGCTGCTAGCTCTTTAATTTCCTTTGCCTGCTGGCTATTCATAGTAAATGCTTTTTCACATAAAACGGGTTTCTTATACTGAATACAAAGTTTCATATCCTCAAAATGACGGGAATGGGGTGTCGCAATATACACAAGCTCCACCTCTGGATCAGCCACTAATTCTTCATAACTTCCATAAGCCTTCTTGTACCCATACTCTTTCGCTGCTTCCTGCGCTCTCTCCACAGTGCGGGAAGCAATAGCATAACACTCTGTTCCCTCCATCTGAGCCAGAGTTGACGTAATTCCTTTGACAATACCTCCTGTTCCTAATACCCCAATTTTCATAATCAATATCCTCTCTATAATATAATTTTTATATCAAAAACTATTTATGCTTTTTAATTCCGTTAATAAATGTACTCTTATAAAAAAATATTCTAGCACAAATTCATTGATAATGAATGAACATTTCGTTAATAAAAAATGCCCTTCAAATCTCTCGATTTGAAGGACAATCTACAACCTATTCACTATAATTCTTACCTACATATTCTTTAATCGCATTACTATCTTGCGGCATACGGCATCCAACTATATGCTCTCCATCATTATTAGATGAGCGAATAACACATCCCTCTAATGGTTTTCCCTGCAAAACATCAAAATCTTTTACCTCTACAATGACATCTTTTCCCTTAATGCTTGCAAAAATATCATCCCTGCAAGCAAATGCAAATCCATTAGCACTGATATTTTCCATTCTGCCAAAATAGCTTGCCTCTTCGCCTTTTATCTGAATGGAACAGGCATTTGCCAATGGCATTCTCGGATATTTTCTGCGATTAAATACCTGTGGATTGCTTTCTACAATTAGAGTATATCTGCCAGCCTCACCATTCTTCGCTGTCCGAATCTCAATATCCTCCCAGCTGTACAGAACATTATCTACTACAATGCGCAACTGACAGGTTACATGCTTTTCTTTTCTATCAAACAAATCCTGTCCATTGTCCTCCAGACTCACAGAAAGCTCCTTGCCAGAACAATTCACAACTTCTCCTATATAGTCCTTCTTGCTCGCTGTAATATTTTTAAATGCCACAGCAATCTTCATGCCAGCTCTGACATCCTGTACTCCCATGAAACCGCCAACGCCAAGTTCTTCCATAAGGTGTCCTACTACAGTTTCAATATTGCCTGCATTATTTGCACTTTCCTCATACTTACTAAGCATTTCTCTGGTAGTAAACTCGGCACGGTTGATTCTCTCCGTCATCACTTCCATCAACTCACATACCTGCTGCATATTATCTGCCAGAGTTTTATTTGAAGTTTCTACTTCCTTAACAGCACTGTCTACAATCTTAATATTGGCTCCAAGGGTGGTAGCATCATTGGTAATGTCAGTTACGCTTCGATCTACATTTGCTACCTTTTCCATATTGTCCTGAATCAGCTTAATTGTCTCAGTTATAGATTGAAGCATCTTTTCAGAGGTCTCTTCCAGATGTGAAAGCGCACTCATAATACTGGTGGAAGAATTCTTGGTTCCATTACTAAGTTCACGTATCTCATCTGCAACCACCGCAAAGCCTTTTCCAGCCTCACCTGCTCTTGCCGCTTCAATAGAAGCATTTAATGCAAGAAGATTTGTCTGGGATGTGATACCTTCAATAGTACCAGTTTCCTTCTTTACATTTTCAAACTCTTCTTTAAAATCGCCCAATACTTTCTCTACTTCCGCAGAAAGAGAAGCCATTTTATTGGTAGTCTCCACCACACCCACAAGCTCTTGCGAACTAATATTAGCGTGTTCTACAGAAGCTTCTATCAAATTAACCACCTGCTCCATAAGATCTGCTACATTAGTTACCTGAGTGTCAATAACATTGGTCATTTCCGTAGAAGACATGGTTCTGTCATTTAATACATCATTATCATGTGACAGCTCATTCATATCTGTAACGACTGCTTCTGCTCCCATGCGATTTTCATCTGCAAGCTCTCTTACAACAGTGACACCATCTACTACTTCATTACTTGCCACTTTTACCTTTTCAACCGTCTGAACGACACGTTTCAAGTTGCTTTCAATTGAACCAGTCAAAGCACCATCAGATTCTACAAGATGCTTAATCGCCATATTAGTACAGGCATAGCAGCATATTACAATACCAAACTGAAGGGCACAGTCTACACTTTGAACAAATTCCATCATTCCCTTTACTCTACCCTTATAGATATTGCTAGTAATCAATACAAAAATAGTGGACCACATCATCACTTTTATCAGCTTTGGGTCCTTATAAAGTATTAATATGGAAATCAATGGGAGGATAAATACATAAGAGATTTCATCCAAGGTAGTCCATGCAATAAATGCAAAGAAAAATAAGTAACTGATTCCCAGCACCCACTTATAGCTGTCGCTGTACATTCCTTTGATTTTCAGCAGAAGCCCACCACCAATATAGGTCACCCATCCTATAGCTGAAAACAAAATAAACCAGTTCTTTCCAATGTCACCTTCTGCCATCTTCGCACCATAGTAAATCGTTACGATAAACATCAAGGCAAGCCATGTAGTTCCCGCTCTCCGATTGGCTTTCGCCTTAAAATAGTTTTCATCATAATTCTGCATAAGTCCGTCCTCCTTCGTGCATCATATTCCTATTATTTTAACACATTTTTGAGGATGTGACTATTATTTTCTTTCTGGATGAGATATTTTTGATGCTAGGGGGGGATGGTTTTACGTGATAAGTGGATTTGCATTTGATGTTGCATTCAAAATTATAGCATATTTATCTGCAACCAATATTTCCACAAAGATTTTATTATCGCTTAATTTCTAAGCTTTTTCCGCAAAGCATTTATCAAGCTATCAATCGCATCTTTCTCTCTATAATCGATGTACTTATAATCTTGTATCAATGGTGGTAATTCATCATGTGGAACATCAAAATTGAGAATTATAAAAGATTTATTTGGATTACGCATTCTTCTCTGTACAAAATAATTCAATTCACTTTTTGTCCAACCACTAGTTCCATTTAAAAAATTATTAGATATGCATATAATTCCTATATCACTTTCATCTAGTCCTTGATTGATTTTCTCTGTTATGCTATCACCAGGTTCTATCTGATACTTATCATACCAAACACCAATTTCACTCTTTTGAAATTCATCAAAAATAGTATCAACAATCTCTTTATCTTTGCTAGAATGTGACAAAAAAACTCTAAAATTCTTATCCAATTCGTGATTAGTTTTCCATACTTTTTTCATCGCATCTTTGCATGGAAAAAGAAAAATCCAATTTGCCTCCTCTGTAATCACATTGTCAACCTCTTCTGCGTCAACAAATGTTATCCCGTTATAACCTTTTTGAAGAAAATAAAGAAATATATCATCTAAAAAATAATTGAATATACGTTTCTTTTCACTAAAATGTTCTTTTATAAAACAATCAAATCTATCAACCTCTTTTGCCAAAGATGCAAAAAATAAAAATTCCAAAGCATATGGATTATTGTTCACGAATATTCCACATCCAACTAAAGTATTTGTATCAAATTCTCTTAAAATTGTTTTTATGAACTCTTTTTCTTGCATTCGTTTTCCATAATCAAGACTAAATATATACATTTTTGTATCCATCTTCAATTCCTCCTTAACAAAGTTTTTTTATAAAATACTTGTTCTTCTACATGAACTATATCTTATCATTTTCAAACAAATAATAGATTATTTCACATCATTCCTTCCTAACATAATTTAATGGAGAATACTATTACTTTTTGAATTCGAATAGAATACAACATTCTATCCTAATTTATCCATATTGTTCTCTATAAATTCTATAAATTGAACTGTACTATTCAATATGTTCGAAAATGCCTCAACATAATTTTCTTTATCTACATTAAGAGTTTTGGTAATCTTGTGATAACTTTTTCCTTTTCTATGTCCGGTTCCAGACGAACGTAATTCTTGAAGTTCTCTAAGAAATTTAACCTGGGTCTGATACTCATCAAGTTGTTTTTCAGCAAACCATGCTTCTACTTTTGAAATACTGCCTATCAATTTTTCGTATGACCCCCTTAACTGCTTTACAATTTGCTTTTCATTAAGAGAATCTATAAGTATTTTTACTAAAGACAGAATTAACATATCCATCTCTGCAATAGAATTATTGATTGGAACTCGTAACGTTTCAAAATTGTACTGGTCTTGCTCATCCAAAGGTAAAAATAATGGCCAGCCAAATTTTCCTTCAAATGCATTATTAACTCTTACATATGTTTGTTTAAATACAAAATCAGGCGAATCTGAATTTTGGGGAATAGATAGAAAATCCCGTTTGAATTTTGCTTCACTGAGATGTCCATCTATAACTTTATTAAAGCCTCTCCAATAATACTGTTCCTGCTCACTAGGCAAATCTCTTCCTAAGTCGCCAAGATAAGCAGATATATAGCCCTTATTGTGGTTATCGATATATATTGCCCATAAATTACCACAACGAATAATGCCATCTTCAACTTTATAGATTTCAGGCTTTGAATAATATTTATTTAAAACAGATGCATCAAAATATACAGGAGTCAAATAATACGGAGCTGATGGATTAGCCCCGAAATAATTTCTCAGTTCCTGTGGATTACATGTATATTTTATCTCTCTCCCATCTTCATCCATACCAATCACAAAATCGATGTAATTCTTTTCTTCATTATATGGCCAAATATTGCAATCCCTCAAATCACAACCGAAAATCATTTTTTTGGCATAGAGTACTGAATAATTTTCCTTTCTTATCCCCGTGTGACAAGAACCAAGATTAACAGTATAAAAAAGAGTATTCTCTTCGTTTCTATATGAAATATTATCATGTTCTAGTTCATATTCATTTAACATATCTGTGCATCTACTGTCAACATGAAGTAGCAAGCATTTATTTTTAATTGTCAAAAAAGTTTTCAAATATTTTTTATGTATTGTAACAAGACCATCATCAGATTCTTTTACAACTATTGTTGACTCTCCATCTGTTAAATCTATATACTCTTTCCTCTGTTGATTGTAGTAAAGATTAAATAACAGACGAAACTCCTCTAACACTTCGATACTATCCTCTACCAATCCTCCAAACCCTCTTAGTATAATTATGGGTTCATATCCTTTATCATTATTCCACTGATGGTACACTTTCTCATCAGACTCCCACGAACCATATACAGTAACCCCCGGTGTTAATGTACCGACATCATAGGTGTCTTTCTCTAGTTCTTTATCAATTTGCTCCAAAGGCAAAAGAGAACTTTGAATAAAAACATCCCATTCCTTAGTTCTTTTATTTCCATATACAGGAACCATGATTTCATTTCCTAGACTATTCTCAATCCATTCCCTAATTGCAATTTGATAAATATATTCCTTATTCATAAAAATCCTCCCCTTTGTTCTTATGTATAATTTCCCCCAAAAATTTTTGTTATTTTTATATTTACTCTTTTATTATTGTTTTTCCCCAAGGAACATTATACTCGGATATTTCTACCTTTTTCCAATATTCTTGCGGTATGTGCAATCTTGACAAAACATCTTCATTTGCAATCAATGCCATGCTAAACAAATTACAAATATCATATTTGCTCAAATGTTGTGTTAGTTTCTCTATCGTCTCTCCCGAATTAGTTAAATCGTCAATAATTAAAATCTTTTTGTCTTTAAAATTCAATACTTCATCCGGCACAAAAACTGTCCATTTTGACGTATTGAACTTTGTCCAATTTTTTGGCCCGAGAAAATCATTATTATATCTTCTTTTTAACAAACACATATACACGGGATATTTATTGTCTAACTCATTAACTACCAGGCTACATACAATGGAACCTCTTCCTGAAAAAGTAATAATATAGTCAGGATTTATCTTTTCCACCTTACGAGTTAAATCCTTTATGCCTTCCTTCATTATTTTCTTCCAAGAAATATTCTTCCTATCTTTTATCTTAATATATATGAAATAAATGGCACTTGGCCCTCCTAAAAGAGTAAAAATCCATCCCAATATATTCATAATTTCACTTACTTTCATTAGTCTTAATCCTCCTTAAATGTATACTGAACTGCTTTTTTTATATTTAATTTTTCAATTAAATCAGGTACATCTTTTGTCTGATTTTTGTATAACTGCAACAATATTTCTGCAATAGCATCCATTTCATCAGCCCCCCATCCATATCTTGTCACTTCTTGTACTCCTAATCTAATCCCACTACCTTTAAATAACTTTTTATCTTTTTTATTCAATGAAACACCTAACTGATTTGATCTAATAAAAAAAGAATCTCTTTGCTCCTTTGGCATATGAATAAACAATTGATGTGTTTGTGAATACACACCTTTTCTATTAATAACATTTAATCCCAGCTCATCTAATTTTCCACCAAGATAATTGCTATTCCTAGTCATATTAGTGCAGTATTTTTCCGAATAACACTCCATCTCAATTAACGTCAAAATCAGACTTGCAACATTTTGTATATGAGTATTTCTTAAATATAGCGGATTGATTGTTGCGTCTATTTTATAAGCCAGTTCTTCATCATTCGTCATGATAAGTGCTTTAGCCACCCCTGGTATAGTTTTATGTGTTCCTCCCATCAATACAACTTTATTATCCATATATAGAGGATTTTCTATTATATTATTAATGTAATATGCCAACACTTGTGACGCATCGAAAATCAATCCCGTTTTAGATGGTATATTTAGTTTATTAAACATTGGAAGAAAAATAATATCTGTTGGCGCAAATAATACAAAATCAATATCATGACTTTCTAAAATTTTATTGATGTTGTCATAATCATAATCATAAAGTTCATAATCAAAGGGTGCTTCAATGCTATTTATGCCTAGTCGTTCCAATATATTGGGCAATGCTGCATGCCCTCCACTTTCTGCTGATAAAATCAAAATATTACTATCTTGTTTTACTAATGCTAATAAGATATTTTGTAATGCATTCATCCCAGATAACGACCGACAATCAGTATAATATGCACCAAATAATTTCTTACATTGTTCGCTTATGATTTTATAAAATGGTAATAATTTCTTACTACCAATCATGTTATTATCCTCATCATAACCTATAACTCCGCCTAATATATATCTTTCCTGCAACCCATATTGCAACGGCTGTTTAGAAAATTCCGAAAGAATATTCTCAGCGGCACACAACGGTAATACTGTTTTCCTATACTCTTCAAAATCCTCAATTGCATTTTTATATTTAATATAAAATTCATTTCCAGACAAAAAAGAGTTATCATAAAATTCGTTATTCATTTTTCCCCTTTTTTAATTAATATCATTTTCTATAACTACTATCACCAAAACATCCCAATAGATGTTATTTGTATTTCTTCTATCACAAAGAAAACTACTATTTAAATATCTCACAAAATAAAAAACAATTCCATTGAAGGTCCATTTTTTACATTCTAAGTTGATTTTTTGTGTGTCTTCTTACATGAATGTATGTCATTTCATATTGTAATTTACTTTCTAATTTCTTCTTACCATTTACGATACCCATATGCTTTCTTGCTTCCTGTATTCATTAACCGTTTGGATAACAACCGCGTCTGTTCTGCAATTTTTTCATTGTGACAGATACCACTCTGTATTTCCTGCAATAAAAAAAGCAGACTTTTATTCGCCTGCTCCTTCAACTGCTCCCTTTGCTGTGTTCTCTTTTCATAGATACTCCTAAACTCCTGACGGAAAATATCATTGGTATAAATGGATCGCATGGTATCAATCCCTTTTTTGGTCAGATACCCCTCCGCAGGGTTTGTGGAGTACACCACCAGATGTACATGAGGGTGATGGGACTCATTATGGAGCGCTGTATACCATTTGAGGTTCCTGCTGTCTATTTTATAGTTTTCACACAGAAGCTCCACCCTGCTCCGTAGCAGTGCCTGCCACTGTGCGGCACTGTCATATCCAAGCCTTTCAGCATCTTCTCTCCGCAGGCTGATGACATTGGTCCATATCACTCCCGGATGATTTGCCACCTCCTCTGCCACACGGGACAGCACAACAGACTCCCCCTCATTAGAAAACAAACCATAAGTACCGATTCTTTCTACTCTTGGTCTGTTTGCAAGGTAATCTATGTAATTTTTCTTCTTGGCAATAATATCCAGATTGTTTTCCAATGCCTGCGTGATAAACTCTGTTGCATTTTCCCTTGTTGGCCTCTGGAGATAATCATAATACTCATGCAGACGGTCTGCATCCTCTATCTTTGACAGGATGTCTGCGATCAGTTCCTTTTGCTTGACTGTAGCCAGAAACAAACCGCAGGTATTTTCTATCTTCTCCACACCTTCACGGGTGCTGATATAATTCATGTAATTGGCAAGATGTGAAGGTGGGGCATTCTTGAGATAGTTGCAACGTAAAATTATTTTTGGCATTTTCTCCTTTACAAGTTAATAATCCTCTTCCTCTCCAAAATATCTTGCTGCACCTTCTTTAACCAGATAATTCAACAAGAAAAATGCTGTTTCTTCATAAAAGACAAACAACAAAACACCTATTCCCTGTATGTCATGAAATTCTCCATAGATTGACAATCCTACCGCTTCAATGCATAAAAAAATTATCTCGAATAAGTCTGTTTTTTTCTCTACACCAAACCAAAATTTGTAAGCAAATACTGCTAGAACGCCTGTAAATACAGCTCCAAAAAGAGTTCCCATATTGTCTGAAATGATAACATGGTAACAAAAACGCTTTTTATAATTAGTAGCAAACTTTCTGTCGTACCGCCTGTGTCTTCACAGCTTTCTGCCAATCCATAAAAAATATAGACAAAAGTTAATATAATAAGCATTACTGCTGCATTATCATCTAACCCCGCTGAATTCATACTGCTCCACAGTATTGTCAACCCAAAAACAATCCCTATATCTTTAAGAATTGCCTTAACACGCATTTCAGGGTCCCATATTTTGTATTTTAATAATCCAAAGCGAAACAGGAATCCTGTTCCAGCAGGTAGCCAGTACCACCATACACCAAAAAACCAATCTAATCCTTGTGCAGTTTTTTGATATAAAAGTTTTTCAATTACTTGCATCTTGTATCCTTCTTATTTTTCCTTATTGTAACCTGTTACCAAAACCAAAAAGATATTAATAAACTCTGGATATTTATTATAATCTGGTAGTGAAAATAGACATTCAAATATTCTTGCTACATCTAATATGTTTTTTGCAATATCAAATTTATCCATTGACCGGTCAAGAAGTTCTATTTTATCTACAAGCTGTTCATACATTACTTCATCAAGATTTCCATTGTCTTTCTCTCTTTTCAAATACTGCATGGCATTCTCTTTTTCCCCATTTTTAAGGTATGCCATTGCTAACTTATCTATTAGTATTATATTGCCTTGATCCTTTTTTGAAACCCTCTCTAAGATATATATCCTTTTACATGGTGGCAAACTACTTAACATTGTCAAAACTGGTGGTTCTGTTCCAACTGGATAATTATAAAAATACTCTATTACAACTTCTTCAACAATTTTAGTTGCAATTTCTATTCCTTCATTAATATCTTCTGTCGATATCATTTCCTCTGGATTATAATGAGAACTGGATCTATACTAATTAAGTGGACACATGATGTAAATATACATTACAATTAAGTAGACACAAAAAAGGAGGTATCTACATATGTCCACAGGTAACAAAGGTATCCGATACGACGAAGACTTCAAACGAACTCTCGTCAACCTCTACCAATCTGGCGGTAAAACGCAAGCAGCACTCTGTAAAGAATACGGAATTGCTCCTATGACATTAAACCGCTGGATCAAACAATACTCAACCGTTGAAACAGATGATGGCGAAATACTAACCGCTAAACAAGTAAAAGATCTTCAAAAACGTAATGCTCAACTAGAGGAAGAACTTCTCATATTAAAAAAAACGATTGCCATCTTCACGCCACACTCAAACAACGACTAGAAGCGGTACATAAGCTACGTTTTCAGCACGATATAAAACTTCTCTGCAAAGTACTTGGTGTTAATCGAAGCACCTATTATAAGCATTACAGCACAGCGCCAGCTAACCGAACCAAAGAAAATCAAAAAATCGCAAAATTTATTTTACAAATTTATGCTGACTACAATAAGCGGCTTGGTGCTTACAAAATCACTCATGTACTTCAGCGTGACTATGGCATTACCATCAGTGTCGGACGAGTGTACCGCCTGATGAAAAACCTACAGCTCCCTAAAATGTCCACCGAAAAGCCCCGCAAAACCTACAAGCAGCAAGCTACCGCCAACTGCACGAATCA
>JAZQLD010000014.1:0-87008 GCA_045542435.1 Butyribacter sp. | reverse complement strand
ATGCAGTTTTCCTACGCAGAACGCTTGCGCTCCGGGAGCTGACGTAACGGTGCATAATGTTTCAAAATACGAAACATAAGCACCGACGTCAGCAACGCTCATGCGTAGGAAAAACTGCACTCCATCCATCTCTGTGAGTTTACGGAGGCGGTTGCGTAATCACCAGTAGAAAGCAGAAAGCGATTAGTCCTTCTTAAGACCTTAGAAGTTGCGAAAAAAAGCAATCCAAAAACTTTTTCTGTATATTCATAGTCTTGAACGAAAAATCATTCTATAGAAATGTGTATAGTTGATATTATGAGAAGTTTCGTAATTTTTCCAAGTGGGAAGTTTTAGTTATAAAAAACCTAATTACAGTTCCATATCCACATCTAAATCTTCATCATCTCCCATGAATTCACGGTTAGTGACTCTCTTTTTCTCTCGGTTTTCTTCCACCAGCTGGGATATCTGCTCCTTTACCTGTGCCGGATTTTTAATATTCTTTAGCTCAAAATTGCCAAGAGTCTTATCTGCAGAGGCAATCTGAATCGTGCCAATCTTGAAAATCTTCTGGCTCAATGTACGACTCATAGAAATATCCAGTACACGATACAAACGCACCTCGTTTTCCACAGTCTTTAATAATCCTGTATTTACAAAGAGACGATCCTCGGAAAGAGCGTATGTAGTAAATGTCCAAGGAAGCCCTAAGGCATTTCTCTTTCTCTCTTTCCATAAATACTTAATTTCTGTTGTTTCCATAATCTTCCTCCTTTATTATCTCTTCATTTTTTAGCAACTTTTGTCATCCCGATCAGTTTGCCGATTCCACATTATAGTCGTTTTTTCTTCTTTTCCCCGACCAGTCTGCCTATTTCCACATTTCAGTCAGAAAGTTTCTTAATCGGAGGGGAGTTTCTACTCAAGCTTCCAGCCGCAAAGCTTTGTCTGTCCTATAAACACCAGCTTCAAACTAACCTTTTCCAACACTTCCTCTATCTTTACCGGAATCCGGATAAAACTGAATCCCACCGGATGCTGTGACACTGCTGTCCCTACGCCTGCTGCCCAGCCGATTTCTGCCACCATCTCCGCTTCCTGTCCAGACTGGCTCTTTTGGTATTTCCCAACCAGTTTGTCATTCACGTAAATCTCCACGGTGGCTCCTTTCGCCATAATGGCATCCAGCACCAACTCTGCCGGCTTGGAATCTGTTGACACTCTGTCATAACGCAATAGCATTGGCTCTTTTAAATCCAGTGTCACTACACTGTTAAAGCCCATATGCCCTTCCCAAAGAATAGCATTTGCCGAAGCGTCATAATACTCCGCCGCTACTGCTCTGCTGCCGTCCCGGACTCCTCTCTGCGTTCCCTTCAAAGAAATAGTTTCCACCAATCGGATATCCTGTGAAGACGCCCCAGCCTGAATCTCATATTCTCCCGGCTCTAAAAGCATATTCCGGGTAATGACATCGTAATATTGCAAATCTGTCAATGGAATCTCAAAGTTTACATCACAGCTTTCTCCCGGCTGCAAATCTTTTACTCTGACAAATGCCTTTAACTGCCGAATCGCTCGTTTCACCTGGGAATTCTTCTTTGCTATATAGATTTGAACCACTTCATCCGTAAAGACATTGCCTTTATTTTCTATCTGTAAAGAAACTTCCAGCACAGTTCTGTCCCTTAATGCCACCTTCAAATCCCGGTATTCCAACTCAGAATAAGTCAGTCCATGTCCAAATGGATACAGCACCTCTCCTGAAAAATACTGATAGGTTCTTTCCTTCTGGATAATGTCATAATCATTCATATCCGGAAGCTGGCTTAAATCCTTGTACCAGGTCATGCTGAGACGGCCTGCCGGTGACGCCTTTCCAAAAAGGACATCTGCCAGAGCATTTCCCAGTTCCATACTTCCTGTTGCCATCATTACAATGGCTGGAATGTGTTCCTGTTCCCAGTTTATAGCAAATGGAATACTACTGACCAACACAAGAGCAAGCTTTGGATTCGCCCGATATACTTCCTGTATCAATTCCTGCTGATAAATAGATAAATCAATGTCGGTACGATCTCTTTCTTCCTTGCAGTTAATCATAGGATTGGCTCCACCCAGTAAAATAACTTTGTCCGCCTTAGCAGCCACCTTTGCCGCTTCTTGAATGGCGTCTTTTACCAAAACTACACGGAAGGAAACTATTTTTTCAGAACCATTTTCCTGTAAACCATCGCCCTCGCCATCGGCACCAGCCTGTGGATTATGCGCCACTGTAGAGGCATCCTCTATCGGTGCATCCTCCTCCACTTCTACCCGAAGACGTTGCTCTTCATCTAGATAATATTCTTCTCCGCTCCAAGAACGAATCTCTAATTCCTTTCCCTCGACAAGCGCTTCATAAAAGGAAGTTCCTTCCCATTTCACCTGAAAGGCTTCCTTTACAAACCAGCCAAAAGCTTCCTCACTGGATGCGGTGACAATGCACTGACGAAGATTGCCATCCTCATCTCTGCCATCTTCTGTAGTCAGCAGCAAATCCTTGGTCATACTGCGAAGGGTTGCCTGATGTTTATCCCATAGAGTAATCTCAAAGGTCTCTGCCTTATCCTCTGGAACCAGTCCAATGGTCTTTCCATCCTCCAGAATTCCCAAATACCGTTCTCCATAGGCTAATTTAATCTGAGGGATTCCAGTCTCTAATACCGCATCTGGCTGATGTTTTCGAATTCCCTCCCAAGGAGTCACATGATATGGTGGAATTCCAGAATACCAGTCCTTATACCATACATCTGCCCAAGGACCAATCACTGCCACCTTTTCCTTAGACACATCTATCGGAAGAACTTTTTCGCCTTCCTTCTCCACAGAAGCATCCGCCAAAAGAACTTTTTCGCCTTCCTTCCCCACAGAAGCATCTGTCAGAAGAACTTTCTCGCCTTTCTTCTCCACAGACATATCCGTCGGAAGAATAGCTTCATTCTTCAAAAGCACCACAGACTCTCTAGTCATTTCATAAGCAATCTTCTGATTCTCCTTGGTATTTAACTCTTCCATGCCAATATCCCCATAAGGATTCTTGGCAATATCATCAAATATTCCCAGACGGATCATGGTGCTAAAGTGATTCCGCAAAGCTCGGTCTATTTCCTCCATGGAAATCATTCCGCGCTCATAGGCTTCTTGCGCTCCCGCCATCACATCCTGAATATCATCTGTAAAGCAGTCAATGCCAGCCTTCAAACCTGCTGCAATCGTTTCCGTGTGGGACCCAAAGTAACGATGGCTATTCACGGTCTGTTTCATATCACCGCCATCACAAACCACATGATGAACTCCCCACTGCTCCTTAGCAATCTTTTGTACCTCATTATTGACGATACAAGGCACACCATTGATTTCATTGTATGCAGTCATTATGGCTTCTGCACCGCCTTCCACCACTGCCCGGCGGAATGGCTCCAGATAATACTCATGTTTATTTCGAGGGTCTATGGAGGAAGAAATCCATGTTCTTCCTTCTTCTGCATTATTAGCATAAAAATGTTTCAACGTAGCACCACAACGAATATAAAATGGGTCCTCTCCCCGAAGCCCCTGAATATATCCACTAGACATTTTTCCCACAAGATAAGGATCTTCGCCATAAGCCTCTTCGGTCCTGCCCCAGCGAGGGTCCCTTTCCATATCAATTGTAGGTGCCCAAAGGCAAAGTCCACCTTTCCTTTCTTTGCTGTATACGGCTCTGGCTTCATTTCCCACCACACGTCCAGCCTCTTTCATTAACTCCACATCCCAGGTAGCGCTCATGCCAATGGGATTTGGAAAGACTGTGGTAGGCTGTGGCTCTCCCCGGTCAAAACTCTGGTCATGTCTGGCCTGCACACCATGGGCTCCTTCTCCGCCAACATGAAAGGCCGGAATCCCCAACCTTTCAATCTCCGGACACCCTGTCGTAAGACAGGAAAATTTCTCATCCAGCGTAAGCTGCTGCATTAAATAATCCAGTCGCTCCTCTATAGGAAGTCCGCTATTCCATAAAGGAGTATTTCGATATTCTTTTTGTTTTTCCATAAACACGTTCCATCCTTATTTTCATATCATGATTTTCTATCACACAGACGGCATGGCGCTCTCTTTTCCGCCAGCTTCCACATGATATTTTCCGTTCATACCTTTCTCCTAACTATATCACAATACCGCTCTCTTTTCCATCCACTTTCCACGACAATAATGGGTAATGAAAAAGGCACTTCTGACGCACCAGTCCATTATCATTGCTATCCATGTTCCCAGCACTCCAAAACCCATATATTTTCCGAAAACGAATCCTAAGACAATCCGACAAAACCACATAGATGCCATGCTGACAATCATAGTATACTTTACATCATTGGCAGCTCGCAAAGTGTTTGGAAAAGTGAAGGACAATGGCCAGATTGCCATGGCACAGACACCGTGCATTAAAAGAATCTGCGTCGTTACTTCCGTAGTTTCCGCAGACAAATGATACACCTGCATAATCAACGGCAGACAGAATAAAATCAGTACATTCAAAGCGATCATCGCTACATAAGTATATCCCATCAGCTTCTTTGTATAATATTTTACCTGCTCATAATCTCCAGCACCTACACAGTGGCTGATAACCGTCACCAGCGCCATGCCCACAGCCTGCCCTGGAAGAATCTCAAAAGCAGCCACCGAATTGCTGACTGCATTGGCGGCAATAGCTGTGGTTCCAAAAGTAGATATGAGACTAAGAAGCACCAGCTTTCCTAACTGAAACATACTATTTTCCACTCCATTTGGCACACCTATCCGCAAAATCCGTTTGACCATGCCCGAATGAAAACGATATCGAAAAGGCTTGCTGATATGTAGGGTTAGTTCCTTGTTCCGCAAAAGTGCAATAATCACCATCGCCGCTACAATTCTGGAAATCAGGGTAGGTATGGCTACACCTTCCACTCCCCAACGTAATCCAAAAATCAAAATAGCATTTCCAATGACATTAATGGAATTCATTAATAGAGAAGTCATCATGGAAATACGGGAATTTCCCTGCACCCGGAACAATGCTGCGCCACAATTATACAATGCCAGAAAGGGTACAGAAGCCATTACAATCATCAGATAGGTATCTGCATAATCACGAACCCCCTGACTGATTTGACCGAATACTACATCTAAAATAAACTGCTTGCCTATATAAATCACTGCCATAATTACTACTGCCATGGCGGTGACAAATACTAGCATCTGTTCTCCTGCAACGCAGGCTTTTTTCTTAGCTCCATGCCCAATATACTGACCAGCCACCACTGCTCCACCCGTGGCCAAGGCCGCAAAAAGTCCAATCAGCAATACATTAATATTATCCACTAAGGATACTGCCGACACTGCCTCTTCCCCTACCGAAGCTACCATAATAGAATCCGCCAGACCTACCGCTACTGCCAGAAACTGTTCCACCAGCAAAGGAAGAATCAATTTACGTAAATCCTGGTTCGAAAATAAATACTGCTTTTCCCGCTTCTCTTCTTGATTCCTAGCTTCTTTTGTCTCTTGATTCAATTTCATCTCTTCCTTCAACGTTTCTCACCAATCCTTTTATCTTTCAACTCAGTCTTCCTACTCCATTGCATTTTCCATATCCAAAGTTTGTATAATAAATCTTCTAATTATCCATCTTACCACTTCCGTTTAAATCTGCAACCCCATGGAATTTATTGACTTTCCTCGCTCTTATCTTTATAATAACTTTGTGTTTTATATCATGAAACTTTTAGGAATTCTTTCAGGAATCCTAAAACACTCTGCGCCCTGCGCTGCCGGCGTCAGAGATGTTGATTCTACTCGCAGCGCAGAAAAGAGGTTTACAATGAGATTATCAAAGAAACTGGTATCTTTATTAACCGCTACCGCTCTTGTATGCAGCATGACTGCATGTGGTACTAACAGTTATAAGGATACCGCAAATGAAACTGCTTCTTCCGCAAGCACACAGGATGCCAATGACGAAGACAAAGTATACCATATCGGTATCTGCCAGCTCATCGAACACGAAGCTCTGGATGCAGCAACTCAGGGATTTATGGACAAATTAACTGAAAAGCTTGGAAAAGATAAGGTTAAATTCGATCTGCAGAATGCCCAGGGTGAGAAAACAAACTGTGCTACCATCAATAATGGTTTTGTTTCTGCTAATGTTGACTTAATTATGGCAAACGCAACAGATTCTTTACAATCTGCAGCTTCTGCTACAAACTCTATTCCAATTGTAGGAACTTCTATCACTGATTATGCAACTGCATTAAATGCAAAAGACTGGTCTGGTGCTTCTGGAACAAACATTACAGGTACATCTGATTTGGCACCAATTGACAAACAGGAAGATATGATTGTTGAATTACTTCCTGATACAAAGAAGGTTGGTATCGTTTACTGTTCCGCTGAGCCAAACTCTATCTTCCAGGCAAAGGAAATGGAAAAATATCTGGAAGAAGACGGTATTGAATACAAGGAGTATACCGCAGCTGATTCCAACGAAATTCAGGCAGTTGTTACAAATGCTTCCAGCGAATGCGATGCAATCTATATTCCTACAGATAACGTTATGGCAGCTGGTGTTGAAACCGTAAAGAATGTACTGATTCCTGCAAAGGTTCCAATGATTGCTGGCGAGCAGGGAATCTGTGGCGCTGGTATTGCAACCCTTTGTATTGATTATTACAGTCTTGGTGAAAAGACCGCTGAAATGGCATATGAAATCTTAGTAAATGGACAAAAGCCTGGCGAAATGCAGATTGAGTATGCAGAAGCTACCACAAAGATGTTCAACGAAGCAAACTGCAAGGAAATTGGCATCGAGATTCCAGAGGATTATGAAGCAATTCCTACAAAATAATGGTTAAATCATGCTCGTTTAATTGTCATTTAACATGAATCAAGCGGCAGAGTACTCAATTGATACTCTGCCGCTTTTCTCTTACTTTCTTTTTGGCTATAAAAGAAAGACCGCCAGATTGGCGATCTTTCTCTTTTTCATCACAAAACAGATTCTGTTTTATGCTTTCTTAATTTTCATGGTCTTCTTGTAACCTGTAGACTTCTTGAATAACTTCTTATAAGCTTTCAATTTTGCCTTTGGTGCCTTGATAACCGCTTTCTTATTGATGTTCTTAATTGCATTCTTTCCAACACTCTTAAGTTTCTTTGACTTAATTGTAATCTTCTTCAAAGACTTGCAACCCTTGAAAGCGTTTGCTGCAATCTTCTTAACATTCTTTCCAATAACTACCGATTTCAGTTTCTTATTATTTGCAAATGCATTCTTTCCAACGCTGGTTACTTGATATGAAACCATCTGTCCATTCTCTGCAACTTCAATAGTAGCTGGAATCGTAACACTTGTTACATTTTTCTTTGTAGAAGCCTTATACTCAACCGTCTTTGCCTCTGTATCAGATACTACATAATCAGCATTTCCAGAGGTTACGACATCTCCCTTTGAAGGAACTCCTGCCGGTGCTGTTGTAGTACCGATAGATGGAGGTGTTGCTGTACCACCTGCACCAGGAGTTGGAGCCGCAGACTGTACAGGGTCTGTTGGAACTGGAGTTGGTGTAATGGTACTTGGATCTACCACAGAAACATTATATACCACAGATAATCCATCATCTGTATATGCCGTAACTGTAGTACTACCATATCCTACTGCCTTCAAGGTAGTAGTTACCTTTCCATCCGCTACCGTCTGGGTAGCAGTATCTACATCTACAATTGATCTGTCACCAGAAACAAAGTTTACTAATGCTGTAGTGTCAGCAGGTGCTAAATTCGCAGTAAGCTCTGTGGTAGCACCAAGCTCTGTCATGGTTACATCTGTAGTTTCAGAAGTCATACTTTCTGCCTTGATAGACGTATCTCCACCACGCCATGCAATGTCTGAAAGTGTAAAGGTAACTGAAATCTTTGTAACAGGCTCAGCCAAAGTGAAGTTTGCTACATGGTCTGCAGAAGATACTTCATTAACCTGAGAACCTTCCCATGCATTAATTGGACCACCTGAATCAACAGCTGTACCAACCATGGCTTTCTTTGGTGTAGTTGTATTAATAGTTAATTCTGTATTGCCATTAACGACAACTTTATCATATACAATATAACACTTCCAAATATTAGATTTATCTATCTTACCTTTTGTAACATCAATATCTTTAATATAAATGGCTGTTAAGTTCTTAAGGGCTGTAATGCCTGCATTCTTTCCAGCATCAGAAATGTTCTTTGATAAATCAAAGTCTACGGTATAAGTGCCTTCGCCCTTACATGTCACTGGATCACCCAGCTCTGCCTGGAAATAATTCAATGCACTGTCATTGTATAATACATGCAATGCCAAATTAAACTCATCCGTCTTTACGGCACTAACTACAGAAACCTTCACTACCTTTGTAACACCGCTGGCTGCTGTAATAGTGATTAACGCGTTTCCAATCTCTCCGCCAACAACCTTACCTGCGGCATTTACACTTGCCACATCTGGATTGGAAGAGGTATATGTCAGATACGAATCTGCGGTCTCTGGTGCTACAGATGCTGTGATAGTTGTAGACTCGCCCTTTATGATTTCGTAACTGTCTGCATCTGTTACGATACTGGTAGCAGCATTATCTCCCTTGTTTGGATTTACAGTAACCGCAATTTCCTTTGTTACGGAACCACTCTGGGAATATGCGCGAACAATAGTACTTCCAATGCCCTTTGCATGAATCAATCCATTGTATACTGTTGCAACATTATCATCATCGGTACTCCAAATCACAACATCATTGCTGTCTGCCGGAGCAGTCTCTGTAGTAAGCTTTGTCCGCTCACCAGGAACCATAGTTAATTCTGTTTCACTTGGTGTAATCTCTGTCATTTCTGTTACAGTTACACCTTCTTCAACATCTGTGAAATCCCATTTTTCATTCTTGTCAGAAATAGGAAGTAAGGTTCCACGCATCATTGCATCTGTAATTTCTTTAAATAATGGTTTTAACCCAGCTCTATCCCAGTAATGGTATAAACCTGTTTCATAAATTCCCTTTGTACCACAGCCCTGATCCCAAACAACAGGAACTACTCCTGCTCTCTGGCAAGCTCTATGTACAATTTCACTAAAATAAGCTCTTGCTGTCTCATTATATCCTGATTCTGTACCTTCCTGCTCATAAGTTCTAGTACCATATTCACCAAGATACATTGGTACATCAAACTTCTTTTCCATTCTCTTTAAGCCGTCTACTACATCATATACTTCTGAGTATGTCCAGGTAACATTCGTACTATGCTTGTAAATATGTGCAGCAAACATAAGTGCATTCTGTTCATTATAGGAATCCTGTGGCAATACAAATGCATTATGATTTCCAGCATTTGCGTAGTGTGCAACCGATGCCAGCCATCTCTTGCTGTTATTAGAACCAGTAGCACGTACTGTATTTACAAAAAGCTGGTTCATATTTACAATAATTGGTGTGTCATAGTTAATTGCATCCTCACTATTTTTATTGTCACCTTCCATACAGGTAATCTCATTCATAGATTCAAAAATCAGATGCTCGTCATAATCTTTGAAGTACTCCGCAATATTTCTCCATACACATTCAAACTCTTCATAAACTACATCAATATCATCTGCTGCAACTCTCAGCCATCCAGACTGCTCTGCACCGTCATGATGAATATTGATAATTGCATACATGTCCTGAGATACACAATAATCTACAATCTCCTGTACACGGGAAACCCAAGTTGAATTAAGTGCATATCCATTTGCTTTAGAATCAATCATATTACCCCAGGTCACCGGAATACGAACGGTATTATATCCCGCATCATGCATGGACTTAATAATTTCTTTTGTAGTTTCTACACTCTGCCATGCAGTCTCAGATGGAGTGAAACCAGAATGTCCATCCAAAGTATTACCAAGATTGGTTCCTACTCCCATTTCTTTCAAAACCTCTTCATTGGTCAACTGACGGAATGGCATAGGATTGCCTGAATCTGTAGAATTTACAAAAAGCATGTTAGTTTTTACTTTTTCTAAAGCAGCTCTTGCCGCATCGCACTGTGCTTCTGTAGATGCTGTGTTGTCATATACAGCCTTAGCAGATGCTAACTCTGTCTGGAAAGCTTCCCAAGATGCTTCCTGATACTTTGAGCTATCCATAGTTGCTGCATAGTCCAGACGCATTTTCAACTTTTCTCTGGAGGTAGTAGGCTGCTCTCCTTCCGGAACTGGATCAGTGGAATCTGCTGCTGTAGACTCTAAAGTATACTGGCTTGGATCAAATCCTTCAGAAATATTTCCTTCTTCATCGAAAGAAATCGACAATACATCCCCAAAAACAATACCAATTAGATGCGCTTCTGTATTATCTGTATAGGTAGTCAACTTAATAGAAATCTCATCTTCAGCAGTTTTATACTTATTTGTATTAGAATTTGGGAATTTATAAATACCGGTACCTGCCTCACCCTTTCCAGTACCTGCATCTTCTCCACTTCCTGCATGAAGAATATATCCACTTGCAGATGAAGTATGATTTACACCAGCCAAATCCTTATTAGATGATCCACCAGTAACACCACCAGCAGAAAATCTAATATAAGAATAGGATGTACACTTTGTAACCTGTACATAAGCAGTTACCGTGCCAATTTGCATTAAAGTAGTCGGATCAATTCCTGCTGCTTCAAACTCAGCCGCCTTCCACTGCTTCACAATAGGCTCAGCCAGTGTCTGGTTTTCCTGTGTCATTTCTTCTGCGGTTTCCTCCGCAGTCTTTACACCTGTTACATTTTCTATTGTGCCTTTGGACTCTTCCGCTGCTTTTACCACTAATCCATTAGTAGGAATCATGCTAAATACCAACGCTAAAGAAAGACAAATAGCTAACAATCTTCGTTTTGTTGTTTTACTCATTTCCGTCTCTTCCTCCTTAATTCTAGATGTGTTTTCCCTCCCAACACGCAACATTTCTCATTTCCCCAATAAAATGTTATCCTTCTCCTCCTTTCTTTTTAATCACTTAGTTAAATATAACATGTTTTGCGCATTTTTCATAGACTATATTGTTATTTTTGTACGATTTTTTTGTTATTTCACGATGCGAAATTGTTGCTTTTGTCTTATTTTTTCACCTTTTTTATCATTACTTTTGTAATTTTGCATATTTTCTTATATTGTTTAATTCCCCTAATTTTCCAAAAGAGGGACTGCTCCTTAGAACAATCCCTCTCGTTTTATAATACGTTATTATTATGCTTTTTTAATCTTCATGGTCTTCTTAAAACCAGTCTTAGCAGAGAATAACTTCTTATATGCTTTTACCTTTGCCTTTGGAGCTTTGATAACAGCTTTCTTGTTGATTCCCTTAATTGCATTCTTTCCAACAGATTTCAGCTTTGTAGACTTAATTGTAATCTTCTTTAAGTTCTTCGCACCAGAGAAGGCATTTGCGCCAATCTTTGTCACGTTCTTACCGATTACAACCTGTGTCAGCTTCTTATTGTTCTTGAATGCACCCTTAGCGATTTCAGTTACCTTATAGGACTTTCCATCAACCTTTACAGTTGCTGGTACATTCACACTCTTTACATTCTTCTTAGTAGTTGCCTTTACAGCTACAGTACCATCTTCATTCACCTCATACTTTACACCAGCCTTATTAACAGTAGCTGGAGCTTCAGGTGTTACCTGAATAGCAGGAGCTGTAGTAATAGGGTTATTAGCTGTTGTTCCTGGTGTTGGAGCAGGAGTCTCTACCTTAACAGCATCTAATACTTCAATCTTAACAAACTGTGCTCCCGGCTTATTAGAAGAAAGCATCAAATATGGATGCTCCGCTAAACTTGCCGGATCAAGAGCAATCACCTTACCAATCCAATCTGTCTGATAGTTAGCAGAATTATACCATGGATTGCCGTCTGCCTTATTTACATATGCAAGCTGCAAATCACAAGATGTACTTATCAAATTGTCTGCTACAGAAACACGGATAGCAGGTCTTGTCATACCAGCCCATTCATCTGTGAAGAAAATCTGCCAGAAGTATTTATTGGACTGAACCTTCATAGTACCAGTAATAGAATCCTCTACGTACTGTCCAGATGCTCCGTCTGTACGCTCCCAAATACCTGTCCATGTGCTTACTACTTTCATGTTTTCAACATCTTCAATGAATGGACTCTCTGGAATACCTGTAACAGCACCATCAGCAGGAGCTTCTTTATCAACACCTGTTGCATCAATAAATACCTGTGCTACATCCTTATATACGAAATCACAAGTAGATCTATCATAGAATCCACCTGCATCCCACATAATTGGAAGGAAACCAAGCTCCTTACCAAGCTTCATAACTTCACCCAAGAACTGTGGAATACCATCTTTACTAGCGTTACATACACCATACTCACCAATCATAACACCGTATCCATCTTCTGTGAATCGTGTCATTAACTGGAAAAGATCATGCATCTGCTTTACATCTTCCTCTGTTCCCCATGTATCTGTGTATCCCCAGGAATTTGTCTTTGTCTCAGCGATACAATATGTACTTGGTGTATAGTAATGTACAGATACGCTTAACTTTGTCTTGCCATTCTCTTCAATATCGGTAGGCATGATATAACGCTCATCTGCTGTCATAGCATAGTCTGTATTGTAACCAGAAATTAACAGATGTCTGTATGTATTGTTTCCACCAGTACCACGAACGATATTTACGAATTTCTGGTTAATTGCAAGTGTCATCTCATAACACTCATCCTGTGTAAGAACACCTGTCACCTTACTTCCGGTAGATGTATTGTCATCCCATGGTTCACCGTTTTCGTCCAAAGCATCATTTAAACGGTCACCTAACTCTTCGTTACCAGACTCAAAAATCAGGCGGTCAGAATACTCTTTGTATCTGTTTGCAATCTGTGTCCAGAAGGACTCAAATCTTGCCCAGGCTCTGTCACGAACAGCTTCATCAGCGGAACCAAACTGTCCCCACCATCCACCATCCCAGTGGATATTGATGATTGCATACATCTCTGCATTTAAACAACAGTTAATAACTTCTTCTACGCGGTTAAAATATGACTCATCAATAGTATAGTTTCCATCATCGGAAATCATATTTGACCATGCTACAGGAATACGTACCGTATTAACACCATATGCTTTAATACCATCAATTGCTTCCTGTGTAAGAGGAATCGCGCCCCATGCCTGCTCGTATTCTTCTGCAGAATCAAGAGGCTCTATGGAACGAGCCTCAAGAGAGTTTCCATAGTTCCAACCCTGTCCCATTAATGGAATCAAATCCTGAGAGCTTAACTCTGTTCTCATCTGACCATTATCCTTGGTCTTGATACCATTGGCAGAATCATGCTCCTCTGTCAGGTTACTTGTCTCTGTTACAGCTGCAGTCTTTACACTTGTGTCTAAGCCCTTGTCAGTTACTGCTGCACTGGCAACGCCTAAATCACAAGAAAGCACCATAGCCATAGACAGAACTGCTGCTAAAAGCTGTTTTGTTTTCTTTCTCATATAATTCTTCCTTTCTTTTTATGAATTTTCTCTTAAAGAATCCTTTTTATTATATCAATTCTATGTATTTTTTTCAATTGTTTTTGTGTTTTTCTTGTGTTTTTTACCAAAAAACACGCCCTGTCTTTACTACATTTTATCTAAATATACGATATCCCCAAAAAATAAGAAAGGACAGCCCCTGAAAAAAGAAAAAAAGAAGGATGTGTCATAGACACATCCTTCCGAAAGCTCTTACTTTCTTATATGAAAGTTAATTATTTAACCTTAACGTTAACTTTAACCTTCTTAGAACCAACCTTAACGGTCATCTTTGCGGAACCTTTCTTCTTACCCTTAAGAGTAACGATTACTTTACCCTTCTGAGCCTTTGTGCTAACAACCTTAGCTACCTTCTTAACCTTAGCTGTAATCTTATCTGTAACAGCTGCCTTCTTGTTCTCAGCCTTTGTAACCTTGATTACAACTTTAGCCTTCTTACCCTTCTTAAGAGTAACAGACTTCTTAGCAGCTTTGATCTTCTTAGCCTTGTTCTGTACAGAAACCTTAATTGTAGCCTTTACAGAAGCACCAGAAGCATTTGTAGAAGTTAATGTAACAGTTGCCTTAGAACCCTTAACAGCCTTCTTAGCAGCTTTAATCTTAACCTTACCATCAACAACCTTAGCTGTTACCTTCTTGTTACCCTTAACAGTTGCCTTAACAACTGCTGCAGAAGTAGCAGGAGCATCAGCTACAGCTGTAAACTTAACATTCTTAGTCTTACCAGCAGCAACTACAACGTTCTTATTCTTCTTAGCAACAGTGATCTTAGCAGTTGCTGGAGTAGCAATACCAGCCTTTGTAGAGATAACACCATTTGTAGAAGGCTTTGCAGTATTTGTTGGAGCTGTAGTGTTTGTACCAGCACTTGGAGCCTTATAGTCAGGATCATCTGCTACAGTCTCACCAGCTGCAGGAACTTCTACGCTAGACTCAGCTGTCTTACCCATACCAGTTACTTCGAAGTAAGCTGTAATAGTAGAGTTTGCTTCCCAACCTGCAAGAGCGCCATCTAAAGCATCGATTCCAGCATCACCTACTGTATCAACACCTGTGCTGTCAGTATAAGCAGCCCACTGGTTCTGAATCTGAATTCTTACCTGCTTAGTAGCATCGCCATCAGCGTAGCAGAAATCATCCTTACCTTCTACTGCTTCATATACAGTAGTAGTAATCTTACCAGCACCATCGTTAGTTGCAACAGAAAGAGCCTTTAACTTCATATCGAAACCTGGAATCATATCTGCTGCATAAACTGTTGTCTCAAGACCAAGGTATCCACCAGTAAATCCAGTGTCATCATCCTGAGCTGTAAGAGCGTATACACCATCACCTGTTACAGTTGTCTTAGCTTCCTTAAGAGCACCTGTAGTACCGAATGTAACATCAAAATCAGCCATCTCTGCTGGGAAAGTTGGAGCTTCGTATGCTGCTAACTCATCAACGATACTTCCATCTTCATTAGCATCTGTAATAGCTGCTGCATCGTATACGTAGATAGCTTCTACAGTACGATCCTGAGCTGCCCAGTAATACTTTGTATGATTCTTATCAAGCTTACCAGAGATAGTTGTAACATCACCAGCAACCTTAGCTGCATCGTCATCTTTCTGCATACCAATCTTATCAGCGCTATCACTTGCGATAACATCCCAAGCCTTATATGTAGGCTCTTCAGCTTCTTCATCTGCTGCATAGCATACTGCATATGGCTGTTCTTCACCATCACTAGTTGCACTAGCAACTACTACGATACTAGGATCAGCGTATGCTTCAAAACCTGTAATATTCAATACACCGATAGTAGATGCGCCCCATCCTTCTGTAGCAACAAAACCTGCTGGTACAATATTCTCAGAAACGCCTTCATCTGCTGTAATAGCAGTATCTGCACCATCCCAAGAGTTACCAAATACAACAGATCCAGTCCACTTCATTACCTCAGCGCCTTTTACTACTAATCTAGCGTCTGCAGTCTCAGAAGTGATGTTTGCTCCTGTAATAACTAAAGCACTTGACAGAAGCAAGGAAAGAGCTTTCTTCATTCCTTTTGTTAACTTCATTCTTTTTTCCTCCTTAAAAGTCCCCCTTCGAGGGTTGCGTTATTAATTTACAGAAGCAACTTCAGTGTTGTCCGAACATCCGCACTTTCGAACATAGTACTACCGTTGCTCCTATTACGTACTACATAATATCAAAATACTCTTTTTTTTGATACTGGCATTTTGCACAATTTTTTCAACCTTTTTTGGTTACTTTTTTATCATTCTCCATTCTCTTACGTTTCCTTCTGTTCCATTTAACAGAATATTATTTCCTTTCTTTTCTTATTTAGGGCTTATTTTCGGACTTTTCTCCCTGTATGACATCTTTTTCTGTTTTTGCCTTTTCTGCCACTTTTCTGCCACAATCCGCTTCTAAGTATTTATTAAGTTTTCCTTAAGCTCTTTAAAATCAACCTTATTTCATGTTTTATATCTTGTTTCTTCCTATATATAAAGAACCAGAAAATGTCCTTTATGAATGGCATTTCCTGGTTCTGTAATAATATAACTTATATGTTATTTAATTATTTTGACCTTCTTACCCTGTCCTTTTCCCTTTAATAACTTCTTATAAGCTTTCAGCTTTGCCTTAGGCACTTTAATGGTTGCTTTCTTATTAATATTCTTAAATGCATTTTTTCCAACGCTTGTCAGCTTTGTAGACTTGATTGTAATCTTCTTCAGGTTTGTACAACCAGAAAATGCATTTGCACCAATTTTCTTCACATTCTTACCAATGGTAATCTGTGTCAGCTTCTTATTGTTCTTGAAAGCATTCTTCTTAATTTCAGTTACTTTATAAGTAGTACCATCCTTCTTCACAGTAGCAGGTACTGTTACTTTAGCAACATTCTTCTTTTCAGGTGCTACATAGGTAACAGTCTTTGCATCTTCGTTTACTGTGTATACATTCTTAGATACGGTAATTTCAGTTTCTGATGTTGGAGCTGGTGCTGTAGGTGCAGGTGGCTGCTGTGTTGGTGCCTGAGTTGGTGCTACAGTCTCTACAGGAACAGGAGCATCTGCACCATTAAACCACATATCAGATAAGGTAAATGTGATAGAAATCTTCTTTGGATTTTCCATACCATCAAATACGATAACATTTGCTTCTGTTGTACTTACAGATACACCACTTACTACACTTCCATCAAAACCATTAATCGGATCGTTGGTATTAAATACCTTGCCCTTTAATGCTGATTTCGGATTGGTATTTGTAATTGTTAATTCTTTTCCATCTACGTTAATAGAATTATATACGATGTTACATACTTTAAAATTATCTTTGCCACTGGCATCTGCAATATAAATCGCACCAATTCCATCATTTAAGCCGGCAACGCCTGCCTCTTTTGCAACAGAAGAAAGATCCTTGTCACAATCAAATGTTAATGTATAGGTTCCGTTCTTCTCTACAGTAATATGTTCACCAACTTCATCTGCTGCATATTTGCTTCCTACGAAGTATGCATGGATACCAAGATAAACTCCATTTTCAGGCTGTGTCAGTTTTACCTTTACAGTAACACTCTTGCTATAACCTGTAGATGCAGTAATAGTAATAGTAGTAATACCACCGCTTACAGCAACTACCTTTCCTAATTTATTTACAGTGGCAACCTTAGGATTAGAAGAGCTGTATGTCAGATATGCATCGCTTCCTTCTGTATCGTTGGTTGCATTTAAATAGAAAAGTTCGCCCTCCTGCATTTCCATAGGAGGAGTCAGGCAGGAAATTGCTTCGCATGCAACTGCGCTTGTGTCTGCAGTAACTGTTACAGCTACATCCTTTGTAACAGAGCCACTGTCAGACTTTGCATGTACTACGGTAGTACCGATACCGGTTGCAACAATCTTTCCATTATATACAGTTGCAACTGCGGTATTGTCGCTACTCCATACTACTGGATCATTGGAATCCGCAGGACTTACTGTAGAAGTCACTACTTCGGAATCTCCCAGAACAAGTTCTACAGATTCTTCGCTAAGAGCAATATCTGTAGCAGGAACGATAGTCACTCCCTCTGTTCCTGTTGGAAGATAGATATTATCTACTGTCATTTCTGTCTGATTACTATTGATACCACGAAGAATCGCAGACATAATCCGAGGATATTTCACAGTAGCAGTATCACGGTTAAATAATTTAAAAGAGTCTGACATACCGCCACCATACCATGCCTGAGAGTTATTGTCCCATAGCATAGAGACAATACCTGCGGTCTTACACAGCTGAACCATAGCTTCATGAGCATACTCTCTAATAGCTTCCTTCTCAGCTGCGGTAGTTTCATCATCCTTTTCTCTAATGCGGCAGCCAAATCCATACTCACCCAGGATAACCGGAATCCCCTTAGAAACAAAATGCTCTGTCATTAAAGAAAGCTCTTTTGCTACACTTAATGCAGTACTCTGGCTAGAAATATTTGGATACGAATGCACTGCCACAAAGTAATTGTCACTTCCCTCTGTCTCATCCGCCGGCAGGGTGAATCCATTCTTTTCATCTGTAATCCATCCAATATTGGTATACACACCCGGTACAGAAAGCCATCTCTTTTCATTGTTTCCACCAGATGCACGAACGGTATCTGCAAATGCCTGATTCAGCTCATTGATTCTCTGCATACCCTGGGCAATTGTCCATTTAGACTGATCAGATGGTTTCACTTCGTTCATAGACTCGAAAATCAAGTGCTCATCATAGTTTTTAAAACGCTCTGCAATGGCTCCCCACATTCCAGCAAACTTATTTTTGATAGGATCAAATGGATCTTCTGTCAAATGTACCCATCCTAAATATCCTGTCTCATTCATGGCGCCATCATGATGCATATTAAGTACAACATACATTCCTTCTGAAATTGCCATATCCACTACATCCTGAACACGGCTTAACCATGCTTCATCAATGCTATAAGTAATCTCACCAGTAGCTGCGTCTTCCTCTTCCAGAATCATGGTTCCCCAGGTAACTGGCACACGAACACTGTTAAAACCTGCATTATGTACTGCTGTAATTAACTCCTGTGTAGTTTTGTCATTCTGCCATGCAGTTTCACTTGGGGTTAAACCTGTATGGCCATCAAAAGTATTACCTAAGTTCCAGCCGGCTCCCATCTCTTCTGTAATCTGCTCTGCTGTCAACTCTTTAAACGGCAAAGGCTTACTAGTGGTATCAGCGGTAGATGTTGCTTCAGCAGACACATTAACAACCGCACCTGTGCCTGACAAAAGAGATACCGCCATTGCTGCGCTTAAGCCCACGGCAGCAATTCTTCTAAGAAATCTTTTTCTCATAGATTTTCCATCCTTTCCAAGCCTTAAAGGCTTTATGTATTTTGTACAAGTACTTTTATTTTATTATTTTTCCCATAAAAAAACAATTTACTCTTTCTATCTGATATACTAGAAAAATGCGAGATTTTACAATAAAAATCCCGCATTAAAATTCACTCTGTTTCTTCTAATTAAAATATACTAATTCTTCCTTTGGCTTCTGGGCTTTCTCTACCTTCTGAGCATAGAACACCGGACCTTCTTCCCCATATTCTTTACGGAACTCAAACTCCAGACGGGCTGTGATAGTGACATATTCTTTATTGTCAAAGCCAGACCAGTCATCTCCCTTACACAGGAATCCAAGATACTGGATATCATCTGCACAGCATGTCATAGCATATCTGCCAAATACAACAGAGTCCGCCGCCAATCCTCTTGGCTTTTGAATCAATCCAGTCAATTTCATGGTCTTTCCGCTATATACAGGCTGATTGTCCATCATATCGATATACCACATGCCAAAATCATCATCCTGCACTTCAATTACATCCGCCTTTACATCAAACGGCATCTCTTCTTTCATCTCATAAAAAGCCTCATCTTCTGATTCATAAACGATTTGGGCTCTTGGATTCACAGCCTTGACACTGCCACGGATAGCAGCCTTATTGGTCTTTTCCACTGTGCATCGGTTTACAATAATCATTTCTGAAACCCGGAACTGCTCTACCATCATAGATGGCATATTCTTCATATATAACTGAAAGGTCTCATCATTTACCACATCTATGGTCTGGAAAACAATTTCCTTATCCGGACAAAGCTCCTCTAGTTCATCATAGATATCTGGAATATGTTTTGTAGTCCACATGCCATTGTACTCGATAATCACCCGGTCTGGATGGTGTTTTTTTAAAAACTTCTCTACGATTTTCCCATTAAAGGACTCCTCATCTTCAATGTATTCGCAGGCAGCATTCCCCTTTTGAAGCACAGATGCTTCATACTCTTCCTCACCTTCCTCGCAGGCAAGGATTAATGTCTTCGCCTGGTCGTCAAACATATCGTCCGTCACTAAATCACGAATCAGGCTGGTCTTTCCTGCTTCCAGAAATCCCATAATAATATATACCATTAATTCTTGTTTTTTCTTTCCAAACATGTCAATCTCCTTTACCGCGTTTACGCATGGAATAATTCTTTGATTGCCTCTTCCTTCAGGTTTGCGCCAATAACACATATTCTACCTGTGTAGTCTGCTCCACCTCTTCGAAGTTCTGTTTCTTCTGGAACCAAATCAAAGTGGAACCACTCACCCTCATCAGCTGCTACAATTCCTTTAGCACGAAGCACTTCTCCATATTCATTACCCTGTGCTATCTTTTCCAGAATTGCTTTCAATTCACTTTCAGAGAATTTATGTGCTGTCTCCATACCGCAGCTTGTAAATACATCGTCTGCGTGATGGTGATGATGCTCATGCTCATGATGATGGCCACAGCAGCATTCTCCATCGTGATGATGATGTTCATGTCCGTGATCATGGTCGTGATGATGTTCATGTTCGTGGTCATGGTCGTGATGGTGGCCGCAGCCACACTCTTCATCATGATGATGTTCATGCTCGTGGTCATGGTCGTGATGGTGACCGCAGCCACACTCTTCATCGTGATGATGATGTTCATGCCCGTGGTCATGGTCATGATGATGACCGCAACAGCATTCTCCATCGTGGTGGTGATGATGAGCATGCTCTTCCAACAATTCTTTTTCCAAAGAATTTACTTTTTCCATAGCTTCTAAAATATTCTTTCCATTAATATCATCCCAAGGAGTAGTAATAATAGAGGCTTCTGTATTTTTTTCACGAATAAGCTTTAAACAGGTTTCCAACTTTTCCTCAGACACCTTCTGGGTGCGGCTAAGAATAATAGTTCCTGCATGTTCTACCTGATTGTTGTAGAACTCACCATAATTCTTCATATACATTTTGCATTTCTGGGCATCTACCACTACCGCTGTACTATTAATGACAACTTCCTCGCCAATATCCTGCACTGCCTTTACTACGTCCGAAAGCTTACCCACTCCTGATGGCTCAATAATCACTCTGTCCGGTGTGTATTTATCCAACACTTCTTTTAAAGCCTGTCCAAAGTCTCCTACTAAAGAGCAGCAGATACAACCTGAATTCATCTCTGTAATCTGGATGCCAGCTTCTTTTAAAAAGCCGCCATCAATTCCAATCTCGCCAAATTCATTTTCAATCAAAACCAGTTTTTCTCCAGAAAAAGCTTCTGCAATCAGCTTTTTAATCAATGTCGTTTTTCCTGCTCCCAAAAAACCTGAAATAATATCAATCTTTGCCATGTCTCTTTCCTTTCTGTTTCCTAACATTCTATTTCTGATTTATTGCTTACTTCAACTTCCCACACATAAAATTTGCATTTCTATCATGTCAAATGTGCCTACTTCATATAAGAAGTAATTTTTCTTCCTATATTATTATACCCTCCTTGTCAACCTCGAAACCGTTCCTTCGTTGCTTCATACATTGCAATGCTGGCAGCAATAGGAAGATTCAGGCTGTCTATCTTATCGGAATGTGGAATAATGACAGAGGTTCCTATCTCTAGAAATTCTGCTGGAAGGCCTGTAGCCTCATTACCAAATATTAACGAGAACTTTCCCTGAGGCACGACATCATGAAGGGTTTTCTTCGCCTGCAGCATGAAAGGATATAACTCCCTTTCACCATATGCCTGCTGATACTCTTCAAAGGTATCAAAATACATAAAATCAGAAGAAAATACCGCTCCCATAGATGCCCGAATCACCTTAGGATCAAAGGCATCTACCCCCGGCCGGATAATCGCCATCTGATTCATGCCAAAACCTAATGCACTTCGCATAATCGTTCCCATATTCCCTGCATTGGATGGATTGACCAGAACGATATGGGAGGCTTCCTGCTGAAGCTTACAGGAAAATTTCTCAAATTCCCCAATCACATAACAGTTTTCCTTTTGGGATAATACATTAAAGATTTTATCAGTTTGTACTATTTCTACTCCTGCTTCCCCGGCAAGCATACGGAGTTTATCTAATGTCTCCCCCTCCTTCATGCCGGAATGTATATATATTTTTCGTACATATTCTTTTTTAAACTTTAGTAATTCAAAGGTCAGGGTAATCCCCAATGCATAGGATACCGGATCGTCTTTTTTATATCTTTTATAGGTTGCCATTTGCTATCCTTTCTGGCTTACCGCCACAAATCTATATATTAGAGAACACGAAAAAAGAGGTTGTTCACCTCTTTTTTCGTCTCATTCATTAATAAATACATCCACTGAAATATCGCCTGCGTCAGAACTAAATGGAATACTGAACATCTGATTGCCATCATCAGGATATTCTCCTCCTATAAAATAACTCGGTGTCGTAATATCTATTAAAACATTGCTGCTGGCAAATACTGTTGCTGCATTTCCTGCTATCATATTCCCTAATTCTGAAATCGCGCTCTGGCCAATTTCATCAATGCTGGTCACCGGCATCATCATCATCTTTGACACGATTTCTAATGCCGTGGAGTGGTCCAGATTTAAAACAACCGTTCCTGTCAGATTTCCCATGAGTCCCAGTTTGATAATCGACGCATCTGCCGAATACTGGCTCGACTTCATGCTTGGTTTCCCGATTTTTAAATCCAGCATACACATGTCCTTTACGACCTTACACACGGATATAATGAATGGGTTGACGTGCTCTGCTTTCACATCATCACCTTTCCTTTCTGTGCTATTTACATTAGTATACCAAATTTGTCAGAAACTGTAAACGAAAACTCGACAAATCTCGATAATTTTCCATTTTTCCTAACATCAAATGATTTGTATTTTCTGCAAAAAACTATATCGAAAATTCATTCCAAAAGCTCTGATTAATATCTACTTTCTTGTCTTTCATCCAATCTGCATACTTCGCCATAAACATTTCCGTCTGCCTCTGGGCAATGATTTCTTCTTTTTTTGCATAAGTTGCATCTGCATCCTGTTCGCTAAGACAATGCAGAATATAATATCCTTGATTACCCTCGACAACCTGACTCACCTCTCCGGCGGACATAGCAAAAGCCGTCTCTACCACTGCCGCCTCTAGCTGATCCGTATCTTTTCCAAAAACCAGTTCCGTCTGGGCTGCATCTGTATTTTTCTGGGCAAGACTTAAGAAATCATCATTTCTGACAGCTTCCTTTCGCAACTCTTCTGCACGGTTCCAGGCTTCCTGCTTCGTTACATCGTCCATGGAAATCTCTATTCCACTGCTGTTAACCCCTTCTGTCATAATCTGCAGATATTGTACTGAGACCTGTCTGGCTTCTTCATCCGAAACATTGGTATCGGCGTCATCGGTAGCAATATAAAACATCTTATTTGCCAAGGCATTTTCCTGATAAATCTCACTGATTTCCTGTACATTTAGGGAATATTCCTGAATGTCCTTTTTTGAAGCGTTGTCAAGCAGCTCCTCCGCCCGGCGCAAGGCTTCATCCTTTTCGTCTGCCGTCAGTTCTACTCCCTGCTGCTGGGCAGTGGCAGAAATAATCTTTAACTGGGTAATCATATTTACCACTTCCTGCTTTGCCCTGTCACCAATGGTTTCTGATTCTCCCAACGGATACTCCCACAGTTCTTCACCAAAGCTGCCTTCATACTGGCACTTCAAAAAATAGCAGTAATCCCGGATTTCACTGAACCGTACTGGTTCTTCTCCTACCATCATAACCACGGAGTTTTCTGAAATATCGCCCGTTTCTAGTTTTACTTCCTTTTCTTTCTTACCACATCCTGAAAGCAGCACCGCCGTACTCAGCAGCACCCCGGCTCCCAGGGATACTATTCTCCTTTTTTGCATTTTGATTAAACCTTTCTTTTTCTTACTCTTTCCTTTACCTCTAGTTTGCTTTTACTGTTTGTCTTTCTTCCAGAAGCTGCTCGGATACCATTCGAATCAACTCTTCCGTTCTTCGGAAAACCTCCTGGGTTTTGGACGCCTTTCCCTTTAAGGACGGTTTGGTATCCATAGTCTTCGGCAAGGCATATACCAAATATGGTTCCTCTGCCGGAACATACTTCAGTTTTCCCTTGTACAATTCTAACATTTTCGGAACGTTTCCGAAAGCTATTTTTGCTTCTTTACAAAAATACAACCGAATACCATCTGGTTTTTGGCAAACCTGGGTAATATAATTCTCATGGGCTTTTGCCTTCAAAACTGCCACCTGCAAAAGATTCTGGGTGGCAGTAGGAATATCTCCAAAACGGTCTACCATTTCATCCTGCATATCAGACATTTCTTCTAAAGATTCAACCCCTGCAATTCGTTTGTACATATCCAATCTCTGATACTCACTTTTTACATACGTGGCTGGAATAAAGGCATCAATCTGTAGGTCAATGGTGGTTTCAAAATCCGGTTCTTCGGACTTCTCTCCCTTCATTGCCAGCACTGCATCATTTAACATCTTGCAGTATAAGTCATACCCTACAGCTTCCATATGGCCTGACTGGGCAGCGCCCAAAAGATTGCCGGCTCCGCGTATTTCCAAATCCCGCATAGCCACTTTAATTCCAGAACCCAGTTCCGTAAATTCTTTGATGGCAGCCAGTCTTTTTTCTGCCACTTCTTTTAACATTTTGTCCCGTTTATACATTAAGAATGCATAGGCAGTACGATTGGACCGACCCACACGCCCTCTCAACTGATACAACTGGGACAGTCCCAGCCGGTCTGCATTATCAATAATAATGGTATTTACATTAGAAATATCCAGACCGGTTTCAATAATGGTGGTGGCTATCAACACATCAATTTCTCCATTGATAAATCCCATCATAATATTTTCCAGCTGACGCTCGCTCATTTGTCCATGAGCAAATGCCACATTGGCGTCTGGAACCAACCGTTGGACTTCCATTGCAACTTCGTCAATATGATTGACCCGGTTGTAAACATAATATACCTGACCGCCTCTTGCCAGTTCACGGTTGATGGCTTCCCTGATAATCTCTCCACTATGTTCCATGACAAAGGTCTGAATCGGCAGACGATCCACTGGCGGTTCCTCCAATACGCTCATGTCACGGATGCCAATCAGGCTCATGTGCAGGGTCCGCGGAATCGGAGTAGCACTTAGGGTGAGTACGTCTACATCCCCCTTCATCTGCTTAATCTTTTCCTTATGAGTCACACCAAAACGCTGTTCTTCGTCTACAATAAGCAGTCCTAGGTTCTTAAACTGCACATCCTTAGAAAGCAGGCGGTGTGTTCCTACAATAATATCTACCTCGCCTTTTTTCAGTTTTTCCAAAGCTTTTTTCTGTTGTGTCGGAGTGCGGAAACGGGATAACATTTCTACATTTACCGGATAATTTCCCATTCGCTCTTTTATGGTGTTAAAATGCTGTTGGGCAAGAATTGTCGTAGGCACCAAAAATGCCACCTGTTTATTGTCGTTCACGGCTTTAAAGGCAGCACGAATGGCAATTTCTGTCTTGCCATATCCAACATCTCCACAAATAAGACGATCCATGATTTTTCTACTTTCCATATCCTTCTTTGTAGCTTCAATAGCGTCTAACTGATCCTGAGTCTCATCAAAAGGAAATAATTCTTCAAACTCCCTTTGCCATACAGTATCTTCCCCAAACTGATAGCCTTCTTTTTCCTGTCGTTTTGCATAAAGCTCCACCAACTCTTTGGCAATCTCCTTTACCGCACCTTTTACACGGTTTTTGGTCTTTTTCCACTCCACGGAATTCAGTTTATTTAACTTCGGTGCTTTGGCCTCCTGACCTGCATACTTTTGCAGCACATCCAAGGAAGATGCCGGCACATATAAATTGCCACCATCGCCGTATTCCACCTTCAGATAATCCTTCGCCGTATTATCCACTTTAATCTTTTCGATTCCTCGGTAAATTCCCAAGCCATGATTTTCATGTACTACATAGTCTCCCACATTTAGTTCATTAAAACTCTGAATAGCTTTTCCGCTATATTTCTTCTGCTTCTTTTTTCGTTTCTGCTGTCTGGCACCAAAAATATCTCCCTCTGTCACCACCACAAACTTTAAGGTAGTATAGGAAAATCCTTTCTGGAAGCTGCCATAGCTAACCATAATCTGACCCGGTTCCAAAGCTACATCCATAGTCTCTCTATAAAATGCCGGTATTTCATATTCATTTAAATCCGCGGCCAGACGCTTGGCTCTGGTGCGGGAACCGGACAGTAAAAGCACCTTATATCCATTCTTCTTCCAACGCTTCATATCTTCTACCAGCAGTTCAAAATGCTGATTATAAGAAGCTACGGACTGACACTGGACATGAAAGCTTTCCTTCATATCCAAATACTTTGGCAAGGCATCCAAAATAGACAGATACACGGTTCTTTTACGCTGTAGCAGAGCCATAATCGTGTCTGCTCCATAAAGAACTTCCATCTGCCCCGGAAGAATATATCCTTTTTCCAGTCTGCCCTCCATGCTTTCCCGGAATTCCGTCTCCACTGCTTCCATTACTTCCATACAGTGTCCTGGTTCATCTATGAAAAATAAGGTATTTTCTTTTTCAAAAAAATCAAAGAACGAGCCAAGATTTGCATCAAAATAATTCAGGCAATTTTCCAATCCTGCACTGCTTCTGGAGTATTCCAACCGTTCTTTCCATTCACGCATAACTTCTGTCAAACGGTTATTGGCTTCAAAATTCTTTGCTTCCTTCCACTTTTTCTGAATAGCTTCCTGTTCTTTTTTCATCTTTGCCAGTCCAGTCTGAATCTGTTCCTGGCTCAGAATAATTTCCGTAGCAGGAAAAATCTCTACCTCCTCCAACCGCTCAATAGAACGCTGGCTTTCCACATCAAAGGAACGAATGGTATCGATTTCATCTCCCCAAAATTCAATTCGGTAAGGGCATTCTTCTGTAGGGGAAAACAAATCCAGAATCCCTCCCCTGATAGAAAACTCTCCCGGCATATCTACCTGGGAACGACGCTCATATCCCATCTCTGTGAGTCTACTGGAAAGCTGTTCTAAGTCTACCACATCCCCTTCCTTCAGGCTGCGGCGGGCATTTTTGTATACTGACAGGGATTGCACCAGCTCCATTCCTGCTGCCATAGTAGTTACAACTGTTCCACCTTCCCGGTTAATCAATGCTTTTATTGTCTTTAACCGCTCCAGCCCCAGCGCACTCCCATGAATATCTGCACTATAGAAAATCACATCCTTGGCTGGATAAAATACTATTTCTTTGTCAAACAAACGGTAATCTGCAATCAATTCTCTTGCCTTGATTTCATTGGCTGCTACCAAAACCGTCCATCCAGTCTGCCTGGCAAAACCACTGACCAGATGGCACTTCTGGCTTTCCATACAGCCTGCAATATGTACAGGAAATTGATTTTTACGAATACAGTCCTTCGCTCCATCATATGCATTTAACTCTTCCAGTGGTTTCCACAAGGTTTCCATTGCTATAGCCTCCATCGTCTCCACAAAATTATTTGTTGTTATACTGATTCATGGCGCTGATTACATCTTCGGTTATCATGAGCTTACACGCCTGTATTACATTTTTTAACGCTTCCCGTATCACCGGCTCCTCTTCTCTGCTGAAACGTCCCAACACATAGTCTGCCAAATCCCATCCCTTCGGCTTTTCTCCTACACCGATACGGATTCTCGGAAATTCCTGACTCCCCAGATGGGCAATAATATTCTTCATTCCATTATGACCGCCGGCACTGCCCTTTGCACGAATGCGAAGCTTCCCTGGTGCCAATGCAATATCATCATAAATAATAATCAGCTCTTCTTCTGGGTCAACTTTATAATAATCTACCAATTCCCTGACACTTTCTCCACTAAGATTCATATAGGTCTGCGGCATGGCCAGAATCACCTTCTGTCCTTCGATTACACCTTTACCACAAACCGCTTTGTGTTTCTTAAAATCCATAGAAATATTGTATTCGTCTGCCAAGGCTGTAATGGCAGAAAAGCCAATATTATGTCTGGTTCCATCGTATCTTCGCTCTGGATTTCCTAATCCTACTATAATAAACATATCTTTCCCTGCTTTCTTTTTCTACTTCTACATGATTAAACTTCCCATATACCCGGTAAATATACCGAATATATGGGAAGTTTATTTTAGTAGTATTTTCTTTCCCGGCGCTGCCCCATCTTCACGGTCTCACCGGAGTATTTTTCTAACATTTCTCTGTCTACTACATGGCGGTTATCCATGGTCTTCATAATGTCTTTAATCTGAATCATTTTAACTACACTAGGATCTGCCATATTGTAAATGGTATTGTCCTTAAAGGAGAGAATCATTGGAGCTAATACGTCTCCATCATTTCCTTTGACTACCAGACCCTTATCGCCATTGGTCAACTCTACACAAACACCCGGATGAAGAATGTTCACACTTTCAATCAGAGCATGTACCACTCTTTGGTCAAATCCATTGGTTTCATCCAAGAGATAACGCAAAGCTGTGATTTCAGAAGTTGGCTCTTCATTGAAATTCATGGCTGTCATCGTATCAAATGCATAGGCTACCTTTAAAATCTCCAATCCTAATATCTGTGCTTTTGGCTTGTCGTCTTCGTTTTCACTGCCAGTATGCAGCTCCATAATCAGACCCTTTACCATTCTCTTTACATCAGAGTCCATATCATAATCGCTGTCTATAAGCTGACCTGCTGCATAATGATAGGTGCGGATTTTCTTTTCATCCTCTTCTGTAATCTCGGATTTTCTCTTTCTACGGATATGTACCGGTATCAGCAGACTTCCTACATCATGAAGAATTGCTGCTACAACTACATCCAACTGCTGTTTAAACTCCAGTTTTAGACGATGGCTCATCATAGCCGCCAAAATCGCAGTATTTACAGAATGCTTGTACACATAGTCTTCCGTACTTCTTAAGTTCTGAATAAAATTAATGCGATGATTCAGATTACCATATCTTTTAATAATCTGATTAGCAAACTGATAGATGCCTTTGGCTTCCTTCTGCTTGCTAATTGCATCCAGAATCTCTTTGATACTGAACACAGCCATAGTCTGGAAACGTTCAAACTCAACATCTTCTTTAGACATTGGTGGTACTGGCTCTGCCGGCTCCAGAATATATACGCCAATCAGCCCAAAATTCTGAATACTGACAATACCCTGTCTAGTCAGTTTTGAATTTCTTTCGTACAACATAACCCCATCTCTGTTATAGATTGGTTTTGCCAGACGCATTCCTAACTTCAATTCGTCTGATTTTACAAATTTCATTTTGTAAATCCCCCTTTTTTAATTGGAATTTTTCTCTGCAATATTATTAGTTACACGGTTATATAACTCTAAAGCGGCATTGTAACCCATTCTCTTCTGTCTATGGTTTACCGCTGCTGATTCACAAATCACTGCCAGATTTCGTCCCGGACGAACTGGAATAGAATGACATACTACCTGGTTTCCAAGGAATTCGATGTACTGCTCCTCCAGACCCAGACGGTCATATTCCTGATTTTTATTATACTCTTCCAGTTTAATAACCAGGTCGATTTTCTGTTCATTTTTAACACTTTCTACACCAAATAAGGTCTTAGCGTCAATAATACCAATACCTCTAAGTTCGATGAAGTGTCTTGTAATATTTGGTGCACTTCCTACCAATGACAAATCACTAACCTTACTGATTTCTACCACATCATCAGATACCAGACGGTGACCTCTATGCATAAGCTCAATAGCAACTTCTGACTTACCAATGCCGCTTTCACCCATGATCAGAACACCTTCACCATAAATATCTACCAACACACCATGCACAGAACATCTTGGCGCCAGCTCCACACCTAACCAACGAATCAATTCTGCCATAAATGCAGAGGTGGACTTCTTACTTCGAAGCACTGGAACCTCGTATTTATCTGCCAGTACAATAAAATCTTGCGCAATCTCCATATCGCGGCAGAAAACAATACATGGTGGCTTTGGATGCTTGTCGCTTCCTGACATAATCTTTTCCATCATAGCCAGGCTGTGTTCAATCCCCTTCTGCTGCATGTAAGTATACTCTACATGTCCGATAATCTGAATACGGCTGGAATCAAAATAATCAAAGAAGCCTGCCAGCTGCAACGCCGGGCGGTTGACATCAGTCTGTGTCACTTTAATCTTCTGAATGTCCACTTCTGGAGTGCAATTCTCCAGATGCATTTCTTCAATTAACTTTTCCAATGAAACGCTATGGTTTCCTTTCATTCCCTTTAACCTCCATTTTCTCACGAATCCTTAACTTCTCCATGAAAGAAATCATACACCTTCTGAGCTGCTGCCAGATTCATGGTTTCTGTTTTTGCAAGTTCTTCCACAGTAGCTTCACGAATAGCTTCTATGGACTGGAACTTTTTCATTAATGCTTTTCTTCTCTTATCCCCTATTCCTGAAATATCATCTAAAATCGACTTCACCTGCACCTTACTACGCAGAGAACGATGATATTCAATTGCAAATCGGTGAACTTCATCCTGAATCCTTGTCATCAAATGAAATCCTTCACTACTGACTACCACTGGAATCTCCTGATTCTGAAAATAGATTCCTCTGGTACGATGCCTGTCATCCTTTACCATACCACAAACTGGTATATTTAATCCTAATTTTCCTAAAACTTCCTGTGCAACATGAACCTGACCTTTTCCTCCATCCATCATAATTAAATCCGGATATCTTGTAAAGCCTTCCCATTCTTGTTGATTTAAAGTTTCCTCCTTGGAGAGATTCCCTTCGAACTCTTCCATCTTTTTCTTTCTATCTGCAATCCCATGCTCAAAACGCCGGCTCAACACTTCTCTCATGCTGGCATAATCATCCGGTCCCTGAACGGTACGGATACGGAATTTACGGTAATCACTCTTCTTAGGTTTCCCATCTTCAAATACTACCATAGAACCAACAGACTGAAAACCGCTGATATTGGAAATATCATAAGACTCTACCCTGTGTACATCCTTCAGTCCAATCCAACTGCAAATCTCTTCCATGGCTCCCACGGTTCTTTCGGCTTCCCGGCGCAGTTTCTCTGCATCCTGACTAAGAACCAGCTGGGCATTCTTATGTGCCAGCTCCACCAGTCGTTCCTTCTGTCCCTTCTTTGGCACCAGAATCTTCACTTTGCTTCCACGGCGTTCACTAAGCCACTGGCTAATCAATTCTTCTTCCTCAATATTATATTCTATCATGAGTTCTCTCGGAATAAAAGGTGTTCCTGCATAAAATTGTTTAATAAATGATTGTAATATTTGTTCTCTTTCTTCTCCATCTACTCCATCTAAATGAAAATGGTCCCTTCCAATCATCCGGCCTTCCCGAATAAAAAACACCTGCACTACTGCTTCGCTCTGATCCTTAGCCAATGCAATAATATCTCTGTCCATGCCCCCAAAGTCTGTGATTTTTTGGCGAACAGAAGATTTTTTTACGCTTTCCATCAAATCCCGGTACTGTGCTGCCTCTTCAAATTCCATGGCTTCGGAAGCAGCCATCATCTTCTCCTTCAGATAAGCCAGTACATGGGAGTAATCTCCCTCCAAAATCCTTAGTGCCATTTTGAAATTTTCCTGATACTCTTCCTTACTGATATATCCCTGGCACGGAGCCTGACACTGCTTAATATGATAATTCAGACAAGGCCGTTCTTTTCCGGTATCTCTTGGCAATACCCGGTTGCAGGTACGAATATTATAAATCTTTCGCACCAGCTCCAACGTATCCTTAGCTGCTCCAGCACTGGTATAAGGCCCAAAATATTTTGCCTTGTCTCTTTTACAATGACGCGAAAAAATCAGCCGGGGATAGTCCTCCCCAACTGTAGCTTTAATGAAAGGATAACTTTTGTCATCCTTTAACATGGTATTGTATTTCGGCTTATGCTCCTTGATTAAGTTACTTTCCAATACCAGAGCTTCCACTTCAGAATCTGTAATAATATATTCAAAGTGGTCTATCTGGGAAATCATCCGCTCAATTTTCGGCGAAACATTTCTTCCTGATTGGAAATACTGCCGGACTCTGTTTTTCAGACTGATTGCCTTACCTACATAAATGATGGCATCTTTCTTGTCATGCATCAAGTAGACTCCTGGCTTTGCCGGCAGTTTTTTTAATTCTTCTTCTAACTGAAACACGGTTATTTCTTCACCTTTACTTTTTTCACTTTACTGCATTTACCATAGACTCTTTCGTCACCATCTAATTTATATGCACGAACCTTAACATAATAAACCTTGCCCTTTTTCAGGTCTGTAATCTTACATTTCTTCTTACTCTGGCTAATGGATGCACAACCTGCAAAGGTCTTATCCTGTCCATAGAGAAGCTGATATCCCTTAGCATCGGACACTTTTTTCCAAGAGGTGGTTAATGTCTTCTTTTTATTATTTTTCACCTTAAACTGGGTAACCTTCTTTGGTGCCTTTACTTCTACTTTAGTGGTTTCCTCTGTAGTCACCATGGTAGGTTTTGGCGTCGCCGTAGGCTTTGGTATCGCACTTGGTTTGATAGTGGCACTTGGGACTGGGCTTGCAGTAGCGCCTGGAACCGTATTCACATCCACTGTCTCATGAGAAATAATATTACCAGAGGCATCTGTCAAGAAAAGTTCCGGGCTGTCCACATACCAGATATAATTAGAAGCTTCAATGGTAATGGTAGCCTCGGACATTGGAATACGTCCTACCGCCGCTCCCGGTGAAGGGTCTGCACAATAAAACACGCCATCGGTATAATCTGTCACTAATACAGCATGGTTCTGATCGCTTTTCTGCTTGTATAATACAATGCCTTCTGGATGCTGTGACAAAAGTACCGCCAAATCACCCGGATTACCAGAAAAATCAGCATGCTTTACCGAAATATCACTATGTTTAAATTCCCATTTTAATCCTGTACCAGTAACCCATGCTGCTGACTGCATAACGTCTTCCGTAATCGCCGCCCAGTTAACATTGCCATTTAGCATTGCCGCCCGGCGTACCATCATAGTAGCAGCAACCAAGGTACAAGTCTTACTTCCACTTGGCTGTTTTAAGAACACTGTGCTCTGATTGATTTCCTCAAAAGTAGCAGCCTTCGTCTGTGGCATCATATGCCCCATTGCACACCCCAGAGAAAGTATCCCCACTAAAATTCCCGCTATAATCCGTTTTGTAAATCCCCTCTTCATACTTTACATATCACTCCAGTTCAGATGTATTTTCTATCTTCGTTACATTTGTTATCATTCTACAAGCGTATCACCTAATATTATATCATGTTTTAACAAGGATTACAACGAAAAAAGCAACGTTTACACGTTGCCTTTTTCTGGTTTTATTCTACTGTTGTAGACTCCTCTTCTTCCTTAGCTGGAGTCATAAACTTCTCAATAATCTCTACAATTCCATCTTCATCATTGGAAGGTGCAACATAATCGGCCGCTTCCTTTACCTCTGGCTGTCCATTGCCCATGGCAACGCCCTTGCCTGCATACTGAATCATAGTCAAATCATTGTAGCTGTCTCCTACACAGATTACTTTATCTCTCTTAATATCCAGATGCTTTACCAGCTTATCTACAGCTACTGCCTTATCAATATATCTTGGAAGCAGTTCTACATAACAAGGATCTGAGCGGAAAACATTCAGTCTGTCACCAAATTGTTCCTTCATTTCCAATTCTACTTCTTTCATTCTTGCCGGCTCACCAGTCAACAGAAATTTATTAACAGAAAAATTCACTTCCTTTAGAAAATCCTTCGCTTCCCGAATAGTGATTTCACAAGCCTTAGCATCAGCCTCGATATATTTATCTATACCATTTCCAGCAATCAACTCGCGGTTCTCATCGTGATAAACAAGAATACCTACTTTTGCAGCCTTTGCTGCTTCATAAACAGGTTTTATCATGTCATTATCCACCGTCTGATTGTAAATACATTCTCCTGTCTTACAATTAATTACTGTAGTTCCATTATAGGCAATTACATAGCCGCCAAACTGTTCCAGCTTAATCTGTCCGGCAGTACGGCGGATACCGGAAACAGAACGTCCCGACGCAATTGCTACGGTCTTTCCTCTTTCCTGTGCCTGTATAATAGCCTGTCTGGTTTTCTCAGATACTGTTTTGTCCGAGCCTACCAAAGTACCATCTACATCCAGAATCAATGCATCGTAAATATCGCCCTCTGGATCAGGAATTCCCTTTACCTTACGGAAAATCTTCATAAATTCCTTGCCTGTAATGGTCTCATGTTCAATCAGATATTCTGCCAGCTTATCCAAAGCTTCCCTGTCGCCAGATAATAATTCTTCTGCTTTGTCATAACATTCCTTCAGAATCTTCATAACTTCCTGATCGATTTCTGCCTCTGTGGCATCACCACAGTTTAAAACAGCACGGCCATCCAGATAACGACTCTGAACCGTTTCCAAACCAATCATTCCAAACTTTTCTGACATACCATACTGGGTTACCATAGCTCTCGCCAGAGAAGTGGCTTTTTCAATATCATTAGAAGCTCCTGTAGTAATAGAATCAAACACAATTTTCTCAGCAGCCCTACCGCCAAATAAGGTAACGATTCTGGCAAGAATTTCGTCCTTGCTCATCAGGTATTTCTCTTCCTCTGGAACCTGCATAACATATCCCAGCGAACCCATAGTACGAGGTACAATCGTAATCTTCTGAACCGGTTCCGCATCCTTTTGTAAAGCAGTCACCAGTGCGTGGCCTACTTCATGATATGCCACAATACGTTTCTCTTCCTTGCCTAAGATACGGTCTTTCTTTTCCTTACCTGCAATGACTACTTCCACTGCTTCGAATAAATCTCTCTGGTTCACCGCCTTACGCCCTGCCTTCACTGCCATAATAGCAGCTTCATTAATCATATTTGCCAGGTCAGAGCCTACTGCACCACTGGTTGCCAGAGCAATAGCATCAAAATCTACCGACTCATCCATTAATACATCCTTGGCATGAACCTTTAAAATGTCCACACGACCTTTCAAATCAGGCTTTTCTACAATTACACGTCTATCGAAACGTCCCGGACGAAGCAGCGCCTTGTCCAAAACCTCGGGACGGTTCGTAGCTCCAAGAATCACCAGACCTTTGGAACTGTCAAATCCATCCATCTCAGAAAGAAGCTGGTTTAAAGTCTGCTCTCTTTCATCGTTGCCACCGCCATACTGGCTGTCACGGCTTTTACCAATAGCGTCAATCTCATCAATAAAAATAATACAAGGTGCCATAGACTGCGCCTGCTTAAACAAATCTCTTACACGGGATGCACCCACACCCACAAACATTTCCACGAAATCAGAACCTGACAGACTAAAGAATGGCACTCCTGCTTCGCCAGCTACTGCCTTTGCCAGCAGAGTCTTACCAGTTCCCGGAGGTCCTACCAGCAATGCACCCTTTGGCAGCTTTGCACCGATTTCTGTATATTTCTGTGGATTGTGCAGAAAATCTACCATTTCATTTAAAGAATCCATAGCTTCTTCCTGACCTGCTACATCCTTAAAGGTAACTCCTGTTTCCTTCTGTACATACATCTTTGCAGTACTTTTTCCAATGCCCATCATGCCGCCGGAATTCTTCGACATCAGACGGAACACTAAGAATAGTCCACCCCAAAGCAGCAACAATGGAAATACATAGGACATAATCATATATAGTGCGCTGGAACCATTATCCGAAATATCTTTTTTAAACTTTACGCCCGCGCTGTCCAATCGTTCTACAAGTGTATAATCCATAGAAATAATACCGGTATAATAAGTCATACGATACAAGGAGTTCTTCTGACCTGTTGGTACGATTTTCAACCGGTCCGAAGCCAGTACGACTTCCTCTACCTGACCATCCTCCAGCATTTGAAGGAACTGATTGTACGTAATCTCTTTATTTGTTGCATTCTGAATCTGTTTATTCATAAAAGAAAAAACAAAAAACAGTCCCAATGCCACAATCAGACAAATGATAATCCCTTTTCTATTATTTTTTTTCTCCTGATCTTCCTTATTGGAATGATTTGTATTATTGTTATCCAAATCCAGGCCTCCTTTCAGCCATATCCTATTTATTTTCTAAAAGAAGAAAGTCTTTTTAAAAATTTCCTCTTTATTCACATGAAAACAATTATAAGACTAGTGTCCCCAGAAATCAATATATCATAAGATAAAGAAAATCTGAAATTTTTGTGTTTTTTGTCGAAACAAAATAATTTATAAGTACAGCAATCCATTCCCAAAAACGCAAAATCCTTCTTAACTAATAAAGGTGCGTCATCAGACACACCTTTATTACTGGATATTTTCTACAATCAATCACACAACTCCTAATTTCCCAGACTGCATATCATATTCCATAACCGGTTCACTTTCTCCCACCATGTACTACTCCAATAACTGTCAACAGGGCAGCCAGCACCTTCATAAAACCAGTCCATTCCTACATTAAGTCCATACTGTAGCATAGCATATAGTAGTCCTACTAATGTGGTAAGCACAAAAAAAGTGATTAGAAATGCAACAATCCCACTAAGTCTGCCAAACTTTTTTCCTTCTGGTGGCAGCAATTTTTCATAGTACTTTGTCATGACCCCGGACAAATCCTCTGGAAAGATTCCCATAGGAATCACTCCTCTGTCAATCCCTGGAATAATCAAAGTCTCTTTCCGTGTAATCTCTCTTGTCTCTTCTCCATTCCTATTTTCAGACACACATCCACCTCCCTTCCATGGATATACACAAATCTTCAAGTTACGTTTAGGCACATTTTGTTTTCACTGATATGTGTCTGGACAATAAAAAATGTTGCAAACAAAATAAATTATTTGCAACATTTTTTATTTCTTATCTGATTTAGTATTTCCGATATTCATTAATATCCTGTGCCAGTATTTTTATACCACGGATATAGCTTTCAAACATGCCTTCCCGATAGCATGCCAAAATCACCATGCCAGCCGGAATACTTAAAATCAATCCCAGCATACCACCGATACGGTAACCAATCAGCATAAAAATCAAAATCTGGAATGCACTGATTCCAATACTATCACCTATTAGCTTCGGCTCCAGGAACTGTCTTACCACCATAATCACCAAATACAAAACAACCAAGATAATGCCTCGTTGGTAACCACCTGTCAGCAGTTCGTAGATTGCCCATGGTCCTAATACTGTACCAGCTCCAAAAAACGGAAGAAAATCTACAATAGCTATAATCACAGCCAGCAATCCACTGTAACTGATTCCCATAATGCTAAACGGAATCACTGTAATAAAGAAAATCACTACCATAATTTTAAAGTGTGCTTTAAAGTATCCACCAATGGCCTGAACGCAGATATTTTTTACCTTAATAACAAATTCCTGCACACCCTTTGGTGTCTTTTCCCGAAAAGAATTGCTAATATTTTCTTTTTCTACTGTCATAAAATAGGATGCCAGAATGGTCAGTACTGCGTAGACAATAAAATCAATAACAGAGCTTGCCATAGAACCCATCCTGGAAAAAGTATCCGAATCCAGTTTATCCATTGCAGAAGTAATATAATCATTAATAGAATTCTCTTCAGCTCCAACCAGTCCTTCTAGATTGGCTGGAATAAAATGAAGCTTGGAATGAAGCTTTTCTAACACTTGCTGTAGGTTCTGCGTTACCGAAGCATATATCTCCGGTAGTTCCTGAACCAAAGAGCTGGTCTGGCTAAATGCCAATGCTGCCACTCCATAGACAGCTGCAGTCATGGCAACAAGAACTAGTACAATCACCAAGGCGGTACCATGTTTACGCATGAGCTTAATCCGCTTTTCTAAAAAACGAATCACCGGATTAGCGACCAAAGCCACAATCCAGGCTATAATCAAAGGATAAAAGAATTTCAACAGCTTCGGCAGTACAAAAATCACCAAAAGAACCGTACCTATGGCTACTGCAAGATTCGTACAGATTCTTTTATGCAAATCCCTTCTGTCCACTTCTTTCCCGTCAGATTCTTGTGAAACTGCTTTCTTTTTCTGGCTATCTTCTCCCATAGATACACCTCCTTTTTCTATCCCTGCACCTTACTTTCCTAAGCACATTGCAATAGCAAATCCAACTCCCAGTGCTAATACACCAGTAAGAATGGTCACTACTGTAATACCTGCAAGGGAAGCGCCCATCATAATAACTACCGGCGAAGAAACTACTAACCCCAAAATTCCAGAATAAGTCAATGTTTCATAACGGTTTAATAACACTTCAATCAGCTTGGCAATAGCAAAAATACCAATAACAACACCAACACCAAATGGAATCAGAATTCCGCAGATACGTAGTAAAGTTGCAAAATCTCCTGCTACAAGAGCCGAAATAAAATCTGTAATAGTACTAATAATCGGTGTATAGTATCCCAAAATCATTAACATCATAGAACCGCTGACACCAGGAATCACCATGGTAGCAGAAGCAAGTATTCCGATAAAGAATAATTTTACTAAGGAAATAAAATCTAAAGTTAATACGACACTAACTTCCTGTGTGGAATCGCCTACATACTTCAGCAAAATAACTCCAGCAAAGAAAATCAGAAAAACAATAGCATGAGAAAAGCCAAGTTTCTTTCCTTTTAATTTATTGGTTAATATTGGCAGACATCCAAGAATCAAACCAATAAATAATAAGTTGGTCTGAAAAGGAATATGTTCATACATGGCTTCAATGGCAAATGCTAAACCAACAATACCAATTGCCATACCAATTCCATAGGGCAGCAGAGTCAGAACACTTTTCTTAAACTGCTTAAACAAATGAGTGACACAATAAATAATATTGTCATAAATACCCATGGAAACCATCATAGTTCCACCACTTACTCCAGGAATCGCATTGGCAATTCCAATAATAATACCTCGTAAAATATCCTTTACAATTTTCATTTTAATAACCTTTCCTTTATTTTTTTACATATTTTCACCACAAAATTCATTTATACTGATTTTGTGGTATACTAAATGTATTCTTTATAGAATATATTTTCTAAAAAGAAACAGTATTACTATAGCATAGTTAATTTTACTTCTCAAGAATTTCGGGATTTTTCACAAAATATTAAGATTTTGTCCGTACAACAGACAGGGGGATTTTATATGATTACTTTGACAAAATTATTCGAGAATCGTTCTTTACGGCGAAATATCTCATTAGGCACTGCTCTTGCTATTTTTATGACACCAGCAGCCTTTGTAGATGCTACGTCCACCAAAGAAAGTAGTTTTGACCAGCAAGTTCTTACCAGGATAGACTCCGTATCGGATTCAGGATACATTCATTCCCACTTGGAAGATTCACAAGGAAATATCTATATCGATGAATCCCTGACGGATAGCAGTGAGAGCAGTTCTCTGTCCAGACTGGATTCTGCCACAAAGAAAGCTGCAAGCTTGCCATCCAATTACGATTTACGTGATTATAACTATGTTACTCCAATAAAAGACCAAGGCAAATCTGGTTGCTGCTGGGCATTTTCTGCTGTAAAAGCAATTGAATCCAATGGTATCCGTTCTGGATTGTTCCCACTGGAAACCGCAGATTTTTCCGAAAGCCATCTGGCATGGTTTTCTTATAATGTATCTTCCGATTTTAGTGACCCATTATTTGGTGATGGCATGTCGGCTTCTAGTTCTGTTTCCAGCCTCCTTCCTGGCGCCAACACCTATGCCTATGACCACGGAGGTTCTGCCACACTGGCTACTTTTACCCTTGCAAGAGGTTCCGGTCCTGTAGCAGAAAATCTGGCTCCTTTCGATGCCAGCTCTGATTCTGCCATACAGGCAATGGCTGATACCATGACGCAAAAGAGCAGCTTGCGTTATAATGCTTCCTATCGTCTGAAAAATTCCATCAGCTTTGATGAATATACAGTAGGAGAAAGCTATTATTACAAAGACACTGGTATGATTGCAGAAATGAAACAGTCCATCTTAGACCACGGGGCTATGTCTATTGGTCTCTATTATGATAAATCCCTGCTGAAAACCACCAGCGCAGGTACTTCTTACTATCAAAAGTATTACTCTGGTGCATCTGCAGTTAAAAATGCGAATCATTGTGTCACCATTGTTGGTTGGGATGATAACTATTCCCGTTCCAATTTCGATTCACAGCCAGCTGGCAATGGAGCCTGGCTTATTGCCAACAGCTATGGTACTGATTTTGGAGATAATGGTTATTTCTGGCTTTCCTACTATGAGCCATCCATTTGCGATTGCTTTTCCCTTATAATAGATTCTGCTGACACCTACCAGAATGTTTTCCAATATGATGGATTTGGCTGGAGCAGTGCAAATTATTCTAGTTCCCGGAATATTAAAGCAGCAAATATTTATACTGTCAGCGGGGATAGCGTCCAGGCTTTACGGGCAGTGTCTTTCTATACTCTGACAGACAACCAGGATTATACGATACAGATTTACCGCGATGTTACTTCCAAACCAACAGATGGTATTCTGATTAACGAAGCTACCACTAAAGGAACTTTGGAACACAATGGCTACTATACCATTCCTTTAGCTACTCCGGTAAACGTTGCAGCTGGCGAAAAGTTTTCTGTAGTTGTAACCTATCATCAGTCTGGTTCCCAGACTGCATATATTCCTTTTGAGGGAAAAGACAAGACCACCTCTGAGTATACCTTACAGTATTACTCAAAACCCGGTCAAAGCTTCCTACACACCGGATTAACCCGTTCTTCAAAGCCAAGCTGGTATGATACTTCTACCCTGGGATATAATAATGTCTGCATAAAAGTATTTTCTGATAATACTACTGCAGCAGATCCCTTATCAATTGTAATGAAAAAAATCACTTTAGGCAAAGGAGAAACCTATAAGCTTACTGGCGACTCCAATACTTTTTCCAGCACTGACCCTTCTATTGCTGCCGTCTCTAGCACAGGAAAAATCAAAGCTCAGAAAGTTGGTCAGACTACAATCAATATTACTACCGGCTATAGCACGAAGCTTGTGACTGTAGTAGTCAAAAAAGCACCTTCCCGCATTCGAATGAAACCATCTGGGAAGAAAACAGTGAAAAAAGGAAAGAAGTTTAAAATTAAAATCAAACTACCAGCTGGCTCCGCCAGCAATAAAATCACGTACCGTTCCTCCCGCAAAAAAATTGTTTCTGTAAATTCCAAAGGAATGGTAACAGCCAAGCGAATGGGCAAAGCAGTCATTACAGTAAAAACATTCAATGGAAAGACTGCACAATTGAAAGTAATTGTTCGGAAATAATCATGATTAATGAAATCAGAAAGGATTAGATTTCGTATGTCTCAAAGAACCAAAGGTATTTTATGTATCATCAGCGCAGCATTTTGCTTTGCGCTGATGAATCTTTTTCTAAAACTTGCCGGGGATATTCCCACATTGCAAAAGGCATTCTTCCGCAATCTGGTGGCTATCTTCTTTTCTTTTGCCATTTTAAAGAAAAATAATATTTCTATGAAGGTCGCACCAAAGAATCTCCCCTTACTAACAGGACGGGCTATATTCGGAACACTGGGCATCTTCATGAATTTTTATGCCATCGACCACTTGAATATTGCAGATGCATCAATGCTAAATAAGCTCTCCCCTTTTTTTGCCATTCTGTTTTCTTATTTTATTTTGAGGGAGTCGGCAAAAGCTTATCAGTTGTGCTGCGTCTTTACCGCTCTGATTGGCACCCTTTTTATATTAAAGCCTCATGGTGATTCTCTTTTATCCTTTCCGGCTTTCATCGGTCTATTGGGAGGAATGTTTGCGGGACTGGCATATACTATTTTGAGAAAAGCAACCAGCAAAGGTATCCCTGGACCTTTTGTGGTTTTCTTCTTTTCCCTGTTTTCCTGTCTTTGTTCCCTTCCATACTGTATTTTTTCCTTTACACCAATGACAATGGAACAATTCATTTTCCTGCTTTGTACAGGATTGGCAGCTTCCGGTGGACAGTTTGCCATAACTGCCGCTTATACCTATGCTCCAGCCAGTGAAATCTCTATTTATGACTACTCCCAGATTTTCTTTGCAGGGCTTTTAGGATTTGTGTTCTTAGGGGAAATACCAGACATTTTCAGTTATATTGGTTATGTCATTATTATTGGTGCCTCTGTAGCTATGTTTCTGCTACGCCCTAAAAAAATTAACAAAAGCAGCTAATTTTTTACAATTAGCTGCTTTCATTATATCTTGTGGTTGATCTTATTCTTTGGAATCTTTTTTTAACAAAGAAGCAAAGAATTCTGGATACATGTCCATCAGGGTTGGCTCTTCCTTTTCCGGACGAAACAAATCCAACACCGGCTTCATAACTCTCTCAAATTCATCTGGATGCTTGGACAATCTTAATATTTCTGCAGTATTTACTGCATCTGCTAAGGCAGTATGCTGGTCTCCTGTAAATTCATAATCTGCCGCAGACACCGCCTGGTCTAATTTAATCTTCTTGGAAATCCCCAGAAGCCTGCTATACTCTTCCTGAAAGTCAACCCAGTTCTTCTCCATCCGGCGAATAATCTTACCCTTATACCCTTTAAAATCAGACTCATTCTGAAACTGTCGGATATCGGACATGCTCCAGGAATAAAATGTTGTGGGCTCTTTTCCAATCCATTTTGCAAAATCATCCATAACCTGGGCAAACATCGGCGCCCCAACCAGCATATCATCCGTAATTCCGGTCAAATCAATAATAATCGGGTCCATCCTCCCAAACTCTGTAGACACATACGTTTGATATTTATCAAGAAAATTAAACTGTTCATCCATACGTACAGCACCAATTTCAATCAACTCACTAGAAAGCTTTTTCTCATTTTTTATTTGCTTTTCTATTTTATTCATTTCTAAATCTATCATTATATGCTGCATATTTCTAACTCCAATCTCAGTCAAGTCCCCGCAGCAAGCTACGAGGCATGACTTAATTTCATTTTCACTGCTTCTATCATACAAGGTATCATTTCTTTTTGCAAATATTCAATTTTACATTTTTTCCATGTTTTGTCAATGGAATGTTTGTTCTGTTTGCTCTGTTTTAGTTTTTCCGGCTATTTCCCCTTACAAAATCTTGTTATTTTCGACATTCTCCCCACCTATATCTAGTGTTTTTCTTGACATAACTATTTATTTATGTTAAAATATGGAACGTAATTGCAAACGATTGTTATATCATCGCCCCCAACATACGATATATAGCAGTCCCGTATATAGGAAGGTATAGGTGGAAAATGAGCCAATCCGATCTTAGAAAAGTAAGATTATCTGTAGACAGAAACATTGGCAGCAAAGTTAAAATCCGCGCTAACCGTGGCAGACACAAAATTGATGTCACTGAAGGTGTGATTAGCAAAACTTATCCGAGCATTTTTCTTATTGAAGTAGAAAATAAGCTGGATGCCAGCACACAGATGGTTTCCTTTAGTTATACTGATGTATTAACTAAGGACGTACAGATGCAATTAATCTAAACAATATAAAGCGTTACATCCTGCAGGTGTAGCGCTTTAGTTTTTTAAACTCCTTTAGATATGATAAAAGGGCAATGCGTCTGCATTGCCCACTTTTATTTCTTTATATACAAATCTTATGCTATCTCAGATATTATGCTCTTCCACAGCAGAATTTGTATTTCTTACCAGAACCGCATGGACATGGCTCATTACGACCTACCTTCTTTTCCTTTACAACAGTACCGGACTTCTTCTGCTCAAGGTACAGCTCTTTTCTGCGCTCTGCAGATAATAACTCATCCCATACAGGCATCTCATAGAGCCAGTCAGCCTTAGCTTCTACCATGTGGTAATATAACTTCTCTAAATCAACATCCAGGCTCACCTGTGTGTTTTCATCCATCTCTTCAATTGGATTTGGAGTCTTTAAGCTTTCGTTAATACCATCCAAAAATCCAACCATATATTTTAATTCCATGTTGTACTTTTCAGACAACTCTTTTACAGTTCCAGATACAACTTCATTTGGATTCGCCAGAAGCTGCTCATACACAGCCTGCTCTTCTTTAAAATACTTTGCCCAGATTGCCTGTCCTGCCTTAGAATTAATGTCTACGCCATACGCGTACTCTCTCCAATCCTGTAATAATCCCATATTCAAAATCCTTTCTTCCATCAAAATTTAGTGAATATAGTATACCATTACTTGAATTGTTGGTCAAATACAGCACGTGGTATAACTTCCAGCTTCTTATAATACCAAATATAAGAAGTGGAAAGTTATAGCACAAAGTAAAGAGGACAGCCACGAACGGCTGTCCTCTTTGGAGAAGGTATTTTTGTTACTTATGGGGTGTAGCAAAAACTATATAATGTATTGGGGTTTACGATGATTAGTATAGCAGTGATAGTAACTAAAGTGTGCATAAACTTATATGGATTTAAAAAAAGTTTTTGTGCATATTTCCACCAAAGAAAAAAAATGACCTAATATTTCCCAAAAAAATGGATAATACTGGGTCTTTTTTTGTATATTGTTTTGTAATGTGCCTTTTTTCTCTTAAAGTTTAAAGGGCAACGTCTATGCGCTGCCCTGCAATTTAAGCATTTTTGTTATTAAATTAGAATAATGCTTCAAACTCTTCTCTGGTAATTCTCTCTTTTTCCATTAACATTTCGGCAGATTTGTGGAGAACTTCCATATGCTCTTCCAAAATGCTCTTTGCTTTGTCGTAGCATTCTTTGATGATGCGTTTCACTTCCTGGTCAATTTCTTTAGCAGTTTCTTCACTATAAGCTCTGCTGGTATGACCATAATCATTTCCAATAAACACTTCATCTGCATCTGCATAGTTAATCATGCCAATGCTGTCAGAGAATCCATATTTAGTAACCATATCTCTTGCGGTAGCAGTGGCATCCTTAATATCCTGAGATGCTCCCGTGGTAATATCATCAAAAATCAAGGATTCTGCAATACGACCACCTAAGCTTACGATAATATGCTGCATCATATAACCTCTGGTAACATGCATTTCATCCTTGTCCGGCAATGGCATGGTATAACCTGCTGCCCCCTCACCAGTTGGGATGACAGATACGATATGCACTGGTCCCACATCCGGCAATACATGGAATAAAATAGCATGACCTGCCTCATGATAGGCAGTAATCTTTTTATCCTTGTCAGAAATAATCTTACTCTTCTTCTCTGCACCGATTCCAACCTTGATGAAGGATTTGTCTACATCTACCTGACAAATGCATTTTCTCCCTTCTCTTGCACAGGCAATGGCAGATTCATTCATAAGATTCTCCAAATCTGCACCAGTAAAACCTACTGTGGTCTGGGCAATTCTGTGTAAATCTACATCATCGCTTAATGGCTTACCCTTTACATGAACCTGTAAAATCTCCTCACGGCCTCTTACATCTGGACGGCCTACTGCCACACGACGATCGAAACGTCCTGGACGAAGAATAGCAGGGTCCAAAATATCTACACGGTTGGTAGCTGCCATTACAATAATTCCTTCGTTCACACCGAAACCATCCATTTCAACCAGCATCTGGTTCAATGTCTGCTCGCGCTCATCATGACCGCCTCCCAGACCGCTTCCACGCTTTCTGGCTACGGCGTCAATCTCATCAATAAAAATAATACATGGTGCATTTTTCTTTGCTTCTTCAAACATGTCTCTTACACGGGAAGCACCTACACCAACAAACATTTCCACAAAATCCGAACCGGATAAGCTAAAGAATGGTACACCAGCTTCTCCAGCCACTGCCTTTGCCAGCAATGTTTTACCAGTTCCCGGAGGTCCCACCAGAATAATTCCCTTTGGAATACGGGCACCAATTTCTGTATATTTTGCCGGGTCCTGAAGGAAGTCTACGATTTCTTCTAACTCTTCTTTCTCTTCCTTCAAACCTGCTACATCATTAAAATGCTTTGCATTAGGATCATCAGGATCAATTCTCTGGGCACGGCTTTTTCCGAAATTCATCATCTTGCTATTGCTGCCTCCCTGGGCTCCAGACTGGGCAGACAAGAAAGAGAATAAAAAGAAAATTGCTACAAAGCCCAATGCATATGGAATCAACGTAGTGATTATCCATGATGGTTTCTGAATATTTTCTACTTTATAGGTTTCTGCCAGCTTGTCATCCTTCTGAAGAATTTCTTCTACGTCCTTAATATCAGATACGTAAAAACTCTGGCTGCTTCTATCCTGCATTTGAAGACTTACCCGTCCTGTTGGTACTTCTTCATTTGGAAGAATTGTAACAGAAATAATCTGCTCATTCTTCAAATCCCTTTCAAAATCTACAATATTATAGCTGGACTTCCCCGAATCATTTAATGCTCCGGAAAAATATACTGCAGCTGCGATAATTAACATAATCAGCAAATAAAAGCCGATTCCTGTCTTCATCTGTTTTCTCATGAAAAATCTCCTTACTTACTCTTTTTACATTCTATCTAAAACACCTTTTCTGCCTGGATTCCTTTTGAATAGCAGATTATTCTTCTACAAACTCCAGAATCCCTACATATGGAAGATTACGATATCTCTGGGCATAATCCAGTCCATAACCTACAATAAATTCGTCTGGTATTACAAATCCAATATAATCAACTGGCACTTCTACTTCCCGTCTGTCTGGCTTATCTAACAAAGCACACAGCTTCAAACTGGCTGGCTGACGCTCTAAAAGCATCTCTCTTGTCAAAGACAAAGTTCTGCCAGAATCAATAATATCTTCTACCAACAGACAATTCATCCCCTCAATAGGCTCGTCTAAATCCTTTTTTATCTTTAACTTACCAGAACTCTTTGTGTCATTCCCATAACTAGACACCGTCATAAAGTCCATAGTCACTGGCATTTCCAACTGCTTTGCCAATTCACAAAAAAAGAAAATACTTCCCTTCAACAGACAAATCAGATGAATCGGTTTCCCTGCATAATCCTTATTAATCTGTGCTGCCAACTCTGTGATTTTCTGATTCACTTCACTTTCCGAATACATAACATGAACTTCTTCTCTCATGCTGCCACCTTCCTCTTTCGAAAATCTTCTGTATATTATTCCCCTGCATTTCTACTTTCCATACAAGAAACAACATTTACTCTCTCACGCGAACACATAATATATCTGTAGTATCCTCATTCACATAGAACTCTGTGCTGATCCGGTCTAACTCCGGAATCCATAGAATATGACTTCCCATAGCCCACACCCAAAGCTGCTCTCTGACATCCTGTGGAATCTTCTGGTCAATCAAAAAACGCCCAAGTTTTTTCCTCTTTCCGTCACCAATCAAAAAATAATCTCCCTGCTTTGGATGGCGAAACTCAAGCATTCTATTTATTCTAGCACAATCAAACCATTTCGCACAACTGTTTTTCGGTACTTCTTTCCATTTCTTAGAATTCTCATCTCTTATTGATACTTTTTCTACAATAACTTTTTTGCATTTCCCGTTAAAGCATTGCAGAATATATTCTTTCTGCTGATCCTGGTCAGGATTCCATAAATAAACTTCCTCCATCTCTGTCCCTTCAACTATCTGCTGTGATTTTTCCAGGGTGTCTAAAAATATTTTCTGCTTCTTTAACCATACTACGTCATAATCTTTTCCCATCTGAATCCCATAGGGCAACGATATCCGTTTTCCTGTCTCTCCTGCCGCCAGCTCACAACAGGATTTCAGATGCTGGCTGGTAATATCTTTTCTGCTTCCTGCCAGCTCTTCTATCAGCTGGAGAATTAGTTCCCGCTGCAATACCGTATGCAATCTGCAAAACTCCTCCCCCTGCATTTCTAATCCATCCTGCTTCTTCTGGACGATGGACTTTCTTGTATTCTTCGTTTCCACATCCAGATATTCAAAAACCTCCTGTAGCTGCCCCGCTAATTCCGCCAAATGCCTGGCTGCTCCCGGTACGATTTCTTTCTCAATATACGGCAGCACCTGATGCCGCAGCTGATTACGGGAATATAGCAGTTCCTGATTCGTAGAATCCTCACACCAGCTTTGATGGCATTCCCTAAGCTCTTCTTCAATCTCTGCCCTTTCCATGACCAGCAAAGGACGTACAATCCCATCTCTTTTTGGACGGATTCCTCCAGCCCCTCTCAGACTACTGCCTCGTAACATCTGAAATAGCATAGTCTCAGCCTGATCATTTTGGTGATGGGCTACTGCAATCTTATGAAAGCCATTATTTTCTCTATAGCTCTCCAAACATTGATACCGATACCAGCGAGCCGCCTCTTCCTCTGACATTTTCTTAGTTCTTGCCAAATAAGGAACATCTCCATGGAATGCCACAAAAGGAATTCCATATTCCTTTGCCATTTCCTGACAAAACAGCTCATCCCTATCCGCTTCCGCCCCCCGAATCCCATGATTCACATGCACCATAACCAGAGTAAGCTGCCATTCCTGAGCCAGCTCTTTCATAAAATGCACAAGAAAAACAGAATCAGCTCCTCCTGATACTGCTAAAATCACTTTATCTCCATTGCAAAACAGCTTGTGCTTTTCACAATACATTTTTATCCTATGATAGCGTTTCCTATTCATATGTACCTCATATTTTCTTTGATCGTTCCCATACTCCAGCCACGATAACACTCATGTCATCGTAAGCAAATCCCCCACACCGGCGAATGCTTTCTTCTAAAATTGCTTCTGCCAGTTCCTGTGGATTGATAATTCTCTTTTCCTGTAGCAGCTCTTCCAACTCTTCTTCTCTGTCAAAAAATGCATCTGCCACACCATCCGTCATCATTATAACATAATCTCCGGAATTTATCTGAGTTTTCCCCAAATATGGCTCCGCATCCTGTACCACTCCCACTGGCAAAGCCTGTCCATCCACCCGCTCCAGCCCCTGCTTCCTACGGATCCATGTTGCTGCCGCTCCATTTTTAATAAACTGGCAATTTCCCTGATATAAATTAATTACTACCACATCTGCAGTTGCATAATGCATATTTTCCTCTTCGGGCATATATAATGAATTAATCAGACGCATAGCTGCTATTTTAGAGAATCCGGCTTCTGTCATCTGCTCCAGCAATTCAATCACCTTCTGGCTGTCTTCTAAAGCCGCCTCGCCGCTTCCCATACCATCTGAAAGAGCCAATAGCAATTCCCCATTTGGAAGAGACAAGCAGGAAAAAGTATCTCCAGACACCTCCTCCCCTTCTTTGGCAGCTCTTGCCACTCCCGTTACCGCATAAAATGGGGTGTCCTCCACAAAAACCAGCAGACACGCTTCTCTTGGAATGACATTTCGGCTTTCTCTGGAAGGCATAAAAGGTCTGCCGATTAAATCCGTCAAAACCGTCGCAGCCTCTTTGGCGGTAATAAGCCTTCCCTTCACCGTAGATGCCAGCATATGCACTTCCAAATGTCTGTCTTTGTCCTCATAAATGGTTAATTCCTCTACTACAACATGCATATTGCCCAGTTCTTTTATAATGACCTCTTCCATCTCCGCGGGAAGCTGATTAACCTCACTAATATTTTCAGCCAAATCCTCCATCAAATCTCCCACCTGCGCCATCTGTCCAGCAATTACCTGTCTGTTTTGTGCTAATTTATTTTGAAAGCTCATAATCGTTCTTGCAATTCGAAGACTTTGATTGGTTTCCATCAGAAAGCGCTCCGGATGAATGCATTCTCTTGTAAATTCCACTGGCATCTGTTCCAGAACCAATGCTCCCTGCTCCTGTGCCATAGCCAGCACACCAATGCTTTCCGGTTTTGTCAAAGCAATCTGACCCATACACCGTTCCCGGTTCTCACAGTGTTCACATACCTGCTGGGACATTTCCTGCATCAACAGCCTGAGATCTCTTTTTGAAAATCCTGTTTTCTCTATACTTTGTTTTGCCAATACCTGGGATAGACTCTGAAAGGACTCCGAAAAATCCTTTAGCCGGTGCTTCATGATTTTATGTAAATGCTGACCCTGTTTCTCCTGGTCCCATCCCTTTATGGCAAACCGGATTTTTCGAAGAAATTTATCTGGGATCAACATCAAAATAACGCTATCAATCACCAGGGCTTTCAATGTCCCCTGTGGCATCATCTGTCCATTCAACATCACTTCTAAGGCTATTGCTGTTACAAGAAATGCCGATAGCATCCATATCTTCCCTTGCTTTCGCAACATACCTGCACAAATTCCCAATAAACACAAACTGCCAATGGCATCCCCACTCTGTCCGGTCAAAGCCAGCAAGGTTCCACCTGCAGCACCAGCAACAGCTCCTACCCCTGCGCCATACTGATATCCAAGCAATGGCAGCAAAAAATATACCATTAACTCAATTAAAGAAATGTCCGCTACCATTAAATCTGGAATTCCATAAATCGCCATGGCACCGATAATAATCAGACTAATCATTTCTTCATTATCCATGCCTTGATCCTTTCGGGCATGCAGCAGAAAATGCTGGCCTTCTGACAGTATTCTGGAAAATACAAGTACCAAAATCACATCTACCACAGAATAAAAAATATCTTTCCCCTGAAACGGCATAAAATAGTATTGCACCGCAGAAAGTGCCGTCAGAGTAATTGCCATAACCAATGCACAATGTCCCATTTTTATTTTCAGCTTTCGTTGGCGCAACAAATCCCCTGCCACTGCTACCGCTACCATTCCAGCACTATACCGGACTACCATCTCTAAGGGCAAAGCCGATAACATTCCCAAACCAATAGCAAACCCTACAGGGAACACTGCTCCCCCTTGTGAAAAACCTGCCGCAAAATACGCTGCTCCTATAGGATTTCTGTCAAATAATACAACTCTTCCCAGCAAAAATCCCAGTAAAATTTGCACCAACATCCTCTTTTGAATTTGTTTCATTTTGATTCCCCCTTTTTACCTATCCTTTCCCCAAAGGATTTTTTGTCAGTGCCACCAAGTATAGGAAAGAAAACACGCAATTTTTGTCAAAAAAAGGACAGGTTCAGAAAAAAATAATCGACAAAAAATTCAGCATGCTGCAGAGCATTTTTGCTTTATAGGATGAATTTTCCTATAAAGCAAAAAAGAACTCCGAATAATTTCGGAGTTCTACTCTTCATCTGGTTCAAATATTATTTCATTGGAATATACTAAGCCTAACTTCTCTCTGGCTACTTCTTCTGTATATTCCTTCGTCTTAACATAAGACTCATATTCTTCCAATTCCGCTTTCTCGTCTTCTAACTCTTTCTGCTCTTTCTTCAGCTCTGTAATCTGTTCAGAATACTTTGCTTCTTCTGCTTTGAGACTCATGGTCTTATACGCCATAGTACCACATAAAACAACACAAAGAATAAGAACACCAAAAACGGTAAACGGGCTTAATTTCTTTTTACGTCTACGACGTGCCATACGCTCACCAACTTCCCCTTTTTATCAAAATCCCATCCCCCAACAGAACCTTGATAATATTCCTCTGATTTTCACAACAATATGCAGTATTATTTTTCTTTCTTGATACTATATATTGTGCTCCCCTTTAAAATGTCTTTACATCTCTCAAACGCCCATTCCATATGGCTTTGCGCCATTTAGGCTAGTTATTTTACTATACACCTTTTTTGCGTTTTTCGCAATCCCTAATTCAAACTTTCTTAATTATTTTCGAAGAATTTTTCGCTGAAACCATCCGGCAGGCCGACTAAGTATTTTCCGCAATGGTTTACTAATTCCTGTTTCGTATAATACCGCCCCTGCCAGGAGTCCAAGAAGACCGTACCAACGTATAATTCCTTCGTTATATGAAAGAAATAGCCAGAAGGTAGGAAGTGCCGCCAGGCACCAATACAAAACATCTTCCATCCATACCCCCACTGTTCCATGTGGAATCATCCAGCGAAACAATCGCAGCACATCATAACCAGCCATCAACAGCATTCCATTACAAAGGGTTCGCAGCACAAACAATACCTGTCCAGTAATAACCTGACTCACTGAAACATCCTCCCGAAAAATGAACTGGCTTTTTTCTCTGGCTGTTCCTTGTCTGAATAAGCAAAACTATCAATCCTCCCATCTACATCGATTTCACCCTTTTCTAAAGAAAGCCGGTTCACATGAAGTTCATCTCCCCGAATCAGCAAAATCCCTTGCTCCGTCTCCAAATACACCTCTTTTGCATCAAAGGAAAGTACATCTCTAACCCCTGACATTACAGCGGTACGCCGCCCGTTCAGGTATACCTTATGTACTCCTCTGCTCTCTCTTTCTTCCATCAAAAAAAGACCCCCTTTCATACACCAATATATGAAAGAAGATCCCCTAATATGCCTCCCTTACATCATTACAAACTTCCACCTCAAATAAATAACACAACTTCTCATAATATTCATTATGCATATTTAGCGAAGGTGATTTTTCGTTCAAGACAACTAAATAATAGAAAAAGTTTTTGGATTGCTTTTTCTCGCAACTTCTACGGTCTTAAGAAGGACTAATCGCTTTCTGCTTTCTACTGGTGATCACGCAACCGCCTCCGCAAACTCACAGAGATGGATGGAGTGCAGTTTTTCCTACGCATGAGCGTTGCTGACGTCGGTGCTTATGTTTCGTAGTTTGAAACATTATGCACCGCTACGTCAGCTCCCGGAGCGCAAGCGTTCTGCGTAGGAAAACTGCAGCTCTCATCCATCCTGTTCAGACAGTGCTGCGGCGTTGCGCCATGTAGAAAGCTTAGAAAGCGAAGTCCTTCAAAAGACCTGTGTTGTCTTCAAAAAAGCAATTCCGAAAAATTTTTCTTTATATAATCTATTGTCGAAAAATCATGTGTTAACCTTCTGATAATGAATATTATGAGAAGGTGTATCTAATCGTATGGTGAAAGTTTGTAATGATGTATTACAGTACTTTGTAGAGTTCTCTGGCCTCATCTTTTTTGTAGGTTTCTTCCAGACTGAGTACCTCTACCTTCATGGTTTTGTCTCCGAAGGCAATTTCAATGATATCACCGATTTTAACGCTTAAGGACGCCTTGGCTACCTTTCCATTTACAACGATACGTCCTGCATCACAGGCTTCGTTTGCCACCGGTCTTCTTTTTATCAATCTGGATACCTTTAAGTACTTATCTAATCTCATGGTGCTAACCCCACCTTTCTTATAGTTGATATTATTAGGAAGTTAATCTTAGCATCCTGCGAAGCTTTTATGTCTATATAGAACGAACTTTTCCATAAAGACATAAAAGGCTGTCCGTAGACAGCCTTATAAGCAATTATGCATTCGATGCGATTCTTAGTTTACAGCATCCTTTAAAGCCTTACCAGCTTTGAACTTAGGAGCCTTAGAAGCCTTAATCTTCATCTTCTCACCTGTTAAAGGATTTCTACCTTCTCTAGCAGCTCTCTCGATAACTTCGAATGTACCGAAACCTACTAACTGAATCTTTTCACCCTTCTGTAATTCCTCTGTAACAACATCGATGAATGCCTTTAAAGCCTTCTCGGAATCTTTCTTAGAAAGTTCTGTTTTCTCAGCAATTGCTGCAACTAATTCTGTCTTGTTCATGGATAACTCCTCCTCAAAAAATTAATATTTCCGTAAAAAAACTTACAAATCTAGTTATACCCTTATTATGCTTATTTGTCAAGGTTTTTCGCGAATTCTTTGAAAAGTTTATAAACTTTTTTTCGGATATTTACCACAAACTCTTTTCTACATCTGTAGAATTTTCCTTTTTCTTTACGATTCTTGTAGTATATTCTTATATAGAGACTTCATTTTCATCAGTTCTCCACATTTTAAGTTCCCCTCCTGCCAGGAATCATTTTTAATAGAGGCCTCAATTTCTAATACCAATTCCCGCATAGGCGTCAATTCCAGATTCGCAAGTACCCCTTTCAAGGAATGGGTAGCCTTAAGACCAGCTTCTTTATCTTGCGCCTTAATCTTTTTTTGCAGCAATTCAAACTCCTCACTTCCCATTAACTTGCTATAACATTGAACATAAAGTTCTTCATCATAAAAGAAACGTTCTAATGCCTTTTCTATATGGCAGCCCTGTTCCTGTAAATCATTCAAAAGTACTTTCATCTTCCAGTTAAACCTCCCCGTTTTCAAGGAGTATATCTGCTTTCAAACTGTCTGTCAACGTTATTATTGCTCTAACTGTCTTCCTAGGAATCCTGCAGCACTATGAGCCAATTTCTTTTCGGTTTCTCCCAAGACATCTTTCTTATTCCGGGTAAAAATCATCACTGCACCCACCGCATCTCCTTCTGAAATAATGGGACAAATCACTTCCCATGCATATGGCTCTGATTCATCACACATCTTACGATACTCTTTACTTTCTCCAGAGGCTACCTTTGTTTCCCGCTGGTCAATCATCTGCTCCAATTCCTTACTAATGGATTTATCAAGCATCTCCTTGCGTACACCTGCCGATGTGGCAATGATCTGGTCTCTGTCTGCTACTGCTACCTGATATCCCGTGGTCTGAGCCAGAGAATCCGCGTACTGCTGCGCAAAAAATCCCATTTCTCCCATCAAAGAGTATTTCTTTAAAATCACTTCTCCTTCTCTGTCTGTATAAATTTCTAACGGGTCACCTTCCCGGATGCGAAGTGTTCTTCGAATTTCTTTTGGAATAACTACTCTGCCTAAATCGTCTATTCTACGTACAATGCCTGTCGCTTTCATAATGCCTCCTTCTATGGAGGCATATAAAAACCTCCATCTTTAAATTCTAGTTTAATTCTAGTATCTGTAAATGGAGGCATTTTATACCTTAACTTGTTAATCCCCTTAATCAACTTTTTTTCTTCCCTACGCCGCCGCCTAGAAACATTGCTATCCCTGTAATCAACACAGTAAGACCTCCTACAATAATCTTGTTTTTCACCTGTTCCTTAACAAACTCCTCTTTCGTTTCTGCGGTTTTAGAGCAATATATATGCTCATCGGTATAAAACACATGCCTGTCTATCGTCTTTTTCTTTTTTACACCTTCCAAGCCTGCATCAACGCTATCCTCTCCATATGCATCTCCCGTCGGTACCCTTAAAGAATATACTTTTCCGTCAATTTCTACTTCAAATCTAACATAATTATGTAAATTAGTCTGGCTTCCACCTCTTCTTGTCCGGGTTTGGGTCTGTGTCTGTTCCACCTTCACTGGTGTCAGTGTTTTTATCCCAGCCTCCCTTAATTTTGCATAGTCCATAAATTCCTGCCTGTCTTTCCATACAAAAATAACAACCAGAAATACTAGAAGCAATACCATATAAATCTTCAAAAATTTATTCATGAAACCCTCCTTAACTAATTTCTCCAAATTTTCATTTTACATTCAGAAACTCAGAGTAAAACTTGTCACTCTGAGTTTCTGTTGAATTATTTTTCATTTTTAAACTGCTGATTTAATCGGTCTATCTTATCCTTTTCCTCCTGGGTAATAGAATTGGTAATATCTGAAATAAATACATAAAATGCGCGATGACTCTTATCTGCGTCCTCCAAATGTCCGCAGTCATCCACCCATCTTATCGTTCCATCCTTGCGGACAATCCGGTAACGGATATAATCCATCTTCCGCTCCGAATTTGTAACCTGCTCTTCGATTTCCCATTCTACTCTGGCTAAATCCTCAGGATGTACCATTCCCCGGAAAGAATTCCCTACCAGCTCACGGAATTCTTCTTCTGTCTCACAGCCATATATCCCTATCAATGGTCTGTTTACATAAGAGATTTGTTCGCCTTCCTGCGCCAGATACGCTAAAAATCCGTCTGACATAGTAGTAAGCATCTCCGTCATCGCCTGACGCTTCTTCATTGCCTTTTCGCGCATCAGAGCCTCAATACTTCGTATCGTCATAATCGCAGTCTTTGGTGTGCCATCTTCTTCGCGGCCACATACATTAATCGTAGTCATGCACCATTCCTCACCCACACCATTGACACTGCGCTGATATTTACATTCGATAGATTCCTCATCTTTAAGCTTTTCCCGCAGATTGTCTAAGGATAAAAACTCACGAATCTTATCCTCTTCGTAAGGCAGAATCTTTCCTGTCGCAAAATGTCGGTTAATCGCTTCCTGATAATTTCCTCTTTCCAACAGATGATTCTCATCAGGATAAACCATACGCCATGAATTCTCCTGCAAATGAATAAAATATACTTCCCGGAAGGTATTCAAAATATTCTTCATCGCCTTTTCATAAATCTGAAAATGTGTGACATCCCGAATCATACAACTAACATAGCCATATTGATACTGATAATATACCAAATCCAGATAACGGGAAGACATCGCGCTATAGCAATGATGTTCCAGAGTCTCCCCCAGATATGCTGCCCGATATCCCTTTTCCATCATCTCTTCCTTGTTCTCCATAAAAAGCTTTGCCAAGAGATAACGCAGCCTCTCTGTGTTGCCGCCACTAAGCCTGCTTAATTCCTGATTGGCATAGACAAGTTCATAATCCACCGGCTTTCCTTCCTCATCCAGTATCATCTTGCCAATACCATATCCACATGGCATATTTCCATAGAACTTTTCAATCTTCTCACGCTGTTTTTCTGTAATATCCTCCACAGCCACATCAAACTTTGTCTCATCAGACTGCTTTTTCTTAAAAGAAGTCATATCCGTCAATGAACCATAGAACAGCTTGTGTCCATCTTTTTCTCTCAGGAAAAATACCCGTAAGTAAACCCATAACAACTCTCCATCCGAACGCAGATAATGAACATAGCCCTGTGAACCCACCGCCGGATTTTCATATGCCTGTCCAAACATAGAGAAGAGTACCGCTCTGTCATCATGCTGCACATGATTCCAAAAACGTCTTTTATGGTCATCCTCTTCCATGCTGGCAATTCCTGCCAGCTTATTATATTGCTCATTCACTCTGGTAATCTCGATATTATTTTCATACATATCGTAGAATGCTGCTGCACCTAGAATATTATTTAGCATAGTATCACTAAATAGATTCTGATCCAAAAACTCCCGCAGACGAAGGGATTCTACCTGTTTCCACCAGATTCCATTCATGTCCAGCTTCTTTTCATCAGATATCAATTCCTCAAAATCAGCAATAGACATTGGCTTGTAATAATAATATCCCTGACTATAACGACAACCCATTTTCATCAGAAAACTTTCCTGTTTCTGGGTCTCTACACCTTCTACAATAATCGGCATCTGCATTTGTCTTGCCATATTAACCACAGACTCTAAGATACCAATGCCCTTTTCTTCGTCCTCTTCACTAATATCCAGAAAACGCATATCGATTTTAAGTACATCAATAGCTAAGCTGTTTAACATATTCAATGAAGAATACCCGCTTCCAAAATCATCCATCATCACAAGAAAATCTGCATCTCTAAGCTGCTTTACTGTACGAATAATCTGGTCATTATTTTCTGCATATGCACTTTCCGTAATCTCCACCTTCAAAAGCTTCTTAGGTAAATTGTATGTATCAATTAATTCCGTAAGATACTCTGCTACATCCATGGAAAAAATATCTATTCTGGATACATTAATTGAAATCGGCACCGGATGATGTCCTTTGTCCATCCATTCCCGAAGCCAGCGGCAAACCTTTCTCCATACCTGACGATCCAGATTGGCAATAAATCCATTTCGTTCTAAAACAGGAATAAACTTTCCAGGAGGAATCATTTTTCCGGCATGAAACCAACGTACTAAGGATTCTCCACCCACAATCTTTCCAGTAGAAATATCACACTGTGGCTGTACAAAGAAGGTAAATTCATCGCTTTCCAGCGCTTCCTGTACCTCTGCCAGTATCTGAACCTCTTCTTCAACCCTGGCCTCCATGTCAGAAGCATATTCACACATACGCTTTGTATGATTTCCAATAATACTGGATAATGCAATAGTAGCACGGTCATATAACGTGGCTGCAGGTGTAGAAAAGTCTTTAATCGGATATATTCCAAACATAGGTAAAAATCCAGCTACGTTATTCCATTTCTGTACTTCTGCAGAAAGCTCCTGATATAACTGATTGATTAACTTTTCTTCGTATGGCATCAGCACGCCAAAATTATCGCCCCAGAAATAACCAACCACTCCACCATATTTTTTCACAAATTCTTTTAATAACCCGGCAACACTTTTTAAAAGACAATCTCCCTGCTCTCTTCCGAACATTTTATTGAACAGGCGAAAATGCTCAAAGTCTATTGCAATCATGCAATAGTTCCCCTCTTTAACCTGAGCCAGATACTCTTCTACCTTTTGCCCAAAAGTATTGCTAAAATATAGACCCGTTAGAGGATGAATCTCAATGAAGCACTGTTTCTCCTCTCCCTTATGGTCTGTCCCCATACTATCAACTCCTCTCCGTTCCGATTAGTTGCATATAGCTTTATTTTACTCTCTTTGATTTGCAAAATCAATCACTATATCTAGTGTTTTATACCATTTAATGGCATTTTAAACAATTCTTAATAATTTCCTATCCCACAAAAAACAGCCTGACCCATTTTTAGGTCAGACTGCTGCATACTTTGATATGATTAAAATTTTCCTCTGGAACCACCATGGCTTCTTCCAGAAGAGCTGCGATGTGTACTGCTGCCACCGCCATTATTCTTCGGTTTTTCTCTCTTGTCCACTTTTCGGTACAGATAGGTATCTCTGCTTTCTCTAATATTCAGACTGCCTTCACGGACATAGTTATTTGCGGCTGCCTGCTTACGAACAGATTTTAATTCTGCTTTCATTACACCAACCACGATAAAGGACAAAATTGCACCACCAATAATCGCAATTGGAATCCACATTAAGGAGAATGGTTCCTTCGGCAAATTATCATAATCAAAAGGGTCTCCATTTCTCGCCTGTTTCAACATGATATCACAGCTCTCAGCATATGCAGTAAAGGAATCAGCATAATATCCATTACTTAAATCGGATAAGAACTGATTTTCCAAATATTCCAGTCCTGCATCAGTAAATGCTGTAATGCCAAATCCATGGGTGGACATAGCCCAATCTCTTTCTTCCATGCTGACTAGCAGCAGGATTCCATCATAACCAGCCCCCATTCCATATCCATTATAATCAAAGAAATCATCTGCATACTGGGTAGACCCCTTCCCTTCAAGTGAATTGGTGGTAACTACTACCACATCACATTGATGGGTCTCACTAATCTGATCCAGTTTCCCAAGTAGTGTACTTTCTTCGCTATCTGTCAATAAATCCGCATCATCCACCAGTCTTGGCAGCAAACGCTCAGACGGAATGGTTTCTGCTGTCGCAAATGCCGGACTCCATGTCATAAGACAGAGAACCAGAATGCAAGCTAATGAATAAATTCGTTTTTTCATTTTCGTCCTCCTATCTTATACTAAAAAATGTAATAATAATGCACCAACAAAAATAGCTGCGCTAAAAGCTGCGGTCAAACCACCCCACCAGCGCCAGTAAGCTCCCTTATCCAAAGGAAGGTCGCCTACAAACTTTCCAGTTTGTCCATTCATGGCAAAGGTATAATTCTTACCTTCCCAGCTGGTATTCAAAATCCAAACCGGATACAAGGCATACTTTGCGCTTCCGTTTTTAAACTTTACACTGCTTCCATCCGGTGTCACAGAAGTATATCCGTGAATAGTAGAACGGAACACCTCTTCTGTACTGCGTTTGATTCGCTGGTTGGCACGGTCAATACTTTCTTCGGCGGTAACATCATATTTGTCCGCAAGATATCCTGCCAGATACGCAGTTTGAAAATCAACGGCATCATCAAAATTATATGGCTCAATGGATTCCATCATATCATCCGGCATCTGGGTGGAACCATCCACCGGAACTCTCTGAAAGCTTACACTTCCTGCACGAAGCAGAGAGAAGAAGGAAGTCTCTTTATATGTATATCTACTATCGCTCCATCTACGAATCTTTGTAGCAAGATAGTGAATATTGGCGTCGCTGTCCGTATCAAACAGCCAAAATGGTACATAGATTCCTTTGATTTCATCAATATGATTCTGATCTTTAAATATCTTAGGAACTAGCTTTTTACCTTCTACATGTTTCTTTAATGCTGCCTTAGCAGCTTCTTTGTTCAGCTTAAATGGAATCACATAGTCTGGGCGGAGTGCTCCAGAAAACTGTCCCATCATTACCACTGGATTATCACAGTATGGACATGAGGTAGCCGCTGTGGTTTCGCCAGAAATGATTTCACCGCCACAGGATTTACAAACATATACCTGCATGCCATCTGTTTCACCTTCCTGCCACTCACTACCAGCCGGGGTTTCCCAGGTCATATCATCTGGCTGTGATTTTAAATCTTCATCATATTGCTTTAATGTCTCCATTTCAAATTCCGTATCACAATAAGGACACTTCATTTTCTGCAGGGTACTGTCAAACTCTATTGCACCACCACAACAGGGACACTTGTATTCCTGTAAATCTGCCATGTTTTCTCCCTCTTTTCTGTAAAATCAACAAAACACTTATGGATGATTACTTTTTACAAATATCCACATTTTTCCTATTTGATGTCATTTTCATTAAAGGCGTCACCACATTCTGGACAGAACTTCGGTGGATTCTTAGGATCTTCTGGCTCCCATCCACATTTGTCACAACGATACAATGGTGCTCCTGCCGGCTTTGGTGAACCACATTCTGGGCAGAATTTTCCTTTGTTTACTGCACCACAACTACATGTCCAGCCCGCTGGTGCTGGCTTTGGCGAACCACACTCTGTACAGAATTTACCAGTTACAGTAGCTCCACAGCTACAGTTCCATCCATCTGTGGTCGCAGCCTCCTGTGCCACTGGTGCTGGAGCAGCTACCGGCTGCTGCGCTGGTGCCTGTGCTGACTGCTGTTGCTGCTGTGCTCCCATCTCAAATAAACTCTGGGCATTCATTCCACCGCTATTATTCATAGCCATACCCATGCCCATAAAGCCAGTCATAGCGCCTGCTGAATTGTTTGCTGCTGCCTTCATAGCTTCTGCCTGTGCTCCTACTAGAGTCGCTGCTGCCATGTTTGGATTACGCAAAATTGCAGTATGTTGTGCCTGTTTAATCATCTCTGCATCTTCCGGTGGAAGAGTGATAGGATTCATAGCTACAGACACTACAGAAAGACCACGTAGCTCTGCCCATTTCTTAGTCAGTACTTCATTCATGAAATTAGCAATTTCTTCTGCATGTCCAGGAATCGCACTTGGACGGATTTCCATTTCAGACAGCTTTGCAAAGCATGGCTGTAATGCGCTGACAAACTCTGTCTTTAACTGACTTTCGATTTCAGAACGTCTATATTCCTGCTCCACATTGGCACATACATTGGTATAGAACAATAATGGATTGGATATCTTATAAGAATATACACCCGAACAACGTACAGACACATCAATATCCAGTCCAATATTCTTATCTACTACACGGAATGGAATTGGATTTGGAGTTCCAAATTTATTGTCAATCAATTCCTTTGTATTAAAATAATATACTCTCTGGTCCGTTCCTGTATCTCCGCCATGAGCCCAACGTTTTCCAACCAATTTAAAGCTATCAATCAGCCCCTGTCCTAAAGAGCCAGCAAAAATACTTGGCTCCATGGATGAATCAAAGGTAAACTCGCCTGGCTCCGCACAAACTTCTACTATCTTTCCCTGCTCTACGATAATCATACACTGACCATCTGCAACAGCGATTCCAGAACCATTAGAAATAATATTATCATTTCCCTTGGTATTGGAAGAACCAGCTCCTACTCTTTTCTGTCCTTTTGTCATTAAAACATCTTTGTCTAAAGCATCACAATAGAAAAACTCTAACCACTGGTCTGCCAGTGTTCCCCTCACTGCTTCGCCTCCTGCTTTAATTAATCCCATAGTAATTCTCCTTTCAGAATCGTATATTTATTGGCTTATTGCCTAAGACAAAACAACCGCTTTGCCTTTTTACTTTTTCTCTTGGTGAGGCAGCATATCCGCAGTTTTATTGGAATACGGATTTGCATTTCTCCTATTTTTTCTAGATGGTGTGGCATTTTTAGAAGCATAATCCATTACCAGCATCCATCCCAATATTCCTACCATCCAAATCGCCAAGGCTCCCCAGAAAAACCAAATCGGAGGAACTCCCAGCCATAGATGCAGTCCCAGAAAAATCCATGCTGGAATCGAGCCTTCAAAGTTCAATAAAATATTGATGAGCAGGCAAACCAAAAAACCTTTATTCACCTTTGTTCTCCGCAATCTAGCCACCTCCTTTGAGGACTCTTCTCTGGTATTTTAATCTTCCTTTATTTCTTTTGCAGATACTGAATTGCCTTTTCCATCTGACTATCTACAACAACTCCACTTCCCGGCTGTTTCTTTGTGCCTTCCTTCAGTTCCACTTCTATATCTGGCTCCAGTCCGGTACCATGAATATTTCTCCCCTTTGGTGTATAATACTTAGAGGTTGTCAGCTTTACCGCTGTTCCATCACTTAATTGAAATACGCTCTGCACAATTCCCTTTCCAAAGGTTTTCTTACCTACGAGAATTCCCTTTTCATAATCCTGCATAGCCCCGGCAAATACTTCTGATGCACTGGCAGAATTCTCATTCACCAAAATAACCACTGGCTTATCGAAGCTTTCTTCTTTGCTGGAATGATACTCCTCCTTTTTGCCATTTTTATCCTGAATATAAACTACCATTCCTTCTGGAAGCAGCCGGTCTAACATATCAACTGCAGTATCCAACAGCCCTCCGCCATTATTCCGCAAATCAAGGATTAGAGCTTCTTGTCCCTGCTTCTCCAAATCTTTTAGCGCATTTCGAAATTGCTGCTTGGTTACATCTTCAAAAGCACTCACTGTAATATAACCAATTTTCTCATCTAGCATTTTATATTCTACAGTCTCTGACTCAATTTCTTCCCGGACAATAGTAATATCCAGATAGTTTTCTTCACCTGGTCTCGCAATCTGAAGCTTTACCTTTGTTCCCGGCTCTCCCTTCATCATGCTGACTACCTCTGACAAATCCTTCTGGGTTACATCAATACCATCCACCTTAACTACAACATCACCAAACTGCAGGCCCGCTTCCTGAGCAGGACTTCCCTTAATAGGTTCAATAATGGTTATAGCGCCTGTAGTAACATTCTGACTAACATATGCCCCAATTCCACAATAGTTTCCCATAGTCTTTTCCATTAAATCCTTATAGGATTCTTCGTCATAATAAGCGGCATAATCATCCCCTAAGCCTTCTACCACACCACTATAAATAGCATTTTCCATTTCTTCCTGCTCAATGTCATCCAGAAAATAGGCATCAATATAGGCTTGCATTTCTCGAAGCTTTGCTTCTGTTTCAGCATTTATGACCTTTCCCTGGGCATTAGGCAGAATCTGACGCCAATCCATTATGCCTGTAACTGTAGTTCCCACCATGGTCAAAAGGACAATTGCAACTACACCTAAAATCCCTGTTGCAACTCCTTTCCAAAACTTGCTGTCTTTCATGAATAACTCTTTCCCCTTACTATGAACTTTCTACTTTTTATTACAATATCTATCTTTCATGTAAATTATGGCTGTGATACATAATACATAGGATTTACATAAGCTCCACCTTTATAAATTGCAAAGTGTAAGTGTGGACCTGTAGAAATTCCTGTAGAACCTACTGTTGCAATAACCTGCCCCTTTTTCACCTTGTCTCCCACCGAAGCAGATAATGTCTCACAATGCATGTAGTATGAATAAACTCCTCCGCCATGATAAATGGCAATATAATTTCCTGCTGAAGTGGAATAAGTAGAAGTAACCACTTCTCCATCCTTTGTTGCCAAAATAGGCGTTCCCACACTTGCTGCAATATCAACACCCTTGTGGTAGGTGCTGGCACCTGCAGTAGGCGCACTACGATATCCAAAATTAGACGAAATTCTTCCACTTTCTGTCAGTGGCCATGCATATTCTCCTGTAGTTGGAACAATAGTATCTTCTCCAGCTGCAATTTTATCTCTTTGCTGCTGCAACAGTGCTTCTACCTTCTCTTCCTGCTCCGCAATCTGTGCCGTATAATCTGCTAGGTCTGTCTCACTGTTCTCTAGCATGCCCTGATAAATTTTAACCTGACGGTTTTTTTCTTTTATCAAACGACGGATTGTCTTTTTTTCATACTTTAAGTTTTCCCTGCTGGACTCCATTTCATCCAGTTTTCTTTCTGCATTTTCCTGAGCAACTGTCACTTCATTTAAAACCGTTTGATATCCAGTCAGTAACGTATTATCATAATTTGTTATTTTTTCAATATATTCTTCCCTGCTGAATAAATCAGCAAGACTTTTAGACTCCAATAAAAATTCCAAATAATTATTGCTGGAATTTTCATAAATATATTGCAGTCTGGTTCTCATTTCTTCATAATGAGTCTGCTTATTTTCCAAAGCAACTTCCAGCTCTTTATTTACTTCTTCCACTTCCTCTTCCAGATTTGCAATGGTTTCTTCTGTAGAGATAATGCTGTTAGTCAGAGAATTTAACTGGTAATCCAAAGTTTCCACATACTTTACTACATCTCCTGTAACCTCCTGTATGCGGTCAATGGCCTTTTCCAGCTTCTCTTTTTTATATTCTAATTCTTCCTGTTTCTCTTCCTCAGACTCTATCTGCTCTTGCAAATCCGAAGATTTATCTGCAAGCTGTATTCCTTCATTTGCTGCATGAACAGAAGAAATATTATCTCCGGCAAAACCTGCTGGTCTGCCCAGACAAATAACCAAAGCTCCTACCAGCCATAATGCAGCAATCATCTTCCATCGTTTCATAGCAATCGCATTCCTTTCTCACTACACTTGTAAATGCTTACGCACAGACATGGTACTTCCAATCACTCCGATTCCAATACCTACTCCTAATGATAATGGCACCAGCACCGCGAATACGTCTCCTGTACCAACAAATGCCAGCCATTCTGTTAATGTAGTAAACCGTGATGCAATAAATATAATTACTCTGTCATACATTACACGAAGTATGCCCAGAGGAACCGCCGCACCAATGAGTCCCATAACAATACCTTCCACAATAAACGGAAGCCGGACAAAAATATCTGTAGCACCAATCAGTTTCATAATGGCAATCTCATCCTTTCGGACATTGATTCCCATATCTACTGCGGAATAAATTAAAAATACAGATATCAGAAGCAGCAATACAATGAAGGTCACGGACACATATCCAACCAACATGCTAAAACTACTGATACTTTCTGCTGCTGTGGCTGATCCATTCACCTTACGAACCCCTTCCAGCTGCTGAATATAGGCTACCAGTTCATCCTGAAGAGAAGCATCGCTCAGGTATACTTCATAGGATGAGGAATTTTCTAATGGATTGTCATCCCCAAAGACCATGGCCAATTCCTGATTATCCTCCAGCATTTCGCTTTTAAACCGCTCCCATGCATCTGCAGCAGAGACATATTCCACCTTATCAGTTGCTTTGTGCAGCTTAATCTTTTCTCCAATGGCATCTATCTGTACTCCACTGATTCCTTCATCAAAAAAAACAATGACACCTACCGTACTTTCTGCGTTATTAACCATATGCTGGAAATTAGTAAATAATGCATAAAACACTCCTAGCAAAAACAGACAGGCAGTAATGGTGCCTATCGCTGCCAGGGAGAATATTTTATTCTGAATAATATTTTTTATTCCTTGTTTTAATCCATACCACAACGTACTCACTGTACATAACCTCCCCGCTGTTCATCGCTGATAATCTGTCCCTGATGCAGGGTAATTACTCTCTTTTGCATTTTGTTTACAATATCTTCATTATGACTAACTACCAGTACAGTAGTTCCCAATTCATGAACCTCCTGAAGCAAATTCATGATTTCCCATGAATTCTCTGGGTCCAAATTTCCCGTAGGCTCGTCTGCCAAAAGGATTGCCGGCTTATTTACCATAGCTCTGGCAATAGCCACCCTCTGCTGCTCTCCACCAGACAACTCGTTTGGATATGCCTTCAATTTCTGGGTCAGACCTACCATATCCAACATAGCCATGGCATTTTTTCTCCGGCGTTCTCTACTTGTTACGCCAATTACTCTCTGTGCCAGAACCACATTCTCAAATACATTCATTTCGTCTAAAAGGCGGAATTCCTGAAATACCACGCCCAGTCTACGTCTATAATAAGGCAGCTCTTTTCTTTTAATATTGGCAACATCCATTCCCGCAACTTCTACCTTGCCGGAAGTCACTTCCACTTCCCCTAATAAACTTTTAATCAGAGTGGATTTGCCGGAACCACTACTACCTACAATAAATGCAAATTCCCCTTTTTGAATGTTCAGCGAAATGTCCTTTAATGCCACAGTTCCGGATGGGTAAATCATATTTACACTTTGAAGACGGATAATCCCACTCGCATTATTTCCAACCATGTCTAACCTCTTTTCCTACTACTTTCTATTCAGCTTCCTATTTCACAAAATAGGCGTGAACCGGACCTAAATGGTCAATCCACGCCTGATATTACTCTTTTTTAATACTCAAATGTTTCCATATATTTCATATACTTTACTACCATCAATGCAATCTTAAAGGTGATGGCATCTTCAAAAACACGCAAGTCCAAGTTGGTGCTTTTCTGTAATTTATCCAGTCGATATACCAGAGTGTTTCGATGAATATATAATTGTCTGGATGTCTCTGAAACGTTCAAACTGTTTTCAAAGAACTTGTTAATGGTAGAAATTGTTTCCTCATCAAAATCATCAGGCGACTTGTCACCAAAAATCTCTTTAATGAACATTTTACAAAGAGGCATTGGCAACTGATAAATCAAACGGCCAATTCCAAGGCTGCTATATGCCACTACATTTCTGTCACTATAGAAAATCTTTCCTACATCCAGTGCCATCTTTGCTTCCTTGTAAGAACGGGATACATCCTTAATCTCATTAACGATGGTTCCATATGCTACATGAACTGTAGTCATAGCCTCTGTATTCAGCATGTCCAAAATCACTTTCGCTGTTTTGTCCATGTCTTCGTATGTTTCATTTGCCTTTACTTCTTTTACCAAAATGATATTCTTCTCATCTACCTGGGTAATGAAATCTCTTGTCTTATTCGCAAATAATCCCTTTACTGTTTCCAAGGCACTGGTGTCTTTTTCATTTTTTGTCTCAATCAAAAATACCAGTCTCTTTACAGAAGTATCAATGTGCAATTTCTTCGCTCTGTTATAGATATCCACCAATAACAAATTATCTAACAAAAGATTCTTGATAAAATTATCCTTATCATATCTTTCTTTATATGCTACTAATAAATTTTGAATCTGGAAAGCCGCCAGCTTTCCTACCATGTATACATCGTCGCTATCCCCCCGTGCCAGAATCACATATTCCAGCTGATGCTCATCGAACACCTTAAAAAACTGGTATCCCTGAAGCACCTGACTATCTGCCGGAGAATCCACAAACGCCATAACAGCTTCCTCATACTCCTCTACATTATTAATAGTGGTGGCCAGTGCTTTCCCCTCTGTATCCATCACACAAATGTCAATACGAGTAATGTTTTTCAAGCCATCAATTGTCGTCTGCAGTACCTGATTTGAAATCATACAATCCCTCCAACTTTTCTTTTCGCGCATTCCCCAATCATGCTATATTGATATAATTCGCCTATTCTTATATATTATCATCGTTTTTCGCAAAAGTAAATAGTCCCTCAAGCAATTTATCTATAAATAGCAATATAACTTCTGCCTTTATTGTAGCTTTTCCACAAAAAACTCAAAGAAAGAAAATAGGCTGCCATATCAATGGCAGCCTTATGTAATCTCTTAATTGAAATCGAATTAGTTAGTGATTGTTCTCTCTGTATCCTTATCGAAGATATGAATCTTGTTTGTATCCAGAGCAATCTTGATTGTATCGCCAGGACGAGCAGTTGTACGTGGATTAACACGAACTGTAATGTCGTTGCCTTCTACATTGAAGTATAAGAATACTTCAGCACCAAGCATTTCATATACCTTAACGGTAGCATCTAATACATTGCTTGTACCAGCACTTACGAAGATTTCCTCATCCTTAATATCTTCTGGACGAATACCCATGATAACATCCTTATCGATGAATCCGCCTTCTACTAACTTCTCAGCCTTAGCTTCTGGAAGCTTAACAGCATAAGAACCAAATGCAAGCTTAACGCCTTCAGCGTCTTTAATAACCTTAGCATCGATGAAGTTCATCTGTGGAGAACCGATGAAACCTGCAACGAATAAGTTACATGGCTTTGTATATAAGTCAATAGGAGTAGCAACCTGCTGCATGATACCGTCCTTCATAACTACGATACGGGTACCAAGTGTAAGAGCCTCTGTCTGGTCATGTGTTACATAGATGATGGTAGATTCCAGTCTCTGATGTAACTTAGAAATCTCGATACGCATCTGTACACGAAGCTTAGCATCAAGGTTTGATAAAGGCTCATCCATCAGGAATACCTTTGGATTACGAACGATTGCACGACCCATAGCTACACGCTGTCTCTGACCACCAGAGAGAGCCTTTGGCTTACGATCTAATAAATGCTCGATATCAAGAATCTTAGCTGCCTCGTGAACCAGCTTGTCAACCTTCTCCTTTGGAGTCTTTCTTAACTTAAGGCCAAATGCCATATTGTCATATACTGACATATGAGGATACAGAGCGTAGTTCTGGAATACCATCGCAATATCTCTGTCCTTTGGCTCTACATCATTTACTAATGTATTTCCAATCCATAATTCACCAGAAGAAATCTCTTCCAAACCAGCGATCATACGAAGTGTTGTAGATTTACCACAACCTGAAGGTCCTACGAAAATGATGAATTCCTTGTCTGCGATATCAAGGTTAAAGTTTCTAACTGCAACAAATCCATTAGGATATGTCTTTCCAACGTTTTTTAATGATAAACTTGCCATTGCATGTTCCTCCTAATATTCATAATATTATTTTGTTAATGCGTTTTAAGTCCGAACGCTTAACCCAAGATTATGATACACCAAAGGAAATTTATTGACCATAGCATAAATATCCAAAGAACCTATTATTCTTTTGTACAAAACGTATACTTTTATTTTTTTTCGTTCAATTCGTAAAAAAATTCGTAAAAAAACTCACTTTTTACTGTAGGTTTTCTACAAAACCTTCTCCCTGAACCTCTCTTACATCTGAAATTATAACGAAAGCATTTTTGTCATTTTTTTTCGCAATTTCACTGACTTTAATAATCTCTTTTTTGCTTACTACACACATCAACGCCTTCCGTTCTGTTCCTGTATACATCCCAGAACTGTCTATGGCTGTAACACCTCTTCCAAGACTTTCCATTATTTCTTTTCCTATGACTTCGTATTGGTCCGAGATAATATATGCCAGCTTGGCAAATTTTCCACCTTCTATGATGGTATCCATCATTTTTGCAGATAAATACACTGCAATTACTGCGTATACTGCCACATAAACACCAAAAAGATATGCACCTGCCAAAATCACCAGACTGTCCAATACAAACAGAATAGTTCCCACTGGGTAATACGGCACATAATGATGGATGATGGCACTTAACAAATCCGTTCCGCCGGTAGAATACCCATTGGCAAAAATCATTCCAAGACCAAAACCATTTAATACACTACCAACCACTGCTGCCAGCAGATAATCCTTTTGTGCAATTTCCATCTGCGGAATCAGCATTAACGCTAATGTAAAGCACAAATTGGCAAACAATGTTTTTCCAATGTAGCGCTTTCCTTTCAATCTCATGGCAACCAGGAAAATAGGTATATTAATCACAAAGTTGGAAAGCCATACAGGAATCGGTCCAATTTTCCATCCATGGGACAACTCTTTAATTACAATAGATAGACCTGAAATTCCACCTGTAACCATTCCAATAGGCTCAAATACCAGATTCACCGCCAAAGCCATGCAAACCGTCCCTAAAATGATTCGCAGAGTTTCCGTTATCTCTCTTTTCCAATCGATCTTTTTCTTTTTCATTTCATACTGTCTCCTTTCCCTTAATGTAACGAAAAGGACCACAACACTTCTTTTATAAAATGTTGTCGCCCTTTTCCTGTGTGCTATCATGTAACGCTTCATCTATCTGGTTATTATTATACTGTACGATTTTCTTGCGGAATATTCTTGCCTTAAAGTCCTTTTGTACGGTCTGTTCCTTTACCAGTCTCTGATACGCACCCTCCAGTCCAAGCCTTTTTACCCATTCCGGTGTTTCTTTCTGCTCTGATAAAATCAAGCCGGATACTCCGCCGATGGCAATACACAATTTTGCATTTAATAATGCAGCATGTTCCATAATCCACTGTTCCTGAAGTCCCACTGGAAGATTTAACAATATAATATCCGGAGTATGACTATTCATTTCATTTAGTACGACTTCATCTTCCATCTCTTCATCATATACATAGGCCCCAACTACCTTTAATTCTGGCTGCATGGCTGTACAATACATCTCCAGTTTCCAGATTTCTTCTTCATTCTGGGCGATAATATACAGGGTTCTGTCTTTTTTTTCGAGATTTTCCAACATCATTCCGAGACTGCGGCAGCTGACTACCATACCACCAGCTTCCAACATTTCAACATGATGAGTAGTAAGAAGCGCCTCTTCTCCTGGCAAAAACAATTCTGCCTGATCAATAATCTGTCGATATGCCTCGTCCTTCATTGCCCGGTCCAACATACCAGTGGAAGCAAAGAATACTACATCCAGATGGTCATCTGTCAGGTATTCATCCATTTTCTGAATAAATACATCATTACTCAACATATCCACGTCGATATCCATAATTTTCACTGAAGCTTGCATACAATCATCCTATCCTTAATTGGCATCCACCGTTCCAAGGATAATTTCGATATCATATCCTTCTTCGACATCGCCTATTACAATCTCTGGATCCTTAAAGTAGGCTACCAGATCCTGACCCATTCCATCCTTGGTTACAATGATTCTTGTCTGTGTCAAAATTTCTTCTGTATAATCTCCCACCTTAGGCACGGTATAGCCAGCATTTACCAATTCTGTCTGTGTTGCACTTGCTAGACCGGTAATCTTACTTCCATTCAGAACTAAAATATTCTTTCCTTTGGAACTGATTGCTTTCTTTTTGCTAACCTTTCCAAATTCCTGTTCTTCTGTATAAGCAACTGTATTTTCTTCCAGTTTCTTGATAAATGCACTAGCAGAACTGGTGTCGATAGAAAATACTTTCCCACTAAAGGTTCCTGGAACTCCCCAATAGTGATAATATGCTGCATTCATTTTTTCATATGTCTCAATATATGCAATCTTGCTATAAACAGTAAGATTAGACTGAACTTTATCTTCCTGTGCATATTGACCCTTAATATACTCTACAATCTTTTCTCTGTCGCCAGACATATCAGCCATCTGCTGTAAATAAGATTCGCTTGCAACAGATAACTTCATGGTGACGGATGCAGTGTATCCTGTCTGTGCAGCCTCACCTTCTGTTGCCCCAGAACTCTCTGTGGAAGTTGTTGTAGTTGTTGTATTAGAAACCTTTTCATATGAAGTGGCAGCCTTTACTTCTTCATAATGACTTTCATAAAGTTCCTCACTGAGTACGGTATAGTAAGTAATATCTATTCCTAACATTTTTTCCATAACCAGCTCAGCATAACCATAAGCCTGCTCGTCTTCCAAATCGGCAAAATAATTTCTCAATTTAGATACACGTACAATCTGTGGAATCTCTTCATCCACCACACAAAGCTTCTGATACATCTTCGCCGGAATGATGTAATCTGTTTTCACTGGAACGGTTACATAATCCATATTTCCCGTAGCAGTATTACAGATTTCAATCATCATATGGGTAATATTTTTCTTATCATCCACGACATAAATCAAATTCTTGGATAACTCAGGAGTCTCTGCCTCTTCCAGAATTTCCTCTATCTCCTGTTCATTAACATCTATCTGGCCATTCTTAGCCTGCTTTGACAAAATTTCATACGAAACCTTATAACTGATAACACCTACTGCTAATACAGAAACAATTACAACAATAGATTTAAACAGGCTTTTCAAAAAAAATATAATTGCATTCTTTTTCATGTTAGTACCTTTCCTTATCTGCATCTTATGCACTCAATGGTATGAAATCAACAGAATGATACTTCCATACACACTACTACATTTGGAATAATTCCCCATCCTAGAAATAAACATACATGTCATTATAACAAATTTAGTTATGAGTGTAAAGACTTGCACCTTGGCGTTTTTATAAGTATAGTAATATTCAAATTTCGAGATAAAACATATCGTGAACCATTAGGAGACTTGTTTATGAATAATAAATCTGTAATTATCACTGGAGCGTCCCGGGGAATCGGCAGGGCAATTGCTTTGGAATTTGCCAGTCATGGATATCATGTGGCAATTTGCTGTAAAAACAATATCCAGCTTCTGGAACAGGTAAAAAAAGAAATTGAAGCTTTCTCTGTTTCCTGTCTGGCATTTCAAGGGGATATGGGAGATTTTCATCAGGCACAGGATTTCATTAATCAGACAGTACAGTCCTTTGGAACGCCTGCGGTTCTAGTAAACAATGCCGGCATATCTTATTTTGGACTTTTACAGGATATGAGCAGTGAGGATTGGGAACGGATTCTGAATACCAACCTTACTTCTGTTTTTAACTGCTGCAAATCTGTGATTCCGCATATGCTACAACCAAAACGGGGAAAGATTTTTAATATATCCTCTGTCTGGGGCAATGTAGGTGCTTCCATGGAAGTGGCTTACTCAGCTACCAAAGGCGGGATTAATTCCCTGACCAGGGCTTTGGCAAAGGAGCTTGCACCTAGTGGCATTCAAGTCAATGCCATTGCCTGTGGTATGATTGATACAGAAATGAATCACTGCCTGTCTTCCGAGGATGTGCAGGCTATTGTGGACGAGATTCCCTCCGGTAGAATTGGCACTCCCGAAGAAGTAGCCAAAAGTATCTTCCAGCTTGGCCAAGGACCAGACTACCTTACAGGACAAGTCATCACTTTAGATGGGGGCTGGATATAGTAAAAATAATGCCAGCTGAGATGACCAAAAAGTTAAACTTTTTAGAGCACCTCAGCTGGCATTATTTTTTCATTTACATATTCTGGTAAAAATCTCTAGTGGCAGTAACCTCTTCTGGCACCTGCACATTGTTCTTTTCCCACACTTTGTATTTTAATTCATATTCTTTCAATTTCTTCGCCCGTTCTCGATTAAACCGCGCCATAGCTTCCTGGAATATCGGCTGTCCTTCTATACTCTGACGGATTTCCATAGCAAATGGACAATAGGTAGCAAGAATCTCTCTTACTGGCTTGCTTAATACAATACCTCCCTTTGCCTCGTGACGAATCCAGTTTTCATAGTCCGTAGCAAAAATCTCTCTGGTATTATTTCTGTTTTTCTGAATCTGAAGCTTTAACTTCTCCTTCTTATCGTCGGACAAATCTTTATTCTTCCGATAGAACTGAAGGAAGTCCGAATATTCACTAGTCAGTGATTTAATCTGGATATTATTCCAGTATGCACCCTGAATAGTACGACAAAGCTCCCAACGGAATCCACCCACCAGACGAATCAGTGTTTTTTCTAAATCTCCTTCCATAAAGGCTGGAAGCAGAAAACGTCCCGGCGAAGTTCTTCTTCTGCCACTAAGCTCCTGCCACATAATACCACGGGAACCATTGGTAGGAAGAATAATAATATCTGGGTGTACTTCCTGCTGAATAAACTCCTTCTTGATACCTTCCACTTCTTTTGTATATAAGCTTTCACGATAAAACGCAGAATAATCAATTCTAAGAATCTTGTTAATTCCTGCATTAATCTTATCCTTGGATAAGAAGTTACGGGACAGGGACGCCCCACAGCCCTCAGTATACAAAAATGGTACGAAGGTAGTAATCTGTCCATTTACAAGACGGTGGTTTACACGGAACATATTGTTGATTTCAAAGTCTAACTTCAAAGCTTTATCCGTGCTCATTTCCTGATGCTGTTTCTCTGTAATCACCTTATTCTTCTTCTGGTCACGTAAGAATTCGTCATAGTCCATGTCAAATTCATTCTTGGAAGGCTCCTTCTCCCCTTTATAAATAGCAGTAAGCCATTCCTTCATATCATAGACGCCACAGTCTCCATACTCACCACCAGTATGGTCTGCTGCCAGAAGTTCTTCAATCAGCTCTTCCTTCAAAAGGCGCTCACTTAAGAAGCCATATCTTAAGAACAAATCCACTTCTAATGGAGTATCTTCCGATGAATTGAAGTCCTTCAAAAATACCTTTTTATAAATTTTATAATACTCTTTCAAAATAGAGCGGCGCAAATTTCTAGCCTCATCCTCTAGCGATTCCTTATCTGGCATGTTCATAAACTGCTCTATCATTGTGACAAACTTCTGGGAAGTTTCTACATCAATTTCTCCAAAGCGCAGAATATTGTCCATAGAATTGTCCAATTCAGAAATATCAACCATAAACTCTTCTACCAGCGCTAAATCTGCATCCGCTGTAACTGTCGCAGACACACCTCTGTCTCCGCCTGGATTTAACAATGCAAAATAAGTCTCTTCCATCTGATTACGATCAATGTCTACCTGAACAGAAGCCTTATCCACTAGCAAAGTTTCCAACAAATTAATGTAATCAATAATCTGATCCAGTTCTTTTAATACTGGGCTGATATCTTCTCCCATACGCTGCATAGTAGTTGCAAGCTTTGACATCATGGTATATAAACTCTGGCTATCAGAAATAATTGGATTTAACAATTCTTCTAAATATTCTGCATAACTCAGACAGTCAGTCCGCAACTGCTGCAGCTGCTCAATCTCTTCCTTTACATGGTACATACAAATCACTGGCGATGCTCCGTAATAGGCTTTCTGAACATCCAGACTCACCTTGCTGCATGCCTGATAATAACTTAACTTTTCTGTAGAGATTTCTGAGTCCAAATCAATGGGACGAACATTTTCCAGGCTATGTATCTCTCCAACATTGACACCAGCTTCCTGGGCAATATTTTTATAATGCTCATATGTCTTAGACAAAAACAGGTATCCTTCCTCTGCAGATTTCTGCATCGCAAGATAGTTGGTGGCAGCAACTGAAATAAGCTTACTCATATTGGCTACCATAAGAGAGCCGTAATCTTTATTTATCTGAATAATTCTCTGAATATCCTGGTTGGAACCAGATACAGAAAATGCATAAATAACACAATCTGTCTGGGCAGTATAGGTCATGCCGTACACCCCCCGCTCCAAATCGCTAATTCCTAAAAAACTTCCTGTACCGGCAACCAGTTTGGTTCCCTTAGAAGAAATCTGTACACGTCCCTTTACTACCAGAGCAACAGAATCAATCAAATCCCCTTCTTCATATATATTTGTATCCTTCAGTATCTGATTGACACTATCTTTTTTTAATTCTGCTTTCACGCCACTACCCCCTTGCCTAGGTAATTTATGTATATAATCTAACTATAATCCATCGTTTCTCCGTAAAGAATATTATAACCTCTGAGGGTATTTCCGTCAACGAAAAAGGGTAAGCGGTTATTTCTTACAATTATACGAAAAAAGGGTGCGCAAATGCGTCACCCAGTATAAAATCAACACTATTATATATTTATAAATCCGTGCATTCTGCGTTGTATAAACCGTTGCAGACGTTACCGTTGCAGTTAGCTCGGTTCCGGCAACCTCGCGGCACACGAGAGGTCTCACTTAGTGCTGCTAGGTTCCCCTCCTGACACGGTTCATGAGTTCTCATTGCGCAAGACCAAAACGTCAACGCCACTTACATCGGGCGGCTCTACAGCTGGAATATCCGAAACAGAACATCACCTCTGCTATAGCGGATTGCAGATACAGGGCACCGCTGACTCCCCGGCTAGCACGGAAGTTTTGACTATCTCTATCTACTCAGACAGTAGGTTTACATTATAGCGACAAAGGCTTTGGCTTGTCAAGCTTTTCCTTCTTCCGGCTGGCTCTTAGCTGGCGGAAGAATTCCTTCATAATATTCTGGCATTCCTCTTCAAGAATTCCTTTTGTCATCTCTGTCTGATGGTTGAACCTCTGTTCCTGAAGAATATTCAAAATACTGCCTGCGCAGCCTGCTTTTGGATTCATAGCACCAATGACTACCCTTGGTATTCTTGCCTGAACAATAGCTCCGGCACACATAGGGCAGGGTTCCAGTGTAATGTACATGGTACATTCCTCCAGCCGCCAATCCCCCAGCTTTTTACTTGCCTTCTGAATTGCAAGAATCTCTGCATGCCCCAGGGTAGTTTTCTGAAGATTTCTCTTATTATATCCTCTGGCAATAATTTTATCCTCATAGACAATGACACAACCAATTGGCACTTCTCCTATGGCTGCTGCCTTTTTTGCCTGTCGAATGGCTTCCTTCATATTTTTTTCGTCTACTTTTGTAGAATACTCTTTTTCGTTCATCTTTTTATTCTTTACCTCTTTCTGAATTTGGCATATACTTTACTATAGCATTAGAACTGCCCAGCGTCAAAGTTAGTGAGACATAAACAAAAAGAGTAGAGCAGAAAAGAGGTACTTATGAATTTCGAATACGAAACAAACCGACTGATTTTACGAATTCTTCATCCAAACTATGCTTCTGTAGTTTTGGATTTTTATGAACAAAATAAAGATTTTTTAGAACCTTATGAACCAGCCCGCCAACCAAACTTCTATACTTTGGATTTTCAACGGGCAAACCTTTCCCATGAATACAGTTCTTTTTTTAATTCTACTTATATTCGAATCTGGCTATTTAGAAAAGAAGACCCGGAAACACCTATTGGCACTGTTTGCTTTAGCAATTTTCTTCATGGTGCCTTCTGTAACTGTATGCTTGGCTATAAAATCCACCAGAAGCATGCCCGGAAAGGCTATATGACAGAGGCACTTTCCTTCCTGCTTCCTTTGGTGTGTAAAGAGTATCATTTTCATCGGATAGAGGCTTATGTGATGCCAACCAATGTTCCATCCATCGCTTTACTAGAGAAGCTTTCCTTTTCGCTGGAAGGTGTTTTAAAGAAATACGCCAAGATTCAGGGAACATGGCAGGACCACTACCTCTATACCTATTTTTCTGATTAATTTTCTATAGAATATAACCAATATCCAAAAGCTCCATGAAGGTCCTTTACATTTGAAAGACTCTGGAACTGATAAAACCCGCATTCTTCTGCCTTTTTCTGATTTTCCTGGCTAAATATGCCAGGAACACCAACACAATATTTTCGGGAAGGGGTTCTGGTAAAAATAATATGTCGGTAGCAATAATATCCATGTAATAAAAATGGATTGCCGGCCAGCGACCAATATTCCACTGGAAGACATCCCATATCTTTTAATTCCAGTCGGACACATTCTCCCATATTTTCTATTTCAAAGGGATACATCTTTGGAAAAACAGATAAAATATGACTGCCAAAATCCACATTTCTTCTCTTTTGGGGACACTGCTGACAGTCACATTGCTGGCAGTTTGCTTCTACTTTTCTTTCATTTTGCACATCAACATCCACTGTATTCTCTATTTCCTTCTGATATTCTGGCTCATTCCATTCTACTTTTCTACTTTGGATGTCCACTCCATGGCTGGAATCGTCCCTCTTCAATATATCTGTCTCTTGTGATTGCTCCATTTCTTCTTTTATTTCTTCTTTTTTTTCTTCTTTTGTCTCGGCTACTGCTAATTCTACTTCCTGTTCTCCCAGCATGACCGTAATATCCTTCCATGTAGTGGCATAAAACAAGTCATCCTTTAGATAAAGCATAAGGCCGTCTAAATCAGTAAAGTTTTTTCCAGACCCCAGCATATTCTCTGTTCTGGTTTCAAAGCGACAGCTATAACTATTTCCATTTTCCCGCATCTGGCCGGCCCAAATACGTTCCATGCCCCATTCTCGCTGAATAAACAAGAATACTTCCGGAAGCGTGCTTGAAAGCTTTGACAAATTTTCCTGTATATGTACGGTAACCCGGCAAATTTCTCCTCTCAATTCAATTCTGGCATATCCTTTGTTTTCTTTTTTCATCCCTTCCTCATATCGGTACAGATAAGATATTAATCGCTGATACTGGCTCATTCTTTCCCTCCTTTCTTTCTATAATACATCTATATTCGTCCTCTTATATGACTTAGAACAAAAATTGGACTTTTCTTAAGTAGCTTGTTATAATTGATGAATATGTGATTATTTATAGAAAGGCAGGTTTTTATATAATGAGTGAAAGTTGTTCTCAGAATTGCTCTAGCTGCAGCAGTGCAAATTGTAGCAGCCGCAAGGCAGAAAGTATGTTAGAAAAACCACATAAAAACAGCCGCATTGGCAAAGTGATTGGAGTTGTCAGCGGAAAGGGCGGTGTTGGAAAGTCCATGACTTCCTCCATGCTGGCAGTAAATTTACAGAGAAAAGGCTATCAGACCGCTATTATGGATGCGGATATTACCGGTCCTTCGATTCCAAAGGCATTTGGTATCACCGACCATGCTATGGGTACTGATACAGCTTTATTCCCTTGTTTAAGTAAGACAGGTATTCAGACCATGTCCGTAAACCTTTTATTAGAAGATACCGGAGACCCTGTCATCTGGCGTGGACCAGTGATTGCAGGTACCGTAAAACAGTTCTGGACTGATGTAGTCTGGTCTGATGTGGATTATATGGTGGTAGATATGCCTCCTGGGACTGGAGATGTACCTTTGACTGTATTCCAGTCTATTCCTGTGGATGGAATCATTATTGTAACCTCCCCTCAGGAATTGGTTTCCATGATTGTAGGTAAGGCTGTTCGTATGGCAAAGATGATGAATGTTCCTATCTTGGGAATTATTGAAAATATGAGTTATATCGAATGTCCAGACTGTGGAAAGAAGATTGAGATTTTTGGAAAGAGCCATGTGGAAGAAGTTGCAGCACAATATAATCTTCCTGTACTGGGACGTATCCCAATGGCACCGGAAATTGCTGCTGCCAGCGATGCAGGTGCGGTAGAGGATTTGGAAGGTGACTGGTTCACAGACGCTATTGCAGCAATTGAAAAGGCATAATTTGTGGTGATAAAATAAACACACCCGTCCTTTTTGATATATTATCTGTCTGACAGGATTATATCATTGTAGGCCGGGTGTAATTTTTCTCCCCCTACTCTCCCAGTGCAATTCTTGCTATTTTTACCGCAGTTTCCTTCGTATCTGCGGAAGCTAAAAATCCCGTTGGATGACAGAACCGAAAATCCTGCAATCCACTGAGCTCACTTAACTGCTCTGGCGTCTTGCCCCACCACTCCTGTGGAAAGTCGCATACCAGACTGCGGTCTTCTTTACTCTTTGGAACTCCCTGCACGCTATATCCACCCCGATTGGACGGATACACAGCAAAGACATATCCACTACCGATGGCCTGATTCTTCCAAGGAACATAACATGGCAGAATCAAAACCTTTCCATCATTTTCTTCCATGGCTTTTTCAACTACTGATTTTGCCCTGCCAAGCCCCTGTATGCTGCGAAATTCATTTTCTAAAATTGACTTTGCAAAGGCTACGGCTTTCCAGAAACAGGCGTTATAGTCCTGTTCTTCATCCCATCCCGGATTAAATTTTTCCATAATATCCGCCACAACATTGTCGCATCCTGTATTGTCAGACTCATCCAAAGGCTGTACAAACTTTTCATCAAAACGTTGTACTTCTTCTTCCTCCAGAATATACCTTCCGTACTCTCTCCAAATCAGACCCAAGGCTGCATAAGGAATCCCATTTTCCCGAATCTCCTTATCCTCCTGATGATGGTCAAAGCGGCCTCGTCCAATATCATATATGATTCCATCGAAATTTTCCGGCACATCCAAGCCTCTTTCTACCTGGATGTCAGGCTTCAAAATCTGTAACAGTGCGGTAGAAAATACATCATCCGCATGAAACTTCGCACCGTGGGTAAAGCCCTTATCTGGTACTTTTCCAGTTAAATCTTCTCTAAACTCTATCATTTCTATTCGCTTCCTTTCTTTTATTTCTCCTATAAAACGTTAAGACTCCGCATGCAATCACATGCGAAGTCCCATCCGGTCGTTTATCCTGAATCTATTATAAAGATGCCTCTAATGTATTACGAACTTCCTTAATGAAATCCTGACTGTTTAATACAGTTACATTATCCAAGCTGGTAATCAACGCCAAATCCTTTGTCATCTTTCCACCTTCAATAGTGCCAAGAGTTGCCTTCTCCAGCTTATCAGCAAATGCCATCAACTCTGGAAGATTGTCTAATTCACCACGCTTACGAAGAGCGCCTGTCCATGCAAAGATAGTTGCTACGGAATTGGTAGAAGTCTCTTCTCCCTTTAAGTGCTTGTAATAATGTCTCTGAACTGTTCCATGAGCTGCTTCATACTCGTATACTCCACTTGGAGATACCAGCACGGAGGTCATCATAGCCAGAGAACCGCAGGCAGAAGAAACCATGTCACTCATAACGTCTCCGTCATAGTTCTTGCAAGCCCAGATGAATCCGCCCTTTGCCTTCATTACACGGGCTACTGCATCATCAATCAGAGTATAGAAATACTCAATGCCTGCTGCCTCAAACTTCTCCTTATATTCATTATCGTAAATTTCCTGGAAAATATCCTTGAAGTTGTGGTCATAAGTCTTGGAAATGGTATCCTTTGTAGCAAACCACAGATCCTGCTTGGTATCCAATGCATAGTTAAAGCATGCCTTTGCAAAGCTTGCAATAGACTTGTCTGTATTGTGGATACCCTGAATGATACCTGCTCCAGTAAATTCATGAATGGTAGTACGAATCTCCTGTCCATCCTCACTTGTAAATACTAACTCTGCTTTACCAGGTCCCGGAACCTTGATTTCTGTGTTTTTATATACATCACCGTATGCATGTCTTGCTAATGTAATTGGAGCCGCCCAGTTCTTCACACATGGCTCAATGCCTTTTACCTGAATTGGCGCACGGAATACAGTACCATCCAATGCTGCACGGATAGTTCCATTTGGGGACTTCCATATTTCCTTCAAATCATACTCGGTCATTCTTGCTGCATTTGGAGTAATAGTTGCACACTTTACAGCTACACCATACTTTTTGGTTGCTTCTGCAGAATCAATCGTAACCTGATCGTTGGTTTCATTACGGTATTCTAATCCCAGATCATAATACTCTGTCTTCAAATCGATGAAAGGAAGCAATAACTCATCCTTAATCATCTGCCAGAGAATTCTGGTCATTTCATCTCCATCCATTTCAACTAAAGGGGTTTTCATTTCGATTTTTGCCATTTTGATTTTCCTCCATTCATAAACGCTTTGTACCCCATCATATCACAAAAAAGCAACCTGCACAAATTTCTTTCATTTATAATTTTTAATTTCTGTGCAAGTTTCCGATTTTCTCAAAATCCGTTGACTTACCAATTGCCTCTTGCTATACTACCTTTACTTTACAGCATCCCTTCCTTTTTAGGAGGGAATTCTATGAAATTAATTTCTAACTGGCGGATGATTACCGCCTCTGTTTTGTCACTGTTGTTATGTTTTGGAATATTACATCCGGCAAAAGTATCTGCCGTATCTGATTCCACTCCTTTTATTGTTCTTTCCCATGATAATCTTTCTTTATCCATTGGTGAAGAAACTTATTTGTCGGCATTGACCTATAATGGAAATCTGCCAAAATTCAAAAGCTCTAATTCCAGAATTGCTTCTGTGAATTCTTTAGGACGAATTACAGCCAAGAAATCTGGCACCTGCAAAATCACAGCTCAGACCGCCTCTGCCCAGGCTTCCTGCAAAGTAAAGGTTCTAAAAACAAAAATCACTTTGGGAGCCAAGCGAATTTCCCTGGAGCGTGGAGACACTTTTCAAATGGAGGTTAAAACCTCTAATCATACCACCCCTACCTTTTCCAGCAACCGAAAAAGTATTGCCGTGGTGGATAGTAATGGTATGATTACTGCCTGCAAACCAGGAGATGCTATTATTACCGTAAAAGCAGATGGAACCAAAACCACCTGCCGGGTCAAGGTAAAAAAGCCTACCATTTCTCTAACACCAATTTATTTTAAACTATACCGCTATCAGCGCGTACAACTCAATGCAAAAGTATCTTCAGGAGTTACTCCTACCTGGAAGTCTAACCGCACTCAGGTAGCCACTGTAGATAGTGAGGGGATGGTTACAGCCCACAAGCATGGAACTGCATTGATCACCGCTAAAGTAGATGGTGTTTCAAAGCAATGCGAAATTGTAGTGGCTTCTCCTAAAATCACTTTAGCTACCAGAAATCTAACTCTTTCCACTGGAGATTATACTACTCTGGAATATAGCGTTTCTAGTGGGAATGCTCCCTTAATTAAATCCAGCAAGCCTCATGTGGCGCAGGTAGACCAGCTTGGCAATATCAATGCCATTGCTCCCGGCACCACCGTTATCTCCTTTTCGGAGGATGGCACCCGGGAAACCTGCCGCGTCCGCGTTACCAGCTAATATTTAACCCCGCGGGCGCACTCGGATAGTGTAAATGGATTTTCACTATCCTCACCTTGTCTTCTTATAAATCAAGCAAACATATAGGAGGGATGTTGTAAAGTTCTCATTAATCCGATAAAATAAGATTGTACGACAGCTATTATTCTGTCGCCAGACATCTTTTCGCACATGATATAGCTGTGAAAAAGGGGAAATCAACAAGAAATATTATGGATTGGAGGATTAAAATGGAAGAAAAGACAACCATGAAGGACTTTGAAAAGGATATTGAAAATTCCTTTCAGGTTTTAAAAGAAGGAGACATTTTAGATGTAACGGTAATCGGTATTTCCGAAACCGAACTTACTGTAGATTTGAATTATTATACAGAAGGAATCATTCCATTGGAGGAATGTAGCGAAGATCCTTCTTTTTCTATTAAAAACGATATGAACATTGGTGATGTAGTAAAAGCCATGGTCATTGATTCTGAAAATGCCAGTGGCAATGTGATTCTTTCCTTAAAAGAAGCGAATAATATTCTGATTTGGGATGAATTGAAGGAAGATTACGAAAAGAGAACCGCGTTTGAAGTGAAAATTATCGAAGCAGTGCCTGCCGGTGTTGTTGGATATCTAAAGGGCATCCGCGGATTTATTCCTGCTTCCCAACTTGCATTGACTTATGTAGAGGATACAGACAGCTATGTAGGTATGACTATTTCTGTCGTAATTATGGATTTACAGCCTAAGGAACGAAAATTAATTCTTTCTGCCAAGGTAATTGAAAAGGAGCGGGCACTTCTTCAGAAAACCCAGCGTATCGGCCGTCTGACCACTGGAGATATTGTAGAAGGAACCATTGAACGCATAGAATCTTACGGTGTATTTATCGCCATGGGAGAAGGGCTTACCGGTCTTTGCCATATTTCCCAGATTACCAATAAATTCATTAAATCGCCAAAAGAAGTAGTGAAACTGGGCGAAACGGTAAAGGCTAAGATTTTGAAAATCGAAGGGGACCGGATTTCTCTTAGTATCAAGGCACTAAAGGAAGACGAGCCAGAGGAAGAGGATGCAACTTACGAGATCCCAGAGGAATACTCCGCATCTGTTTCGGAGGACTCCGCAGACGAAAGCCCATTTGCTAAGCTGTTGAAAGGGATTCAGCTGTAGAAATATAACAAAATGCCAGTATGCTTTTTATAAAAAACACACTGGCATTTTATTTTTTAACAACAACGAATGCTTGAATTACAAAGAATTTCTTTTTCCTTTATTATTCTGAATCTGACACAATTTCCTGCTGCAGGATTCCCTCGTGCAATGCGTATACTTCATCACAATACTGTCTTAACTCTTCCGGCTCCCTCATGGCAATAATCACAATTGCTCCTCTTTCTTTTTCCTGCTGCACAATGTTCCAGAATCTCTTTCTTCCTTCCGGCTTTAAACCAATAGTCGGCTCATCCAATAAGATTATATCTGGCTGTTGGCTGATGGCCTGCGCCAGCTTCAACCGCTGCTTCATATCCTGGGTATAATCCTGCACTTTTAGGGATGAAGACAGGCCTACCCGGTTTAATGTCTGCTCGATTTCCTCATCAGTAATCTTACGGTGTACTATGCCCAGCTGCTTCAAATTTTCGTAGCAGTCGCAGTGAGGTATCAGTTCCATTTCCCCAATACTATATCCGATATTTTCAATAAAAGGCATGTCCTTATGTAACACTTTTCCATCCACAGAAACGCTTCCATTATTTGGTACAGAAAATCCTAAGATTAATTGCAGAAAAATAGTTTTTCCACTTCCAGAATTTCCATATATTCCGTAAAGAGTCCCTTCCTCAAAAACACAGGATATTCCCCTCAATGCAATCTGCTCTTTATAATATTTATATACGTCTCTAATTACTATCAATTTAAACCCCTTTTTCCATTCAACGAAGATTTACTGAAACTATCTAAATAATATCTTCTCCGTTGATAAAACGCAACCCCTCCCTTATGCTTTGGTATAATAGCCGTGCACCTGCTATAGATGTAGTATATCATAGGGCATAGGAATTTATCGGTAACCATATGAGAACCCCTTTAAAATAGGAGCTTTCGCAACGCATTTTAAAGGGGTTCTTGTTGATAATCACGTATTAATACGACATATTATCTTTATTGCAACATATTATGTGAATGAAGTGTATAAAATTAATTAAATCACTGCTGATTTTTTTGATAGAAAGAATCTCTGCATATTTATGGATTAGGGTAGCTTCTATTGCATTGGTGCCGGAACTGGTTCCGATAAGTATACATCTATTTTGTTTACCACTATTTCGACCTTAGAAACTCCTTGTACCTGTTCTTTGTCAAATTCCAAAAACATTCCTTCCCTAATCACTCCATCAACAGTGGCTACATTCATATATGTAGTACGTACTGCTTCTCCGGTTACTTCACATATCCATTCCCCTTCTTCATTTTTCTTAATCTGGGCACCTTTTATATTGATTTTATCTGTAGAGTCTGTTTTTTCTATCGGTATATAATATAACACCTTATCCTGAAAAAAATCTGCATCATATTTCATCACCTGCAAGGTCATGTCATTCCGAATGTCCTCCGAATACGCTTTTGGATTGTACTGCTTTTGAAGAGATTTTTGATCGTAATACCATCCCTCTGGAAGCAACTCTTCCGGTAATAAACATCCAGCATACTCCACGGATGATGCGGACACCTGAACAGCTCCCATTGTGGCAGGTTCCTTCACTTTTTCTGTACTCTCTTCGGATTTCATATTGACCTTAACAGTAAAACTTGTCTTTATCTTTTTGTTCTTCTTGACAAATACTGTTATTTTCGCTGTTCCCTTTTTCTTTGCTTTCACAACGCCTTTCTGGTTCACCGCCACGATTTTTTTATTGCTCGATTTCCACACAAGCTTTTTTAAGAACTTTTTCTTGGCAGTTATCTTGATTTTCTTTTTCTCACCCACAGTCATGGTGATTTTCTTCTGTTTTACCTGAAGTTTGTTTTCTGTCTTCTTCGCCTGAACTCCAGCTCCTGACTGCAAAGAGGTCAGAAGACCAAGGGTGATAATTCCTATTACTATTTTCTTATTTTTCATAACAATTTCTTCCTCCTGTAACATTTCTCTATAAATTACTTTTTATTTTATTCTACAGAAGCACTTTCACTCTCATGCTATAATGCTTTGAATTTTATATTGTGCTTCTTGGCATACTTCTCGGCATAAGAGCCCTTATATCCTTTTATGACAGTCTCCCCACCGTTTCTTGGAATAGCATCTTTCCCAATTTTACGGATAGACTTAGGAAGGGTAATACTCCTCAAAGAACGGCAACGAGCAAATGCCTCGTCCCCTATCGTCCGTGCTCCCTGCTTAATAATGACCGTTTTCAATTTTAAACACAATTTAAATGCGCTGCCTCCAATATCAGCACTGCTACCACCTTCAACATAAAAACTTCCCCCGATATTCTTCGATTGCTTTCTTACACTTCCAGGAATCACTACCTTTTTCAGACTATCACAATCAGCAAAGGAATAATCTCCTAACACCCGTATATTGGATAAATCAATCTCTTTTAACTTTTTACAGCAACTGAAAGCATCAGCACCCAGATACGTAACGGTAGATGGTAATTCACATTTTTCTAACTTATAACACGATCCAAAAGTGGACTCATTAATCTTCTTTACTCCTTCCGGAAGTTTAATTTCCTTAAGACCAGAGCTTGAAAACGCTTTCGGCCCGATTTTCAAAGCAGACTGTTTCCCCTTAAATACTACTTTTTTTAAAGCATCGCAACCATAAAAGGCTCCTGAACTTATTTGTTTTACGTTTTTTCCAATCACCACTTTTTTTAAGTCTGTTCTTTCAAATGCATCATAACCAATGCCTACATAGGTATCTGGTATCTCCAAATATTTGACACCATCCATGTTATAATTGGTATCAGTAAAATAATTACTGACTCCTACTACTTTATAACCGTCTAGTTCTTTAGGCAGTACCATTTTCTCCTCTGTAACCTTCTCTGCCAAATCCGTAATTAAGATGCTTTCTTCATCCTTCTGCACCTGATACTGATACACGCCGCTGATGTATTGAGGTTTTTGTGCATCATCATACAAATTGATTCCTTTCGCCTGAACACTACACAGATTTATCAATAGCGCAACAGTCAGCATCGGTACTAATATTCTTTTTTTCATATAATCCCTCATTTCTTCAATACTTTTTCTTACGGAT
>JAZQLD010000013.1:0-167921 GCA_045542435.1 Butyribacter sp. | reverse complement strand
ATTGGTGCCTATTTCTGCCTGAAGATTTCCCTTTACTTTTAACTTTCCGTTATTTACATTAAAACTATATAAATCATGAATCACAAGATTTCCTGCTATCTCCAGCTCATATCCGTTTATATAGTACCAGCTTCCTGTCAGCTCTATATCACAGGCTACTCTTTCATCCTGTACCAGACGGAGTTCTTTCATGTCCAGACAGATTTTGTCTCCGGTTATCATTTTTGACAGGCCTTGGATGGTTTTTCCTTTCAGCTTTTCTGGAACTGCCACACCTTTGCTTTCCCGGAAGTCCATACTTCCAAGGCTGGTGGTTCCTATATGGGCAAGCTGGATTTTCTGGTTCGTGGTTCCGTTCAAAATCAATCCAAAACCATCTGCCATTACCAGACTTTCCTGTCCTGCTTCTGCTGTTTGTATCAGATTTCCTCCAAGGCTCATTTTTCCTCTGGTAAATGTACATTTTTTCTCTGTGGCAACCTTTAAGTTTCCTCCGATGCTACAGGCAGGGTCGCTTCCACTGTATCTGTCCATCTTGAAACTTCCTGTTTCCTCCAGACACACATTTCCTTTAATATCTGCCCGGGCATTACTTCCCAGATTCATTGCACCTGCTCTTATCTGAAGGTTTCCTCCCACTTCCAGATTTCCTTCGTTGACGGAGAGATTGCTGCTTATTTCTGCCTGAAGATTTCCCTTCACTTTTAACTTTCCGTTATTTACATTAAAACTATATAAATCATGAATCCCAAGATTTCCTGCTATCTCCAGCTCATATCCGTTTATATAGTACCAGCTTCCTGTCAGTTCTACATCACAGTCTACTTTTTCATCCTGTACCAGACGAAATTCTTTCATATCCAAACAGATTTTATCCCCGGTTACCATCTTTGATAGGCCTTGGATGGTTTTTCCTTTCAGCTTTTCCGGTACCGCCACGCCTTTACTTTCCCGAAAGTCCATACTTCCAAGTCTGGTGGTTTCTATATGGGCAAGACGGATTTTCTGGTTCGTGGTTCCATTAAAAATCAACCCAAAACCATCTGCCATTACCAGACTTTCCTGTCCTGCTTCTGCTGTTTGTATCAGATTTCCTCCAAGGCTCATTTTTCCTCTGGTAAATGTACATTTTTTCTCCGTGGCAACCTTTAAGTTCCCTCCGATGCTACAGGCTGGGTCGCTTCCACTGTATCTGTCCATCTTGAAACTTCCTGTTTCCTCCAGACACACATTTCCTTTAATATCTGCCCATGCATTACTTCCCAGATTCATTTCACCTGCTCTTACCTGAAGGTTTCCACCCACTTTCATGTTTCCATAGTCGACGGAAAGACTTCTACTTGTTTTTACTTCCAAATCTCCATTTACCACAAGCTTTGCGCTGGTAATTTTTACCATCAACTGGGATGTTCCCTGCATCGACAGTTCTTTTCCGATGGTCAGACTTCCCTGATTTCCCAGCGTCACGGAACCACTGGAACATATATAGTTTCCTGCAATTTCTATGCTTCCTTTTTCTATGATGCAGAAACCGCCGGTCTGGCTTACATCTCCACAAGCCTGGATATGATGACCGTTGAGGTTCAGTCTTCCACTGACAATAAATACATTTCTGCAACGAATGTCGCTATCAAGAGTCATGTCATTGTAAACATAGAAATCCTCTGTAGGAATCTCTGTCTCTTCTGGCAGTGGAGACAGTGTGGATGTAACTGCTGGCGACGTGCTGATGGCAGGCGCAGTTGTAATGGCTGGCGCTGTGCTGATAACCGGTACAAGGGTAACGATTGGTGTTATTGTAACCACTGGCGTCATAGTAACTGCCGGTACAACAGATATCTCCGGTGTGCTTGTGATTTCCGGCAGAACCGTTGGTAATGGCGGCAGGGTTGGTGACACTGTTGGTACTATGACTGGTGATAGAGTCGCTTCTGGTGTAGCTATTGGTATTATGATTGGTGATAGGGTTACTTCTGGTGTAGCCGTTGGTACGATTACTGGTGTCTGCGTTACGCCTGGGGTCTCTTCTACCAGCGGACTTTCTGTGGGCACTGGCGCACAAGTCGAAGTAACAACCGGTCCACTTGTGATATCCACCGCTGGTTCACTTGTAACCGGTGCTATGGTTTCGCTGTCCGCAGTTGTCGCTGGCTCAGTTGTCTCCGGCGCACTTGTGGGTGCACTGGTTTCCGCTGGCATTGGTGTATATCCTGCTTCCCCTTCTGCTACATCCTTATCTGATATCACCACATCTCCATCACGGAAGAAGTCTTCTCCCTGAAATCCAAGGAGTACACTGTTCTTTCCTTCTGCCTGAAAACTGATGGTGACACCTGCTCCCGGCTGAATGACGCGGTTGTAGTCCATTGGGGTAATGGTATATTTTCCATTTTGTGCGGTGTAGTTTGCATTCCACATGTTGGTGAGTACTGCATTCCACGGAAAGGCAATGCTCCATCCTTCCAGGGCTGTATCGCTGATGTTTTCAATCCGTAGTTCTCCGATGATATTTCCGCTCCAGGAAGAGGTGATACTTCCCAAAACCTTATACCGCTGTCCGAAAGAAACGGTTCTGGCTGCTTCTTCTGCTGCTTTTTCGTTGTAGAAGGTTCCCTGAAGTTCTGCTGCTTCTGGTGCGGTTGGAACCGCTCCGTCTCCTTTGGCTATGAAACCAAAGCTGATACTTTCCCCACTTTTGATGACTCTATTGTAGTCCTCTGGTGTAATGAGATAGCTTCTTTGGTTATTGGCATTATTGTCATTGATATTTTTGTCATTGACACCTTGGTTCCTGGCATTTTCGTCATTGACATTGTTGTCATTGATACTTTGGTCTGCATTCCAGATGCTGTCAATCTGGGCTACATAGTCCATGGAAATTTCCCAGTCTTCCAGTGTTTCTTCACTTTCGTTGACAATGGAAACTTCTACGCTGGCGTAGCTGTCCCACTGGTTGATGGTGTTGTATTTGATGATACACCCTTGGGATTCATACTCTTTTTGGTATATCTTTTCTTTTTTACTCTCATCTGTTTTATCAGTTTCTTTTTTGCTGTCTGCCGGCACTACAGACTCTGTGCCGGTGCTGGCAAGGGCACTTACTGGTATTAGTGTCAGAATGATTGACACGCTTAGAATCAATGATAGAATGGAGCGGAAGAACATCCGCTTTTGATAGGTTTTGATTCGTTTTTGATGATTAGTCTTTGCTTGCTTTGTGCTTAGTTTTTTCATCTTTAGCCTCCTTTAAGCTGGTCAAAGGAGGAAATATAATTATTACCAACTAAATCCCTAGAAAATTATAAGATATTTCAAAGAATACATCCTATGTATTATTCCCTCACCCTGACTATTTACGCAATGTATGTAGCTTTTTCCTACGCATATTATGCTATTACAAGATTTTACCAAATGCAACAAAAATCCTTCGACAAAATTCGACATTTTATTTACAATTTGTTCATATTTTAGCAAATCTTTTCTCTTATATCATCACATAGTAATTCTAATTATATAGATTTTGGTGTCAAAAGTTGCTTTCACCATTTGACACCAAAATCTATACTATAAAAAAATCTCCTCCGTATATACCTGCAGTTTTTCTCTTAATCCCTGGTACTTCTTACACATTTCCAGAATGTCCGGCTTTTCAAATCCCTTTGCTGCTTCATTGGCATCCTTCAAAATCGCTGCATCCTGATAAATATCTGCCAGCTTAAAATCCAAATCGCCACTTTGGCGGATTCCAAACAAATCTCCCGGTCCACGAAGCTTCAAATCCTCCTGGGCAACAAAAAATCCATCATTGGAATTTCCTAGTATATTCAGTCTTTCCATGGTTTCTTTCGAAGTATTTCCTGCCATAAAAATGCAATATGACTGGGCACTGCCTCGTCCTACCCGGCCTCTCAGCTGATGCAGCTGTGCCAGACCAAAACGTTCTGCATTCTCAATCATCATTACGGTAGCATTTGGCACATTGATTCCTACCTCAATAACCGTAGTAGATACTAGAATATCAATATTTCCTACACCAAATTCTTCCATAAGAAGATTCTTTTCGGCAGCCTTCATCTTTCCATGCAGGTAAGAAATCCGAATAGAAGGAGGCAAAACCTGGCGCAGACTTTCTGTATAATCCATTACATTCTCTACTTCCAGATTTTCACTTTCTTCTACCATAGGACAAATAATGTAAATCTGATGTCCTTCCTGAATCTGCCGCTGCATAAAATGATACGCCTGGGGACGGTAGTCTGTTCCTACCACACAATTCTTAATTGGCAGGCGATTGGAAGGCATAACATCAATAATAGAAATATCCAAATCCCCGTATAAAATAATAGCTAAGGTTCTCGGAATTGGCGTTGCACTCATAACCAACATATGAGGCTGGGCACCTTTTGCCCAAAGCCCTTCCCTTTGCCGTACTCCGAAACGATGCTGTTCATCCGTTACTACCAGTGCCAAATCCTTGTATTTTACCTTTTCCTGAATCAATGCATGAGTACCTACAATGATATCTGTGGTTCCCAGTTCCAAAGATTCATATATTTTCCGCTTTGCAGCAGCAGTCATGGAACCAACTAGCAAATCCACCTTTACACCAAAAGGCTCTAAATATTCCTGAAAAGACTGAAAATGCTGTAATGCCAAGACTTCTGTAGGAACCATAATCGCCCCCTGATGTCCATTTTCCACACAAGCCAGCAGTGCCAGTACGGAAACGATAGTCTTTCCAGAGCCCACATCCCCCTGTATCAGCCGATTCATAACTCTCCCGGACGTTAAATCTTCTTTTAATTCTTCCCAGGTTCGTTTCTGCCCTTTAGTTAATTCAAATGGAAGCTGTCTTTCCAGCTTCTCTGATTTCTCGAAACACGAAAAGGGATACTCTGATGGCTTCTGGTGTTTTCCTTTCTTCATTTGATTTAACGCCAATGTAAACAAAAAGAATTCTTCAAATACCAGACGCTTTCTAGCTTCCATATATTCTTCCTTATCCTTTGGAAAATGAACCGCAGAAACCGCCTGCTTTCTCGCCATCAGTTCATACCTCTTCCGAAGTTCCAAAGGCAGATAGTCTCCGTTTAAATCCACTTCCTTTAATGCAGATTTAACAGCCTTCGTCACTGCATTATTTGTCAATCCCGCAGTCAAAGGATACACTGGCTGTAATTTATGTAATAGCTGGTGATACTCCTGCTCTGTTAGTATCTTTGGCTGCTGCAACTGATATATGCCGTTTTTCCGAATTACCTGACCTCGTAAAATATAATGGGTTCCCATTCGCAATGTCTTTTGCAGAAACGGCATATTAAACCAGGTCACCTGCAACTGTCCACTATTATCCTTAATTACAGTACTAAGAATCTTCAGATTTCGCACCCGCTTTAATTTAGGCTGATTGCATAAACTGCCATAAATGACTACGATATGACCTTCCTGCACCTGGGAAATTGGCCGGATAGGTTCTACAATCTCATATTCTCTGGGATAATTCTGTAAAAGCTCTTCTATCTTATGAATTCCCAATTTCGCAAAAAGCTTCTCACTTTTTTCGCCTACTCCCTTGATTTCCCTGATACTATCCGTTAAGTTCATTGGAATCAAACCTTTCTTATTCTATATCTCAAACAATTTTCTGCTTCATAAAAAGAACCACAATTCTTCCCCAGCAGTCCTTGCCGGTTCTAACTGTGATTCTTTCATTCTCTTACTTATTATTCTACCGATATGAAGTAGGAATAGATTGGCTGACCACCATACTGAACCTCAACTTCCACGTCTTCCTTTTCCTCTGAAATACGATCTGCCAGATTCTGGGCATCCTCCTCTGTAAGCTCTGCACCATAATAGATGCTTATCAACTCACTTTCTTCATCCACCATCCCTATTACCAGTTCCATGGCTGTTTCCTGTAAATCCTGACCTACCGCTAAAATCGTCTTGTCTGTCAGTCCCATAAAATCTCCCTGTTTAATTTCTTTTCCATCCATATTGGTATCGCGGACTGCATAAGTCACCTGTCCTGACTTAATCCGAGACATTTCCTCAATCATAGAGTCTGCACTTTCCTGAGCAGAATCTGCCGGCATATAATTAATCATAGCTGTAATTCCCTGTGGAATATTCTTGCTAGGAATCACAATCACTTCTTTATCTTCTGTCAACACCTTTGCCTGCTCAGCCGCCAGAATAATGTTTCCGTTATTTGGAAGAATATAAACCACATCTGCATTTACCTGCTCTACCGCACTTAAAATGTCATCAGTGCTAGGATTCATGGTCTGACCACCTTCAATAACATAATCTACACCTAAATCAACAAAAATGTCTTTCAGTCCATCCCCTGCAGAAACTGCAATAAATCCAACCTCTTTGCGCTCTGCTGGTTCCTGTTCCTCTTCTGCCTCTTTCTTCGCGATGTTCTGTGCATCACGAATCAGCTTTTCTTCATGCTCTTCCCGCATATTATCAATCTTTATACTGGTAAGAGAACCGAAAGTCAAAGCCTTCTGTATGGCAAGACCTGGATCATTGGTATGCACATGCACCTTTACAATATCATCATCGGCAACAACGACTACACAGTCTCCAATTTCCTGTAAATATTTCTTTAATTCTTTCTCTACCACATCATGGTTCTTCTCCAGCATAATAATAAACTCGGTACAATAACCAAACGTAATATCTGCAGCTTCCTGAGTGCCAGCAGCCGCTACTGGAGTGGCTTTCGCTTCCAAATCAGAAATAGAGTAATCTACTTCCTTTCCTTGCAATGCTGCTAATGCACCTCTAAGAAATGTCATAAGACCTTCTCCACCGGAATCCACTACTCCTGCTTGTTTCAATACAGGAAGCATATCTGGAGTTCTTGCCAGAGTGTCTTCCATATAGGCTACTACCTCTTGTGCAAAGGCAACAATGTCATCACATTCTCCCTGCATCAGAAGCTCTACAGAACGCTCTGCTCCTGCTTTTGCTACTGTGAGAATCGTTCCTTCCTTTGGCTTCATTACTGCTTTATATGCGGTATCAGCAGCATGCTGTACTGCATTTCCCAAATCAGTAATATCAATATATTCCAGCCCCTTCAGTTCTTTGGTGAAACCACGGAAAATCTGGGAAAGAATAACACCTGAATTTCCTCTGGCACCTCTTAAGGAACCACTGGACATAGCCTTACACATACTATCAATAGTAATATCTTCTATTTTATTTACTTCACGAACTGCTGCCATAATTGTCATGGTCATATTCGTACCTGTATCTCCATCTGGTACTGGAAATACATTTAATTCATTAATATAGTCCTTTTTCACTTCTAACGCTTTGGCACCTGCCAGAAAGCATTTTCTTAACATAGAAGCATCTATCTTTTTTACACTCACTTCACAGTTCCTCCTCAGAGTTCATTCCTTCAATATTTGATGCCTTACAGCATATCAATCATCAACCACCCTGACTCCCTCTACGATTACACTAATCTTATCTACTTCCATACCAGTGAAGGTTTCCATCCTTCCTCGGACATTTTCCAGAATATTTTGAGCCACAGCCCGGATACTAACACCATAGGCAACAATCACATGAAGCTGGATGCGGATTTTATTTTCCACAACGGATACAGTAACACCTCGACTGAGATTCTCTCTCTTTAACAACTTTGTCACTCCGTCCTTAACATTTACAGAAGCCATGCCTACTACACCAAAACATTCTGTAGCTGCAGAACCTGCATATTTGGCAATTACTTCGCGATCTATCACAATACTTCCCATGTCATTATCCATTCGTCCCTTCATCCATTATCCCTTCCTTTCTTATAAGAATATGTTCAAGTTTTGCATATTGTGTCATATGTTATAGTATACCTTATTCTTCCCAAAAATGAAACTACTATTATATTGGAGTTTATGTATTTTTTCCCAAGAACAGCAATAGAAAGGAATCCCCACCATGCAAAGAATGATTGGTTTTATTTTGTTCTGGATTGCCATCGGCATGACCATTATGTTCTTCATTGACAACGGTATCATTGCAATTCTGATTATTTTACTCTGTCTTGTCCTGGGTTATAGCCTGTTCTGTAATTAATTTTTCATAGAAAAAAAGGACCAGCTTCTGCTGATCCCGTATATCCAATATCTCACAAAAAGCGCCTACGCACGCTCTACTGCTCCAGAACGTAAACATCCTGTACATACTGGCATTTTCTTTGTGCCACCATTTACCTTAACTCTAACAGACTTGATATTTGGCTTCCACATTTTATTACTTCTTCTATGGGAATGACTCACTGCGTTACCAAAGTGAACACTCTTACCACAAACTGCACATTTTGCCATCGTAAGCACCTCCTTAGCATATTTCCGCCTCTCGGCATGATTTATAACAATTATTATGACTGTCTGATTTTGCCACAACATGAACATTCTAACAAATAACAGAATGAAATGCAAGAAAAATTTTCAGAATTTCTTTTCTTTTTTCCTAATTTCTGGCAAAACCACATTTTATCGACGTTTCACTACTCGTCTTCCGAATAGTCTTCCACATTTTCTTCTGTGTTCACAGGAGTTTTCTTCTCCTTCTTTCCACCAGTAAATTTATCTACAAATTCTGGAACCATATCAAGAACCTTCGTCAGGCCATCCTGATTCTTTACATTTACCAGCTTGGTTTCGCCATCTTTAATAACCAGAATAGCACTTGGCTGAATCTTTCCACCCATACCACCGCCGGCATTGTTTCTCTTGCCATTTTCTGCAAAGGCACCTGCTCCTATACCAAAGCTGACATCTACCAATGGAAGCATAATCGTACCGTCATCAAACTTCACAGCATCACCTACAACTGTTTTAGTAGTAAGAAAACCTTCCATTCCTTTAAACAATGAAGCTACCGTTGCGTTAAAATTATTTTCACTCATACTTTTCCTCCATTCTGAAGCACCAGGCTTCCTTTCATTCTATTTACTTCTCTTTTTGCTTTTTAAAATATTTCCACTCTTCACTCCAGAATACATCCTTAAGAATCCATAACAGCATATATACCTGAATTCTTCCCTTGACTTCCAGATATCCTTCCAGAACTGCATTTTCAAAATCAGGTTCTACTTTTACGCCTGTACCTAAAAAACCGTACCCTGCTCCTATAACACCTAAAATCTGTCCTGTACTACATGGATCAGAGGTTCCGAAATGAATCCTGCCTTTTATCTTTTTGGGTTTACTATGCCGCCATAGTCTGACTAAATTTGCCCAGATGATACGCCATAGTTCCAATGTATTGCTATCCTGCAGAATCGTCACAATCTTTTCCACCTTTGTATCTTCTATCAAAGCCCGTGGACCTTCTGTTAAAACTCTGGCCAACAGAACAATTCCTTTTCTTATTTTAGCCAATAGTGCTTTTATTGACAAGAGGTACTTCGCCTTTCCTTTTTTTTCTGTTTTATCTTTTGTTCCAGATGCAGTTTTCTTCGGCTTTGCTGGCAATGTATTTCTCTGATCCATTTCCACGACTTGCTTTATTTCTGGAACTGTCGTCTCTGTATTGCTGACTTTTTCTTCTACACGTTGCTTTTGGTCTTTTCCCTCTGGCTTCAAATAATCTGACGCCTTTTTATTTTTCTTCTTGCCTTTCTGCTTTTTCTTCGGCTTTCTTTTTTTCTTCTTTGACTTTTTTTCTCCAAGAGAAACTGGAATTCCAAAGATTCTCAGCTTTTTCATCATCTTGCCTTCCTGTACTTCAAAGGAAAAATGAAGAATATGCAATAGCCAGCTGGCATTTCCCTTCAGTCTCCAGGAATTATCCTGCTGTGCATAAACATAATATCTAGCCGGAACAAAAAGAAGGCATGCAACTAGAACTAAAACCAACCCCAACAAGGCCAGAAGAATCATCAAAAGCCATTTTAATATGGAAATGATAATAGCCACCAGTTCACACACCTCCCCTCTAAAAAGCAAATTAATCCCGAAAATATTCCTGAATCAGTGCCGGAGTAATATCCCCATCCCGACGGACAGTATCAAGACAAATCTGCGCTGCCAACTTCCACGCCGCCTCCCTGGTCTTTGCCAGACCAATTAAAGTCAGGCTTTGACGCCCATAATACTGGAACCACAATTCGTGAGAAGAGTATATCTCCATTGTATTTTCCCCATTTATAGGAAGAGTAATACAATATACTGGCAATCTTAATTTGTTTTTCTCTAACATATGCTGATATTTCTTGCGTCGCTTTTGTATTTCATGATCAAGATAAATTCTGGAACTCCAAATCAGCATAGCACTCCTCCTGCACTTTCTATTCCATTAAGGATTGAATTAACTGTTTTGCTGCGTATTTCTCCGCCTCATCATCGCAAAGCGACAAAGACTGGCTGACATAATCTGCCACTTCCTGTGGCGTCGTGAAAAATACAGGAATCTTTTCCAATGTATTTGCCATAATGGCTCTTCGAACCATACGGCTCTGTCCCTTAAAAGCCTCCTTCAGTTCAGCAATCAGCTTTTCTGCCGACTGCTCTGCTGCCTGGGAAGATACCTTCTCTTCCTCTGTAACAGCTTCCAGTGTAGCAAACGCGCTGTTTGACAATAACTGCTGCATCTTTCCTAGAACGACAAAATCCCTCTCCAAAGAAAGCTCTGTAATCTCTTCCAGATGGGCTTCCTTTGTTTCTTCCAACACTGCATCTGCTACATTCATAGCTTCATAAATCCGCTCCTGCAGACCTTCGATTTCTACAAAATGTTCTCCTAACCAGTAGAGCTTGTCTTCCTCTGTTTCCAATTCCTGTCCCGCTGCCTGCCATACAGAAGTTTCCTTTTCCAGACAAAGAGCATTGATTCCACGAATCACAGTTTCTACTGCACTCTGTTTCTTCTCTTCCTTATGATATGGAAGGGAAAGTACCACTGCGTAAACTTCATTCAACAACTGCTGTAATAACATGTATAAATCAGAAATATCATTTAACTTAGATGCATTAATGCGAATCTTCTCCACATAAATCTCATATGCTTCTTTAGTTAAGGTATCATAATTTAATTGTTCCAATTCCTGTAAAACAGGTATAAACTCAGTAAAATACTTTTCCATTGCCGGTGTCTGATACAACATGGCATTGGTACGGAACATATATAAATATCCCTCCAGAGAGCTTACATCTGAACCTTTATAAACAGAAATGCTATCCCGGATTAAATCATAATAACGGCTTCTTGTCATACGCATTGGAAGCTGCCCTAATACCGACCGGATATTATCATTGATTGCCATATTGTCCTTGGTTGCAAAAATAAAGTTTAATACTTCCTGGACAAACACTGGATCTTCCGGCATCATTTCCTGATCCTCAAAACGGTACTGTACTCGGTTTAAAATATATTCATACACTACAAACCGGTCTACATAAGCAGTCAGCACCTGCATTTTCTCGGTTACTTCCTGACGAAGCTGCTCCAAAGTCTCTTCCAGCTTTTTACATTCCTCCGGAGCAGTAACTCCTTCTTCAAATATCTGGCAAATCACCTGATTAAGCTGTCCCGCAGTATCTTTTGCCGAATCCAGATAAGGATTAATACCTTCTGAAACCATTTCATAAAAAACATAATATTCCATCATAAGCTTCAGTCTGGCATAGTTTTCATGAATCTCCACAGACTGGCTGACATATTCCGGCAAAAGTTCCTTTATATTTTTATTTTGACTTAATCCCTTTACACATTCTCTTATCTTCGTACTCATAACTGTTTTCCTTTTCTTTTCGATTCAAACCTCTTTACCAGGTCTGTAATAATACCCAGTTTTCGAACCACTTCAACCAGTTTTCCGCATAGGAAATCGTAGTTGGAGTACCACTTAATACTGGATAGAACATAATAAACAGCGCCACCGCTGCTCCCGCATACACAAACATCCATTTCTTTGCTTTCGGGAATTTCTGTACCAGATGGTACATACTATAACCAAGCATGATTGTAATAAATGGAACACTAGGGAAATAATGGTAAATAAATACTACACGGCTAACAAGGAACCATGGAGCATATTGGGATAAATATCCCACCACCAAAAATCCTGCTTTTCTATCCTTATTTACAATCATACGATATACCATATATAGAGAGGCCGGGATTCCCACCCACCAAACCAGTGGATTACCAAATGCACTAATTCCCTCTCTCACCGTATCCGAAACAATACCGGAATAATACCACATCGGACGATACATAATTGGCCACTGCCACCACTTAGAAGAATATGGATGTGTGGCATCCAGAGCACTATGGTAATTAAACATAGTCTTCTGGGCTTCAATGACCTTCTCGATTAAGTTTCTTTCGCTTCCATCACTGTGAGGAATATAGGACAATATATAAATCACAGCTGGCACACAGATAAAGAATACACAACAAAACAACAAGGTCTTAATCAGATGCTTGTGGAAATTATTTAAAATATATTCATGTTCAATTCCATCAGTCTGTCCAGTTGGATTTTTTGAAGCGTAAATATACTCGCGGAACCGCTGAATCATCTGTGCAAAAAAGATAATCGCAAGTCCTGCTGCCGAGTAAATACCTGTCCACTTTGATGCCCAGCTTAATCCCATAGCAATACCACATAGTCCCAATGGAATAAAGGTCTTGCTAAGTTTGGTATCAAAGAAACTCAGTCTGCTATAACAATACATTAAATAGTAAGACAATATGATAAATAAAGTTACAAATACATCAATGGTGGCAATTCTTGTCTGGGTGAAATGCATAAAGTCAAATGCAAATAACACCGTAGTAATGATGCTAATCCATGTTTTCTTAAAGAACTTCTTTGTGAAATTATAAAGAATTGGGAGCATCACTACTCCAAACAAAGTACCCATAAAACGCCATCCAAATGGACACATGCCAAACAAAGTAACACCAACGGAAATAAAGAACTTTCCAAGTGGTGGATGGGTATTCTCATAACAATACAAGCCGTTGTTCATTTCATAAGCAGTACGGGCATGATAAATCTCATCAAAATAAGTACCATTCAAATGGGTAGCCCGACCTTCATATAAGTCCTGCTCATCAAACAAAGCAGCATAATCGCTGGCATTAGCTGGTGTCACTACATTTCCTTCTGTATCTGTAAATACCATTTCCATAATGGAATCGCCGTAATTATCTGCAGCCGGTACAATTTGCAAAAATCTGGCTGTTATATTCATATCTACAGAATTCCATGCAAATACACTGCCAGCATCCATAGGATTGCCTTCCGCATAAAGCGGCGTCCAGTTCACATTATCACTGGAATAATTTAGATAATACTTTGGATTGTTCTGATATCCTAAGAAATTATTGATTTTGGCAATATTGGTATCCTGTCCCAGATCAAGTACAATTCCACCCTGGCTCACCAGAGAATATTCTGTCTGTGGCGCATCCATATTTCCTAGATTGGTAAATGCCACAATGGTATATATCAAAGTAATGATGCCCATAGCAATATAATCATTCTTTGTCATCTTCACCAGTGCTGCAGATGTACGAATTACACTTTGTTCTCCCTGGTTCTTCCAAAATGCCTTTGGTGCAGGCTGGCTCTGAAGTTCCTTTGTCTCTTGCTTTTCTTCTTTATAATTATTGTAATACTTTACAGACACATATACCATAAAAGCAAATACAACCATCCCCAGGAAGGAAATTACAAACATTGCTGGATTAGATCTGTCATAATTGGATGCGTCAAAGAAGTACAATACATGTGCCATATTGTAAAATGCATAACACGACACTGCTGCATACAGCCATAAAATCTCTTTTCTTGGGCGCATGGCATATGCCATCAGTAAAAGTACCATAGCTGGGAAAATATAACGCTCATGCATTCTTACAGAGAATAAGAATACACAGCTTACAATCAAGGCTCCCAGATAATAATACTTGGAATTATCTTTTTTACTGCGAAAACTCAGATAAGCAGCCGCAATTACTGTTAACACAATAGAAATAGTTCCCCATGTCTGGGCGGTGAGTCCAAACTTAATGTCCGTCTGGGCCGACCAGTTCATTCCACACAAAGTCCAGAAATTGTATGCATTTACTGATGCATATTCATAGGAACCTACTGTATCCTTATACTGTTTAAAGGCTTCCGAGAAACCATAAGGCATCATCAAAAGACCAATCATGCCAATCGCCAGAAGTCCTAGTCCCAAATTCTTAAAGAAGAATTTCCAGAACTTGTCCCTTGGCATTTTCTGAAATGCGTCAATAAATACCTGGTCAATAATAGCAAAAATCAACACTGGTGTAAAAATCAAAGACTGTGGCTTAATTAATATTGCAACCGCAAATACAAAATAGGATGGAATTAATTTCTTTTCCACAATCAGATAACACATTAATACAATAAAGAAGGTAAAGACTGCATCTGTCTGTCCCCATAGTGCACTATCCATAAATACTGCCGGACAAAACAAATACAAAGCAGCCAGAAAAGCAGCTCCTGTCTCCTTAAAACGCTTGGAAGCCACTTTATAAATCAGCCAGCCAAGTCCCATATCTGCCAGAATCGCTGGCATCTTTGTTAAAACAATGCTGCTGGTGGCATCCCACGCAATGCCACAACTAGAGCGAATCCAGCCAATCACATATAAAATGTACATATATCCTGGTGGATAGTCTGTAAAAGATTCTGAAATATAGAAATTCTTAAAACCATCTTTATAAACCATGTCTCCCCACAAAAGGAAACAGTTCATATCTGTTTCATGACCGCGATACGCAACAGCACCAATAATCCTGGCAATAAAAGCCACAATCATCACTGTCCAGAAGATGGTTAAACCAATACTCTTTTCCTGGGAACTAGACTCTACGGTTGCAGTCACTACACCTGCAGATGCCTTTCTTTTTCCACCTTTTTTTCCAGAAGTCACTGTCTTTCCACCTGTAGAAAGCAAACGTCCTCTTAAATAATTACTGACGGGAACGTACATCCCCAGCATAATAATCAAACTTAATATTGCAACAATATTAACTGCAACCATTTTTCTACTCCTTTTTCTTTATCTTCCTTTGCACCACTTTTTTCCCTTTATTCACTACATCATTTTCTCACATGCTGATGAGTAAATAAATGATCCGAACAGTATTCATAATTCCCATCACATTTCGAGCAATATCTAAAGTCCAAATCTGGATTATCTAACTCTGTCCTTCCACAGATAGCACAACGATGTCTGGTTCCCTGTGGATTTCTTTGATGAGCCTGATTCATCTTCCGCTTAAACTCCCGCTTCCGATGAATTTCCTTCGGTGATATCCGCTGATACTCCCTGCTTGCCATAAAGAAAATCAGGAAGTTTAACATTGCCACAATAATAGCAACAGCCATACTTATATAAGCACCAGCAACCATGCCTTCTCCTGCGATAAGGTATTTTGCACCTTTTGCTATATTAGATATAATCTGATATCCGAGATAAACAGCATCTAATATTGCCAGCCATTTTGCCTTGATTGGAAGTACAAAATAGATTAAAAATTCCATATTCGGATTCAATACCGCAAAAGCAAGAAACATAGCCATATAAATGTACTCAAAGCCAGCATAATAAATACTTGCATGAAGAGGTGACAAATATAAAATCAATGCCGCTACAATATTTAACAAAAATCCGCTAAAAAAGTACATATTATATCGGAAGGTTCCCCAGGCTCTCTCCAAGGCTCTTCCAAACATAAAAATCAAATTTACCTTAATTGCCAGAAATAAAATGTCTACAATAAAATTCATTCCATTGCCAAGACCATACGGCTCCAACAAATAAGTGACCAAACGCCAGACTTGTCCATGTAAAATCGCTTCAAAATTCAACGCTAGAAAATCGTAATATAACATAGGACTAATCAGACCTATACCGGCACCAATGCAATAAAGAACTACTACGTACTTTGTCAAATCCGGTATGGCATAACGTCCGAATTTACGTTCCAACTTATTTAAAAACTGATTCATTTTTACTTTCCTTTTCTCTTTATTCTTTACAAAATTCTTTATTGAAGACCTGCCAGACCTTGCTATCCAGCTTGTCCAACCTCAAGTCAGATTATCAGAGACAGCATACTGCCCCTGATAATCTATTATAGTGATAGCCTTATTCTTTGTCAAACAACAAAGACTATGAAAAAAGGGCTTTTTTCGATATAATCATTTATTTTCTTCTGTAATATGCAACCCCTGGCAAAAGATATATTTTATCTCTTCCGTTCCGCTCCACAAACTCCTCTAAAAGCTCTTCCCATTCATTGTCTCTTCCCATGGCAGGTCCTACTACAATATCAAGAGTATCTCCCTGCTTGGTTACATATCTTTCCCACTGGTTTCTATTATCTTCTATGTTCGTCTCCTCCAGTTCAGTCTGCATCCGCATCTCCATCTCCTGGGTCGGCATCATCTGGGATTCTTCTGGAACTCTCTGCCTTGTAGACGGTCTTTGTTCTGGCACAGGTCTCTGTACTGGTCTTTGCTCTAATGCATCTTCGATTCTGTCCTGAATTTCTTCCACTCTATCTTCTAAGAATTCTTCTAAATCCTCTCTTCTGTCTGGCTGGCGGTCTGGTTCTCTCCACATACCGTCCTCTCTGTCTGGCTGGCGGTCCGTCTCTCTCCACATGCCATCCTCTCCGCCTGGCACCATAGGCATTGGCATCGGTCTTCTGCGCATTGGAACACAGATTCTCTCTCCTACCTGCAGATTATACACATCTACATATGGATTTGCCCGCAGTAACACAGCCAAAGGCACCTGATACCTCATACTTAAGGAATACAATGTATCCCCCTGCTGCACCGTAACCATCATTCCATCACAAAACTCCATACATTCCTCCATTTCTTTACCGTTTCTTAGTACGGAATATTTCTTTCCTTAACTAATATATTCCCCATATTTACCACTTGTGACACATCTTCTGCCAATTTCATCCATTAATATAGTCATGAATACGTATTTTTTCACATAAAATCCTGTGTCCACTTCTTAGAAACCGTCTAATTGCTATATTGCAATCAGAAAAAATTTGTCATATAATAGGAAAATATGGCGATTCTTCGCGAACTTTGTATTTAGAAAGTTTTTTGGAGATTAGAAAGGAATAGTTATTATTATGAAATTACCATGTCATACACTTGGAATCGATATCGGTTCCACTACAGTAAAAATCGCAATTTTAAATCCAGAAGGAGAGATTATTTTCTCTGATTACCAACGTCATTACGCAAATATTCAGGAGACTCTGGCTTCTATCATAGCAGATGCCTATGATGAATTGGGAGATCTGCCAATTTCTCCTGTTATCACTGGTTCTGGTGGATTAACTTTATCAAAACATTTAAATATTCCATTTGTGCAGGAAGTGGTTGCGGTTGCTACTTCTTTAAAGGACTTTGCGCCTCACACAGATGTTGCTATTGAATTAGGTGGTGAAGATGCAAAAATCATCTATTTCACTGGCGGTATTGACCAGCGTATGAATGGTATTTGTGCCGGCGGTACAGGCTCCTTTATTGACCAGATGGCGTCCCTTTTAAAAACAGATGCTGCCGGATTAAATGAATATTCCAAAAACTATCAGTCCATCTACCCAATTGCGGCCAGATGTGGTGTTTTTGCAAAAACAGATATACAGCCTTTGATTAATGAAGGCGCTACGAAAGAAGACCTTTCTGCTTCTATTTTCCAGGCAGTGGTAAACCAGACTATCAGTGGTCTGGCCTGCGGTAAGCCAATCCGTGGAAATGTAGCGTTCCTTGGTGGACCTCTTCATTTCTTAACCGAATTAAAACAGGCATTTATCCGTACTTTAAATTTAACTGGCGACCAGATTATTGCGCCAGAACATTCCCATCTTTTTGCGGCTTCTGGTGCTGCTATGAACGCAAAGACAGATACTGTTATGTCTTCTCTAAGCAAATTAAATGCTGACTTGTCCGAGAAAATCACCATGGAGCATGAGGTTACCCGTCTGGAACCATTATTTAAAGATGAAGCGGAATATAATGAATTCCTGAAAAAGCATTCAGAAAATGATGTAAAGAAAGGCGACTTTGCCTCCTATGAAGGAGATTTATTCTTAGGTATCGATGCCGGTTCTACTACTACAAAGGTAGCGGTTATCGGTGAAGATGGTTCTTTATTGTACTCCTTCTATAGTAACAATAATGGAAGCCCATTAAAGACTGCCATTAAAGCAATTAAAGAGATTTATTCCCTGATGCCGGAAGGCACTCAGATTGTCCGTGCATGTTCCACCGGTTACGGTGAAGCGTTATTAAAGTCTGCTCTCTTACTGGACGAAGGCGAGGTAGAAACTGTAGCCCATTATAACGCAGCGGCGTTCTTTGAACCAGAGGTAGACTGTATCCTGGATATTGGTGGCCAGGACATGAAGTGCATTAAGATTAAAAATAATTCCGTAGATAAGGTTCAGTTAAATGAAGCCTGCTCTTCCGGATGTGGTTCCTTTATCGAAACCTTTGCCAAGTCTTTGAACTACGAAGTAGCTGACTTTGCCAAGGTGGCATTATTTGCAGAAAATCCAATTGACTTAGGTTCCCGTTGTACCGTATTTATGAACTCTAAGGTAAAACAGGCACAGAAGGAAGGGGCTACCGTAGCAGATATTTCTGCCGGACTGGCATACTCTGTTATTAAAAATGCTTTATTAAAGGTTATTAAACTTACCGATCCTAAGGACTTAGGAGAAAAGGTAGTAGTTCAGGGTGGAACCTTCTATAATGATGCAGTTCTTCGCAGCTTTGAGCGAATTTCCGGATGTAAAGCAGTACGTCCTGACATTGCTGGTATCATGGGTGCTTTTGGTGCTGCACTGATTGCCCGTAAGCATTATGACGGTCAGCCTTCTACTATGCTGACCATCCAGCAGATTAATGAATTAAAATTCGAAACTTCCATGGCGCGTTGTAAGGGTTGTACCAACCATTGTCTTCTGACCATTAACCGTTTCACCGGCGGAAGACAGTTTATTTCCGGTAATCGTTGTGAACGTGGTCTTGGAAAAGAAAAGAATAAAGAAAAGATTCCAAATCTGTTTGATTTTAAAAATAAACGGTTGTTCCAGCATTATACATCTTTGGATGAAGAGCAGGCAGTTCGTGGTACTGTAGGTATTCCTCGTGTACTGAACATGTATGAAAACTACCCATTCTGGTTTACCTTCTTTACGGAACTGGGATATCGTGTGGTAGTTTCCCCAGAATCCAACCGTAAGATTTACGAATTGGGTATCGAGTCCATCCCAAGTGAGTCAGAGTGTTATCCTGCCAAGCTTGCTCATGGACACGTAACCTGGTTAATCCGTCAGGGGATTGACTACATCTTCTATCCTTGTATTCCTTACGAGCGTACAGAAGTTGCCGATGCCAATAACCACTATAACTGTCCAATCGTTACTTCTTATGGTGAGAATATTAAGAATAATATTGAAGAATTGCAGGATGGCAGTATTACCTACCAGAATCCTTTCCTTTCTTTGGAAAATGAGGAGATTGCTACCAAACGTCTGGTAGAATACTTCACCAAGGAAAATGGTATTGACGCTGCCCAGATTCGTCGCGCTGCCACTGCAGCATGGAAGGAAATGCAGGCAGTCCGCGATGAAATGCAGTTAAAGGGCGAAGAAGTATTACGTTACTTAAAAGAAACTGGCCGCCGTGGAATTGTTTTGGCAGGTCGTCCATATCACATTGACCCTGAAATCAATCATGGTATTCCTGATTTGATTACTTCGTATGGTGTAGCAGTATTGACAGAGGATAGTATTTCCCATCTTGGCAAGGTAGACAGACCTACTATTGTTATGGATCAGTGGATGTACCACTCCCGTCTGTATCAAGCGGCATCTTATGTCCGCACTCAGGAAAATCTGGATTTAATCCAGTTGAATTCCTTTGGTTGTGGTCTGGATGCTGTTACTACCGATCAGGTTAGTGATATTCTTACAAAATGTAATAAGATTTATACTGTATTAAAGATAGATGAGGTAAACAACTTAGGTGCTGCCCGTATCCGTATCCGTTCTCTCCTTGCAGCAGTAAAGGAAAGAGAGTCCAAAAAGATTCTGCCAGTGTCAAAGGATACCTCTCACCAGCGTGTAGTATTTACCAAGGAAATGCGTGAGAACTATACGATTCTGGCACCTCAGATGTCTCCGATTCATTTTGATGTATTGGGACCTGCCCTTACATCTTGTGGATACAATCTGGAGATTCTGCCAACCACAGAAAAAGCTGTAGACTTCGGTTTAAAATACGTTAATAACGACGCCTGCTATCCATCTCTGATTGTAGTAGGCCAGTTTATGGAAGCTTTGCTTTCTGGTAAGTATGACTTAAACAAAGTAGCACTTTTAATCACTCAGACTGGCGGTGGCTGCCGTGCTACCAACTATATTGGATTTATCCGCCGTGCTTTAGAAAAAGCTGGTATGGAACAGATTCCGGTTATTTCATTGAGTGCAGGTATTGAAAAGAATCCTGGTTTCACCTTTGACTTGAAGCTTGCAAACCATACCATTCAGGCGTTGATTTATGGTGATGTATTTATGCGTGTGCTTTACCGCACCAGACCATACGAAAAGGTTCCTGGTTCTGCAGACGCCCTTCACCAGAAATGGTTAAAGATTGCACAGAATTCTGTAAAGACTGCAAAAAAGAGCCAATTTAAGAAAAATATTCGTCAGATTATCAAAGAATTTGATGAACTGCCATTAAAGGATATCCAGAAACCAAGAGTAGGTATTGTAGGAGAAATCCTTGTTAAATTCCTTCCTCTTGCCAATAACTATCTGGTAGAACTTTTGGAAGCTGAAGGAGCTGAGGCAGTTTGCCCTGACCTGATTGACTTCTTTATGTACAGCTTGTACAATGCAAACTTTAAGGCAGAATACCTCGGAAAGAAGAAATCTTCTGCCCGGATTAATAACTTTGCTATTGCATTCTTAGAGAACTACCGCAAGGTTGCCAAAGATGCCTTCAAGGCAAGTAAACGCTTTGAACCACCGGTACATATCCGTACTTTGGCAGAATACGCAGAACCAATCGTTAGTACTGGTAACCAGACTGGTGAGGGATGGTTCCTGACTGGTGAAATGATTGAGCTGATTCACTCTGGTGTTCCAAACATTGTGTGTGCCCAGCCTTTTGGCTGTCTGCCAAACCATGTAGTTGGAAAAGGGGTTATTAAAGAGCTTCGTCACCGCCATCCAGATTCTAATATTGTAGCGGTTGACTACGATCCTGGTGCCAGCGAGGTGAACCAGTTGAACCGAATTAAGCTGATGCTTTCCACAGCAGTGAAGAATATGAAATAAAATAACGCAAATATGACGCAGGAAATGTCTTTGGTTTTCCCATTCGTGAACGCCTCTCGGCTCGAATTGAGTTACGCAGTGGTGCATAAGAGAGCAAAATACACTCTCTAAGCACCAGCGAACTCAAACGTCACTCATGTGGAAAACCAAAGACATTTCCTGCTGTTTACTGGCTGTTGAAAGTATTTATTGTGGTATACTATACGTACTCGGCTCATTTGTTATACAGAACGTAAAGTTACTATAAGTGTATTAAAAAAATTGGAGATTATATGAAGATTCTAATACATAGATGGGATATTTACCCATATGAGGACATCATTCGTACATTTAAGGAGCAGGGACATTCGATAGATGTCCCTGCTCTTTCTGCAAAGAATCATCTTGAGGATAGGGAATTTGAGCTGGCACTTGCCGCGGAACTGAAAAAGAAAAATTATGATTTTGTTTTCTCGGTGAATTATTTTGCAAACATTGCCAGGGTATGCCATGAACGGAAAGTAACTTATGTATCATGGACTGTGGATTCTCCATTGATTAGTCTCCTGACACCTACGGTATTCTATCCCGAGAATCGGATATTTGTATTCGATAAGGCAGAGTATGAAAAACTTCAAAAACGCGGAGTGAAACAGGTATATCACCTTCCTTTGTCTGGAAGTATTCACCGGTATACGCCTTCCTTTGATGGTGGACAAGCACAGGAGTATTACCCTGTTTCTTTCATTGGAAATTTGTATGATAAGAATTATTATGATGCTTTATGCTCTCTTCTGCCGGATTACCTCTGTGGCTATATTGATGCAGCCATGGAAGCCCAGTTAAATATTCCATATGGAAACATTTTTCCTTATCTTCTAACAGATACTATCTTTCAAGACTTAAAGCCATATTTACGGTTAGATGAAAGTTTTAGTTCATGCTTTGAGACAGAGGAAGATGAACTTTTGAAAATGCAGTTTTCTACCCGTGTACTTTCCCACAAAACTGCTTCTCTGGTACGTATTCGTACTTTAAATGAGCTTGCTAAGGATTTCGATGTCCATCTTTTCACTACCAGTAACACTGCCCCACTTCATCAGGTACAGATTCATCCACCTGTGGATTATCATACAGACATGTCACAGATATTTGCCCTTAGTAAAATCAATTTAAACATGACCGCACCAAATATCGAAAGTGGAATTTCATTACGGGTATGGGATATTTTAAGTGCCGGCGGATTTCTGCTGACAGATTACCGTCCAGAGTATGATGGACTATTAGTGAATGGACGGGATATGGTGATTTACGAGAATTTGACAGATTTAAAACAAAAAGTAAAGTATTACCTCTCTCATGAAGAGGAGCGGCTTCAAATCGCTAAAAATGGCTTTGAAGCTATATTTCAAAATCACAACTATAATAACCGAATCGAGAAAATGCTAGAAACCCTTTAGGTATCTGGCATTTTCTTTTAGTTATTTAAAAGCAGTATATAAATTCTCCAGCATAAAACTATCCTTTTTACGACAACACAAATCCCTGTCAGTTTATTTTCTTTTTTTAGGAATGACTATATCCTAATAAGTAAATATTATAACTATTGCATTTAAAATAGTCATAAAATTCTAAACACGGAGCATATCACTAGTTATGGACAGTAAAATTATCGGCAACAATATTAGGAAACTTCGAAAACAAGAACATTTGACCCAGGCACAGCTGGCAGAAGCAATTGACAAATCAACCATCCATGTTTCTCATATGGAGAATGGATTAACAAACATTTCTTTAGAATGTCTTTTAGCCCTATGTGCCACTTTAAAAACAACACCAAATACTATTTTACAAGGAACATATTATATTCCATCGGATGAAAATTATAACCTGCTGACGGATTCTAATCTCTTTCACTCCCAGGACACCCAGTACCTTGCAAGAGAAATTGCAGATCTAGTAGTCAAAAAATTAGAGCATAGATGAGTTTCTTATAATATCAATTGAGAGAGTGTGACGCAGAAAATGTTTTATGGTTTTCTTTTACGCGGATGCCTCTGGGCTCGGGTTGGGCTAGTTAGTTTCCGTCTTGAAGATAGCACAAGGACCGCAGGCCTTTATAAGTGCAAAACAGCCAGTGTAAATTTATTTACAACTGGCTGTTTGTGCTTATATATAGCACCGAAGGTGCCTGTGCTATCGCAAGGAAACCTACGTACCGTTCCGTAAGCCATCCTAAGCGAAAGCGTCTTTTCGTCGGGATGTCTGACCGTTATTTGCTCTCAATACGTAAATTCCCTCACAATGAAACTTTACTGCAATTCATTTAAGAATGTTTCGATACGATCCAATCCTTTTTCAATCTGCTCAAGAGAAATTGCATAGGACAGACGGATATGATCTGCAAAACCGAAATCTGCACATGGCACTACTGCCACATTGTACTCTTCAATTAAGATTTCTGCCATCTTAGAAGTGTCTGTAATCTCCTGTCCCTTATAATTCTTTCCTAAAACACCATTTACGTCTACGAATACATAAAATGCACCCATTGGCTCAATGGCACTTACATTTGCCATCTTAGAGATTCTCTCGAACATATACTTACGACGCTTATCAAACTCTGCGTGCATTGCTACTACAGAATCCTGAGGACCATTTAAAGCCTCTACAGCAGCCTTCTGTGCAATAGAGTTTGGATTAGATGTCTGATGACTCTGTACACTACTCATCATCTTTGCAATTTCCTTAGAAGAACCTGTATATCCGATTCTCCATCCTGTCATAGCATAGCTCTTTGCCAGACCGCTACAGGTAATGGTTCTATCGTAAATCTCCTTGCTGAAAGATGCAATGCTGACATGCTTCTGGTCACCATAAACCAGATTCTCATACATTTCATCTGCTACCACATAGAAGTCCTTCTCTACAACTACATCTGCAATTGCACGAAGCTCTTCCTCTGTATATAACATACCAGTTGGATTATTTGGTGTATTCAATACAACAGCCTTTGTCTTATCAGTTACTGCTGCTCTTAAAGCCTCTGCTGTCAGCTTATAGTTCTGCTCCTTGGTAGTATTAATAATTACAGGAACACCACCAGCCAGCTTAACGATTTCTGGATAACTGAGCCAGAATGGAGCTGGAATAATTACTTCATCTCCTGGATTGATAATAGCGGTAAAAATATTGGTTAATGAATGCTTTCCACCATTACTGATTACAATCTGGTCTGGTGCATAATCTAAACCGTTAAACTCTTTAAATTTCTTTGAAATCGCTTCCTTTAAATCATTGGTTCCAGAAGCTGGTGTATATTTTGTAAATCCATCGTGAATCGCCTTAATCGCAGCATCACAAATATTTTCTGGTGTATTAAAATCCGGCTCGCCGGCACCAAAACCTACAACATCCTTTCCCTGTGCTTTTAACTCTTTTGCCTTTGCAGTAATTGCCAATGTTGAGGATGGTTTTACTGCTGCTGCTTTCTTGGATAATTCTAATGACATGATAATAGCCCCTTTCTTGACCTGGTTATTTTCCTTTGTGTTGCCTTTGTTTTCCAATTAGTGCCAAAGACACTAATATGATTTATACCATATTTCAATGCTTTGCGTCAACGTATAATTGTATACAATTTTGCATCTCTTATTTTATTGTCCTATGGTAATATTTGCTCCTTCTTCCTCTTTTCCTTCACTTTTCCACAAGCTTCCATAGATAAATTTCTGCATCTCTTTTACATTTTTATCTAAATCACTTGGAAGAATGACTGACATAGAACGAACTCTTGTAATCTGATATGCACCTTCTACTGGAACATTCAAGGTTTCCAGTTTAGGATTTTTGCTACGGACAGATACACCCTGATACAAATAATTTACTAACTCATTCTTTTTAATATCCGTAGTTACCAATGGCATTAGCTTTGGCACCATAGCAATCAGTTCCAGAGAGGATTTGTCCATGAGTTTATCATAAATCGCCGTTATAACTGTCCGATGGCGAAGAGTTCTTGCAAAATCCCCGTACTGTCCATCCTTGCTGACATACCGTACTCTGGCATATCCCAGAGCCTGGTTCCCGTTCATATGATTTACCCCTACATGAAGATTATGATTGGAATAGTCAGAAATATAATTGGTACGATTAAGATAACTCACCTCATCTTCTGACAACTCAATTTCAATCCCTCCTAATGCGTCAATCACCTGCTGAAAGGAATCAAAATTTACTAATACATAACCATCTATGGTAATACCAAAATTCTGTTTAATGGTTTTCTTTAATGTCTTCATACCACCATTATGATATGCTGCATTAATTTTATTATCACTGAATCCAGGAATCTGCACATAAGTATCACGCATAATGGATGTCAGGCGCAGATTATTATCCCGCTGATTGATTGTGGCAATCATAATGCTGTCTGTACGTCCTCTGCCGCCTCCAATAGCTTCTTCACCACAAATCAAAATGTTAATCACTTCTTTACTCTGATCGACACTGTCTGCGCTGTCCAACTGTATAGAGTCTGGATCTAATTCCTTCAAATCCTCAATATTTTCATCAGTATCAAAATATTCTTCCTGGGCTTCTACATCTTCTCCGCTGTCAATATTCATCTGATGATAATAATAATTAAATATTCCATATGCAGCACCACCAAGTACCAGCAATGCACATACAACACCTATAACTATTTTTCCCCATAAAGGCAGTTTCTTTTTTAATGCCTTTTCGGCTGAATTACTCATTGCAACTTTCCTTTCTAATTCTTAAAGGAGTGGATTGGAGCCGGAATCCGTCCACCGCGGTTAATAAAATCACTACAATCAAACTCATTAACAGGCATAATTGGCGCATATCCTAAAAGTCCACCAAACTCTACCATCTCACCTACTTCTTTTCCAATAACAGGAATCAGACGAACTGCAGTTGTCTTCTGGTTAATCATACCAATGGCCATTTCATCTGCAATAATACCTGAAATAGTAGTTGCCTTAGTATCTCCAGGAATTGCAATCATATCCAGACCAACAGAGCAGACACAGGTCATAGCCTCTAACTTTTCTAAAGTGAGGGCACCATCTAAAACCGCATCAATCATTCCCTGATCCTCACTTACCGGAATAAAAGCACCGCTAAGACCACCTACATAAGAGGACGCCATAACGCCACCCTTTTTCACCTGGTCATTTAACATAGCCAGTGCAGCTGTAGTTCCTGGCGCTCCTGCTCTCTGCAGTCCCATTTCTTCAAAAATATCTGCAATACTGTCACCAATAGCTGGAGTTGGAGCCAAGGACAAATCGATAATTCCAAATGGGATATTCATTCTCTTAGAGGCTTCCATTGCTACTAACTGTCCTACACGGGTAATCTTAAAGGCAGTCTTCTTAATGGTCTCACATAAAGAACCAAAATCTGTACCATGCTCAGCTTCCAAAGCCTTACGCATAACACCAGGTCCACTGACACCCACATTAATAATCTCATCTGCTTCTGTCACACCATGGAAAGCACCTGCCATAAATGGATTGTCATCTGGGGCATTACAGAATACCACCAGCTTCGCACAACCAATACAATCTCTTTCCTTCGTATACTCTGCTGCTTCCAGAATAATTTCGCCCATCATCTTCACAGCATCCATGTTTAAGCCCGTCTTAGTTGAGCCTAAATTCACAGAACTACATACGAATTCTGTAGATGCCAATGCCTGAGGAATGGAACGGATTAAAAGCTCATCACTTTTGGTCATTCCCTTGGATACCAATGCACTATATCCACCAATAAAATTAACACCTACGGTTTTTGCAGCTCTATCCAGAGTTTTTGCAATAGTAACATAGTCCTCTGGCGTCTTACAAGCAGCACCACCAATCAATGCAATTGGGGTCACAGAAATTCTTTTATTTACAATAGGAATACCAAACTCCCTTTCAATTGCCTGACCGGTAGCTACCAAATCTTTAGCCACCGTGGTAATCCGGTTATAGATTTTCTCATTGAGACGGTCTAAATCACTATCAATACAATTTAACAGACTAATACCAATGGTAATGGTACGTACGTCCAGATTTTCCTTCTCAATCATATTATTGGTTTCTAAAACCTCATATATATTAATCATGATTTCTCTCTTCTTCCTTTCTTTTAGATACGATGCATTTTGTCAAAGATATCTTCTCTCTGGGCTTTAATAATACAGCTCATTTCTTCACCAATCTGCTCCAGCTCTCCGGCAAAGTTTCCAAAATCTTTCTCACACTGGGCTGTATCCACAATCATCATCATATTAAAGAATCCATCTACGATGGTCTGGGAAATATCCAGAATATTTACCTTATTTTCTGCTAAGTATGTACATACCTTTGCAATAATACCTACACTATCTTTTCCAACTACTGTAATCACTGTCTTCTTCATTTTAATAACCTCTTTTTCTTTCTAATTTATATGCTTACCAGCATGGATGGTTTATCCCTCTCCGCCACTGATAAATGAAACGGCAGCGTTGTCATGCCTAACTCCTCCCACAACTGACACTTCACAGTTTCATATGCTAATTCTGGATAATTATTCTCCTTGGATAAATGTGCCAAAAAGATATACTCCAGTCTATTTCCAAGCAGCTTACACAAAAGCCGTCCGGAATCTTCATTGGACAAATGTCCCCATTCACTAAGAATACGGCATTTCAACGAATATGGATAACTGCCAGCTTCCAACATGCTAATATCATGATTGGCCTCCAGCATTACTATCTGACTTCCTTCCAGATGTTCTACAATATAATCATCAAACTTTCCTAAGTCTGTAGCCACACTGGCTTTCTGCCCCTGTGATTCCACTGTATAACATACCGGCTCTGCTGCGTCATGGGATATATGAAACGGCGTAATCCTCATACTACCAATCTGCACCTCTCTATCGGCATGCACCTGGTACAAATGTTCCATTCCGATCACACCCTTCTTGTCCTTCAAACGAATCCGATCCAGAGTCCCGCCAGTAGCATAAATTGGAGTCTGAAACATTTTTACCATCATAGGCAGCCCCTGAATATGATCTGAATGCTCATGAGTTACAAATATAGCATCCAAATCCTCTGGCCGGACATGAATCTCATTTAATCCTTCCACAATACGTTTCCGGCTGATTCCTGCATCAATCAGAATATGATGTTCTCCATCTCCTATATAGATACAATTGCCACTGCTTCCACTGGCAATACTACACACTTGCATCTGTCTACAATCCTTTCCTTCGTATCTTCTATTCCCAATATATCCGTATTTCATCGCCCGCCTGAACCGGATCCACAAAATCAGACTGCTTTCCATTTATTAAAGTCAACAACCGGTTTCCTCCTGCAACAGACAAATCAAAATCATAGAAGTCTAATACATCTACTAAGATATACTCTTTTTTATTCTTTAGAACTACACTTTCTCCATTGACGAGAATGGCAATATCCTTTTCTCCTTCTGGCTCCTGTGCATCCACTTCCTCTGCCGGTTTTATTTCTGGTTCTTCAGATTCGGCTTTGGTTTTGGACACCTCTTCTTTTTCATTGGCAGCTTGATTTTCTTCTGAAAGTTCTTCCAGACTTCCTAAAGATTCTCCCTTAATTACTGCTTCTGGAACCTGTCCTTCCCCATAATCATCCATTAACTGCTGATAATTTGGCTCCTCCTTCTGAATCTCACAGGCTACCGAGAAGTTATCATAAACCTTTTCCTCCATATCCGCAAGGGCATTATTAACATATACCTTTCCTTTGCAGGTGATATCCATAAACTCTAGCACCTGCTGTAACGTATAATAATCTACTATTTCAATGACATCATCTTCCTGTATGTTGTAAAATTCAGAAACCAGTTCTCCATTTACTTTTACGAACCGCGGACAGGTAATTTGCTTTCCATTAAAATGAAACGTCATGTTTGTCCGGTATTCTGGAATCTTACCAACAATAAGTTCTGCAGCAGCACCATAAGTTGACTCCACAATCTCAATTTTATCATTTGGCTCAATAGTCTGACTCAATCCGCTTATCTCTCCATTGATTTTTACCACAGCTGCTTCACCGGCATCTCCACGCTTCATGCGCTTTTCGCCATTAACGGTATAATTAAGTGTCTGTCCACGTTTTGGAAATAAATCTTCATTTGGAAAACCTACCTGCATGGCAGCATCTACTACCGTTAATTTACTATTATCATATAATTTAACCCGCTCTCCATTTACTGTAACAAAAATAAAGTTGTTTTTTTGTTCATAGTAATTCAAGCAGATACCTACTGGTGTTACCAGCAGCGAATCAATCTTAAGATCACTCTGCATAAATTCAATATGTCCCATAACATCAGAGCCACGCAAAGCCACTCTGTCTGCTGGAAGTTCCAAATGCTGGGCAAGGCTTTCTACAAATCCTTTTACTTTTCCACCGCCACCAACAACAAAAACTGCACTGACAGATTTACCGCCATTTAATTCTTTTATTTTATCCGCTATCTGGCTGGTAATCTCCCGTACTGTCTGGTTCACGATTTCTACCACTTCCTCCGAAGGCACTTTATGGGATATTCCCATAATATCCTTGAAAGACACCTGCTTTTTGCTGGTACTCTGACATTTGATTTTATCCGCCTCCGAAAACTCTGTGAGATAACGTCTTGCCAAACACTCCGTCACCTCATCACCGGCTGCTGGAATCATGCCATAGGCTAAGATACTTCCATCATTAGTAATAGAAATATCGGAAGTTCCTGCTCCCACATCTACCAAAGCAATATTCAACAAACGGAATCTCTCTGGAATCGCCACGTTAATGGCCGCAATTGGCTCCAGAGTCAGATTAGCTACAAATAGCCCAGCCTTTTCTACTGCCGCATACAAACCATCTACCACCTCATCCGGAAGGAAGGTAGCAATTAACTCTGTCTCAATAGAATTTGCCTTATGTCCCTCCAAATTCAGAATCGGATAATCATTCTGATAATATTTGATGACGGAATATCCAACACAATAGAACTTAATATTATCACTTTGCTGCTCCTGTCGAAGAGTCTCGTAAGCATTTTCTACACCCAGCATATCTAAGGAATAGATATGTTCACTAGTAATAACCGTTTCATAGCTAAAGTCCACTTTAGCTTTTGCTACAACCGTTTTTAATACACGACCAGCCGCAGCAATACAAACATCCTTTAAAGGTCTGCCAATCTGGCTTTCCAATTTCTCTTTCACTTCTATAATCGTATCTGCTACTGCCTGAATATCATGAATCTGTCCGTCCATCATAGCTCTTGTTTCATGCTCCACAGCAACCTGTGCTACTACTACAAAACGATTGGTACTTTCCTTATATCCCACAGTACCTACAATGCTTCGTGTTCCAATATCCAGACCAAATACTAATGGTTCTTTTATATTCTTAAGTATGGCTTTTATCTCTTTCTGCTTACTTGCCTTGGCAGCTGTATCTGCACTTTTTCTCGCAGCAGTTGTTCTCTTTGTACTTGAAGTCTTCCTCTTCTTTTCCTCCATACCTTTAGCTCCTCTCTTTTTTCCAAGTTTCAGTCCCCAAAAGTTTCTTTTTCACTAACTTTTAGTATAACATAGTTTCTTAAAAAAAGACAACAAAAAGGGAGAGCCACCAGATATACATCCGATGACTCTCCTTTTATAATAGAGAAAAGAGTAAGCAATTATTTAATCTTTAAGTTAAAGCTTACAGAAATGCTCTTTTTCCACTTGAAAGCGGTTGGCTTTGCACATGGGTCGTTTGCTGTACCACCCTCACCATATGTATTGAAAATCTCTAAACGATACTTGTTTGGATCGCCAGATGGCTCTAACTGACCCTGAGCAAGCTTCTTCTGGTTAATCTTAACTTTCTTTCCGTCACACTTGATAACAACGTTAGAAATTTTAAGCTTCTTTACTTTGTGATCCTTTAAGATATTCTTGATATCTACACAGAATACAGTAGCGCCCTTAGAGGCAGAAGCAGAACCAATCTTCTCGTCCTCGCCCTGAGCTTTTGCCTTTGTTAATGTAACAGTGTACTTAGCAGTTCCCTTTTTGTTCTTAACCTTTGTGCATGCAACATTTTCTTTCATGTTGTTACACTTCCAGTCTGTACTAGCAAACATCAGGAAACAGTTGTAGCTAGAAGCTGCATCTGCCTTAGCTGCATTTGTCATTGCTCCACCTGCTACGATAGCTGTAGCAAGAACTAAAGATACTAATCTTTTAATTGTTTTTCTCATAAAAAAAACCTCCTACAATAATCTCATTGTTAAACAATATGACAATCGCAAGGTAAATTCTTACTCTTTTTCTATGCAATTGTTACATTTGTTCACAACGAATATTCTACTACTAATGTGAATTTTTGTCAACTTTTTCTTAATTTCTTTTTTGCATGTTATGCAATTCTATCAACTTCTTTCCAACCACCTCTTTCCTCTATTGCATTTTTTGTACAATATGTAAATTTCACCCCCTGATTTTTCCCTATATTTATAGCCATATTATACAAAAGAAAGAAGTCAAAATTGTGTCAACCTGCAAATTATCTAGCTAAAATATCTGTTACTTCTGCAATATATAAAGTATGATAATCCTTATCGGCATACCACTGTTCATCTATGCCGTCCACAACAAACTCTTCCGGCTTAATCTGTGTAGCAGACATCACTTTACAAATCAATGCCAGGTTTCCCTGGTCCACAAATGGAACACCGTTCTTATAATTCAACTCTACATTTGCTTCCTTTAACTTATCTTCCGTTCTGCCAGAGACACTGCCTAGATACTTCAGCATATTCCGATGCTTTTCTCCCAGGAAGCTTAATGAAAAACTGCCTTGCTTATCAATGAATTCTTTGGTGTAACGGCTCTGACGAATCACAACATATACTACATTCTTTCCCCACATGACACCCATGCCACCCCAGGAAGCAGTCATAGTATTTGCCTTTTCCTCATCACCGGCAGTTACCAGCATCCACTCCTTTCCTATTTTTTCAAAAGGATTACACTCCATATAATCCGGTGTTACATCCTGAAAACTATGCATAGAAAACCTCCATTCTTTCTGCATTATGTACTGCAAAAAATTATTTTATCTATACTGTATTATATTCTGAATGCATATTTTTGACAACTATTCCATAAAATGATAGGATAGCCGTAAACACAGAAAAAACAAGAAAGATGAGGGGTTTTTATGAAAAATTTTCCAATAAAGATAGAGATGCACACCCATACCAGCGAATCCAGTCCTTGTGCCCAGGTATCAGCAAAGGAAATGGTATCCATGTACGAAAAGGCGGGGTATAATGCAGTCGTAATTACAGATCATTACTGTAAATGGGTCATGGAGCAAAGTGGAGCAAAAACGCCAAAGGAATATGTAGATTACTTCTTATCCGGCTATCACGCTGCTCTGGAAGCAGCGAAAAACACATCCCTCACTGTGCTTTTTGGAGCAGAAATCAATCTTTTAGAGAGTCCTAATGACTATCTTTTGTACGGCGCAACAGAAGGCTTCTTTCAAGAACACCTATCTTTATTTGAATTGAGCCTGGCAGAATTATCATCATTATGTCACAAAAATAACATTCTTCTTTTCCAGGCACATCCTTATCGCACATACTGTTCCCCTGGGGATGCCGCATTACTAGACGGGGCAGAATATTATAATGGGAACCCCCGCCACAACAACCAAAATGATAAGGCAACAGCCTGGGCAAAGGAATATCAATTACTTCCATCCTCTGGAAGTGATTTTCACGAAACAGAAGATCTTGCAAAAGGCGGTATTATTACCAACCAAGAAGTTCATACTATAGAGCAGTTAAGAGACTTATTGAAATCCGGGGATTACGAGTTACTTCAACCTTAATTCACGAAGATTTGTATATTATAGAGAGGTGTTTATGATAGAAAAAATCAAACAAAAGTTAGAAGCATTTCCTTTATACAAGCTTATTAGAATTTTTACGAACAAAATAAATGAAACTGCCGTTGCTGCTTATGCTGGACAGACTGCTTATATGCTGATTCTGTCCTTTTTTCCATTCTTTTTGTTCTTGCTATCACTTTTGCAGCTCACCCCTATTTCCAGGTCTTACTTATTAACAGCCATGAAACTGTTCCTCCCTGAATCGTTAAGCACAATTATTCTTTCTTCCGTAGAAAGTCTTTATCAGAATCAGTTTTACTCTTTACTGCCAATCACAGTACTTGTAGCATTATGGCTTGGTTCCAAGGCTTTTTTATCTTTAATCCGTGGACTGAATGCTATATACGAAATCAAAGAAACCAGAAACTACTTTATCCTTCGTTTCTGGTCTGTCCTTTATACTATATTATTTGCCGTTCTTTTGCTGTCTACTCTGATGGTACTGGTTTTTGGAAATTCCCTGTTCTTTCATTTAAAACAGCATTTTCCTTTTTTAGAGCAAAGCCTTCTTCCCTTTATCAGTCTTCGCTCTGCCATTGGTTTTCTTATAATGCTTCTATTTTTCACCCTGCTTTACAAAAATATTCCAAACTTTTCCAAGGATAAAAAGATTACATTTACCAGCCAGCTTCCTGGAGCCCTTCTTGCCACCAGTGGCTGGTTAGGTTTTTCCTTTTTATATTCTTACTATGTGGATCATTTCAGCAATTATATTGCCATCTATGGTCCTATGACTACAATTGCACTGCTAATGGTCTGGCTTTACGCCTGCATGTATCTTCTCTTTTTAGGCGGAATGTTAAATTTCTTTTTTGTTCAGAAAGTATCCTCTTCTAAAAAATCATAAGAATATTTATTTTATCTGGCATTTATCATAATAATGGGAAAGAATTTCCTGATATGAAAAACCAGATTTCGCCAAAGCAGAAGCCCCATTCTGGCTCATTCCAACACCATGTCCAAATCCGCCTCCAATTAACTGAAAGCAAATCTCTCCATTAGATATACTGTCCCTTATAAAAAATGCGGCACTAGGAATCATAGCCACTGTTTGTTGATTTCCATCCTGGGTTTCAATCACCAGACCGGATAACATCAGTTTTTCTCTAATACTCTGTTGTCCTTCCACAATTTCACTACCTTTAGAACCATCTATTCTGATTTTCTGCAATAATCCACTTTCGCTTCGTTCTAAAACCTGTATTTTTTTAACTGTTCCAAGCCCTAATTTTAATCCCAGCTGTTTTGCTGGCAGATTCGTTTTCCAACGATACCATCCACTTTCTTTGTCATAAGTATCACATAGTTCTTTGGTTACAAACCCCTGAAAAATCTTTTCTTCTGACAGATCCAAACCTTTTATTCCTGTGATCTTTTTGCTTTCTTTGGTTATCTGAAGTTTTGCAGGATAACAGGCATTTGCTTCTCCCCCCCACACTTCATCCGTGCTGGCACTACTGCCCCAGGAAGTCGAATAATAATATGTCGTAATCACTTTTTTTCCATGGTAAAGCAACTCTCCTGCCGTATCATCCACAGCCTTTTGGGTCCGTTTATCCTCCCCTGCCATATTATATACCTGAAATGCCGTTGTATCGTCAACATGAGCACCATATTCTTTATACTGCTTGGCTTTCCTCTGATTCCACGCATAACTTCTGGCACAAACTGCCTGGGCTTTTAGCGCTTCCATAGGATAACTGGCAGACATTTCTCCCGGTACTACCCCATACAAATATTCACCCATGGTCAATTCATTTACCAGAAGAAGGCCCTGACTGGTCTTCTTGATTTTCATCGTTCCTCTGTATGCAGGAATCTCCTGTCTCCGTAATATGGAACACACTTTTAACTTTCCCTTTGGACAATGAAAAAGAATAGTATCTTTTGCATTGTTTACACTTTCCTGGGATAATTCCACTATCTCTCCTGAAGAATAAGATTCTTCCTTCCCGTTTCTTTTCACTGTAAAAGCTTCGCTTCCTGTAATTTGTATCATTCTATGAAATATACTGGTCATGTCCGTATTTGTAATGAGCACCCGAATCTTTTCCTTGTCTCTTTTTTTTCTACGAAGAAGAGCCTTTGCTTCTCTTTCTTTATGAACTTCCCGAAAAAAATTACTCTTCTGAAATAAAGCTCCTTCTTTGGAGATTTCCGCAATTGAACAAATTAACAGAATTGACACAAGCACTGCTATGATAAGAATTTTTCTTTTCTCCTGTGCCTTTTTTCCACCTCTTCGTCTCCCTTTCACAGCCACACCAACTACCATGCCTTTCTATATTTCTTCCTGTTCAAAAGTCCAGCTTCGGATAGATAAATCCTCTAATAGTTTAGATATATTCCTGAATACGTTTTTCTATGATATCTACAGCATTCTTAATAAACGCCAAGGCTCTTTGATAGGTGTAATACACAGGCTCTTGTGCTTCTGGTGCTTCCTCAAAGAAAAAATTCAGAATCCATTCCCTGCTTCGGTTTAATTCATCCGTAGTTATCATATCCTTTATTTCATATGGTTCTATCTCCCGAAGAATCTGTAATATCTGTTTCATCCCTGGATATTCTTTTGCCAGACGGTAATCTATCTGGTTTACATCATAGGTAAAATACTCAAAGGTTTTGGCATCCCGGTCTGTCAAGCCCAGAACCTGTATCTTTTCCATAAACTCCGGACGAATAGTCAGCATAAAAATCTCATCGGCCAAAATGTGGGTGAGATAGCCAAGATACAAATCTTTGTCCACTCCAGCTGTGTAATAATATTTTTTTACAAACTCACGAATCCGTTGATGAAATAGTTCCAAATGCTCTGATCTGGAAAATTCATAATCTGGAATCCCGTCCCGGAAATGAGTGTGCATTTTCATAGGTCTTTGGTAATTTTCTCTAGCCATGATCCCATCTGGACAAATATTCCCCGCAATAAATAAATCTTTATTTGTCACATCTAATCTCTCGGATAATTCCCATGCAATGGCCAAATGTTCTACTGTTCCTGCCAAGTTTTCATTCCTTCCTTTCCTACTCTTACCAAGTATTCTATTGCCTCTACCGGATACTTGCCAACAGCCGTTTCACCTGTCAACATAAGGGCATGAGCACCCTCCAATACTGCATTGTAAATATCCATCACTTCTGCTCGGGTAGGAACCATAGACTTCTCCATGGAATGAAGCATCTGTGTCACCACCATAAACGGTTTTCCTGCCTCTCTGCATTTCCCGGCAATTTCTTTTTGAATCGCTGGCAATTCCCATAAAGGCAGATTATTTCCCAAATCGCCTCTGGCAATAATAATCATATCACTCTCTGGAATAATCTCCTCAATTTTCTCTACTCCAGTCATATTCTCTATTTTAGAAAAAATACGGATATCTCCGGCACCAACTTCTTTTAGCACCTGTCTCAATTTTCGGACATCACTGGCACCTCTGACAAAGGGAAGCATAACTCCTGTTACACCTGCCGACTTTGCTTCGGCTAAGTTTTTCTTATCCTCCGCTGTAAGCGTTGGCATTGGAACTGCAACCCCTGGTAATGCAATACTTTTTCTCGAAAGCAATGTCCCTCCCCGCAAAACCTCACACTTTGTCTCTATGCTTCCATCATCTTCTCTTTTATTTTTCACTTCTAAAAGTATTTTCCCATCATCCAGTAATATCTGTTGTCCCTCTTTCAAATATGCTATGAGATATTCAGGAAAAGGAATACTCTCCTCTAGTCTTATAATCCCACCTGTCTGAAGCAGTATCGGTTCCGTTAATTTACCGATGCGCAGTTCTGGTCCTTGTAGATCAATTAGGATTTCTGGTTTAATACTGCTTTTTTGGGCTGCTGTCTGAATCGCTGCAAACCAATCTCTACTTTCCTCCAGACTTTGATGTGACATATTGATTCTTACCCCTGTCATGCCTACCCGAAACATCTCTTCTATGATATCTTCCCTCTGGCAAGATGTTCCTATAGTTCCGTAAAATTCCATATAAAAATCTTCTCCCCTTCGTTACGAGTATCGTAATTTATATTTTCTTATTTTATGCACTCAAAATGCACTTTTTTTCTGATAGATACCTATGGATTTCTTGACATAGGCATGAAAAGAATATAATATAATGTATAGAAAGAGCAACCGCCCACAAGGTGGGTTGACGTATATTGATGATAGCAAAAAGCCACCCATACAACTCGCCAAAGTTATTGAGGGTGGTTTTTGCTATGTATGCAACTACTTACAAATCGAACAAATGAATGTAAGTAACGCCAAAATGAAAAGACCGAACTGCATCAAATCCTTAAAATCAAACTGATTTCGCATAGCGTCACCCCCATTCTGTTAAAATGGTGGTCAACGCACCCTGCAACACGATTGCTCCTTTATTTAGGATAACATAGTCTGTCGCATCGAACAAGTGTTTTTTAGTTCAAAGCAAAAACCTCGGAAGTACCATATTTCCGAGGTTTTCTTATAAGCTGAAAAAGGGACTTGAACCCTCGACCCCTTCATTACGAGTGAAGTGCTCTACCGACTGAGCTATTTCAGCACTGAGATTTATTCTAAAGTATTTCCTTTAGAAAATCAACCTTTTTTTGTATGCAATTTACCATGCAATCTTATCATCACTCCTTCAACTGCTCTGTCTCCGCCACTGTACTTTTATACAAAGCTATCAGTTCTTCGTGATGCTCCTGTACAAATGCCAGCTTTTCCTTTGCACCATTTTCCAGATATTCCTTGCCAGCTTTCATTTTCTCCTTCATGACAACACCTCTTCTGTAATTCTAAGATAACATGTTACTTTTTCTATATTCAAACAATATACTATGTTTTCAGTTTTTCTATTTCTTCCTGTGTCAGTTTCCGATACTCTCCCAATGTCAACCCCTCATCTAACCTCAAACTCCCCATCGCTTCTCTCTTCAAGTAAACCACAGGCTTTCCTACTGCTGCCAGCATTCGTTTCACCTGATGAAACTTTCCTTCCTGAATAGATAAATTCAGCCATGTATATGAAATATCTGTTTCTGTTTCATACTTTACATCCGAAACCTTTGCCGGCAAGGTCAGCTTTTCTTCTCCAATGTCTATACCTTCCTCTAAGAGCTTTATATCTTCCTCTGTCACTTCTCCCTCCGCTTTCACCAGATAGGTCTTCCAAACATGCTTTCTCGGTGAAAGAAGATTATGGGCAAGTTCTCCGTCATTGGTAATCAAAAGCAATCCTTCCGTATCCTTATCCAAGCGTCCTACTGGAAACAAATCCTCTTTCTTACTGTCCTTAATCAGGGACACTACTGTAGGATATTCCTTATCAACTGTGGCAGATACATAACCTGCCGGTTTGTTCAGCATATAATATTCATACTGCACGTACTCAATCTGCTCACCATCCACAGTAACTTCGTCCTCTGTATCCACTTTTTGCTCTGGTTTTTTCACAGGAATGTCATTTACAAAAACACGGCCTGATTTGATGAGTTTCTTCACCTCAGACCGTGTTCCTACTGACATCTGTGACAAATATTTATCTAGTCGCATCTGTCTTTATTCTCTTTCTATTATTGACTAATTACATGCCACGGTACATATCTTCATACTTTCTGGCAGAACTATTCCATGAGAAATCCTGCGCCATGCCGCGGTCGATAATCTTATTCCACTCTCTCTTGCGGTTATAATAAACATCCTTCGCATAACGAATGGTATCTAACATCTCATGGGCATTGTAATTGCTGAAGGAGAATCCAGTTCCCTTACTTTCATATTCATTGTAAGGCTCTACCGTATCCTTCAAACCACCAGTCTCACGAACGATTGGCACAGTACCATAACGTAAACTCATTAACTGGCTTAAACCACATGGCTCAAACAGAGATGGCATCAGGAATGCATCACAACCTGCATAAATCTTATGAGAACGCTCATTAGAATAGAAAATATTTGCTGAAACTCTTCCATGATACTTCCACTCGAAGTGACGGAATAAATTCTCATAACGTTCCTCACCAGTTCCTAATACAACCAGCTGGGTGTCCTCTGCACAAATCTCCTCGATAACATAATCAATCAAATCGAAACCTTTCTGGTCTGTAAGACGGGATACGATACCAATCATAAACTTCTTATCATTCTCTTCCAAACCAAGTTCTCTCTGGAGACCACGTTTATTTTTAATCTTTTCCTTACGGAAATTCTTAGCAGTATAATTTGCAAAAATAAATGGATCAGTCTCTGGATTATATTCATTGTAATCCAGACCATTTACAATACCCAGCAGAGAATTGCTTCTGGCGCGCATCAAACCGTCCAGATGCTCTCCGTAAAATGGCATCTTAATCTCTTCTGCGTATGAATCACTAACTGTAGTTACCATATCTGCATATACAATACCACCCTTTAAGTAGTTGGCATCACCATATGCCTCTAACTTATCTGGTGCAAAATAGTATTCATTCAATCCGGTAATATCAATTACCTTACGCTTGTCCCAGATACCCTGGAATTTCAAATTATGAATGGTCATAATCGTCTTAATTCCATGATAAAATGGATTTGCATTAAAGGTATCCTTAATGTATACAGGAATCAAACCAGTCTGCCAGTCATGACAGTGAATAATATCCGGTCTGAAATCCAATGAAGGCATGGCAGAAAGCGCCGCCTTACAGAAGAATGCAAACTTCTCAATATCTTCGTGAATATTACCATATGGATGATATCCAGCAAAATAAAATTCATTATCAATAAAATAGAAATGAACTCCCTCATATTCCATTTCTAAAATTCCAACATACTGGCTTCTCCATGCTAAATCCATGTAGAAATGTGTCTTGTACTGCATCTGCTGCTTCCACTCTTCCGGAATACAGGCATACTTTGGTACCATAACACGAACATCGAATTCTTCCTTATTGAAATACTTTGGAAGAGAACCCACAACATCTGCCAATCCTCCTGTCTTCACAAAAGGAACACACTCTGAAGCTACAAACAAAATATTTTTCATAAACACCCTCCATTCTTTTTAAATCCCTATTTCCTAATTATACCTTATTTAAACAGAAGTGAAAAGTGTTTTTTTGCCAGTTTCGCGTGTTTTCTCTCCTTTTTATGCCCTCATTTTATATTCCAGACGAATTTTGTCTGCAATCAGGGCAACAAATTCGGAATTGGTGGGCTTTCCTTTTCCAGAACTCACCGTATATCCAAATAACTCCTCGATAGTTTCCACTCTGCCTCTACTCCATGCCACCTCAATGGCATGGCGAATCGCCCTTTCTACCCGGCTAGGTGTAGTTTTATGCCTCTTGGCAATGGTAGGATACAATACCTTCGTAATAGAGCCTAGCATTTCTGTATCTCCCACCGACATTATGATAGCATCCCGAAGATATTGATATCCTTTAATATGGGCAGGTATGCCGATTTCATGGATAATATCCGTTACATCCGCTTCCAGACTATTGGCTAATCTTCGGTTACGATTTTCAAATACTGTGCTAATTACCTTATTTTCCTTTTTTTCATCCTGGACACTGAGCTGTTGCCGTAATGCCCGGATTCTGGACAAAATAACTCTGTTATCAAAAGGCTTCAAAATGTAATAGGCTGCTCCCAACTCAAAGGCATTTTCTGTTACGTTTTCCTGACTTACTGCTGAAACCACTATAATCTCCGGTTTATGTTTCATTTCCCGGTTTTTCAGCCGTTCCATCACTCCCAATCCATCTATCTTTGGCATAATCAAATCCAACAAAACCACATCTGGTCGTAAAATCGAAATAAGCCGTAATGCTTCCTCCCCATCTGATGCAGTTCCTGCTACTTCCATATCGTGTTCTCTTTCTAGGGCATCCTTTAGTATACTTACAATTCTTTTGTTGTCGTCTACGATTAATACTCTTGTTGACTCCATGGCCCCTCCTGCTTTCCCTTGAAATTTGGGCATTTTCTAAGTGCAAAGTTTGAATAAAAAAATGCCTCAAGAAAAGTATACAATCTTCCTAAGGCATTTCAACAAAAAGCATCCATCAAATGTCGACATCTTCATACAACATCTGCCACAATATTTTATTTCTCTTTTTCTTTCGCTTTCATCTACTGTTTATCTACATACATTACTGCATCTGCTTTTGCACATAAAATTCATCCTAAAAAACCCCTGTAATAAAAATCTCCAATCCTATGGCAATCAATATGACACCACCTAAAATAGATGCCTTATTGGAAAGCTTGGTTCCAAACTTCTTGCCAATCAATAGTCCACCTACACAAATCACAAAAGTTACTGCTGCAATAATCAGGGAACAGACAAGCGCCATAATCCAGGAATATTCTGCAATGGTAAAGCCAACAGATAAAGCATCAATAGATGTTGCCACCCCCTGCACCAGCAGTCCTACGAAACCTACCGCAGCCTTTTCCTCCTGATCTTCGCCTTTTTTTACTCCTTCCCAAAGCATCTTTCCGCCGATATATGCCAGCAGAATTAATGCAATCCATGGTATCATTTTCTCAAAAACTTTAAAATATTGCAGTATAGTATGTACACAAATCCATCCGGTCATTGGCATTAATGCCTGAAACACTGCAAAAACACCTGCAATACTACAAATTCTTCCAGCTTTCATTTTGGGTTCATTCAGACCATTTGCCAGAGAAACAGAAAAAGCATCCATTGCCAGACCTACTCCAAGTAATGCACTGTTAATAAAAAATACTATATTCCAGTTCATAATTTTGTCTCCTTTTGGTATATTTTCATCTGTCAATGATTACTTTGATTCTCCTGAAAAAATTCTTCAAATTCCTGTACAGACATAGGCTTCGCAAAATAATATCCTTGAAACATCTCACATCCCATTTCCGATAAGAACTGTACCTGCTCTTTTGTTTCTACTCCTTCTGTAATCACAGGCATCTCCAGATGTTTAGACAGACTAATAATCATTTGTAAAATTTTCTTACTTCTATCTTCGTCCTTTGCTTTCTTTAAGAATCCCATGTCGATTTTCAGAATATCCACATGAATATCTTTCAACATATTCAAAGAAGAATATCCACTTCCAAAATCATCCATCTCTACTACAAATCCATTGTGGCGAAGTTTTTTAATCAGCTCTAACTGCCGGTTAAAATCCATTACAATAGCAGTTTCTGTTATTTCCAATTTTAGATTCTTTGAATCAATATCATATTTTTTCACTAGATCCGTAAATATCTGGTAAATATTTAGAAAATAAAAATCTCTTGGTGAAATATTAACCGAAATATATAGATTTTCTTTCCCTTCCTTCTTCCACCTGCAAAGCTGTTTGCAGGCAGTTTCCCAGATATACTGGTCTACCTCTGAAATTAATCCATTTTTCTCAAACACTGGAATAAAATCCCCAGGTAAAATAGCACCTTTCTTCGGATGAATCCACCGTACCAGAGCTTCCGCGCCTAATATCTTTCCATCTGCAGAAAACTGTGGCTGTAGATACATCTTTAGCTGTTCCTGCCGGATGGCATCCGACAGATCATGAATCAACTCCTGCTCATGCATAATATTGTCACGCAAAATATTATTATAATAAGCTACCCGCTTATGATAATCTCCTTTTATCGTAGCAATCGCCATTCTTGCTCTGTCACACATAACAGCTACTGATACATCTCCCTGATTAATTTCATATATTCCCAGATAATTTACCACTGGAATGGACACATTTTTATTACTTCCCGCAAAAAATTCCTGTTCTCCACCAAAAAACAAATCTTCCCTATAATCTTCTTTGTGCATAAGAATAGCAAAAACATCATTGCCCAATCGTCCATACACACTATTTTCGCCAGCCTGTCTACGAATCATTTCTGCAAAATTCACAAGTACAGCATCCCCGGTCTGAGTTCCCAGAAAATCATTTATCATTTTGAAGTCTTTTATGTCTGTACAAATCATCAAAAGATTTTCATCTCTATGACGTTTAATATAACGTGCCGCCTTCACATCAAAGCATCCTTTATTGTATAGCCCGGTAAGACTATCATGGGTAGCCAGATACTGTTCCAGCTTCATATTGTTAATTTCTTCTGTCCGGTCCTGAATCATAAAATACCCGCCTTGTAACTGGCTTTTGGAATCCACCATCCGCTGCAATTCTATCCTCAGAATCAGTTCCTCTTCTCCCTGAAAAAAACTATGCTCCTTTTTAAAGTCTTTATCATCTTCCAGATATTGAACACGACACCATTGTTCTAAAGTCAGCCCATTCTGATTCACCAAAGGATTTTCCACGTTTAAAAATCCTTCTGCACATTTATTGCTATATAACTTTTTTCCTTCTACGTCCAATACGAATAAGCCTACAGACATATTCTGTGCAACCTGGAATAAAGTCTTTGGCAATAATTTTTGAGGAGTATATACAAATACACAGTAATAAATACAAACACCCTCAATGGCATAACTGATTACAGAAATATCAATTGCCGACTCCATACACAATACATTTATCATCACAATAACCACAACACCAATGGCAATAGCCAGATATCTTTTCCGATAAAACATTGGCGCCTTTACTGAACGATAGAACAAGCTAATCAGACAAAAAATCACCAGCATCAAAATAATAGCATAATGAGTATAAAAAAGAGGTGTAATCTTCAAAGAAAAAAACTGCTCCTCTTTAAACAAGGTAACCGCATCCACGGAAAACAGATGCTGGAATATGTTATTCAAAAGCACGGAAAGATTATCCAGACACAGCATTAAAATCATGATTTTTTTCTTTACGTGTTTTTCAAATTCATTTCCAATATATTCAATAGAAAAACGAAGTAGATAATATAGAAGCCAGTTTGCTGCAGCAAAATAGCCACTGTACCCCAAAAGGCATAGCGCTTCTGTTGTAGCAGTTAATGATACCGTATGAAAAAAAATGATAATAAATCCTGCGGATAAAATTCCTCTGACCGTAGGAGCTAGTTTATGTTTTTCTTTACAAGTTTTATAAATATAATACCCTAGTACAATCAGGGCTATTAACAGTAAGCTTACAATAAAAATCTTCATACATTCATCCTTTTCTTTTTTCATTAAAACAATTAACTTATTCATAATTTTATCATCATTCTTATAAAAAGTCTATTTCACGTTTGTTATAGGTAGGATGATACGAATCCCAAAAAAACGCCAGACGTCCCATTTTAGGGACATCTGACGTCTCTTGCTTTATAATTTCACTTATCCAATTAATTTTTTATACTTCTTCTGCCTGCCCTTTGGCATTACAAATTTCAACTTCTTTGATGTATTGCCAAAAGCTTTCTTACCAACCTTGGATATTTTTTTCGACTTAATTGTCACTTTCTTTAAAGACTTACATCCATAAAAAGCCTTGTCGCCAATCTTGGTAATATTTTTACCAATAGCAACACGCTTTAACTTCTTGTTTTTGTAAAATGCTTTCTTGGCAATTTCTGTTACCTTAAAGGTCTCACCCTGAATTTTCACTGTTGCTGGTACAGAGAGAGCAGCCTTCTTGGTATTTGGTTTTACATAAGATACCGTCTTTTTCGCTTCACTAAGATTCGTGATCTTATACTGTGCCTGGAAAGCATCATCAAGAATCGCCATTCCTTTTTCCAATGGCATGGCAGAAGTCTCTGGCACTGGTGTCACATCAGCCTTTGGACTTGCTATTGGTGCAGGACTTACGGTATTTTCAGGTGTAGCTGCAGCCTCTGGAGAAGCAGTTGGCTCACTTACTGCCGGAAAAGCCGTTCCATCATCATAATACATCTCTGACAATTCAAAATGAATTTCAATGGTAGTAGGTTCTGCCACCTTCGTAAAGGTAATCTGATTATTAGCCGCATTTACCTCTTCTTCTAAGATAGCATAATCCCCCCAGGAATTAATTGGATTGTTGGTATCAATAATATGATTAGATTTTACTAAAGGATATGCATCGTCTGTCTCTTTCAGTGCCAATTCTACACCATTTACAAGAATTTTCTCATAGGTAATCTTTCCGGATTTCAAAATAGATTTGGAAATTTTTCCCTCATCTACATCCACGTCCTTCAAATAAATAGCACCTGCATTGTTAATGGTGTCAATTCCTGCTTCTTTTGCCCTGGTTGTTAAGTCCGTAGCACAATCAAATTTAAGACAATACTTTCCTGGTCCATCTACAGTTACAATATCTGTAGACATTACATCGTCAAAAAATTCATGGGTTGTGTCATTATAATAAATATGTAATGCCAAACGGAATTTTGTATTATCCCAAGGAGCATCCTCTACTGTGACAGGTACTTTTTTTGAAAAACCGGTACTGGAAACTATAACAATATTCGTACTTCCCTTTTTCACACCAGTAACTTTTCCCATACAGGATACAGTTGCTACACTTTCATCCTCAGAATAATACCGTAAAGAAGCTTGACAATCCGCAGTACCTACACTGGCATTTAAGAATGTGCCATATCCCATGTATACCTTCACATCACTATCACCAGCTCCAACTACAATATTGTCACAAGCTGTGCCTTCCTTAGCATTAACTGTAACATTAATTTCCTTTACCACCTGTCCGTTCTGGCTATAAGCTGTAACTACAGTTTCACCTATACTCCTGCCGCGTATCATTCCATTATAAACGGTAGCCACATATGGATTTTCCGTTTTCCATAGGATGACATCATTGTGATTCTCTGGCTGAATATCAGATATCATTATTTCTACAGTATCATTACAATTGATTGTAACATTTTCTTCTGCGGTAAAGCTTGTAATTGGTACAAGCTGGGTTCCCGGTGTTACTGCATGGATATCTGTCTGTGTGAAAAATCCTCTCATTAAAGCATAGGAAATTCCTTCATACCCTTCCCTAAGTGTATTCTTTTCCCTATCCACCAATGCAAATGCATTATTATCAACGCCACCATCATCCCAGTAAACCCCAACAATCTTATATTTCTTTGCCAGGATATTCACTGCCTCACAATACAATTCTCTCTGTGGAGTATTGTCCTTATCTACGGCTCCATACTCGCCAAGAACAACTGGAATTCCATTGGAAACATACTGCTCATTTAAACCAATAAAATTATTTTCGTAACATTCCACCACATCTTCCAGAGTAATATCGTTATCTTCACGACTGGTACCATTGAGACATTTATTTACTGGCGCATAGTCATGCACAGCCAGCATAAGACGAGAATCTTCCAATGTATCCGTCGGCATTTGGAAACCATATCTATCTGCATTCAATGTCACTGCAATTCTGGTTCCCCATGGTGGTATACTGAGCCAGCGCCTGCTATTATTACTTCCTGTGCTACGAACCGTGTCCACAAAAATTTGATTTGCGGTGTTGATATTTACACCGAACTGAGTTCCAGCTTCTGCCTGATCCCATTTTCCACCCTGCACTTCATTCATACTTTCAAAAATCAAGTGTTCATCATAATTTTTAAAACGTTCTGCAATGGTGGTCCACAGTCCACGGAATTTTTCCCATACCTGATCCAGTTCTTCACCTTCCAGTTTCAGGTTGAACCAATACATTGCCTCTGCTCCATCATGGTGCATATTCAGAATCACGTACATATCCTGTTCAATACAATAGTCTACAACGTCCTGTACACGGTTCATCCATGTCTCTCTTACAGAGTAATCTTCGTTAATCATATTTCCCCAGGTAACAGGAATACGTACTGTATTAAATCCCATGTCATGTACCATTTTTATGGTTTCTTTTGTAGTGGTATTTGGCTGCCACGCCGTTTCTGAAGGTGTTAAACCTGTATGACCATCAAAGGTATTTCCCAAGTTCCAGCCTGCACCCATTTCTTTAATAATTTCTTCTGAAGATAAATCCCGAAACAACGCAGGATTATCTGGAGTTGTAATTTCATTGGTATTTTCCGGCAGCTTCACAGCGGCTTTCGCTACGTCTGCTGTATTTACCTGCGCTATGCTGCTTCCAAATACAGTAGATAATGTAATTGCTCCCAGAGTCAGAAAACTAATCCACTTTTTTACTTGTTTTCTCATAGAGAACCTCCTTTTGTAATATGTTGCAAAGGAGCGAAAATATCTTTCGCCCCTCTGTTATCTTCCTGGCCAAAAAAATTATTTAAATTTCTTATAACCTGATTTCTTTAATTTCTTTATATTTGCAGTCTTATTAGTACCCTTTACTTTAATCTTCTTCTTGCATCCCTTGAATGCATTCCTCTCAACCTTAGTTAATTTCGCCTTCAATGTCAGAGTATTTAACTTCTTACACTTTGCAAATGCCTGACTAGGAATCACCTTGATATTTTTATTTAAAGTAATAGCTTTTGCCTTTGCACCAGAAAATGCTTTCTTTCCAATAGCATTTATCGTATATACAGTACCATCACTGCTCTTTACTGTTGCAGGCACAGTTAACTTCTTCGCCTTCTTCGCTTTCTTTGTTAAACCAATTACGGTTGCTGTAGCTTTATCTGCTTTTTTGGTTAGAGAATATTTATACTTACCAATAGTAGTGTTAGTTACCGCAACCGAATCCCCAGGCGGTGTAGTTACCGGTGCAACTGTTACTCCGCCAGTAGCAGGATTTGATGGCTCTGGTGCAGAAGATGGAATTGCTGCAGGGTCTTCTGTAGCTTCTGGTTCTTCTGTCACTTTTGGCATTGATACTAGTCCAAAATCTGGATTAACATAGATACCGTCTTCAATTTCTTCCAAGATAGTATCTAAACCACTGATTGTAAATGTAATTTCAATGCTCTTCTGTGGCATTGTCAAATTTTCATTTGCATTCATTACACCTAATGGGTACTCCTCTACAGGCGTTTTTCCATCCCATCTATTAATTACCATAAAGTTATAATACTTATCATCCGTCTTTACTATCAGCTCAAATGGTCCACCTTCTAACTCTACACCATCAAATTTAATGGAAGCACCAGTTACTGCAATATTCGGATAATCCTCCAATGGAATGTTAGTAGCCACACTAAGCATATTAAAAGCGTTTGCTCCTGATAAATCAATTCCATCAATTGCAACTGTATATTCACCATTTTCGGTAAGTTTAACATCTGTCACCGTTGTATTTTCAGCTGTAACCTCCGCACCGGAAGCATGAATATATTCCCAACTATGACTTCCGCTAGATAATCCGCTGATTGGAGTATATGCATCTCGATAATCCCATGTGGTCGTCTGGTAGGAAAGATAGGCTTGAATTCCATGATTATCCCATACCTTCTGATCTAAGTAATCTGGAAATGTAAAATATGTAGTTTGTCCACCACCAGAAGCACCACCGGTTTCTCTCTCTGTATCTATGGCTCCGTCAGTACCGTTAATTGTATTATAAAAAATTGCAATATCCTTATAATTAATCGCTGGCGTCACGCGGTCAAAATAAGCTCCATTATCCCAAAGAACTGGAACTATATGATATTTTGCACACTCCTTGAAAACATCTAGGAACCATTGTGTCACACCACCTGATACTGCGGAAGGTTCACAAACACCACACTCCCCAAGAATAATACCATAGCCTTCATCACTGAATTTTTTCAAATCCTTAAAGTATTCTACTGTTGCAGCCTGATCTGCTGTAGTGTAATCTCCATTCGGTCTGTCCAGACAGAATTGAGTTGGTGTATAATAATGAACAGAAAGAAACAACTTATTTTTACCGTTTTCTTCAGTATCTTCTGGCATAACAAATCTATCATCTGCAGTATTCTGAAAGTTTGTGTTATAACCAGGAATTAAAAGAAATCTGCCTTTATTATTACCACCTGTGCTACGAACCACATCTACAAACTTTTGGTTAATGGCATTTACCATTTCATATAATTCATTTGTCTTTAAGTTTCCGCTAACCACTTCTGTTTTATACTGTGCATTGTCCGGCTTGCAATAGCCCTTTGCCGGACAATCATTAATAACAATGCCATCATTTAAACGGTCACCTAACTCTTCGTTTGCACCCTCAAAAATCAGGTGATCAGAATAATCTTTGAAACGCTCTGCAATCTGAGTCCAGTAACTTTCATAACGATCCCATGCAGCCTGACGCATTTCCTCGTTTACTATCTTGTTACCATCTGCGTCCTTCTTGCATGAGCCAAACTGTCCCCACCATTGATTATCCCAATGGTCATTAATCACAACATACATACCATTATCCAAAGCGTAGTTTGCAATCTCCTCTACTCTGTCTAAGAAATCACCACGAATCGTATATGTTCCATCATCGTTGTCACCATTGGACCAAGCCACCGGAATACGAAGGGTATTAATACCATAGCTATGTACCTTATCAATATAAGCCCTTGTAGTCTCCGGCTGTCCCCATGCACCTTCAAGCTCCTTTGCAGTAGCATCTTTTTTACCATCAACAGAATATACCGCTTCCATGGTATTTCCCAAATTAATACCTGCACCCATTTCTTCATCTGCCAGCTTTTGTGCAGTCATATCTGCACGCATGCTGCCATTATCCTTGATAGTAATGGTATCACCATTGGAAAGAGTAATGCTATGTCCTTCACCAATGTTGGATGTGTCATTCCAGGTCATCCGCAAATCAATATCTTCTGCTGCCAGTGTTCCAGTAATCACTGTTGGTTCATCTTCAGCAGTTACTTTTGTTCCACCCATAGTAATTGCGCTTACACTTGACAGAACCATAGCAAAAGAAAGTACGCCTGCCAAAGCTTTTTTTTGTAATGTCCTTCTCATCTCGTATCCTCCATTCCATTTTTGTTTTGACTTCAGGAACAATGTAATTATATTATATTTCTCGTACCTAGAAAACTCAATTTCTCACATTGCTCACTTTTTGTCCATTTTTGCTCACTCTAGAAAAAACCATTGCTTTTCCTTTCTTTTTTCTGCATACTATATTCAGAAAAGGAGGTGTCCCTCTATGGAATATCAAAATACCTTTCAGTGGAAAGAATCTATCTCTGGTTCTTACTATAGTTGTTGGAAGTATGAGAATAAAGCAGACCAGACTTTCCCTCTGCATTGTCATTCCTATTACGAACTTTCTTATATAATGAAAGGAACAAGGCAAGAATATTACAATGGAAAATATTATGAGATCGGAGATGGCTCTTTATTTTTTTTGGCTCCATTATCGGTACATGGATTTACCAATCAAACAGCCGTAAATGATATGATTTTGCAGTTTTCACCAGACTATTTACAGGCTAATGCCACTGCTATAAGTCCCAATACTATATTAACTTTAAAATCCGAGAATAAGCCTTACATAGAGGTTACAAAAGATTCTTATTTAGAAAAAATAATAAAAAAACTCTACTCTCTTTGCAATGATGTGACGCAATTTCAGCAAGAAGACCATTCTTCTTTAAGCTATCATATCCAGCAAAATCTAAATACCAGTCTTGAGCTTTTACAACTGGTAAATTATTTACTGGAAATAGAATTTTTAACCTTCCAAAAACAAGAACGGAGTTATTCCGATATTGCTATTTTAGATACAGTTATTAACCAGATATTATCCCATCCGGAAAACATGCCTACTATGGAAGAAGCAGCAAATATGGTGAATTTAAGCTATTATCATTTCAGTAGATTATTTAAAAAGGCAACTGGATTTAACTACAATAATTACTGCAATCACTTTCGCATACAATACGCAGAAGAACTGTTGCTTCATAGTGATTTATCCATTGCAGAAATCACTTCTGCTGTAGGACTGGAAACCAATAGTGGTCTTACCCGGTTATTTAAAAGAACATTAGGAGTTTCACCAATGCAATATCGAAAAAGAGAAAAAAGAATTCAATAGAAGGAGGTACATTATGCCAAACCCTTATTTACCAACCTGGGAATATGTCCCAGATGGAGAACCTCATGTATTTGGAGAACGAATCTATATTTATGGTTCTCATGATAAAGTAGCATCCGACCATTTCTGCGACTATCGTCTAAAGGTATGGAGTGCATCCATTTATAATTTGTCTCATTGGACATGTCATGGTGATATTTTTCGTACAAAAGATACCAGAGATTTCCCATCAAATGTAGGTGAAAATAGTAATTTACTTTACGCTCCTGACGTAGTAGAAAAAGACGGAAAATACTATCTTTACGCCTATATTTTAGATCGAAAAGGATGTGTCGCTGTAGCAGACAAACCAGAAGGACCATTTCATTTTCTGTCCAATTATCAGTACAATGTACCAGAAGAAGTTTGTGATCATGGGCAGTTCATTGACCCCGGGGTACTAGTAGATGATGACGGAAAGGTCTATATTTACTGCGGATATACCCGTTCTTATATGGCTCAAATAAACGAAGAAAATATGTACGAAATCTTGGACAATACTTTTCAGGAAAATATGCTTCCTTCTCTTCCTATGGAAGAACCTGCTGGATTTTTCGAAGCCTGCTCTCCTAGAAAAATCGGAAATACCTATTATCTAATTTATTCTCCAAATCTAGGAAGCCGTTTAGCCTACGCAACCTCAGATAGTCCTATGGGGCCCTTTACCTATCGGGGATATATTGTAGACAATTCTGACCATTATCCTGCGGGAAATAACCATGGTTCCCTCTGTGAAATCAATGGTCAATGGTACATTTTCTATCATCGGATGACTAATAACACTTTGATGTCCAGACGGGCTTGTGTGGAAAAAGTCAATATTCTGGAAGATGGCAGTATTCCTACGGTAGAAATGACTTCCCTTGGATTTGAAGATTCTCTGAATCCATATGAAATCACCCCAGCAGAGATTGCCTGCCATCTTACAGGTGGGTGCTTTATATCAGAATTAGATATTTTCACCCGCATTGTGACAAATATAAAGCATGAGTGCATCATTGGATATAAATATTTTGATTTCGGAGAAAACAATACCAATCGTACTATGAAGTTTATTGCCTATGTCCGTGGATGTGGCTGTCGTGCAAAAATCCATCTTAGACTGGATGACCCTGAAAACGGTACAGAAATCGGCATCTGCTTTGTAGATACCAACACACAAATCATTTCCACAGTGGTGCAAGGTGTAACTGGCAGACATGCCCTCTTCCTCTGTGTGGAATATGATGTAACCGGATGCTTCGCAGGTATGTTTCAGGAAAGAAATCTATTTGATCTGGAAAAATTTGTTTTTATAAAATAAGACTACCTTTGTTACATTCTTATAATATTATAGTATGGCCAGTGCACAGCAGAAAAGGTCTTTGGTTTTCTTTTAAAGCGGCGTTTGGGCTAGCTGGTGCTTGAACGGTATCATGCACATCGTGCGAAGATAGCGTTCTATGCATCCATTGCCAAGCCCAACCCGAGCCGAGAGGCGTCCGCGTAAAAGAAATACCAGAGACCTTTTCTGCGTCAATTTCCCATAATTAATATTATATACTTACTGGTCTTCACCAAATTCAGCTATGTAAGCTTCCAGTAATTTCTCTGGCCAGTCAGATACCGGCTCCAATCTACCTGTAAAGAAACGAAGAGTCTTTGGCTCATGTACGAAACGCAAACCTCCGATTAACTCTCTGTGGTCATACAGCCACTTTACTCTGTCGATGACATATTCTGTCTGAGACAGGGTAAATACACGGCGTGGGAAAGCAAGACGAACCATTTCAACAGAGGCAATATGCTCGCTTCCATCTGCATTACGTTCCTCAGATAAGGTACCTCTTTCCATACCACGGATACCACCGCAAAGATACAATGCAGCCACCAAAGAGCCTGCAGGATACTGCTCTGACGGAATATGGCTAACCACTTCTCTTGCATCAATATGAGCTCCCAGACCACCGCCCGGTGTTACCATTGGAATACCATGAGCATCTAACTCATCTACACAATGTTTAATGAACTGTGGAGCCTGAGAAATCACATCAAAATCCATAGTCTCATCGAAACCAATAATCATTGCTTCCATTTCTTTCACAGACATACCACCGTAAGTCAGGAAACCTTCAAACATGGTAATATAGTCTTCCATATCGTGGAACAATTTCTCATCACGTACCAAAATTCCGCCACCACGGCCAAATCCAAACTTACGTCCTGAGAAATAAATCATATCAAATAAATCTGCAATCATTCTGGTAATTTCACGGATAGACTTGTCCTTCATAGACTCTTCTCTAGTCTTAATGAAGTATAAGTTATCCTGAAGCAATGACGCATCCAGAAGTGTCATAATACCATACTTCTTTGCCAAATCAGTTGCTTCCTTCATATTCTCATAAGAAATAGGCTGGCCACCAATCAGATTGGTACCTGCTTCCAGTCTCAGGTAAGCGATATTCTCTGCTCCTTCTTTTTCGATGCAGGCTTTTACTTTATCCAAATCGATATTTCCCTTAAATGGCAGGGTGCTCTTTGTCACCAGACCTTCATCCTTCACCAATTCCTCTACACGACCGCCCAAACGGGTTACATGTGCCTTAGAAGTAGTAAAATGATAGTTCATAATAACACAGCTTCCTGGTTTTACAAAGTGCTGCGCAATAATGTGCTCACAGGCACGACCCTGATGGGCTGGCAATAAGTTTGGAATACCAAATATCTCTTCTAATTTATCTCTCATGCGGTAGAAGGTTTCACTTCCAGCATAAGCATCATCCGCACGAAGCATAGCAGACTGCATGTTATCACTCATGGCATTTACACCGGAGTCTGTCAGCATATCCATGAAAATATCCCCATTGTGTAACATGAATGTATTGAAACCAGCCTCTTTCATCTTTTCCAATCTTTCTTTGGCTGGCAATAAATTCAGCTTCTGTACGATTTTCACCTTGTGCATTTCCATGGGAACTGTCTTCCCACTATAAAATTTTATCTCTGGCATTATATAGTCCTCCCCAAAAATTGTTTTTTTCTATTTTATAGTATATAATAACAAACACAATTAATAAAATTGATGGTTTAGATATGAGCAATCAATGTTTTCGATTACTCTTCAGACTATATTTATTTTTTTATATCAAAAAGATTAGAGAGGTCATCCACATGGAAATCAGAAACTTAATTACCTTTGTTCATGTTGCAGAATTAAATAACTTTACTAAAGCCGCCAAGGTTCTAGGCTACTCCCAATCTACTGTTTCTTTTCAGATAAAACAGTTAGAAGAAGAGTTGGACTGCTTACTTTTTGAGCGAATCAATCATACTATCAGTCTCACAGAAAAGGGTCAGGAACTACTGACCTATGCCCAACAAATCAGTCATCTAACAGAGGAATTCAAGCAAAACCTAAATAACTCCCAGGAATTGTCTGGTCACGTACATATTGTTACACCAGATTCTATCTGTGAAATGATGATGAGTACCAATTATCCTAACTTTTACCAACATTATCCAAATATCAACTTGAAATTTTCCACCGCAGACACGGATGATATGTTCCGAATCTTAGACCACAATGAAGCTGATGTAATCTTTACACTGGATAGCCATGTTTACCAAAAGGACTATATTATTGCGAAAGAAGAGCAGATTACTACCCACTTTGTCACTAGCGCCCGTTCTCCGCTGGCAAGAAAAAAAAATCTATCCATAAAAGATATCATCCACGAACAATTTATTCTTACAGAAAAAAAATTGGGCTACCGCCGTGTATTTGACGAAGCCCTTGCAAAAATGTCTTTAGAGATTCAACCTGTCCTAGAAATCGGACGTACAGACTTAATCACTACATCCTTAGAAAATGGTGTGGGAATTTCCTTTCTGCCGGATTTCGTTACAGAAAAGAAAGTGACAGAAGGAACCCTTGCTTATTTAGATGTGATTGATTTTGAAATTGAAATCTGGAAACAATTAATTTACCATCGTAATAAATGGATTTCGAAACCTTTCGAAGCTTTTATTAACTATGTTATGGCAAATGAATTTCAAAGTTAAGTGACGCAGAAACAGGAACGCAGAAACAGGTCTATGGTTTTCTTTTACGCGGACACCTCTCGGCTCGGGTTGGGCTTGGCAATGGATGCATAGAACGCTATCTTCGCACAATGTGCTTGATACCGTTCAAGCACCAGCTAGCCCAAACGCCGCTTTAAAAGAAAACCATAGACCTGTTTCTGCTGTGTACTGGCTGGCCAAAGATTGATATCATGAAGAATCAATATAAATCGTTTCATAACATCATATTATGGAGCAGTTATAATTTTTCCATAATATGATGTTATGAGAAATTATAAAAATTAAGAATCTACTATAATTAAAATTTAAAAATATTACATAAATAACAATAGGCTCACCGACATAATTGCCATGCCTGCTATCATTCCGTAGATAGACAGGTGATGTTCGCCATACTCTCTGGCAGCAGGAAGAAGTTCGTCTACGGATATGAATACCATGATACCGGCAACGGCTGCAAAGATTACACCGAATATAACATCATTCATAATCGGCATTAGTACCAGCCATCCCGTTAATGCCCCAATTGGTTCCGCCAGTCCAGATAAAAAGGAATATAAAAACGCTTTTTTTCGTGAACCGGTTGCCTGGTAAATTGGTACAGACACGGCGATTCCTTCCGGAATATTATGAATAGCTATTGCCACAACGATAGGAATTGCCACTTCCGGATCCTGCAACGCAGAAACAAAGGTAGCCAATCCTTCTGGGAAGTTGTGGATGGCAATGGCTAAGGCTGTAAAGCTTCCAGTTCTCAAAAGTTTTTTTGAATTTCTCGCTTCTTCCTGATAACCTTCATTTTCTTCGGACTTTTCATCATCTACAAGTTTATTCTGGATTGTTTGTAAAGTCTTACTATCTGCCAAAACATTTTTGGCTTCATGAGGATTCTCACTTTCTGGAATCAATTTATCAATCAAAGCAATCAATAAAATACCACCAAAGAAAGCAAGAACTGTACTCCACGCTCCCTGTTTCTCCCCTAATACCTGACCTAATGAATGATTTGCTTCCTGAAATATTTCAACGAAAGACACATAAATCATAACTCCAGCTGAAAATCCTAAGCTTATGGATAAAAATTTCTTATTGGTTCTTTTGGCAAAAAAAGCAATTAAACTTCCGATACCTGTGCTTAATCCTGCAAACAGAGTAAGTAAAAATGCAAACATAATCTCATTCATCCCTGACACTTCCTCTCTGTATTATATTCTGAAATCACCATTTGGTGTTTTAGTTAGTCTCATCTAACTAAAGTATATCATATCTATACTTTAGTTTCAATATACATTACCCGGAAGAAAACTTCTGTTATGAATGATTTGTTCGTTTAACTCCTAACTATTTCTTCGAAATGTTCTAAAATTCGTACTTGCGTATCTCACAATTCCCAATGCCAAACCGGGCATACTCTTCATTTTCCATGTCATTAAAGTAAGAATGGACCACTCTGGAAATTCCATTATGAGCTACCAATAGATATGTCTTTTCCCCTGATTCTGCCTTAATAGCATCCAACAAATTATAAATTCTCTGCGCCAGATGCAGCATAGTTTCTCCACCTTCATAATGGTTAATAAAATGCTTTTTCATCTCCGCAAATTCTTCCCCGTTTCTTGGAGTGGATTCATATTTGCCAAAGTTTTGTTCCTTAAGTCTTGGTTCCTCTCTCATTGGTATTCCTGTAATTTCCGAAATATGTCTTGCAGTTTCTGCAGCCCGAATCAGAGGTGAATACAAGATTTCGTCAATCTGAATCCCCAGATGCAAAATTTCTTCTCCAAGTTCTATTGCCTGCTGGTGACCGTGTTCCGTCAATTCAATATCTGTAGCTCCACAGATTTTATTCTCTACGTTCCAGACAGTTTGTCCATGTCTTGTAAAATATACCTGTGCCATTATAGTCTCCTTTTTTCACCTTTTGTAAATTTCAGATTTTCTGCTTTTTCATTCCATTGAATCGTAATCTCACTGTCTCTTTCTGCAATGATATCAGCCCATGTGACCTTTCCATCTTCCCATTGCATATTTACCATAAATCCACCTCTTCATAATCTTTATTCCAGTTAACTGTCGGCTTGTCAAACCAAATGATAGAATTATTGTTCATGTTGGTAACATTCCTTTCTCGTGTATTTATTCGTAAATCCCCTGATTCCAGTATAAAAATTGCTATTAACATTTTTATACTCTTCTGTTACGATTTTCATTAAGAAACGAAGTTTACAACCGTATAGCTTTATTGCTTAAGCGGGCCGCTCGTTTCTTTTTTTGTTCTGATAAAATCATATAAGTATAATTTTTCATCTTCATCACATCTTACCAACATTCTTGTAGAATATATATTATATCGTTCCAATTCTCCATCCTGATCATAGACAGGAATCCCAAAGCGAGTATCATATCTATACCAGCCATATTGGGCTTTTTTCTTATGCTTTTTATTAATATCTTCTTTTTCCACTTTATTGTTAGCAATCTCAATCGTTCTGCCTATAGCAGAAGATATATTAACTTTCGCCTTTTCATTTCCTCCTTTTAGCTTTGTTTTATCTACCGAATGGCAAAATTCATCAGGAAAATCGGAACCTATATATATCTTCTCCGCAGTTTCAGCGATTTCGTAACACTTTCCAATATATTCCTTTAGATATTCCTCAACTTGTAACCAATCAATATTACGACGAGATTTAAATCGAACATCATTAATAATAACGATGCTTTTCCCATTTTCATCCTGAATAATGTCTATATTCTTATTTTTTTTACTCAAATACTGCTCCGACATAATTTTATATTCCAACAGTCTCAAAAGATACGTAGACATTTTTCTCCTACCAGCTTCCCATTCTTCTATCGTACGTAAAGGAATCTCTTGCTCCCGTGCAAATTCACTTCTATTTTGTCCTGTTAATTCACGTAATTTTTTGAGGCATTTCATTTGTTGTTCCAATTCGCAATCTCCCTCTACCATATACCTTCCTCCTTAATTCAGACATTACCCCATCACAAACCACCTTTTGCGTGGTTTTATTTTATCAGATTGTACTCTTAAATTCAACCATTTCGGAAAAATAGCCAAAAGGCGTAAATCCAAACACCTGGACTTACGCCTTTTGGCTACGCGACCAATTGTATCATATCAAATGATTTCAAAAAATGACAACTATTTTATTCTTCATTATCCTCTGCTACCTTGCTGGCTCTTGCTGCCACTTCTGCTTCCTGAATCTCTGTTGGAGTCTGCTCATATCTTGCAAATTCATATTCATAATCTCCACGACCACCTGTAATAGAACGAAGCTTGGTGCAGTATCCTGTCAATTCCATCATTGGCACATCTGCTTCAATGAGCTGCTTGCCATCAGCAGTAGGATTCATACCATTGACACGGCCACGGCGTTTATTTAAATCTCCCATAACATCACCAATATACTCCTCCGGCACGGTTACCTTTAAGGTCATTACCGGCTCCAGAAGGATTGGAGATGCTTCCATGATTCCCTTCTTAAATGCCTGGATAGTAGCTTTCTTAAATGCCATTTCCGAAGAATCTACGGTATGGTAAGAACCATCGTAAAGTGTGCCCTTAATGCCAACCACTGGATATGCAGCAAATGGACCTTTGGCCACGGATTCTTGCAAACCTTTTTCCACTGCCGGGAAGAAATTCTTTGGAACCGCACCGCCTACTACAGTCTGTTCAAATACATAAGGAGTTTCCATATCTCCGGATGGCTCAAACTTCATCTTAACGTGACCATACTGTCCATGACCACCGGACTGCTTTTTATATTTATATTCCACATCCGAACTCTTCTTAATCGTTTCCCGAAAAGCAATCTTTGGCTTACTCAAAGAAATCTCACATTTATACTCATGTTGCAGACGGCTCTGAATAATCTCCAGCTGCTGCTCGCCGATACCATAAAGTAAGGTCTGATGATTTTCGGAATCATTCACCATCTTTAGGGTCTGGTCTTCATGGGTAAGCTTCTGCAATGCCTGGGCAACCTTATCAATATCTCCCTTATTTGGTACTTTATAGCGCATAGCTGTGTATGGCTTGGAAATCTCAAACTTACCATATTCAATGATATTGGCTTTGGTAGACAAGGTATTTCCCGTTCTTGCCGCCGTTAATTTCGCAATGGCACCAATATCACCAGCATGAAGCTCTGCCACCTCAATCGGCTTACCACCCTGCATAACATAAAGCTTATTTACCTTTTCTTCAATGTCCTTATCCTTGTTATAAATCAAATCATCTGACTTAAATACCCCGGAACAAACCTTGATAAATGAATATTTTCCAATAAATGGATTTACCATAGTCTTAAATACATATGCCGACTTTGGCTTTGCAAAATCATAGTTTGCTTCAAAGACTTCATTGGTCTTCATGTTAAATCCAGCAATCTCCTTGTTCTCCGGACTTGGCAGATATTTCAAAATATCGTCCATTAATGCGTAAGTCCCCTGGGAAAGCGTATTGGAACCCATGGTAATTGGCACCAGAGAACCTTCCACTACATTCTTACGAAGTGCTGCACGAATTTCATTTTCTGAAAATGTCTCACCACTAAAATAACGATCCATGAATTCTTCGCTGGTTTCTGCCACTGCTTCCATTAAGAACTCTTTGTACACCGATAAGTTTTCCTGACTGTAATCAGGAATCTCGCAGTCTTCAACCTCCTGTCCCTTCCAGCGGACAGCATTTTCACTAACTACATTCACATATCCTACAAACTTTTCATTCTCACGAATTGGAAAATGAAAGGGAGCAATCTTCTTACCATACATCTCAGTTAATGTCTCTACCACTGTCTTAAAAGAAGCATTATCTGCGTCCATTCCAGTAACATAAATCATCCTTGGAATCTTATATTTTTCACAAAGCTCCCAAGCTCTTTCTGTACCTGCTTCTACTCCTGTCTTTCCAGAAACTACAATAATCGCTGCATCTGCTGCGCTAATTGCCTCTTCTACTTCACCGATAAAATCAAAATATCCTGGTGTATCCAGAATATTCAGCTTGATTCCTTCCCATTCCAAGGAAACCACTGAAGTGCTGATAGAAATCTTTCGAAGCTGCTCTTCCTTTCCAAAATCGCTAATGGTATTGCCATCATCAATCTTTCCCATCCGGGTGGTGAGGCCCGCCACATAAGCCATAGACTCCACCAGACTGGTCTTGCCAGCACCACCATGTCCAAGTAACACTACATTTCTAATCTTGTCAGTTGTGTAAATATTCATAGGCAAATCCTCCTAAACAAATCAGATGATGTGAACAGTTACAAGTATTTAATTGTTTTCCGACCTCCTCAAACGTTATCTAAATTTTACTAAAAACAATTGATATATTCAAGACTTTTGTGTATTTTTCACAAAATCGCCACTTCATAACATTCCTTCATAAATATTCTTTCACACAAGACAAAACAAGCGGCTATTCCCATAAGAATAACCGCCCAAATCAATATTCTATTTAATTTTATGCTCTATTCCCCAGCAATAATCCCAACTGCTCTACCAATCCGGAATTGCCATTTACAGAGATTTCACCTACCTTGTCGCAGATTCTCTCCAGATACTCCAGTTCCTTCAAGCGATAAAGAGTCTTATTCTCGTCCATTAACTTTGCTGTATTTAACAAAGATCTGGTAGAGGCAACTTCCTCCCTTCTGGAGATTATATTGGACTGGGCAGTCTTCTCTGCCACAAGGACAGAATTCATAATATCCTTAATTTCTCCTGGCAGGATAATGTCCTTAATACCCAAAGAAAGAAATTCCACATAAAATGCACCTTCCTTCTCCTTCACCCTTTCAAAGATTTTTTCAGAAAGGGCTTCCTTCCACTCCAAAATCTCATCCAGCTTGTAGTTGCCTGCCAGCTCACGGATAGCCAACTGTACAAAGGAATATATCTGCTGCCCAAAATTGTTAATATTTTCTACCAAAGCAACGGCATCCCTTGTACGATAGGTACAGGACACATTCATACGAATTCCCACCTTATCCTTAGTCAGAATTTCCTGACCGGCAATGGTAAGCTCCTGCTGTTTCATATCTACCAGCTTTGGACCTATGATAGAGGTTTTAGGAAGTGACCGCTTTTTAGGACAGGTAAAAGCCCGGTTACGGAGACAAAAAAGAATTCGCTAATTCTCGCAGGTTTATTTGACATACCCAAATTTCTTTGTATAATGCAGATAAAGGCAAAGAACCAAAATTCGGTCTCTGCCCTTTGTAACTATCAATAAATCTTATGTCAGTTTTTTGAGTTTACACAAAACTTGAAACGGTCTCTAAAAAAACTCCCTTCCGAAAGTTTTCCAGAAAGGAGTGCTTGTTTTATTTTATAATGCCTTACACCGGCATCAAATCTAATTCCTGTGCCAGCTTCTTAACTTCATCCAAAGGCAACTCGGTATCTTCAGCTATCTCTTCCCAAGTCATCTTACCTCGTTGAAGAAGTTTAATTGCCATCTCCTCTTGTGCTTCTTCCATGACCTCTTCTCTGACCTCTTCTCTGACCTCTTCCATTACCTCTTCTCTGACCTCTTCCATTACTTCTTCTCTGACTTCTTCCATGACTTCTTCTCTAATTTCTGCTCTCCACTCGTCTCCGATTCGACTCATCTTCTTTCTTCCCTCCTTATCCTCTTTAAAATATTTTACTCTGTCTGCTAGTTCTTTGTAATGCATCTGATCTGGATCACTACAGCAAAAATCCTGCATCAGCAATCCTAGCGGTGAATCATCCCTGTATGCACCATTTACATATATAATATGCAGACAATCTCCAAACTTTTCATTGGTTTCTTCTATCGTCCTATCGATATGATATATCGGCTTATTTTCCCCCAACACATCATTTTCCGTGATAAATATAACATAGGTTTCCGGTAACTTCTCCCACTCATCTCCTTCCAGCAAAGCATTGGCATCCATTATACTTCCATGAAATCTTGCCCTCTTTGGACTTGCACCGCTATCGTCTCTCTGAATCTCAATATTATAAATCCTTTTTTTACTATCATCTGCATGAATATCCAGCCTTGCAGAACGTCCCTGAAGATTTTTTATCACATGCTGGGTATGTATGGTTTTTACATGTAAGTCTTCTTTTTCCAAAATAATGCGCAATATTAATTCTGTACATTCAATATCTTCATCAAACACCTTTGTCATAAACTCATCATCCATCAGACAAAACCGCTGAATCCTCTGCAAATTTTTCTTCTGCCTTTCTTTCTCTGAAATCTTTCGTCTTTCCATTCATTATCCTCCTATATGAAATTGTATACAGGAGAACTGAAAATCTCCTGCTTTTAGTGAATTAAAAGCATAGATTTTCTTTTAGAATCTTTGGCTTACACCAGAAAAAGATATAAATTGATTTTGTAATAAATTGAAAAATATGCTTTGACATACTATAGCATATTAAAGCATATTTTTCTATGGTATCTAGCACTTTCTCTATAAGTGCTAAATTGTAAAATGATTTTTGTATAATTTCACAAAAAATGCCATTATGCACCTTGCAATAACACCTCCAGTGACATGTTTAACATTGCATCAATCCTCACTAAACGTTTTTGCTTTGCCCCCAATTTTATAAAGCAAACAGGGACAAGTTTCCTTGTCCCTGTATTTTCATTATTCATTCTATTCTACAGATAATCTTTTCTTAAATCCTCTGCACTAATTGGGCTGATGTAAGATGGTGCAATATCAAAAATAGTCTTGCAGCCACTGACACCTTCCTGAGCCAGTCTGTATGCAGCTCTTGCATATGCCAGAATAACAGAACCAGTGAACTCTGGATTGGAATCCAACTTTAAGCTGTATTCTACAATATGCTGGTTTTCTTTATTAAAGCCTGTCACACCACTTCTTAATACGAAACCACCATGAGGAAGTCCGCTATGATTCTCCTTCATTTCTTCTTCGGAAATGAAGGTAACAGTAGTATCATAATCTGCAAAGTAGTTTGGCATTGTCTTAATGCTTTCCTCGATAGCAGCCTTATCAGCGCCATCTTCTACTACCACGTAGCAGTCTCTGACATGCTTTTCTCTAGTAGAAAGTGTTGGATTCTCACCATTTCTTACCTTCTCTACAGAAGAATCTACAGGGATGGTGTACTGTCTTGCATCCTTTACTCCAGGAATCCGTCTAATTGCATCAGAGTGTCCCTGGCTTACACCTTTACCCCAGAATGTGTAATTCTCACCCTCTGGAAGTACTGCTGTAGTAATCATACGCAAAAGAGAAAACATTCCCGGGTCCCAGCCGATGGAAATCACACCAACCTTGCCGCTTTCCTTTGCTGCCTTATCTACATTGTCAAAATGCTCTGGGATTCTTGCATGGGTATCAAAGCTGTCCACTACGTTAAACATGGAAGCATACTTTGGTGTCTGCTCTGGAAGGTCTGTTGCACTTCCTCCACCCAGAACCAATACATCTATTTTATCTTTCCAGTTTTCAATCTCATCTACATGACAAACTGGAACATTCTCTGTATGAATGCTAAGAGTCTTTGGATCTCTCTTTGTAAATACGGCTACAAGGGTAGTATCCTCGTTCTGCATAATTGCACTTTCCACACCACGGGAAAGATTACCATAACCTAAAATACCAATTCTAATACTCATTCTCTTTTCCTCCATAACTTTTCTTTATGGCTATCAATAAATAACCACCCGTCTATTATAAATGCTTTTTATAACAGATAGCAATACTTTTTTATTCTTGTAGCCAAAAAATTATTGAGACCATTCCTTTTTAACATCCAGCCCAATCACACTTTGTCATGCCAGCCATTAAAATACTGGTACTACACCACCGCCATACTGGCTATTAATGTACTCTTTTACTTCATCTGATAAAACAGCCTCCACTAACGCCTTTGTCTTATCTGAATCCTCATTTCCTTCCTTTACAACTACCACATTAGCATAAGTCTGTGCCGCTAAAGAATCTGCACTTTCTGTCGCAAGGGCATCACTAACACTGTATCCCGCTTCTGCTGCATAATTACCGTTAATGCATGCAATGTCCACATCATTCACAGTTCTGGCAACCTGTGCCGCCTCTAACTCTTTAATTTCCAGCTTCAAAGGATTGTCTACAATGTCTGCCACGGTTGCTGCAATTCCAGCATCCTCTTTCAAAGTAATCAGCCCCTGTGCCTCTAATAACAATAAGGCTCTCGCTTCATTGGTAGTATCATTTGGAACTGCCACCAAAGCACCGTCCTTCAAATCATCCAAATCCGAAGTCTTTCCAGCATAAATTCCAAAAGGCTCAAAATGTACATCTGCAACAGATACTAAATGGGTGCCATTCTCTGCATTGAAATCATCAAGATATGGCTGGTGCTGGAAATAATTTGCATCCAGTTCCCCACTTTCTGTCGCATTATTTGGAATAATATAGTCATTATACTCTACAATTTCCAATTGATATCCCTTCTCCTCCAGATTGTCCTCAATAATCTTCAAAATCTCTGCATGGGGAGTTGGAGTTGCTCCGATTTTAATCACCTGAGCCGCTTCCTCCTTAGCGCATCCTGTAAACAATGTTGCTACCAAACTCACACTTAACAACCCACTCAATACTTTCTTCTTCATAATAATCACCATATCCTTTCTTTTTTCTACTACTCTTTTCTCAAACTTCACACATAAAAAATCTATGAAACTTCCGATAGTTGATATTACAGGAAGTTAATTCAATTTTTTATTGTGTGAAGTTTGAATTTTTATCGTTTATCGACTTTGGTTACAAAGCGTAAGCCGATTTCCTGGAACAGCTGCACAATTACTACCAGCAACGCAACTGTAATCCACATAATTTCTGCCTGATAACGGTAATACCCATAATTAATGGCAATGGCTCCCAGACCTCCACCACCTACAAAGCCTGCCATAGCGGAATAACTTAGAATGGTTGCAAGGGAGATGGTACACCCTACCAGAAGGGAAGGTTTTGCTTCTGGCAACAACACCTTAAAAATAATCTGTACTGACGAGGAGCCCATAGCCTTCGCTGCTTCGATTACACCAATATCCACTTCCTTTAAAGCTGATTCCACCATTCTTGCCACAAAAGGAGTTGCCGCTATGACAAGTGGAACAATGGTCGCTGTAGAACCAATGGTAGTCCCAACGATTAATCTGGTAAACGGTAAGATTGCTACCAGGAGTATCAAAAATGGGACAGACCTTGTAATATTAACCATTACTCCCACGGAAAAATTTGCAAACCGGTTATGGCAAATCCCCTTTTTGTCTGTAATGTACAAAATCACGCCCAAAGGTATCCCAAACAGGTATGCCAGCAAGGTGGAAACAATGGTCATATATAAAGTTTCCCAAATACCACTTCCAATAATGTTTATAATTTCACTACTCATTATCACACCTCATTTCTCCTCGTAAAATATAGATTTGCTCTCCAGATAAGCTTTAATCTTTTCCTCTGAAATAGGATTCTCTGGTAGTTCAATCAACATCTGGCCATAAGCCTTACCGCCAATATTTTCCGTATTGGCACCAAGTATATTTACCTTCTCATTACACTCTAGTGTTAATGTAGAAATAATGGGTTCAAAAGCGGATTGTCCTTCAAAAACAATTCTTAAAAACCTTCCTTCTGTTTTCTCAGTTCCTAACTCCCGGTGCAGCACTAGTTTTTTGGTAATCTCTGATTTTGGTTTTACAAAAAGTTCTCTTACGGCTCCCTGCTCTACCACTTCTCCTTCACTCATAACAGCTACATTGTCACAAATCTGCTGAACCACCTTCATCTCATGAGTAATGATAATGATGGTGACACCAAGTTTTTGGTTTATTTCTTTTAAAAGATCCAAAATAGCTGTAGTCGTAATCGGATCTAATGCACTGGTCGCCTCATCACAAAGCAGTACATCCGGGTTGGTTGCCAGGGCTCTTGCAATAGCAACTCTCTGCTTTTGTCCGCCAGATAACAGGGAAGGATAGCTTTTTGCCTTATCCTGAATCCCCACCATTTTCAAAAGCTCCAAGGCTTTTTTTCTGGCATCCTTTTTCTTAACTCCTGCAATCTCCAAAGGATAACACACATTATCCACTATATTTCTCTGTGCCAAAAGATTAAAGGATTGAAATATCATGCCAATCTTCTGTCTGCTTTTTCGTAGCTGCGCCTGACTCATATCTATAAGATTTTCTCCATGGAAAATCACTTTTCCGGAAGTTGGAATTTCTAATAAATTCAAACATCGGACCAAGGTAGATTTACCGGCTCCAGAGAATCCAATAATACCAAATACCTTTCCTTTTTCTATTTCCAGATTGACATTTCGAACAGCAGTAACAGTATTTCCTTTTACAACAAACTCTTTACTTAGGTTTTCCAGTTGATACACATAACTCATTTCCTCTCCCTCCTTTTCCTATCTGTCTTGTATGAATTAATGATAGCATCATTTTCTTTCCTTGTATAATACATATAACCTAGCGTCTGTTATAGCTTCCCTCTATAGCCAAATACTTGTAAAACAGAATCTTTTTTTTACTCAGATATTTTTCTAAAAATGCAAACAGGGAATTAATCTTCTTTTGATTAATCCCCATCTTTATCATTTCTTATTTTCTTTTAATTTCATAAAATATGAAATCTAATTATCGCTAAATAATGGTGTTGATAAATATCTGTCACCAGAATCCGGAAGTAATGCCACAATAGTCTTTCCCTTATTCTCAGGACGGGAAGCTAAAATCGTGGCTGCCTTCAATGCTGCACCAGAAGAAATACCTACCAGTACACCTTCGCTTACTGCAAAGCTCCTTCCCTCTATAAAAGCATCTTCATTTTCAATGGTAATGATTTCATCATAAATCTCTGTATTTAACGTATCTGGAACAAATCCTGCACCGATTCCCTGAATCTTATGGGCACCAGGAGTCCCGGTAGATAATACTGCACTGGTAGCTGGTTCCACTGCAACAATTTTTATATCTGGATTCTGCGCTTTCAGGTATTCACCTACACCAGAAATCGTTCCACCAGTTCCTACGCCTGCTACAAAAATATCAACCTTTCCATCGGTCTGCTCCCAGATTTCAGGTCCTGTCGTTACCTTATGAGCAGCTGGGTTGGCCGGATTGACAAACTGCCCCAGAATCACTGCTCCTGTAATCTCTTCCTTCAACTCTTCCGCCTTTGCAATAGCTCCCTTCATTCCCTTTGCACCTTCTGTTAATACTAATTCTGCTCCATAGGCTTTTAACAGATTTCTTCTTTCCACACTCATGGTATCTGGCAGAGTAAGAATTGCCTTATATCCCTTCGCCGCTGCAACTGCTGCCAGACCGATTCCTGTATTACCAGAGGTTGGCTCAATAATAGTTGCGCCAGGCTTTAAAATCCCCTGCTTTTCAGCATCTTCAATCATCGCCAGCGCAATTCGATCCTTCACTGAGCCTGCCGGATTCAAATACTCTAGCTTTGCAAGAATAGTTGCTTCTGTAACACCTGCCTTTTTAGAATAATTATTTAACTTTAGTAATGGAGTTCCTCCAATTAATTCTGCTGCACTTTCTTTAATTTGACTCATAATCATGTCCTCCTTCTTTCCCTGCTTTTTTGTATGATACATGTCTGTCACTTCCGTTAAATCATTTTTCAAGACAATTCACTGCTGCTTCCAGCCTGGTTAATGCTTCCTCTAGCACCTTCCTTGGACAGGCTACATTAATCCTCTGAAAGCCCTTTCCTGCGCTTCCAAACATAACCCCACTATCCAGCCAGAGCTTTGCCCTATTTACAATCAATTCTTCCAATTCGCGCCCAGACAGATTTAATTCCCTGAAATCCATCCACACCAGATAGGTTCCCTGATGTTCTACGAGTCTTACCTTTGGTATTTTTTCTTCGATAAATTGTTTCGTATAGGCAATATTTTCACCGATATATTTATGCATTGCAGTGTACCACTGTTCTCCATGCTCATATGCCGCCTTAGCAGCAATAAGCCCCATAACATTTAACAGGCTATATCCAGAGGAATATATTTTATTCCAAAACAGATTTCTTAATTCCTCATTTGGAATAAAAACATTTGAAACCTGCAATCCTGCAATATTAAAAGTCTTACTTGGAGATGTAGCAACAATGGCAATCTCCTTATACTCTTCCTTCAAATCAGCAAAGACACGATGCTTTCCACGAAATACAAAATCTGCATGAATCTCATCGCTGACAACTATTACATGGTGTTTATAACAGATATCTCCTATACGAATCAACTCTTCTTCACTCCACACTCTTCCTACTGGATTGTGAGGGTTACAAAGAAAAAAGAGTTTTATTTTTTCTTGAACTATTTTTTCTTCAAAATCTTCATAATCAATACAGTACTTTCCTGATTCATCCTGCTTCAATGTATTGCTTATCATTCTTCTTCCATTATCTTTAATCACTCCACTGAAAGGATAATATACCGGCTGTTGAATCAACACCCCATCTCCTTTTTGCGTGAATGCTTTTACCGCTGTAGCAAGAGCAAATACAATTCCCGGAGTCTTAATCAGCCAATCATTTTCTACCTCCCAGTCATAATGCCCCTTCATCCACTTCTGAACTACCTCAAAGTAATCATCCAATATATCACTATATCCAAAAATCCCATGCTCCACCTGTTTCAAAAGTGCTTCCTGAATATAAGAAGATACTTTAAAATCCATATCTGCCACCCACAGGGGCATTACATCCTCTGGCATATTTCTTTCCTTTGCAAAATCATATTTCAGACTGTATGTATTTTTCCGATCTACAATGGTATCAAAATTAAGATTCTTCTCTGACATAAGATTCTCCTCCTTAGATTACTTCTGATTATCTTGCCTATACTAAGAATATCATACTTCTTCTACAATTCATAATACCTATAGCATACAGTTGGCTATAGGTGTATTCTATAACATTCTGTACCTAAATAAAACTAATTCTATTTTAAAGCTTTGTCCTTATATTTTGATAATTCTTCAATATATTTCTTTCCCAAGGAACTAATCGCAACGCCCTTTCTGGTAAGATAACCGATGGTCATAATCTCATCTGACTTTAACCTTACAGCACAGTAGTCAGAACCATTGAGTTCTTCGCAAATAATACCAGAGCATAAGGTGTAACCATTCAGCCCCACCATAAGATTTAGCAGAGTAGCTCTATCATTTGCCTTAATCAACTGCTTATAATGGTATGTGCTTAATACCTCTTCTGCAAAATAAAAGGAATTATTGGTTCCCTGTTCAAAAGAAAGACAAGGATAATCCTCCAGCTCTTCCAATGCGATTTCTTCCTTCTGAGCCAAAGGATGGCCCTTCCACATATATACATAAATATGACAATCCAAAATCGGATGAAATTCCAGACCATATTCTGCAAATAATTTATTTAAAATCTTCTGATTAAATTCATTGATATATAAAATGCCAATCTCACTTTTAAAATTCTTTACATCCTCAATAACCTCATGGGTTTTGGTTTCATGGATAGCAAATTCATATTCATCCATTCCAAACTGCTTCACCATTTCCACAAAAGCATTTACCGCAAAGGTATAATGTTGGGTAGATACACCAAACTTTTTCTTGATATTGACCTTCTGAATATACTTGGTATCAATTAGATTATACTGCTCCACAACCTGTCTTGCATATCCTATAAATTCTTCACCTTCCGGTGTAGGTAAAACACCTTTATTACTTCGCCGAAACACCTCAATGCCAATTTCCTCCTCCAAATCTTTTATGGAAGAAGACAAACTAGGCTGTGAAATAAATAACTGTTTCGCAGCCTCATTCATGGATTTTGATTCTGCAACAGTGATTACATATCGTAACTGTGTTAATGTCATATTACACACCACCTTATCAGCGTCCTCACTATTCCCTACCAACTCAGTAGGTTATGCAGGATTATAACACTTTGTATTATTTTGTCAATGTATTTTTCCATTAAGATATTTTATTCTTCTTTCTTCTATTTATGAATTAATAAATTTATGTTATTCTATATGAAGAAAATAACAAGAAAGAGGTTTGATATCATTGCAATTTTTACATTCTAATTTTCAAGATAAATTAACAGAAACTTTAAAGGCTGTTTTTCCAGTGTTAGCCATCGTATTACTCCTTTGCTTTTCCATTGCACCAATACCACCCAGCATCCTAATGACCTTTTTAATCGGTGCTGTACTTTTGATTCTGGGTATGATTCTTTTTAATGTAGGTGTAGAACATTCTATGACGCCGATTGGAGAACGAGTAGGTTCCGGCATAACCAAATCAAAAAATTTATTTTTGGTTATCCTTATGAGTTTTGGAATGGGACTGGCGATTACTATTTCTGAGCCGGACTTACAGGTCCTTGCACAACAAGTTCCCTCTATCCCAAATCTGGTACTAATACTAGCAGTTGCCATCGGAGTGGGACTTTTTCTAGTTTTTGCGGTTTTACGTATGCTGTTTGGAATCCCACTCTCCCACTTGTTGCTGGTATTTTATGCGATTGTATTTACTTTGGCATTTTTTGTTCCAAAGGATTTTCTTACCGTAGCTTTTGACTCTGGCGGTGTTACCACCGGTCCAATGACCGTACCTTTTATTATGGCATTTGGTATTGGTATTGCTTCCATACGAAGCGATAAACATGCAGAAGATGACACCTTCGGTCTGGTTTCCATGTGTTCCATCGGACCGATTCTGGCAGTATTGATTTTAGGAATGATTTTTAATCCAGAATCTGCCGAACAGGTATCCGAAAGCATCCCAATCATTGATAATACTGTAGACCTATGGAAATTATTTACAGCAGAGCTTCCTGCGTATCTGGAAGAAATGGCACTATCTATTCTTCCTATTGTAGTTTTCTTCGGAGTCTTTCAGTTGGCTACCAGAGATATTAACCAACGAACCCTGATTAAAATCGGAATCGGCTTACTTTATACATATCTCGGACTGGTTCTTTTCCTGACAGGAGTAAATGTTGGTTTTATGCCAGCTGGTAATTATTTGGGACAGACCATAGCCAGACTTCCTTATGCATGGATTATCGTTCCGATTGGTATGATTATTGGTTACTTTATCGTATTGGCAGAGCCAGCAGTATTCGTCCTGACTAAGCAGGTTGAGGAACTGACTTCTGGTTTTATTTCTGCAAAGGCAATGGGCACCAGTTTATCCATTGGTGTTTCCCTTTCCGTAGGACTGGCAATGATTCGTGTACTGACAGGAATTTCTATTTTATGGCTTCTGGTGCCAGGATATTCTATTGCATTAATACTGACTTTCTTTGTACCAAAGCTATTTACAGCTATTGCCTTTGACTCTGGTGGAGTGGCTTCCGGTCCTATGACAGCCACCTTTTTACTTCCTTTTGCTATGGGTGCCTGCCAGGCTCTTGGTGGAAATATTATTACCGACGCCTTTGGTATTGTAGCAATGGTAGCAATGACACCACTGATTACCATTCAGATCATGGGACTTATCTTTAAACTCAAAGAAAATAAGCTTCACAAAGATGTTCTGGCGCAGAAAGGTACTGTGCTTACAGATACCAGTGATGACTTTGAAATCATTGAACTGTAATGTTTTGATCTTTTCATAAAATGAAAACAACTCTTTTTTAGAATGGAGACTATCATGGGAAATTTATATTTTATGACGACCATTGTGGAACGAAAGGATATCCACAAATATTTAGATTTGTTCCAGGAAAATAACCTTCATGTTATGTTTGTAACCCTGGGAATGGGTACTGTAGCAAATGATGTTATGGATTACCTTGGACTCGACTCTGCTGAAAAAGCAGTTGCTTTCTCGGTGCTGGAAGAAAGCGACTGGAAAAATATCAAAAAACAAATGGAACGAAAATTAAAAATTGACGCTCCCGGTGGTGGAATTTCTTTTACCATTCCATTAAGTAGTGTTGGCGGAAAGAAAACTTTACAATTTCTTATCGAAAAAGACAATTATCAGAAAGAGGAGGAATCAACCTTGAAAAATACAACTCACGAACTGATTGTAGTTATCGCCGAACAGGGATATACAGAACTGATTATGGATGCTGCCAGAGAAGCTGGTGCTTACGGGGGAACAGTGATTCATGCCAAGGGAACCGGTATGGAAATCGCAGAAAAATTCATGGGTGTTTCCCTTGCCGCTGAAAAAGAAATCTTATACATTGTTACAAAAACGGAACAGAAAAATAGTATTATGAAGGCAATCATGAAAAAGGCCGGACTGGACAGCAAAGCAAAATCCATCGTCTTCTCCCTTCCAGTAACCGATACCGCGGGACTGCGATTAATTGAGGACTAATTCTCATAATATCATACTATGGTATAAGTGACACAGAAACAGGTCCATGGTTTTCTTTTAAGCGGCGCTTGAACTCGCCGCTTAAAAAGAAAACCTATGTACTATTCCGTAAGACACCTAAGCGAAAGCGTCTTTTCGTCGGGATGTCTAACCAATATTCGTTTCCATAGAGTAGTGGTATCACTCTACCATAATTGATATTATGATTCTCTTACTGCTGTAATTTCCCTGCTTCCTCTTTCAGATTTTCCATTACGGAAGCTACATTTGCCACACTGGTAAGATTGCTATTACAATTTTCATATGTATCATTAGCTCCGTTCATAACTCGTTCCATAGCGGCTGAAACACGTTCGATTTTTTCAGATACCTGACTATTTTCCTCGGTAACGATATCCACGGTTTCCCTTAACTGTGACACCTGCTGAACAATACTTTGTGTACTGTTATGAATCTTGTTAAAATTATCTGCTGTCTCATTTACATAACGATTCTGCATTTGACTGCTTTCCAATAATTTGTCCATGGCTGTAGTTACATCTTCAATGGAATGTACGATATTTTCAATCAAAATATCAATATCTCCAGTAGCTGTATTGGTCTGGGTAGACAAGCTGGAAATCTCTGAGGCAACTACGGCAAATCCCTTTCCTGCCTCGCCGGCTCTTGCTGCTTCAATACTGGCATTTAATGCAAGTAATCCTGTCTGGTCTGCTACATTTCGAATCAGCTCCATAATTTCCTGCATCTGACCTGCATATTTCCGTAAGCCATCCATTTTCTCTACTACTAATGCATTTGACTCTTTCGAAACATTTACCTGCTCCAATAAGCTTTCCATAATAGTATTTCCTGTGGTAAGCTTTTCTTCTGCGTCATAAACTTCATGAACAATAGAACCAACTGCTACTTCTACACTCTTGATTTTCTCATTAATCCGTACCGTACTTCTCTTCTGACTCTCTATCGCCTGAACCTCTTCTTTGGTATTCTCCAACAAATCTTCCATGGCATGCTGGGTAGCTTCGATGGAACTCTGCAATTCGTCCGTCTCTCCCACAGCACTGGAAATATTTTCTGTCATGGAAGCTGCCACCCCCAGAGTAGTATTTAACAATTCGTCTGCCTGTTGTTTTTCATCATCGGCTTTTCTAATATTGGCATTATTTATCTCCACTATTTTGCGAATAGACAATATCGTAAATACACAAGTTAAAATCAGACATGCAATAATAATTTCTGCATTGGTAAGATTAGTGTCTGTCAACTCACCAGCCATAGCCTTTTTCACAATAATCACTATATTCATAAGCAGAGCATAAACACCCATACCTACCAGCAATTTCACATCCGTATACACTACGAATGCTACAAAAACAACAATTACATAACAAAAGACCAAATCTGTACTTGTAGTCCACATAATATAGCTATACAATAACGAAAATCCTACTCCACATATGTACTTAATCATGGGTGAATTTTTTTGCTTTTTGTACGCAATTAATGACAATATACATGGTAATACACATAAAATCAAAACTATACTATAGGATGCAATACTTCTAGTATGTTTAATCACCTCAAGAAAATAAGCCGCAGCCAGAATCGTATACATAATAAACACACCGGTCATGGCGGTTTTATTTCTGTCCTGTTCCGCGACCTCCTTTATAGAATAATCCAAGTTTTTCTCATTCATACTCATAGACCTCCTTGTATAACAATATCTTTATTCTTTTGTATTTTCCGTTCAAAAAAACTATCTTAATTCTACTATAATTAAGATAGTTTTTCAATCAATGGCTTACGAAATTTTTGGTTATCTCTTTGCAAGGATCCTGATTACATCCGTCTAACGCTTTGCTTCCGATTTCTACAGGTCTCATTACTATAACATATTTTCAATAAACGTCGCATACCCTCTTGTCACATCCTTCACGAAGACATGGGTAACTGCTCCGATACATTTCCCATTCTGAATCAATGGTGCACCGCTCATTCCCTGAACGATTCCCCCTGCATCTTTTAACAGTTCTTCGTCTGTGACATGTATCTCCATTCCTTTATTATCTTTTGAAGATAGGTCGATTTTTTCAATCTCTACAGTATATTCTTTGATTTCTTCTCCTAACTGGCACATTACGGTAGCTTCTCCTTCTTCTACTTCCTGCTTTCTTCCCATTTCTATTGCTTTGCTTTCATCATAGAGAAATTCTTCTTTGCTAATATTTCCTGTGATTCCCAGGGAAGTATTATGTTGTATAGTTCCTAATCTGTGACTTGGTCCCAATTCCACACTTCCTACTAACTGTCCTGGTGAACCACTCTCTCCATGTACTACATGATCGATTTCTGCGCTATAAAGTCCGCCATTTTCAAGGCGGATTAAAAGTCCTGTATCTGCATCGGTAATTCCGTGGCCCAAAGCAGCGAATTGATTTTGCTCTGTTACAAAGGATAATGTACCAATTCCTTCAGTGTCTTCCCTAAGCCATGTACCAATTTGATAACGGCCATTTTCTGCCAGCACTGGTGTGATTTTTACCTGAATATTATTCCCCTCCCGGTTCACATCCAGAATAATCTGCTCTGCCCCATTTTTCTGAATCTGCTGGCTCACATCTTCTATCGTTCTGACTTCCACTCCATTGACCTTATAAATATAATCCCCACTCTGAAGAATTTCGTAGGAAGGCTGCTTCTCTATGCCATCTTCACCAGACACTTTTCCAGTTCCCAGAACCATAACGCCATCTGCATGAATGTATAAGCCCACCGCACTTCCTATCGGCATGACCTTTGATTCCTCCATCACATCAATTTGTATGTTTTTGTAATGCAGCCATCCAAAAAGTTTCACTTGCGCTTGAAGGCTTCCAGTTCCATCAGCCATTACTGACACAGGTTCACTTATACTAAATTGGATATTATCCCCAACTTTTTCAGACTGGTTGACACTGACCTGAATATTTTCTTCCATGTTTCCAGACGATTTTGTATCCATTTGGGCGATTTCTTCCTCAACCTGTACTATACTAATTTCCCCGAAAGGCACCGAAAAGTTCAAATTCTCTTCCTGTCCTTCAAATAGCACCAGCTCATTCGGAAGGGATTTTTGCATCTGCCAGAAACATAGCACTACTCCCAAAATCAACACCATAACTAATGAAATAATTAAAACAAATCTATATTTTGACTTTTGTTCTTCGTCCATATAAAATTCCATCAATCTTCCTCCCCTTCTCCCATTTTTCATCTCAAATATTCAAGAAAAACTTTCTAACATGAATTATGTACAAACCTAGAAAAGTTATACATTTGTGTTCTTTAAAAAATACACAATTTAAAAGAAGAGGACGCTTGGTCCTCTTCTCTCTTCTTGTCCCTGTAATTTTTGAATTGTGCTTCCTATCCCCTTATCCTCTCCTTCACTTCCTGAGCCATTCTCTTCATTTCCCCGGCACTTTCCCGCACTGCCTCGGTAATCTCCACACCTCCAGAGATTCTTGCCAGTTCTTCTACAGACTCTTCCTGACCCAATAAGCGAATCTGGGTGCTGGTATGATTTTCTTCATTTTGCTTTTCAATCAAATAATGAGCATCCGCCATTGCAGCAATCTGTGCCAGATGGGAAATGCAAATTACCTGGTGGGTATTTCCGATGTAAGCCATTTTTTCAGCCACCATCTGGGCAGTGCGTCCGCTGATACCTACATCAATTTCGTCAAAAATCAAGGTTGGAATCTCATCATGCTTTGCCAGAACCGCCTTTACTGCCAGCATGATTCTGGATAATTCACCACCGGAAGCAGCCTTTCCCAAAGACTTTAATTCCATTCCCGGATTGGTGGAAATCATGAATTCTATCTCGTCCTTTCCTGTTATTCCAAATTGCTCCTGAGGTCTTACCGCAATTTCAAACTGCACCTGTAGGAAATTTAAATCAATTAGAGCCTGAGTAATTTCTTTTTCCAGCACCTTGCTGACCTTCTTACGAATGGAAGAAATTTCCTCTGCCAATCCTTCTAAAATCTCTTTCTGCTGTTTCAGTTCTGCTTCTAATCCTTCTCTATACTCCTGATATTCCTGATACTTATCCAGCTTTTCCCGTAATTTTTCTGCGTACTCCTGCACCTGGGCAGTAGTAGCACCATACTTAGACTTAATAGTACGAACCAGATTCAATCTGGATTCTACCTGCTCTAACTGCTCCCCACCAGTTTCAAAATCATCCATATAGCTGGAAATATCCCTGTTAAAATCAATCAAAAGAGAATCAATTTCTGATAACTGTCCAGCAAATTCTTCCATCTCAGAACTATACTCTGATAGCTTATGGAGGATACGCATACTTCGCCCCAGCTGGTCTGCAACGGTTCCACTCCCATCTCCTGTCATGGCATAAACTTCTCCCAAACCCTGAGCAATATCTGTAGCATTAGACAACATTTTATACTGCTGCTCTAGCAACTCCTCTTCTCCTGAAACCAATTTAGCCTGTTCAATTTCTTCTAATTCATATTCCATAAAAGAAATTTCCCTAAGTCTCTCTTCTTCTGGAATCTCTCCTTCTGAAAGTTCTTTGACAATCTGCTGGTACTTACGGTATCCTTCTGCCATCTGCTCCAACTGGTCTCCCAATTCTTCCTTGGCATACCGATCCACAATCTCCATATGCTTCGCAGTATGAAGCAAGGATTGCTGCTCGTTCTGCCCATGAATATCAATCATTAAGTCTGCAACCTGTCTTAACACGGACAAAGTCACACTCTCCCCATTAATTCGGTTCACACTACGGGCGGGAGTAATTCTTCTGGAAATCACCACTTCTCCCTCTTCAGGAAGGATTCCTAATCCCTCAATCATTTCCCTCTGCTTCTCATTATCCAAACGAAATGCCAGTTCCACCAAGGCATATTCCGCTCCGCTTCGGATAATATCCTTAGGTGACTTTTGCCCCAATGCCAGATTCACTGAACCAATGATAATAGATTTTCCTGCACCGGTTTCGCCGGTCAATACGTTCATTTGCTCCGAAAAATCCACCTCAATTTCATCAATAATGGCAAGATTTTTCACATGTAAATTAACTAACACTGCTTTCTCCTTTCCAAGCATCTATTTGAAAAACATCTATCTAAAAACTCCCCAGTTTTCATTCACTTTCAACATTTTACTCCAAATCATCCAAAACCGCCACAAAAAAATGAATGCCTGGAAAAATTCCAGGCATTCGCCCCATAACCTTATGGTTTATATCGTTTTTATGGAATGTCTATAATAGTTACCTTACAGCCCATCTTACATCCCTTCACATATGCGTAGATATAAGCGGTACCTTTGCTTCGTCCAACGACCTTACCGTTTTCTACGGTTGCAACCCGAGCATTGGATGAATACCAGGTAACAGTTTCTGTGGTTCCATTAACTGTTAAGGTCTCTGTATCGTATTGACGCATGGTAATAGAAGAACGATTCAGTTCTACTACATTAACTGATACTGTGGAAGTCGTTCCTCCGCTTGTAAGAATGGTAATGGTACAATTTCCGGTTCCTACTGCTGTTACTGTTCCGTTCGCACTAACTGTTGCAACACGTTTATTATCTGTTGCAAAGGTAATGCTATCCGAAGTATTAGTTGGCAATACAGAGTAAGAAATCTTCGCGGAATCTCCACGCTTCATGGTAAGCTCTGTCTGGGCTACTACTACTCCGGTTGCTGGAATTTCTTCCATTACCTTCAATAGACAAGTAGCTGTCTTTCCACTTCCATCCTTTGCTGTAGCAGTAATGGTAACGGTTCCTTCCGCAAGTCCGCGGACAGTTCCACCTTCTACCTTAGCAATGTTTGGATCGGAAGACTTCCAAGAAACAGCCTTAATTGATGCATTCTTTGGCTTCACTACTGCTGTCAGCTTTGTGGTTCCACCAATATAACATACTGCATAGTTTGGCTCAATTCGAAGACTCTTAGCCCGGCGGATTACCTGAACCTTACATCTTGCTTTTGCCTTAATCTTATCCTTTGTGGTTGCTGTAATTGTAGCAATTCCCAACTTCTTTGCTTTTACTTTACCCTTCTGGTTAATAGAAGCAATTCTCCAGTTTGAGGTCTTCCATTTCACCTTTGGATTATTTGTATTATTAGACCATACTGTAGCCTTCAACTTATAGGTCTCACCTTTACCCATACGGATTTTGGATTTATTTAACTTAATGGTAGTGCGAAGTGTTGCTACCGTCACCTGACAGGTAGCTTTCACATTATACTTTACCAAGGTACAGGTAATCGTACATTTTCCTTTCTTCACACCACGCACCTTACCCTTCTGGGTCACAGTGGCTATCTTGGTATTTGAACTTTCCCATGTCATGGTAGTATCAGAGCCTTCTGGAAGCACCTTGGTCTTAATCTTAAAAGTCTTGCCCAGTGCAATTTCTCTTACACTAGGAGTCAGTTCTAAAGATACTCCCTGAATTACCTTAAAAGTAGAAGATGCAATATGTCCACCATCCACTGTACGACAGATAATAACAGCGGAACCACTGGCAATACCAGTTACCACGCCCTTTTCATCTACAGTTGCCACCGATGGGTCTGTAGACTGATAGGTTACATCCTTATTGGTAGCATTCTCCGGTGTAAATACTGGAGTTACAGTATAAGTCTGTCCTATAAACAATTCATACTCTACCGGATTCAGTGTAATGCTTTCCACTGGAATTGGCGCATCGATTACTTTAATATTTGCATTACGAACCAATGGGATACCATCCTTAGTATAACTATACACTGCTGTAATGATGACATCACCAGCCGCTATACCAGTTACGACACCAGTAGAATCCACTGTAGCCAGCTTTTCATCAGAGCTTGCCCAAATAATATCCTGATTTGTTGTAGTTTCTGGAGTAAAGATTGCATTCATCTGCAGGGTAGAACCTACATACACAATTCCTTCTACTGGGTCCAGCTGCATATCCTCTGCAATAACATCTGCCTCAATAACTTTAACAATACATGAGATGGCACCTTCAACTCCAAGGTCCTCTGCAATACAGGTAATCATTGCCATCTCTCCAGCCTTCATACCCGTAATGTTACCCTCTTTATCCACGGAAACAGCTTCATCATTAGTAGTTGTCCATGTCAGCTTTGTATTCACATTCTCTGCTGGATCAAAGATAACATTTAATTTTGCTGTATCGCCTTCTTTAATGGTATATTCCTTCTGTTCGAATTCGATAGATTTCAGTCGTGCTCTAACATTAACTTTGATAATCTTAAATACCGTACCATTTGCTACAGTAATATTGGCATCACCAGGGGACACCGCAGTAATTACACCACCTTCTACCTTAGCAATCTTCTCATTATCAGAAGCCCAGACTAAAGTAGGATTGGTAGCATCTTCCGGAACAATGGTTGTATTTACGGTATACTGGTCACCAGCTATCATCTTCAGTTCGGTGACATCAGTTTTAATATCCGTTACCGGATTTTCTTTAATATTAATACAACATCTTGCTACAATATTTTTCGGATTAAATACTGGTTCAACAGAAATCCATACTGTATCTTCCTTTAACAAAGTAACGACACCGTTTTCATCTACAGTAGCTATAGATCTGTCACTAGTAGACCACTTTAATTCAGTATTTGTAGCATTCTTTGGTTCATAAATGGCTTTTAAGAATACAAAACCTTCTGACAGGATGGTATCATACTGCTCACCCTTATCAATGGAAATCTTGGTAATGGCTGCTGTTACAGTTACCTTACAGGTAGCATAGGCATCATTATCCTTATTTAACACTGTAACGGTTGTAGTTCCTGTTTCTTTTCCTGCTGTCAGCTTTGCAGAAGTATTTCCCTTCTGTGCTTCTACTGTAACAATGTCTGTATTGGAAGAAATCCAAGTCAGATTCTGGTCACCACTTAATCCAGAATCCAGATAAGTAATAGAACCAACTTCCATTTCAATTTCCGTCTGATCCAAAGTAATCGTCGTGGCTGATGTATTTACGAAAATCTTACAGGTAGCCACTCTGGTAACACCTTCCTCATTTGTCCATGACAGTGAAACTACTACAGGTGAATCTGACTGTGTCTCCTTCTTAGCAGTTACCGTAGCATACTGTCCACTACTGCTAATAGAAATATAGGTTTCCGTCTCATCTGTAGTTGACCATGAAAATGTAGAAGAATCAGTGTACTGTCCGGAACCAATAATACCACTTAATTCCAGCTTCGCTCCAACAGCCATAGTAGTATTTGTTACATTTAATGTAAAGGTATCTGTTACCGTAACAGTTACATTTACTTCTTCTCCTTCCTCAATTCCCGGAATATTATAGGAAGGCTTTGAATTACATCTTACTATAAAGGTAGCTGTTCCCTGTGCCAAACCATGTATTAGCATTTCTCCTGGCTCATACCTAATAAAATCACCGGCATTATCCATATTTAATACACTAAAGTTTTCTTTTAATGCATCAAGAGAAATATTAAATGCCTCTGACAAATCATAACTTCCATCAATACTAATGGTAACATCCTTGTCTGTAAAATTACTGTTTACATCCACATTTACAAAGACTGGTTCACAGCCAAGAACATAATCTGGGTCCTGTGCTGTCTCAAAATCTGTATAAGTTCCTCTTACATAAAATAATATAATGTACTGCCCGGCCTTAGCATCTAGTCGGAATGTTCCACTGTTGGCATTAAATACCAGCTTCGCAGAATCTCCATCCGCTCCAGTATGACCAAGGGAGTCTCTAACTAAGGTTCTCTCTTCACCACTTCTTTTGGCAATAACCCAGGTTACCTTATCTAAAATACCTTCCAATGGATTTGCAGCATATAAAGCAGATACCCAAATTTTATCACCGTTTTCCATTAATACAGCGCTACTGTCTGTTCCAATAACCGCTCCCTTGTCATCATCCTTTCGAAGCTCTGGTCTAACGTATACCTTAATGGTATCTGTATACTCATGAACACCATCACGATAGGTTACTGTCAAGTCGGTTCTACCAGCACCAACTGCCTTAATTAAAGAACCGTCATCCGAATTATTCAATCGGATAATATCTGAATTTGCAGTAGACCATACTGCATTTACATCTGTTGCATCACCAAAGATTAAGTTCAATCTGTCACGCTCTGTCTTTGCACTGGTACCCAGATACAAAATATCATTATAGTTCATAACAATAGAACGTCTTGCATCATTTGGTAATACACGGGTGATTTTTACAGGTGTATTATTATTCAAAAATTCGTTGATAGAGAATTGCACATTAATAGATGCCGTAAAAGTTTCTTCTGTTCCATCAGCATGGGTAACCACCGCACGTAATGCTACTACACCGATAGAATTCACTGTAACCTCTACTGTGGAAGTATTTGCAGTTGCCGCATTTACAGAAAGTATCTCTGAATTCAAACTCGACCACTGCACCTGGTCTCCTGATGAAAATCCATCCAGATAAAAGGTTTCTACCGCTCGTCTTAATTCATATGAGCCAGATACCTCATTACCCTCACTATCCCTAATTATGTACTCTGCCGCATGGGAAGAATTTCGATTCTCATATCCCATGATTATGCAGAAGGCAACGAAGCATATCATCATGATACCGATTGCCCATTTCTTTTCCCTCATCATCTGAAAAAGTTTCTTCATAAGCACCCTCCTTGGAGACCATCCTTTTCCTTTGATTACTATAACTTACTCATCCCAGTTGTGATATACATCCTGTACGTCATCATCTTCATCTAACAAATCCAATGTACGCTGCAACTGCTTAATATCATTTTCATCTGTTAATGTAACATATGTTTGTGGCAGCATTGTGACTTCTGCGCTTGCCATTGGAATTTTTTCCTGCTCCAATGCTTCTCTTACTACGCTGAAATCATCAGGCTCTGTTGTAATTTCGTAGCTGTCTTCTTCCTCTGCGAAATCCTCTGCACCTGCATCCAGTGCCATCATCATTAAATCATCCGCACTCAGGGTAATATCATTATCCTCTAACTCTTCCTTCGAAAGAATAATCTGTCCCTTCTTATCAAACATATAGGATACACAACCCTGTGTTCCTACGCTTCCACCACCCTTAGTAAATGCATTACGCACATTACTTGCAGTACGGTTTTTATTATCTGTTAAAGCCTTTACAATAATAGCGGTACCACTTGGACCATAGCCTTCATAGGTTACCTCTTCGTAATCTACAGAATTGGCATCGCCTGCTGCCTTCTTAATTCCTCTTTCAATGGTATCATTTGGCATATTGTTTGCTTTTGCCTTGGCAATAACGTCACGAAGCTTACCATTATTGGCCGGATCAGGACCACCTTCTTTTACTGCTACTGCGATTTCACGACCAATAATCGTAAAAATCTTTCCTTTTGCTGCATCATTTTTCTCTTTCTTATGCTTAATGTTTGCAAATTTTGAATGTCCTGACATAATAAAATCTCCTTTTTCTCTAATCTCGTTCTATCCACCCATAACTAATACATTTTACCACTTTTTCTATCTTCTGTCCATTTTCTACAAAAGAACCGTTAATTCTTGGATGCAGTCCCTAACAACTTCATAATCCTGTTTATCACCTGGGGAACCTCCCCTACGGAACGCACTGCACACATAACTGTGTCATCTCCTGCAATGGAGCCCACGATTCCTGGCACCTCCAGATTGTCAATAGCCGCAGCTACAGCCATTGCCATTCCAGATAATGTCTTTATTACCAAAAGATTTTCCGCCGGATCAATCGATAAGAAACCATCCTGTAGAACCCGAATATACTTATAGGATAAGTCGGCTTCTTTCTCCTGAAAATGGGTATATTTCTGATGGACACCATCCACAGAAACCTTGGTCAGCTTCAGTTCCCTAATATCTCTGGAAACCGTTGCCTGAGTCACCTGAAAACCAGATTTTTCCAGCTTTTCTGCCAGTTCTTCCTGAGTCTCTATCTGATATTTTCCAATCAACTCAATGATTTTCTCTCTTCGCTCTTTCTTCATTCAACCGTCCCTTCCGACTCCGCGAAAAAAATTAGTTCCCATTTAATTTATCGCGCATTTTCTTATAAAACGTAATACCTGAAAGCTTAACAATTTGTGTTATGTAATCTGGAACACAGATTTCTAACTTATCTCCCGTCACAAATTCGCCTACATTTCTTCCGTCTACCACCAACACCGCCAAATCATCCTGGGCATCCTTAGTCTGACCGATTTCCAATATAATCTCATCCTCTGCGGATAGCACTAGGCTTCGTTTATTCAGAGAATGGGCACAAATCGGTGTAATTACAGTGGCATGAGTATGAGGCACCAGAACCGGTCCTCCTGCCGAAAGATTGTATCCCGTGGAGCCTGTCGGGGTTGAAATAATCAAACCGTCCGCACGATAAATATCGGCTAATTCTCCATTGATATATACCTTCACCGTAATAAGACGGCAGCTTCCTCTTTTGCTTACTACAATATCATTTAAAGCATAGCAGCTCCGTCCTGCGTTCTTCTGGTCAGTTTCCTTTAACATAATTCTACTTTCAATAGAATAGTCATTCTTTACCAATTTTTCCAAAGCAGACTCCAGATTTTGCCGTTCTGTTTCTGTTAAAAAACCCATAGTTCCCATATTAATTCCCAAAATCGGAATATTACGGTGAACCAAATCTATTGCTGCCTGAATCATGGTTCCATCCCCCCCAAGAACCAGAGCGCATTCTACTTCTTCTGGGATGGCATCTGCATCTGTAAAATGAGAAATTCCATTTTCATATGTCTGCTGATTATCCAACAGACAGCAGCTTTTCCCTTTACCTTCCAGATACTGGGCAATTTCCTGGGCCACTTGATAATTTTCTACCTTATCCCCATTTGTTATGACACAAAAATGTTCCATTGTTCTACTTCTTCTCCTTATACATCCAGATTACCATGGGCTGCTGCTACCGTATCTTTAATCAGAGTCTGGTATTTTTCCTTAAATTCCTTCTGGAAATCTGCCAAAACCTCCTCGTCCTCCAGCGCCAAAGCCGGATTCGCTGTATTTTCAATATAAAGTAGATATTCTATATTTCCTTCTGGTCCCTTAATAGGAGAAAAGCTTAATTCCAATATGTTAAAGCCTATGGAAAGTACATATTGCATAATCTGTTCTACCACTTCTTCATGCACCTTCCGGTCTCTGACCACGCCTTTCTTCCCTACTTTTTCCCTGCCAGCTTCAAACTGTGGCTTTACAAGGCAAACGCCTCTTCCATCCGGGGTTAAAAGTGCCTTTACCGGCTCTAATACCTTCTTTAATGAGATAAATGCCACATCTACCGAGAAAAAGGAAATAGAATCTGCAATATCCTCTGGTGTTACATATCGGATATTTGTTTTTTCCATAGAAACCACTCTTTCATCCTGACGCAGCTTCCACGCCAACTGATTGGTTCCTACATCCACAGCATAGACCTTAGCCGCTCCATTTTGCAGCATGCAGTCTGTAAATCCTCCTGTAGATGAGCCTACATCCATGCAAATCATTTCTTCCAGGGGAACCTGCCACAAATCTATGGCCTTTTCCAGCTTATATCCGCCACGGCTTACGTATTTCATCGGCGTTCCCTTCACTTCAATTGCTACATCGGAATCAAAGGTACTTCCTGCCTTATCCTCCCGCTGATTCTTTACAAATACATTTCCCGTCATGATAATAGCTTTTGCCTTTTCTCTGGACTCTGCCAGACCTCTTTTTACCAAAAGTACATCAAGTCTTTCTTTCATTTGCATTCCTCTTTCCATGCCAGAATCTTATTTGCCACACTGTCTTTATCTAAACCATACTTTTCTTTTAATTCCTTTACAGAACCATGCTCAATAAACTGGTTTGGCAAGGCAATAGTATGCACCTGCATTCCTTTTCCTTCATACCAGGCTGCCACACTTTCCCCAAAGCCACCTGCTGCCACACCTTCTTCCATGGTTACTACCAGAGAATGCTGCTGCATAAGTTCTTCTAATATCTCTTCATCCAGCGGATTCACAAAGCGGACATTAATAACAGAACTATTCAATCCACTTGCTTCCAAAATAACCTTTACTTCTACTGCGGTTTCCACCATACTTCCCACTGCCAGCAAAGCAATGGTATTTCCTCTATGAATCCATTCGGCCTTTCCCTTTTCTACCGGCAGGACATGGTCTGAAAGACCTTCCCATGCATCCCCCCTTGGATAACGAATTGCCACCGGCCCATCCTGTTTCATAGAAAATTCCAGCATTACCCTTAATTCCCAGCCATTTTTAGGAGCCATCACCATCAGATTTGGCATACTTCTCATAAATGCAATATCAAAAATCCCCTGGTGAGTCTCTCCATCACTTCCAACCAATCCTGCACGATCCACCGCAAATACCACTGGAAAATTTCCAATACAGACATCATGAATCATCTGGTCATATGCTCTCTGCAAAAAAGTAGAGTATAATGCCACTACAGGACGCAGCCCTCCTGCTGCCATTCCTGCTGCAAACGTTACTGCATGTTCCTCTGCAATTCCCACATCAAAAAATCTCTTTGGGTATTTCTCTGCCATCTGGCTTAATCCTGTACCTTCAGGCATGGCTGCTGAAACTGCACAAATCGTTTCGTCTTCTGCTGCCAAAGCTACAATGGTATCACTAAAAATCTCCGTATAACTCTTTCCAGCTTTTCCTTCTGACAAATCAGAGCCATCTTTAATATTAAATGGAGAAACTCCATGAAAACGGGATGGATTCTGCTCTGCAATGGGGTATCCCTTCCCCTTCTTAGTACAGACATGGACAATCACTGCCTCATTCATCTGGGAAGCATTTTGAAATGCTGTCACCATCTGTTTCATATTATGACCATCAATAGGACCGATATATGTTAATCCCATATCTTCAAATAACATACCAGGAATAAATACCCGCTTTACCAAATCCTTGGCACCACGTATTTTCTGAGCTACTCTTTCACCTACAGGCATTTTAGAAAGTACATTTTCTACATCTTCCTTCAATCCAGTATAATTCCTATCGGTACGAATCTTACCAAGATAATTAGACATGCCTCCTACATTTTTTGAAATAGACATCTGATTATCATTTAATACAATAATTAAATTTGACTTTAATCTTGCTGCGTTATTTAATGCCTCATATGCCATTCCTCCAGAAAGCGCACCATCTCCTAATACAGCAAAAATCTTATGTTCCTCTCCCTTAATATCTCTTGCCTTGGCCAGTCCTAACGCCACACTGATGGAGGTGGAGCTATGACCAGTATCAAAGACATCACAATCACTTTCCTCTCTCTTTGGAAAACCACTAAGACCTCCAAACTGTCTCAGATGATCGAATCCCTCCTGACGTCCTGTGAGAATCTTATGGGTATAGCACTGGTGTCCCACATCCCAGACAATCTGGTCGTGAGGCAAATCACAGCATAAATGCATTGCCATGGTTAATTCTACTGCCCCCAGATTAGAAGCAAGATGTCCTCCGGTACGGCTGATTTTTTGCACCAGAAAACGGCGGATTTCTTTCGCTAATGGTTTGTACTCCGCTTTACTTAATTTTTTGATGTCATTTGGTTGTTTTATCTTTTCCAGTAATTCTCCCAAGACTTTTTCTCCTTGCTTACGTTATTTTTTGCGATAGATTAATGATTCTACAAGTGTAACCAGATATTCATTTTTCCACTCCATCTCCTGCAGCAGTCCAATGGCTTGTCTGGAATAATCTTCCACCGCCTTCTTTGCCGCCTCCATTCCATGAAGGGCAACATAGGTGGTCTTCTCATTCTTTTCATCACTTCCTACCGGCTTGCCTAATTCCTGAGTGGTGCTGGTCAAATCCAGAATATCATCCTGAATCTGGAATGCCATACCCACACAACGGCCAACCTTTTCCATGACTTGTATCTCCTCTTCGCTAGCACCAGCCAACGCTGCCCCAATCATAAGTGCTGCTTCCAAAAGGGCACTGGTTTTCAATTCATAAATAAACTCCAGTACCTGAGAGTCCAGAGGTTGTCCTGTGCGTTCCACATCCACCACCTGTCCTCCTACCATTCCGTAAATTCCCGCTTTTCGGGACAGAATCCGGAATGCTTTCGCAGCCTGAGGTAGATTTTCTTCTGTTTCCATAGCCTGTCCTGCTGTTTCGAATGCATAATTTAACAGGGCATCTCCTGTTAATATACCCATATCCTCACCGTAGACTACATGTGTAGTCTTTCTTCCACGGCGATACTCATCATTATCCATAGCTGGCAAATCATCATGTACCAAGGAATAGGTATGTATCATTTCAATGGCAGCCATAAATGGTTCTACCAGAGAAGAATCTTCCCCTCCAAAAAGCACATATGCCTCTTGAAGCATCATTGGGCGAATCCTTTTCCCTCCTGCCATGAGACTATATTCCATAGCATCAAAAATAGTTTTTTGAAAGGAAGGATTTTGTGGAAGAAACTTCTCCAGTATTTTTTCAATCTCTTCCTGCCGCTCTTTCATCTGTTTCTGAAATTCTTTTGCTTCCATCGTTAGTCATTCCCTTCCTCTTCACTATCAATAACCACTAGCTTTTTTTCCACCTTATCAATGGCATCATTACAATTCTTTACTAATTTCATTCCTTCTTCATACTTTTTAAAGGATTGTTCTAATGATAATTCTCCAGCCTGTAACTCCTGAATAATTTCATCCAACTGGTCAAAAGATTCTTCTAATGTAATCTTTTTTGGCATAATCTCCCTCATTTCTGCAAGCCTATATACTTGGCTTATACACTGTCTATTTCTTATATTCTCTGTTTTTCAAGCTGGTTCACTGTCACCTGCGCTGCTCCATCCTGCAATGTTAATTTCAAAGTTTGTCCTTTCTGCAGCTGCTCTACAGAACGAACTGGATGTCCTTCCATATCTTCTGTATAGGAATAACCAGCCTGTAATTTATTTAACGGCGATACCCCTTTTAATTCCTGTATATACAATTCCAGCTGATGCCTTGCAGATAGAACTTTTCTATCCATGAATGCGCTTAGCCTCTCCTGACAATCCACCAGATACATCCTCTTTTGCCGAATAATATCTTCCGGACTAGAATGCTGTAATATCATTTTATAGCGTTGTACTTCCATTCTCCGCATCCGAATCTGGTTCTTCATCTGCCGGTTTAATTCTTCCATATTTTCCTGCAATGCAGCTCTCATATCCTCCCAGGAATATACAGCAAGTTCTGCCGCCGCAGAAGGAGTTGGAGCCCGCAGGTCAGCCACAAAATCAGAAATCGTTGTATCTGTCTCATGCCCTACTGCAGAAATCACCGGCTTTTTACATCCTGCAATAGCTCTAGCCAGAGCCTCTTCATTAAATGCCCATAAATCTTCCATAGAGCCTCCGCCTCTGCCGATAATAATCGTGTCTACATCTGATTGTTCAAAATATTGCAAGCCTTTTATAATGGTCTGGGCAGCCCCTTCTCCCTGTACTTTTGCCGGATACAGGTAAATCTGTACATAAGGGTTTCTTCGCTGTGAAACATTACAGATATCCTGAATCACAGCTCCTGTCTGTGCTGTCACCACACCGATTTTGGAAGCATACCGCGGAATGACTTTTTTTCTCTGCTCATCAAAAAGCCCCTCCGCTAAGAGGCGCTTTTTCAGCTTTTCGTATTCTTCATATAATCTGCCTACACCCTCTCTAGTGATTTTCTGGGCATAGAGCTGATACTTCCCATCTCTTTCATAGACGCTGATACTACCATACACAATTACACTTTGTCCTTCTTCCATACGAAAATCCAATCCTTTTCGCATAGAAGCGAACATAACACATGCCAAAGCAGAACTACTATCCTTCAGAGTAAAATAAATATGTCCCGAGGAATGGTATTTACAATTGGATATCTCACCCTTTACCATAATGCGGTTTAACGCATAATCCTGTATAAACAGATTCTTTATATATCTATTTACCTGAGACACAGAAACTGCTGTTTCCATACAAATGACCACACCTTTCCCCATCCTGTTACACTAGTTTTCCTCTGGAAGCTCCTTTGCTACAGATCCAAGCACTCCATTAATAAATGCGGTAGATTTGTCAGTACCATACTGCTTTGATAACTCTACTGCCTCATTAATCGCTACGCCGGTTGGTACTTTTTCATCAAATAAAAGCTCATATGCTGCTAGTCGCAAAATTGTAATGTCAGACTTTGGCAAACGCTGTAAATCCCATCCTTCGGATTTCTTTTCTATCTGTTTGTCTATCTCCTGAATGCGTTCAATCACTGCATAAAACTTATCATGAATCTCATCCTTGGCCTTCTGGGAAGCATCTTCCATCTCCTCCAGATAAATAGACACCTGCTCCGCCAATTCTTCCTTATTATGAAAATCCACGCGGAACAACATTACAAATAAATGCTCTCTCATCTTTCTTCTTGTCATACTTACGTCCTTTTCTTTCGCTAGTTTTCCAAATTCACTCCCGCCACTCTGACGTTTACCTCCGGCACCACAAGTCCGGTCATGTTTTCAATCTGCTGGCTGACTTTATCCTGCACCTGCTTAGATACATCTGGAATACTGTAGCCATAATTTACTACTACCATCATATCTACATGCACAGAACCTTTTGCCATCTGTACCTTTACACCCTTGGAAAGGTTTTTCATTCCAAACTTGCCAATAAGTTCGTTTGTAATATTACCAGCCATGGAATGCACACCGTCCACTTCTGTGGCAGCCAGCGCAGCAATGACAGCAACCACATCGGAAGCGATTTTCACTTCACCAATCCCTTTATTTTCTACCACAAAGTCTTTGGAATCCAAATCTTTTGCCACAATAACAACCTCCTTTGTTTCCTATGACTAAAATATTGCCATGTTATCTTATTTATTATACCAAATTCCATCATATTTGCAAGAAAAAGGCATTTTAAACAATCCTGTAGAAACCCTTCCAGTCCTTGCCTATTTTTCCGCTTCTACAGAAACCGGAGTGATTACAATATTTTCTGCTGGAATATCTGTTTTTCTCGTAACAATATCTGTAATCTGAGCCAACTGCTGTTGGGTTAACTGGCTGCCATTTACAATCACATCAGCATTTCCCTCTTCAATACTTACCACTGCGTCAGAAAATCCCTTCGCCTCTAACATTAATTCCGCAGCACTTTCCATCTGGGCATCTTCCGTCATTTCTGCCACCTGCTGGATTGCACTTCTCTTATCCTCTGATGAAATGGCATCGTTATCTATAATCTTCATTAACGTTTCCTTATTTTTGGCTCTGCTTTGTTCCCTGGTCAGCTTTGCAGCTGCAAAATAATCAGCCCCCAATGTATTAGATACCATAACAGCCTCTCCTGGATTTTCCTTAGAAACAGACTGAAGTTCACCATTATCTGCCACTGTATAATCTTCTCCCTCATCTTCTGCTGAAATGTCTAACGTCGTTTCCTCTGTTTCTTCCTCTATTGTCTCATTCTCTTTTGCTTCGTCATTTTCCTCTGCCACCTCTGCTTCCTGCTCTGCATCGGTTGTAATGGATGTACTTCTTAATCCATTTTCACTAATTTCCTCTCCAGTAAAATTTAAATATCCTGCTACTGCAATCATCACTGCCAGAGCTGTAATAATAATCTGATTTTTTCGTGCAAAATTTTTCATAACTAAATCCATCCTTTCTTTTTTCTGCCATTTCTGATTTTGCATTATTTCATCTTCATTACTTTTATCTTATGTGCTTCCACAGGGAATAATGCCACGATTGCCTCAATAATTTCTGTATCAATATTTCCGCTTCCTGCCCCCTGTGCTACCACCACAATTCCTTCAATCTTCGGAGACTGGATTTCTACAATATATGGTTCTTCTCCATCCTCCTGCTGCACCAAAATGGTTTCCTCCTGAAGACTGCTATTACTCTGAAGCCGGCTTCCTCCATTACGATCCCGCTCCTGTGTAGCATCCTGTGTATTTTCTTCATCCTTCAAAGCAATTTTCTCTTCGGAAGAAGCCATAGTAACCATAACATCCACCTTCCCTACACCTTCTACTGCAGATAGAATATTTTCGATTTGTTCCTCCTGCTCCTGAGCATATGTTCTAACCGCTGACCATACTCCATTGTCAGCTTCCGTTTCTGCCATCACTTCCTCCTGACTCTCTTTCTTCTTTTTATTCGAAGACTCCTCTATCGGCAATGATACTAGCAACAAAAATACTCCCGCCAGTATAATAATAATCAATCGGCTTAAGCCAATATCCTCCCATTTTATTTTCTTTTTTTCTCCTTGATGCTGTTGCAGACCTTTTAACCATTCCCGCCATTTCCTTTCCATACCTTCACCGCCTCTTCTGACAATTCAAATCGTTCGCACAGTTTTTTTTGTACTAACTTCGTTTCTTTGTCCATTTTTAGGGATTTGTCTTGATGATACTCTCCCAGTCTTATTTCTACTTCCTCTATGGTACTTTCTAGACCATTTTTTTCATTCACTTCTACTTCAATCCCTTTAATCAAAATCTCATTTTTTTCCTGTATGGTCTTTACCCTGATTTCCCCTGTCTTCAATCCCTGTTGTTTTATTTCTTCCCTTATCTGATTCTTTATTTGTTCCTGACACTCCGTCCACAATATTTCTTCAAAGCGCCCTTGTGCCACTGTCATTTCCTGCTCCACCTGGTTGTATTCTATCTCAAATATATTTTCTTCCAACCGGCGGTACCAGTTTTCTTCGGAAGAAAATAGTGAAATCACTGGACCCACAAATAATACAATTAGAATTAACCCACTGACAAACCGGAATATTTCTAAAAAACCCTGATTCGACACCAGTCCTTTTAATATGGCAGTCATCATGACATACACTAAAATATTCTGAATTATTTCTTGAATCATTTTTCCTCCATTCTGCTATTAGAACTTTATAATGCTAATTAATTTAATGGATACTACACTGCAGAATTGGTCATCATGCTAATTAATGCAATCGAAGTAATAAACAACATCGCTCCCATTCCCACCGCATAAATCAGCAGACGAACCGCTTCTACAGTTCCACTGATCCCCCTTACCAGCCGTTTGTCAGAAACTGGCTGTATCGCTGCTGCTACTGCCTGTAGTAAAAATTGATTGCATAGCATGTTTATCAGGGGAATGGCACAAATCAGAAATACTGCCACAAGACCAGTGACCCCTACAGCATTTTTCAACAATGTACCGGCACAAAGAACAGACTGTGCCACGGAACTAATGGTATTGCCCACCCCAGGAATAGAACCTCCCATTCTTATAACTGTCATATTTTTCACCTGAGCTGCAATAGGCACAATAAGCCCCTGAATTACGTTCATTCCCATTACAATCCCAAACATAGTCTTCATTACAAACTTTACAAAATCCCGAATCAACTCAGCCATTTTCGAAAACATGTCCTCTTCTGACAGATAATTGCTTACCTGAAGAAAAAAATACAAATTAATAGCTGGAAGTGCAAACTTTACCAGCACAAAATTTACCATTGCTATTAATGCCAGTGTAAATTCATAATATACAGCTGCAGCTGTTCCTCCTTGAGAAAAAGACATACTGATAAAAAAAGCTGGCACCAGCACCTGGACAAAATCCAGCAGATTCCCCATGGTTTCCGCTGCCAATCCTGTAATTTCCATAAAAGATGCGCTTAATACAGAAAAGAACAATAGATACACTGCAAAAAATGCAGTCTGTGCCACCTGTTTCCCCTGTAGCAGCTTAGAAAAATTACTAAATACTGCACCAATCACTGCTATAATAAGCAGATACAAAATCAGCTTTTTATCATATAAAAGATTAGAAATTGTCCCATCCAAAATAGTTCTTATGATTTCTTCAAAGGAACCTGTCTGCTCCCCTTGCAGCAACCCAGTCAGATAATCCGAAAAATCAAAACTATTTTCTCCTAAAATCCCATCCATCATTTCCTGTATCTGATCATAAGAAATTTCATCCATCAACTGATCCTGTGTTCCTTCCAAGTTCTCCCCTCCCATCTATAATCCTGTCAGGGTCTGAAATAATGTCATTAAAATGGGCATACTAACTGCCAAAATCATTAACTTCCCATAAAATTCAATTTGAGACGCCACTGCACCATATCCCGCATCCTTACAAAGATTAGACCCAAATTCCGCCACATAGGTAATTCCAATCATTTTTAATAATATTTTCAAATAAACACTGCTTTCTCCCAGATAGCTTTCCAGTGAACGCAAAAAATCTATAACATCTTTTATTTTCCAAATAGCCAATGTCCCAATAATGAGACAGGATACCATGATTAATAACATGGCAAACTCTGATTTGTCCTTTTTCAGCGGAATTGCCAACAACACCGCCATCACCCCCAGGATTGCTACTTTTTCCATCGTGTTCCTGCCTTTCTATAAACTTTCTCATCGATTTCTATATTCTAAAAATCAGCCAAGAGAAAACAAATCCTGTATAGATTCAAACAATTCCAATATGTATGGCAACACCCACAAAAGTACCAAAATCAATCCTGATAAACTTACAAGAAATGCCTGTTCTTCCCTGCCTGCATGCTTTAGCACCTGTCCAAGCACTGCCACCAAAATTCCCACCGCCGCTATTTTAAATATTAAATTAATACTCATATAAACTCCTTCTCTACTGCAAAAGTTTCTCTAAAGCAATAACACTGTGGCAAAAACTCCTACCGTCACTCCTACTACCCGGTAAACCTTGGCGCGGTTTTCGTATTCTGCTCTGGCATCTTTTATCTGCTTTTCCAAACGCTGCAACATGATTTTCAAAGTATTCAACTGGGTCTGACGATCCAAATTCCCCAGATTCTTTCCCACCTCCTCTAGAAAAAGTAAATCCTCTTCCTTCAATCTTTTCCGACAGGAAAGGCTCTGCACTTCTTCCTGCCAGATCTCATACAAAGTCCTGCTTTCTTTTCTATACAGTTTTTGGGAGACTTTATAAAAAAACTCAGAAAAGAAATAACTTTTTCTGCTTACTCCTTTTAAAATCTCTTCCATGTCCTCTGCTGCATATTCCATTTCACCATATAGCACTAAAATCCCCTGCTGTAGTTCCTGCAAAATCCTGATTCGAAGCTTACTCTCATTGGCTAGATACCAGCCACAGCTTCCGCTTCCAGCAATCACCAAAATCATTCCTATTAGTTTTATTAAGATGCCCATTTTAAATATGACCCTCTTTCATCAAAAACTGCCTCCACTTTTCCAACTTGTCCACTGGATAGCAAAATATATCTTTGAAACACCTTTTCCTGCACCATTCTTCCAAGCACTGGCTTATTTCTGATTTCTTCCATGCTTCTTCCATGTACGGTAGCCAACACCTTTACACCGGAATTCATAACATATTCCAGAGCCTCTACATCTTCTTTAAATCCTATCTCATCCACAGCAATAATTTTAGGCGACATAGAACGTACCAGCATCATCATCCCCTCTTTTTTCGGACAGCAATCCAGGATGTCCGTGCGATATCCTAAATCATTTTGAGGCTGTCCCTGATAACAAGCACCAATTTCTGACCGCTCATCTACTACACCAATGTTAAAGCCAGACCGTTCTACTGAGCCATTTGACAATTGCCGAATTAAATCTCTTAGCAAGGTGGTTTTTCCGCATCTTGGTGGCGAAATAATTAAGGTATGATAAATACTATCTTTCTGGGTTATGTATGGAAGCACCTGGTCTGCGCACCCAATAATCTCATGAGCCAGACGAATATTTAAAAACGAGATATGACGAATATTCTTTATCTTTTCTTTTTCAAGAATGATTTTTCCTGCTACTCCGACACGATGTCCTCCCTGTATGGTAATAAATCCCTGTCTCAGTTCTTCCTCAAAGGCATACAAAGAATAATTACTAATATATTCCATAGTCTCCCGAACTTCATTTTGGGTGATTTCATAGGAATTTTTCCAGCTTCTTCCCAGACTGCCATCTTCACTGACAAAATATTCTTTACCCTCACAAACTACCATTAATGGCGAACCTGCACGAATTCGAATTTCCTGAATCTGTAAAAAATCCACTTTCATTTTTCCTACAATATCCCGTAGTTTTGCACAAAGCACTCTCATAATCTCTTTCTTTTGATTATTTTCTTTCTTTTTAACCATTTCACCGCACCTCCTCATTCCATATATATGACGAAGCCGGACAAACATGACAAAAAAAATCTGACAGGCAAAACCACCTGTCAGATGCAATTTTTACTTCTTTATTCTGTTTCCGCTTGAATTTCATCCATGGAAATGGTACACACTTTTTCTTCATCCCCGTCAGAATCCCAACGATAAAAACTAATGCTTTCTATTTCTTCCATAGAATCTTTATACAAGGTTATCACTACTGGAACACTTCTGGAAACCCCTGCCGGAATCACCGAACGGCTTCCTACATCATAATTACTATATGGGTCTAGAGACTGGCATGGAATATAATTTCCGTCCTGATCCTGGGCATCAAAGCTTAAATAATTAATCTCCTCTGTATCCTGATTTTCTACAAGAAGATTAGCAAGATAAAGTACTTCATTTTCGCTTGGCACAATATCCATTTCCTCTAATCGTTTATCCTTCTTGGACAACTTTTCGATGCTTTCCACTTCCTGTAAGGCATACACCTGCTCATGTTCTGCCTCCTGCATTTCAGAAATGAAGCCAGTCATAAATCCAATGGCAATTGCCGCCACAGCAATCACTACTATGATTACTGTAACTATCTTCGTTTGCTTCCTTGCTGTATTCATCGCTTCACCTCCATATCATCAATCTGGAAAGATTCGCGAACAGTAGTTTCGCAATACTCTTCTTCATCATAATTATAACTATTTACCAGTAATCCTGCTGCCTTCTTTTTCTGAACAGCAAAGAAAATCACTCCATCCTTGTACCAGAACTGATTACTCAGACCTTCTTCTGATTCCTTATCATAATCCCAGCCTTTTCTCTCTGCGATTTCATAAGTGTAGCAAGGAGACAGATATTCTCCATTTTTCGTTATCAAATAAGGTTTCATATGAACATCCGAATAAATTTGATTTCCATCTCTTATTTCCTGTTCATTATCTGTATCAATATGGTATTTCACAGCAATCAATTCATATCCTTTTGGAAGGCCAAACCAATTTCCTTTGTCTGCCTTTACCTCTGTAATAGTTATCTCATAATTTGCATCCTCTGCAGCATAGGAAAAAGACTTTTCCTGTGCCACTTCCTGGCTTACCACTTCTTCCTGTACCAGCTTCTGTACCTTCTGGTGGCTGAGATATGCAAAAATCACAGGTAAACCAGTAGTCAGCAGCATTGTAATTACTAATATGATAATCACTGCCTTAACTGGCGATGTCTTTTTTCCTGCTTCTTTTCTATGCTCCTTGGAAACTCCATGATAGCAGCGGCTAGCACTTCCAGCCTGACCAGTGTTCTTCTGTGTCTGCTGATACATTTGTGCCTTCTGTTGATTTGTTCTCGCCGGTTGGTTCGGTCTCACTGGCTGAGACGGTCTTGCCTGCTGATTTACTCTTGGCTGGGAATTTCCCCCTGCTGAGTGATTTGCCCCTGACGGCTGTGTTACTCTTTTCAGAGCCTGCTCCATAGCATCCAGGCGCTCTTCCTTTTCTCTATGAGCATCATACCGCTTTTGCAGCTGGGTTTCCTGATTATAAAAAGCCTGCTCACTACTTCCCATACCTTCCCGGTAATATGTACTACATTTGGGACACAAACCCATATAAACATCATAGTCAAATTTCTTTCCACATTCCTTACAAATTACCTTCATTCAAAGCTCCCCTTTATCTTACTGCTCTGCCAGTTTTTCCTGATAAATTTTCTGATAGATTTCTTCAATCTTGCCTTCTTCTACAGAAATATCCAGGAAAAATTCTGCCGCATATACTGCCTGTGCAACTAACATTTCTAAACCGCATACACCAGTCATGCCCAAAGAATGAGCCTGCGCAACCAACTTGGTTTCCAATGGATTATAAATCACATCTGCTACCGCCTTACAATTTGGAAACTTTGTTAAATCCACTGGAGAAGCATCACACTTTGGATACATTCCCACCGGGCTTGTATTTGCAATAAAATCTGCATCTGTATGCTTTTCAAAGCATTCTTCATAAGTAATGGCCTGAGGAGTCGCAACCACATCAACAATAATGATTTCCTTTGCTCCCATCTGCTTTAAAACAGCTACTACAGCCTTAGAAGCTCCGCCATCTCCTAACACAACACATTTCTTATTTTCAATGACAATATTATGTTTCTTTAACATATACATAAATCCAGAAAAATCTGTATTATATCCATGCAGTTTACCATCCTTATTTACAATAGTATTTACCGCACCGATAGCCTTTGCATGAGAATCAATTTCATCCAAATAAGGAATGACATCCTGCTTATAAGGAATGGTAACATTAATCGCCTTAAACTCATGCTTCTCCATAAAAGCTGTAAATTCCTCTTTATCTAATGGACAAAGCTCATACTGATAAGATGCAATCATCTCGTGAATCTCTTTTGAATAACTATGTCCTAACTTTCCTCCGATTAAACCGTATTCCATATTGTCTGCTCCTCACTTTTAATTTTTCTTGTATTTTATCGCATTTTCACCTATCTGGCAACTTTCTACTCAAAACGTGTGCCGCTGGGCGCCCATAGAAAAAGGCAACGCCTGCGCGTTGCCTAGGATAACAAATGTTATTCTGCATGAATTGCTACACAATTCCTCTAAACCTATTATTTTTCCATACAGCTTAAAATCAAATCTACCGTTCTTTCTGAAGACTTACCATCTAAATCATCGAAGAAGCGCTTTTTAAACTCTTCCAACTTATTATTCTCCCAGTCCTCTTCTTCAATAGAGCGCACCAGTTCATCGTAATTTCCAACGATTTTTCCTGGAGCCATATCTTCATACTCGTAATAAAATCCACGGGAAGAAATGTATTTTTCCAAGTCATATGCATATAACATCATTGGAATATCCAACAGAGAAGCCTCAAATACTACAGAAGAATAATCCGTAATCAAAACATCTGTTACGAATAATAAATCATTCAACTCAGAATTCTCTGATAAATCAATGATAACATCCTTGTATTTCTTCTTAATCTCACTGCGGTTATTTACAAACGGATGATGCTTTACAATAATAGCATACTCTTCTTTTAAATCCTCATAAAGACGATTTACATCCAGCTTGTCCACAGGATAATATCCACTAATCTTACCATTTCCACGGAAGGTCGGAGCAAATAATATAATTTTCTTTCCTTCTAAAGCCGGATATTTCTTATAAAACTCTGCTCTAATTCTCTTTTTATACTCTTTATCAAAAAATACATCTGTTCTTGGTACACCTGTTGCTACAACTTTATCTTCTGAAATACCAAATCCTTCTGCATAAAACTTTGCAATATTATGAGAACTTACTGTAGCGAAATCATAACTTCTATGGTTTGGACTCTGCTGTCCCTGACCGCCTGGTCTTCCCATACGGCTGCATCCAAATGTCTTAAATGCTCCACAAGCATGCCACAGCTGAATCAAAGAAGTTCCTTTTCTACGTGGAAGCATAAAAAATATTTCGCTGTAGTCGTCTACTAGAACTACTTTCGCATTGGCCAGATACCATCCCATTTTTACCATGGTACTAAGACTCATATTCTTAGTTTCGCTGCTGTCCAGCACATATTTTAAATCCAAATCGGTACGTTCTTTTAAAATCGCATCTACAAATTCAAAATTGCCACTTAAATCATCCCGGCGATTAGATAAAAATGCCACTCTATTTTTCTTGATTGGCAGCCAGGAGGCAATAGTGTTTACAGCCTGCATACAGGCAAACTTCGTAGCGAGGATTCCTATTTTAACCTTAGAAAAGGCATCCATTTTAGACCGTGCATGTTTTAATATATATATCAAACCATTATTTTCTATCTTTGCCATCTTTGGCTGAAAACCAGTGACAGATAAAACTCCATCTATCAAAAATATAGGAAGTAAACCTACTGAAATCCAAAACAAAATGAATCTCCAAACTCCCATCACTACTGTATTGACAGCATTTCTCACCTTATGCTCTTTAAACATAGAATCCTGCCCCGGTTTTGCTACCAGAGAAACCTTATTTGCATCATCAGGATATTCAATTTCATAATTTACAAATTCCTGACGCCATGAACTACTTTCCGTATCTTCTACTCCAACTGCAACCTCTCTTGCTAAAATATCAGTGGCTCTCTCGTCTTCTGGATCAATTGTAAAAGGAACCGTCTTTAATACAGTGCGCCCATAACGTATTTCAAAATCAAAATCGATTTGTTTATTATATGGCTCCTTATAAAAAAGATATTTTAAATTATAAGTATAGGATGCCATAATGAAGCAATTCCCATTCTCTTCTTTCTGATAATATCTTATCACCAAAGGAATACGGCGGCTCTGGTTTCCATTATAAAATGTTACCACCAGCTTAGGATCCCGAACCTTTGGATCCCATGGTCCTTCAGCACTAACTGCCAGTTCCAGTTTTCCTTCCCTTAATAATAATCGATGTATTATCAATTTAAAATCCATTATTTCCACCTCATCAGTTTAACTTAATCATACCAAAGTCCCTTTAGACTTTTCCTGTACTTCTCTCAGTACCCACTCCGACTCCTTGATGATTTCTTCCAAGAATATTTCCATTATGGCCTCTTTTTCATAAAATTGCAAGTACTCTTTCAACCAAATATCATAAGCAAAACGCTGGTCTTTTCGTGAAAATATATAATCCTGTAAATATTCCTGAAACATTTTGTCGGAAAATGTCCTATGTCTGTCATAATATTCCCGCTGCTTCGAATCACTGCTTCGTGTCAGAATTGCGTCAAAAGGCAACGCCAGCGCGTTGCCTTAAAGCAAAAGGTCCCTGGAAGAATGCCTTCCAGGGACCGAAACTTACTTTTCATATTATACTCTCTTAAGATATTCACCGGTACGTGTATCAATACTGATAACATCACCTGTCTCTACAAAGAGAGGAACCTGTACAGTTGCGCCTGTCTCTAAAGTAGCTGGCTTAGTAGCACCCTGTGCTGTATCCCCCTTGAAACCTGGCTCTGTCTCAGTAATCTCTAACTCTACGAATAAAGGTGGCTCAATGGCAAATACCTGTCCGTTGTGAGAAAGCATCTTAACCATCTCATTCTCTTTTACGAACTTCAATGAATCACCAACCTGATCAGCTGTCATATCAATCTGATCATATGTCTCAACGTTCATGAAATGATACATATCATCGCTATACAGATACTGCATGTCTGCACGGTCAATGTGTGCCTGTGGACATTTCTCTGTTGGACGGAATGTACGCTCAATCACACCACCACTCTTAATATTTTTAAGCTTTGTTCTAACGAACGCAGCACCCTTACCTGGTTTAACATGCTGGAACTCGATAACCTGATATACGTTTCCCTCTACCTCAATGGTCAAACCATTTCTAAAATCACCTGCTGATACCATGATAAAATCCTCCTTAATGTAATGACGGATAAATCCGCACAATGCTCTAACTAGTTTATATTATAATACAACATTTTTCAAGTATTTTTATAGAAGCTGAGTTATTTTTTCTGCAACCTTCCTAGGATTCAGACCATCAGTCACTATTTTGTAATCTGCAGCCTTCTCATATGCTGGCTCTCTCTGCTTCATCAACTCCGCAATGTACTCCACATTCATATTACCATTTAGTAACGGACGACTGGTGCTGTCCTTCACATGAGAATAGATTGTTTCCGGAGTAGCACTTAATAACACAATCTTCCCCTGCTTCTTCATCTTCTCTACATTCTCTGGGCGCATTACCATACCGCCTCCACAGGACACAATACAAGGATTCATTTCTGCGATTTCATCTAGCAATGTTGTTTCCATCTGACGAAAAGCTTCTTCCCCCTGCTGCGCAAAGATATCAGAAATCGCCATGCCTGCCTGCTCTACAATCATAGCATCTGTATCAATTTCCTTCACTCCAAGCTGACGGCTCAAGGCACGGGAAGTACTGGTCTTTCCCACTCCCATAAACCCTATCATAAAAATATGTTTTGTTAAGGTTTTCATTTTCCCCTCCGTAATTATTGATAATTTTGATGTATGATATCCAGCACCTGATCCAGACGGCTTACTGCAATCTGCCCTGGTGCACTAGCCTGCCCTGCACTGCCAAAGGTTACTGCAGAACCAAAGGCTTCCCCCATTGCACGGCTGACACTTCCTATCTTCCCCATAGACATGGTGATTAATGGTTTATCCAACTTTTCACTTTCTTCTAGTGTGAAGGTCATTAATCTTAATACATCTCTTTTATTCTGTGGCATCACTGCCATCTTGGGAATATCCACACCTGTCTCTGCAATCATATCCATTCTGGCATATAATTCCTCATCACAAGGCGTTTTGTCGAAATCATGATAAGAACCTACCACAACCACTTTTTCCCTGAGATTTTCAATCCAATCCATGAGATTTCGTAACTTTTCCTGAATCTGAGGACTCTGCTCTGCCTCTTTACGTTCTTCATAAGAAACTTCTTTAAATATTTCTACATCAATCATCTGAGCACATCTGCTGTCTGCCACCTGAGTTAAAAGCGTTTTATAATCTTCTATAGAAATTTCCCGTTCACCACCTTCTGCAGCTGTACGGAAAGTTACCATCATAGGCTTTCCTGCAAGAGACATTTTCAATCGCTGCAAGGTTTCCTTCACCTGATCCCACTGATCTACATCTTCATAAAAATCAATTCTCCATTCAACAATATCTATACTTCTCTGCATTAAAATATCTGCAGCTGCAATAATGGCTTTTCTCGTGGTCTCTGTAATGGATGCACAAATCTTCGGTCTTCCACTGCCAATGGTTACTTCTCCAACCTGAATCATGTGGCATATCCTCCCTTTTCTTTACTGTATGGTTAATCTTTTTCCTAATGTTCTTTCATTAATTTTCTTATTTTAAGTTACACTCAAAAAAGGGCAAAACCAGCGTTTTGCTTTGCAATTCTTGTTGGCTCACCACTGCATTTCGAGCAATTTCTTATCCCGCAAAAAAGGCAAAACCATGGTTTTGCCTTGGTACTCTTAATATAAATCATTCATCATCTAAGACGTCAGCAACTGCTCCAGATATCGCAGTAACAGTTCCTACAACGATAGCAACAACAATCACTACCAATAATATAACTCCTCCGATTAAGGCTGCCATACCGTCCACCGACCTTTCCAAAAATTAGCTATTATTTTCATTATAGACAATCTTCTATATAAAGTAAACCCGTTTAAAGAGAAATATTCCTTGTAATTGATACATTTTTAATAATAACAATGCAAAAAACGACGCAAATAAATTTGCGTCGTTTTTTTCGTATACGAAGCACTGTAGGTGCTTATAATTAGTTATTGATAAGCTTATCCTCTTCGTTGTTCCAGCTGTAAAGCTTACGGATTTCTTCACCAACCTGCTCTGCTGGATGCTCTGCAGCAAGCTTTCTCATAGCCTTGAAGTGAACCTGACGTCCAGAATCAGACATATCTAATAAGAATTCTTTTGCGAAAGAACCATCCTGGATATCGGAAAGAACCTTCTTCATAGCCTTCTTTGTCTCTTCTGTGATAACCTTTGGTCCAGTGATGTAATCACCATATTCAGCAGTGTTAGAGATAGAATATCTCATTCCTGCGAAACCACTCTGGTAAATTAAGTCTACGATGAGCTTCATCTCATGGATACACTCAAAGTAAGCATTTCTTGGATCGTAACCAGCCTCTGTAAGAGTCTCAAAACCAGCCTGCATTAATGCGCAAACACCACCACAAAGAACTGCCTGCTCACCGAAAAGGTCTGTCTCTGTCTCTGTACGGAAATCGGTCTCAAGAACACCAGCTCTTGCTCCACCGATACCTGCAGCGTAAGCTAATGCCATTTCCTGAGCCTTGCCAGTAGCATCCTGATATACAGCAACAAGACAAGGAACACCCTTACCCTCCTGGTACTCAGAACGTACAGTATGTCCTGGTCCCTTAGGAGCGATCATAGTAACATCAACGTCTGCTGGAGGTACGATACATCCGAAATGTACGTTGAAACCATGAGCGAACATTAACATATTGCCTGCTTCAAGGTTTGGCTCGATATCGTTCTTGTACATATCAGCCTGCTTCTCATCATTGATGAGGATCATGATAACGTCAGCCTTCTTAGCAGCCTCTGCTGTTGTGTATACTTCAAATCCCTGCTTCTCAGCCTTTGCCCAAGACTTAGAACCTTCGTAAAGACCAATGATAACATTGCATCCAGACTCCTTTAAGTTCAAAGCGTGAGCGTGACCCTGGCTACCATAACCTACGATAGCGATGGTCTTGCCGTCCAATAAGGATAAATTACAATCGTCCTGATAAAAAATCTTTGCATCTGCCATTTTTGTTTTCCTCCTAAAAATGTGTTTGTTTTATTTGTTTATTACTTCGATAGTTGTCATACAACTCATTCGATATGTATGACAACTATTGTAAAGCCTATGATATGGGTTGTCAATAGCTATTTTTGAAAAAATAAGAATTCTATTTTCCTTTTTCTTCCTGCCATGACAACTGTTCTGTCCAGAATGCATGATGAAGGTGGATGGTCACCGCACTCTTCAATGCCTGAGCGTCTCTTTTTTCCAAAAAGTTCATAATCATAATATGATCTTTATAAGCATCCTCTGCAATCATGTCCAGATTAAAGTCCATGGCAAAGGTCTTCTCAATAGTCTCTGTCAGCATCGGCATAAACCCACTGATAAATTCATTGTGAGATGCTTTTAAAATTGCACCATGAAATGCACTTTCGGATTCAATACGCTGCTTGCCAGTGGGGTTTTCCAGAAGATGCTTCTGGCATTCTTTTCCAAGCTCCAGAATATGGGTAATCTCCTCATCACTGGCACGCTTGCAGGCAAGAGCTGCTGCCTCCGGCTCAAAAATCATTCTGGTTTCATACAAATCTCTTAAAGTCACCTTCATATCTGCAAAATCCTGCATATCGATTCTGCTTTCTGCATAGCGGTTCATCTGCTCTGCCACAAAGGTTCCTTTTCCTCTATGTACAATCAAAATCCCTTCTGATACAAGGATTCGTATCGCTTCTCTTAAGGTTGTACGGCTGATTCCCAACTTGTCTGACAACTCATTTTCATTGGGAAGCTTCTCACCAATCCCATAGACCTGCTCCTTTTCAATCATATCCCGAAGAATCTGGGCAGTACGCTGGGATAAATTCTCTTTTTTTTCCTGCATCGGTATATCTCCCTATTTCCATCATTCTTTTTTGGAAATTTACTGGGCACCTCTGCTCAAGCCTGTAATACCGGTACGAACCATTTCCTTAATCTCATATCCATCCAGAAGGCGGATAAACGCATTAATCTTTTCCTGATTTCCCGTCATTTCAATCATCACAGAATCCGTCTCTACGTCTACAATATTCGCACGGAAAATATCAACTACAGAAACTAACTCCGGACGCTGTTTTGGCTCTACACCTACGGTAATCAAAACCAGCTCACGGCAAACAGATGCGCCGTCCTTCAGCTCTTTAACCTCTCTGACATCCTCCAGCTTTGCCAGTTGATTTTCAATCTGCTCCAGAATCTGGTCATCCCCTCTGGCAACCACTGTCATTCTGGAAAAACGAGGATCTTCGGTCTCACCTACCGTAAGACTGTCTATATTATAACCGCGGCGGCTGAAAAGGCCGGACACACGGCTTAATACACCTGCTGTATTATCAGCTAAAATAGATAACACTTTTTTCTTCATAATCACAAAACCTTTCTATCATTTTTTCAGAAAAGCAGAAAAACCCACTTTTCATGGTAAACATAACTTATTCGATTGTAGCAACAGAGGGTGTTTTTGTCAAGATTCCGCTACAGACTGAAAAAGCAACCACAACTAGATTCAGAAAATTTATTTTTAAAAAAACTATGGCCGGACTTACGCCCAGCCAATACAAAAGTTTGCACTTTTTAATTCCATGGATAATATAATAATATAACTATATCCACATGTCAATCACCTTTTTCACAAAAGAATAGGCATTTTTTATAGTCAAACAGTTAGAAAAATATTCTTTGTGTTTTAACATCCTCTCATCAAACAACTGTCTTACCTCTTCTTTTGTATGTTTTATTATACCTTCACTCTCTATATAGTATTCAAATGCATAAAGCAATGTTACAAAATCATTAATGCAACGTGAGGACAATCTGTTTTTTCTTTCTTGCTTTCCTATATTATTGTTGCTGGCAACATATTGACTTATTTTCGCTATCGGTTTTCCATCCCCTGCTTTGATTTGACTTAGCAAACAATGATTATGTGCTGCCGCATTTCTTAAATCTCTAATCATAAAAATAAGATCTAATTCACCCGAATTAATATATCCCTTCTTTGATAAAAACTGATAAAAATGACATAAATCACCAAAGGATACAACTTCTAACATTACCCAAATTGGTAACTTATTCTGATTTTGTACTACTAAATCTGTGCAATAAGAATTATTTGCATTCTTAAGTATTTTTTCTTTCACATCCTCTTTTTGAGAATTAAAATATTCTTCAACAATAACATAGCCATCTTCTTTTTTATCAAGACATACATTAATTGCTTTAACTTTTAATGCATGTTCGATATTTAAGCACATTTGAATAACAATAAATCTAAATTCCATGTCAATCCTGGAAAGCTCTACCAGATAGGCAAAATCAAGATTTGAATATATTTTCTTTCCATCTTTTATGGAATAATGAAAATTATTTTGATAACTGGTTATTTTCTTATAGTATGTATTATGTTTTAAAAAATGGATTGCTTTTTCTTCAGTCATTATCTCGAATTTAATATTTTTCTTCTTCATACGCTCTATTAAATTCTCTGGTGTCTCAAGTATATTAATATTCCCAACTCCTCTACATTTTATAATTCAAGTATACCCCATATTCTACCATTGGTCTACAACAAATCATAATCTTTAACACTCTTCTTATTCTACATCAAAAACCAAACATTTCCTCAAAATATCAAGAAACCTTATTTTAAATATGTTATTCTTTAGTCACGGTACCGGAAGGAGGGAATCTATTCATGAATCAAATAGAATTACTGGTAGCAGCATTGAACTATATTGAAAATAATTTGAATCAGAATATCAAAACTACAAATATAGCCAATGCCTGTTACTGCTCAAAATCCACCCTCGAAAAACTGTTTCGATGCGTAAATAACATGAGTATACGAGATTATATCATTCGTCGCAGAATGACTATTGCTGCAAAATTAATTTCTAAGCATCCAGAAATGACGCTTTTGGAAATCGCTTTACAGCTTGGCTATAACAGCAACGAATCCTTCACTCGCGCCTTCGAACAGATTTGGCACTGTAAACCCTCGGAATGCCGGAAGCAAGAACGGTATTTCGAACTTTTCCCAAGGCTTCTATGTCCCTTGGAGAATCTAGGAGATGATTATATGAACGAAAGAAAACCTGTAGATATCAGTGAATTATATGATTTATTTGTAGAACGAAAACAATGCTATTTTGTATGCTGTGACATACAAGGACTGATTCCGATTAATAACATTTCAAGAGAAGCCGGAGACCTGGCTATCCTGGAAGCATTCCGCCGTATGAATCAAGCATCCGGTCAGGAGGACATCGTCTTTCGCATCGGCGGAGACGAATTTGCTTGGCATTGGAACATGTCTGCATACTGTCCGTTTAATTCCATCAACTCCTGATGGGTTCCCTGCTCAATAATCTCTCCATTTTCAAACATGTAGATGCAGTCGGCATCTCTGGTGGTAGACAATCGATGGGAAATAAAAATTACAGTGGCATCTCCTGCCTTATTGAGAATATTTTTATTTAACTCATATTCCGCTTTTGGATCTAAGGCACTGGATGGTTCATCCAGAATGGCAATATGCATCCGTTCCTTTTTTGCAAACATTCTGGCGATAGCTACCTTTTGCGCCTCACCACCGGATAGTTGCACCCCGTCCTCCGCAAATTCTCTGGTAAGAATGGTATTCATTCCCTGTGGCAGGGTCTCTAATCTATCCGTAAAACCGGACTGACTTAAAGCATTTTCCACTCGTTCCTTATCCTTCTTATCCACCTCATGCATCAATACATTTTCCTGGACAGAAGTAGCATAAATCTGATAATCCTGAAATACAGAGCCAAAAATATCACGATATTCCTCTGTGGTAAAATTACGGATATCCTCTCCGGCATAACAGATACTTCCCTCTGTCACATCATACAGTCGCATCAGAAGTTTAATAAATGTTGATTTTCCGGCACCGTTTTCTCCTACAAACGCCACCTTTTCTCCCGCCTTTATTTTCATATTGATATATATAGATACGACCCCAAAGTCACCAGACCTGCAAAAAGTAAGGTTTCGATAATTCGGTAGATACCGATTCTTTTATGATGAGATTTATTCTGCTGGTATCGTTCCATATAACCATCTCTGTGAATCCCAAAAAGAACCTTTGCAATTGGATATAAACGAAGCTCCCCAGCATATTTCTTCTCATAAAATACACGTTTGGCATATTCCATTTTTCGCTTTCCTACGGTTTCATCCCTACGGGCTGCAAACTGCTCTGAACTTTCTTTAATGCCAAAATAGAGACTGCCAATGACCGGCGGTATGACAAATACAATCAGCATCAAATCTACAGAACCAAGAATAATTAACGCCGTAATACTGCCAAGCACGCATCCCATTCCCCAGGTTGTAAAAATCAATCCCCAGATTCCCTGCTTCAATGCCTCATCTAAAGCTCTGGAAAATTTATCATAAAAGTTGGGATTTTCATACTGATTGATTTCGATTTTCTTTGCCCGATGAATAAGCTTTCCAAAGATATGTCGATAAACCTTCATTTCTGCAATCTTCAGATAATAGCTATGAGACGCCGAGGTCAGGTGAATCATTATATGAGCAATACAAAAAACACTGACCATAATAAATAGCTTCTCATAATCCACACCCTTTTCGATACATTCGTAGATATATTTAATCAGAAATATTCCATACAATGCATCAAAAATACCTTCTGAAAAATTCTTATAAAAAGTAAAATAAACGATTGATTTGTCCCCCTGATATATCAGAGAAATTGCATTAAGTATACTTTTTATCACACTTTCCTTCTTTTTCTCTTCCATAATCATCCTCCCCTCTTCAAGCAGCAGTATGCATTCCAGCCAGATATTATTGTATAAAACCTATCATAGAATAACTAGGATACTATTTCATGGATTTGTGTCAATTTTATAGATTTTTATATTCATTGACATAGTATATTTTTCAGTGTTATCATACATAGTATTAAAAACTATATCATTTCGATTTTTAAACTCTTATTTTTCAAGGAGGTTACTATGTCTTATTTAATTGTTTGTGACAGCTGTACTGATTTTACTCCCGAATTGCGAAAAGATACTCACTACAAATCAGTAGCTCTGACTTTACACATTGGTGATTATGATGTAATAGATGATGAGACCTTTGACCAGAAGGACTTTTTGAAACGGATCTCTGAATATCCAGAATGTCCTAAATCTTCCTGCCCTTCTCCAGAAAGTTTCCAAGAGCACTTTGATGCAGCAGATGATATTTATGTAGTTACTCTATCCTCGCACTTAAGCGGTTCTTACAATAGCGCAGAATTAGCTAGAAAGATGTATTTAGAAAAATATCCAGATAAAAACATTCGTGTTTTCGATTCCCAATCCGCTTCTGTAGGGCAAACTCTGATTGCAATGAAGATAAACGAACTGGCTGGTGCTGGCTCCTCCTTTTCAGAAGTAATAGCACAGATTGATGCTTATATTGCTACCCAAGGGACAAAATTTGTATTAGAAACTTTAGAGATTCTACGAAAAAATGGACGGCTTTCCAAGGTCTCCGCTGTTGCCGCCAATATTTTAAATATCAAACCAGTTATGTATGCTACTGGTGGAGAGATTTATAAGCTTTCCCAGTGTAGAGGTGTTAAAAAGGCAATACAAAAAATGGCAGAAGCCATTGCAGAAGACGCAGTAGAACCAGAAAACCGTATCTTAGGAATTGCTCATTGCAACAATCTGGAACGGGCAGAATATACCAGAGAGGAGATTTTAAAACGGGTAAGCTTTAAAGACGTGTACATTACAGACACTGCTGGTGTAAGTACCTTATATGCAGCAGATGGGGGAGTTATTGTAAGCTACTAATATCAAAAATATTGTCCTTAGACTTTTTAATATCCACAAACAAAAGAGGAATTTTCAGCCCTGATATCCGGCTAAGAAATTCCTCTTTTTCATATTAATTCTCTTTTTCTTTTAATTCCTTTATTTTCTGCAAAAAAACTGGCTTTTGTGCAAAGATAAAACTTCGCTTGCTATAATTGTAATTAATGACATTTAACACATCATCTTCTGATGCTAATATGCAATCGTTTACATCAATATATATTTTTTCTCCTGAAAGATCATCTATCTCAAAAATATTGTGGGTAATGAGAATTTCTTTTGCCTGCTCTGGCTCTTCTACCCATTCCAGAGAATAACCAAGTTTTTCTGCAAGTTCTTGTATTCTCTCTGCGGTTCCCGGATATTCTTCTGCGGAAAGATAAAACCGTTTCTCCGATGCAAACAACTGATGCCAAGGCTCCAGATTAATATCCAGAGGAAAAATTCTATTATCTCCTGCCCTTCCCGTAATCCCATGAATAGCATCATCATAAGCCAGCAGCACAGTTTTCACTTTATTCTCTTCTCCCTTATGAAGACCTTCATACACAACTTGAAAAATTCCTGCCAAAAATGTTTCCACCATTTGCTCTATTTTTTCCTCTGATGTATACCGGATAAAAAATCGAATCCAGTTCCTCCATGCATAATATGTAGGAAAGGTATTTTCTACCTCCTTTTTTGCTCCCATAGCATGAAGAGCAACTGCATTTCCTACGGATGCCACCTTATGACCAGCTAGATTGCAGCGATGGCACCATTCTGTATCATCCCAATAAAGAAAATTCTCCTCTGGCATCAGCCCAATTTCATCTACGACACTTCTGCGTACCATTAAGGCACATGCCGCCACACAATCCACATAAAGAAACTCCGGCATGGAACCATCCTCATAGGCATTCAAATATGGTACTTCTGTACAAAAATGTTCAAAATCAATACTCTGTCCAAATTGTTGTACATAATCCGGTGCCTCCAAATGATATACCTTGGCACCAGCCATCCCCACTTCTGGATGCTGCAAAAGGAATTCATGAAGATTTCCAATGGCTCTCTCATCCAAAAGCGCATCATTATCAATACACATCAAAAATGAATATCCCTTTTCATAGACCTGACGAAGACCTGTATTAAACCCGCCAGAGCCTCCGAGATTTTCTTTATTTTCAATTAAAGTAATCTGATTTCCATAGTTCTCTTTAATAGCATTCACAGAACCATCCGTAGAACCATTATCTACCACATACAAATCGAAGTCCTGATATTGGGACTCCAATACACTCTGAATACATTCTAACACCTGTTGCTCTTTATTATAATTACAAATTACAATGCCTATTTCCTTCATTCAGTTTCTCACTTCTCCTTTGCAAAAAGGGCAAAACCAGCGTTTTGCCCTTCCCCTATAATCAATCATTAGATAGTTCCATCTTCATTTATTTTTATCTTACTGCTAATCAATTCTTTCTCAAACAGCATACGATAATAGACATAACCATCCTGGTACTTAATCTGAATCAGCGAATACTCATCGGAATATTTACTGGTAGCCTTCCACTCCTGGGTAGCAGAATTAGCCTCATAATCATAGAGATACACACTATTATAGGCAATGAAATAATATTTATTTTCATCCATCTGTACCAAATTGGAGCCAGTCACATTATAAAGAACTTCTTTTGTTCCCCCTACCAGTTTTTCTCTTTCTACAATACCATTTTGGGTCATGTACAGCCATTTTCCGTTGACATAATGAAAACTGGTATTTACATTCTTCCAATACTTTTTATCATGCTTTGTGCTAGTAGCAATACTGGTATCAAAGCCATAATGTCCATTCTTTTCAAAGCGTGCCGAGCTGCAAAGGAAGTTATTGTGCTTTACCACACCATACTGATCCTTATTTTTATATGCATCCACAGGATCATCCCAGGTAACATCCACATGATACCACTGTCCACCAATTTGAATCATGTTCCACATATGGGACATTTCCTCAGAACTAACAAATTCTACCGGAATACCTACCTTTTCCATTAAAATGGCATAGGCAAGGGAATATCCCTGACAATTTGCCTTATTCTTTAAAAACGCACCAACTTCTGTTAAACGGAATGGTTTTGTACTATCCTTGGCGTAGGTAGTATTCTGTACTAGATAGTCATGTAATGCCATGGCTTTTTCAACCTTTGTCATACTAGAATCTACGCATTCCAAAGCCTTGCTGATAGCCGCATCCAGCTTAATTCTAGTATTAATAATCTTTTTCTCTCTTACGGTTCCATCTTCCTTTTTATACTCATCGGTATAACCAAGACCAATCTTTACGATACGGTTGGTCTTGCTATTTCTAGAAACAGTATAACTAGTAGCGGCATAAAAAATGTATGGCGTCTCGTTTACTACTTCTCCCATCATTGCCTTTAACTCTTCATACTCCGTTTCATAATTCAGCTTATATTTCTTTACATTAACTTCTGTTTGGTAATTCTGGTAAGCTTCAATAATAGCTTCCTTCGCACCTTCCCAGTCTCCCACTGTATCCGCAGATACCTTCGGTGCAAAAATCATGCTGATACCAAAAAGAATTACCACCATTCCCAGCATTGAAAATCCATGCTTTCTAAGCTTTTGTAACATCTTCATCATCTCCTCTTTTCTTAAATATCCTACTCTATTGTTGCAATCCCAGCCAGGTGGTTTACAAACTGTTGGGCAGTTCTTCCTGAAATTCCACCGTGCTTCAACTCCCACTGATTTGCCTGAAGTTTAATTTCATCCTCTGACAAAGTGATCTCTGGATACTTCTTTGCCAACGCCAGTACGATTTCAAAGTATTCCTTCTGAGATGGCTTATAAAATCCAATAGTTTCACCAAATCTTGCTACTAGAGAAAGCTTTTCCTGCATGGTATCAGAGCGGTGAAGTTCATCCTTGGACATATCCGAACGGTCACTCCAGGTCTCCCGAATTAAATGACGACGGTTGGATGTGGCATAAATCAAAATATTCTCCGGCTTGGTCTCCAAACCGCCTTCAATGACTGCCTTCAAATATTTATACTCGATTTCAAATTCTTCAAAGGATAAATCATCCATGTAAATAATAAAACGATAATTACGATTCTTTATCTCTGAAATAATAGCAGACAAATCTTTAAACTGATGCTTGTAAATCTCTATCATCCGCAACCCTCTGCTATAATACTGATTTAGAATCGCCTTAATGCTGGTGGACTTTCCTGTGCCAGCATCTCCAAAAAGCAGTACATTATTGGCTTTTCGCCCAGAAACAAATGCCTCTGTATTATCAATCAATTTCTGCTTCTGGATTTCATAGCCAATCAAATCATCCAGCTTCATATCCCCTGTAGTAGTAATGGGACTAAGAAGACCATACTCCTCATCATGAGTAACGCGGAATGCCTTATTTAAACCAATCTTTCCAACTCCATACTTCTGATAAAAGCCGGTTACAATCTGATATAACTCTTCCTCGTCAGCAGTTTTTTCAATCTGACCACTTAATTCCTGTACTTTTTCGCTGACACTTTTATTATAAATCTGCTCACTTTTTACCACAGCCTTATAATCTAAAATCGTGCTAAAACAGGAAATCCCTAAAGCTTCTTCCATGGGCTTAAAATCATAGTCAAATAACTGCTTAAAAATAGCAAAATCATTCTTTGCAAAATCATTTACTGACCCTTCATTAGCTCCCACCTTTTCCGAAACCAAAGTAAATGGATTTTCATTCATCGCCAGTAAAAAACTAAGATAATTATGCCATAAATTTTTGTCAAAACCGTGTCTTGTAGAAAGCTCCAAAAGTCGGTTTATGAGTCCATAGATTTCTGTAATCAGACTTTCTTTTACAAAACTGCCAGAAGCGAATTTTTCACAAACCTCCGCTAATGGAAATAAAATATTGTCCTCTCCCAGATTTCTATAAATAATCAATTTTGATGTTAAACGATACATGCTTCGCCTCCACACTGCGATTATCTTCTGTTATAAGTCATTTAAATCTACTAGAACCATATTCTTAACCAGCTTTGCTTTTCTCTTTAAGTCCTCATCAAAATCAGACTTAGAGAATAGATAATAATAATCTGGTTCAATTCCAGATTTCACAAGATACTGTAAAATCTGTTCCATGTCCCCGGAAGAAAACTTCTCTTCCTTCCACTTGCTATGCAACAGAAGCATCTTTCCATCTTTGTCCTTTGCCAGAAGCTGGATTTCTCCATCTTTACCAAACCACGCCCCAGTCTTTTCGTAATTTATTGGCAGCTTCTGATAACGGTTCATAAGTTCAAGATATTGTCCACAGACCTTACCAAAATAAGGTGCTGTATAATCTCCAAGTTTCTCTTTCACTTCCCTCTGGTATACCTCCTGTGGTGCCAGTTGATGGATTAGAGACTGATTTGGAGAAAGGAAACGATACCAGAAATGAATCAACGGATCGGTAATCTCATACATTCCCTTTATTTCCTGATCCCGGCAGCGAAGAACCATGGTATTTACCTTATTGACCACACCTAACTGTTTCAAGTTCTTCATATACACGCTAATCTTAGCTCTGGAAAATCCAGTAGCAGCATAGATATCATTTAACCTGGTAGCACCTTCTGCCATGGCATGAAGTACCGTATTGTACAGCGCCAGTTCACGAAGATTGGTTTTCAAATATCTTGCTGGCTCCTTCGCCAATAATCCTTCTGGATTTAAAAACAGTTCTATTACATTTTCTTCAATAGACTTCTTCGGATTCCAATATTTTAAATATCCCGGGATACCACCTAGGATAGCATATATCTGAACGATATCTCCAACGGAAAGTTCTGGAAAGAATTTCACCATTTCCAAGAATCCAAAAGGCTCTATGGTAATACGACTAGTTATTTTTCCTACAAAAGCTCTGTAGTCAATCTTAGCCTCTTCTTCTCTCCACACCACAGTGGAAACTGTAAGTATCACCATAGCCTGAGGCTGTGTATCCATAAAACTGACAATATCCTTATAGATATTGTCGTCATTTTTTGCAATCCAAAAAAAATCCTCTAGAATAATAACAGGCTTTTTTGATGCTTTTTCACAAGCCTGCTGAAACATTGGCAAATAGCTTTCATCTACCTGCTCATCTGACATATTCTCAAGCTGATACAGCATATTCCAAGCCTGTTTCAAAAGATTTCTCTGCTCTTTTTCCGAACACTCACAGGCCTGATATACAAACACCTGCTTATCCTTTGAAAATTCCTTCAGAAGCGTTGTCTTTCCGACACCCTCTCTTCCTGTTACAATCACCAGACTGCCGGTCTCAGAAGCATAAGCTTCCTCCAGCAGCTGGAGTTCTTTCTTTCGTCCAATCATTATAGATTACATCCTTTCAGGAGCCTCCAGGCCCAGTAAATCAATGGCGGTTTCTAATACATTTCCAACCAGACGACTAAGCTTAATCCATGACTCTCTTACTGCTTCATCCTCGTTACCTACAATTTTATTTTCATGATAGAACTTGTTAAAGCTATCACTAAGCTCATAAAGGAATTGACAAATCTTGTGTGGTGCCTGCTCCTGATATGCAGTTTCCACAGTCTCTCTCCATTTAGACAATGCCAGCATCATATCTGTTTCTGTCTTATTGTGTGATGGCTGGATTGGGGTATTTTCATCCAAAGCAATTCCCAAAGTCTTCACCTTATTTAACAGAGATTTAATACGAACAATAGTGTACAGGATATAAGGACCTGTGTTTCCTTCAAAAGAGGTGAAACGGTCAATATCAAATACATAATCCTTAGAGGCCTGATTGCTCAAATCACCGTACTTAATAGCAGCCAGACCAATCTTTGCTGCTGCATCTTCCATAGCATCCTGCTCCATTTCACGGTCAGCCATTTTCTCTTTTACCTGACCAGTAACATCACCTAAAAGCTGTTCCAGACGAAGCACACCACCATCTCTAGTCTTAAATGGCTTGCCGTCTTTTCCATTCATAGTACCAAAACCAACGAAAATCAAATCTACATTCTCACCAATGATTTTGGTCTTTCTTGCACAACGGAATACCTGCTCAAAATATAGGGACTGACGCTTATCCACCACATAAATAATTTTGGATGGGTCAAAGAGTTTTCTGCGTTCTACAATTGTAGCAAGGTCAGTTGTATTATATAAAGTTGCTCCATTAGATTTCAAAATCATACATGGAGGAATTTCCTTGGTATCCGTCTCTTCCTTTACATCTACCACTAATGCACCTTCATCAATATGAGCATATCCGCCATCCTTCATATCCTGTACCATAGCAGGGATATATTCCTGTGCATCAGACTCCTTCTTCCATAAGTCAAACTCCACATTCAGACGGGTATAAATCTTGCGCAGGTCTGCTACAGATACATTAATAATGTGCTGCCATAATGCCAGATATCCTCTCTTGCCAGCCTGTAACTCGGCAGTTGCAGTCTGTGCCTCTTCCTTATATTCCGGATGTTCTTTAGAATATCCGCTGGCATATGGATAAATTTCCTCCAAATCAGCCATGGTAAATGGTGGCTCCTGTGGATATTCTCCCTCAAAGCTTTCATCGAAATATACTAACTCTGGCTGACGATGTTTTAATTCAGTAATAATCAAACCAATCTGCAAGCCCCAGTCTCCCAGATGAACATCACCAATCACTTCATGTCCTAGATAACGTGCAGTCCTCTTAATGCTTTCACCAATAACCGCAGAACGCAAATGTCCTACATGAAGAGGTTTTGCCACATTAGCTCCGCCGTAGTCAATGACAATAGTCTCTGGCTTTTCTGCCTTTTCACAGCCAAAAAGCTCAGATGATGCCATTTCATTAATGAAGCCTGCTAAAAATTCATCACTTACTGTCATATTAATAAATCCTGGCATCTGTGCTGTAATTTCCTGAAATGTCTTGCTATCCTTTAAGCTGTCTACTACTTCATTCGCAATCTGGATAGGAGCCTTCTTATACTGCTTTGCAGCTGCCAACGCACCATTGCATTGGTACTGGCAAAGGTCAGGACGGTTAGAAACGGTTACCTTCGCATATTTCTCCTCATATCCTGCCTCTACAAAGGCTTTACTGATTTCTTCCTGTAATAATTCAATAATATTTTTCATCTTTTCCTCATTTCTGCCAGACTAACGTTTCTTTTATTAGTCTTATGCTTTTCTATATTTTATTTATTCTCTGCCAGAACCTTGTCCAGCACTTCAAAATAATTTTCAAAGGTTTTTTTACAGCAGGATGGGTTCTCAATCGTAATCCCCTCTGCCCGAAGTCCGGTTAAAGCAAAAGCCATAGCAACCCGGTGGTCATCATAGGTTTCCACTTCTGCCGGTTGTGGCTGGGATGGATATATAGTAAATCCATCTTCCCGTATATCACATCGGACCTTCATCCTGGTAAGATTTGTTTTGATGGCATTGATTCTGTCACATTCCTGTCCCCGAATGTGTCCCACACTTCGGACTGTCACAGGTGCATTCGCATAAGGTGCTATGGCTGCCAATGTCAATGTCTGATCGGAAAAATCACTCAAATCCACATCGATTCCCTGCAGCTTCCCAGTCTCAGGTCCCTGTAAATAAAGATTCCCTTCCTGCCAGTAAAGCTTACATCCCATCTTTTCTAACACATACAAAAACTTCATATCTCCCTGCAAAGAATCCTGCCTCATATATGATACACAGGCTCTACCTCCAGTAATCGCTGCCATTCCATAAAAATAGCAGGCCGCTGATACATCCGGCTCAATGGGATAATCTTTTGCTTTATATGTACCAAAGGTAACTTCATAACAGTTTTCATCTATTCTTATGACCCCCGGATGACCAAACTGTTTCATCATCTGCTCTGTCATCTCAACATAGGAGCGGGCACTTCTCTGTCCAGTCAGATTAATTCGTAGTACGTCAAAACGAAGTGGTGCCGTCATTAATAATGCACTTAAAAACTGACTGCTTCGGTCTATATTTAAAGCAATCTCTCTGGCTTCCTTGCAATTCTTCCCAATTCCAGTGATTTCCATTGGAAAGGTATCCTCTGCTTCCATGCAACGGATATCTGCTCCCAGTTCCCGCAAAGCATCTAGCAGCTCTTTCATAGGACGCTTCTGCATCTGTGGAGAGGATTTCAAAAGGTACGTTCCCTCTGCCATTGCCACAAAAGCCGTAAGAAAGCGGGCTGCCGTACCAGCACTTCCCACATAAATCTCCGCCTTTTCTTTCGGAATCCTTCCGCCAAGTCCTTTTACCTTTACACACTTTGTTTCTTCATTTATATCTACCACAAAACCTAAATCCAGTAATGCCTGTAAAAAATAACGGGAATCGTCACTAAAAAGAACGCCGGAAAGGGTAGTTTCTCCCTGAGCCATAGCAGCCATAAGCAATGCACGGTTGGTGATACTTTTAGAGCCTGGCACTGTCACCTGAATGTCCGGACGGAATTTCAGCTGTCTCACCTGATATATATCCATATTAATCCTCCATGTTTAATCAAGATATAAATATACCATATTATATAAGAATAGTCTCTGTGTTTGTTTTTGTCAATGTAGCATTTTATTTTCTATTTATCAATTTCCTCATAAGGCAATTTTACTATAATGTTCCTGATATTCACTACAATTCTCTGCAAACGTTACAATTTTCTTTTTCCACCTTGTCAGTTTTCTCAATGATTGATAAAATAGTTCTGTTACTGACAAGATTATTCATCACATAATGACAAGGAGAACAAAAACCATGGGCGGATTTTTTGGCGTCGCCGCAAAAGACGACTGTTTGTTTGATTTATTCTTTGGAACTGATTACCATTCTCATTTAGGCACCCGTAGAGGTGGTCTTGCTGTATATGGCGAAAACGGCTTTGACCGTTCTATTCACAATATCGAAAACTCACCGTTTCGAACCAAATTTGATAAAGATATGCAGGAAATGAAGGGTTACTACGGCATTGGCTGTATTTCTGATTATGAACCACAGCCTTTGATGGTACGTTCCCATCATGGAACCTACGCTATTACCACCGTCAGTAAAATAAACAATACAGATGAGCTGGTAGAACAACTATTTGACAATGGAAATTCCCATTTCTTAGAAATGAGCGGTGGAGATATCAATCCAACCGAACTGATAGCTTCCCTAATCAATCAAAAAGAAAACCTTATCGAAGGAATCCACTATGCACTAGAAGCTGTAGATGGTTCCCTTACTTTAATGTTATTAACACCAAAAGGAATCTATGTAGGAAGAGATAAACACGGACGTACCCCTGCTGTCATTGGCAAAAAGGAAGATGCTTATTGTATTTCTTTCGAATCCTTCGCCTACCAAAATCTTGGTTATGAAAATTATAAAGAGCTTGGTCCCGGAGAAATTGTTGTTGTAACTCAGGACGGAGTAAAAACATTAATGGCTCCTGGCAAAGATATGAAGATTTGTACTTTTCTCTGGGTATATTACGGATATCCATCCAGTTCCTACGAAGGTATGAGCGTAGAGCAGATGCGTTATAACTGTGGTGTCCGTATGGCACGTAGAGATACTGTTACACCTGATATTGTAGCAGGTGTACCGGATTCCGGTATTGCTCATGCGATTGGATATTCCAACGAATCCGGCATCCCATTCTCCCGTCCGTTTATTAAGTATACACCAACCTGGTCACGCTCTTTTATGCCTACAATTCAAAGCCAGCGAAATCGTATCGCAAAGATGAAAATGATTGCAGTGCATGAATTAATTAAGGATAAGAGTTTATTGCTTATTGATGATTCCATCGTGCGTGGAACCCAACTTCGTGAAACTACAGAATTTCTTTATCAAAATGGTGCTAAGGAAGTGCATATCCGTCCTGCCTGCCCACCATTGGTATATGGATGTAAATATTTGAACTTCTCCCGTTCCAATTCCGAAATGGATTTAATTACCCGTCGTGTCATTGCACGTCTAGAAGGTACAGAGGATGTTTCTGAGGAAGTTTTACAGGAATACACTGATCCAGAATCTGCAAAATACGATCAGATGGTAGAAGAAATCCGCAAGGAATTAAACTTTACTTCTCTTCGTTTCAACCGTTTGGACGATATGCTGGATGCAGTAGGAATTCCAACAGAAAATCTCTGCACCTATTGCTGGAATGGTAAGGAATAAGGAGGCATATCTATGAAGGCATACGAACTTAAAGCCAGAGATGGCTATCCTCTTTCGATCCATACCTTTGATGGCAAAGAACCTACCGCTGTAATTCAGCTGATACATGGCATGGAAGAACATCAAGGACGCTACGAGGATTTTATCCATTTTCTTACTCAGAATGGTTATTGTGTAGTCAGTTCAAACTTGCGTGGACACGGAAAAAATGCACCGGAACTGGGACATTTTAAAGACCGTGGGGGCAGTGTAGAGCTGGTAAAAGATCAGATTCTGATACGGCGAATGATTGCAAAGCTTTATCCTGGAATGCCTGTATATCTTTTTGCACATTCTATGGGTTCTGTTATTGCCAGAGTACTTTTGCAGACACACTCAGCCAAATATGACAAGGTAGTTTTAAGTGGTTATCCATGTTTCCGCTACGGAATCGCCATAGGGCTTCCCCTTTCTTCTCTGATAGGAAAATGGAACGGACCCAAATACAAGTCCTGGCTCCTGGAAAGAATCAGTGTAGGTGTTTTCAATAATAGCATTGAAAATGCTGAAACCCCTTTTGACTGGCTGACCAGAGATAAGAAGCATGTAGACAAATTCGTGGATGACTCCTTGTGTGGCATCGGATTTAGCTGTGCTGCCTTTCATGATTTATACCGTTTACTGGTACGTATGCATCAACCGCGAAAATACAGACAAGTCAATAAAAATATGTCTATTTTAATGATTCGTGGTGAAAAAGATCCTTGCACCGGTGGTGAAAAAGGCACCTTGGATTCTTATGCAACTTTGGTAAAAGCTGGATTTCCAAAAGAAAACATTAGTTGCATTGACTATCCGGAAATGCGTCATGAGGTATTAAATGAAATAAACCATTATAAGGTTTATGAAGATGTATTAGATTTTTATGATAAATAGAAGATATCAAGAAACACCGGCAATTGGTGAGAAATAAAGTCCCCCAATTTCCGGTGTTTTTGTTTAATAATTCTTGCCAAATTACTTTTATTATCTTTGTTACCACATTGATACTGGCTTTTTACAAATTATCCAGCACTTTCTTTAATTGTTCTTTCTTTCCTATCATGGTTCCCTGCACCATAACAGGACTTCCACCGCCTCTGACTTCTACTTCTTTTCGGAAGTTCTCCAAAAGTGCTTTACAATCCCTTTCTGCACTTCCAATCACAAAACGATATCCTTCACTATCGTTTCCTGCAAAGATTCCACAGAAACCGACATGTTCCTGAGTCAGTTGGTTCACGGTTTCTCTCATGACAAGAGCATCTAAATCATCTTCAAAGAACATAACATGATCCTGCTCCTTTGGTACTGCTGCCACCTTATCTGCCATAATCCTTCTTTTTATGGAACCAATCTCATATTTTAAATCCTGATTGTTTTCCTTTAATTTGATTACAGTTTCTAAAATATTCTCTTGTGGCTCGGAAAGCAGGGCAATAAGTTCGGATAAAATATTACTCTTATTTTTATAATCCTCCAACGCCCGGTGCCCACAAAGAAAACTGATTCTGACACCACCTCTGTGACTTTGCAGACTCATAATCTTAAACACACCAATCTCTCCCGTCTGCTTCACATGAGGAGCACAACAGGCACACACATCTACCCCTTCGATAGTCACAATACGCACCGGCCCAGCAATTTCAATTTTGCTGCGGTATTCCAACTGCTCTAACACTTCTTTCTGGGGATACTCCGCCTGAATCGAAAGATTCTTTGCAATCACCTGATTCACCGCCAGTTCTAATTCATCCACATCTTCCTTAGTTAAGACTCCATTAAAATCCATGGTAACAATATTATCACTAAGATGAAATCCAACATTATCATACCCAAAGCGACTATGAACAAGTCCAGAGAAAATATGCTCACCTGAATGCTGCTGCATATTGGAAAAACGATGCTCCCAGTTAATTGTGCCCCTCACCTTATCACCTTTATTCAAAGGAGCAGAAAGAATATGATAAATCATATCTTCCTTAATCTGCACATCCAATACCTCTACACCGTTGATAGTTCCCTTATCCGGTGTCTGTCCACCCTCCTCTGGGAAAAACAAAGTCTGGTCTAGGATCACTTCATATGCCTTCTGCTTATTCCATTCCTTTTCTTCACAGACAAGCACCAACGCTTCAAACTCGGTAGCATAGGCATCTGTATCGTATAATTTCACTGTTTCTGTCATTGGTATACTCCTCTTTTAAAAGCTCTTAATCCAGTTTAAAAGAGATGGGATATGGGTCTGATTTGCCACATCCTGTTTCATCTGCTCAGTCACTGAACCGTTCTTTTCCATTCTTGCAAGAACTGCTTCCTGAAGTCCGGCAATTCTGCCTTCCTCGTAGGATTTGTTCATGTTTTCAGATTCAGACTTATCTCTTTCTAAATCTCCATTGTCATCCTCTGTAGCCGACACCTGCTGTTCTTCTGGCGCAGCTTCCATCTGCTTATCTGCCATGGATTTCACTGGCTCTTCTTTAATGACTTCCATACTTTCTACAGCACTCTCCACTTTTTCTACTGCGGTAGTGTCACCTTTAGAAGCCACCGTATTTCCTACTGTTTCCTCAGTAATCACTGGAAGTTCTTCCTTCACAATGTCCTCTCCGCCAGTACATGGAATCCAAATATCACCAGAATTTGCTCTTACATTCACAGTAATATTTCCATTATCCACAGATACCTTCTCTCCAGAAAGAGCACCAATGTATTCTGCACAATTGCCGGCAGCCACTGTCATCACATAAGCACTATCATCATTATTTACTGTCACAATCACACTGGTTCCGTTATAATTTCTAGAATAAGCATATTGACGGTTAGTCAGCATCAATTCCTTATAATCACCATAGGAAAGAGCCTTTACCTCCTGACGCACCTTTCCCAGCTTAGCAATCAGCTTCGTACATGGATTTTCTTCTACTGCATCTGTATAATCTGCTATTTTCAAAGCAGGACGAAGAGATGCATCTGAGCCTCTTTCCTTTCTGCCTTCGATACCAAACTCTGAACCATAATAAATAGATGGAACCCCCGGCAGAGTGTACATCAAAATATGAACCGGCGTAAAATGAGCCTTATTTGAAAGCTTTGTGTAAATACGCTCCACATCATGATTATCTACGAAATTGTATAGCTTCAATCCTTCTGGACGGCTGCCACCCATTTCATAAAGTCTCTTTACAGTATGGGCAATCTCAAAGAAATTGTGGTCATTGTGTCCCGAATAAAGTGCTTTATGCAAATGATAATTCGTCACAGAATGCAGAGTACCTTCGTTCACCCAGCGGGTATAGTCTCCATGAATCACTTCACCCATCAGCCAGAAATCCGGCTTCACTTCATTGGCAACCTGACGAAGCATCTCCATATAGCCAAAATCCAACACATCTGCTGCATCCAGACGGATACCATCCATATCAAACTCTGTTACCCAGAAGCGAATCACATCTGCAATATATTCCTTGACTGCAGGATTGTTCTGATTTAATTTCACCAACAAATCATAGCCACCCCAGTTTTCATAGGAAAACCCATCGTTATATTCATTATTGCCCCAGAAGTTTACATTACAGTACCATTCTTTGTACTGGGAGTTTTCCCGGTTTTTCTTAATATCCTGAAAGGCAAAGAAATCTCTTCCCGTGTGATTAAATACACCATCAAAAATAACCTTGATATCCTTTTCGTGACAGTTTTTCACAAACTCTTTCAAGTCTTCATTATCACCAAGACGACTATCCAGCTTCTTATAATCTGTAGTTTCATAACCATGTCCCACTGATTCAAAAAGCGGACCGATATAAATAGCATTGCAGCCAATTTCTTTAATATGGTCAATCCACTCACTAATTTCTTTCAGTCGGTGAACTGCCTCTCCATACCCATTTTCCTTTGGTGCATCACAAAGACCCAATGGATAAATGTGATAAAACACCGCTTCATCATACCACGCCATGTTGTCCTCCGTTCCAAAAATGCATTTGGCATTGCATTTTCCTGTTTTAGTCATGCTCCTTATTATACCAAATCCGCCTTCCTTTTACCATGGCAATTTTTTACGCAAAGGTAAAATGTTTTTCTAACAACTTAATAATCGAATATAATGATTTGCTTCCCTTAAGACGTGGTCTGCAAGAAGTGGCAAAATCACAGAACGAATTTTACATTCTTGTATGCCCTGGGTTCCTGCTATCTTAAAATCTCTAAATCGTATGGTTTCTTCCAGAGAATTTCCTGTAATCGTCTGATCATGGGCATGGCAACAGTTTTCCAACAAAAGTTCATATTCCTTAGAAAATTCATCAGCAGAATCAACAAGTTCTGTTTCTGTTGGATCTAACAGCCCTCTGATAAATAAGGCATGTTCCATCATAATCTGATTCCAAAAACATTCCACTTCTTTCATAGACTGATTGCTCAGGCAGCCATCTCTTTCCAGCATCTCAACATATTCCCAGTATAATTTTGCTTCCCTGATAATATGCTCAATCAGTAACGGATAATTCATAGTAAACATCTCACAACATAGCACATTATTTAGAATGCTTTCTTTAAAAGAAATCAGTCCATCCAAAAGCCTTAATGTCATTTGATTTATGCGGCTTACACGACGAACCATTTCCATGCTTACGTTGTCAGAACAACACCGCTTACAAACTCCCTCCAGCCGAAGTTCTCTTTCCGTAATGCTTTTATCGATAGGGATTCCAGTAAAATGTTCAGTCTGCCGTTCTGCCAAAACAGTAAATTCCGTCACTACTTCTCCAGAACATAATACATTCTGGCTTACTCCCCCGTCACTAAGCATAACCACCTGAGACAATAATTTTTCAAATTCCCTTTTGTAAAATTCTGCCTGTCTGGAAAACGCCATATTTGTGGGCGTAAAGCCTGCTCTTAGAAATAAAGAATGTTACTTCATAATTCGTCCAAAAAACAGATGTAGTTCCAACGATTTTGACACATAATTTGCATCATTCATGTCGGCCTCCCCCCGGAACCATTGCCCGGGATAAAAAACACAAGATTGATTTATTATATGCCATATTTTTTTTATGGTGACTGTATAACAAATCCACACGGTATGAAATACAATCTATTTTTTCAATGATTTTTCCTTTTCGGACGCCAGGAACATCCAATCCCAAAACCACCTTCCACTATGTAACAGAAAAGATGTAATACGCTTTATACTCTCTATCATTCAAAATTTTCAAAATCATCTTCCATTACAGATTCATAAATGGCTTCCATGGTGTCCGCAAAATGTCCCTTATCAAAAGTCGCTGCAATCTCTTCGCTATGCTTTCCTGCACTATCTCTCCATTCCGAATTCTCTGTAATATGATTTAACTTTTCAATAAATTCCTCCATGGTATCATATTCATATCCATTAACACCATCTTTGATTACTGCACTTAAACAAGGATCTTTCCGGCAAAGAAGAGGCAGTCCATTGGCAGCTGCTTCGATATAGGTCAGTCCCTGGGTCTCACTAGTAGAAGCACTGACAAATATATCTGCCAGTTGGTAATATTCCTGTACTTCTGATGGTGCTACCATACCTGTAAAAATCACATGACTGTCAATATCCAGCTCCACCGCCATTCTCTCCAAATTCATCTTATCCGGTCCATCACCTACAATCAGAAAGGTGAGATTAAAATTATCCACAAGAGCAGCCGCAAAATAATCCAGTAGTTCCTCCAGATTTTTTTCTGTCCCCAGCCGTCCGAGATTTAATAATACCTGATTCCCATCAGGGATTCCCAGCGCCCGACGTTTTTCTCTTCGCTCATCCTCCGGCATCCGGGAATTATGCTGCTCCAATGCAATCCCACTAGGAACTACGTGAATCTCATTATGCATTCCATATCCACGCAATGCATCCTCTACTTTTTCCGTTGGAGCAATTATTTTATCTACACGCTTCAAACGTTTCCGAGACATCTGACGTACCATATTCTTTCCCAGCCGTTCACTGCGTATCACATAAGAAACATACTGCTCATACAATGTATGATAAGTATGTATCAAAGGAGTGCCAGTTCGTCGTGCGATGCGCTTTGCAAACTGAAAACTAAAAAATTCACACTGGCTATGTATCACATCCGGATTCCATGCGATTAATTCCCGAATCAATGAGCTTCGAAATGATATTGGCATGCGCACATCCGGATAAATCTTCCCTACCGATACGGAACGAATATAATACACATCCCCTTCTTTATAGCTGTCCATTCCACCGGACAGGGTCAAAATACGGACATCATGTCCTTTATTTTTTAATTCTTCGTATAGGTTGCGAACAGATGTCACCACTCCATTCGTAGAAGTCACATACAAATCCGTTGTAATTAATATTTTCATAAAATGTCTCCCTCGATTGTCATACATTGTCTTCATTTTATCATTGTTTCATTTCTGAATTGTTCATTTTTATTTATATTTTGTTAATTCAGATTTAACGCTAGATTTTCCAATTCTTTCTCCAATTTTTCCAACTCTGTTTTTTTCTCTTCCTGCATTTCTTCTAGTTCTTTCATTACACTGTCAATCTGGTCAATTGCATTCTTCACACTGGAAATAGATGTTTCAATATTATTCTGAACCATAATATCAGTAAAGAAATTATCAAACCAGATATCTGCAAATTTTAGAATTTCCCCAATACGAAAGTCCAATTCCATACCACCGGAAATATCTGCAAGTTCTGTATTAAAGCTACGAATCGCCAGCTGAAGATTTTTCACCTGCTTTTGGGCTTTATCCACATGTTCATGCTTTAGCATACCTGCAATCATACCACCGCCAAGCAAATCATACGTCCCCCAGCTTTCGGCATCCTCCAGTTCCTTCAACATTCCCTGCGCCGTATCATGAGCCTGCCATCCGGCATCTAAGGCTTCTTTGATTTCTTTCAACTGAGAATTCACTTCACCGTTTTTTTCACTCAATTCCAAAATCAGCTTCGCTTCCGGTATATCCAAATTCTTGGACTCTTCTATTTTTTTATCAAGAGCAGCCCGATATTCTTTTTCAATATTTTCTAATGCATCCAACTCTCTTTCATAACTTCTAATATCATCTTCCACCAGCTTCCATTCCTGCATAGCGGTATCATATTTCACCTGAGCCTCATAGGCTTCTTTTCGCTCTTTGGATAATTTTGCTTCCTGCTTTCCTACCATCTCATAGAAAAAGGCTGCCAGACTTCCGCCCTCTATTTTCTCTACGTCTTTTTGCTCTTTCAAGCGCTTTTTATCTAACTGTCCTACCTTATTTTTTAACTCTACTCTCTGGACATAAAGGCTATCCATGATAGAGGTCAGATAGTTTTTACGGTTGACTTTTTCCTGTAGGTCCTTAAGCTTTTTGTCGAATAAATTTATGCTCATATTAACTCCTCACTCTCAATTATTTTTTTGATATAATCAACATTATATCCATCTATTTTTTAATCGGCACATAGTACTTCACATCATTAGAATAATGCTCTTTTTGCCATTTATAAAATTTCTTTGAAGAAACTTTTTCTTTATTAATATAATATTTCTTCTCATCTTGCCAAGCAATTGTTCTCTCAAAAAAATCACCATCAGAAAAACTCATTTGACGATAGTAATTGTTACGATAGCCACCAGCACCAATATAACAACCATTACATTGAAGTCCTTGAAAGCATCGTTCCGACATATCTATTGCATATAATTTTTCTTTATCATAATGCAGTATAATATATTCCCAGCCATAATTCTCTATATGTAATATCAAATCCTTGTTTCCTGTCTGAAATACATCACACAGAGTAATAGAAAGTAATCTCATTTTTTCTTTCGAATAGTAACCATCACTTTGCACAGAAAGAAAATTTTGCAATGTAACTTTTCTTTTTTTATGTCTACCATCTGCTTTTTGCTCTATCCATATAAATTCTGTATTTTCTATTAATACCGGCATATACTTTTCAAGTATTTGATAATCATCCGCATTTAACTTTTCCTGATAGCCATTCCAATCCACCTTATTAATCGGTACGGAGTCTCCTTCGTCCTCTACTAAGATATTTTTCTCTTCTTCAATATCAGAATCTTCCTTTTGCACACTTTCCATTGTAGTTTTGGGTGTAACAGTTTTTACTGCTTCATCCGTTGATTCTTCCTTACTACACCCTGTAATACATAAAAAAAGCAGTGCATACAAATACAAGCCTGCACATCTAAGCCATTTTCTTGCATGATTCATTCTATTCCGTTTTACAGTTCTCTTCATCATAAAACTCCACTCCCTTCTTCAATTAGTATATCTTTTTTTAATCATAAAAACAACCAATTCCCCTCCTGCGTCCTTCTTTTTGAAAGTTGTTAACTCATGAGTAGTATACTTTAAAGTTGACAACTTTGCAGAATCAAAAACAAAAAAATATTTCTTGCACAAATATACTCATTATTTTATGATAAAAAAAGTAAGCATACAAAAATACTTTACTTAGTTAGGAGGACATAAAAAATGAAAGAAACATTTAAGAAACTCGTAGTAGCTATCTGTATCCTGTCTCTCTGTATAGGAATGACAGCAACAACAAACTGCATCTCTGCTCAAGCAGCCACAAAACTTCCATTCAACAAAAAAATCAGTATGGTCTATTCCAGTGGAGCAGGTGGATGGGGTACTGTCCTAAAATTATCATCCAATGGCAAATTCACCGGAACATATAGTGACAATGAATTAGGGGCCACAGGCAAAAATTTTCCTAATGGAACATGTTATATTTGTGAATTTAGTGGAAAGTTTACCAATATCAAAAAAGTAAACAGTTATACCTATTCCATGGATATTTCCAATATCAAATATAAAAAGAAACCAGGAAGTACATGGATTAAAAACGGTGTGAAGTACAAAGCATCCTATGCTTCTGGTTTAGAAGAAGGGGGATCATTTTATTTCTACACCAAAAAAGCTCCTACCAAAAAACTTTCCGAATATTTTATGGATTGGTACAATGGTGCAAAGGGTAGTACTCCTAAGAAAAAGTTAGGCTGCTATGGCTTACATAATCGAATTACTCAAGAAGGATTTTTCTCATAACCAGCACTGATTATTCCAATTCAATGCCGTGTTTGTTCTCTGAATTACTAAATGACAAACACGGCATTTTGTATTGACTTTGCAGTTTTATAATGTTAAACTGACTACAGTTTTACAGAGAGAGGTGAAAAGATGGAAAGATAATTTACTTTTGATTGCATGAAATTATTAGTGGTACAGGATTGATTCCATGTACTTTTTATCATGTTGCCAAAAGTGGATTATGTTTTCATAACCTCTCTTTTTGTATACATTTTTTTACTGTTGAATTTTTTCTTCAGTTGTATTCTTCCAAAATAGAGCTTATGAAACAGAATGGAACTATTTGGCAACAAGTGGTTCCTTTTTTGTTTGGAACCTTGAAAGGAGGAATACATATGGCACAAATTAATGTAAGTAATTTAACCTTTTCCTATGACGGAAGTTTTGATAACATCTTTGAAAATGTATCTTTTTCTATTGATACTGATTGGAAATTAGGATTCATCGGACGAAATGGTAAGGGAAAAACCACCTTTTTAAATCTGCTATTAGGAAAATATGAGTATACAGGAAGCATTAGTACTTCTTATATCTTTGATTATTTTCCATATCAAATCACGGCTGGGCAGATGGAAATCTCTGCGGCAGAATTTATAGAGGATCTTAAAGCGCAATGTGAAATATGGCGGGTGATTCGGGAATTAGAGCTTTTAAACGAAAGCGCTGAAATATTATATCGCCCATTTGGCACCTTGAGCCCCGGCGAGCGTACCAAAATCATGCTGGCGGTTTTATTCTCTAGTGAAAATGATTTTCTCTTAATTGATGAACCTACAAACCATTTGGATTATGAGGCACGGGAAATCGTAAAACAATATCTGTCCTCCAAAAAAGGCTTTATTCTGGTATCCCACGACAGAGATTTATTAGATGCCTGCGTCAATCATGTTCTGGTTCTGAACCGACAGACAATCGAAGTACAGACAGGAAATTTTTCCAGCTGGTGGGAAAACAAACAGCGAAAAGACCAATTTGTCATAGCAGAAAATGAGAAACATCTAAGAGAAATCGGCAAATTAAAGCAAGCTGCCGCAAGAACCTCCCAGTGGGCAGACAAAAACGAGCGTACAAAGATTGGTTTTGATCCCATCAAGGAACATGACCGATGCCTTGATACAAGAGCCTATATTGGTGCCAAAACCAAGAAAATGCAAAGCCGAGTCAAACAGATTGAAAAGCGGATTGGTAGGGAAATCCAAGAAAAAGAAGGCCTTTTAGTGGATTTGGAGCAGCCTGTAGATTTAAAGCTGATAGCTCTGACACACCACAAAAAGACTCTGGTAAATATTCGAGACTTCGCGCCAAAATATGCAGATGCAAATGCACCTGTCTTTTCTGATTTGACATTTACCATTGAAGCAGGAGAACGAATCGCTATTCATGGAGAAAACGGTTGCGGAAAATCCACCTTAATCAAAAGTATTTTACAGCATGCAGGAGCCATCAATACTAGTCTGAATATCACAGAAACCGGTATCTGCGAAACCGCCTCCGGTCTGATTATTTCCTATGTAAATCAGGATACCTCTATGTTAAAAGGAAAAATCTCTGAATTTTGCAAAAGGAATGACCTTGAGGAAAGCTTATTCTGTGCCATCTTAAGACAGCTTGACATGGAAAGAGTACAGTTTTCCAAAAACATAGAGGACTACTCAGAAGGTCAAAAAAAGAAAGTGTTACTGGCGGCCAGTCTCCTGACACCGGCACATCTGTATATCTGGGATGAACCTTTGAATTATATTGATATCTTCTCACGAATGCAGATTGAAAAGCTGCTTTTGAGCTACAAACCGACTATGCTGTTTGTAGAACATGACGTCCGTTTCCGGGAGAAAATTGCAACAAAGACGATTGAATTATAAGACAATTTCCTATCACATCAAAAAAAAGAGAGGGTGTATCTTCTGATATACTCCCTCTCGATTTTGCATCAATACTTAATCCTAAAATAATCCAAATACGCTTTGTATTTGTCCTGTGCCGATAAACAGGTGTCTCTTAAATATCCTTTTTCCTGATTCCATTCTTTTAAACCTCGATAATAAAATAGCTTAATATTATCCTCAATAATAAATGGGACTAAATTATACTTGAGGCATTCCTTGAACATAATCAACCTGCCAACCCGGCCATTACCATCCTGAAAGGGATGAATTCGTTCAAATTCTACATGAAATTCTAAAATATCATCCAAATTTTTTTCTTTCTTTTTTTCATATTGAGTCAACAATTCCTTCATCTTACCTTTTACTTCTTCAGGCAATGCTGTTTGCAATCCTCCCACTTCATTTGCCCGTTTCTTATAATCTCCCACTGCAAACCAACTGAGTCTTGAGTCGCTGGTGCCTGTTTTTAAAATTAAATGCAGTTCTTTTATCAGCTTTTCCGATAATGCAGCCTTTGCATTGTCAATAATCATATCAATGCAACGAAAATGATTAGCCGTTTCAATGATATCATCAACATTTAACGCTTCACCTTCCACACCGATTGTATTTGTTTCATAAATATATCGTGTCTGGTCATGTGTCAAACGACTTCCTTCCATATGATTGGAATTATATGTCAGCTCGATCTGTGTTTTATGATAAATCCCACCTGAATATTTTCTCTTTTTTTCTTCCTGTAATATCTCTAACAACGTAGCAGGTTCTTCTTTCTTTTTATTGGTACGCTCCGGCTTTTTCGCTACCTCTGGTATGTTCCAAGTTTTCCCTGTAAGGAAAGCACCTGTCACACGCCCCTGAGCACAGTAATTTCTTACGCTCCTCTCAGAAATCCCCCATTTTTTTGCCATTTCTGCTACAGAAAAATATTCCATACTTTTCCCTCCAAACGCTATCTATTCCGCCTTTTCATTCCTATCTTGAAGATAGTATACCATCTTATCGGCAAAATATCCATTCTCACTTCATTTATCCTTGTTTCTTTTTTGCCGTTTACAGCAACTTTCCATACTCAAAAAAGAGGCATCGCATCTGCAACACCTCTCATCACCAAACAGTATTCAGTTACTCCTCTAGCATCTGCCCTACTTCTTCCAGACTGATGCCGGTTTCTTGTGATATTTCTTCCAAAGTTTTCCCCTGCTTCTGCATCGAAAGTACTTGTTTCATCAAACGAATTCCCTCGGCTTTTCCGCTCTGCATCCCCTGTTCAATCAATTCTTCCGAGCGCAGTTTCAACACCTGTCCTCCCATGACGCCACCAATCCTTTCTTTTAAATTTTCTTCTGCCTTCAGTATATAATCTGATATTTTTATTATTAATTCTATCATATCTGCATACAACGCTGCTTTTTTCTTTTCACAACATTGTTGTTCCAAGCAATATCTTATATCTTCATATTCAGACAGAAGTTTTTCAATCTTTCCTATATCTTTACTTATTTCGCTTAATTGTTTTTCATAACGCATGATATAAAATGGTAAAAATAAAAGCAGCTTCTTTTGAAAGATTTCGTCCTTTGTATAATTTTGTACTTTTATGATAGGAGTCTTATAATAAAAATATTCCCTATCATTTTCTCTTGCATGTTCGAGATAAACCTTCACAGTTAATTCGTCCGGTGTATTCCTTGTATGGCGCAAATACAATGTGCAAGATTTGGGCAGTTTCATTTCATACATCCCGTTTCTCTCCACTGCATGTTCCAAAGCGATTGCAAAGTCATATTCAATCATCCGAACTGCCATCACTGCATCTGGCTGGCTCTGACATTCAATGTGATATAGACGTTTACGAATCATCAGACAAGAATCCGAAATCACTTCTCCACTTTTTGTCTGATGTTCATTGTGTATCGGAATAATCTCTTCATCTTCCGTGTAATCTGTTCCAAACACTTCATTTATCAGCGGAATAACCAATTGGGGCATTCTTTCCACCATAGTTCGGAACACATCATCAAATATTGTATTATTTTTCATTCCTATGACGTCCTTTCTTTATTACAATCCATTTTTGTATATTTTTCTTGTTAGATTATATTTTAAAAGGCAGTCACACGTATCACATTGTACCTCACTGTAAATATATCATAACAGACAATATTGTTTTTCGCAATTCTGATGCGATGAAAACTTTATCCAAAAGATCTGCCCTTTTCAATATTTATTTTTTCGAAGGTTTAATTACGCTAACCGATGAAAAATCGGATTATCATTATTATCTACAAAATTTTCTGACAAAAAGAATCTCCGATGAAACATCTTCTATCACAATCCTCTCCTGTTCCATCTCTTTCTTTACACTGCTTCTGGACATTCCAAGCACCTCTGCAGCCGTAACAGTTATGTACCACTTTAAAACATTCCTTTGGAATGATTTCATATTCTTTTTTCTTTATATAGCTCATTTGCATCTCCTTATTATTTGCATTTCGATGCGCAAGCTATTACTGTATTTTATATATTTGCAATAGCCGCGCTATGCAAAGTAATCAGGTGTCATCATAAGCCTTTCCTCCTTTTAGAATTTTCTATTAATAGTTTAACAAACTTCTTCTCCCAGACCCACCTCATCCTTTTTTCAAAAAAAATATGAGCCAACCAAAGTCAGCCCACATTTGCTAATTTTTCCTGTCTGATAACCCGTTGTATGCTTTTCTCGGACAAATAATAATTCTTTGCCAGTTCATCCACTCTCATCCCTGACAAATAATCCCTGTAAATCATTTGATTCCTTTTTTGCAGTTCCTGCTTATAGGCAGTCTGGCTTCCCCATTCCTGTCTATGCTCCTGCTTTCTTGGAATATAGATATTTGCTCCATCCACATACTGTTGTATCAGTTCTATTATTTCATTTGGCAGAATCTCTTCTGCTTTTATATAGCCCATATTTGCCTCCTAAATCTTTTATTCTTTTTAGGATTCGCATTGGCTATGACAATTCTTTCTTGCAATAGCCAGTGCTATGCAAACAATACATATCTTTTCATATACAAGACTCCTTTCCATCTTATTTCAAACTTTTTACAGATTTCATTTAACTCATTCTTACCCCTGTACTACCTGATTTAACCGATCCGATAACTGTTATGAAGTGACCTCTTGTCAAGAGTAAATTCCAAGAAATCACCACATATTTTCCTTTCTTTAAATTTTAACACTGGGTACAGAGGCAGAGCCTCAGATCTAACAGTCCCCGGCCTTGGCCACTCTGTTATACGTGGATTGGTTACCTACAGGTCAATGGTCCGCCGTGAATCTTGCCGTCTCCTTGCGTGAATCAAAATATATAAATATAATGTCAACAGAGGTATGTCGCAAATAATTCGGACCTAAGAATGCTCCAAGACCCTTCCTCTGTATCCAGTGTTAGTGTTGTTTCCAGATGAAATCTGATAACATCAGTTTCATCTGCTTAATTATCCTTCATGTTGTTCGAATGTTTCTGTCACAGGCCTTGCCGCAAAGCGGTGCGAAGCAGCCTTGACTGAATCATTCGAATAGCATATTTACGAAATGTTTCCTGTATGGACATCCATTCCTACATAAACTATACTATTCATATGTGACCTCCTATTGTATGTGGTAATCCCTGTTACCTTATTATTCTTGACAAATAATATTTTACAGGTAAATCCACGAATCTACAATTGTGAGGTCACTTCATATTGTCTCCTTTGTTCGTCTCACTGCTCATGGCATGATGTACCTTTTCCACCTCTTCCCTAATGTCTAAAAATATCTCTACCAGCAACGGATCAAAATCTTTTCCGCTTCCTTCTTTAATAATTTCAAAACATTTTTCCAAAGGCATCGCCTCACGGTAACATCTTTTTTCTGATACTGCATCAAATACATCCGCAATAGCCATAATTCTGGCAGAGAGAGGAATCTCCTTCCTCTTCAGCCCCTGTGGATAACCATTTCCATTCCATTTTTCATGATGGCAATACGCTACATCATATGCCATCTGGGCATACTCCCTGTCACATAACTGTCCAAAGGTTTCTTTTACTATTTCCCCTCCGCTTACCGTATGCTCCTTCATGGTTGCAAATTCAGAATCCGTAAGCTTTCCAGGCTTTTGTAATATCACATCCGGAATCGATATTTTACCAATATCATGCATAGGCGCTGCCATGCTCAAATCCCTCATATAATCCTTGGTTAAAATATCCTTATAATATCCTCTGCGCCGCAGCTCCTTCGCCAAAAGCTTTACATATGCCGTCGTTCTTTTAATGTGTCCGCCCGTGCTTCCATCTTTATTTTCCACAAGCGTTGCAAACCCCATAATCATCTCATCATGGTAGTGGGTCAATTCCGTAACAGAAGGATTTTCCTGATTGATATATGCTCCCAACACGATAATCGTCACACCAATACTGCTAAGCAGTGCCTGTGGATGAACCATCTGATACCCTGTAACACATACCAATACAAACAAATAGGTAAAAATACTTACTCGTTTGTGTTTCTCAATATCTTTCCAATGTTGAAAGAAAAGAATCAAACTAAGTAAAATATAAATTCCAGCCATGATAAAACAGGTGTATGCTGAAACTCCCATAGAATAGTTGCTTATTTCACCCTCTAAATATTCTAAGCCCGGTATATTTACTACCACTAGAATCACATTAATAATAAACGGACTATACAAAAGAAGCTTTCTGCTTCTTCTTTTCGGAAGTCCAATCGTAATGGATATCATATAAGCAAACAGTGCAAAAATAAAGGAATCCAGGCTCAGCAAAAAGAATAAATGCAAAACCCGGTTGACCATTTCATGGATACGATCTAAGTGATTTACTGTATGTGCTGTCAATCCGTCAAAAAGCACAGTCAACATCCCCAATATCAGCAATCCATCAAATATCCCAAATCCAACATGATGATGAAATCTTCTACGGTCTTTCCAATATATAAATGCAACATACAAAATAATCAGCATGCAACCGATTTGTAATTTACAATGTTCCAAGCTTATCAACCTACCTTTCAAAAAAAGACGAGCCAATAAACCCTGGCTTCCACATGTTTATTGGCTCTGCGTCATTGCGTCTGGCTCTTATTTGATTATAGTCTATTATACTTTGAACCTGACCGAAAAACAAATTTTCTTTTAGTAATTTTTTAACTTTGGAAAATCAATTCTGTTTCTCCGTATTCGGCTCATGAATGACGGTAATCAAAAAGTTCTCTAATTCAATTAAGGTTTCCTGTTTACATTTGGGACAAAAAAGAGGAAAACGCTTCATCACAGTATCCTTACGCATTTTACTCCTTGTCTTCTGCCCGCACAAAGGACATTTCATCCATTCTGTTTTTTCTCCCATCGTTCCTCACCACTTTCCTTTATTTTCCTGATTTCCTTGAAACTTTCCTGTAGCAACAAGAATTCCACCCACAATACCGCCAATTCCTATAGCCGCATTGACAATACCTAAGACCGTACTATCGTTCCCGCTTCTTGCAAGAAGCATTGGCGATAAAATATTTTCATAGGTCAGTCTGGAAAAGAAATTCAGCAATGCCATCGTAAGAATAATCGTCAAAATCCCTTTATTATTCTTAAGATAATAAAATCCCTCTGCGCATCCATGAAACACTGTCTGATACCAGCATAATACTTTTCTTTTTATGCTTATCCACAAATGCTCCTACAAACAAACTTACGATAGTATAAGGCATATAATTGAAGAAGGACATCAGCGAAACCGTCATCGCCGAACCTTCCTGTGTATACGCCCACAGTACCAGGGCAAATCCAGTCATTGCACTTCCAAGCTGCGATAAAGACTGGCTCAGCCAGAAAATAATATATCTTTTAAAATTTTGATTCATGGTATTTGTCTCCTTATAGTCAAATTATTTTTTTCTATAAGGAGTTAAAACAATTGTCATATAACACATATTCATCTTCCTTTCTCATAATCCCTATGTCTGATAATATTGTAGCGAATATCAGCTTTGGAAAATAGGCAGATTATTTATAATAATGTGTCAATTTTATAGGTTTGTTTTAAAATTCCATACTTATTTTTTCTTCTTTGGCTCCGGCAATTCCGGATACATCGCTTCAAATAATTCCTTCAAAAATTCTCTATCATCCACATCATCCACCAATAGCATATCCTTTGCTCCTTCATACGGAGGCTCATAACTGGCATCCGGCATTAATTTCTTTGCACTTGCTACAGGCTTTACCAGCAGACGGTCATCGCAAAGGTACGCAGCAAGCTTCCCATGATAATAAATTAAATATTCTCCCATCATAGAGCGATAAGTGATGCCGTCAAGCTCTGATAACTGTTCTAAAATAAATTCAAAATATTCCTTACTGGTTGCCATAATGGTTCCTCACTTCCTTTTGCGTATTTTAACATTCTCACGCTTTACTTAAAATCGCATAGATAAACGTATCCTTCCATATCGGATTATCACTTTCATCTTTCCAGAAATAGACATTCTGTCTGAAATGTCCCTCTCTTACAAATCCTAACCCCTCTAGCAATTTCCACGAACTTAGATTGCACGGATCACATTCAGCAAAAATCCTGTGTATACCTTCGGAAAACGCCTTCTTTATTAAAGCAGAACAACTTTCCCTGGCATATCCCCTTCCCCAATATTTCCGATTAAAAACATAGCCGATTTCCAACGAGTCAAAATCTCTTTTGCCAATATATATATTTCCTACCATCTTTTTATTGGACTTTAACTCGGCAGCAATCATTTCATCCGTAGAAATACGCCACTCAAGATTATTCTTTACTTCTTCGATACTCATAGGCTTATATGGTTCATATTTCACTACTTCCTCATCCGATAAATACTCATATAAATCCTGTAAATCATCTTTACAATATCTTCTTAAAATTAATCGATCTGTTTCTAAGATAATGTTCCTTTCCGACATGATATCAGCCTCCGTAAATTCTAAGTTGCTTGTATAGCACCTACTCTCCAACAAAATATGTATTGTCTATAACAATTCAATCTAACATAAGGTCAATTCTGCCAAGGAAACAAAATGCAACACTTCAAATTGTTCCGAAGCATCCTGCTCCAGCATAGCTCTGTGTTCCTTGTCCCATTTCATCAAATCACTTTCTGAAAGTGAAGCACCAACGCCTCTGCATGCACGCATCCGCCCATGCCAGCTATCTCTTGTAAATGGAATTTTCACATCAAATCCCTCACGATGGGTAATGTCAAAATATTCCAGATACTCATCCGGAACCCACATTGGTTTTCTTATTTCTCCGGCTCCTGTCCAGTTAGGATTGTATTTCAAGATAACTTCTTCACTTTTCCCTGCAATGGCATCTTCAAACGGCAACCATGCCATATACAATATGAGAAATTTGCCACCAGGTTTTAATATTTTTGAAAATTTAGGTGCAAGAATTTTGTGATTCGGATACCAGATGCATTGACATGCTGTAATAACATCAAAGGTATTTTCAGGATACTCAATCTCTTCAGCAGGACAGGTATAAAAATCAATCTTCATATCTGATTTTTCTGCTAAAAGCTTAGCCTGCTCGATTTGATTTTCAGAACTATCTGTTCCAGTCCAATCGGCACCATATTGATACATATTACGTGGTAATACCCCAGTCCCTGTTCCGATATCTAGCACACGTTGTCCATCCTGACAAAAACCAAGCTTTAATATACATTCGTAAAATTCTTTCGGGTAAATATCTCTGTATCTTGCATAGTCGTTCGATGTCTTCCCCCAATCAAACACTTTTCCTTTGTCTATAGAATCAAGTTTCATTATCCGGCACCTCTCCTTTCGATTTTAAAATAATCTTTGTAGTCCTTTTGTATTTCAGGTCGAATAATAATATCGTTTCTTATTGCTTTCTCCTATCGCACATTGCTTTTAAAATTTTTTAGTTCGATGTTTTTATATTTTTTACAAATAACTGGTCCACTGTGTCATATATCGTTTTATAATCTCCCATTTTCTGAAAACCATATTTCTCATACAAATCGATTTCTCCGCTCATAATATAAATCTTATCAAATCCACATCTATCAGCGTATTGTTCCACATGCCTAATAAGCTTTTCTGACAATCTATTTCCTCTATATGCCTCATCAATAAACATAAAACCAATAAATGGAGAAAAATCATACTCTTCTGACAATTCATCTTTTTCTGTAAGCGTACAGAACCCCATAATATTTTCATTATCACAGACAACAAACACTCTTTCCAAATCAGTAAATTGATTCTTTCGCATTTGCTCTGCCAGAAAAGGTCCTGCCTTCCATGAGCATTTCTCTGCAAATTCAATTACTTCATCCCAATATCTGTGACCATGTGTCATCTCATAAACTTTTATCATATGCGCCCCTTCCTAATCATATTGGTTAATCACTCGAATTTCGCACTTCGAAGAATCACGCAACTTCCCATAATATCAACTATCGGAAGTTTTCAATATGATTTTTCGCCTGAAAATTTAATAATAGAAAAATCACTATATAATAAACGCATAGTTGATATTATAGGAAGTTGATATAATTTTCCAAGTGCAAAGTTTGAGTTAATTAGCGGTTAAATGGTCTGTTAAAAGAACCGATTTCAATTAAGTTCCCTTCCGGATCTGCAATATAGCAGGTTCGTTGTCCCCAAGGCTCCGTTTCCGGTTCTAAAACTGAAGTTGCACCTTTGCTAATTGCCTTAGCATATTCTTCGTCCACTTCTTCGAATGTGTCCACATATAATGCAATCTCCGTATGACCATTCAGTCCTTTTACATATTCATATTTACGGCTCGTCATCTTTTCAAAGTCATTTCTTCCATAAAGAAGGAATAAAGTACCATCCTTAATCAAATATACATTGGAAGTATCTTCTCCTTCCTGAATCTCAAAGCCTAATACATCTCTGTAAAAACGTATCATTGCTGCCATATCATTTACAAATAATCCAAATCCATCAAGTCTCATCATATTTTGTTATCTCCATAAATTTCATTTCCTTTACAACATGCTATTTTTATACCAGTAAAATGTATAATGTGAATGTTGTTTAAATCCTACGCCCTTGTAAAAATCACTTTCTGAAATCACATATGCTTTCTTCGCGCCTAATTTATACGCTCTTTTCAGAGCTTCCTTAAGAACTAATTTCGCAATTCCTCTATTCCGATATTCTGGAAGTGTACACACAGGTTCGACATACACATAATCTGTTTCTTCATCATACCATAAACCACAATAGGAAACATACATATCCTCTTCGTTTTTAGCTACTATATGTAATAATGGATTCATATGCGGAGCAGATAGCATTTCTTTTTGCTTATCCATAGTTTCTTTATCCAATGGAAGCCGCCCCTCATGATTAAATCCTTTCCATAATAATTCATGGCGCTTGTATAGGTCTTTTTCTGGATTCAAATTTCTTATGGATATTCCTGCGATTTCTTCCATAGAAAAATCAAATTCATCTAAAGAAAGTTCAAGTACATTTTCTGTTTGTTCATCGACTGAAAATCCATAATCTGTGAGCAGCTTCACAGTCTGTCTATCCTTATCATTCACCGCGATGCCTATTCCATTTTCATCGCAAAAGTTTTTCACTACATAATCCAGAATACTTCTTTCTAGTTCCTCCGCTCCTTCTTTTGTGGCAAAAAACGCCTCTCCCAAATAGAGGTCATATACGGTAACACCTACTAATTCGTCATCCGAAAACCATAGTCCTATTTTCTCTAATAGTCTTCTATCAAATTCAGGATGAAAAAACATCCATTCCCATCTCGCCGGGTTCCAATTGATATGCATACGGTTATCCTGGGATAAATCCCTCAAAAAATCATATACTCTTTCATAATAAGAGCAATTAAAAGTTCGAAACTCATATTGCATTTTATCATCTCCACAAAATCAAAAATTTACTCCCATTCTATATACCTCTGATATACCTACCTCTATCACCTGATATCCTTTGCCAATGAAATATGCAACTACCAGAAAGTTTATCACTTACCTGTTTGTATGAACGAAATCAAGCTTTCTATATCATCAAAATCATCATAATCTCCATTAATGCCCTCTCGATGATAAACAATGCCATTTTTTTCATTTCTTTCCAGACAATCCAATAATTGCTTTTCTCCATATCTTTTCACAAACAAATTAAATGCGCATGGTTTTATTTTACTCAAGAGACCTTTTGTGCACTCTTCCTTGCATTCATAACAGTGTTCAATCCCTTTTTCTTTTGAACATCTTTTATTCTCACACCAATCATTATCAGGACATTCACCTGAGTTACAACCATTACATTTTACATTTTCTGCACACAGACAACAAGCAAGTCCACATCTTGCGATACCTAATTCTCTTTTCATATTGCCTCCATAATAATATTATAAATATCAATTCAAATCACTCAACCACAGGAAGTTATTTTACTCCCCAGATCCCTATCTGCATATTAGAAAGCCACAAGATTTCTACTGCTCGAAATCCACATTCCCGCATCAACTCCATATGCTCTGTCAGAGTAATGGGAAAATACTCTTTTCCATAACGCTCTACATGCTGGTTACATTTTTCAGAACTTTTTCCTTTTTTCATTTGATATTTTTTCCACTTATTCAAATAAATCTCTTTTCCCAAATCACTAAACGCAGCAAAATTTTCAAAGGTAATAAATAAACCGTTTTCTTTTAATGCTTCATAGCATTTTTGAAGAGCGATTCTACGTTCTTCCTTTTTGAAATAATGATTTACCTGAACTGCTGTTACAACATCAAATTCACTAGAATACTTCATTTTACGTACATCACACAATGAAAACTCCGCATTGGAATACGCAAAACGTTCTTGTGCAATCTCCAACATATCTGAAGAACAATCACAAAATGTAAACCGCTTGATTTTAACATTTTCAAATGCCACAGTTGCCATTTTCCCAGTGCCACAACCAACATCAAGCCACTCCAGTTTGTTTTCATTATAAGCTTTTACCAATCCTATGATTTGTTCATAAAAATCTTCATAATATGGAAGCGTTTGTTTTATTTTCTTATCATAGTCACTTGCTTCAAATGCAGTTATTTTATCTTTCATTTTCTCAAAACACCTCGAATAATTCCAAACACCCTTCGTTTATTCCTATACTTTTTCTATTATATTAAATCTTAGGTAATATAATAAACAACCATACTTCTATTATATAGACAAATTATTCATTAAAAATTGGGCGTTATAAATTTAAATTTCCCAAGGTGTGCTTCCATCAAACCACCCTTGATTTTTCCAGTACAAATAATCAGTCTCCATCGGTGTATTTAATTTCTCAGGATTATTTCCCGTCATTTTCATTAGCAAAAATAACAATCTAGTTTTTATTCCTACAGAAACCTTTGCTTTCTTCACCTGATAGGCCAATTTCTGAGTCTTGGCCTCAATCTTTTCTTTACATTTTACTGAAACCTCTTCCCACTTCGTAGCCTGTACTGCAAAACCTAATGTCTTTATATGCGATATCCCCCAATAACTAAGGCAGGTCTTAATATCCTTCATGGCACTTCCCATGCCTGCACCTGCTGCTGTAGATATCACTACTGCTTTCTTATGAAACATTGATTTTCTCGGCCGATGCGGCATCCAATTGATAAAGGTTAAGTCAATAAACGCTTTCATTGGTGCGGAAGCTCGCATACAATATGTCGGTGTTGTAAAAACCAAAACTTCCGCCTCCTCCATGGCATCCATAATCACTTTCTTTTCTGCATAAAAAGGACATTTTTCTTCTGCTTCCATACACTGGTAACATCCCAGGCAGAAATGATTTAAATCTCTAGGAAGAAAAAACTCTATAATATCCTCCTTCGCAGCAATCTTTTCAACAAATAATCTTCCCACATGATATGTACTTCCCTTATGATTCTGTCCATGAATGATTACTGTTTTCATCTCACCACTTCCTGTCTAATTTTTTACATTTCATCAAATTTTAATTCACTTCGGTCACTGTCCTCCGAAAATCCTTGAATCCATATTGAAAACTAATTTCCAAATTCCATCCATCTTTTTCCATGTGGAGGTAATATGAAACTCCCCTTCTAAATCTGCGTTTCTTTTGTCCGCTACATGAGTAGATATGACATAATGAATCTGGCACAACTCCTCTGTTTCCATAATTATCTCAAAGCCAGAGATTTCATACTCTGCCAAATCAAACTCTCTGACAACTTCAGCATATAAATCCTCCTATCGCTTACCATTTTTATTCCTTTTCACTGATACAGGCCGCACCATATGCTACACCTATTCCCATAAGTATCCATAAAAAAGCCGCCTTGCAGAAATCATGAAATGCTCCCCCTACATATGTACTAATCAAATATACAACGGCAATCCCAAAAACCATGATTCCCGTAGAGAAAATCAGCTTTTCATTTCCCTTGAAAACATTGATATCCTTTGTCTTTTCATCATTCATCTATTTTATCTCCTTTCATTAGCATCATCATTTCAGCACCACCAGACTCTGTAGGTCTATCTTCGCCTTATCATTTTGCATATGTATACCCTTCCATAAAATCCAATAGTGATTTCTCATTTGAATGATACTCTCTACTAAAAATATGGATAATTACTTCTTCTACAGCTGCAATCAACGCTACTGTACAAGCCAGCATACTAAATCTCACAAATCCCTCATTCGACATTACATACGGAATCATAAATACAACAAGCCCTGTTATCTTATTCATATAGGTATGTAACGATGCAAATTTGTGATATTTGATAAACGCTACTGCATAACTCATAATTCGAATTGCAATAATCCCCCCTGTCATATACCAGATATAGAGCGGAAGACTATTGGCTAATACTGGTAATACTTTTATCAACATGGCAAAATAAAACAAAAGGTCTGCCACACTATCCAGCTTCGCTCCGAACTCGCTTGTCGTCTTTGTCTTTCTTGCTATCCAGCCATCAATAGCATCGCTTAGGCCACATAATGTATAAATAATATAGAACCCTAACGAAGAAGATTCACACCCCAACAAGAAAAACACACCAACAATACGAATCGATGTTATAATATTCGGTAAGTTCTTCATTTCTCATCCGCCTCCCTTATCATTTTGCGTACCGATATCCACTCACAAAATCATTCTGTATCTTCTGGTTTCCACGGCGTGGGACAAAGCAAAGTGGTTGTTCCTATCAATGTTTAATTCCTGTAAAGCTCTTTCCAAATCTGGCAACATATGATTCACCTCGACTCAATATGCGTATATGCTTTTTCATTCGTCACCAATATTATAGCTTGCATAATATTTTATAAATAGGTATAGAATCCATATAAATGTGTTTATTTTATAGACGGAACATCAAAATAATAGCTTCCTGTAATTCCTCCAATTTTACATCAAAATGCCAGAATCAAACTTTCTTTTGACTCTGGCATCATATCATTTCCTATAATGTTTCAAAAATTCGTGCACCCCTGTTTCGCAGCCATGTCAGACAAGCCACTGACAATGCCAGCAAGAGAACCGATAGACAGACCAAATACATCACCGAACTCACCATATCTATCAAAAGATAATAAATTCCTACAAACGCTGCCACCAGCATCCAGCCACCAAAAAGTGCTATCATAACACCCAGGCTCTGCTTTACCGGAACAGCTTCATTTGTCCATGTAAGATTTGGCATCTTAAGATTCAGAATCAGCCCAATCACTGCCATAAACAAAACAAAAAGCACAACTACGATTGGTATCAATATACAAAATGCTCTTTCCGGCTTGAACACCCAGAGAGTACTTACGGTAAGAAGCAGTCCCGGTATTATAGTCAACACCAGATGCATATTTAGCTTCGCCATCAGCACCTGCCACCCAGTCACCGGAAATGATTGGAGTATCCAGATATTCTTTCCTTCCAGAGAAACGGATGGAGCTGTTATATCATTCATGCTTACAGCCGCACAAAGAGCAGCACAGACTACGATAGGAATAAATCCATCCATAGCACCGAAGGCTATATTAACTGCTTTTACTACATTTTCTCCTTTAAAGAGCATTGCCACTGCTGCCACAAGCATCAGTACAATACCAAGACCACAATTAAGCATATAGGTTGGACTACCCAGAAATCGTTTGATTTCTTTTCGAAAAAGTGCACCATTCAAACTTTTTAACTCTACTGCCTTTTCCTGATACTGTACCTTGGCTGCACCACGATTTGTAGTGGCAATTTTGATAAAGCTCTGTGACAGGACCGCATATACAATACCAAAGCCTGCTACAACAATAGCAGTAAAAATCAACATAGAATCTGCCTCACCCTGACTTGCAAGCCCCAAATGATACATTGGATACAAGATACTTTTCACTTTTTTTGCTGCCATCTCCGGAGCTGCCATAATCTGCTGTAAAATTTCATATGCCTTTCCATATACATAATAGTACGCAGCAATAAAAGCAAGAGACAAAATCACAGTGGTAATATTTTTATTCTTTACTTTACTACTGATAATAGCCACCAGCCATCCAATCACGCAGGAAAGCGCAAGCACCATCACTGACAATACGAATGGTATTAACAGGGTAAATAAAGTCCCTGCTGCCCCTGCCCTGCTATTCTTAAAAAATACAATTACAGTCGGAATCATCACCATCAGTTCGTACATCAGTCCTAAAGCGTACACACCTGCAAGACGTGTAATCAGTATAACAGAAGTCGGTATCGGCATCGACAAAAGCATATCATTATCTTTTGCCTGATACATAGAAGCGAATGTATTGAACACACCGCCAAACACACCCAATGCCACACCTATCAGAGACAAAAGAGCCATAAACATCCAGCCATAGCCAACTTCAATCAACGGAGCCAGCATATCTGCCACCTCATAGAAAATAAATCCTACCAAACCAAACAGGAGCATATAAAGTGCACTATATAGAACCAGCATGGATTTACTACGATTCTTCCCATTCTTTTTACCCTGATAGAGCCAGGCAAAAACCTCCATCATCTGCTTTTTTAATAATGTTTTGATCATTATTCTTCCTCCAATTCCAAAAAGACATTTTCAAGAGAGGTGTCCCCTTTCACTTCTTCCATCGTGCCTGACTTAATCAATTTTCCACCCTTAATAATGGCAACTTCATCACAGAGCTTTTCTGCCACCTCCAATACATGGGTAGAAAAGAAAATGGCTCCTCCTTTATCACAGAACTGCCGCATAAATTCTTTCAAAAGATGGGCTGCTTTGGGGTCAAGTCCCACAAATGGCTCATCCATAATAATCAATTTCGGCTCATGAATCAGCGCAGAAATAATTGCCAATTTCTGTTTCATTCCATGTGAATATGCACTAATTGGCTGCGCCAAATCAGATGTAATCTCAAAGGCATCTGCGTATTTTTTAATAAGTTTCTGACGCTTTTTTGCTTCCACCTGAAAAACATCCCCCACAAAATTCAAAAACTGGATTCCGGTCATAAAATCATACAAGTCCGGATTGTCCGGGATATAGGCAAGCTTAGATTTACAGATCAGGGGATTGTCCTTGATATCCATTCCATCTACATAGATTTCACCACTATCATATTGTAAAATCCCGCAACAGGATTTAATGGTGGTCGTTTTTCCTGCACCATTATGCCCGATGAAACCATAGATTTCTCCAGCCTGAATATGCAGCGACAAATCATCCACTGCCTTCTTATCTCCATATTTTTTCGTTAAATGATCAATAATTAGCATCTGCTATTCCTCCTAATTTTCCTTTTAAATATGTGTCAGGCTTCTACCTTCCCACTCAAAAATTCTCTCTTGTACTGGGTAGGAGTAATTCCCTCTGTCTTTTTAAATACCTTTGTAAAAACACGATAGTCTCCGTATCCCACCTGCCCCGCGATCTCAGACACAGAGAAGTCTGTAGAAAGTAAAAGCTTCTTTGCCTTTTCCATACGAATATTCGTTAAATACGCCAAAAATCCTACACCAATTTCATTTTTAAAAAGCTGACTAATATATTGCGCATTCAGATGAAACGTGTCCGATAAAAGGGATAGACTGATTTCCTCTGATAAATTCTCCTGTAGATATCTTGTGATTCCCGTAATAACTCTTTCTTCCTGTTCCTCTGATTCCTGAGAAGAAATAAGACTTTGTTCATATAAAGAAATTTTCAGGTTATCGATACAGGTTCCAAACTCCTCGTAATTTACCGGCTTTAAGATATAATCTGTAATCTGCAGACGAAGTGCCTGTTGGCAATAAGCAAAATCATCATATCCCGATACGATAACGAATGCAGTCTTTGGGTGTTTCATACGGCTTAATTCAATCACCTTTAATCCATTCATGATCGGAATATTGATGTCCATAATGACAATATCCGGACAAAGTGAGTCAATTTTCCCAAGAGCTTCCATACCGTCAGCCGCCTCATCAACCACTTCGCAGTCATGAGCCTCCCAGTCAAAAAGACGCTTGAAGCCCTCTCGAATCATAATTTCATCATCCACCAATAAAACCTTTAATTTCTTCATTTTTTCTTATCCTCCCCTATGCTTAATAATAAGTGGGCAGTCACGCCCCCACTGGAATTTTCTGTATACCAGAGACCACATTCTCTGCCGCAAAGTAGCTTTATTCGTTTCTGAACATTCAAAACACCGATACTATTTCCCTCCAGCTTTTGAACTTTTTTATCATAATGAAGTAACATATCATCCAGCTTTGCCTTTATGCCTTCTTCAAATCCACTACCGGTATCAATCACCTGAATCTCAATATGAGAAGCATCCGACCGTTTTGCAACAATTCGCACCTCACCATGATATCCTATATTTTTCAGTCCATGAAGCAGACTATTTTCCACCATTGGTTGAAGAATGAAATTAGGCACTAAAATCCCTCCAAGGTCCGGGTCGATATCATAACTGCATGTAAGCTCCGGATAACGGTAACACATCAATTCCATATACGCTTCCAGCAATTCCAATTCTTCGTCCAAAGCAACCATTTGCCGATCCACCTTTACACTGAGTCGGAAAAAATCCACTAGTCTCATCAGCAAATCTGCTACTCTCTTGTCATTATTTAACTGCGCCTGAATACGAATAGTGTCCAGCGTGTTATAAAGAAAATGAGGATTCACCTGACTTTTTAAATACAACATGGACATTTTCTGTTCCGTCAACTCCGCCCGGAGGATATCCGGATTTTCCAGAGTCAGATAATATGCCAGAGTCATCAACGTAAATCCCATACCACTAATAAGCCAGTCCGGATGGGTCGCCTGAAGAAGAGAGCCGACCAGCTCTATAGCAAGCGCTACACCAATAGCAAGCTTTTTCTTTGCATTAATCTTCGCCCAATTACTTAGTAAAAGCCAAACACAAAGAAGCAGATAAAATGTTAGGCTGATATAACATACACTAGCAAGAATTCCATCCGAATAATTACCATTTTCTGTAACTGCATAATGAACTGGTAGAAGCATCGCTCCCAGCTCTGACATCACCAGAAAGATTAATGCAACTATACCAAACCTCCATCTTTTTCCAGTCTCTTCCTCTACCAGAAGCACAATATATTGATAAAAAAGATACAAAACCAACACCATGCTTCCAATGAAAAAACGATGCAAAATATCATTCAAAAATACCGGTACGGATTCCAGATGATTTACGGTGTATATCGTGATTGCATCAAAGGACATGTGAATCAACATACTAACCAGTAATACCGAAAAGGTTCGGTGCAGGTTTGTGTATTTTCGTTCTGCCGTAAAATACATAAACGCCACAAACGCCAACACTAAAATCAAAGCAATTTCCATTCGTATCATAAGCTTCCTCCTATGTTACTGCCATTATAACCAATGCTATTTTCTAGTTATAGGCAGATAATCAATATAAATGTGTTAATTTTATAGATTTAAGAAAAGGAAAGAACTATCTTTTAGTCCTTTCCTTTCGTATTTTACTTATTTTTATTTACCCAGCCGGATTCCTGCGCTGCTCCAGCTGCCGAGCAGGCTGAATAGATACATTCCTCCACATTGGCTATCCTTACATATTCCGCAATCCCCATTCGGATTTCATACCGGTCTGCCTGGTTAGCCTTGGCAAGCTTTAATAGCTTTTTTCCTGCAAGTAATGCCTGATCTTTTCTTGTCTCCGGCAACAGACAAACAATCTGGTTCTCATTGATGCACCCTGCCAAATCACTTTTTCGAATAGAATTTTTCACTACATTTGCCAAATGGCAGACGCAGGCTGTCTCTCTTTCTTCTTTCTCCGGATTTATCTGTAATGCAAGAACAGAAAAGGTATTCCCATAACGTTTGCTGCGATATGCCTCCCTCTCTGCCTCGTCCAAAAATCCTTTTCCACTTAATAATCCTGTCAAAGAATCCGTTCTGGCGATTGCACTTTTGTATATCTGCATCGGATCATAATTCTTTTTCCTATCCGCCAAAAGTTGAAACTTCACCGTCATTTGTTTTACAGAAGAAGTTCCCAGACAAACCTTCCATGATACGCCGTCAAAAGCAGCATATTTATGTAAGGTCTCTACAGAAGTCTGAGTAGTAGTAGTATCCATGTCTGTAACCTCCACCTGAAACTCTGCAACCTGTTTATATACAACCTGTTCAATTTGGCAATCATGATAGGTTCTATCATAATCTATTTTGTATTCCTGCATTTCATAGCATTGGTCAACCGCTTCTCTCCATGCACGGAAATCCTCTACCGAAACCTTCTCTCTATCTTCTTCTGTCAGTTTCAGATACGCACTGTCCCAATTTTTATCCTTCAGTGCATAAAAAAATGCTTCCAGCACATCACTGGCAGAATCAAATGGTACTTCTTCATTCATAGCAGAATTTCTCTCTACTGTTTTTACATAATCCCGCCGGTTGGAATAATATGCCAGCCAATCCTTGTGATATCTGCTCCTCCGTGCCGTATCGGATAGTACCTCATACGCCTCATTAATTGCCGCCATTCGGTCTGATATCGCAGAACGACTGCTATTATCCGGATGATACATAGCAGACAATCTTCGATAAGCAGCTTTTATCAGTTCCGGCTCTGCCTCAGAATCAACCTGTAATATTTTATAAAAATCCGGAATTTTCTTCATTGCCATAGAATCCTCTCCCTGATTATAAATATATAATCATTTTCCTTTTTATCTTATATCATTTCCTTCTTCTAACTATTGGAAATCTCATTTCGAATACTCATATACATTATCATATAATTTCTTCTGTTGAAAATCAAGATTTACAACCCTTTAAACGCAAAAAAGGAAAGCATTATTTAAAGCTACTTTCCTTTTTCTTATCTTTATTTTTTTCTAATAGGATGGCGAATCACCGTTTTCCATTTTTCTGGTGCAACCCTTCTGGCATCAGACAGATAAATTTCATGATGAATACGTTTCTCATTAAAATCGTTTACGTATCCATTTTCTTCTAAATAGGCATCCATTAGCGCTACGCTCTTCGGTTCCTCATCAAAAGAACCAATGTGCATTATCTGCACACACAGTCCTTCATCAATCGTCAAAAATTCTGCCGATGAGCAATCCATTTTTTTCTTTTTCGCTGCAGTCTCCATCGCCCACCCAAAATCCTTTTCTGTCACAAAATCCGGCAAACGAATCACAGAAATCCACTGAAATGCATCTTTATTCTCATAATCAATTCCATCAACGCCATTTTGCCACCAAAAACCTTCGAGAGGCGGTACTACATATTCGAAAAAACCTGCTATTTTATAATCTGTTTTATAACTCATTTTCAAGGTATACGCTATGGAGTACAATATCCCAATCGCCTTCTGATACTCTCCACCTTCGTCATTGGGATTTCTTTTTCCTCTGACAGCAATATAATTTGCCTTTGGAACTGTAACTATTTCCGGTTTTTGCTTTGGCATATAAAACTCTTTGTATTCTTTCTTAAAATCAAAGACCATTTCCATCTCTCCTTAATATAATTTTCTCATACTTTCCATTTCCTGTATCAGTCTTTCTTTTATCTCCAAAGGCTCCAATATACGGATATGGGAACCATAGGAAAGTACGTAGCTGATAAACCACTGGATATCAGAAACCTCTACTACACAACGCAGTTTCCCATCCGGAGTCACGGAGATATCACTTAACTCCTCATAGGCGCGAAACGCCATATCCTGGTTTATTTCCAAGGTCACTGGGATAATGAATGCGTCTTTTGTATACTCCTTATTTCCTTCCGGCAGTACTTTTCCTATCAGCTCCGGCTCAAAAGGCTTATCCATTGTAATGATTTCTGTCATCCGTCTTAATTTGAAAAAGCGGTAATCTTCCCGCAAGCAACAATAAGCATACAGATACCATGCCTGATTTTTAAAACATAATTTCAGTGGTTTAATCTTTCTTTCCGTCAGTGCCCCCTGATTGCCGGAATACGTGATTTTCATGTAATAATGCTTTAATATGGCGTCCTTTATCTGTGCAAATCTCTCCGCATCTGCTTCGCTATTACTCCAGCTGGAAAATTCTATTTCAATCCAGTCCTGATACTGTTCGCCCAAAAAGGACTGCAGCTTTGACACAGACTCTTTATTTCCAGAAAAAGTGACTTCATTTAAAGCATTTAAAGATTCCAATATCTTCTCTTTTTCCTCCGTGGTAAGTACTGTCTTGTCCAAAACATAATTCGGTAATATGGAGATTCCTCCATTTTTCCCTTGATTCGTATAAATCGGAATCCCTGCAAGAGTCAGTTTATCGATATCACGATAAATGGTTCTCTCCGAAACCTCAAACATTCCCGCCAGCTCCCTCGCTGTTATCTGAGGCTTTTCCATCAAAATATATACTATTTGAAATAATCTATCTACCATTGATTCTCTTCCTATGCGCTTTTATTTTTTTCATTGCCCAATCATAATGACTACTGGTTACACTTGTAAAATAAGAGCCAATCGTACTACCGCCTACCCAGTCATAGACATTTTTCTGAAACAATTCCTCATCGGTCATTTTTTCTATTTCAACCATGATTTTTTTATGAGAATCTTTAAACTGCTCCAAGGCTTCCTTCAAGGATATCTTCTGATTTCTCTTCCAAAACAAAAGATTCATCTCTCCATAGGTCTTCCAATTGTACCCCTCCATCAAAAATGGTTTGCGAATACCCGATTTATTATTAGCAATCCATTCCAACATTAAGCTATGCCATTCGTGCAAATGAATTAACACATCCCGCAAATTTTTATCCCTGCCCCAATGCGCTTCCTTCTTTTTTACATCCGCTGAAAAATCAAATTCTGTATCTAATTCTGGATCCGTCAAGGTATCAATAAGTTCTAGTAATTTAGCGTAATTCCCCTCTGCTGCAATGATTAAATCTTCTTTATTTTGTGGTCTTGCCATATCATTATTCTCCCTTTGTGATTTATTGTAAACATAGGATAACACAAAAAACCTGACATGGTGTGTCAGGTTTTAAATACACTTTTTCTGACGAACTTTACGCGTGGGATAAAATCGGAAACATCATCTGCTTTTCTTCTACCTGTTTCAAATCCTCTCCCAGTATAAATAACGTACAATCTTCTTCCTTATGTTCCCGCAGCTGAAACCCTTCCTTATGCACCGGCGTATAGCCTAAGACTACTTCCGAAAACTCTCCTTCCAATGCAGCGGCCACTTTTTTCATATCTAGTCTTTCTTTGCCAATGACCTGATAAATCATCAGCTTGTCTTCCTCAAGCCCAACCACAACAAAGGCATTCTTTTCCGGCAGATAGTAGATGCCATCTCTATATTCGCTGTCCATCCAGAAATGATACAAGCCTAGGTTCTCACTCATATACATTCCATCATTCTCATTGGAAATCTCTGGATTTTGAGTGTATTCTTTTAACATTTCATAAACGGTTTCAGCCTGCTTTTTCTCTGACATGTCTACTTTTTCCAAACGATATGGCGTAACAGCATCATCCTTTTTGTATGGCATATAATACTCATATTCCATCGCTGGCTCAAACCCAAACTTTGGATAATATTCCAGCACACTGTCATTACCAAATAAATAGAATCCGTCTACCTGATCCTTATATTCCTGCAAAATGTATTCCATAATCTGTCGATTCAGACCATGACTTTTATGGTCTTCATCCGTCATAACCGTTCCAAGCTGAATATAATTTTTAATCGTTCCCCCAATGTCAAACTGCATTTGATTCACAGAAACATTAGAAACCACCTTCCCATTATCTGTAATGACATGTGGCATATACATTTCTCCAAAATGTCCGGCTTTATGCCATTCCACAAAATCAAACCAAAAGGTTTTTCTGGTTAATTCATTAAAAGAATCTAATAATTCGGTATCGTTTTTATATATTTTCTGTATCATAAAAATCATCCTCTCTTAAATATTTTTCTCTATAATTCATCGGTCATTTTCTTTTCCCACATAAGATTATACCGGGTTACGCCGTTTTCTGCTGTTAGTTGGTTATACAAAACACATCCCATATGCTGATACATCTGAGCATACTCTGGCATATCCGTATCAAATAGCAACGGAACATTCTTGTCTGCAGCCCTTTCCTTTGCATACTCTATAAGCTGTCTGGCAATCCCCTTCCCCTGGCTCTCTTTCTTAACACAAACCATCAGAATGTCTATATGGGGAAGCTTTGCATATTTCTCATTCGCCCCGGCAATCTGTTTGACATGTTTCATAAAACGTTTCATGGTCTTCAAAGGAATCCTTCTAACCATCCGAAAAAGCATTTTCAACTTAGGAAAGAGAGGTGCACCCTGACTAAAACCTAATCCAATATATCCCTGTCCATCCTCTGTTCCATATAGCTGCCCTGACTCATAAACACATTCTACATATGCATCCATATATACCATAACTAAATCTCTTCTTTCGGAAACGCTTCCAAATTCATGAAATAGTTCGTTAGCAACAAACGCTTCCCCTACGATCTTTTTTATTTGTTTTAGTTCTTCGACTGATATTTTTTCAATTTTTTTCATATGCAACCTGTTTCCTTTTAATGTATTGCCACTGATTATTAATCATCAAAAAATTTCATACGCTGTATATTCATGAGAAAACTCGTACCCCAGCTTTTCTGACAGACGCACAGAATTCATATTTTGAGCATCCCAGCTTGGATAAAGTCCCTTCTCAAGACATTCCAGAATCAATGACGCACAACACGCTGTAGCAAGATGCTTTCGTCGCTCGCTTTCTACCGTGTCTACTTCAATCTCTATCCCCTGCTCATATCTGGTATAAGAAGAAGCTCCTGCCACAACTTCACCGTCTTTTAGCATAACCCTGCCAAACCCCATCTTCAGATAACTTTCCTTAGAATCAAAAGCTGCCACAAAATCCTGTGTCAATGGATTCAATAAGCACTTATCATAAATTTCTTCGTCGATTTGACATAATTCATAGCCCTCTGGAATAACGTCTGCCATTTCCTGTAGCTTCTTCTTATCAAATTTTGTATCCTTCTTTATGGCATACCGTTTTACTTTGTTCGCCTCTGGATAGCACTCTTCAATCAGTCGTTCCCATGCTTCGTTTTGAGGAGTCATAATCACGAATCCATCCGGCTTATTTAACACTAACTCCTTATCCGGCTCGCCTGCAAAAAAACAAAAACAACCAATCTGAGCACATGCCGACTTTGGATTTTCCTGTTCGGTAACATATATCTTTCCCATGACTTTTTGCAGACAGGAATAGATTAAGGTTTCCTCCCAGCCTTCAAATAATTTTTCTACTTTTTGGGTCTCTTTTATTTCATAAATCATTTTTATTTTCCTTTCCTGTATACCTATGTAACTTGAAAATTGCTCCGCATATTTCTCCGTCCTGATAAACACATAAACCATATGAGTCTTCTGTATTTATCATTTGATGCAATCTCTTGGCAGCCTTGCATATTATCCATTTATCATTCCATGGTTCTGAATTAAATGTTTCAACGTATAATCTCGCAAGTTCATTTAAATGTTCCAATGTAATTTCTTCATAATACATTTCGATATCCTCTTACAAAATTTAAAGTTATCCCACTAAAGTTTCTTCAAATATCCGTTTCAAAAGCTCATATGGTATATCCTGTTTCAAATTGATTTGCACCATACCCTTAGGAGTGATTCTATAACCAGCTAATTCTTCCCGATGCTGAATTGCCGCCTGTGCTTCAATGTTAATATGGTCTTTAAACGGAATAAGTCTTATAAATTTATCTCCAACATAATAGCTTGGCAATTTTGCCCACAATGTTTCCTCTGGTTCACATGAAACACTATCAAAAATCATCTGCCTCAAATTATTGTACATAGCAATAATCTCAATTGGATATTTATCAATATACTCTTTTACCTGCTCATTCATTTAAACAGCCTCCATTCCAATACCTTTTATTTTATGGGAGTAAATAAATTTGTATATCTCCCAGAATCAACATGTATACATATACTGAGAATTTCCTATTTTTTCTTGAGCCCAGCTAATCATCATTTCTATCATTTTAGATTCCTGCATTATTCATTCCTCACTTTCATTCCTTTAGTTTTTTATTATTTTAAAGCCCCCTTAAAACCACTGTTGCAAACAGCTTTCTGATTTCATCAAAGAATCCCAGATAAGCTGCAGATGTAGAGCGTCCCGTAGCAGTTACAGGTGACTGGTCTACCAGCCCCCCTGCCCTTATACTGCTTCGCAAATAATTCTGTGGCAGTTCTGACATTTTCTTTCACCGGAACCTCTTCCTTCATGGCATTTCCGGTCTTTGTTCCTGACAAGAGAAGACTCTGGTAACTGCCTTGAAAAAGAATCTGTCCACCGCCCTTTCCCGCAAGAGGACCTATGTCAATGACTTCGTCTGCTATACTAATAATATCTTTGTTATGTTCTACCAGACAAACGGAATCAATCGATATTTCACTCGTTGCTTATACTCCCGATATCCTTCCAGTCCCTGCACCAATACCTTCTCTTCATTGCTGATGCGGAATACAATAATCACCGGATAAGCCAGCATGACAATAAATGCCACCCACGAACCAAGGACTATCGGCATAGCCAGATAAAGTAAAATCGTAGCTGTATACATTGGATGACGAACTATACCATAAAGTCCTGTATCCACTACTTTTTGATTCTCTTGTATTTCTACGGTTCTGGAAAGGTAAGTATTTTCCCTCATCACCTCCGCATACATTCCGTATGCGACAAACTGCACTACAGCAGCAATCACCACTCCCCAGACCGGAATATGGGACCACCTAAATCGAAAATCAAAGCCTGCCAGTACAAAGGAGCCAAGAAACATAACCGCCGATGCTATCACTACTCCAGCCTGTACATTTTCTTTTTCTTTACTTTTTAATCGCTTGCTTAAAAGCTCTGGGTTTTTCAAAAACAATACAATTCCCAAAAACAGCATTGGCACAAAAAGCAATGCCATAAATGCCCATGCGTGGGGATAATTTATAGTTCCAGCCGGAAGAAATAATATTACTCCCATGAGAATCACTCCACTGATAAATTTAATCATTGCGTTTGCTAATAATTTTTTCTTATCCTGCATTTTGTACCTCCAATAAATATTTCTTAATTGTTTCCAGCGCATTCTTCCAATCCCGTTGTGGATTATCCACAATCAGGCTATCAATCGGAAGTTCCGAAAGAATTCGCAGTTCACGTTCCTGCCGCTCCTTCAGGCACGCTACATATCCATCAAAGCCTTTCGCATTGATACTCTTTCCGTACACACCATTTACATGATAGTCAATGACTCCATCCAGCCAGCCCGGTCGCTTCGAAGCAGCTTTGTTTACAGAGTCTGCAATATCACCATTTTTCAAATAGATTACTACAGGATTCATGGATTGAATCACCTGAACGATTTTTTCAATATATTTCTTTGACTCTTCCTCCGCAAATCCAAATCTCATCATTGTTTCACACATAGGATTCTGAAGCAAAACACAATTAAATACATAGACTTGATTTTCCTCAGAGTCCTGAACAAACTGCTGCCACTTTTCCAGCATTAATGGCATCTCTGTCTCCCAAGGCAAGAAATCATAAATCTTATATTGTAATAACTGGTCGAATAGTTCTCCAGAATATTGTGATAGTGGTACAATTTTTTCCTCACTCGACAAAAGCCCTGCCGGAGCAAGGGCATGAAATTCATAATCCGCCGGATGATTTCCACTGCCTTCATCCACAAAGCAAACCTTTTCTTTCTCTTCCAATAAAGAAGCTACAAAGGCAGATGTACTACTTTTCCCCGAGCATGGTAATCCTTCAATAATAAACACTCTATTCTTCATATCCTTCCTCCTTCAAACGTTTTCTTAATATTACACCAAACAGCATCCAATAAATAGCCTCCTATCTTATCAAAATGTGTCAATTTTCTAGCCTACAACAAAAAAGCCCACATTTCTGTGAGCTTTTTTGTTGTTTTAAATTGTTCTTTTCAACTTCACCAAACCCAAGATTAAGATAACTGGAAAAAAGGTAGCAGCCAGTATCCCAATTTTTAGATTGCCACCAGCCATATCAGAGAATATACCAACTACTGACGCCCCAACAGAACCACCCAAATCTCCAGCTAACGCTAAAAATGCAAACATTGCTGTCCCACCTGTAGGACATTTTTGTGCAGAAATACTAAGTGTTCCCGGCCACATAATGCCTACTGAAAGTCCACATAATGCACAGCCTGCAAGCCCCAAAATTGGTATTACTGATAAAGAGGCAAGCAAATAACAAATACTACACAAGATGCCACATGCAAGCATTGTTTTAGTTAAATCAAACTTTTCACTCATTTTACCATAAAAAACTCGTGCTATTCCCATAAAAGCAGCAAACATACAAGGTCCTGCCAAATCACCTATTGTTTTTGAAACTCCCATTGCTGATTCTGTAAATGCGGAGGCCCATTGCGCCATGGACATTTCCGCTGCTCCCGAACACACCATCAGTAATGCTAATAACCAGAACAAAGGTAAACGTAATAACTGGCCAATGCGCATCCCTTCACCATCTTCTACCAGTCTTTCTATAGGACATGTGATAAAATTAAATGTATTATACAATGGCAATAATGCCCAAATCAGTACTAGTATTTGCCAATTTTCGATTCCAAAAACAGCGAAGAATACCGTGGAGCCAAGAATCACTCCAACAGAACCCCAACAATAGAAGGAATGTAATAAACTCATCATGCCGTCTTTGTTTTCAAAAGGACATGCTTCTACAATTGGACTTATAAGAACTTCAATCAGACCACTACCTATCGCATACAAAACAACTGCAACTAATATTCCTATAAACGATGATGGTAATAATTCCGGTAAAAATGCAAGTAAAGCAAGACCGGTAGCACACAAAAATTGCGAAACAACAACACAAATTCGGTAACCTATTCTATCTACAAATTTTGTTGCTGCCAAATCAGTTAACAGCTGCGTAAGATAAAACATCATTGGAATCAATGCAATTTTATCCAATGATATTACATAAGTATCCTTGAATGTTAAAAATAAAAGCGGTACAAAATTCGCAGAAATAGCCTGTGTAATACAACCAAGATAACAGGCAATTAATGTTTTTTTGTAATTAGGATATGCAGTCATAATACGACTCCTTTAGAATAGAATGACATGAATATCATTTTCCAGCTCTTATATTTTTAACTGTTATTTTCTGAATACTCAAATTTTCATATACTCTGATACCACCGTTACCAACAGGAGCTTGTGCCAAAAGACCAACTTTCACAACAGTGTCAACAGGAAGATGAAAATATCTCATCATATAAAAATGCTCGCCATCCATTGAATAATGGAATGCGAAATTATTTCCCACCCTACAAACTTGCAGCCACGCTGTATTACCTTCTAAATTACACCCATTTGCATCATCCGAATCTCCTTTTGTTACCACGCTTACAGCAGCATGTGTGCCGAAATCCGTCAATTCAAAGCAACACTTTGCCCAACAGGTATTATCCTTCATCACCATTACTGATGCAGAATCATAAGTGTCCTTAAAGTCATGTGAAACTTTGACCTTAAGCACAAAATCTCCTTCCACTTCTGTATAATAATACGGTGCATTACAAAGTGATTCCGGGAGAATTCCCTCCTCACAGTCCTCAATACTTCCGCAGAAAAAGTCTGTCTGTCCGGGTGCTTTGATTTCAATTCTACCATCTGTTTTTTTAATTTCACTTTCATTCAACCACTTAAATTCCATGCTATATTCGCCTCCATTTTAGTATTATATGCGTATCATATCTCCATAATAGTTCAAAAACAAGATATAATCTCCCCAATTCCAAGCACTATTTACCCAAACTTCTATTTTGGCTGGGTGCATATCCATAATTTGCCCTAAATCTGCGACTAAAGTAGTTTACAGAATTGAAGCCGCACAAATAGCTGATTTCTTGAAGTGAAAGTGTTGTTTCATTAAGCAGTCTGTATGCAACCTGAAGTCTGTACTGAATCAACGCATCAATCGGGGAACAATTCATATATGTTTTAAAGCAGCGTCCCGCTTCGCTTCGACTGATATTCGCTGCACCTGCAATGTCTTCGAGAGTAATAGTTTCCGCATAATGCTCATAAATATAAGATAACATCTTTTGAATACGTATTTGTGTGTTAATTTGTATTCTGGTACTTTCTGATTTCGGGAAACTGTCAATGTTGCAAAATATATACTCAAATATGCGACTGAGTTTACGTTGAACAACCAATTCATAACAATCCCTTTGTTCACGTAACTCATGATAAATACTTTTTATTAATATATTTACGTCATTATGTCTACTCTCTAAATTCCTAAATACAATGTATGGCAACGAATCACAATCGGCAATGCACTTAATATATTTTTTATAGACAGTACTCGTTTCAGGCGCAAGCAGCGCTCCTGAAAAAACAATGTTTGGCAACGCGTCAGGTATACCATCTGATAATTGCTTAATCCCATGTAGTATATTTCCATTCACAAATATACTATCGCCTGCTTCCAATATAATATGCTCTTGCCCTACCTGAAACTCCAAATTGCTACTTTCGGCTGTGGCAATTTCAAATTCCGGGTGCCAATGCAAAGGTCCCGCAAAATTGGGTAATGCAGCTAATTCATCATGAAAAAAAGTGATTGGAAAGTCTGCTACATCATGGGTCATTTGTTCTCGTAATTGATGATTAATATTTATAGCCATAATCTGTCCCTTCTTGATATTCAGCTCCTATTTTCTGTGCCACAAAGCTGACATCACTTGTGCAATGATGGTTGCTAATGTGGCTCCCATGGCTCCTCTCTTCGTATCCAAAGTATACTAAATCAACCGTCAGTTAACAATGGATTTATAGTTGACCATTGTCGGCAAAAAATCAACTGTGACGATACTTTTATTTCTTTTTTATCTACATGGTTCGAGCTAGTTCATAGCAAAAAACAACCTTGAAATGGACATTTTACTCTCTGTCCTTATTCAAGGCTGTTTTCATGCATTTGCATCACATACAAACGATACCGATATAAATAATTTAATTGATATTATTGGTAGAATTAACGAGCGTATGCTTGCAATATAGAAGATTAATTGAAACTACCACACAACCAAACTATCAATCGCATTCACCCACGCCTGCATTTCATCCAGTCCCAACTGCAATTCTCAAGGGTTTTCCCAGATTTTTATCTTTTACTGTAATTCCTTTCTCTCCTCTACATGAGCGATATATAACATAAAGATTACACACAATGCAATTTGGACTATTGATGAAGCAGGCGTTGCCAAACCAATATGGAATAAGGTTGTATTTGTCAAATTACTCATCAAAATTACAACAGGAACTCTGACGCAGAATGCTCCTACGATTCCTTGAATCATAACAAACAATGTATTTCCACATCCATTATAATATCCTATATAACAAAACAAAATCGCCGTAAAAAATGTATCAATAGCGTAAGCTTTTAAGTACTGGAATGCCTGCTGAATCACTTCAGCATCCTTTGTAAAAATATTTGCTAATATATCACCTCGGAAAAAGGTAAATGAACCTATAAAAACAGCAACACCAAGTGATGTAAAAATTCCACATTTTAATGCTTTTAATGCTCTGTCTTTATATCCGGCTCCTATATTTTGTGCTACAAAGGCTGACATCGCCTGCGAAAATGCAGACGGCACCAGCATAATAAATGCACATACCTTTTCTGCCACTCCAACCCCTGCTGATGCAGTTACATTGATGGAATTAACAACTGTTTGGATTACCATAAACGATACACCGACCAAAAACTCTTGTAATGCTATCGGTGTTCCCAATCTTAATTCCTGTAAAATCAATCGTCTGTTAAAACAAATATATTCCCTTTTTAATTGAAACGGAAGCGGTTTCTTAATAATTATAAGTATAGAAACAATTACGCTTATCGCTTGCGCAATGATGGTTGCTAATGCAGCTCCCATGGCTCCCAAGCCAAAAACTGCCACAAACAGTAAATCACCAGCAATGTTTACTATGCACGCAACAGCTACTGTAAACAGAGGTGTTTTCGAGTCACCTATACCTCTAAAAATAGCTCCTAACAAATTATATAATCCAATAAATAATGTACCACTTCCACAAACAATTATATACTCACAGGTTTGTATATATGCTTCGCTTGGTGCATGAAGTATATTTGCCAACTGCTTTGTAAAGACAACTAATAAAATAGAAAGAATAACTCCAATTAAAAGAAAGAGAACAATACCAGCACCAATTGCTTTACCTGCTTCTTCTTGTTTTTTTTCACCAATTTTTTGTCCTACATATATTGTTACCCCCATAGATAATCCTGTAATTATCATAGTGACAGTCTGCATCAAAAGACTTCCTGTTGCAACACCAGATACATCTATGGTTTCTGCAAACTGCCCTACAACAAGCAAATCAACTGCACCGTAAAGTGATTGCAAAAACATAGCTGCTAATATTGGTATTGCAAATTTTATAAGAGAACCGAGAACTCCTCCACTTGTAAAACTTTTATTATTATCCATGATTACCTCCTAAAACGAAAAAAGCCGGATAAAGTAACAGGCATTTCAACCTGTAGCCTTATCCAGCATAACATTTCTAACGAATGCTTTGCCCTCCGAGCCAGCAAAAAAATACTATCACAGAACCATTTTAATTTCAATGAGAAAAATACCTTTTCTATATCTCTTCATCTGGTTTTTGCCCATCATGTGCCTTCCATTTACATTCCGTCATTTCCATATTTGTAAATGTTGCTTTGAAAGAAGATTCTTCTGGACTACAAGCATACACGCCAAATTTGATCGTACTTCCACCATTCCACATATGACAGATACGCATCTGCTTGAAAAGCATGCCATCATTAGAACATTCTATACAATAATCATCTTCTCTACGACTAAATCTGTACCATATTGATTTTACACCAGCTGGAATTTCCGTTGTTGCCCAATCAGAATATCCGTTATTTGTTACTACACTACCAAGATGCTGGTATTCATCATTCTCATATTCAATCGAACCTTTCAGCCAGTTCTCGCTGTCAAGGTACATCACGATACCACACTGGTCAAATCTACACTTGCTTTCAAACTGTGTTTTTACTGTAAATGAAAAAAACTTTTCATCTGTTTCCATCTGTAAAACAGGAGCATTATCATTTCTGAAGTGATAATAAGTCCTTTGCCACAAATCACTATGAGGCTTTGTAATGATTTCTATTTTATCTTCGGAAATGGTATAATCCGCAGGTTCTCTTATCCATTCTAATTTTTCAACATCAAAATTCATAATTGCTCCTCCAATATGACCTTTTCAATAAATCAATCCATAAATATAGATTTTGTTTTAATACCGGTTTTCACATGCTTTATTTTTAATACTTTTCTAATCGCTTCAATCATTTACATTTTGCTAATTGTTTTCTTTATCAAAGAAACCCTTCTCTAACAAGCACTTTATAAGTGGTTCAGCATATTCCTTGGAGGTAATATCATAGGAGCTTTTTATTGCTTGCGCAAAGCCTTCTTCTGCACTATCCTTATTTTTCTTTTTATCCAGTACTTTAGACAGCATTTTCATAATTGCCCTATTCGAAAAGGACATTTTTTCATAACAAATTCCACCTTGCATATAAAAATGAGGAATCGTTTGCAATTCTTCTGCTGACAGATTGTTCTTCCAAACCTCGTCTATCTCCTTTGAGGATTCATTGGGAGTTCCACCTGTTGCAAAAAGGATAAATTTTTTCGCCGAGCTTTTTTCAAACATATCTTTCGCTTTTTTGTATCCATTTATCATTCCCGCATATAATCCGCCACCATAAACAACTACATCATATCCGGACATTATTTCAGCTGTAACCTCCTTAAAATCCATCAGATTTCCATCTACCTCTTTCGCAATAAGCTCTGCATACCATTTTGTAAACCCTGTTTTACTTTTGTAGATTATCAATGTCTTCATCTCTTCTTCCCCCTTAAATCAATTTTAAATTATCCTCAATCTGCACAATGGTCTGTATGGTAGTCTGTAGCTGCTCCTCAGACACCCCTTCAAACATTCTCTTCATAAGCGTCCTGCTAATCTCATCGTTATTTTCGCAAAACTCTATACAATATGACGTAAGCATAATCCGCTGTTTTCTTTTATCCTGCTCATCCACATTAATGCTTACAAATCCCTTTTTCTCCAGTTTCAGCAAAATCTGCTTTACATTCTGGTGAGAGCTGCCCATAATTTCCGCCAACTCCTTAACTGTAGGAGGCGTTTTGCACAAGTTGATGCATATGATTGCAAAAAACTGTTTCCAACTAATTTCTTTCATTGCACTGTCCGCCATTGCCTGAAATCTGTTTTCAAAAGCACTTAACAATCCTAATAGAAAATAGGATGATTCAATGCCTGTAAAACTCACTTTATCACTTCTGATTACATCTTTTAAATTCATTACATCCTCCAATAGGTAATATATTACTTTACACAAGATAACATATTACCTATTGTTTGTCAATAGAAAAAGACGGACAAATCATCCGCCTTTATCTCACAGCAAACTTCAAATTTCTTTCTTTGCATCTTTTTGTATCTGTTTAATAGCATCTAAATATTCGGATTATTCTTTTAGTATTCCAGATGCCCATATACGAAATTGCACTCCTCGTTGTGACCTAACACGATATCCTACAGAAATTACCACATCCAAATTATAATAATTTGTAGGTTTAGTAGAAAATTCGGAATTTCCGAATTTTCTCATAGTAATTCTCTCTCACTAGTAAAATCCGTAACCTGAACTTCTGAGCCTATATTGTCCTCTGCGGACAATGTCCCATATGACAGAGTATTTATATCATAAAAACTGTCTTTAAGCTTGAGGAATAAAGATATAGGAAATTCATAGCTCCAGTTCTCTCTATAACCTACGAGTCCGAAAACTGACAACACTCTTTCTACTTCAGATATAAAATCTTCTAGAAATCTACGATATTCACACACTAATAATACCTCTTTACAAGCCACTTCTGCTTCTCTATTCTTATAGCTCTTAATATGAATATGTAGCTTATCTTGAAACTTAGACACTGTCCAATACTCTATAGCAGGCTCTAGCTCTGTTCTAAAGCTGTGCTTTCGCTCATCAGCGGGCCACTGACCGCTCACCGTTAGCAATGCAAGCATAAAATCATCAAGAAAATTAGTTATATAATCCTTCCCGCAAACAGATTCTTAAATATAGCTCTTTCCAATCCGTGCAATTCATCGATATACTTCTGTGGTGTCATATTATATTCTTTCACAAATACCAAACCGGAATCTTTCGCCAATCCTTCCGGATTATCATATCCATACACCGTATTTACGCCAACATCATTGATCGGATTTTTATACTTTGACACTTTTGGATTTTGATTTGCCTTTGAGTTCAAATCCTTCTTTCGCCCAGATTTCTTCTGCTTTTTTATCCTGAAGAATAATATTTTTCTTACTTACAAATGCTTTTCCGTATAATGGAATATATAATGTCTTATTTACGTTATTCATATAATCCCCTCTTCATCATATTCAAATATCATATATTTTCAGGCTCTTCGCAAACCTAAAAGTTATGCTTCCTTTAATCTTAAGTATTCTTCATTGTTCATATCAATCCTCCAGTGGCTTCATCTTTCTATCCTACGACTAATACATCTTATTTTTATAATCCTGTAACTCATGAAAAATATTATCCAAAAATACTATATTATCTACGATGCGATAAAGCATAAAATATCTATGATTCAAGAAGTTAATGCGTCGATATTTTAACTGACGCAGTCTCGGATTGTCACACAGTTTCAAACTTCCTGCCACATACTTCAAACTTTCGATTGTTGCATCATAGTCATTCAGTACATTTTCTGCTGCCTTCCTACTCTTCTTCTCCAAAAGGAGATACTTAATAAAACGTTCTAAATCCTCTTCCGCATCTTTCGTAACTACTACTTTATAACCCATACTTTTCCCTCATATCATGCGAAACATCTGCCGCCTCTTTATACATTCCCTGTGCAGCATGCTCACGTGATTCTTCCAACTTTTCTAGTATTTCAGCCTCTGATAATGCCTCGTATGGATTTTTGCTTACCCTTTTTATTTCAAACGGAAAGCCATTTACCGCTAATGCCTGCGTCAAAAACATACGTATTGCCGTTGTAGTGTCTGTACCTAACGCTTTAAACAGTTCATCTGATTTTGCTTTTAATTCATCGTCAACCCTTACTTGAATAGTACTTGCCATTTATACCGCCTCCTACTTTTTTACCATAAGAATAGCAAAGAAGCATTGCTAGGTCAATACATTTGTATTAACTTAGCAATGCTTCTTAATATCATTTCATCCTAACCAGACTCAACTAAATCATATCGTATTATCAGTTTTTACCAACTTTTCTATATATGTCTCATAACTCATCACCAAAATACTCCATAAATAAATCCTTAGCATAATCCACAGCATTTTCAGGATAATCAAATTGTCTTATCTGTGCTACCTCTTTTGCCAATTGACTAAATAATGTATTCGATTCAAATAATGCCGATATCATATCTTTCCTATCATAATGAGCAAAACATTTCGTTAACGCTTCTTTTATTGTATCATCAGCCCATCTGTCAAGAAACCTTCCATCATGCCAAACATCAACTTCATGGATATATGCCGAATACATTTCAATCATTTTCAAGAGATAATTTTTCAAATATGCATCTAAACACATCTTTGCAGCCCACAATTCACCACGTAGTATTTTTTTTGAAGCCCAAATAACATGAAAACAGAAATCATTCACCATATTTATGTATTCCGTTTCCGGCATGCCAGCGTATTCTATTTTATGATTCACATACTCAGCCAGCAAGCTTTCGAATCCCATTGTATCGTACAACACAGAATAGCCTCTGTTACATACCCAGCTTGCGACGCCTTCCTTAATAACCGATTCAAATTGTTCCGGCGTAAAAACAATCAGATCCACATCAAGGGCGTTTTCATATAAAATTCTTCTTTCTTTTCCACCTCCAAGAGTTGATTCAACAAAAGAGATTTTCACATTTCCGATTTCTTCCGGTACAGTCCCATATAACCACTTTTCAGTATCGTCCGTGGCAATCATTAAATCAAGATCTGAATAATCATCTGCTTTTACTTCAGCTCTGGTTGATGAACCAATTGCAATAACAGCACGAATACTTTTATCTGTCTTTGCAATGTCTAATATTTTGTTTTTTATTATTGCATATCTATCCATAATTTATTTAATCCTCTCTATATGTTTTGCAATATTTAAATTAGCAGCCATAAAAATATTCTTCTTTTTTCATCAATTCACTTATTGTCGAAAGTCCTTTTATTGATTGGCAACATATCATTCAAAACAACTCACAAATTGGAATTTGACTATAAGACCTCTTGCCCTTTCGCAATAAAATAAACTTCTTGCATTACCGCAATGGTTGCAAGTACACATGTTGTCGCAACGCTATAAGTGGTTTCAACAAAAGTCAGCAACAACGGCAAAAGGAACAAAGCAAATCCCGTTGTTTTATTTAACACGCTATGTATTGATAATAGTTTTTTCTTGTGAATAAAGACTAACGCAATATTAAATATCTTAATCAACGCAACAATAATAATCCATACCCATAGCCATACCGGTATGTGAATTAGGGGTAGTATCTTTATTGAGCATACGAACATAAATACAAAGTCAGCAACCGTATCAAGTCTTGCTCCAAATTTACTAACCGCTCCCGTCTTTCTCGCTATCGCTCCGTCAATCATATC
>JAZQLD010000012.1:0-36457 GCA_045542435.1 Butyribacter sp. | reverse complement strand
TTCTCATAAGAACATCAAACTAAAAGTAAATAAATTTACTTTAGCCTGATGTTCTTATTCGGGACTTCGTCCATGTGTCATCTTCAAAACGGAAACTAAGTGCTGACGAAGACAATACTCTTCGCTGGGATTGCTTCTGAGCATTCTATACACAAACTGGCTGTATTTACAATGCATATATATAGTTCCTTGGAATATATCAAATTATAATGTTGCCGGTGCACAGTTCTGTAATGTCATTGGTTTTCTTCCTGAGTGGCGTTTGGTTCAGCTGGTGTTTGAACGGTAGCAAGCACTCAGTGCGCAGATAGCGTTCTATGCACCATTGCCAGAACCAACCCGAGCCGAGAGGCGTCCACGAAGAAGAAAGACCAATGACATTACAGAACGTCACTTTGTTGCATAATTGATATTATGAGAAGCTGCAAATAGTTTATATATGCGAAGTTTGTGGAAATGATTGGAGAGAGAAGAGAGTTATGAATTTTGAAGAGTTATGTTTAGATCCTAGGATTATGAGAGCAGTTACGGAAATGGGCTTTGAGGAGGCCAGTCCGATTCAGGCAAAGGCTATACCTGTGGCTTTGGAAGGAAAGGATATGATTGGTCAGGCTCAGACCGGAACCGGTAAAACGGCTGCTTTTGGAATACCATTGCTGCAAAGAGTGGACCCAAGAAATAAGAAATTACAGGCGATTGTACTTTGTCCTACCAGAGAACTGGCGATTCAGGTGGCAGAAGAAATACGTCGTCTGGCGAAATTTATGCATGGCATTAAGGTTTTGCCAGTGTATGGTGGGCAGGAGATTACCAAGCAGATTCGCTCCCTAAAGGGCGGTGTTCAGATTGTTATTGGAACACCAGGCAGAGTTATTGACCATATTCGCCGTCATACCCTGAAGATGGAAATGGTAGGAACCATGGTATTGGATGAGGCTGACGAAATGTTAAACATGGGCTTTCGTGAGGATATTGAACTAGTATTGTCCCATTTGCCAGAGGAAAGGCAGACCTTGCTATTTTCTGCTACAATGCCTAAGCCTATTATGGAGATTGCAGGAAATTATCTGAATCAGCCCGAAGTTATTAAGGTAGTGAAAAAGGAACTTACAGTTCCTAAAATAGAGCAATACTATTATGAAGTGAATCCGCGAAAGAAGAGCGAAGTTTTGTCTCGTCTTCTGGATTTGTATGATCCAGCATTGTCCTTAGTTTTCTGTAATACGAAGCGAAAGGTAGATGAATTGGTTGATGACCTGAAGGGAAGAGGATATTTTGCGGAAGGTCTTCATGGCGATATGAAACAGAGTCAGCGCGACAGAGTTATGAAGGGATTCCGTAGTGGCAAGACGGACATTCTTGTGGCAACGGATGTGGCTGCCAGAGGAATCGACGTAGACGATGTGGAAGCAGTATTTAATTATGATATCCCTCAGGATGAGGAATTTTATGTTCATCGTATCGGAAGAACCGGAAGAGCAGGAAGGGATGGAAGAGCTTTTAATCTGGTGGTAGGCCGGGAAATATATAAACTGAAGGATATTCAGCGTTACTGTAAGACGAAGATTAAACGTCAGCCAATTCCATCGGTAAATGATATTACTAACATTAAGGCAGAGAAAGTTTTGGAAAAGGTAACCACCATGATTGAATCAGAGGAACTGACAAAAATGGTGCGACTGCTAGAGGAGCATTTGGAAGAGCAGGATTATACTGCAACGGAAGTGGCAGCGGCCCTATTAAAAATGGCAATGGGAGAAGGAGAAGCAGCAGAAACCATCCGAAGGGAAGACTTTGGCGATACCGGAGCAGAGCCAGGAATGGTACGTCTTTTTATTAATATTGGAAAGAAGCAGAGAATCCGTATTGGTGATATTCTTGGTGCAGTAGCCGGGGAATCCGGTATGGAGGGGAATCTTGTTGGTGCTATAGACATGTACGATAATTATTCCTTTGTAGAAGTACCATATGAATATGCGGCAGAAGTCATTGATGCGATGAAACATGCGAAAATCAAAGGAAAGAATGTGAATGTAGAGCCTGCGAACCGCAAGTAGAAAACAGAAAGCGATTAGTCCTTCTTAAGACCGTAGAAGTTGCAAGAAAAAACAATCCAAAAACTTTTTCTATATTTCATTGTATTGAATGAAAAATCATATTTAAGTATTCCAAAATTGATATTATAGGAAGTTGATTCAATTTTCCACGTGCGAAGTTTGAACTGATGATACAAAAAACTTGACGTATGACACGTAGAAGTGTATTATAGTTGCAGAATATTGAAAGACTCTTATTACGAGTGGTGGAGAGTGAAGGCTCTGTGAAACCACGGCAACCCCGTTACGGAAGGTGCCAATCTGAGCGAGCAATCGAACAATAAGAGGAGTTGATGAAATCAAGTCCATCTTTTTGGTGGACTTTTTTCTTTTGATAACAGAAAAAAATACAATCATTGCTGGATACAGCAGAAAGAGAGGATAAAATGGAAAAACATTTATTTACTTCTGAATCAGTAACTGAAGGACATCCAGATAAAATTTGCGACAATATTTCTGATGGAATCTTGGACGCAATTATGGCACAGGATCCTATGAGCCGTGTGGCTTGTGAAACATCCATTACCACAGATTTTGTATTGGTTATGGGTGAGATTACTACCAATGCTAAGGTAGATTATGAAAAAATTGCTAGAGAAACCATTCGTGAGATCGGTTACGATGATGATAAGAAAGGCTTTAACTGTGACACCTGTGAAGTGAAGGTGCTTTTGGATTCCCAGTCTGCAGATATTGCAATGGGTGTGGACAAGGCATTGGAAGCGAAGGAACATGAAATGTCCGAAGAGGAAATTGAAGCAATTGGTGCAGGGGATCAGGGTATGATGTTTGGGTATGCTACTGATGAGACAGAGGAACTGATGCCATATCCAATTTCTCTTGCTCACAAGCTTACCAAGAAGCTGACAGAAGTTCGTAAGGACGGAACTTTAGCTTATCTTCGTGCAGACGGTAAGAGTCAGGTGACCGTAGAATATGACGAGGAAGGGAAACCGGTACACATTAATGCAGTGGTAATTTCTACCCAGCATGCAGAGGAAGTGACTCAGGAGCAGATTCATGAGGATATTAAGAAGTATGTTATGGATCCAGTACTTCCAAAGGAGTTAGTAGATGACCAGACCAAGATTTTTATTAATCCAACAGGTCGTTTTGTAATAGGTGGCCCAAATGGTGACAGTGGACTTACTGGACGTAAGATTATTGTAGATACTTATGGTGGATATGCACGCCACGGCGGCGGAGCATTCTCAGGTAAGGATTGTACTAAGGTAGACCGTTCAGCGGCTTATGCTGCAAGATATGTGGCAAAGAATATTGTAGCGGCAGGACTGGCAAAGCGTTGTGAAATCCAGCTTTCGTATGCTATCGGTGTAGCACAGCCTACTTCTATCATGGTAGATACTTTTGGAACTGGAAAAATCAGTGATAGCAAGCTGGTAGAAATCATTCGTGAGAATTTTGATTTACGTCCGGCAGGAATCATTAAAATGCTGGATTTACGTCGTCCAATTTATAAGCAGACTGCGGCGTATGGACATTTTGGAAGAAATGATTTGAACCTTCCTTGGGAGAAGACAGACAAGGTAGAGCTTCTTAAGAAATATCTGTAAAATCACCAAACGACAAAGGCACTTTTGGAAGAGTCTGAGTATAAAAAAGTAAAATGGCAAAAAAGAAAGGCAAGGTTATTTTAAATGAAAATGCAATTGCCGGATAGTGTTTCCTACATTATTGGAAAGCTGGAAGACCAAGGATTTGAAGCTTTTGCAGTAGGAGGCTGTGTTAGAGATGCAATACTGGGACGGGAGCCGGAGGACTGGGATATTACCACCTCTGCCCGCCCGGAGGAAATAAAAAGAGTTTTTCCTAAGACTATTGACACAGGCATCCAGCATGGTACGGTTACAGTGATGATAGAGCATGTAGGATATGAAGTGACTACCTACCGTATTGATGGAGAGTATGAGGATGGCCGACATCCAAAGGAAGTCTCTTTTACCACAAATCTGAAGATGGATTTGGAGAGAAGAGATTTTACCATTAATGCCATGGCTTATAATAATACCGTGGGGCTGGTGGATGAGTTTGATGGGATAGGAGATTTACAACGAAAGATTATCCGTTGTGTAGGAGACGCCGGACAGCGTTTTGATGAGGATGCTCTGCGGATGCTGCGGGCAGTACGGTTTTCTGGCCAGTTAGGTTTTGAAATAGAAGAAAAAACCAGACAGGCTATTGTGGAAAGAGCCATTCACTTGGAGAAAATCAGTGCAGAACGAATTCGGGTAGAATTGACGAAGCTTCTGGTTTCCAAAGAAGCAGGGAAGCTTCGGGAGGCCTATGAAACTGGTATGACAGCTATATTTTTACCAGAGCTGGATGCCATGATGACTTGTCAGCAGAAAAATCCCCACCACATATATACTGTAGGAGAACATACCATAAAAGGCATTGAAAGAATGAATGAGTTCTTTCAAATAGAAAAGCTGCAGCGGGTGGATGATTTATCTGAGACAGCAAAAAAATGGATAGAAGCAGCTTGTAGTAATCTTTCTAAGAAGCAGCATGTGATGCTGGTGGTAGCAATGCTTTTTCATGATATTGCAAAGCCTTCTACTATGGAGATAGATGAAGAAGGAATTGGTCATTTCTATGGTCATCCGGAAAAAGGTGCCGAGATGGCAAAGGCAATTATGAAGAAGCTTACCTTTGATAATGAAACTACAGATGTGGTGAAAAGGTTAGTGACATGGCATGATTACCGGATAGAACCATCTATGAAAGCGGTGCGAAGGGCGGCAGCTAAGGTCGGAAGTGACATTATGAAAATGGCATTTTTGGTACAATATGCGGATATTCTGGCACAGAATCCGAATACTTTTACGGAAAAATGGGAGAGACTGGATAAGGTAACTGCTCTTTATGATGAAATCGAAAAGGCGAAACAGCCATTATCCATAAAGGATCTGGCCATCAATGGAAAAGATTTGATTCAGGCTGGAGTGAAACCAGGGCCAGCCATGGGAGAAATTCTACAGTCTCTGTTGGAAATGGTTTTAGAGGAGCCGGAGAAAAACACAAGGGAAATTTTGCTGGAAGAAGTGCATAAATTATAGCAGACACTTGTAAGAAATAGAGAAATCGTCTAATATATGATATTAGTGAAGAAAATGAAGTAAGAATTTTTGGTGCAAAAAGCAAATGACCAATGGAAGAACCATTGGTCTGGCAGAAATGAGGTAAAACATGGATTTAGATGTGCGTTTTCATAAAATGTCTAAACAGATGAAAACACAGCTTTATCTGGATAATTTAACGACAATATTTAATCCGCAGGCTTTGTTTTGTGATGGAACCGAGTTCTATCGGAAACCAACAGAGCCAGATATTAATGACAGAGTAAGATTGCGCTTTCGAAGCGCCAGAGAAAATCTGGACTCTGTTGTTTTGGTGTTCCAAAACCAGCGCATTGAAATGGAGAAAATCTTCAATGACCGCATGTTTGATTACTATGAGGCCTATGTTCAATTAGGCAGTGAGCAGGTATATTATTATTTTGAGGTACATTGTGGTCAGGTGGTGTGCTATTATAATAATGTTGGTTTGTGCAACACCGTGGAGGAATATTATAATTTTACCATGACTCCAGGATTTCATACCCCAGACTGGGCAAAGGGAGCTATATTCTATCAGATATATGTGGATCGTTTTTTTAATGGAGACAGATCCAATGATGTAGAGGATAATGAATATATGTATATTGGCGAGGGAACCAGTAAAGTGACAGATTGGTTTAAATATCCTGCGTCCATGGGCGTCCGTGAGTTTTATGGCGGTGATATTGCTGGTGTTATGCAGAAATTAGATTATCTTCAGGATTTAGGCGTAGAAGTCATTTATCTGAATCCAATTTTTGTTTCTCCGTCTAACCATAAATATGATATTCAGGATTATGATTATATAGACCCTCATTTTGGAAAGATTGTGAAGGATGAAGGGGAATTATTACAGCGGGACGAGTCTGGCAACTGGAAGGCAGACCCAGTATATCCTAATAAAAGTGCTACCCGTTATGTGTGCAGGGTGACAGATAAAGAGAATCTGGAAGCTAGTAATGCTCTGTTTGCAGAATTCGTAGAAGAAGTTCACCGTCGTGGAATGAAGGTGATTTTGGATGGTGTATTCAATCATTGCGGTTCCTTCAATAAATGGCTGGACAGAGAGTGTATTTATGAGGATGCTCCAGGGTATGAAAAGGGAGCTTTTGTAGATGGAGATAGTCCATACAATACCTTTTTTAAGTTCCGTGAGAGGCAGTGGCCATACAACCCTCATTATGATGGATGGTGGGGGCATGATACCCTTCCAAAGCTGAATTATGAGGAATCGCCACAGTTATTTGAATATATTATGCACATTGCGAGAAAATGGGTGTCACCACCGTATAATGTAGATGGCTGGCGTCTGGACGTGGCAGCGGATTTAGGCCAGTCTGGGGAATACAATCATTACTTCTGGAAGGAATTCCGCCGTAATGTGAAAGAAGCCAATCCAAATGCTATTGTATTGGCAGAGCATTATGGAGATCCTACAGAATGGCTGCGGGGCGATGAGTGGGATACAGTAATGAACTACGATGCTTTTATGGAGCCATTGACCTGGTTCTTTACCGGTGTGGAGAAACATAGTGACGAGTACCGTCATGATATGTTGGGCAATCCGGATGCATTTTTTGGTTCTATGAGACATTTCATGACCCGTTTTCATACCCAGTCCCTTCATGTAGCAATGAATGAGTTGTCGAATCATGACCACTCCCGTTTCCTGACCCGTACGAACCGAAAGGTGGGACGAACTGCGTCTTTAGGACCGGAAGCTGCAAATGAAGGAGTAGATATAGCTATGATGCGTCTGGCAGTTATGATGCAGATGACCTGGCCGGGAGCTCCTACGATTTATTATGGTGATGAGGCTGGTGTCTGTGGGTGGACAGATCCAGACAATAGACGTACTTATCCTTGGGGAAGAGAGGACAAGGAGCTGATAGAATACCACAAGGAAATTATACGGATTCATAAGGATTATCAAGCATTGAAAACCGGTTCTATTATGTTTTTAAAGGGACAATATCAGTTCGTAAGCTATGGCCGTTTCGATGAGAAAGATAAGGTGGTTGTAGCTATCAATAGCAGTGATCAGGAAGTGACAGTAGATATTCCGGTATGGAGGATGGGACTGACAGAAGAAAACCGTATGGCAAGACTGCTTAGCAGTGACAGAGAAGGCTTTTCTATGGAAACAGCTATGTATTCTGTGGAAAATGGTATTTTGAGAATTACCTGTCCGCCGGTATCCGGTGTTATACTTAAAAATTTCCTGTTGAAAGGATAATAAGAGAGAATGAGTAAGTTACGGGAAAGATTAAAAGGAAAAAGAAATAAAATCCTATTGGTGATTATGGTTGCAGTAGTTCTTTGGATGGCAGTAGATTATTATATAGAACTGCATCCGAAGGAGAAAGCCACAGCAGCACCAGCTGTATTGTCACCAAAGCAGGAAAGTGATAGCAAGGAAGAGACCACTGGGGCCTCTTCTTCTGCGTTAGAGGCTCAGAAAAAGTCTGAAAAAAAGTCTGAAAAGAATAAAGATACAACGATTCATTTGGGATTTGCAGGAGATATTAATCTGGATGAAAGTGCTTTAACCATGAAGCACATGCGTAAAAAGGGAAAAGGGATATCTGGCGCCATTGACAAACGGCTGATTCAGAAGATGAAGGATATGGACTTTATGATTCTAAATAATGAGTTTGCCATCAGTGACAGAGGCGAACCGATGCCGGGAAAGGCTTATACTTTTTGTGCTTCAGAAAAAAATACAGAGCTTTTAAAACGGATGGGTGTAGATGCAGTGTCCCTTGCCAATAATCATGTATATGACTATGGAAAGCAGGCATTTTTAGATACACTGAGTTCCTTGAAAAAGAAAGGAATTGCTTATACTGGTGCTGGAAAGAATGCAAAGGAAGCGAAGAAGCCAGTATATTTTAAAAGCAAAGGAAAAACTATTGCAGTGATTGCGGCCACCCGTGCCGAAAAATACATATTAACGCCAGAGGCAGGCAAGAATTCACCGGGGGTATTCCGAACCTATGACCCGGCAGAATATGTGAAAGCCATTTGCAAAGCGAAGAAAAAAGCAGATATAGTCATTGCCTTTGTTCATTGGGGAACAGAGTACAGTGTCACTCTAGAGGATGCACAGAGGGAACAGGGAAAGATGTACATTGACGCAGGAGCGGATGTGGTAGTTGGTGCTCATACCCATTGCATGCAGGGCATTGGATATTATAAAGGCAAACCGATTTTTTATAGTCTGGGAAACTTCTGGTTCAATGAAAAGACTCTTTACACGACGATATTGCAGTTGGATATTGCAGAAGATGGAAATATTGAAGCTTGTATGGTGCCATGTCTCCAGTCTGGCAAAGAAACAAAGATGTTGACAAAAGCAAAATCTAAGAAGAAATTCATTCGCCACATCAATAGTATATCCACCAATGGAAAATTAAATGCCAAAGGAGAAGTGATGCAGCGCAGAAATTGATTTTACGCGCTGTGTTTAATTAAGTAAAGATTTAACCATGAAGAATAATACGGGGATTAGAAGGCTTGGAAGCATGTTCAGTGCTTTCAGGTCTTTTATTTTTAGGATGGAGAGTCCAGAGGATGCAATTAGCATACCACCTACAATGGAGACTTCTACCATAAGACTGTCGGAAATGACGTTTCCTAATAAAGTTGCAATCAGATAAATAGCTCCCTGCCAGCAAAAAAGAACGGGAGCAGCCAGTGCCATACCGATACCATAAGTGGATGCCAGTACCCCGGAGGTTACCAAATCCAGAGTGGCATTGGTGAAAAGAAAGGTATTATCCCCGTAAAGGGCACTTTGAATCGGTCCCAAAATAGAAAGGCTGCCAATACAGTAAAGTAAGAGTCCGGTAGAAAGACCTTCGCTTAAACGGGACTCGCCCTTTTGGAAATGCGCTACCAATCGGTCAAAATGCTTTTGTAAATCTATGATATATCCTATAAGGCTGCCTAAAGCAATACTGACAATGAAAAGAACTGGATAGTTGCTTTCTCCCATATTTGTTACGGTGGAACGGATTCCAAGCATCAATGCGGATAAGCCCATAGCATTGTATAAAGCTTCCTGGTATTCTTTTTTAATTCCTTTTTTTAACAGGCTTCCCACTATACTTCCTGTGAATATAGTACAAGTGTTTACGATTGTTCCTAACATGTTTTGCCTCCAGATGTTTTTCGTTATTTTAAAAATTTATAATAGTCATATGTAAATTGAAAATATGCAGACTTATATATTAGGCTATCAAAAGCAGGTGTAGGTGTCAATGTTAATAGCATTAAACAGGAGAAAATAGCAGATATAGGATTTTTGGTTGACAAGAGAGTAAAGAAGCAGTATGATACATATATCCTAGTAAGATGCTAGGAAAAGAAGGTAGAAAGGCAGGGATGTGGATTATGAAGCAACTAGTCTATTTAGATAATGCAGCTACGACTGCTATGAAACCAGAAGTTCTTCAGGTCATGCAGCCGTATTTTATAGAAAATTATGGAAATCCATCCAGTGTTTATCGTTTTGCAGGTAAGGCACGCAAGGCAGTAGAGGATGCAAGAGAATATATAGCTTCCAGTATCGGTGCAAAAAGCAGCGAGATCTATTTTACCAGTGGTGGCAGCGAGGCAGATAACTGGGCCATAAAAGGAGTGGCGGAAGGTTTACAGGATAAAGGGAAGCATATTATTACTTCCCGGGTTGAGCATCACGCAGTCCTTCATGCCTGCCAGTATCTGGAGAAACGGGGGTATGAAATTACTTACCTGGATGTGGATGAATTTGGACAGGTATCTCCAGAGGCAGTGGAAGCAGCCATTCGTCCTAATACTATTTTAATCAGTATTATGTTTGCGAATAACGAAATAGGAACGATTGAGCCTGTTGCCGCAATTGGGGAAATTGCCAGAAAGCATAATGTATTATTTCACACAGATGCAGTGCAGGCCTATGGACATGTACCAATTCAGGTGGAGGATATGCATATTGACCTGTTGAGTGCCAGTGGCCATAAATTTCATGGGCCAAAGGGTGTGGGATTTCTCTATATTCGAAATTCTGTGAAGCTGGCAACGATTCTTCACGGTGGGGCACAGGAACGGTCTAGAAGAGCCGGTACCTTAAATGTGCCTTCCATTGTAGGAATTGGAGAGGCTGCTCGTCTTGCTATAGAAAATTTAGAAGAAAATACAAAGAAAATAGAGGAATTAAGGAATTATCTTATAGAACGGATTTTGACGGAGGTGCCATATTGCCGTCTGAACGGACACAGAGAACAGCGGCTTGCGAATAATGCACATTTCTGTTTCCAGTTTATTGAAGGGGAATCTCTGTTGTTGATGCTGGATAGTAATGGAATCTGTGCATCCAGTGGTTCTGCCTGCACTTCTGGCTCACTGGACCCATCTCATGTACTTCTGGCAATTGGGCTGCCTCATGAGATAGCCCACGGTTCTTTGAGATTGACATTGTCGGAAGACAATACAAAGGCAGAGGTGGACTTTGTCATTAATCAGGTAAAGGCAATTGTGGAGAGATTGCGGAGTTTATCTCCATTGTATGATGATTTTTTGCAGAAACAGAAGTAGAGAAATGATTTTAGGGAAAAAGAATTAGAGAGAAAAGGTACAACTGGTAAGAAAGGGAGGAAAGCTATGTATAGTGAAAAAGTAATGGATCATTTTACGAATCCGCGAAACGTAGGAGAGATAGAGGGTGCCAGTGGTGTGGGTACTGTAGGTAATGCAAAGTGTGGAGATATCATGCGGATTTTTCTGGATATTGACGAAGAAACAAAGGTTATTCAGGATTGCAAATTTAAAACCTTTGGCTGTGGTGCCGCTGTGGCGACTAGCAGCATGGCGACAGAGCTGGTAAAGGGAAAAACTATATATGAGGCTCTTGAGGTGACCAATAAAGCAGTAATGGAGGCGCTGGATGGTCTGCCGCCAGTAAAGGTACACTGTTCTGTACTGGCAGAAGAGGCTATTCATGCTGCACTATGGGATTATACCCAGAAAAATCAGATTCAAATGGATGGATTAAATCCACCAAAAGAAGATATTTCCCACGAGGAAGTGACAGAATAGTTCTTTATCAATGAATGAAGAATAAAAAAGAAGAGCAAAGTAGATATTTGGTTGATTTTCAGGATTGTTTTTATTATAATAAAATAGTATGGGCAGGGCTGTCTGTATGGATGGCCTTGTCTATTTTTATTATCTTGTCACAAAATGACAGAATGGAGGCAATATGTTAGAGTTAGTTCCTTTATTAGGAGTAGGAGATCCAATTTCATTACTGCGTGCTTTGCCGGGAAGTGTGGCACAGGGATTGATTTGGGGTATTATGGCAATTGGTGTTTATATTACATTTAAAATCTTGGATTTTGCAGATTTGACAGTAGATGGTACTTTGGCTACTGGTGGTGCAGTGGCTGCTATGATGATACTTGGCGGTTATCCGTTGGGGATTTCTATGGTGGTTGCAACATTGGCAGGTATGCTGGCAGGACTGATTACTGGTGTTTTACATACCGTTTTAGGAATTCCGCCGATTTTGTCTGGTATTTTAACCCAGCTGGCTTTATATTCCATTAATATGCGTATTTTGGGACGTGCAAACCAGGCGGTCAGCGTAGACCAGTTCAATTTGGTGTTGTCTTCCCGTTATATTATTCCGGCTATTATTACCACAGCTATTATTATTGTTGTGATGATTTGCATTTTATATTGGTTCTTTGGAACAGAGATTGGTTTTACTATCCGTTCTACTGGATGTAATGAAAATATGACCCGTGCCCAGGGGATTAATACCAATGTAGCCAAGGTTCTTGCTTTGGTACTTTCTAATGGTCTGGTAGGTTTTGCTGGTGGCCTTTATGCACAATATCAGGGCTTCGCCGATGTTAATATGGGTCGTGGTGCTATCGTTATTGGTCTGGCTGCTGTCATTATCGGTCAGGTTCTGGGTGAGACTATTTTGGGCAAGCGTCTGAACTTTTTTGGAAGACTGCTATTCGTTGCTATTGGTGGTATTATCTACTATGTAGTAATTCAGTTTGTGCTTTGGTTAGGATTGGACAGCAATGATACCAAGCTGTTCTCTGCTACAGTAGTAGCAATCTTCCTGGCTGTTCCATATTTACAGGGAAAAGCAAGAAACTCTTATCGTAGAGCAGCGAAGGGAGGAAAGAGTGAAAAATAAATTTTTCACTCTGTAAGTTTGTGTCTGCGCGCTGCTAGACACAAACATTGTGTTATGCGCAAAAGCGGCGCAGAAAAGAGGAAAATCATGTTAGAATTAAAGAATATTTATAAAACCTTTAATATTGGAACTATTAATGAAAAACATGCCTTAAATGGTGTGAATCTTATTTTGGAAGAAGGAGATTTTGTTACTGTAATCGGAGGAAATGGTGCGGGTAAATCTACAGTATTAAATGCTATTGCAGGAGTATGGCCTATTGATGAAGGTTCTATTATTATTGATGGACAGGATGTGACTGGACTTCCAGAGCATAAGAGAGCTTCTTATCTTGGACGTGTATTTCAGGATCCAATGAATGGTACTGCAGCAACTATGGAGATTCAGGAGAATCTGGCACTGGCGGCAAGACGTGGACAGAGACGTGGTCTGAAATGGGGTATTACCAAGAAAGAGCACAAGCAGTACTACGAAATGTTAAAGGAATTGGATTTAGGGTTGGAAGACCGTATGACCAGTAAGGTAGGTCTTTTATCCGGTGGACAGAGACAGGCTCTGACTCTTCTTATGGCTACCTTAAAGAAACCAAAGCTGTTACTTTTGGATGAGCATACGGCTGCTTTGGATCCTAAGACTGCTGCAAAGGTTTTGGATTTATCTGATAAAATTATTGCAGAGCATAATCTGACAGCTATGATGGTAACCCACAATATGAAGGATGCCATTGTTCATGGAAATCGTTTGATTATGATGAATGATGGAAAAGTGATTTTAGATATTAAGGGCGAAGAAAAGAAGAAACTTACGGTAGAAGATTTGCTTCAGAAGTTTGAAGAGGTTAGTGGAGAAGAGTTTGTAAGTGATAAGGCATTGCTTAGTTAATTGTCATATTGGAGAAGCTAACATATTAAAAAATAAAAATACCCGGATTGATGGAAAAGTATCATCCGGGCATTTTTTATATTAAAAAGATGAAGTTAAATCATAAATTAATCCGATGGATGAAAAGGGATTATCTGCTTCTACTTAAATGATGTTTCGCTTTTTCTGCATACATCTTTTCATCGGCCTGACCAATGAATTCATCTAAAGTGATAGATTCATTTGGTACAGCGGCAACTAAACCAAAGCTGGCGCTGACGTCATATGGTTTGCCAGAGCCGGCATTAAAGTCGTCTAAAAAGTTCTGTACATCTTTTATGTACTGATTTGCCTCTTCTTCATTGGAAAGGCTTCCGGCAACAATAAATTCGTCACCACCAAAACGGGCACAGACATCATTCTGTCGGGCAGCAGTCATCAAAGCTTTGGCTACTGTAGAAATAGCAATATCGCCATCAGCATGGCCGTATGTATCATTAATTGGCTTCAAACCATTTAAATCTACAGAAATAATCATGATTAATTCCTGATTTGAAACACAATTAGAATATATATCTGTGACTTTTTGATAGAAACCACGACGGTTAAATAAACCAGTCAGAGGATCGTGGACATATTTATTTTCCAGATTTTGAATAATGGTTTCCTGACGACGATGAGTCTTGGTAACTTCCAAAGCAATACTGACATTCATGAAAAACTGATGACAGTGAGCAATGTTGATTCCAGGGTCATCAAAAGAAAGAGCAGCATAACCAATGGTCTGTGCATGTACATGCAGTGGGAAGAAAATAATATTATCAATTTCTTCAAAAATACTTTCTAGATTTGGAAGGAGCTGCTTGGTTTCAAAATCCATGATTCCCTGCCATTCTCCTTGATTGCGGTAAAGCATCAAATCCATTTTGGAAGAATAACCATTTCGTTTTAAATTAACATCCTCTAAAATATCTGAGAATTCCTCTTCCATTAAGAAGTCGTCTACAATACAAAGCCAGAAACGACTGGCATTAAATTCACCAGCATAATGTTTCATGCTTTCAAAAACTTCCTGGAAAGAGCTTTTATCAGTCAAATCTGCAATCATACGAATCTGACGGTTATTGAACCATTTTGTAGACTCGATATTATTACACAAAGAACGGATGAGTGGATTACGGTGAAGCAATGATTGAGATGGACATCCACAAGAGCCACCATAAATAATCTTGGAGTCAATCCATGTCTGTTTGTCTCGTTCTTTTCCATTAAATAAATCATTTAAAAGATCATATGCTGCTCTGGCAGCGCCATCCAGATTATGCTGGGAAGTTGTGATGGAAGGGTGATGCTGTAATGCTTCCTCAATACCATCAAAACCAGTAATAATTACATCTTCTGGAATACGATATCCTGCTTCTGTTAAACGATCAAAGGTAGCAATTGCCATAGTGTCATTAGCGCAGACGATGGCTTCAGGAAATGGCAAATCACTAGCTAAAAAACGGTCCACGACAGCATAAGTAGGATCCTGCCAGAAATCTCCATAACCAATCCGGTCTTCCTCCACAGGAATATTATGTGCTTCTAATACTTTGCGATATATGGAAAGGCGATGTTCGGAGTAATCATTTCCCTGGATTCCAGCAATAAAATTAATTCTGCGAACATTATGTTCCTCAATAACGTGGGTAATGATTCGTTCGATTGCCCTGTCATAATCAAAATCAATATTATAGCAGCCCTCTAAAGGGCAATCAATGGAAAGAGCAGGAACATTTGCTTTATTAGCAGCTTCGGTTAAGCTGCTAAGTACTTCCTGATTTTTAATTGATTGCGCCATAATAATCAGCCCGTCAATCATATCATAATTGATGAGCTGGTATATATTTTTTTCACCGATGTCATGAGATTCCGTTGTGAATAAATCACTAAAGGAAAAGAAATATAACACCTTGTAATTGTATTCTGTTGCAAACTGGCTGAAGGTAGAAAGATATGCTGGATCACAATCTCTTGCAGCGCAGACAGCAATGATTTTTTGATTATTATTGGACAAGAATACATCCTCCTTATACATATTACACACTACTTAAATTATAGTGGATAAGAGAAATTTCTTCAAGGAAAAAAAGTAACAAAAATAAAAAAAGAATCGAACATATGTACTTGAAAGCGCGCATAAAAAATGGTATGATTGAGAATGATTTTAGAGTCTTTATAAGTACAGAAAGAGTTAAGTGCAGACTGGCAAGGATATAGAAAAGCTGCATTTCTGGCAGAATAAGAATTTGATATTCGTGCAAGCATATTAAATATACAGTTACGGAAAGAAAGGAAGTCTATTATGGGAAAACATGATGAAGCGAAGAAGTATATACGTATTCGTAAGGCGGGAGAGCATAATTTAAAAGGCTTTGATATTGATATTCCAAGAGATGAGTTTGTTGTATTTACTGGTTTAAGTGGTTCAGGAAAGTCTTCTCTTGCTTTTGATACCATTTATGCAGAAGGGCAGAGAAGATATATGGAGTCATTATCTTCCTATGCCCGTCAATTTCTGGGACAGATGGAAAAGCCAAATGTGGATTCTATCGAGGGACTTCCGCCAGCAATTTCTATTGACCAGAAATCTACTAACCGTAATCCTCGTTCTACGGTTGGAACCGTGACCGAGATTTATGATTATTTCCGTCTTTTGTATGCCCGGATTGGTATTCCACATTGTCCAAATTGTGGCAAGGAGATTTACCGGCAGACGGTAGATCAGATGGCGGATGATATTATGAAGCTGCCAGAGGGAACCAGGCTGCAGTTGCTGGCACCAGTGGTTCGCGGGCGGAAGGGACAGCATGTTAAGATTTTCGAGTCTGCCAGAAAGAGCGGCTATGTTAGAGTGGTAGTAGATGGTCATTTGTATGAACTATCCGAGGAAATTAACTTGGAGAAAAATAAAAAGCATACCATTGAAATTATGGTAGACCGTCTGGTGGTGAGAGACGGGATTCAGAAGAGACTGGTGGATTCTATTGAAAGTGTTTTGAAGCTTTCGGATGGTTTGATGACAGTAGATATTCCTGGCGGAGAGCGGATTAATTTCAGTCAAAGCTTTTCTTGTCCGGATTGTGGAATTGGTATGGAAGAAATGGAGCCGAGAACCTTTTCTTTTAATAATCCATTTGGTGCTTGTCCGGTTTGTCATGGCATTGGTTTTAAGATGGAGTTTGATGAGGAATTGCTTTTGCCGGATGATACTATTAGTCTGGCGGAGGGTGCTCTTGTGGTAATGGGCTGGCAATCGGTAACAGATCCATCCAGCTATAGCAGATGTATTTTAGAAGCATTAGCAAAAGAGTATAATTTTGATTTAACTACTCCGTATGGGCAACTTCCGAATGAGATTCGTCATATGATTATGCATGGAACCAATGGAAGGGTAGTGAAGGTTCCATATAAAGGAAAGCATGGCTCTGGTATTTATGATGTAGCCTTTGAAGGGGTGATTAAAAATGTTCAAAGAAGATATCGGGAGACTGGTTCTGAAGCTTCTAAGAAGGAGTACGAGACCTTTATGCGGATTATTCCTTGTGCGGAGTGTGATGGGAGAAGACTGCGCCCAGAAGCCTTGGCAGTTACGGTGGGGGATAAGAATATTTACGATGTTACGGAAATGTCAATTCGTGATTTAATGTTATATATGAATGGTTTACAACTCAGTGACCATCATCTTGCCATCGGAAAGTTAGTATTAAAAGAGATTCATTCCCGTTTACAGTTTTTGATGGATGTGGGGCTGGATTACCTGACGCTGGGAAGAGCTACAGGTTCATTATCTGGTGGAGAAGCCCAGCGAATCCGTCTGGCTACCCAGATTGGTTCAGGTCTGGTGGGAGTGGCATATATACTGGATGAGCCAAGTATAGGTCTTCACCAGAGGGACAACGATAAGCTGATTCAGACTCTGGTTAAGCTGAAAGATTTGGGAAATACCTTGATTGTGGTAGAGCATGACGAAGATACTATGTATGCTGCAGATTATATTGTGGACATTGGACCAAGAGCCGGAACTCACGGTGGTGAAGTGGTTGCCAAGGGGTCAGTAAAGGATATTATGAAATGTAAGGATTCTCTGACAGGTGCTTATCTGAGTGGGAAGATTAAGATACCGGTTCCAGCCCAGAGAAGGGAACCAAGTGGCTGGCTTACCGTGAAGGGTGCCAGAGAGAATAATTTAAAGAATATTGATGTGTCGTTTCCATTAGGAGTCATGACTTGTATTACCGGTGTTTCTGGCTCCGGCAAGAGCTCTCTTGTAAATGAGGTATTATACAAGTCGTTAGCCAAGAAGTTGAACCGTGCCCGTTGTATTCCGGGTAAGCATGATTCTATAGAAGGAATGGAACAGTTGGACAAGGTGATTGATATTGACCAGTCACCAATTGGCCGTACTCCAAGATCAAATCCGGCTACCTATACCGGTGTATTTGATATGATAAGGGATTTATTTGCGGCAACACCGGATGCTAAGGCGAAAGGCTATAAGAAAGGCCGTTTTAGTTTTAATGTGAAAGGCGGACGCTGTGAAGCATGTAGTGGAGATGGTATCTTAAAGATTGAGATGAATTTTCTTCCGGATATTTATGTGCCATGTGAAGTTTGTGATGGAAAGCGTTATAATAGAGAAACACTGGAAGTAAAGTACAAGGGAAAGAGTATTTTTGATGTGCTGGATATGACGGTGGAAGAGGCCTTGCACTTCTTTGAAGCTATTCCAACTATTCGTAGAAAGATTGAGACTCTGAATGATGTAGGACTTTCCTATATCAAGTTAGGACAGCCTTCCACTACCCTGTCTGGTGGAGAAGCTCAGCGTATTAAACTGGCTGCAGAGCTTAGTAAGCGCAGTACAGGTAAGACGATCTATGTTCTGGATGAGCCTACTACGGGACTTCATTTTGCAGATGTTCACAAGCTGATTGAGATTCTTCATCGATTGGCAGAGGGAGGCAATACCGTAGTGGTAATTGAGCATAATCTGGATGTAATTAAGACGGCGGATTATATTATTGATATTGGACCGGAAGGTGGAGATAAAGGTGGTACAGTGATTGCCCAGGGAGCGCCAGAGCAGGTGGCACAGATTCCAGAGTCCTATACCGGTATTTATATTGATAAGATGCTAAAAAGATAAGAAAGTAAGATGCTAAAAGAATTAAGAAAGGAGCAAATGAAAATGGGAAAGAAAAATACATTTTTTGCTATGATGGCAAGGATGAAATATATTAACCGATGGGCCTTGATGCGCAATTCTTATGATGAAAATATTAGTGAACATTCCCTGGAGGTGGCGATGCTGTCCCATGCTCTTGCGGTGATTGGAAAGAAGCGTCTCCAGAAGGACTATAATGCAGAGCATATTGCATTGCTTGGTATGTATCATGACTGTACGGAAATTATTACTGGAGATATGCCAACTCCGATTAAATACGAAAATGCACAGATTCATACTGCCTATAAGCAAATTGAAATGGAAGCAGCATTTCGTCTTTTGAATATGCTGCCAGAGGATTTGAGAGAGGAATATAAGCCAATTCTGGTGGAGAAGCCAGAGGATGCCCAGGCGCATCTGATTGTAAAGGCGGCGGATAAATTGTCTGCATTAATTAAGTGCATTGAAGAAGAAAAAACAGGGAATCAGGAGTTTCAGAAGGCAAGAGAGACCATCGAAGAATCCTTGCACCGGATGAAGTGTGAAGAGGCAGAGATTTTCTGTAAAGAATTTCTGCCCCAGTATTACAAAACCCTGGATGAATTGTCTTAAATAACTCAAACTTCGCACATACAAAATTTATAAAACTTCCCATAATATCGACTATAAACATTTCAAATAATGATTTTTCGGAAGGAATATAGAAATATAGAAAAAGTTTTTGGATTGCTTTTTCTCGTAACTTCTACGGTCTTAAGAAGGACTAATCGTTTTCTGCTTTCTACTGGTGATTACGCAACCGCCTCCGCAAACTCACAGAGATGGATGGAGTGCAGTTCTTCCTACGCATGAGCGTTGCTGACGTCGGTGTTTATGTTTCGTATTTTGAAACATTATGCACCGTTACGTCAGCTTTCGAAGCGCAAGCGTTCTGCGTAGGAAAACTGCAGCTCTCATCCATCCTGCTCAGACAGTGCTGCGGCGTTGCGCCATGTAGAAAGCTTAGAAAGCGAAGTCCTTCAAAAGACCTGTGTTGTCTTCAAAAAAGCAATTCCGAAAAATTTTTCTATAATTAAAACTTCTGACGAAAAATCATATTAAAAACTTTCGATAGTTGATATTATGGGAAGTTAATTCAATTTTCAATGTGCGAAGTTTGAGTTAAGTAAGATAGAATTCCCAGTTGCGATAATGGAAGGGTTGTGCTAACATTATTCTGATAAAGTAGCGGATGGTGATTGCATGGAAGAACAAAATGGTATCTATGAAGGATTTGCGTCAGTCTATGACCTTTTTATGGATAATATTCCATATGATACATGGGCAGAATATCTTCATGCTCTTTTAAAGGAGCAGGGAGTGGAGGAAGGACTGTTGTTGGAACTGGCCTGTGGCACAGGGAGTATGACTCAGCGTATGACTCAGCTTGGATATGACATGATTGGCATGGACATTTCCGAGGAGATGCTGGAGATTGCCAGAGAAAAGTGCCAGTCCCAGGTGCTGTTTCTGAATCAGGATATGCGGGAAATGGAACTGTATGGAACCGTTGCTGCTATGTTTTGTGTGTGCGATGGCATGAACTATCTGTTAAATAAGGAGGATTTAAGGGAGGTATTTCGAAAAGCCAATAATTACTTAGATTCTCAAGGGGTTTTTATATTTGATATGAAAACCAAATACTTTTACCGAGAGATTCTCGGTAACCGAACTATTGCAGAGAATCGTGAGGATGCCAGTTTTTTATGGGAAAATGAGTACCATGATGATGCTTCATTAAATGAATATCTGTTGACGATTTATGAGTTAGCAGATGAAGAGAAGGATTTGTTTTCTCGATGGGAAGAGATTCATTATCAAAAGGCTTATGATGTGGAGGAGATTAAGGAACTCATAGAAGAAGCCGGTATGGAGTTTGTGGCGGTGTATGATGCATTTACTAAGGAACCACCGGCAAAAGACAGTCAGCGATTATATTTTATTGCAAAGGAAAAGTATCAGGAAGGAAAGTATTATAATGAGTCGTGATTATATTGTTAGAGCAACAGCAGCAAATCATCAGTTAAGAGTATTTGTTACTACTACAAAGGATCTTGTGGAAAAGGCAAGGGAGATTCATAACACCAGCCCGGTAGCTACAGCTGCACTGGGACGTCTTCTGACTGCAGGAAGCATGATGGGATGTATGATGAAGGGAGAAAAGGATGTACTGACTTTGCAGATTGAATGTGGCGGACCAATCGGAGGGGTTACCGTTACAGCAGATGCAAAGGCTGGAGTAAAGGGATATGTTAAGAATCCATGTGTTGTGATTCCACCAAACGCAAAAGGGAAATTAGATGTTTCTGGTGCTATTGGACCAGGCTTTTTAAATGTTATCCGTGATATTGGAATGAAAGAACCTTACAATGGACAAACCCATTTGGTTTCTGGAGAAATTGCAGAGGATATTACTTATTATTATGCTACATCAGAACAGATTCCATCTTCTGTGGGCTTAGGAGTATTGATGGAAACGGATAATCATGTAAAACAGGCAGGTGGATTTATTATTCAGGTCATGCCGTTTGCGGACGAAGAAGTAATTGATAAATTAGAGAAAAAGTTAGGAGAGATTGATTCCGTAACAAAGATGCTGGAAAAGGGCATGACACCGGAGGATATTGTAGAATATCTGGTAGGTGATCTTGGAGTAGAGATTTTGGATACTATCCCAACAGAGTATGCCTGCAATTGTTCTAAGGAGAGAGTTTCCAGAGCGATTGCCAGCATTGGAAGAAAAGACTTGCAGGAAATGATTGATGATGGAGAACCTATTGAGGTGAATTGTCAATTCTGTGGCTCAAATTATGTATTTGATACTGAAGATTTAAAACAAATGCTGAAATGAGGTAAGATATGAAAAAAGGAATCCGTGGATTTGCAATTGCAGCAGCTGTTGTAGCATGTGCCATTATTATATGGGGAGTGCTGCAAAGAGGTGATATTACCTATGCAACGGCTGTAGGAACAGTTGAAGTAAGTGGATATCTGAATGTCAGAAAGGGACCAGGAAAGAAGTATGCCTGTGTCAAGTCTGGCGGAACAAAAGTTACACTGTCGGATAATACCAAAGTAACCGTTATGGGTAAGAATAAGAAATGGTATCGTATTCGGGTGAAATATAATGGAAAGAAAGTAAAGGGATACGTACATTCTAAGTATCTCTCTGTTTTTAATGGAGATGTATGCACAGAAATCAGAGGTGTGGTTTCGCCAAGTGCAGTAATGGTACGAACCCAGCCGGTAAAAAGTGGAAACGTTTTAAAATATGATAAGGCTTCAGTAAAGCTTTCAAAAAAGACAAATGTAAAAATTCTTTCGGAATCTCTTACATATGGAATAAAGTTTTACAAGGTTTCTTTTAATTATAAGAAAAAGAAAATGACAGGATATGTTCAGGCGAAGTCTGTTGTTGCAGATTATTCTACTGCCATTCCTGGCATTATCAATACTTCTGGTAAGGTTGTTCTTAGAAAGAAAGCAGGAAAAACCACTCCAGTGAAACACTATGGAAATGCCATTGTTCTGGAAAATAATACACAAGTGTTATTGACCGGTGAAAAGACGGTTTCTGGCGTGAAATATATAAAGATGGATTATACCATTCAGGATAAAACATATAAAGGATATGTGGCGGCCAATATGGTTCGGTTCCAGCAGGTAGTATTGGAAGCAGAGGTGACACCTACAGAAGAACCAATAGAGCCAACAGCTGCTCCAGAGCCAACAGCTACCACGGAACCAGCTCAGGGAGAGGAAAATATAGATTCTGGTACGGAAACTTTGACGGATGCTCAGTTTAAAAAAGCGATGTTGAAGGAAGGCTTCCCTAGCAGTTATATTTCTAAACTGACAGATCTTCATAAGAAGTATCCAAAGTGGGAGTTTAAGGCATACCATACAGGGCTTGACTGGTCCGCAGTTATCCGCGAGGAAACAGAAGTTGGTTTGAATTTAATTAGTAATAATAAATCCTCTGATTGGAAATCCTTTGAAGAGGGAGCCTATGACTGGAATACAGATACTTTTATTCCATTCGATGGTTCTAGCTGGGTGACTGCTTCTCAGAAAGCAGTAGAATATTATATGGATCCAAGAAACTTTCTGGATGATACAGGTATTTTCCAGTTTGAAAGTCTGGAATATCAAAGTGACGTTCAGAATCAGGCTGGTGTGGATAATGTATTAAATAATACACCGATGTATAATGCGACTTATACATATACTGACGATAGTGGAACTTCCCAGTCTACAACCTATGCCCAGACCTTTATGGCAGCAGCTCAGTCTTCTGGTGTAAGTCCATATCATTTGGCAGCAAGAGTAAAGCAGGAGGTTGTAACAGGACCAACTAGTATGAGTTCTTCTGTTTCTGGTACTGTGTCAGGATATGAAGGCATTTATAATTTCTATAATATCGGTGCTAACAATAGTACAGTAGAAGGTGGAGCAGTGGCAAATGGCCTTAGCTGGGCAAGTCAGAATGACAATACCTATCTTCGTCCATGGAATAATATTTACAAGGCTATTGTAGGTGGTGCACAGTACATTGGAAGCAATTATATCAATGTAGGTCAGAATACCTTGTATCTACAGAAGTTTAATGTAACACCTAATAATACGTATAACCATCAGTACATGGCAAATATTGAAGCTCCAAATAGTGAGAGTGGCAAAACAGCAGAGGCATATGGTACACAGAAAGCGGATATGAAACTGGTATTTAGTATTCCAGTATATATCAGTATGCCAACTTCCGTGTGTTCTGTGCCTTCTGGTGGAAGCAATCCAAATAACTATTTGAAATCTCTTGCAGTAAAGGGATACTCCTTTGATATTCCATTTGAGGCGGGGGATGACGGAAGTAAGGTTTATACTTTAACCGTAGCGAATAGTGTGAAATCTGTTAAAATTGTTGCTGAAACAGTAAGTGCGGAGGCTGCCCTAAGTGGTACCGGTACCAAGAAATTAAAAGTAGGAAAGAAAACTTATAAGATCAAGGTGAAAGCACAGAATGGCAGCACACGAAAGTACAAAGTAAAGATAACAAGAAAGAAAAAATAATTAATATTACTAAGAGGTGTGTTCATGATAGGTTGTAAAAGGATTGGAAAAATAATATTGTTTTTCTTGATCTGTTTCATGGCATGGCAGATGCAGGTTTGTGGTGCAGATGCTGCAGGCGCAAACATCTCGATAGAAGCAGATACCACAACCATAACAAAGGGAGATATCTTTTATGTAATTATAACCGTTGACTCGACAGAGGAAATGAGTGGATTTGAAGGATATTTTTCGTATAACCAGAGTGTAATGAAGTATATTACAGGAGGTACGGTATCTAGTGGTAATGATGACGAATTTTCTATTTCTGACATGAATCGGGAGGAAAGTTCAACAGAATTAAAATATTCCATTCAATTTAAGGCGAGGAGAGCAGGAAGCAGTACCATTGCTTTGAAGTCGCCTTATGGGGTATACTGTGCAGAAGATTCTGGTAAGATGTCAGTAGCTTCTAATGTTTTAAATGTATTAGTAGTGAAGGAGCCTAGGCCTACTGCTACTGTGGAACCATCAAACGTGCCGGAAGGTCAGGAAGAAATGGAGCCACCGCCAGGTCAGCCAGAGGATGAACCAGATTCTTCGCTGGAACCTGGGGATGTACCAGAAGGAGACGTATTACCAGAAAAAGAGATACCATCTGAAGAAGAGAGAGATTTGGAAGGCGAAGTGTCAACAAAAGTGGAGACACCATCAGAAGAATTGATGTCGGAATCAGAAGTTTCAACTACTGTAATTGTATTTTTACTAATATTTTCTAGCTGTCTATTGATTGCAATTATCATAGGTTTAATTTTTATGAGAAAGCAGAGCATAGAGGAAGAAGAGCAATGGAGTAGTTCTGAAATCTGGGATGAGAATGAGCAGGAAGAAGAAACAGAAGAAAAGATAGAGGATTCCACGGAAACAATGGAAAGCCTGGAAGATATAGAAAAGCGTCTGGAAAAGAAGCGCTATTGGTTAAGAAAATAGAAGCGTTGAGGAGGATAGCAGGATGCAGAGTCGTTTTACAAAAAGTGCAGACAGGGCTTTAGCGGATGCACAAAAAGCAGCAAGGGAAATGGGACATAACTACGTAGGGACAGAGCATTTGCTGATTGCCCTGATTCGTAACCAGGGTGTGGCAGCGGAAGTCTTAAGAGAGAATGGCGTACAGGAGGAGTCTATTACAGAATTAGTAAATGAATTGATTTCTCCTAATGCAAGCGTAATGCTTCGGGAAAAAGAGGAATATACCCCAAGAGCACAGAAAATTATTGAGAATGGTATTACAGAAGCGGAGAAAATGGGAGTATCCCAGGCGGGAACAGAACATATTCTGTTGTCTATGTTAAAGGAAAATGATTGTATTGCAGTAAGATTGTTAAATACAAAAGGAATTAATGTGCAGAAGCTTTATGTAGATGTATTGACTGCTACTGGCCAGGATATGAACAGTGCCAAAAATGAGTATATGATGCAGAAGAATAAAAAGAATAAGTCTGCAACACCAATGTTGGATCAGTATAGCCGTGATCTGACAGCTCTGGCAAAGGAAGGGAAATTAGACCCGGTTATTGGGAGAGAAAGAGAAATTCATCGTATTGTGCAGATTCTTAGTCGCCGGACAAAGAATAATCCATGTCTGATTGGTGAACCTGGAGTTGGTAAAACAGCAGTTGTGGAAGGACTGGCACAGAAGATTATAGCAGAAGATATCCCTGCAACCTTGCAAAATAAACGGGTATTAACTTTAGATTTATCTGGGATGGTAGCTGGTTCTAAGTATCGTGGTGAGTTTGAAGAGCGAATTAAACGTTCTTTGAAAGAAGTAAGACAGAGTGGTAATATCCTTTTGTTTATTGATGAGATTCATACCATTATTGGTGCAGGTGGTGCAGAAGGTGCTATTGATGCGGCAAACATTTTGAAACCATCTCTGGCAAGAGGCGAGATTCAGTTAATCGGTGCCACAACCAGAGAGGAGTATCGGAAATATATTGAAAAGGATGCAGCTTTGGAGCGTCGTTTTCAGTCTGTAGTGGTAGAGGAGCCATCAGAGGAAGAGACCATCGGAATCTTAAAAGGACTGGCAGAGCGTTACGAAGACCATCATCATGTAAAGATTACAGATTCTGCTATTGTGGCAGCTGTAAAGATGTCTACCCGTTATGTGAATGACAGGTTTTTGCCAGATAAAGCCATTGATGTAATCGATGAGGCGGCAGCTCGTACAGGATTAAAGTTATATGTTCCTTCTCCGGAATTGCGTGAAATGGAAGAGACTTTGGTTCGTCTGGAGAAAGAAAAGGAAGAGGCAATTCGTAGTGAAAACTATGCAAGAGCAGGAGAACTCAAGAGAGAACAGGAAGAAATCCGGACTCAGATGGAAAAGAAGCATACAGAATTGGACAATGCCAGAAATCAAAAGGACTTAGAGGTAACAGAAAATGATGTTGCCAATGTTATAGCTGATTGGACAAAGATTCCTGTCCAAAAGCTTCAGGAAGAGGAAACAGAACGGTTGAAGAAGCTGGAGGAAATCCTGCATCAGCGTGTGATTGGACAGGAAGAAGCGGTAACCGCAGTGTCTAAAGCAGTAAGACGAGGCAGAGTGGGACTGAAGGATCCTAACCGTCCAATTGGCTCTTTCTTATTCCTTGGACCAACGGGTGTAGGAAAAACGGAGCTTTCTAAGGCGTTAGCAGAGGCTGTTTTTGGAAAAGAAAATGAAATTATCCGTGTTGATATGTCAGAGTACATGGAAAAGCATAGTGTATCTAAGATGATCGGTTCACCACCGGGATATGTTGGATATGAAGATGGAGGCCAGCTCAGTGAAAAAGTGCGTCGTCATCCATATTCTGTTATCCTTTTTGATGAAATCGAGAAAGCACATTTTGATGTGTTTAATATTCTTCTTCAGATATTGGAAGATGGTCATGTGACAGATGCCCAAGGTAGAAAGATAAGCTTTAAAAATACTATTATCATTATGACATCTAATGCGGGTGCTCAGCAGATTGTAGAGCCAAAGAGACTTGGTTTTGGCAATCAGGAGGATGCAGAAGCAGATTATAAGAAAATGAAGGAAAGTGTTATGGAAGAGGTGAAAAAGCTCTTTAAGCCAGAGTTTATTAACCGTATCGATGAAATTTTAGTATTCCATATGCTGACCAAAGAGCATATTCAGGAGATTGTGCAGATTTTATTGCATTCTTTAAACAAGAGAACCCAGGCGCAAATGAGTATTACACTTAACGTAAGTGATGCGGCTGTTGCTCACTTGGCGGAAAGTGGATTTGATAAAAACTATGGAGCGCGTCCTGTAAGAAGAGCAATTCAGACCCAGATCGAGGATGAATTAGCAGAGCGGATTCTGGCTGGAAGCATTTCTGCCGGGGATACCGTTCAGGTAGATTTCATAGAAGAAAAGATTACATTTTCAAGAGTATAGAAGAATATTTTTTGAATGTTTTATAGTAGAAATACAAGTCAATTTATGGTATTCTGTTAATAGGATTTTAGGTACGTAAGCAGCATTATAGATAAAACACAGGAGGACAAAATCATGGCAGTAGTAAAAGAATTGATTCGTAAGGAAGCGGATGGAACATTAAGTTTTGGTGATTTCGAGCTGGATACCAAGAAGAAGCTTTCCGACTTTGAGTATGAAGGAGATATGTATAAGGTAAAGACCTTCAAAGAAATCACCAAGCTAGAGAAGAATGGTTTATTTGTTTATGAGTCTGTTCCAGGTACCGCAGTTACAAATATGAAGACAGATGAAAAGTCAATGAAGTTTAATGTAGAAGGCTGGGAAGATTCTTCTATTACATTGGAACTGGAGCCAGAGGCTGAATATAAGGTATATGTAGATGGTACTAATGTAGGAAAGATGAAGACCAATCTGGCAGGAAAGTTGATCTTAAGTGTAGAAATCAATCCAGGACAGGTTTCTGAGATTAAGGTGGAAAAGAACTAATTTATGGCAAAAGGAAAAAGTAAAACCGTATTTTTTTGTAAGGAATGTGGATTTGAATCAACCAAGTGGCTGGGGCAATGCCCTGGCTGCAAGGCTTGGGATAGTTTTGTAGAGGAACCTACTATTAAGACTTCCACAGGAAAGACTATAACCAGAGCTATGGCAAAGGAACCTTATAAGCTTTCAGAAGTGCAGTTCTCAGAAGAGACAAGGATTGTCAGTGGCATTGGTGAGTTGGACCGGGTTCTTGGCGGAGGTATTGTTGTAGGCTCTTTGGTATTAGTGGGTGGTGATCCAGGTATCGGAAAATCTACACTGCTATTGCAGATGTGTCAACATCTTGCAGCGAAAGAGAAGAAGGTGCTATATGTTTCTGGTGAAGAATCAGTAAAGCAAATTAAGATGCGTGCAGAACGGTTGGGAGTATTTCAGTCAGAATTATTGCTAATGAGTGAGACTGATTTGGATATTGTGGCAGAAACCATTACAAAAACCGTACCGGATGTTGTGATTATTGATTCGATTCAGACTATGTACCGGGAAGAAATAGGTTCGGCACCAGGAAGCGTAGGGCAGGTACGGGAGACTACTAGTACATTGCTGCGTTTAGCAAAAGGCTTACCGGTGTCTATTTTTATTGTAGGACATGTTACCAAGGAAGGAGTGGTGGCAGGCCCTAGAGTATTAGAACATATGGTAGATACGGTTCTTTATTTTGAAGGAGAAGGCGGGGCTTCCTACCGTTTCCTAAGAGGTGTGAAAAATCGTTTTGGTTCTACCAATGAGATTGGTGTTTTTGAAATGAGAGGAAGTGGATTGGTAGAAGTACCAAATCCTTCTGAATATATGTTACAGGGAAAACCAGAGAATGCTCCTGGATCTGTGGTAGCTTGTTCTATGGAAGGTACCAGACCAATACTGGTAGAGGTACAGGGTTTGGTATGTCAGACGAATTTTAATATGCCAAGAAGAACAGCTGCTGGTACAGATTACAATCGTGTCAATCTTTTAATGGCGGTGATTGAAAAACGTTTGGGGGTTCGGATGTGTGATATGGATGCTTACATTAATGTGGCAGGAGGTATGCGCATTAACGAGCCAGCATTAGATTTAGGTATAGTAACAGCCCTGCTTTCCAGTTATCGGAATCAGGCTTTGGACAGCCGGACAATATGTTTTGGTGAAGTTGGTCTTGTAGGTGAGGTCAGAGCAGTAAATATGGCAGAGCAGAGAGTGGTGGAAGCTGCAAAGCTTGGATTTGAACGCTGTTTATTACCGGAAGTTAATCGCAGGCAGTTAGAGATTGAGGAAAAAGAGTTACGGGGGATGCAGCTGGTAGGAATTACCAACATTTATGAACTGTTGGAGGTGATATAAGATGGGAATGCGTGAAACAGAAGAAACTACAGGTAGAATCTTAGAACGTTTGGAGTACACTTTGTGCTCTATGGAACAGATGACCTTTGATTCCATTAACGTAACTGATCGTCTGGTTACACTGACTAGTGATGCCAGAGAGTGCGCTGCTATTATGCGGGAAGGTACAGAGGAGGTCAGGAATGAGGCTTTTGAATGCATGTGCCAGATTATGGATCAGATATTAGAAATAGCCTTTACAGTAAATAATATTTCTCATGAATTGGAGAAAGAGGCGGTATATCAAAGAGAAACCACAGATAGTATTAAACAGATTGTGGAGTTTTTGTATGCAATGACAGATGAACTTGATGCATAAAAGGAAGATGGTATAAATACACCATACTGCCGGAGCGGTTCAGGCAATGGAAAAGAGAACCATGGTAGGAAGTATTTATATAAAAAAACAAAAAGGAGAAGATTATGTACAGCACAACAATGAAAGAAAATGCAAACAGAAAGATTATTGAGCAGAAAGGGAACTTCACTGTATTTGAGTATCAGCAGGACTTGAGCAATGCTATGGCAAATGCAACTCAGGCTTATTATGCATCAAAGATGAATGTTCGTAAGCGTCAGGTTATGGTTGAGTTGGATGATAACCATCAGGCAATCATTCAGGCAGGTGCCATGCAGTGGACGGTAGGTAATGTAAGCAGTGGTACTAATGTAAAGGGAATTGGGGATTTTGCAAAGAAGCTGGTAACCTCCAAGGTGACAAATGAAACTGCAATTAAGCCTCGATATATGGGAAATGGACTTCTTATTTTAGAGCCTACATATAAATACATTTTGGTTGAAGATGTTGCGGCATGGAACGGAATGGTAATCGATGATGGTTTATTCCTTGCGTGTGAAGGAACTGTAGATATGAAGACTGTAGCGCGCAAGAATCTTTCTTCCGCAGTAGCAGGTGGCGAAGGATTGTTCAACTCTTGTCTGACAGGAACAGGCTATGCCGTATTAGAGTGTCGTTGTCCAAGAGAAGAAATGATTGAAGTAGAATTAAAGGATGATGAGTTAAAGGTTGATGGTAACTTTGCTATTGCTTGGAGTCAGAGTCTGAGCTTTACTACAGAGCGTTCTACCAAGACATTGATTGGTTCCGCTGCCAGTGGCGAAGGTCTGGTAAATGTTTATCGTGGAACAGGTAAAGTATTGTTAGCTCCACTGTAAATTGTCCGAAGACTGCTCATAATATTAATTATGGGAAAGTGACGCCACTACTCTTTGGTGGCGAATACTGGTCAGACATCCCGACGAAAAGACGCTTTCGCTTAGGTGTCTTACGGAACAGCACATAGGTTTCCTTACGATAGCACAAGCACTAAAGATGCTTCATATACGCGCAAAAGGACAACTGCAAATGAATTTGCGTTGTCCTTTTTTACGTATAGGGCTTTCAGCCCTTGTGCTATCTCCAAAACGGAAACCAAGTACTGCCGAAGACAATACTTTTCTTTGGGATTGCTAACCAGTATTCTATTTACAAATTGGCTGAATTTACAGTGATATTATGAAAGATTTTTAAAATACAGTAATCTTCTAGAATGAAGTACTGCTTATATGCAGAATATATTCTATTATCATTGAATTACAAGTTAGCCAGTACACAGCAGAAAAAAGCCTATGGTTTTCTTTTAAAGCGGCGTTTGGTTCAGCTGGTGTTTAGACGTTATCAAGCACTTAGTGCGAAGATAGCGTCTTATGCACCATTGCCAGAACCAACCCGAGCCGAGAGGCGTCCGCGTAAAAGAAATACCATAGGCTTTTTTCTGCGTTACTTTATATAATTGATATTATGAGCAGCTAACTTACATTTGGTGTTCCTCTGATGTTTTTTTTCTTGGTGGCTTTGGACCCATATATTGATAGAAATAGGTCTTCATCATACCGTTATAAATCTTACGATTTTTCGTAGCCTTTTTTCCAATGTAACGTTCTGCCTGGTCAAAGGCAGTAATCATATAGAAGGACCAGCTATCCAAATGGGAAAAAGCTTCGCCGATTTCACGGTACAGTGCCGGCATATCTTCTTTTTCATCCAGACGGCAGCCATATGGCGGATTGGTAATGACAAATCCATATTTCTTTCGATGGCTTAACTGGGATACCGGTCGCTGCTGGAAGTGAATTAGATGGTCTACTTCTGCCAGACGGGCATTTTCCATAGCTGCCTTAATGGCATCTGGACTAATATCATATCCCTGTATATCCATTTCCACATCTCGGCGGATATTGTCTTCTGCTTCATTAATGGCATCATACCAAGCCTTCTTTGGAATCAGATGCCCCCAGTTCTCAGCTGTGAAAGAGCGGTTCATTCCCGGGGCAATATTTGCACCAATTAAAGCTGCTTCAATAGGGAAGGTTCCACTTCCACAGAAAGGGTCCACTAAGATACGATCCTTATTCCAAGGAGTCAGCATAATTAAAGCTGCGGCAAGAGTTTCGGTGATCGGTGCTTTTACCGTTGCCTGACGGTAGCCGCGCTTGTGTAGGGAATCTCCAGAGGTGTCTAGTCCCACAGTAACAATATCTTTCATAATCGTAACACGGAGTGGGAAGCTGTCTCCATCCTCTGGGAACCAACTGATATTGTATTTTGCCTTTAGGCGGTTTACCATAGCCTTCTTCATAATAGACTGAATATCGGAAGGACTAAAAAGCTTACTCTTAATGGAGGTAGCCTTGGCAACCCAGAACTTTCCGTTTTCCGGAATGAAGCTTTCCCACGGAAGAGCCTTGGTTCCTTCGAAAAGCTCGTCAAAGGTAGTAGCCTTAAAACTGCCAATCTTAATCAATACACGTTCGGTAGTCCGTAAAAATATATTGGAACGGCAGATGGCTTCTTCATCACCAAGGAAGGTTATTTTTCCGTCCTCTACCTGTAATATTTCATAACCTAAATCTAATATTTCTCTTTTTAAAACTGCTTCCAGACCAAAATGACAAGGAGCAATGAGTTCATATTTTGCCAAAATGTAATCCTCCATTTCTGTAGAAATCCCTATTATTATATAGAATAGATAGACAAAAGGCAATGAAAGTATATGATTTTTCCAGTAAATAGGTTATAATAGCCAAGGATTAAGGGGAAGAGTAAATGAAACTGTAAGGAGTTTTTTGTGAATCATGAAAAAATTATTGAAGTATATTACGGAATATAAGAAGGAATGTGTGCTGGGGCCTGCGTTCAAGCTATTGGAGGCATGCTTTGATTTAACAGTGCCTATGGTTATGGCTTGGATGATTGACCAGGGAATCTCTCAAAGGAATGTACCATTTATCTGGCAGATGGGTGGTATTCTTTTGCTGCTGGCAGCAGTAGGACTTACCTGTTCGATTACGGCTCAGTACTTTGCGGCTAAGGCAGCGGTAGGTTTTGCTACCAAACTGCGGCATGCAGTGTTTGCCCATATCGAAGAACTGTCTTTCACAGAAATGGATGAGTTGGGAACCTCCACCATGATTACCCGTATGACTAGTGATATCAATCAGGTGCAGTCGGGAGTAAATATGGCGCTGCGTCTGTTTCTGCGTTCTCCGTTTATTGTGTTTGGAGCGGCAGTTATGGCATTTACGATTGATGTGCAGGCAGCAATTATATTTGCTATTGTGATTCCACTGTTGGCAGTGGTGGTGTTTGGAATTATGCTTTGGACGATGCCATTGTACAAAAAGGTTCAGGGACATCTGGACCAGCTTCTTGGGGTAACCAGACAGAATTTGAGTGGTGTCCGTGTGATTCGTGCTTTCAACAAAGAGCAGCATGAAAAGGAAACCTTTGCAGAGGAAAACGATGCATTAACCCAAATGCAGCTTTTTGTTGGAAAGATCTCAGCACTTATGAATCCAGTGACCTATATTATGATTAATGTGGCGCTGGTGGTGTTGATTTGGCAGGGAGCGGTACGAATTAATATTGGTACATTGACTCAGGGACAGATCGTGGCATTGATAAACTATATGTCACAGATATTGGTGGAATTAGTTAAGCTGGCCAATACGATTATTTTGACTACAAAATGTGTTGCTTGTGGTAACCGGGTGGAAAGTCTTCTGGAAATGAAGAGCAGCATTACGGGTGGTACACAAGATAATGATTGCAAATTGGAAAACAAGGACTCTGTAAAAGAAAAGAAGCCTGCAAAGGTTGAATTTCGGGATGTAAGTCTGACATATAAGAGGGCAGGAGAACCTTCCCTGGAGCATATTTCCTTTACTGCCCAGCCGGGGCAGACCATAGGTATTATTGGTGGTACAGGCTCTGGTAAGTCTTCGTTAGTGCATTTGATTCCAAGATTTTATGATGCTACAGAAGGTAATGTGCTGATTAATGGAATGAATGTGAAGGAGTTGGATTTAGAACAGCTTCGCCATAGCGTGGGAATTGTTATGCAGAAAGCGGTGCTATTTCAGGGAACCATTAGGGAAAATATCCAGTGGGGCAAGTTTGATGCTAGCGATGAGGAAATCAAGGAGGCATTGGAGCTGGCTCAGGCAGCGGAGTTTGTCTATAAAAAGGAAGAAGGATTGGATTATGAGATTGAGCAGGGAGGCCGAAACCTGTCTGGTGGACAAAGACAGCGTTTGACCATTGCCAGAGCCTTAGTGAGAAAGCCGGAGATTTTGATTCTGGATGACAGTGCTTCTGCTTTGGACTTTGCTACGGATGCTAAGCTTCGAAAGGCATTGCAGACATTGCAGGATTCTTCCACAATTTTCATTGTGTCCCAGAGAACGTCATCTATTCAGCAGGCGGATTTTATTGTGGTATTGGATGATGGTGAAGTGGCAGGTATGGGAACGCATGAAGAGCTTTTGGAAGAATGCGAAGTATATCAGGAGATTTATGAAACACAGTTTTCTAAGTCTACTCAAAACTGAGGATTCTATTTAGGCAGGAATAAGCATAGAAAGGCTGGTATTATATGGCAAAAAAGGGAAAGAACCTCTTAAGTAAGGAGGAACAGAGAAGAACCTTAAAAAAGGTTTTACGATATATCAAAAAATATGGAGTCTTAGTTGTTTTATCATTGATTTTTGCAGGAATAGCTGTGGTGACAACGTTATATCTGCCGATTTTAACAGGTGATGCTGTGGATTTAATGATTGAAAAAGGAAATGTGAATTTTCAAGGGATTTTGAATATCGCCCAGAAGATGTTGATTACATTAACCATTACTGGGGTTGTACAGTGGTTGATGAATATTTGTAATAACTACATTACCTATCATGTGGTACAGGATATTCGCAAGGATGCAATGGAAAAATTGCAGATTCTTCCATTGAAGTATTTGGATGGCCATGCGTCAGGAGACATTGTCAGCCGAATGATTGCGGATGTAGACCAGTTTGCAGATGGTCTGCTTATGGGATTTACTCAGGCATTTACTGGTATTATGACTATTGTAGGAACTCTTTTCTTTATGTTGGGAATCAATGTCTGGATTACTCTTGTGGTAGTGTTAGTAACTCCATTATCCTTTCTGGTGGCAGGCTTTATTGCGAAGAAGTCCTATAGCATGTTTCAGTTGCAGTCTCAGGCAAGAGGAAAGCAGACAGCATTGATTGATGAAATGATTGGAAACCAGAGAGTGGTGCAGGCATATGGTCATGAGAAGGAGGCGCTTCGTCGCTTTGATGAAATCAACCAGAAGCTGGAGAAGTATTCCCTTCGGGCAACCTTCTTTTCTTCTACTACTAATCCGGCTACCCGTTTTGTAAACAATCTGGTGTATGCAGGAGTAGGAATCGTAGGTGCGTTTTTTGTCATTCAGGGGCGGCTTTCTGTTGGTAAGCTTACCACATTTCTTAGCTATGCCAATCAGTATACCAAACCGTTTAATGAGATATCTGGTGTGATTACTGAACTGCAGAATGCTATTGCCTGTGCAGCCAGAGTGTTTGAATTTATTGATGCAAAACCACAGGTGCCAGACAAGAAGGATGCAGTAGTGTTGGATGAAGTAAAGGGCAGTGTAGATTTAAAAAATGTTGCATTCTCTTATGTGCCAGAGCAGAAATTGATTTACGATTTTAATCTTTCTGTCAAGCCGGGACAGAGAGTGGCTATTGTAGGACCTACAGGCTGTGGAAAGACCACTGTAATCAATCTTTTAATGCGGTTTTATGATGTGAATGATGGTGTTATTGCTATTGACGGAACCGATATCAGAGATATGACACGTGCCAGTCTCCGTAGTAATATTGGTATGGTACTACAGGAGACCTGGCTGAAGGATGGCACAATTCGGGAGAATATTATTATGGGAAAGCCAGATGCTACTGAGGAAGAAATCATTGCGGCAGCCAAGGCAACCCATGCTCACAGTTTTATCCGTCGTTTGCCACAGGGGTATGATACTTTGATAAAAGAAAATGGAGACAATCTTTCCCAGGGACAGAAGCAGCTGCTTTGTATAACACGAATTATGCTTTGTCAGCCACCAATGCTGATACTGGACGAAGCTACTTCCTCCATCGATACCCGTACAGAGATAAGAATCCAGCGGGCATTTGAGAAATTGATGAAAGGGCGTACTAGTTTCATTGTAGCTCATCGTTTGTCTACAATTAAAAATGCAGATATTATTCTGGTCATGAAGGATGGAAATATTATTGAACAGGGGAATCATGAAAGCCTGCTGGAACAGGGCGGATTTTATGCGAATCTGTATCAGAGCCAGTTTGCGTAGGGGTGGTTCGCTATATTGCTAATTAAATATAGCAAAACCACTAAAAAAGAAGTCTTTGGATAGACTTCTTTTTTGGTAAAACATCAATAGAACATCATAATTTAATATGCTAATCTGTAGTTGCTGTCGACTCTTTCCAGTAGGAGGGAGGTGAGTTTGTGGATTACATATCAGCATTTTTAATCTCCGTTGTGGCAGGCATTGTTAGTTACTTTGTTTGCAAGTGGTTGGATGGAGAGGAATAGACAGTAACAGCCCGAAACGGAATAGCTCTCCGCAATGAGCAAGAATCCCCCAGAGTGGCCTCTCTGGGGGATTCGTTTGTCTTGTGGACAATATCAGCATTTCTTATCAACTATTATATTATGTTGGTTGTGAAGAAAAGTCAAGAGTGTTTTGAGCTAATGATATAGACAATCGTTGAAAGTTGGTGTTAAAATTATAATATACTCAAACTTCGCACATGCAAAATTTATGCAACTTCCCATAATATCAACTATTGGAAGTTTTTAATATGATTTTTCGTCAAAAGTTTCAAATATAGAAAAAAATTTTCGGAGTTGCTTTTTTTGAAGACAACACAGGTCTTTTGAAGAACTTCGCTTTCTAAGCTTTCTACATGGCGCAACGCCGCAGCACTGTCTGAGCAGGGTGGATGAGAGATGCAGTTTTCCTACGCAGAACGCTTGCGCTCCGGGAGCTGACGTAACGGTGCATAATGTTTCAAAATACGAAACATAAGCACCGACGTCAGCAACGCTCATGCGTAGGAAAAACTGCACTCCATCCATCT
>JAZQLD010000011.1:0-145701 GCA_045542435.1 Butyribacter sp. | reverse complement strand
TCCGCTGATTGAGTAGTGGCAACCAGCAATAATAAAATGTCTACTTTTCAAAATTATTTTTTGAAAGGTTTATTAAAGTTACCCTTTTTTCCTTCAAAAATTTTCAAAAAAACTATTGACATCTAATAGCTAGTCACCTCCTTCTTTTCTCCAGAGCCAATACAGACTCTGGAGATTTTGGATTTATGCTATATTTGTCCGTTAATCAGTTTATGTTACATAGATGCCATCTGCTGTCCTAAAGAATTGCATTCCATAATAGCATCATCATCTGGTGCTTCATTGCAAATCAGGCCTTCCCCATTTAATACGGTTGCTCCTGCTGCTGTCATTCTTTCTTCCCAATCACGCATCCACTGTCCGTCGCCCCATCCATAGGAACCAAACAAAGCAATAGTCTTTCCACTTACAAAGCCTTCCACCTCCGTTACAAAAGGTTCCATTTCTGTTTCTTCAAGAACCTCTGCTCCCATTGCCGGGCATCCCAAAGCAAACACCTTCGCTTCCTTCAACACATCCATTGAAGCATTTCCAACATAAACTACATCCGCTTCTTTTCCCGCTGTAGAAATCCCTGCTCCAATGGCTTCTGCCATTGCCTGGGTATTTCCTGACTGCGACCAGTAAACAACACTAATTTTCTCCATGATAATAAAATCTCCCTTCATATTTAGTATATTCTATTCCGCCACCAACCACATTTTTAAGTGGTTGGCAACAGGGAATAACTCTGAACAATTTCCACCAGCCCCATTCCATTGGAAAGCAACTTGATTAAATGCTCTCTGGCTATTTCAAACTTCTGGAACAACGCCTTTTTTTCTGACAGATTGGCATAAACCTTCCAATAACCTGTGTAAAGACAATTTTCACCGTTATTTTCAATGAATCCAATCACATCTTCCACCGGATAACCAAGGAACAATCCCATTTCATGAGGGAAATCCTGTTTTCCTTCCACAAAATCCTGATATCTTTTACTAAAAAGAAAAAGAATTTCTCCCAAATGCATATTTGCATATCCCATATCTGTAAGAATCTGATCTACCTTTTCATTCGCCAGATATTCCTCTAACTGCTGACGATTATAAAGTAAAATTGCTGTTTTCTTCTGAGTAACCGCAAGAACAAAATAAGAAATTCCGGTTCTTCTTAAAATCTGTCGAATTCTTCCCACATCTGTATTCTGAGCCATCAGCAGATTTGACAGCTTCAATCTTGCAATCAAAGGCGCACATTGCATAACAATCTGCATTTCTATATCTTTCCAATTCATCCCGCGGGCAATTTCAAGTATATCCTGACTCATGGTTTCTCCTTTCCAGTTAGTCTTGCCTAACTCAAATCAATAATACCTAATCAAATATCTTCCGTCAATATTATTATTGATTCATTTTTATCATTTATCCCGCCAAAATAATGGAATGTTTTTTATAAGATATACTTTTAATTTAGTGACACAAAAAGGTCTTTGGTTTTCCAATTCAAAAACCAAAGACCTTTTTGTTATTTATTAAGATAAAAAAACAATCTAATCCAATAAATTCTGCATACTCTTCAGACTAATAAAAAGAGTGGAGGTATTATGCAGTAATGCCGAGGTAGTAGGCGGCATAATTCCAAATACTCCCAGCAGAATCAGAGCAGTATTGATTCCGACGATTTGGTGGTAATTTTTGTCAATCCGCTTCATGAGACAATTACTGATTTCCTTTAGCGTCACCAATTCGTATAAGCTGCCTGCTCCCATGGTTACATCCGCAATTTCCTGGGCAATTTCAGCCCCTTCACGGACGGCAATTCCTACATCAGCTGCAGAAAGTGCCGGAGAATCGTTAATACCATCTCCAATCATGACTACCGTTCTGCCCTGCTCTTTTTCCTTTTCTACAAATTTCGCTTTATCCTCTGGCAAAACTTCAGAATAATACTCATCTACACCGACCTTCTTTGCAATGGAAGCAGCGGTCCGTTCACTGTCGCCAGTCATCATAACCACCTTTTCGATTCCTGCAGCCTTCAAAGCTTTAATTACTGTTGCCGCTTCCTTCCGTAGTGGATCTTCAATACAAATCACTGCTGCCAGCCGGTTTTCAATAGCCAGATACAGACAGGAATATTCTGTCGGTACATTGCGAAATCTTTCTTCCATCCCTTCTGGAAGAATACACTGCTCATCCTCAAACACAAAATGATAGCTGCCTATAATGGCTTTCTTTCCTTCCACCATAGTGGAAATACCATGAGCTACAATGTATTCCACCTGGGAATGAATCTCTTCGTGTACCAAATTCTTTTCCTTGGCAGCATCCACTACTGCCTTTGCCATAGAATGTGGAAAATGCTCCTCCATACATGCCGCCAGCCGAAGCAGTTCATCCGGCTCCTGTCCGTCAAAGGAAATCACATCTACCACCTTTGGCTGTGCCTTGGTAAGCGTTCCCGTCTTATCAAATACAATGGTACCTGCCTCTGCCATAGCTTCCAGATACTTTCCGCCCTTTACAGTTACCTGATAGGCACTGGCTTCTCTAATAGCCGATAAGACAGCAATTGGCATTGCCAGCTTCAACGCACAAGAAAAATCAACCATCAGCACAGATAAAGCCTTCGTTACATTTCTTGTAATAAGATATACCAGACCGGAACCTGCCAGTGTATATGGAACCAATCGGTCTGCCAGATGGGAGGCCTTTCCCTCTACAGAAGATTTCAACTTCTCAGAATCTTCAATCATGGTAACAATTTTTTCAAACTTACTGCTACCACCATCCTCCTCTACAAGAATCACCAGTTCTCCCTCTTCCAGTACCGTTCCTGCATAAGCATAACCATCTTCTGTCTTGTGGACAGGAACTGACTCGCCTGTTAAGGAAGACTGATTCACCATAGCATCTCCTGTCAGGATTTTTCCATCAAAAGGAACCATGTTACCAGCATATACCTTAATCTTGTCTCCCGACCGAATCTCAGAAGCCGATATCTGAATCTCCTTATCCTCCTGCATCAGCCAGACTTTTTCAATGTTCAGGGACATGCTTCTTGCCAGATCTCCTACCGACTTCTTATGAGTCCATTCTTCCAGAACCTCACCGATTCCCAACAGGAACATGACAGAATCTGCAGTCTTCACATCTCCTCGGATCAAAGAAACACTAATGGCTGTGGCATCTAATACTGGAACTTCAATCTTACCCTGTCGTAAGGTATCCAGTCCCTTCCATAAGTATCTTGCCGCTTTTGCATATATCACTGCCATACGAACTGGCGCCGGCACAAAAAACCGGCTTCCCATACGGAAAATCACTCTGCTCATCAACTTTTCCCAATACTGGCTATTTAACTCCCTGCCAGAATTTTGCAGATAAATTTCTGACACCTTTTCCTCTGCCTGCTGTCCATGAAACTCCTTAAAAATCTGTAATATCCTCTCACGTTCTCCTATATAGTTAACCACCACATCCTGAGTTCTTTCATATACCTTGGCAGATATTATATTTTCCTGGGCATCCAGATAATATTGCAAAGCATCCGCATCACGATAGGTCATACGTTTCTTCTTTACATGAATACGAAGTCGTCCCCTGATTTCATGCTTAATAACAAAATTCATAAGAAACCCTTCCTTCGATTATTCTTCGTTTTCGCCCTCTGCAGCCTCTTCATCACAGTCTTCTACTGTACAAGCTTCCTCTGCCAAGGCTCTTTCTTCATTAATCTGCTGTGCCTCAGCATAAATATCCTCTGCATTTTCCTGAATCTTGGTTGCAGTCTGCATTACACAGTCCTTTGCACGAAGTACTGCTGCTGTACACTCAGTGTACACCTTCTTTGCATCCTTGCTTGCCAGCATCTTTACACCAGCAGTACCAACTAAAACTCCTGCCACAAAAATACCTGTTTTCTTCGCATCAATTTTCTTCAAAATCTCTAACATATATATGTCCTCCTATAAATATAATTATTTATTATACCTTCTCTGCAATGTATTTTCATGCTTGTAATTGATGTTTTTTTCTCAAAAACAACTTCATACAATTATTTTATAACAAAACAATTTCTATTATTCCAGTTGTCAGATTTCCTGATTTCTGATACTTTAATAGATAAGAAAAACTCGAATTCATAATTATTTTCAAATATACTAAGGAGGAAAAAATGAATTTTTTAGAACAACGAATAAAAAAAGATGGAATTGTAAAAGAAGGAAATGTCTTGAAAGTAGACAGTTTTTTAAATCATCAAATGGACATCAAGCTTTTCGACCAGATGGGTGCTGAATTTAAACGCCGTTTTACGGATAAACCAATTAACAAAATATTGACTATCGAGGCTTCCGGTATCGGTATTGCCTGTGTGGTAGCAAAGCATTTTGATGCGCCAGTAGTATTTGCGAAAAAATCAAAGAGCATTAACATTGAAGGCGAAATGTATATTGCAGAAGTAGAGTCCTTCACCCATAAGTGCAAAAATCAAGTGATTGTATCCAAGAAATTTCTAGGTCCAGACGACCATGTTTTAATCATCGATGACTTCCTTGCCAACGGCTGTGCTTTACAAGGACTAATTTCTATCGTTACAGAAGCTGGTGCCACAGTAGAAGGAATCGGCATTGCCATCGAAAAAGGTTTTCAAAACGGTGGTACCATTATCCGTAATCTGGGATATCAATTGGAATCCTTGGCTATTGTAGAGGCTATGGATTCTGACACAGGAGAAATCACCTTCCGCTAGATTGCGCCTCTTTTGACATTATAATATCTCATACCCAGTAGAAAAATACTATACTAAGGAAAGGGTCTATTATGAAGACTACAAATAATTCAATTCAAAACATTTATCAATTAGATGGAAAAATCCCTGTTCAGCAGGCTATTCCTTTTGGTTTACAGCACATACTTGCTATGTTCGTAGCAAATATTGCGCCAATTATTATCGTTGCAGGAGCCTGTGGCCTGTCTACACCTCAGACAGCCGCCCTAATCCAAAGTGCCATGATTGTTGCTGGTATCGGAACTTTAATCCAACTATTTCCATTATGGAAAATTGGTTCTGGTCTCCCTATCGTCATGGGAATCAGTTTCACCTTTGTTTCTGTCCTATGTTACATCGGACCAACCTATGGTTACAATACTATAATCGGTGCTGTCTTGGTTGGCGGTATAATTGAAGGAATCCTTGGTCTTTTCGCAAAATACTGGACACGAATTATTACTCCTATCGTAGCAGCCAGTGTAGTAACATCCATTGGATTTTCTTTATTATCCGTAGGAGCTTCCTCCTTTGGAGGTGGTAGTGGAAGTGAACATTTTGGTTCTGCTGCCAATTGGTTTTTAGGAACTATCACACTAGTTTGTTGTATTATGTTTAATATCTTTGCCAAGTCCTATTGGAAACAGCTCTCTGTACTTTTCGGCCTAATAGCAGGATATCTTGCTGCTATTTGTATGAAAATGGTAGACTTCTCTGCTTTACAGAATACTTCCATCATTGCACTTCCAAAGCTAATGCCATTCAAGCCAGAATTTAATGCCAATGCCATTCTGTCAGTTACCTTAATTTTCCTAGTATCTGCCACAGAAACCATTGGTGATACTTCCGCATTAGCAGTCACCGGTCTAAACCGCGAGGCCACCCAGAAAGAAACTTCCGGTTCCATCTCCTGTGACGGATTTATCAGTGCACTCTCTTCTCTATTTGGCTGCTTACCAATCACTTCCTTCAGCCAAAACGTAGGTCTTGTGGCTATGACTAAGGTAGTGAACCGTTTTGCCATTGCTACAGGAGCTATAATCATGCTTCTTGCGGGAATCTTTCCTATTTTGGGAGCTTTGCTTGCCACCCTGCCTGATGCAGTCTTAGGTGGATGTACCATTATGATGTTTGGAACTATCGTTATCAGTGGTCTGCAAATGATTAGTAAATGCGGTTATAGTCAAAGAAATATTACTATTGCAGCACTTTCTTTAAGTATGGGAATCGGTTTCACCCAAGTACCGGAAATTTTTCATATCTTCCCAAAGATTATACAAACCGTTTTCGGAGAAAACTGTGTTGCTGTAGTATTTCTCGTTTCAATTATTCTGAATCTGGTATTGCCACAAAATATGGAGACCACAGAAGCAAAATAACTTCCTAACAATGTCTAATCTTTTAACATCGTTAAGAAGTTATCATCTATATCTTACTCTGCTTGCGGATATTCAAAACAAAGCAGTCGGTATGGTTCTTCGTCTTCCTCTATTTTCGGGAACCGTCCCACCTTTTCATAGAAGCGGTTGTCTGTATTATCATCATTGCACATAGATACTTCTCCAATTAAGACATCTCCCGAGCCTTCTACTACATCAAAATCATGATATTGTCCCGGCCAGAGCGTAATGCTTTCGCCGGGTTTTAATATTAATGCTGTTCCTGCCGGTACATAATAAGACCTACCATCTGCATTGACCAGCACATCATTTTCTTTGTCTAGCCCTTCATCCTCGGTAGAGTTATACAAATGAATAATCAACTCCCCACCACCGCGGTTAATGATATCCTCCGATTTCTTCCAGTGAAAATGCATAGGCGAATGCTGTCCTTCCTTTAACATCAAAAGCTTCTCCGCATAGACCTTCTTATACTTTGGATTATTCTGATTGCCATTGCGAAGGGTAATCAATGCAAACCCCACCTTGTTCCAATCTCCCTGGCCATAATCTGTCACATCCCATCCCAGCATATTATCGCGAATCTCGTCATATTCATGTCCTTTTTTTCGCCACTCATCAGGGGTCCAATTACAAAATGGTGGCAGACAGAATCCGTGCTTCTTTGCCATAGTTTCCATGTCCTTAATAATCTGATTGATTTCTGAACGTTTCATACTCTTTTTCCTTTCCGTATCTTTTTAAACCTCTACTTTATAGAAAGAAACCAACGAAACAAAACAGTTTCATTGGTTTCCATAAACATACCTTTTCTTATAAGTTCTTCTCTACATAGCTGCGAATCATCATATCATCTTCCGGCATTCTACAGCCTACAATGTATCTTCCGGCATCATCTGTAGAACGAATAATCACACCCTTTAATGTAACACCGTCTAACTCATCATTTCCCTGTATGGTAATCTGTAGCTTCTTACCAACTGAATCCTTTAATTCCTGGGCATCAGCAGAAAATGCATAACCTCCAGCAGAAAGATTTACCATTCTTCCATCAAAGGAATTACCAGATTCTGTCATTGTAACCTTGCACAGGTTCTTCAATACAAGTCTTGGATATTTTCTACGGTTCATTACCTTTGGATTACCCTCTGGCCATACTTTGTAGCAGGCATTTCCATTATCTGTTGCAGAAGTAATCTTAACATCCTTCCATACATATACGGAATTATTTACCGTAATCCAGATTTCATATCTCTGCTTCTTATCCGCATTAACGATAAAATCATCTGCTGGACTTGGAACCGCAATAAGTACGCCATCTCTTACATGGGAAACCTCAGTTTCTAATTCCTTCTTCTGACCATTTACCCACGCCATAACATTTACAATCATACCAGGACGAATATCGCTTAAGTCCATAAACCCGCCATCACCAAGTTCTTCTACCAACTTACCTACTACATCTTCAATCAGCATAACATTTCGACTGGTTTCTGCATACTTACTTAACATAGTCTTTGTAGTGTCTTCGGAAGCATTTACACTTTCGGTAACAACCACCATAATATCCTGTACCTGCTTCATATTATCTACCATGTTTTTATTGGATACTTCCACCTGCTGGATTGCAGAATCTACAGTCTGGATTTCTTCTCCTAACTGCTTTGAATCGCTGGCAATAACGCTAACACTTTCATTAACAATCTTCATGCCTTCCAGTGTTTCCTGAATCAGATTCAGAATGGTAGTAATAGACTCTGTCATCTTATCAGAAGTGTCCTCCAGATGCTGCAAAGCCCCCATAATACTGCTAGAAGAATTCTGTGTACCCATACTTAAATTACGGATTTCATCTGCTACTACAGCAAAACCTTTTCCGGCATCTCCTGCTCTGGCAGCCTCAATGGAAGCATTTAATGCCAGCAGATTGGTCTGGGAGGTAATCGTTTCAATCTTTCCTGTCTCCTGCTTCACCATTTCAAATTCCTCACGGAATTCTCCTAAAATTCTTTCTACATCGGAGGAAAGCTGCGCCATAACATTAGTTGACTCCACTACACTTCCTAACTCCTGAGTACTACTGCTGGCATGTGCCATGGACTTATTGGCAATCTCTACGATATGATTTGTCAGTTCTGCCACATTGCTTACCTGGCTATCAATATCCTCTGTCATATTCATGGAAGAATGAATCTTAGAACCTAATATATTATTATTGGCAGAGAGTTCTTCCATACTCTGCACTACCATATTGGCGCCTTCTTTGTTTTCCTCGGACAACTCACGAACTACGGTCACACCATCTACTACAGCGGAACTTGCTTCCTTTACCTGTTCAATGGTCTTTACTACTTTGTCCAGATTGGCATTGATAGAAGCAATCATCGCTCCATCAGACTGGGTCAAATGGTTAATGGACAGAATAAAACCTACGAAACACAATATCGTTGCTAAAAGCTGAATTTCATATGTAGCAATATCTGTGGAAGAGTTCATCCCACTCATATAGTTCTTTACAATAGATATAATAATAACAACCGAAGCATAGATACTGGCACGAGTCATAAACGCACGATTCTTATAAAGCATTAACATACTTGCCACCGGCAGAACAAACATTACAGTCAGAGGGTTAATCGTGGTCAGCATGACAAAGGTATAAAAAATACCATAACCAATCAATACCAACTCCTTGTAAATCGGAGTAGACCACCCCTTTAGCTTCACAATAATTAAACTTACTATAATCGGCACCCAGCAAAAAGCTTCAAAAATCAGATAATAACTAATATCACGGGTTCCCTTTTTTACCTCCAATGCATAGGCAATTGTTAAAAAGGCAACTATAACAACCCAGATAATGGTTGCCTTTTTATTTGCACTTTTCGCAAAATATTCTTCATTATATTCCATAGTTTTCTCCTTCCGTATCACAGATTTTGTCCATTTTTACAGAACTATTACAATTATAAATGACATATTATGTATTTGCAAGTAGTGACATAACTAGAACAAAGAGTCACGAGCGACTTTCAGACTGTAGACACCTTGACGGTGTCTATTTCCCAAGTCTTCTCTTCATCTGACAGGTCTTATCCTTACAATTCTGACACTGCAAAGTCTGATTTGCCCCACTCCAGAACCTCTGAGGATACTTAGCATACACAATCTCCCAGTGAATCAGCACCACCAGAGAAGTAAAAAACAGACTCCAACTAAAAAAATTCTTTATAAACAACATAGGAGTAAACATCATAAAATGTCCCCAATCATAAATCCGGCAGTTCACACAACACTTATTTTTCATAATATATGTCTGAAACGGACAGAAAAACAAAATGCAGATATAGTCACACAAATAGTAAAATACCGTCAGCATTAGCAAATCCACACTATCGATTATTTCAAATAAGTACAAAATCCCAAATACAGCATTAAAGGATAACCACAAAAGCATAACCTTCCATGCCTTTACATTCTGATCCTGCACAAACTTCAAAAGTTCATACTCTGAATAGCCTTTCACCTCTACGTAGTTTTCTTTCTTGCTTTTCTTCAAAGCCATGGACAGCATATTATTCGGAAAAAGATGGGTTATCATGGTAATCATAAAAATCAGCCATAAGATATGCAGAGGAGTAATTCCAAAAGGCAAAAACTCTCCGGAAATCTCATGATAAATAAATCCATATATTAAATCCTTATTTGTAATATAAGTAATAAAACTAATCAAAAAAATACTTAGACGCATGATAAACTTAATATAATAACGATTTAACATAGCAGTCCTTACTATCTTACTTCCTACTTTCACTTTTTCAACCTCTAATTCCTTCGCCTTGTTTAATTTAACTATAATAGTTATTTTCCGCTTTTATGAAATCCAATTAATGTTTTAATTTTACTCTTTGTTTTCTTATGATTTGCAATCGGTTTCACCAGCAAGCGATACAACCATACAAAGGGCAACAACACTGGAGCCTTTTTCAAAATCGGAAAGTTTGATTTCATCATTTCCATAGTAGGGAAAATCTGACAAAACACATATCCTGCTTTCCCTTTTCTCTGAATATCCTGTTGTACCTGCTCCTTCATCGTACCATAAGTGCCTGCATGGAGAACAAACTGCTTCATCTCTTCATACTTTCCATCACACGTGGCATCACCAAAGAAAATCTCTGTCAACCGCATAAAATCATGGCATTTTTCCTGCATATCCTCTACCTGCAGCATCTCATCAATCCGGCTCCAATCCAGTTTTTCCCGATATTCCTTTAAGAAGACCCAGATATCTAAAAAAGAACGAAGTCCCGTCCCACCATGATCATAATGCTTTGCTACATGGGCTATCATGTGCACAAAGAACGTATTTATCTCCATTTCATAGCAATACTCTGAAACCGGATTGCAACACTCCAAAACCTTCTCAAATATCTGATTATATTCTCCTCCAGCATGAACACCAAATAATTGCCGGTGTACTTCCACATTCATTACTGGCTTTTTCAGATACACATCATGAGCACCTGCCCCATATCCTTCCACCTCATATCCCAAAGAAAGCATTACCTTCTTTGCCACAGGCGCATTCGTCTCATCAATCAATAAATCAATATCAGACATGGTCCGGAAATCACTTTGCGGATAATAACGCTTCAAAATCGTCCCTTTCAAAGGAATAAACCACATCTTCTCATCTGAAAACTTCGCTGCTATCTGAGCATATTCATTCTGTTGAGTCAAATCTTTAATAATTGCTTTATCCCGAACCTGGGACCACTTACGCAACAGTTCTTGTTCTGGCTTCTTGCTTAATTTTTCAATTCCATAATACGCAATATTTGCCACACTATGATAACATGCCAGAGAATACACCTGCCTAAAGTCCAGTTCCTCCGGCATTTCCAGTGGCTGCTCGCCCTTCATGACACAAACCACCAAATGAATCAAATATTCACTTTCATTTGTAAATTGGTTCATTTTATTTCCAAACCTTTCCTACTTATTTTTGAAAAAATCTTTCTGATTCCATCGTACTCCTTCGATTCCATAGTAATCACTTCGATTCCATGGTAATCCTTCCATCCTTCAATAAAAGGTGTTTCGAGCAAATTGCCAATGCTGCAGGTCTGTGGGTCACTACCAATAATGTTTTGTCTGCCAAACCTGCCACATTCTTTAATACCTTTGCCTCTGTCTCCTCATCCAAAGCACTGGTAGCCTCATCAAACAGTAATATAGAAGCACCACTTAAAATAGCTCTGGCTATGGCAATCCTCTGAGCCTGTCCTTCGGATACGCCAAATCCTTTTTCCCCAATAACTGTATCCAATCCATTTGGAAGTGATTGAATAAATTCATCTGCACAAGCAATCTCTGCGGCTTCCATCATCTCTTCTTCTGTGGCATCCGCCTTTAAAAATGCAATATTTTCTGCAACTGTACCGGAAAACAAAAAATTCCCCTGTGGCACATAGGCAAATAGTGACCTGGTCTCTGTGCCTGGTACAAAAAATCCATTGGTTCCTTCAAAACATACATTTCCTTCTGACGGACCATATGCTCCAAGTAAAAGCAAAAATAATGTAGTCTTTCCACCACCGGAAATACCAGTCAAGGAAACAAAATCTCCCTTTTCAATAGTAATATCTACATTGGAAAGCACTGTATTTTCTCCATAAGAGAATCCAGCATTTTTCACCATTAGCCGTTGAAAATCCTTATATTCCAAACGGCGCTCTGACTGTTCCTCATCTGGCAATGCCTCTAATTCCATAATCCGCTCTGCCGAAGCCAGCACACCATAATATTTTGGAAGCAGAGAGGACAGATTCGCAAACGGCGTCTGAATCTGATTCACCAGCTGTAAAATAGCAGTCAAAGTACCATAGGACATCACACCAGAGAAAATCTGAACCGCTCCCCAAACCATAGCAAACAGATATCCCATCTGAAATACAAAGCTAAAACCTGCATTGGCCATAATTCCTACTGCACGACGTTTCATACGCACCCGGTAGTGTTCCTGTTGATTCACATCATTCTGGCTTGCCATCTTGGTTTCAATCCCAAAGACCTTCACAATCAATAGGCTTTCCACAGTTTCTTGCAGGAAAGACCGGACAACCCCTTCCTTCTCCTGCACTTCCTTATGTAAATATTTGAGTTTCTTTCTAAAAAACTGTGTCACAATAAACAAACAAAGACCTGCAGCCACAAAAATCATCGTCAGCTTGCGGTCTAACATAATAAGCACCAGAACTGCACATACAATTCTTGTAACCATATTCAAAAAGTTTGGAATAATACTGGTAATTCCCTGACAAATCACTCCCACATCAGAAAACATTCTATTCAAAAGTTCACCACTATGAAATCCACTGAGATTCACATAATCTTTCCGAAAAAGAATGTGTAAGATATCCTTCCGAAAGGACATTTCCAAACCAGCCAGAATTGTTTCTTCCAAGGATTTCAAATACAAGCGCATGATCAACTGGACAGCAATAACTGCAAACAACCCTGCACTAAATCCAAAAATTCCGCCCCGATTCCCCGCCGTAGCAGAATCAATAATCCCACGGCACATCAAGGCAAATATCGCAGAAGTCGCAGCAAATATAACATTTCCTGCGACCAAAATAAGCATCTTCACATGCTGTTCCTTTGAATACGAATATAACCACTTAATCGTATGTTTATCTTCTGACTTACCTGTCATGAATCATCCTCCGTAACTTTAAATAAATTCGACGAATCAAAAAGGAGCGCCATAAAAACAAATAAATCCCATAGCCAACTGTCTTCTTGGAAATGCATTTTTCTCCTCTAAAAACACTCTTCACAACACCGATTACTTGTTCTTCCCTAATCCCAGGTTCTAAGCTAACCTGATTATCTCCACACAAAACATACATTCCATCTTCTACGTCTACTATTCGATGAAGTACATATTGACCATTCTCCCGAAGATAAAAGATAATATCTCCCCGGACAGGCTTATTCTCAGGTCTTATTAATACCACTGAATCCCTGCCCTGTACAATTAAAGGAAGCATACTAGTTCCTTTGGGATACATCCGAAACTCTCCGCCACTCTCTAAAACCAACCGGATAGTTTCTTCATAATCCGATAACTTAAACGTTTCCCCACTACGCAAGTAAGTTTGCCTCCTTCAGACGACCAACAAATGCCGCAATATCCTTCTTTGCTGTTACTTCATCAATATCATATTCACTCAACATAGCAGCTGCCAAAGCATCTTCTGTCATATCCTGAGCCAACAATCCCCACAAGAATTCTCCGGTATCATTCAACCGAATAATTCCATTAAATCCTACACTTGCAGCACCTGTAGCCACAACTACCGTTTCACTTCCAACCTTACGTAACATAAATCCATCTTTAATCTTCATTCTTATTTCTAGGATGTATCAGTACATCCCACTCCTTTCAGTCCTTCATGATATTTCTTTTCCTAAAATGAGATTCCCTCCCTTATTCGCCTCTTTTATGACTTCTGTAACATTTCTATCTGCTTTTGCAACTCTGCAATCTTAGCATCTCTTTCTTGAAGTTTGACATCCTTTTCTTGAAGTTTGACATCCTTTTCTTGAAGTTTGGCATCCGCCTCTTGAAGCTTAGCATCCTTTTCTTGAAGTTCGGCATCCTTTTCTTGAAGTTTGGCATCCGCCTCTTTATATTTCTCAACCATTTTCTCTTCAATTTCCTTAGAAATTTTCTCTTCCAACTCCTTAATCAAAATATCTACATCTAATATCAATGATTCATCGGTCATATCACTAATTTCCTCCAATTCATCATAATGGGCATAAATATGCTCATATAATTTATGAGTGTAGCTTTTCAATTTCTGGGCATCCTCTCCAGAAATATTTCCAGCTGTCAGATTTTGTTCTATGCTTCCAATTATATCATTACGTATTAAGTATTTCAACGCTTCCAAATTTTCTTTAGAGCGCTCTTTCCGAATGATTTTTCTCAACTTCAACAATAGAAATGGAATCAAAATCACCATTCCCCGCTCATTCAATTCATCCGCTGATAGTTTCATGAATTTTACGGTACTGACACGATAGTTAAAAGTTCCCTGTGTGCCAAAATCCAAGTGCAATACATATTCCTCCGGCACTTCCCTTTCCGAGTAAAGATATATAATCTTTGGTTCTGGAAAATGCAGATACATTCCATCCTTTGTATTTACTCTAGTACGATCTGCATGTCCATAGCCATATTCAAACATTCGAAAGACAATCTCTTTATCCTCTGTAATCTGCGCCTCAATATGATAACTATGGACACCATTAATGGTTAAAATCGTATCAGCCAAAACAGTACGCAGTTCCTTATCTTCAAACTCCGTCCAGTTATATGTAATCGTACTATCCGGCGGATAATCGGTTCCAAACAATCCATTAATCAAATGAATCACCGACTTCGTTGATAACGTCAATATTTTCTTAAAAATCTTGTCATAGATATGGTAAATCTCTTTTGCCAATAATAGTTCCTCCTTGTTAACTTTACAATCCTACATCAATCTGATAGCTCCAAACTAACTGCACCCTTCTTCCTGTTCTCCCAAAGAAAAAAGGTGCATCGCCTTTCAATAACTCAGTAAAGACTTTGCACCTTAGAGATTTATGATATATGTACTATTTCACTTCAATTTCCTCTTTGCTGACTGTAAAGTCATATCAACCTGCTATTGGACATTTTTCTTTCAGTTCTCTCACATCATACTCCAATGCGCCAACCCGGATAGTCAACATTTCGAGTTCATTTGTTGATTCAATCGCATTATGAAAATTTCTCGACAGATTCGAATGTCCTTCCGCAATACTTCTAATATTTGTCCAAACTTCACTTTCAATGAATAATTTGACATTTTTTACATCCGACTCTAAAACTTCCACTTTCGTTTTTAATATAGCAACGTCTATCTTTAGACCTTCTACATCTGTTTTCAGTATAGCTATGTCTGTCTTTAGACCTTCTACATCCACTTTCAGCTCTGCTACATCGACTTTCAATTCTGCCACGTCCGCCTTCACTTCCTTCATTTCTTCTTTCAGCTCTGCCACGTCAACCTTCAGTTCTGCCACATCCACCTTCAGAATCTCTACGTCCGCCTTTACTTCCTTCATTTCTTCTTTCAGTTCTGCCACGTCTGTTTTTAGAATTTCTACGTCTTTCCTTAATTCTTTCACCTCCACTTCCAAATTATCAAATCGTTTCTCCATCCGATCTGATTTCAAAAGTAATAAGTCTAATTTCTGACTATCAGTCATGCAATCACACTCCTTTCATGACATACTCCTCTTCATACACAAATTTCAAGGTGCTAAGTCATATTGAATTATCAAGTTTCAATCTCTCCCATAATTTCCGTTCCATCTCAACCAATCATTTTTCTTTGAAATAAAAGCATAGATTCTAAAATAGATTACTCTCATGACAAGAATATTTAGAAAAAAGAAACATGCTTTTGACGAAGTATACTCTCCGAAAGAAGATTCGTCAACGAGTAAAATCTAACAAACTTCATTTCTATAAAAAATTCCCAAAAAGGATATCTTTTGTTTATATTATACATTTTTACCTTTTCGTTTTGTACACTATTCACAATCCACCTTTTATTTCAGTTGCAATCTGTTACATTTTCACCACTCTTACATTGACACTCTATAAATATTGTTATATAATTCTCATTAATATAACGAGTGGAAGTAATCGTTTATGTGCATTATGACGAATTCCTTGTTTTATAACAGTGGATGGCGGATTTCTTTAATTCCTTTATGACTAATGCGCATTTTTTATTTGCATTTTTTGATAAATCGGCATTTTGCCCTTTTATAAACTGAACATTTCAGACCATGTAATCGGAATGTTCAAAATGTTACTAATTATTTAATTTAAGGAGGTACTTTATGAGATTAAAGAAACTTTTAAGCGTTGTTACAGCTGTTGCAGTAGCATTGTCAGCCGTTGTAGTAGCACCAGCAGCAAAAAAAACTGTAAATGCAGCAACAACAGGTACAGGTACAATAGATGCTGAGGGTAAGGGTTGGATTGCAATTACTGGTTATACTTCGGTTACAGATACTATTTCTATAACTGTTGTCCCTGATGATACAGCTACTACTTCTAGCGATTGGAACTCTCAATTTATGGGATGGAACTCTGGTTATGACGGTTATAATGGTGCTTACTTCACCAAAGCAGTGAGTGGTACAACTACTGTTCAAGAAATTTTAGATGCTAACTCGTTTACTTCACTTGATGAACTCGCAGGCATTGCTTTCCAGATTACAGGTGCAACAGAAGGTGAGACATATACATATTCATATGATATCATACCTGCTGCTTCTGACACACCAAATTATTCTGCTTCAATGGAAATTCTACCTAATGAACCAAACTGGGAGAATGGCTATTTACGTATTCCTACTACTGGACTATCTTCTATTTCTTCCGATATAACAATAGAAGCAACCTACTCTGGAACAAGACCTAGTTGGGGCACAGTTATTGACATTGAAACATGGGGTGCTATAACCGATACTTCAGCTAATCCTTGGATTACTGAAGGTGTTATAATTTGTTCTTTAACTTCAGATGCTTGGGAAGCATGTTTAACACAAGGTGAATTTGTACTTCAAACAGATAATTCTGTGGTTACAGAATTTACTAGCGTAAAACTTTCCTATAAATCAGAAGGAACCGATACTTTCAAACAGGTTTCTGCTGCAGATGCAAACAATAAGCACCGTGAAAGAATGGTAAAACTTGTTAAATTAAGCGATTTAGAAAATGCAGCTAGTGTTGATTTTACATTTACAGCCAAAGAAAAAGAGTATACAAAATCAGCTTATACCTACTACACATCCATTACAGCAGACGGAGCTACTCTTACACCAGGTACTGGCTGGGTATTTGTAACTTATGCTATCACTGGTATGCCGGCTGAGGCTTCCATTCCTCTTGAGAGCATTTCAGCTATTATTGTAAACAACTAAAAGAAAAGGAGATTAAAACAATGAAAAAATATATTACACCTGAAGTAGAAATTACAGTTTTTGACACAGAAGACATAATAACTTCCAGCGGTATGAACGATGGTGGTGTTAATGATGGTTCTAATGAACCTGGAACTGGTTATGACGATTTATAAAATCAATTAAAGCAACACATGGCGGGTGATGCAATAGTATATCACTCGCCCTTTTTTATTTCTATTTCCTTTGATTTCTTTATCCTATGCTTCCTTGCTTTCGTCTTTTTCCTATGATAAAATCATATCATATTTTCATTATAAATATTAAGCAAAACATCTTTGAAAAGGAGTTATATAAATTATTATGAAAAAAATAGTTTTAATTTTTATACTTAGTGCTACTTTACTATCTTTTATCAGTTGTAATACAAATAAGACAAAAGAGTCTTCCACAAGTTCCTCTTCTACTCCAGACACTGAAATGGAATCATCTGAATCTAAAGAAGAATCTTCTGATAATTTAATAAAAAAGGAATCCGATACTACAACAGAAACTAATATTACTTCTCAAAACAACACCAAAGACTCCAAAAATGTGAATTCAAATATCTCATCAAAAGATAAGACAACAATAAACAAAGACAACGATAAACAAACACATAAATCCACAGGTTCCACCCCCTCTGACGAAACGTCTTATAAAAGCCTTGACAACTCCAAAGATACGCCTTCAGAAAAAAAACAAAAACCAAAAGCTACAAAAAAACCAGTAGATACTCCATCTCAAAATTCTTCTGATTCCTCTAGTGCAAATCCAGCCACAAGTGATGCTTCTTCTACAGGAAATCAGAATATAACTACAACACCAAAGCCAAACGTAACGACTTCTCCAAAAACCACAATAAAACCAACAAAAAAACCTGCTACTACTCCAACCGCCGATACAGATGGCGATATGGATGATGGTGGTGCAGCACCAGATACAGATATAAACTGGGGACCACTTATCCCTGTAAATTAAGATATGGAGAAACACAGCTATGACAAAACTTTATTCCATTTGCAATCTAATCGTACAATGCGATTTTCGATATGATATTATGGCAAGCCGTGCTGAGAAATATCTTCTCCCGGATAGCACACAAAATATAGAGAACATGATGGACTCTGGAACTCAGAAGCCCGATATTATCATTCCATATAATAAAGAAGCGATTCATACCATGGCACAGCAAAACCCTCACCTTTCTCCAGCAGAATGCGAGGTAATCATTTCCACCCGCCGATTCTATATGGCACTTTTAAAATATGAAGGCTTTATGCTCCACTCTTCCGCTGTTGTAGTGGATAATAAGGCTTATCTTTTTTCTGCTCCTAGCGGTACTGGTAAATCTACCCATACGGAACAATGGCTGAAGCTTTTTGGCGAGAGGGCACAAATTCTCAATGATGACAAACCTGCTATTTGTGTTCGTGATGGCAAGGTTTATGCCTGTGGCACTCCTTGGAGTGGCAAGTCTGACTTAAACCTCAACCTTTGTGTGCCTTTACAAGGCATTTGTGTTCTAAGCCGCTCAGAAGAAAATTACATCAAGCCATTAGAACAGGGCAAAGCAATTTTCTCTATTATCAACCAGACATTACGTCCTACAGCACCGGAAGCCTATGATAAACTTCTGTCTTTAGTAGATCAGGTAATGAATCATGTTCCTGTATGGCAGATGGGTTGTAACATTTCCTTGGAAGCCGCTCAGACTGCATATGATGCAATGTCCTATAAGTAATTCAACATGTAAAATCTGTCAAATCCCCGCAGGCACGCTCGGATAACACAAATAAATTTGCTTATTCTCACCTTCGTGTAAATAAAACTAAACGATAAGTGATTTTCACCAAAAAACTCAACTGTTTTCGTATTCTTTTGTGTGTTTTTTTTATTCCATTTTTTCTTTTGTGAATTTTACCGAAAAAACCTTATTTTTCCAATTTTTTTTCATGTTTTTTCCATCTCAAATTCTCTTGTCAACCCCCTCCTCTCCTCCGATATAATAAGCACATGTGATAAACATCTAAATTGATATGGAGGAACGCATATGAGACAAAAGAAACTGAAAACGAGAGCTCTGTCTTTACTGTTAGCTTTTTCTATGGTAATGAGTCTGTTCACTGGACAGGTTATTTTCACAAGTGAAGCACAGGCCTCTGACGAAGCACAGATTGCATTGAATGACTTGGAAAAAGGTGCAGACGGAACCTATTATACTTATCCGGATGCAACGGTTAATTATCCAGATACGACAAAAAAATTTCATAATATGACTATCAGAGTCGATTATGGACACTTAAAAGTCACAACTACTGACATTGCGGGCAGTACAGGAAAAGGTATTGTTGCTGGTAGTGACATGAACGTAGATTATGAAGAAATTACTACTTCCGACAAATATGAATCTATTTTTTTCGAATGGACAGAAGGCGCTACTGCAGACCAGCTTCAGGATTTCATTCGAACAATTCGTTTTACTACCTCAAATAAGAATCAAACAGTTTCTATCTCTGCAACAACCAAGAGTTCTGCAGACTTAGCAACCACAATCAATGGAAAAGAGATTCAATTATTTTATTTTAACGGACATTACTATGGTTATGTTCCATTACATAATGGCAACACATGGGCAGAGGCTTACCGCGAAAGTAAGACCGCTACTTTTTGTGGAGCACAGGGATATCTTGCAACCCTGACCTCCAGAGCAGAAGACCGTTTTATCTTGGCTTCTTTTAAATTAGATGAAACTCATGCAAAAATCGGCTGGATTGGATGTACCCGTGCCCAGTTAGCTGATGGAAGCGAGTATACTGATGCCGAAACCACTTGGAAAGAATTAGCAAAATTTGACTTTTCTACTAACCAACAGGATTTTATATGGCGCTGGGTTTCTGGTCCAGAAGCAGGAGAACGTTTTGGTTACCAGAGTCATGCATATGGTGATGGAACTTACGGCGATGGTGGTTTTGTTACTGATGCCGGTAAATTCTCTAACTGGAATGCATCTGGTAATATTGAGCCAAATGGTGGTGCTAATACAGACGAAGCATTTGGATATTATGGACAATATGAATATGGCCGTTGGAATGACAACGCGAACCAACATGCCACTCCTTGGGGGTACTATATTGAATTTGGTGGTTTCGAAGGAGATGAAGAAAAATTCGAAGATACATTAGACCAGATTATTATTTCCACCACAAAAGCAACTGATGAAATCATTACAGATGGATCTTATACTGATTCCAGTGATACAGAAAAGATTGCCATTTCCGGAAAGCCAGTTATTAATAATCAAACTACAGATGATAATGGCAACAGCATTATAAAAGAAGGTTCTGTCCTTGTAGCAGATGTTTCTGGTGTAGTACCTGATTCTGCTTATGACAGCCTTTCTTATCAGTGGTATATCCAAAATGAAGATAATACATTAACTCCAATTGATGGTGCTACAGAAAGAAATTACATCTTAACCACAGATACAATTGATAAACAACTTGTAGTAAAAGCATTTGGAAACGGTAATTATACCGGAGAAGTACAGTCTGATCCTTTTGACACTACCAGAACAAACTCCGGTATTGACACAGATGATGATACTGACGATTCTGATGATAAGAAAACCATCACTATCTCTCCTACGGTAGATGGAACTATTTATGCTATCAAGGATGAAAATGGTAATATCTATGGAACCGGTGATTTAGAAGCATTACCTGCTGTAGATGGTGATGGCAACTCATTGTCACCTAATGTTTCTGAATATCCTGGATATTATTCAGTAGATGCTGGTGGAACCATTGTATTTACAGTAGATGCAGATAAAAACTACATTATTCATGAAATCAAACAGGATACAACAAATACTGAAGTAATCAGTCCTACTATTCCAGACAGTGACATTACTACAGATTATGATACAAATGATACTACAACTGATACATCAGATGATACCATCTCTATCGTTGTAGACCCTGCATTAACTGATTATAAATATGCTGTTTTAAAGAAAGAAAACGGAAAATATATTGAAGTACCTGTTCTCAAAGATGCAGACGGCAATTATGTTGCATCTCCTTCAACCAGCACAAACGCTTGGTCTGATGGTAACGAAACAAAGGTCACCTTCACAAACCTTCCGGCAGACGGAACTTATCGAATCATTGCAGTATCTAATAGCGAATCTGCAGATCCTATTATTAAAGATTTAACACCAGAACAGGTAATTGGTGGTTCTGGAGATATTACCGTAGAAGCTCCTTCTACAGAACCAACAGCTACTCCTACCGTAGCTCCAACTCCTACTGTAGACCCAACTCCTACTGTAGACCCAACTCCTACCGTAGACCCAACCCCTACTGTAGACCCAACCCCTACTGTAGCACCAAGTGCGCCTGCCACAGTAGCCCCTACTCATGGTACTGATGCACTAATTGCAATTAGCGGAAAACCTGTCATTGTGAATCAGACAAAAGATGATAATGACAATGCAATTGTCAAGGAAGGCTCTGTTCTTATTGCTGATATTTCAGGAGTAGCACCAACAGAAAGTCATGCTACTCTTACCTATCAGTGGTACATCAAGAACACAGATGGCACTTTGACTCCGATTGACGGAGCTGATTCTCAGGAGTATGTATTAACAACGGATACCATCGACAAAGAACTTGTGGTAAAGGCATATGGAACAGCTCCTTACATTGGTACTTTAGAATCTGATCCATTTGATGCTGCCAGAACAAACTCTGATATCACTGTGGATGATGGATCTAGCAATGATTCTGAAGGAACTGAACTGCCTGATGACAAGCGCATTATCACCATTTCTCCAACCATGTCAGATACCATTTATGCTATCAAGGATGAAAACGGTAATGTTTATGGTGCTGGCGATTTACCAGCATTACCTGCTGTAGATGGCAATGGTAATGCATTAACTCCAAATGTCACTAACGACAGCTATGACGGATATTATCGAGTAGAAGATGGTGGAAAAATTGTATTTACTGTAGATAAAGATAAAAATTATATTATCCATGAAATTAAAGATACTACAACAAATACTGAGGTTATCAGCCCTGCTATTCCTGATTCCAGCATAAATACAAACTACAATGACAATGGTACAGCAGATACTCCAACAGATGATACCATTTCAATCACTGTAGATCCTGCATTAACAGGTTATAAATATGCTGTTCTGAAAAAAGAAGACGGAAAATATGTAGAAATTCCTGTAGCAAAGGATTTCAATGGAAATTATGTTACAAGCTCTTCCAGTACAAATGCTTGGTCTGATGGTGGAGAAACAAAGGTTACCTTTACCGGCCTTCCAGCAGATGGTGTTTACCGTATTGTAGCAGTATCTACAAGCAATTCTGCTGATACAATCATTAAAGATTTGACACCAGAGCAAATCATTGGTGGCAGCACAGATATTACTGCAGAAAAACCAGTAGTAACGCCTGCTCCTGCTCCTGCTCCATCTGTTACTCCAAGTGCAGCGCCGGGTAATCAGTCACCTTCTACAACTACTTTTGCACAGACTGAACTTGATACAGCAACTGCATTTATCAAAGAACATGCAACAGATCCATCCGGAAAGGTCGTTACTGAAATCACTGATTTAACCAGAGATATCGTAACCTCCGGTGAAACAAAGTGGAATAAATTTACAGATAATGAAAAAGCAGCTGTCAATGCTAAGTTAAAAGAACAGGGTTGCCCTTATACTTATGAACAGCTTTTAGAAAAGGCAAAGGCTTATAAGATTCCTGGCTTCAAAGTTAAGAAGTACATGAAGAAAGGCACCAAATCTAAACTGAAATTGGTAAAATGTAAGGGTGCTACTATCGTATGCACATCAACCAACAAGAAAGTTGCTACTGTTAACAAAAAGGGTGTTATTAAGGCAAAGAAAGTAGGTACAGCGACTCTTACTTTCACTGCAATTAAGGGAATTCATACGAACCGTCTTGTAATTAAGATTATCGTAAAGAAGAAATTTAAGAATGCAAAAGAGTTGAAGAAATTCAAAAACAAAGCAATCAAAACACCAACGGTTTTAATTGCAAAGAAAAGAGTTGTAAAAGCTTCTACCAGAATCCGCATTTACGACTTAAAGAAGGATTCAACCTATAAGTACACTTCATTAAATACGAAAGTATTAAAGATTACAAAGAAGGGTAAATATACCGGTAAGAAGCCTGGTAGTTCCCTGGTTCGCGTAAAGATTCACCAGAACGATAAAGATTATCTTCTGTATGTTTACGTAACCATCTACCCTAAGAAATCAAAGAAGAAATAATATATTTCCGTAATATATTTTCCCCGGCATTCATTATATATCACATGTTTGCCGGGGTTTTTATTTTTCGTTAATAGGACTATTTATTTACATCAATTGAAAGAGAAAGCATTTCACTAATCCTGCATACATTACTCAAAAAACAAGGTATTCACATCCAGTTCCTTCTCAATCATACCAGTCTCGTACATAAAATCCGCAGTCTTCTGAAATCCCTTTTTATCTTCCCCTGTAATCTTCGTGGAAAAGTCATAATCTTTCACCATTTCTTCTACTGCATCTACATCCAAATCAAGAGCTTTTGCTGTCATTTCCATTGCTTCTTTTTCGTTATCTTTAATATATTTTGCTACTTCCTCTTGTGCTGATATAATTTTTTCAATAATCTCCGGATGCTGATTGTAAAATTCATCCGTTACTGCTACTGCAATAACGGCATCCACAAATCCTTCTCCATCTGTGACCAGATGATACCCCTGCTGCTTTGCCTGATAGGCTGTGGCACCTGCCACCAATGCCACATCTACGCTGCCTCCATCCAGACCAGCCTTTGCCTCTGGTATCGTCATATTTACATAATTTACATCCTCAATAGTCATATCTGCGTTTTTTAGATAAGAAACCAAAAGTTCATGCAGAATCGTGCCGGTAGGACCTGCAATGGTCTTTCCCCGTAAGGCTTCCGGCGAAGTAATCTGCTCATCCTGAGAATACAGACAGAATGCCTTGGGAGAACGACTGTACATGTTTAGGACTTTAATATTCGCACCATTTGCTGCGGAAAGAATCACAGAGGTTGCTCCTACCGCATAAAGCACCTGAACGTCCCCTGATGCTAACGCCTGTGTCTGATCTGCACCAGATGTTAATTCTGCATACTCTACCTCAGTTCCCATATCCCTTAATGCATTTGCAAAAATGCTTTTTTCTTTTTCCACTATGGATGGCACATTAAGTGGGGCTGTCACATAAGTAAAAACCACCTTTTCTGGAGCTGTTTCTGTTTTGGCATCACCACAGCCCGTTAAAGTGTTTGCCATCACACATATCGACAAAACCAAGCTAAGAATTTTCTTTTTCATACAAATCACCTTTCCTTCCCTATAAATTTAACTGTTCAATAATAGATTTTTTTAACTGAATAAATTCAACTTCCAAAAGATTACGCTCTCCATTCTCCGTTTCAATTAAAAATTCTGACTGAATCCTGCCATCTTCAATCACAACGATTTTATGCCCCAGAAGCAAAGCTTCATCAATGCTATGAGTCACAAAAAGAATGCTGACACCATGATCATGCTGCAAATGAAGAAGTTCCTTCTGCATCTGATCTCTTGTAAAATAATCCAGTGCTGCAAAGGGTTCGTCCATCATAATAAAAGACGGTTCATAAGCTAACGCTCTGGCAATTGCCACTCTTTGCTGCATACCACCAGAAAGCTGATAGGGATATGCTTTTTCAAAACCACTTAAGCCAACGGTATCAATTATATGTTGGATAACGTTCTGGTCATATCTCTGCTTCTTTAAACCAAATTTCACATTATCCCAAACATTAAGCCAGGGCATCAGCCGGGATTCCTGAAAAACAAAAGCGGATTTGTAATCTTCCTCGTACTCAATCGCTCCGGCATCAGCCTCTTCCAACCCACCCACCAGTCTTAAAAGTGTAGTTTTTCCACAACCACTTCTGCCAAGAATGACGGTTATTTTTCTTTCCGGAATTTGTAAATTAATTCCATTTAAAACATGGATTTTTTGCTTTTCCACGGTAAATGACTTTTGTATATTTTTCAACTTAATTCCAGCCATTTTCACCAATTCCCTTAAATATTCTTTTGATACCAAACCCAAATATCCAATCTGTCAAAAGTCCCACCATTCCAATAACAAAAATTCCTACAATCACTTTATCCGTACGGGACATCTGCTGGGCAAATAAAATCATATGGCCAAGTCCTGTAGAAGCCGCCACCATCTCAGCTCCTATAATAGCCCTCCAGCTATATCCCATACCAATCCGCATACCAACCAAAATATCTGCCAAAGAGTATGGCAGAATGATATGGGTGATTTTTTCAAAGGACGAATATCCAAATGCCTCTCCTACTTCCAACAACCTTCTGTCACATCCCGTAAAGCCCTTTACAATATTAAGATACATCGGAAAAAAAGAAGCCAGAATAATTATAACTATCTTTGTGGTTTCTCCAATCCCGCACCATAAAATCAGCAAAGGAATTAAACTCAGGGGAGGCACATTCCTAAAAAACTGTATCAGATATTCATAGCACTTTTCCGTTGCCGGCAACAGAATTCGAAACATTCCTAGCACAAATGCCAGTAAAAAAGCGATTAAAAAACCTTTTAACACCCTGCCAAAGCTAATAAAAATATCTATAAATATTTCACCCGAACGAAGCATTTCCAGAAAACTTTCAAACACCTTTTCCGGCGATGGCAGTACATAGGAATTTACTACACCAAGCCTATTAGCTACAAACCATGCTCCCATCAAAATCAGAATAAAAAGAAATGGGCTTATCCTACCTATCCATTTTCTCCCTTTTTCACTTGGATTATTCATGGCTCACCTCGATTCTACACTACCTTTCCCTTCAACACTGCCATGTCTATAGTCATCTCCAGCTTTGCATCCAATTATGCCATCTTCATTATGACAGCTCTTTTTGCATCCGATTATGCCGTCTCCATTGTGACAGCCTTCTTTACAATATAAAAGTTCCACCAACTGCAAATCCTTGTGTTGATTATTTTCAAAAAAACGACGAATTTCTTCCTCTCCCGTAACCGAATCCGTCCTCAAATCCAATCCCTCAAAAAATCCCGGTGGAATGGGACTTTTTCTCGGAAGAATGCCCTCTGGTTCGCTTCCAATTTCCTTCAGAAAACCATTCCATGATATAAATCTGGTATCCTTTAGCCCAAGTTCATTTCCCATATCTGCAAGAGCCTGACAAGGTGTGGTAATAATCTTTTCTTCCCCTTTCAACTCTTCTCTTTCACTAGCTTCCTGTCCGCAATGAATCAAAATCGGTTTGATATCAGGAATAGTTGTCTTGTCAATCTCTCCTATCGTTTCAAGCAATGTCCTGATTTTCGGACACCGCATATCCAAAACAGTATCTTCGGTCTGCTCTATAGCGGACTGATACTTTTCTTTGACTACAGCAATCCAGTCTCCAGACACCTCAATCCGCTGGTATCCATGTCGATAGAGAAAGTCATCCAGGGTATCTTTGTCATACATACTGTCAGCTACGGGATTAATCCATATATAAGCCATAATACAATCCTTTCTATCTAGTTTTTTTATAGTAGTAGTTTTAGAATAGTAGTAGTTTTAGAATAGTATTGACCAGATTTTATGAGGTTATGTTTTTTCTTAGAAAAAAGACATTATCGCGATATCCTGATTGGTTCGAGATAATGTCTTCTTGTTAGTATCATTTATTTTTTGTATATATTATTTTTCGTTTAAAAATATTTCTATGCTTATGCATGCATTTTCTGTCAATTCCTCACTAAGACGATCCGGAGCGCAGACTCCTGCAAACAGTGTAAAACGATTTCCCTTTACACTTCGGAAACCGGCCTTGTCAACAGTCTCAAAAGCAGATATAGAAATCGGTATCTCTACCTCTATACTACTGCCAGGTTCAAGAGATATCCGCTTAAAACCACATAAAGAGAAATTTGATACGTCATCTTCATCGTAGCCCTTGATATATATCTGTGCCACCGTTTCAGCCATATTTGCAAACTCATTCCCACTGGTTACTGTAAGTCTTGCTACATAGTCACTATAGGATAAATTCTCGCAGGTAAATTTTTGATAACCCAGACCATAACCAAATGGATACAAAACATTTTCCATGTCACACCAACGGTATGTTCTGCCCTGCATAGAATAATCCTCAAAGTCCGGAAGTGCATCTACATTTTTGTAAAATGTTATCGGTAATCTTCCACTAGGAGAAACATCCCCAAAAAGAAGCCTTGCCAATGCCCGTCCTCCATACTGTCCCGGATACCACATATTAAGAAGAGCATCACAATCACATTCAATATTTATGGAACTTCCCGCAGCAACTACTACCACCAGAGGCTTACCTGTCTTTTGCAATCTATCAAGAAGTATTCGCTGACTTTCCGGCAAACGAAGGTCCGGCTTGTCTCCCGAAGCAAACTCATTTCCTGTATCTCCCTCTTCTCCCTCAAGAGTTGCATCAAGTCCCACACAGGCAATAATAATATCTGCATTTTCTGCTACAGTAACTGCTTCCGCATAACGATCTCCCGGCTGAGCAAGCCCCTGACTCCTGTCATTATAAAGATGGCATCCTTCCGAGTATAGGACTCGTCCTGAAAAACGGTCCTGTATCCCCTCAAGAAATGTTACATAACGGTCTGCCGTACCATTATAATTTCCAGTCAGAGCCTCCCGACTGTCCGCATTCGGTCCTACCACAGCTATCGTTTTAATGCTCTCATTAAATGGCAGGACACCACTATTTTTAAGCAGTACTGCTGATTTTTCAGCACAAAGCTGTGACAAAGCCTTATGTTCCTCACAGCTTACAACACTATATGGAATATCATCATACTCCGTCTCATCAAGCTGTCCAAGCCGGATTCTTGTGCGAAGTGCATGTACAAATGCTTTTCTAATATCCACCTCTGTTATCATTCCATTTTCAAGGGCAGCAAGAATATGCTCATAGGTACAACCACAGTTGACATCACACCCAGCCTTCAATGCCAAGGTTACACTTTCCTGTGGACAGGAAGTCACCTTATGATGTGCATGAAAATCCTGAATCGCCCAGCAATCACTGACAAAATATCCATCAAACCCCCATTCTTTCAGCTTTCCCATAAGAAACTCGCTGGCACAGGCAGGCTCACCATTTACCCGATTGTAAGCCCCCATAACACTCTCCACCTTAGCCTCCTCCACCAGCGCTTTAAATGCTGGTAGATACGTTTCCTCCATATCCTTCGGTGAAACAATCGCATTAAATTCGTGCCGCAAGCGCTCCGGACCACTATGTACTGCAAAATGCTTTGCACATGCTGCCACGCGAAGATACTCCCCTTCTCCCTGAAGCCCTCTCACCCAAGCCTTTCCCATCCGTGCAGCAAGATACGGATCCTCTCCATAAGTTTCATGTCCTCTTCCCCAACGGGGATCACGAAATATGTTAATATTCGGCGCCCACATGGTAAGCCCCTTATATATATCATAATCTCCCTGATTCTGCGCAGCATTATATTTTGCCCGTGCCTCCACAGAAGTCACTTCTGCTGCCCTATATAACAAATCATCATCAAAAGTCGCCGCCAGACCTATTGCCTGCGGAAACATTGTAGCCGTTCCAGCTCTTGCCACTCCATGCAGAGCCTCATTCCACCAGTTATACGCAGGCAGACCTGCTTGTGGTATCCCCGGAGCATCAAATTTTAACTGTGCTGCCTGCTCAGCCGGCGAAAGAACATCAGCCAAAGCCTTGGCACGTTGCTCTGGAGTATATGTATTGTCGAAATATTTTTCCATGCTACATGTCACCTCGCTTCATTTATTAGAATCCTCCGAAACTTATATTTTTTCAAATTCACTTGAATTTAATTCAGCCATCTCAAACAATATTTTATCATCATACAACACTTAACACAAATGTATCTAGATCTTTCTGACAATCTTTTCCTTGTATGTTATTAATCTCATTCTCTAACCTTGAATCAAGTAAAATCTTTTTCTTATTTTCTGTTGCTGTAATATTTTTTCCCGAAGTGTAAACTATCCATTTATTTTCCAATACTCTTCACATATTTTTTCAATACCTCTTCCCCAGCTTTCTATAAATCCGGCCAATTAAAAGACATTTACAATATTAGGATTATAAGGTCTTGATGTACTTTCCCACAAACAATACATTTTTCTTGCTTCATTCCATGCACATAAAACAAATCCTCATGTTCTTCATAGTGCCAGTGCTGCCTGCCAGTTTAATATAAACATTGTACACATAGGAATCATTACCAAATCGGAGTGATTCACATACGTTCGGATTTACTGGTGTAAATGGTTTCTTTACACACTTTCTCTTATTCGCATTTACATCAAGTGACTTATCCAATAAGGACATATAAAGCTCCTCCTACTGATTAAATTCGTACATCAAAAAAGAGGGTTTTTACACATTCTCCACCGTTACTTATGGATATAAGAAATGACACCACCTCAACCCTTGATAAAGCAAAAGCGTTATAAATACTGCGGCCGGATTTGGTAATATATCGGTCCGCATATTTGTTTTGGGTAGTTTTGCAAATGGCATTAACACCCTATTCAATCAGCCAATCTATAAGATTGATTGATTTGATACCATCATAAGATGAATCCATTCCTGTATTCATCGAAAGAACTATTTTTTCATAGTTATCATTTATTTTTTGCAATGGCGCAAGTTCTCTACGGCGAACCTCTTCACTGGTCATTGTTTCTGTCACTTGAATGTATATCTTGTCATCCGATTTTGTTGCAATGAAGTCAACTTCCGAGTTATCTACCTTACCGATAGAAACATCGTAACCTCTGCGAAGCAGTTCAAAATATACAACATTTTCTAACGTGTGACCGCTATCACGATTTCTGAATCCAAGCAGATAATTTCTGAGACCTATATCGACAATATAATACTTACCAAGAGTACGTAAATACTCTTTTCCTTTGATGTCAAATCTTTTAATGTCATAAAAAAAGTATGACTCAAGCAGTGCATTGACATATGCCTGGACCGTATGAGCGCTTGGTGTACCTTTGCGCCTTTCATCTTCTAAGAGACCTTCATTTACAAGAGTGTTTCCAATAGAAGAAACCGAAATACTGCTACCGATGTTGTCGGCAAGGAACATTACAATTTTTTTCAGAAGGACAGCATCGGTAATTCTTTTTTGACCTCTGCGATTTTCACGTTCCAGTATATCTCTCATAATGACAGTCGAGTAAATACCTTCAAGTAAAACTAATGCCTTTTCCTGGTCCAAACCAATATCGGCTATACCAGGCATTCCTCCGAAACGCATATAGGCATCAAACACATCCTTAATATCATAATGCTCCCCATTTTTATCAAATGCTTGTTTACGCATGCCGCCCAAAGCACTCTTGGTTTCCCTGATTTCAAAATCATGGAAATACAAAAACTCTTTGAAAGCCAACGGTAACATCTTTATTTCTACACATCTACCAGACAGATAAGTAGCATACTCAGAAGAAAGCATATAAGCATTGGAACCAGTAACATAAATATCGCAGTTAAAATCAACACGGAAAGAATTGATGGCATCTTCCCAATTTGGAACACGTTGCACTTCATCAAAGAACATATACATTCTTTTATTTGGAATGACTTGTTCCTTCACATATTCGTAAAACGTATCACTATTCATATTTTTGAATGTATGAGATTCAAAGTTCATCTCAACAATCTGCTCGTCAGTGATTCCATTCTCTTTCAAATGGGCAACCATTAGCTTCAAAAGGCTGGACTTGCCACACCTACGTATTCCAGTAACAACTTTGACAGGTTCTGTATCTTGAAATGCTATAATCTTATTTAAGTACAAATCTCTTTTTTTAAGTTCATGAGTATCAATCATTAGATATCCCTCCTTACAATAAGAGTATAGCACAAACTTTTACAAACAATCAAGTTTATGCACTGAAATGCATAAACTTTTACAAGCAATCAAGTTTATGCACTGAAATGCATAAACTTTTACAATTTGACAATTTATGCACTAATAGAAAAAGTATATCATGCTCGTCATAACTAAAAATTCCATACCTTGTGCAATCAAATAATAATTTCCCCCATTCACGTCACTCTATTTAGGGAACTTTTTAATGTATTTTTTACGCAAAAGTTCCCTATTATTAAATTTGGTATACGAAAAGGATTACTATATAAACGAACATAACCAAAAACATTTAACCTTAATCTAAGATATTTAGAAATTCATTTTGTTATTGAAACCGATATTTTCCTTTTCCATGTTCGGTTACAGGTACAATTATCTCACTATCAACCAACAGTTTTATCAGCTCTGAAGCTCTTGTTGATTTTAACCCGGTAATATCTTCTACCATTATTCTACCGAAATATTCTTCTTTTCCACACTTTGAAAACAGTTCTAACGCATGATTTATTGTCTTTTCTGAAATCATATCTGAAAAAGCAAGTAATTTATTTCGAATGTCCGCTTCTACATTCTCAATGTCCGCTTTTCGCACTTTGAATGTCCACTTTTGACTCCCAATGTCCGCTTTTTCAGTTTCAATATACACTTTTCAAATGCTCTATATGTTGAGCTATGCTACAGAGAAATTAGAAAATGATATGATGGAGAAATTAGAAAAGCTTTTTGTCCACAACTCAAACCAATGTGGGCAGAGCGTGGACAAAACATCATAATCAGGTGGTCACAAAGACCACAAATCTCTATTTTATACGGGTTAGCAGGCAGACCGTCTCCACATGCACCGTCTGCGGAAACATATCCACATTACTCACTCTCTTCACCCGATACCCACTCTCCTGTAGCATTACCAAATCCCTCGCCAGACTAGTCGGCTTACAGGAAATATACACAATATTCTCCACACCATAATCAATAATCTTACGCAATGCCTTTGGATGGATTCCATCTCTCGGTGGATCTAAGATAATATAATCCGGTTTTTCTTCAATTTCATCAATAACCTTCAGCACATCTCCAGCAATAAATTCACAATTAGATAAACCATTTAATGCAGCATTTTCTTTGGCTGCTTCCACGGCTTCTTCTACGATTTCCACACCGATGACTTTTCCTGCTACAGGGGCAATAATCTGTGCAATGGTTCCGGTTCCACTGTAAAGGTCGAAGACTACCTTATCCTTCAAATCTAAATCCTCGCCACTCTGTAATACATACTCTCTTGCCCTCTGATACAGCACCTCGGCACCCTTGGTATTAGTCTGAAAGAAAGAGAATGGAGTGATTCTAAATTTCAGTCCCAATATCTCCTCCATGAACCAGTCCTGTCCATAAATAATATGAGTAGCATCGCTTTGTACCACATCACCAAGACTATCGTTAATAATATGAAGGAAACCAATCAACTTCCCTTCCAAATCCAAAGTCTGCAGCTTAACTGACAACCCTGAAAGCATAGTTCCAAACTTTTCTTCCTCATACTGGGAAGAAGTTACCAATGCCACCAACATATCTCCTGTGGACTGGGCGCGACGCACCAGCAAATGACGCAGAAGTCCTTCATGACTGTTTTTCTTATAATGAACCAATCCATTTTCTGCACAGTAATCCCTGACACAGTCTAATATCCTGGTGAAATCCCCATGGACAATCTTACATCCACTGGCATGGATAATGTCATGAAAACTCCCCTTTTTATGAAGTCCCAAAGTTAATGGACCATCCTTCACTTCATCTCCAAAGGAAAATTCCATCTTATTGCGGTATGCCCAAGGAGATGGACTAGAAAGAATTCCGTCATAAACATAATCTGAAATACCTTCGCAAACCGGTTGAATCAAATCCAGAACTTGCTGTTTTTTCAATTCCAACTGTTCTTCATATGGTAAGGTCTGATAATTGCAGCCACCACATGTACCAAAATGCGGACACATTGGTTCTGCTGTTTCCTTTTCTGATCTCTGGATTACTTCTCGAAGCATTCCCTGACATTTACTCTTCCGAGCTTTTTTCACAGACATACGGATAGTCTGCCCAGGTAACACCCCTTTTACCTGAGCACGAACCACACTTTTTTCACCCTGTTCATCTATTTCTTCAATGCAGACTACACCTTTATTTGGAAAGTCCACCTTTTCTACAAATCCTTCCACAATCTGTCCTTTTTTCATGACAATAACCATCCCTTTCCTCAACTTGCAATCTTCGAGCCGTAGGCACAAAATCGCGTGTAAAAAATCATTTATTTAAACTGTCTTCACTTCTATCTATTCTTATTTCGCACAAAAAGGGATTGCCTCGCAAAATACTTGGCTTCTCCCTTTTCTTTGTTATGTTAATACTCTTTTATCTTGTTACTTTTCGTGCTTTATTTCGTTGCAAAGTTCCCCAATATCTGGAACTTATTGGCAAACTCCTCAATGGTTGCCATGGCATTTCCCACACCAGAATCTGTCAGATTTCCTTCCACATCCACAAAGAAACGATACTCCCAGCTCTTTCCTACAATCGGACGGGATTCAATCTTTGTCAGATTCAAATCATTATAATAAAAGTTTGCCAGCATATTATACAAAGAACCAGCTTCATGCTTAATTTCAAAAACAAGACTGATTTTATTGGCATCACTTAAAAATACCTTCTGATTTGAAATAATAATAAAACGGGTAAAATTCTGGCTCTGGTAATTAATAGACTCTTTCAGCACTTCCAATCCAAAGTTCTTTGCCGCTCTGATGCTGGCAATGGCCGCCTGAGTCATATCATCTTCTTCCGATACCTTCTTGGCAGCTCCTGCGGTGCTGGCAAATTCCTCACATTCCATTTGTGGATGCTCCTCTAAAAACTTGCTGCACTGCATCAGTCCCTGTGGATGAGAGTACACCTTACGAATATCCTCAATCTTTGCTCCCTGCTTTCCAAGTAGTGCCTGTTCCACCTTTACTACATGTTCTGCTACAATCGTAATATCATAATCCACCAATAAATCATAAATATCTGTAATACCACCGGTGGAAGTATTTTCGATTGGCAATACACCAAACTTCGCATCTCCATTGGCTACGGTTTCCATAACCTCACGGAAGGTAGTCTTATTAAAAGAAGTAATTTCTTCTCCAAAAAACTCCAGCATAGCCTGCTCTGTAAATGCCCCCTTCTCTCCAAAATAAACGATACGGGTATCCGCATCTACATCAAGCTTGTCCACCTGACGGAATGGAATATCATTTACAGTTGGCCCCAGCTTCTGATACTGATACTTCCGGCTAATGGACATAATCTGACGGAATAAATCCTCCACTGCCACTTCATTAAATTCATTGCTGGCAAGACCTCTTAAGGTCTCCAGCTTCTGATTTTCTCTCTCCGGATCAAATACCTTTTTTCCAGTGCTTCGCTTATATGCTGCCACATCATTGGCTACTTCCATTCTTTCTTCAAATAATCGTGTAATCTCTCTGTCAATCGCATCAATTTTCTTTCTGCTTTCCGCTAAATCAACAACCATAACTTAAGACTCCTTTATCTATCATTTTCTTTTCTATGTAGAATCAATCAGGGACAAAAGGTCTTTGCCCCCCGAAATCATAAAATACCAATATGATGTTACCATACAAGGACAGTTCCCGCAAGAAAGAATCTAAACATTCCTTTCCAAACTCCCATTCGCATTTCTTATTTTCTGTAAAGAAAAAAGCCACCCCGCAGGTCAATGTCATTAAACCGGCATTGACCCATAGGCAGCCTCATTTTCCATATCCTCTCTAGAAATTCCGTCCGTTCCATCCCCAGTCAGCAAATCCCTGATAAGTTACATAAACATTACTTCCTGGAATCCCTAACTGTTCCTCATAAATACGGCAGATTTCTCCTGTCATCTTATCACAGGCAGAAGAATTCACCTGACCAAGAACTCTCACATCCACAAAAGCACCTAAGTCCAGATTCTTTCCACCCAGATACAAGTCATAATCATCCTCAAAGCCTACCATCAGATAGCTTTCGGTCTTACCCATAACAGAAATAGCCTTACCTAACTCACTCTTAATAGCATCCTTCTTCTCATCACTTAACTTTACAGTTACTTTAGAATCAATAAATGGCATTTCGTTTCCTCCTTTATATTTGTTCCATTATTCTTTTTTTATACGAAAGAAACTCTTCTGTCAATAAGAAATCCTGATTTCTTGGTCTTTTTTCTTCAATCACAATCTCATCCACAATCTTTCCCGGCTGACCAGCTAGAATATAAATTCGGTCTGACAGCATAATTGCCTCATCAATATCATGAGTGATAAATAAGGTAGATAACTTAATTTGTTCCATGACAGACAAATACCACTGATGCATGGCACTTTTGGTAATGGTATCTAAAGCACTGAATGGCTCATCCAGCAGTGCCACTTCTTTTGAAAAAAGATAGGTACGAAGAAGTGCAGCTCTTTGACGCATTCCTCCCGACAATTCCCCTGGAAATTTCTTTTCATATCCCTTGATACCAAACTCCTCAAAGTACCCTGCTGCCTTTTCCCTGGCTTCCTTCTTTTTTTCCTTCTTTATCATCAAAGGTAACGCCACATTATCCAGTACTGTCTTGTAGGGAAGCATCATATCCTTTTGAAGCATATAACTGATTTTTCCGGGCTGTCCTGTAATATCCTTGCCATCCATCCACACAGATCCCTGCTCTGGCTGCATCAGCCCTGATATTACGTTAAACAATGTGGTCTTTCCTCCACCACTGGCACCCAGCAGGCAAACCAATTCGCCCTGTTTCAGATAAATATCAATTCCATCCAGCACCTGTTTATCCTCAAAGGATTTAGATACTCCTTTAACCTCCAATTTCATATCAGTCCCTCTTCCTTTTCTGCGTCACTACTCCGGCAAATACTCATTACTAAATCCTGCATCCTCAGGTATTTCCTGCTCCACCAGTCCATTTTCATTAAGCCAGTTATAATATCCATTCCAGCGTTCTGGCTCGATCCGTCCCCAACTATCGGCATCTGCAACATATTGTGTACTTAAATATGCCTGGCTGGCATTTACCAAGTCTTCATCCAACTCTGGTGCAGCCTTTAAAAGAATTTTTGCAGCTTCCTCCGGATTCTCTACCGCATATTCATATCCTTTTTTCACAGCTGATAAAAATGCCTTTGCAGACTCTGGATTTTCCTCTAAGAATCTATTATTTGCAATGATCACCGGACTATAATAATCAAATACCGGATTCATTTCTGCAAAGGAAAGATAATTTGTTGCAATATTTTCCTGTGCCAGTTTGATTCCATCCCATCCATGATAAATCCACACACACTCTATATCTGTATTTAATGCAGCTACAATGTCTTCCACATAAGTGGAAATCAGCTTTACCTTATCAAAGTTGCCGCCGTCGGCTTCTACTACATTTTTCAACACTGCCTGTTCAATGGGCAAATCCCATGTAGCATAACTATGCCCCTCTAATTTTCCCGGGCTGTCGATTCCCTTTTCCGTCAACGACACCAAACCGGAAGTATTGTGCTGCAAGATAGCAGCTACTGCGGTAACCGGCAATGGATTGTCCGTACCCAAGGCAGGCGCCATATAATCCTGAAAATCTACACCAAACTGGGCTCCACCAGAAGCTACCATGTCTGTAGCCCCTCCATCCGGTGGCTGTACCAAAGATACCTGTAAACCTGCTTCCTCAAAATAGCCCATTTCCTGTGCCACATAAAGCCCTGTATGATTGGTGTTTGGAGTCCAGTCAAGCACCATCGTAATTTCTGTTAAATCTTTGTTTTTACCATCTGACGCTTGGTCTTTCCCTTGATGTCCTCCGTTACAAGAACAAAGGGAACCAATTAAACTAATACATAAAGCAACTGCTGCCAATTTCTTTTTTAACATGTTTTTTCCTCTTTTCCTTTTCATACTATTTTTTTGATGTATCTGCTTTATTTCTTTTCAGCCACGGCATTACTAATTTCTGAACCAAATCCACTAGTTTCATCAAAAGTAAACTTATCGCCGTAATCAGAAAAATCACCGCAAACATTTTGTCGTAGGCAAAGGACTTTTTCACTCGTGTCATATACACACCAAGTCCTGCAAAGCCTCCCAGCCACTCAGAAATCACAGCACCTACTACCGCATAAGACACCGATATTCGAAGTCCTGCAAAAAAATGACTGAAACTGCCTGGCAGTTTAATATGCCAAAATATTTGCGCTTTGGATGCTCCCATAGCCTTCATCAGGCGAATGGCATCTTCATCAGCTTCTGCAAATCCATCCAAAAGTCCCACTGCGATTGGGAAAAAGGTCACCAGCACCACCAAGGTAATCTTTGGTGCTGCCCCATATCCCATCCACAATACCAGAAGTGGTGCAATTGCCACCGTTGGTACGGTCTGGGTAATGACCAGCAGTGGATACAAAGCCCGGTATAGACCATGACAATGTTCCATCAATGCTGCTGCCAAAAATCCCAAAGCAATACCAATCCCCAAACCGGCAAAAGCCTCCCACAACGTAATCCAGACATGATGCATTAAAAGCGGAAAATCTTTTATAAACGCCATTACCACCTGAGATGGCGATGGCAGCATATAACTGGGAAGCACACCAGCCATATGCATAATCTGCCAAAAAAGCAATAATACTGCAATCGCAGCTAATGGAATACAACCATTAATGATGTTTTGTAACTTTCTTTTCAATAGTCAATACCTCGCCTTCCGGCTTATAAACAATTTTTACGTACGTAGATACCTGATTGCAGCCACCAGCCTGAATCGCCACCTTCTGACAGCCAGCCACAATCTCCATAAGCTGGTCATAATCTCCCTCGATAGTAGTCTCAAAAGGACCTACATAAGTAGACAGTCCAAAACTTTTAATATAGGCAATCACTTCGTCCACAATACGAATCACTTCTTCATCCTCTGTTACATTCGGTAACACCTGAATCGCCACACTAGCATTCATAATTTAAATCCTCCTTTCACACAAAAAAGGTCTCTGGAAAGAATCCAAAGACCTTGTAATCTCATAGGTAAGTGCTTCCTTCCGCCGGCATCATCCGGATCAAGTTCCAAGGGTCAATCTACCGATTTCTCAGCCCGTCAAATCTTTTAATCCTCGGGGCTCCCCTAGCGCTATTTATTATACACCTGTTTTTACTTTTGTCAAATTTTATTTAACCATTTTTTCGTATTGTCACAATATCCATTTTCTTAAATGCATTTCTAAAACATTTTACGCATCTTTCAGAAATGCCTTGTAGCATTTATATGCCTCATACACGTCTGCCTTACTGGTAATTTCCCAAGGCGCATGCATATTTAATACCGCTACGCCACAGTCGATAACTTCCATACCATAAAGAGAAAGGATATAAGCAATAGTTCCACCACCGCCAACATCAACCTTTCCAAGCTCTGCCATCTGATAATTTACCTTGTTGTCTTCCATAATCTTACGCAAAGCTGCCAGATATTCAGCATTGGCATCATTGGAGCCGGACTTTCCACGGGCACCGGTAAACTTACTAAATACTACACCTTTTCCCATAAAGGATGCACTGCGTTTCTCAAAAGCGTCTGCAAAAAGTGGATCATAAGCAGCATTTACGTCAGAAGATAACATACGGCTACGGCTTAAGCAACGCTTCAACTGAAGGTCATTGTATTTTCCATTGAGGTTCAAAAGCTCTGCCACTGTATTTTCAAAGAAGCGGGACTGCATACCAGTTGCACCCACACTTCCGATTTCTTCCTTATCTACCAGAAGACAGCAGGCAGTCTTTTCCAAATCCTTTGCCTCCAGCATCGCCGCCAGAGAAGTAAAGGAGCATACTCTATCATCCTGCCCATAAGACATAATCATACTCTTGTCAAAGCCCATTTCTCTTGCCCTTCCGGCAGGCACTACCTCTAATTCCGCAGACATAAAATCTTCCTCTTCCATGTCATAGGTATCCTTCAGAATCGCCAGAACACCAGCCTTCACTGCATCCTTTTCTTCCTCCTTCAAAGGCATACTTCCTACCAGCACATCCAGCTTTTCTCCTTCGATGACCTTGGCAGCCTTCTTTTCCATCTGTGCCCCTGCCAGATGAATCAATAAATCCGTAACACAAAATACTGGGTCACTGTCCTTTTCGCCAATACAAACATCAATGGTAGTTCCATCAGTTTTTACTACCACGCCATGAATAGCCAGAGGCAGTGTTACCCACTGGTATTTCTTAATTCCACCATAATAATGCGTATCCAGATATGCCATTTCCTCATTCTCATATAATGGATTCTGCTTCACATCCATTCTTGGGGAATCAATATGAGCACCTAATATATTCATTCCTTCATCCAACGGTTTCTTTCCCATATGGAACAAAGCTACTGCCTTATTCATGCAAACCGCATATACCTTATCCCCAGCCTTTAACGCCTTTCCTTTTTTCAAAACCTCTTCCAAAGACTGATAGCCAGCCTCCTTCGCCTGACGCACGGTTTCCTTTACGCACTCTCTTTCTGTCTTACCAATTGAAAGAAAATCAAGGTAATTCTTATTTAACTTCTCCAATGCCTTTAAATCCTTTTTCTGATATGTCTTCCATGCATTTTTTCTTTCCATGTAAATCCTCCATTCTTTTACTATAATCGATTATCCTTTACTTTCCACTATGATAACTTCTATTTCCAATGACTTTTGCAGACTTTGGAATCTCTTCCCGCAATGCATCCGTCACCCGCTCTGCACGACTTTTCTGCTGCTCTATCAGCATAATTCTCTGAAGCAGTCCTGTCAACATTGGTTTCACACCCTCTGTATACTTCTGAAAATCCTCTAAAGCATCATCATACATCTGCCATACGTGGGTGCAATAGCGTTCTCCCTGTGCCCAAGGATGATTCCATGGTGCATTTCGCTGGTTCATGGCATCCATAGTGTCTTGTAAATCATCATTTACCACCATATTACCAATTAAATCCTTCCGCAGAATCAGATTCTCAAACTGAGAAATTTTCTCTCTCCTTTTTCCACTATGGTCATACACCTGCTTCATAGCAGTTTTCATAGACCAATACGATGCCTTAATATTTTCCGGCCTGACTCCGAGATGATACACTCTGGTTAAAGTCCGGCTCATAATATCCGCAATCACCTCTAATTCCTTCCTAGTAACTATAATACGTTTTTCCGGATAATACGCCGATGGCATGCAATTTCTTTTTGCCATAAGCATTTGCTTGTCTATAACTGCTTCCAGCCTCTGATGAATCGGCAGAAGCTTCTTTCCATCTTCCGGATGGGCTGCATCATACCCACAACGACTGTAAACATAGGGATGCATCTGAGCATCTAGAGAATAGTGACATAAAAATCCTAAAAAGTAACTAATACCTGTCTCTAGAGCAAACCGTTCTCTAATTTCTAATAATTCCTCTAAATACACCTTAAAAAATGCATTCATTCTGGTTTCATGCATTCTGGTTCCCAGTCTAAATTCCTTTGCTCCCATTCCCATAAATGGATTATAAAAGAAAATATCCGGTCCCTGACAACCTGTACGAAAAATACCTTTATGCTTTTCCACTGCCTGACCCATTTCTTTTTCCAGAAAAAGTTCACAGGCTTCTTCGCCAAAAATCTCATGTGTTGCAAATGCTGGCATACTATCCCTCCATTCTTTTCCTTCAACTTTAACACGTATTTAATCACACTAATATATCTTTTCGCATACATAAATCTATATCTACAATAAAAACTATAATCCTATCATCCTAAATAGCAAAACTGCCAAACCCGCTGCTGCCAGTGCATGGCTTATTTTTGCAGCAATGTACCTTTTTACGGACAGACCACTTCCCTGAAGTACACTGGCGGTCTGGGCAATACTGGAAAATCCTCCAAACCCACAGAAAAAGCAACCGGCAATCCATTTTTCTGCCAAAGAAATATCCATTGCCCTAATAAACTCTCCCCCTGTAGTAATTTCTATAATACCTAGTCCCAACATTTTGGTTATGGCTGGAATCGGCAAAAGTTCCTCCACAAGCTGGGCAAGAATAGAAAATAATATAATATATCCTCCCACCTTAGCCAGAGTAACAAAAGAGTCCAGAATGCTATCATCCAGTGCAGATATAAAACTCTGTTTCTTTCCTACGCAACAAAGACCTTTACAGGACTGCTTTCTTACATTACAAAATCCCTGGCAGCATCCACCTCTGATTCTATCCTGAAACCATTCTATCCCTTTCAGTAATAGCGCATTCAGAATCCCTGAACCGTATACCACCATCAAAACCAACCAAGGCTGTTTCAGACCAATGCAATACACTCCTATATATTCTAACATAAACATAGGACTTGCGTTATTACAAAATGATAAAAGATATTGTCCTTCTTTTCCGGTAATTTTTCCAGCCTGATACAAATCTGCCACCGTCTTTGCTCCCAATGGATAGCCAGAAAGCATACCCACTACTACTGGATAACAGCCGTTGGCTGATACTCCCAATACGCGATGAAATAGGGGATATATCATTTTTCCAATAGTAGAAGTGATATTCAGCCGCACAATCACACCGGATAAAATCATAAAGGGTAACAGCGCCGGAAATACAATAGAAAACCACAACATCAACCCATCTGTAGCCCCCTTGCTTACGGAATCAGGAAATAACAACAAAAGCCCTAACACTGCTAGAATACATAAAATCGTGATTTTTCGCTTCATAAATACCATGCCTTTCCATTTTTCTGCGAAAAATTTAGACAAAACTTCTTCTCTTTATGTTATGAAAAGAAAAGCATAGGTATTCAACTGACTTTATTTTTCGTCATCCAGACTCCTTTTCGGTAAAAAAGCACCGAAAGAATCATGGCTGTAGTCCATCCGATAGGCCATGCGCACCAAATTCCTGTTGCACCAATTTGTGCTGAAAAAATAAATGCTAGTGCCACTCTTAATATCAAATCAATAAATGTAGCAATCATAAAGTGATTCATGGCACCTGCCCCACGCAATACCCCATCTGCAATTAATTTCGTGGAAATAATAAAATAAAACGGACTGACAATTCGCAGAAAAAGGATTCCCGTTTCCATAGCCTCACCGGAATCTGAGGTCATAAAAAGAGATACTACCTGCTGTCCTGCTAAAAGATATAATGCCACCAATGGAATGCAGATCAAATATATCATTTTCAAGCCTGCCCGAAATCCCTTTTTTACCCTATCAGCTTTTCCTGCTCCTATATTTTGCGCAGTAAAATTTGACATGGCATTCCCCATAGTAGTAAAGGTGGTAATCACCAAATTATTTAATTTAATCGCCGCAGCATATCCGGCAATCACTCCAGAACCAAAGCCATTAATCCGACTCTGAATTAAAATATTTCCAATGGAAATAAAACTTTGCTGTAAGATACTTGGCACTGCAATAGCAACCAAACGCTTAAAAATCCTCTTTGAAAAAAAAGGATATTTCCCATCGTAAGGTATAGCTTTCATGCGCTTTACCAATACAATCAATGAAGCAATGCAACTTGCTCCCTGACAAAGAAAGGTTGCCCATGCTACACCAGCAACTCCCATTTTAAAACCAGCCACAAATAAAATATTTACGCCTACATTGACGGTAGAAGAAATTGCTAGAAAGATAAACGGCGTTCTGGAATCTCCCAAGGCAGTAAAAATCCCTGTGGCAATATTATAGAAGAATAAAAAAATAAGACCTGCTGTATAAATATATAAATACAACTGGGAGTCTGCAAAAATATTTGCCGGTGTATGAATCCACTGCAACATATTTTTACAAAGTAGTATTCCCAATAAGGTTAATACTACACAGAGAATTCCACTGGAAATAAATGTGGTGGTGACTGCACTTTTTAATTCCTTCCATTTCTTTCCACCAAAAAGCTGGGAAACCACTACAGAGCATCCAATATTGCATCCAAAAGCAAATGCCAGATAAATCAAGGTAATCTCATAGGAATTTCCCACTGCTGCCAAAGCATCCTCACCAATAAATTTTCCTGCCACCAGACTGTCCGCAATATTGTACATCTGTTGGAAAATCACACTTCCAAATAAGGGTAATGAAAACTGCCATAGAACTTTCTCTGGCTTTCCCACTGTCAAATCTTTGTTCATATGTATTTTGTACCTTTCATTTTCGTAAAGTAAAAAAGGCAACGTTAGCACGTTGCCTTGCAAGAATTGCTTCGCAATTCTTGTTGACATACCACTTCGTTTCGAACAATTTCCTATCTCAAAAAAAACGCCGGACAAATATCCGGCGTCCAGTTATCAAGTATACTCTTTCCCAATTTTGTTTGCAAGACATTGTGGTTCATCCATCCGTCAACACTACAACCCTCTACGCAAAAGGCGACAACTCCAGACGGATAAAATATCCCTTATCATGCTGGCACACCGGACATTGCTCCGGCACCACTTCTCCTTCATAAACATAACCACAGTTCAGGCAAATCCATCCTGTCTTCACATTGGATACATGCAGGTTATTTTCCTCCAGCCACTGGGCAAATCTGCCGAATCGGTCTCCATGCATCTTCTCTACCTTTGCAATACTACGGAAAGAAAATGCCACCTGGTCAAACCCTTCTTCCTTGGCTTTGTCCGCAAATTTCTGATATACATCATCATGTTCTTCATACTCATTATGCTGTGCCATTCGAAGTAATTGTGCCAGATCCTCAGTAATATCCACGGGATAGCTTCCATCCACAAAAATACTTTCTCCACCTAACTCCTTTAAATGGTTATAAAATACCTCTGCATGCTCCTTTTCCTGATTGGCGGTATAGATAAACAACTGGGCAATCGCCTGCTGTTTCTCCTGCTCTGCCTGATGAGCTCCCAGAGTATAACGGTTTCTCGCCTGACTTTCTCCCGCAAAAGCTCTCATTAAATTATCCTTCGTTTCACTATTTCGAAAATCTACAGCCATACTTTCTATTCCTTCCTTTTTTAGAAAGTATGGCTGTTATAAACTCTTTTTATACAGGGAGTTTTTCACGCTTTACTGCTCTCCTTTTCCTGGTATGTACCAATAAGAATTAAATTTATACAAATAGGTCCTCGCCCCCTTTGGCATCTGGGTTAATGCATTAAACACATTGTAATAATCTCCCGCACCCATACCAATTGCAAGAGTACCTAATGTTCCCAAAAACACCAAATTTGGAAATAGGCAATAAATAATAAACGGAATAAATCCAAACACTAGATTTGGCAATAAGGACATAAAAACAAATCTTGCCTTGCTCATGTCCTCTGGTCCCACTACAAATAACATTCCCTGACTCCAATTGGTATAAAGATGCACCTCATCCTTAAAGCAGACGGCATGAAGAAGCTCATGAGGAAATAATGTAACCATAGATGCAAGAAGCCCCAAGTCAGCAGCCAACAGGTGATCTCTAAAAATATATTTGCCCCCACCTAAAAGATTCTGAAAGCCTCCTACCCGGGCAAGCATAAGTATACCAAAAACTATCATAATAACGATGGCAAGTACATTAGCAAATATCCCCATCTGCATAGAGTTCTCAAACTCCTTGAATCTTACAGCTCCCGGCTTATGTTCCTTATATGGCAAAGAATCTGGATTATTATCATATTTTCCCTTGTAAATTAATTTCATCTTTCTTCTCCTCGCTTTTCTCGCTCCAAAAATGAGGAAGCACTTGCTTCCTCATTTTGAACGAACAACCTTTTCATCAATAAATTATCATTATAACATGTGACTTAATGACTTCCACAGCTATGGCTGCCACATCCATGACTACCACAGGCTCCTCCATCATGATGATGCTCGCCGTGATGACTACACTGTACATTTGGATTAAATGCTAATTCTCCCTTTAACAGTGCCTCTACCGCAGCATCTGCATCTCCTGTTACGCCTCCATAAAGCTGTATTCCAACCTGTGCCAATGCGTTCTGTGCACCACCGCCAATACCTCCGCAAATCAAGGCATCAATCAGTCTGTCTCCTAAAAAATCTGCCAAAGCACCATGACCACTTCCATTGGTATCAACCACTTCCGAAGCGATTATTTTTCCTTCTCTTACGTCATAAATTTTAAACTGTGCGGTATGTCCAAAATGCTGAAAAATCTGTCCATCCTCATACGTAACTGCTATTCTCATTTTATTCTCTCCTTCGTATTTTATATTTTTCTGACAAATAGTATATGCTATTTTTTCTTATTCAGTCAACATACAATCTCGTCTCCGCTATGAAGATATTCTATTTGTTCTCCCATATGCTCCTTTAAGATTTTAAACGGAATTTCTCCTGTACAATGACCGGTATAAAATTTCGTCTTTGTCTTTTTTAATTCCATGGCAATCTCCTTCACCATTTTCAAATCCTCATCACTATAACCTTTTTTCTTCTGCATATGAAAACCGCTAATCACTACATCCGGCTCCTGTCCGTAAAGTTCTCTGTATTTTTCCAGAATATTTAATATCCCATTGTGAGCGCAACCGGAAATCAAAACTGATTTCCCTTCTTCCTTCAACACCAGATACTGCTCATGTTGGAATGAGTCCTGCTCAAATCCATCCTCTGTTTTTAACATTAATTCTAAATTGCCGGAAGGCCAAAGTCTGCGTTCTTTTACCCCTGAAAAAATAAGAATGTCTTCTTGAATTTTAACATCCCCATCAATGAATTTTACCTGTGGCAATGTAAGAATTCTTTTATCTATCCCAATATACTTTTCCATCTCTTCATTTTTATGATAATAATCCTCTCCAGCCAGACACTGCATCCATATTGCCGCCATTGGATTTTTTTCAGCAAATGCCATGATACCACCAGAATGGTCATAATGCCCGTGGCTAAGAATCAGCATATTCACCTCTTGTAAATTCACACCAAGGGTCTTGGCATTGGCTGAAAATCCATCCGTAGCTCCGGTATCTACTAAAATTTTCTTATCCTTTATTTCAATATATATACTTAACCCATGTTCAAATAGGCAATCCTCTCTCCCTTGGGTATTTTCCATCAATGTAACAATTCGCATATCTTTACCTCCACTTTTTATCACTTTAAACCTTTCTACAAAAAGCATAAGTCAGTTGCCAACAACTGTCAACAACTGACCTATTTTTCTCCCATACCTATTCAAATTGTGAACCAAGAATCTGTCCATTCTGGGCATCTACCAGATAAAATCCGGTTCCGCCTCCCATTCCCTTTTTCTCGCCATATAATATCCACGTCGGTCTAAGAATCCCTTTCTTAATAGTAACATATCCTAGTTCCGCATCAGTAATTCCAAAAGTATTTGCCTGTTTATCTGCATTTTTCTTTAAATGTTTTAAAACATTTTCCTCAGCAACATCCATTGACAATAAATTTTCATAATAATTCTTTGTCTTTATGTACCGATGAGGAAGATTGTATACCAGCTTCAATAAACCTGTTTCCGAATATTGCACTTGAAAAAAATTGCTGTTTTGCGCTTTTCCTGTGGTTTTGTCTTTCGACGCCAGCATTGTTACTATGGGATATTTATCTAACATACAGAATACGGTTAAATCATAATAATTCTCTGTAATACTATTTTCATAAGAATAACCTGTGGTATTTTTTTCAGCCCCAAGTCCACAACCAACAATATTCCATCTCTTTTTTTGTGCAATAGCACAGCCTAAAGAAAACTCCTCCGACATTTTTGTCAAAAAATCTTTTGTTTTTTTCACAGCTCTTTTCTGAGTCAGTGCAAACCGTTCCTCCACAGCAATTCGGGTATCGTAATAATTTTTCTCTAGTATAAAACAATCTGCATCCTGCGGAGTCATAGCCATATATGGATCTGCTTCGCTAGTTGGAAGACCCTCCAGCTGATTTTCTGCCATGTCACTATAATAATCATCCGTCACCCAGATTGGAGCATAGGAAAATCCTGCCGGATTGTCCCTTAGTACTTCACAAACAAGACCCTCCAGCTTTTGTTTCACCTCCAGAGAATGTACTCCCAATCTTTGTGTTTCATACACTCTCATTTTTTCTGGTGTTTCAATTTTCGGACAGGTACGAATCACCATAGCTTTTCCTCTTACGGCATTGGTAATTAATTTATCCGCTTCCTTTTCACTTAATTTCCCATGATTTGGACTATGGTCTACTAGTTTCAATGTTTTCTCTGCCTTTTCATCCTTTAACAGAGACTTCTCTTCCTCCCCTATAGCATCATTTTCTTCCTCTGTTTCCTCTATATTTTGACTCTCCTGTTGTTTTTTCATCTCTTCCAAATCTTTGCTCATTTCCTTCGAAGCATTCTGTTCCTCCGTAGAACTCATCTTATTTTGCGTTAACGACGTGTCCACAGCTGCATTTCGTTTTAAAACGAGAAATGCAACACAAACAATAATCACCACACATAAGGTTACAACTCCTGCTATCTTCCACTTTTTCATGTTACCCCTCCTTAGTATTTTATTTGATATTCTTTTGCATTATTTTATCAAATAAACTTTCAGACTTCTTTAAGATTTTCTTTCGATTTATTTAAAATTATGAAACGACGCCTTACCGAAGTAAAGCGCCGTTTCATAAAACATTTTTCATATATACCAAGAAGTTATTTTCTAACACATCCCACAGGCATTCCGATTACATTCGCAAAAGGATTGCAGGCTAATTCTTTCAATTTGATATTATTTGTAACATTCAATTCTGTAATCTGATTTGCACTACACGACAATGTTTCCAGATTAACATTTTTTGTTACATCTAATGTAGTCAATCCACAAAAACTACAATCTAAATTAACCAACTTTGTATTTTTAGATACATCAAGAGTGCCTAATGGGTTATTTCCTATCATAGCTCTCACAAGTTCCGTATTATTACTTAGATTTAACTTTGTAAGCTGATTACCTCCAGCCAATAAATCTGTTAATTCCGTACAAGCATCCAGATTTAATTCTGTAAGCTGGTTCTGGTTACACTGTAAATACTTCAAACCTTTGGCATCATCCAGATTCAAAGTAATAAGCTGATTCTGATTACAGTACAGGTATGCCAGAATAGTATTATTGCTTACATCCAAAGAAGTTAACTGGTTATTATCCACATGAAGATTAACTAAACAATCAAATGCTTCTAAGGATAAACTTCCCTGAAGATTTTTTTCCTTCCAATTAATTCCAAGAAGCTTTCCGCTTCTGACACCAGCATCTCCCCATTCGTATTGGGTTCCATCATCAAGATTTTCGCTAACAGTAGCTCCCAGCGCCTTCTGCTCTGCAATTAGTTTCTTCAAAGCATTTACATCTGCAGCCGATTTCCCATCTATCTTTTTTTCTGAGTTTTTTTCCGTTTCTTCCTTCTTTACTATAACCTTACAAATATATTTCTTCTTTCCAACCTTTGCCTGTACTTTTGCAGTACCTTTCTTTTTAGCAGTAATCTTCACGCTACTCGCCTTTTTATTAGAAAGCTTTATATTTGACTTCCCGATAGTTACTGTCCATTTCGCCTTTTTCTTTGTATTCTTTAGCTTTAATACTTTAGATTCTCCCTCTCCCAATGTGATAGATTTCTCACTAAGTGATACACCTGCTGCCTCTGTAATCTGTACCGGCACTGCCAGTAAGCCAGCCATTAATAGTGTAAACCCTATTCCTGTCCATTTCTTTTTCATTAGACACTCCTCCTTAGCTTCTTTGACTTTTATTACTGTCCTGTATCAATATAATCAACTACATTTTTATTTTATCACGCCAGAATATCACGGTCAATTCTAACTCTCCCGTTCTCCCTTTCGACACATAATCCGGCAAAATATCACTGCTACCACCGTATTGACCAATGTTGCAATCAACCCTGGGAATACCACTGCTGCCGGATTGACAGAACCATACTGGGCACGATAGGCAATAACACTGACAGGGATTAATTGCAGGGAAGAAATATTAATGACCAGAAAGGTGCACATCTCATCAGAAGCCTTGGTAAGTTGTATCTCATATTCTATTTCTCTTTCCGTTTTTGGGTATACACTATTTTTCTCAGACTTTTTCCGCTTTTTTTCCAAACGTTTTCGCTCTAGATTTGCCAATTCCTTCATAGCCTTTAATCCCATTGGCGTAGCTGCCCAGCCCAGCCCCAAAATATTTGCTACCATGTTGGCTGTCAGGTATTCATTCACCTTATGGTCTTTGGGAATCCGTGGAAATAAGTACCGTAGAACCGGTCCCATTCCCTTCGTCATACTGTCCATGATTCCGGACCGCTTTGCCACTTCCATAAGTCCGGTCCACAAAGACATAATTCCAAGCATCGTGATTGCCAGAGTCACCGCCTCTCCAGCACTGTCAATGGCTGCGTTGCTCACCGCTTCCACCTGTCCAAAAACTATCCCTACTGATAGTCCAATTAATATCATAGCACCCCATAAATAATTAAGCATAAACCTCTCCTTAGAATCTATTTCTTTTAGAAGTTTATGCTTATCATTTTCTTTTCATATCTTTTTTACTATTTTTCGTCCAGATAATCTCGTCCCCAATTACACATTGCGCCTAAAATTGGTATAAGAGTTTTTCCAAACTCGGTCAATATCATACACTTATTCTGTCAGTCCATGTGGAGTCTTCTTCCCATCCTCATCAATAGTCACAAACACTAACTCCCCTTCGCAATGAACCTGACGGCTGATTAAATCCACGCCTTCCACCCGGATTAAAATACTGGTAGTTCCAAACTTCACTATCTCATACTGCATTTCCAGTACACTTCCGCCAGAAATTTCCTTTTTTACATTTAATTCCTTCATTGCCGCAAAGACAACATGATCTGTTCTTCCTAAGGTCTTTGCCACCCCAATAAATCCAGCCTCCGTCATCCATTTTACAATATCTCCTGCAAATAAGGTTTCATGATAATTCATAAATTCCGGTCTTACAAATCTTCTGGTTGCGATTTCCATAGTTACCTCCTAATATTTTGCCTTTTATTATAGCACACAAAAACCTTCATCACCATTAAAACCAGCTCTGCCACTAGAATTCCTAGTGCCATAGCCCCCGACTGATACAACAGAATTCTAAAATTTTCCTCCAAAGAAGGGCTTCTGCTGACCAAATCATACATAACATAATATAGTGAAGCTCCTGGAATATAGGGAATCAATATTGGCGTAGAAAATAAAATCTCAGGGCATTTTAAAATCAAAGACAAAACTCCTGAAATCAATACAATCATCACTGTAATCATAAACATCGCCACGCTGTCCTTCTGAAACCAGCGGCATAGTTCCTTATAAATATACCACATGAACCCACTTATCATAAATATTATCCACAGTTTTTTGGTTTTCATTCCAAACAAAACCGCAAAACCAGTAGCACCAGCTGCTACCAGAAACACCTTCAACATCTGCTTCCTCCTTTCCTGGTTTTCAATTGTAAATCATCCTAAAGGAATCAACACCAACGCCACTCCAATTGCAATGGCTACCGCCTGAACTAAGGCATTAGTCAGACGTAGTAGCCCCGTCAGCATTTCTCCCTGAATCAAGTCCTTCATCCCATTAATCATTGCCAATCCCGGTATCAAAAGCATAATATTTCCAATAATAACTTTGTCTAGAGAATGCGCCATTCCCAGCCTGCAAAAAGTCCATGCAGCAAATCCCACACATGCAGAGAAAAAAACATTTCCTGCAAACTGATTTCTGATAGCCGGAGAAAGAAAATGAAACAACATCTTTACCAAAACACCAGTCAAAAAGGAAGCTAATCCATCCAGAATATTTCCTCCAAAAAACAGGGTAAATATCATACAGACAATACAATATGTAACGGTCTTTCCCTTCCACTGCTGCTGACATAAAATCTTTTTTCTTCGTTTTCGAACCCAGTCTACAGAACGCCTTTTCTCACAAATTTCTTCTACCAGCTGCTCCATAAATTCCAACCGGGTAAAATCCGTCCGATATTCCCGGATTCGTTTTGTCTGAGTAATGACATTTCCTGATTTTCCCTTCACAGATACCACAATGGAAGAGGTAATGATAAAAACCTCTACCTCTTCCATTTCATAGGCTCTGCACATATTCTCAATTTCTTTTTCCACCCGTCCCACTTCTGAACCAGCCACAAGCAGTTCATAGGCTATGTACAGAATTTCATTTAATATTACAGATTCTTTTTTCATTTTTCTAATTCTCTAATCAGCACCGGCAATTCAGACATATTCTGAATAATATAATCTGCTCCGCACTTTTCATAGGTTTTTCTGACCTTATCACAAATCTGTTTCTTCTCTTCCACAGAAAGAACTTCATACTCTTTTTCTGATAATGCCATCAAAGAACTTCCCTCAATAACACCTACAGAAACAGCTCCTGCTGCCAGACCCTCTTTAATATCTGATACCGTATCTCCAACCTTGACTACATTCTTTACAGAAGTAACCTTCATTTCCTGAAGATTTTTAAACACCATATATGGATATGGTCTTCCCACATTACCAACTGCGTTTGGACTGCACCAGAAATCTGGTTCGTATCCATTTTCTTTTGCCTTTGGAACTACGATTTCCATCATTTCATCTGTATAACCTGTGGTAGAACCGATTTTAATTTCCATTTCCCGCAAAGACTGTATCGTTTCCAGGACATATGGTTTTACCTCTGCATATCCATCCAAAATAGACATAATAGAGGTTTCACTACACTGATATACTGCATCTACATCCACCTCTGTAAATTTTCTGCCATGTACCTTCTGCCATTCCTGATCGATTCGCTCCATTTCCATCATGGTTCTAATATGATCTTTCTTTAGCATTCCCATAGGCTTTCTTACTTCCTCCACAGTAGGAGTGATACCAAAACGCTCAAAAGCACTGATAAATGCCTGTACCGGTGCAAAGCATCCATAATCCACAGTAGTACCTGCCCAGTCAAAAATAACTGCTTCTATTTTTCTACTCATGATAATATCCTTTCATTTCTAATTTTTTCTTCTATCTAGCAATGTGTTTTAAAAAATTCTTCAAAGATATCACAAACCTTTTCAATATCTTCCAGATAAATCTCACCAATATTTCCAAGACGGAAGGTATCTGCATCCGTTACCTTACCTGGATAAATGGCATATCCTCTTTCCTTAATGTACTCATACATTTCTGCAAAGGAAAATTTACTGCTGTCTGGATAGAAAAATGTAGTGATAATTGGTCCCTGATGAGATGCATCAATATATGGGCGGATTCCCATTTCCCGCATTCTCTCAATCAATCTCCGGTTATTCTCGCGATAACGCTTAGCTCTTGCAGGAATACCGCCTTCCTGCTTTAACTCTTCCATCGCCTTTGCAAAAGCCAGTACCACGTGAGTAGGGGAAGTAAATCTCCACTTTCCATCCTTTTCCATTGTTTCCCACTGGTCATACAAATCCAGAGAAAGGCTAGGACATTTTCCCTTACATGCCATCAAAGCATCTCTCTTACAGATAATATAAGAGAATCCCGGCACACCCTGTACACATTTATTGGCACTACTTACAATGAAATCAATGTCAATTCCCTTTACATCAATCTCTACACCACCAAAGGAAGACATTCCATCAACAATAAAAGTTTTACCGGCTTCCTTTACAACCTTTCCTACTGCTTCGATATCATTTAAGATACCAGAAGTAGTTTCGCTGTGAATCATACCTACATGAGTAATCGCTGGATCTGCTTCTAACATTTCTTTTACCTTCTGAGCAGAAGGCACCTTATTATAATCCTCATTGTAAACCACCAGATTCTTTCCGGACTGCTTCACAATCTGAGCCATGCGCTCGCCATAAGCACCATTGCTGCACACCAAAATCTTTTCCTCTGGACCTACAGAGCTGGTTACTACAGACTCCACACCAAAGGTTCCACTTCCCTGCATCAAAACTACAGTATATTCCTTCTCATCCACCTCGGCCAGAGCCAAAAGATCCTTACGAATCTTCTGGGTAATAGCCTTATAATCATCATCCCAGGTACAATGGTCAAACATCATTTCTTGTCTTACAGTTTCTGTGGTAGTTAATGGACCTGGAGTTAATAATTTGTATGTATTCATTTTTCTAATTTCCTCATTTCTTTTCTTTTTGTTGTCATAACTATTTTTAATATTTTTTCTACCATTATCTTTCACTTACTTACAGCTTTCAGAAAAGTTCTTATGCTCTTCCAGTAAATCTACAGTAAGATTCTGATTGAATTCAGTAGGATACTTAGACACATTTGCCTCGTCTGCTTCCTCTCCTTCATATAAAGGATTTGGATAATACTGGGTAAGTTCTTTTCTACCTTCTTTGATGATGCACTCTGCCATTTTCTGAGCTAATGCATTGCTATCCTCCCCCTTGTCAATGACTGCAACAGACTCTGTTAATGCAAAGTTACCCTCTGTTGGGTCCACGAAATCAATCGGAAGACCTTCTGCCTTATCAGCAACTGCCTGATGTCTCAGACCAAATCCGATGGCAACTTCACCTGCGCGCACCTTCTTAATTGGACCGGAGCCGGAATCTTCTAAATGCGCACCTGCATTTTTATAAATTCCCGTAAGAATTTCTTTTGCTTCATTCTCTTCGTATGCACTGACAATTGCCTGAATCATTAACCATGCAGTAGAAGAACCCTGAATATCTGTTACAGAAAGGAAACCTTCATATGCCGGGTCAGCAAGATCCTTTAAAGATGTTGGCATGGTCAGATTGTTTTCTTCCATCATTTCTGTATTAACGATAATAGCACCTTCCTGAGAAGTAATCGGTGTATAGTATGATGGATACTCACTTGTTGCACCAGTTTCAAATGCCAAATCCGCATACATATTATTTTCTTCCTGAGAACTTTCCAGATAGAAAGAACTCATAGTTACCATATCAGCTTCGATATTAGTTCCTTCTGCCAAAAGCTTTCCACCCAACTCACTGGTTCCGAAAGTCTGAATTAAATACTTTCCTTCATATCCATTGGCATCCAAAGCATTTTTCATTGACTCAATGGCCTCATCATCTGCATTGGAGTAAATAATTACCTCCTCAGAACCACCCTTGCTACAACCTGTCAGTATAGTTCCTACGGTTAAAACTCCACACAATACTACTGCTGCTACTTTTTTCAATTTTCTCATTTTTACCTCTTTCCCGCAAAAGTCTCTCTCCGCTTTTGCATTCTCTTCTTTCTTGATTTATTTGTAATTTTCTTATTACACCTGTTTATTTTTTGCTTTTACGATTTCCTAATTTACTGAAAACCAACTTTACTATCACATTGATTACCAAAATCAAAAGAGATAGTACAAAGATTTCATTAAATTTCGCATAATGCTGCAATTCCTTTATCTTCGTAGTCATTACCATGGTTCTTGCACCGGTAATAAAGATAATGGCACTAACAGTTACCATACCGTTTACAAAGTAATAACTAAACACCGACAACAAAGTGGAGATGGCATTTGGTGTCACGATTCTAAGTACTGTCTTAATCCAGCTATCTCCCATAAGCCTTGCTGTAGTCTCCCATGAGGCATTCATCTTTTCCAATGAACTTTTCATCATGAGATACGGTGTAGAAAAGAAATGTATTACATTACAGAAAATAATAATTACAATAGTGTTTTGCAAGCTGGTTCCTGTAAATGTAAGCAAAAATGCGATACCAAGCACCATTCCGGGAATGGTATTGGTAACCTGTGAAATACTCTCAATTACCTTTTTGCAAGCTTTATGAATGGTACTTCTGGCAGTAACCAGTGCTGCACCATATACTACCAAAGTTCCGAATAACGCAGTTAAACCTGCAGTTAAAATGGAGTTTTTAATAACACCAACTAAAGCCTGATCCGAAAATACTTCTGTGAAATGTTCCAATGTAAATTCGAGTCTGTATGGCCATTCACTCAAAAAAGGAATGATAAAAATAACCAGAAATACAGATAATACACTCAACAAAATCAATGCGGAACCTGTACCAAAACCAATGTCTCTTGCCTTGGATTTTTTCATTTCTATCATGGATATTTTATTGTAACGGATATTAAATTTTTCCAGATAACTTAATACTGCAATACTGATAATAGATGGCACCAGCATGGTCATAGCCACCACTGCACCCTGGTTGAAATTTGGTACACTCCCCAGCATTTCATTATAGAGAACTCCGGCAACTACATCTACTCTTCCTCCTACCGAAGCCGGAATACCAAAATCGGTAAAGCTTAAAAAGAAGCATTGAATCAGTGACGCTGCCAATGTCCCCAAAAGTGGTCTGATTACCGTCTGCCAGAAGCTTCTCAGTTTTCCATCTCCCATGACTCTGGAGACCACCATATATTTCTTATCAATATATCCCATAGTATTATCAATAAGCATAAAGGATACCGGAAGTGTATAAATCACATATCCAATCAGCAAACCGTTGATTCCATAAATATCAAATAACTGTTTTCCCAAAATCTGACTGAGTAACCCCTGTCTTCCGAAAGAATAAATAATAGCAAATCCATATGTAATGGTCGGAAGCAGCATAGGAAGTACTGCAAGACTGGATATCACTTTCTTCATCCACTTAGGAAGATTAGTAAAATGTCTGCTATAGGCCAGAACAAACGCCAGCAAAGTGGCAATCACTGCACTTAATATGGCAATTCCAATACTTTGCAATATAATCTTTCCAAAGTTTCTTCCTATGAAGATATTACGGTAAAATTCCAGAGAAAATCCTTCATCCCCTATGAAAGATTTTGCCAGAATCATTACCATTGGAATCACCAGGAAAGCTATAAACAACAGACATATCGCTGTAAAAATGGCTTTAATTTCTATATTCTTTTTCTTATTCATCTTCACCAATCCCTCTGCACTATGCTGTTACAGCACACCGGTCAAACAGCTGAAAAATATTATTTCTCTTAATCTCCAACTGGTTTAAGATGAACTTTCTCACGAAGATATTGTCTGGTCTGTTAATGATTTCACTTGGCTTTGCATACTGTGAAATCTTTCCTTCGTTGATAATCAATACCTTATCTGATAAAGTCAGAGCTTCCTCCGGATCATGGGTAACGATAATCGTTGTCAATTGATACTCCCTTGCAATCTCTTTGATTTTTCCTTTAATCGACTCCTTAATCACACCATCCAAGGCACTTAAAGGCTCATCCAGAAGCAAAATCTGAGGTTTCATCACCATGGTTCTTGCCAAAGCCACTCTCTGCTTCTGACCACCGGAAAGCTGGTCAATCTTCTTATTTAAGTGCTCTTCTAGACCTAATAATTTAATAAACTCCTGTACTTCTTCTGGTGAAGATACATTTGGCTTATTCTTCAATCCATACACAATATTTTCATAGGCATTCAAATTGGGGAATAATGCATAATCCTGAAATACGATATTAAATCCTCTGTCCTCCATTGGAACATTGGTAATGTCTTTTCCTTCATAAATAATCTTTCCTGAAGTTACATCTGTAATTCCAAGAATCAAATTCAATAAAGTAGTCTTTCCACTTCCGGATGGTCCTAAAATAGAAACAATTTCCCCCTTCTGAATATCCAGAGAAACATCATTTAAAATCGTTGCACCATCATACTTCTTTACAATGTTTTTCAATTCTAACATATCAATAACCTTACCTTTCTTTCACCTGCACCTCTTCACCATTCTCATCCTGGCAGGTACAATCTGTACTTTTCTTTTCCTTTGCACAACTAAAATTTACCATCATCCTTCTATAACCTCAACATAATCCAAGTAAAACTCTTGTAAAGCTTTTTTCGCATAAAAAAGTCCGAAAAATCGCACTTTTCTTGCAATTTTCGGACTTTAAATTTTACATTCTTTTACTTAATTCCAACTTAAACTGGTCTTGTTTTTTACAAAAAGTAAATTCTATGTGTAATACTTTACCTATACTTTTCTTTTTACTCTTTTTCCATAATCTTTAACGTAACGGTTCCTTCAAAATCTGATCCCGTAAACATAATATAGAGACTCTCTTTCGCGGAATATCCTAAAGAAGATAAATCTATTGTCTTCTTGGAGCTAGTACTCCAGTCCCCTTTAATATCTACGTTTTCGATATAAGGCCAATACGGATTATCTGTGTTAAGTGTTTTTGCAATCTGATAACCAACACTTCCTGATAAAGTTCCCGCTTCTAACTGCAGTACCGGATTGGTAAAAAGGGACCAGTCAATACCGGAAATACTATAACAACCACCATTCTGTGCCATGACAAAATCACAGTTATCTCCACTCACCGGCGCCTGTGGATTCCATCCCTCATTAGAAATCGTTCCTGTCCATGTGTATTCTCCATTAAATTCTTTCGGTTCAAACACTTCACAGGACTCTGCATATTCTTTCATCTCTTGATATAACGCCGCCTCAATCTCATTTTCAATCTCACAGTCTGTTCTATCATAAACATGCCCTGGAGTAGACCACAACATAGGACACATACCATTATTTATAGCATATCTGCAAATCGTTTCAAAGAATACATCTCTTCCTTCTTTTCTGGTATAAGTATATCCTGTGGATTCATCACCGGTAGCCGTGTCACAAACACCATATTCACCGATAATCACCGGATATCCTTTGTTTACGAAAGCAATCTTCATATTTTTTAAATCACTTTCCATGGCAGCAATTTCCTCTTCTGTTCCCCATGTTGCAGAATATCCCCATGAATTATCTTCTCTAGCTACCAGACAATACGTAGGTGGAGAATAATAATGTACCGATATCATCAATCTGCTGGCTACGGTATCTTCTGGCATTTCAAACTGCGCATTGCAGGTTTTTCCAATATCTGTATTATATCCGGCAATCAATAAATGACGGGTAGCATTATTGCCACCTGTTCCACGAACAATATCCACGAAAGTCTGATTGATGGTATTGGTCAATTCATATAACTGGCTTTCTGAAGTGAAGTAGCCAGAGCCCGCATAATCATCTGTAGAATTTAATCGGCCTCCTAACTCCTCGTTGGCAGACTCAAAAATCAAATAATCAGAATACTCCATATAACGGTTTGCAATCTGAGTCCACATAGTTTTGTACTTCTTCATGGCTTCTTCCCGCTCTGATTCCATGGTTGAACCAAATCTTGCCCACCAGCCACCATCAAAGTGAATATTGATGATGACATACATTTTTTCATTCAGGGCGTAGTTCATAATGGTTTCTACCCGGTCAAAATAAGCTTCATTAATGGTATAGGTTCCATCCTCTGCCATCATATTGGACCAAGCTACAGGAATACGAATAGAATTAAAACCTGCCTCTTTCATACCAGTAATCATTTCCTGAGTTGTAACCGGTGCGCCCCATGCTTTTTCATAATTTGTTACGCTAGAACTATTAATCCATGTACCACAAGACTCCATAGTATTTCCCAGGTTGATTCCCACTCCCATATTATGTACCATATCAAATGCCGTCATATCTGTACGCATTACACCATCGTCAATGGTTTCAATTCCATTTTTCGATAAATGCACTTCTTCTGGAGTCGTACTGGATATTGGTGATTCTGTCACTACAGGTGGTTCTGTTATTACAGGTGCTCCTGTGTTACAATCTGGTGTAGGAAATTGTTCCTCTGTTGGAGTTGGTGATGGTGTTGGCATTTCTGGGGAGCAAGAAACCGATGGAATTTCACTTGACACAGGCACAGTAGTAGTTACAATTGGATTTGTAGTAGGCACTGGTGCCACTGTGTAATCTGGTGCAACCACATTATCATTTGGTTCCTTTATTTCTTCTTCTACTTTTACCTTACACTTCAAAGAATATTTCTTTCCTGTTTTCAGTTTTACCTTGCACTTAATGGTTGCTTTTCCAGACTGAAGTGCTATCACTTTTCCAGACTTGTATACCTTTGCTACCTTCTTATTACTTGTTCTCCAAGTAATCTTTTTGATTTTTTTCTTTGAAACTCCTTTTACTTTCAGTTTCTTTGTTTTTCCAGCCTTTAAAATTACTGTCTTTACACTTAAAGACACTTTCTTCTTTTTCGCTGCATGTACATTTGATGGAACTGCTATACAAAAGGTCATAGCAGCTGCTAACACACAAGAAACGATTTTGTACGAAATGCTTTTTCTCATAGTATTTTTCCTTTCTAAATATTTATTATCCGCATCTGTTTCCCACCTATTTTTACATTTTTCCGAATCCTTTTTTCCTATTTGTATCATAAAATAATCTTCCATAAAAACATAGCAAAAAAAGGTCATTCGTCTTCACTTTTCGGACAAAAAAAGGGGCATACAAAAGTATGCCACCCTTTATTTTGATATGACTTTTTCTTTAAAATTACTCTTCTTCTGCCTCGTCTTCAACAGGCATAGTAGTTACTTCTTCATAATCCGGAGCAATATCTTCCTCAGCAACCTCGCTGACATCCTCCATCTCATCTTCCATATCCAAAGTTACATACTCACGAAATTCATCGTCATCATCAAAATCCAAATCGTCGAAATCATCTTCCAACTCTTCGTCCTTTTCTTCCATCCATTTCTTGGTGAAATAATATGCACCAGCAGCTATTGCTGCAATAGATGCAACCCCAACTAATGTTTTAAAAAACTTCTTCATAGTACACCCTCCTTCATAATTTATAGGAACCTTACAAAACTACTTCTCCGTAGTCAGACTTCTGGTAATATGGAACAAATATGGCTCTAATCCCTTCTGCATTGCTAATGCTTCCTGAATATCAAAATCTACAAAATCGCCATCCTGATAGCCAACGACGCGGTTGCTCTGTCCCTCACATAATAATTCCACAGCTCTGGCACCCATAGCAGAAGCAAATACTCTGTCCTTACAGGTTGGGTTACCACCACGCTGGATATGACCTAAAATAGTAGCACGAGTCTCTACACCAGTAGCAGCCTCAATAATCTTTGCCATTTCGTTAGAATTTCCAATACCCTCTGCATTAACAATAACATGGTTTTTCTTACCAATGTCATGACGTTTACGAATTTTCTCAATAATTTTCTGTATATTACCATCATACTCTTCTGTGGTTAAAATATACTCGGCACCACTGGCAATACCTGTCCAAAGTGCAATATGGCCTGCAGTACGTCCCATTACTTCCACGATACTACATCTTTCATGAGACTCCGAAGTATCACGTAGCTTATCCATAGCTTCCATAGCTGTATTGATTGCTGTATCAAAACCAATGGTATACTCTGTACATGCAATATCCAAATCGATAGTTCCAGGTACACCGATTGTGTTGATTCCCTGCTCAGAAAGTCTGCTTGCTCCTTGGAAAGAACCGTCACCGCCAATTACAACGATACCATCAATACCATGCTTACGGCAAATTTCAGCTGCCTTCTGCTGATATTCCAGTTCTTTAAACTCTAAACAACGAGCAGTATATAAAATAGTACCTCCAAGCTGAATGATATTGGAAACGGATAATGTATCCATATCAATAATATCTTCCTCTAAAAGTCCTGCAAATCCTCTCTGGATACCTTTTACTTTTACTCCATTTGCAATCGCGGTACGTACTACTGCACGAATCGCTGCGTTCATACCCGGTGCATCTCCACCACTTGTTAACACGCCAATTGTCTTAACTGCATTGCTCATAGTTCACCTCATTCCGCCCTTTCGGACTATTTTATCTCTTTTCTCTATGTGTCCATTTTCATCTGACATACATAGCTCTTCTTATTGTACGCTATTTATGGAATTTTTTCAAGATAATGGTTTCTCTTTAATAGCAGAAGTTACTCCTTCCAGCTTCTCAAACACATTATCCCCTATCGTCCGTCTTGCATTCACACTTCTGCTATGTGGCAAACGCTTAATCTGCTTCTCCTCATTCAGATAAATGCAAACCAAATCTCTTCCATCATATGGCATCAGAAGAGAATAAAGCTGCTGCTCCTGTTGCAAAAAAGCTTCTTTATTTTCAAAACGAAGCCAAAGCTCGCATGGGATACTGTCAAAAGGAATCACATCCTGACAAATCAATTTTCCGTCCCGAAGCTCTTCCAGCTGCACCCGGCCTTTTACAAATACCTTATTGTCTATCTGCAAAAATTCTTTGTTTTTTTCATAGACCTTTGGAAAAATAATAACTTCCACGGTTCCATACAAATCTTCGATGGTCAAAAAAGCCATCAATTCATTTCTCTTAGTAGTTTTAACCGTTTTTCCTACAATCATTCCTCCAATTACAGCTGTTTCCTCATCCCTCACTGCTGTATTTGTATCGCCTTCTTCTTCCACAGCCATGAAATCCAAAGAATTATTGGTGCAGTTTTTCTGCATCAAATTCAGATATTCCTCCAAAGGATGTCCACTAACATAAATACTTAACACCTCTTTTTCAAAGGCGAGAAAATCTTCTTTTTCGTATTCCCCTACATTTGGATAGGAAATTTCATTGGCATGCTCCAATTCTTCATCTCCCATATCAAAAAGGGACATCTGTCCTGTCATGGAATCCTTTTTCTCCCGGTTTACCGTATCAAGTATGGCCTGATATACCGTCATCTTCTGCTTTCTTGTTCCTCCTAGACTATCAAAAGCTCCAGATTTAATAAAATTTTCAATAGTATGTTTATTTACTTCTTTCGAAGTCAGTCTTGTCATAAAATCCTGCATGGAAACATACTTTCCATTCCGCTGTCTTTCCTCCACAATAGACTGAATCACATTATGGCCTACACCTTTTATAGCAGACATACCATAGCGAATCTTTCCATTAGAAACGGAGAAGGCACTATAACCTTCATTGACATCTGGTGGCAGTATTTCAATTCCCATTTCACGACAGTTCATAACATAACTAACTACCTTGCTCATATTATCCTTTACAGAGGTCAGCAATGCCGCCATAAACTCCAAAGGATAATAATGCTTCAGCCATGCTGTCTGGTAAGAAACTACCGCATATGCTGCCGCATGAGATTTGTTAAAGGCATATTTCGCAAAATCTGTCATATTATTATAAATTTGATTTGCTACTTCCTCTGGAATATCATTGGCAACACATCCCATTACACCTTCTTCTTCATTACCATAAATAAAGTTTTTCCGCTCTGCTTCCATAACAGACGCTTTCTTTTTGGACATAGCACGACGTACCAAGTCACTTCTTCCAAAGCTATATCCTGCCAGATTACGAACAATCTGCATAACCTGCTCCTGATACACAATACAACCATAGGTTCCAGAAAGTATTGGCTCTAGCTGTGGACAATCATAAGAAATACTATCTTTATTCGTCTTTCCTTCAATATACTTTGGTATGAAATCCATAGGACCTGGACGGTACAAGGATATACCCGCAATGACATCTTCCAGACTTTCTGGCTGCAATTCCTTCATGAACTGCTTCATTCCTGCACTTTCCAACTGGAATACACCTTCTGTCTTTCCATTGCTGACCATATCCAGTACTGCCTTATCCTCAAAATCAATGCGCATCATTTCTTCATCCGTCATACCAATCTGCCTTGCCGCATCCTGAATAACGGTTAAGGTTCGCAGTCCCAGAAAGTCCATCTTCAAAAGACCTAACTCCTCTAATGTCACCATAGTATACTGAGTGGTAATATTTCCGTCAGCCCCCTTGGACAAAGGCACAAATTCATCTACCGCTTTCGGACTTATTACAACACCAGCAGCATGAACAGAGGTATGTCTTGGCAAGCCCTCCAGCTTCCGGGCCATATCAATGAGATTCTTGGCCTGTTCATCGGTCTGGTATATTTCTTTTAGCTCTGGATTCACCTCCAAAGCAGTGTTAATAGTCATTCCCAAATCCATTGGAATTGACTTTGCAATTACATCCACATAGGCATACGGAAGATCCAATACCCTTCCTACGTCGCGAATCACACCTCTTGCCTTCATGGTTCCAAAGGTAACTATCTGAACCACTCTGTCTTCCCCGTATTTCCGGGTTACATAATCAATGACTTCCTGACGGCGTTCATAACAAAAATCAATATCTATATCCGGCATGGTAACACGCTCCGGGTTTAAGAATCGCTCAAAGAGCAAATCAAACCGAATCGGATCGATATTGGTAATACCTAGACAATAGGCTACCAGACTGCCGGCTGCAGAACCTCTTCCCGGTCCCACTATGATTCCATTATCTCTGGCATATTTAATAAAATCCCATACAATCAGGAAGTAATCAATAAATCCCATAGTCTGAATTGTATTTAATTCATACTGTAGTCTTTCCTGCAAATTCTCATAAGAGTCCGGATAATTTCTTTTCAATCCTTCCTGACATAAATGATTCAAATACTCCCATGCCGTATAGCCTTCTGGCACATCATACTCTGGCAGTTTATATTTACCAAACTCAATGTCCACATGACATCTCTTAGCGATTTCCGCTGTGTTAGCCACTGCCTCTTTTGCATAAGGAAACAACTGGAGCATTTCCTCCTCTGATTTCAAATAATACTGTCCACCATCATAACGCATGCGGTCCGTATCATTAACCTTCTTCTGGGTCTGAATACACAACAGAATATCATGGGGTTCTGCATCCTCTGCATTGATATAATGTACATCGTTGGTGGCAACCAGCTTTAATCCGGTCTCCTGGCTCATTCGTATAAGGCCCTGATTTACGGTTTTTTGATCAGAAATTCCATGATCCTGCAGCTCTAAATAAAAATTTTCTTCACCGAAAATCCCAGCCAGGCGCAACGCCTCCTGCTTTGCCTTTTCATATTGTCCCTGTCTGAGATTTGTTGCTACAATACCTGCCAGACATGCACTAAGAGCAATAATCCCTTCATGATACTTTTCTAATACCTCAACATCTACTCGTGGCTTATAATAAAAGCCTTCTGTAAATCCTTTTGATACAATTTTCATCAGGTTTGCATATCCCTGATTATTTTCTGCTAATAGTACAAGGTGATTATACCGTTCTTCCCCTTTGGTAATCTCCCGGTCATAGCGGGAACCAGGAGCAACATAAACCTCACATCCAATGACAGGATTAATGCCAACATCTTTTGCAGCACGATAAAAATCAATCACACCATACATGTTTCCATGATCTGTGATTGCCAGATGTTCCATGCCTAATTCCTTTGCACGATTCACTAATTCTTTTATCTTACAAGAGCCATCCAATAATGAATACTCTGTATGCACATGTAAATGGGTAAAACTCATAACTAACCTCGTTTCTAATGTACTTTCATCCATCTCCTTCAGCATATCTATTATACACTGTCTCATAACCAAACGCAAACAAACGTTTCTACAGACTTTTTGTATATTTACAGGAGGACTTTCGTATAGTGACAAAAAAGACGGCCTTGGATTCCAAAGCCGCCTTTAAATATTTTATTGCTTATCAGCTATGATTAGTTTGCTAAAGCGTCCTCAAGAGCTTTACGCTTTTCAGCTTCCTGCTGAGACCACTCTAAACACTTGTCATAACCATAACCAGCTGTCTCTTTACGCATCTTAGCTACGCACTTATCAAATTCTGCATCAGATTTAGCATACAGTGCATTCCAAGACTCGTTCTTGATACAGTCTGTTACCTGCTTCCAAACAGTCTTTAAGTCATCAGACTTAGTACTTGCTGCATAAGATGTACCAGGAGATACAGTGAAGTTACCCATTTCGAAGTACTCATTGATTTCCTTAGCACCAGTATGGTTCTGCCAATCCTTCTGGATGTCATACTTAGCTTCTTCCTGATTACTCTTCCAGTTATCACTGTTGTATGTCTCACCATTAGAATCTGGATTCAGGGAATCTACAGCCCATGTAGATACTGCCATCTGCATCTGACCATCCTGGTAAGTTCCTTCATGACCTTCCATTGGAGTCTTCAAATCCTTTTTACAAGCTTCACCTAACTCTGTGAAGTGTGTATAACCTTCTTCATCATAGTACCAGCACTCATCCTTAGGACCATATGTCATTGTCATGAATCCTTCTGGAGTACAGAAGTAGTTCAGGATTTCCATACAGAGTTCTGGATACTCAGTGTTTGCACCAATTGTTGTAATGTAGTTACCGCCAAGAGTACTCATACCATATACGATAGGAGATGCCTCTGTAGGTCTCATACAATACATGTACTCACCCTTCTTCATATGCTCATCTGTGTTGAAACCTAAAGAACCAGAGTAGTTGAAGATAGAGAACAGTACACCACCGTTCTGAACCTTCTCAGACATCTGATCGTAAGTCTGAGTCATAGAGTCAGGATCTACTAAACCATCACGATACAGACCATTGTACCATTTTAACATTTCAAGGTATGGACCATTCTCTTCTAATGCATCATGATATGTACCAGTTGCTGGATCGTAAAGACCGATACCTAACTCATCATAACCATAGTATGCTGTAGCTGTAGCCTTAACGTACATAACCATTGCATCATCCCAGTCTGGCCATAAGGAAACTGCGTATGTCTTGTTACCAGAATCATCCTTAGGATCCATCTGCTGCATTTTCTTTAAGAGTTCAGCCATGTCATCCATGTTCTTAACTTCTGGATATCCCATTTCCTTATACAAATCCCATCTAGTATCCCAGGTATAGAAGAAGGACTGATGATCTTCACTAGATGTTGCAAGTGCATGACCCCAACCATATAAAGTATCCTCTGCTCCACCTGTAATCTCAGATGTTAACTCACGGTTTGTTCTTAATGCATCTGGCATATTAGCAACAATGTCTGCACCATACTCTTCAATCAAACCGTCTTCTTCCAGATCGTATAAAAGGCCTGCATTTAATGCCTGTGTATACTGATCCATCTTACCACCCCAGATAATGATATCACCAAGATCCTGATCACCCATCTTAGTCTGGAAAATACCATCTGAATCTGGTACGATGTTCAACTCAACGTTGAACTTCTCCTTCAATACATCGCCCATCCAACCAGTCTGAAGACCAGAGTAGTTAGCCAACTGACTATATACAGTTAATGTAATAGGGCCATCGTCCTTAGAACCACAACCGGTCATAGCGGATGTAGCTCCCACTACCATGCTTGTAGCTAACAACATGGAAAGTGCTTTGGTTTTAAATCCTTTGCGCATAATTCATCCTCCATTTCTTTTTTTACTCTCCGTTATGCATATTATTTTTATGCTAAAATTATTTTAGAACAAACCCGCACTATTTTCTACAAGCAATTTTTCATTTCTTTTTTGTTTTTTGTGAAAAATATCTAATTTTTCATGTAAATTTTCATAGAGAACCAGAACCTTCATTATTAATATACGTACAACTTCACAGAAGAACACTTTGCATTGTTAAGAAGCTTACGGTATAACGCTTTCTTTCCTGACGGAATCACCAGATAGCTTCCGCTCTTGGTATTTTTAAATGCTTCCTTTTTTAACTGAGTAATCTTCTTTGATTTCACAATAACAGCTTTTAATTTTTTACAATTATAAAATGAACGCACGCCAATTCTATTAACATTCGCAGGAATAGTAATCGTCCTTAACGAACTGCAGCCAGCAAAAGCTTTTTCCTTAATCACTTCTAATGTACTTTTGAAGTTTACCTGCTGCAATGTTGTAACACCTTGAAAAGCTCTTACACCAATAAACTTAACATTTTTCTTAATTGTAACTTTTTTCAATGCAGTACAGGTCTTGAATGCCTTTGAACCAATACCTATAATCAAATAGTCATAGCCATCCTTGGTAACACTCTCCTGAACCGTAAGGTTCTTTTTAGTTCTTGCTGCCTCCCGCACAGATTTCACCTTCACCTCACCTGCACTGGTTGCTGTCGGCTCTTTTTCCACAACATATACATAATTGCCTGAGGTAATCTCTTCGCCTACCTTCATGGCAGTTCCTGTAACTGCTGATGTAGTAGAAGTGCTGGCTGGTGCCGTTGGCACAATAGATGGAGATGTGGTTGGAGACGTAGTTGGAGCTGTGGTCGGTTTTGTTACAACAGAGGGAGGGGAAACTGGCACTGCGGTTGGTACCTCAACAATGATAGGAGTATCCTTCTGAATTGCATCTCCAGATTCCGCTTTTACTTCCTTAACTCCTGTATCAATCACAGCCGCCTTGGTATATTCTGTACTATTTCCCATAGATATGCCTGACACGATTACTGCTGCACTCAATGCAAGTGAAATTACTTTTTTTAACTTTCTCATATGGTTCACCTTTCCTTTCCTTTTTTCCTTCTATATATAATAGAAGGAACTTTACTTTGTTTTCTGTTTTATGTACCTTTTACGTAATGAATCATAACGTATAAATACGTCACAAATACGTTATTTTTGTGACTATTTTCTGTTTTTTTTGTGTCAAAAATATGTCAAAACGAGAAAAAGCTGTTTGGATGTTACTCCAAACAGCTCATTTTATTATAATTATGCTTCCGCGGTGCTTAAGTATTTTACAATATCTTCCATGGCATTTTCTTCATCTTCACCATTTGCAGAAACAACCACTTCTTCACCTGCTGCCAAACCTAATGTCATCATACCCATAATGCTTTTTGCATTTACTCTCTTGTCTTCACATTCTACGTATATGCTGCTGCTATACTGACTTGCCACCTGAACCAATACTGCTACAGGTCTTGCTTCCAATCCATTCTGAATCTGGATTTTGATTTTTTTGGTTATCATTTCTACGTTTCCTCCTCTAAATGTGAAGGGACTTTCTCATCCTCTTCTCTCTCTCATTTGATTTGCAACCTCTCCCAATTTCCTCAGTCGATGATTAACACCAGATTTTCCAATAGGGGGATTTAACATCTGTCCCAGTTCCTGTAGTGAACTATCTGGATATTCCAGACGAAGCTCTGCAATCTCCCGCAAATTTTTTGATAACTGACTTAATCCCATATTACTAGCAATATAATTAATGTCATCCATCTGCTTCTTTGCAGCAGTTACTGTCTTATTAATATTCGCTGTTTCACAATTCACCTGCCTGTTTACGGAATTTCGAACTTCCTTCACAATACGGATATTTTCAAATTCCATTAAAGCCACATGTGCCTCTACTACATTGAGAAAATCCACAATCTGGGAACCCTCTTTTATGTAAACCACCTGATACTTTTTGCGTTCCACGATTTTTGCATCCAACTGGAAAAAAATCATCATTTCCTGAATCTGCACTGCCTGCTTCCGGGATAATACTGCAATCTCCAGATGATATGCTTTCTCCGGATCTGTCACGGAACCCGAAACCAAAAAAACTCCACGCAAAAATGCCCGCTTACAGCATGCATTCTGTACTAATCCTGACTGACCAGATACAAGACTGACACGAACATTTCCTAAATCATCCATAACTTTAATTGCCTTTAAAACGGCAACTACCATAGCTGGTTCCTGTATGATGATATGGTAGCTTACAGCTTTTTTTCGTAAATTGTGATTGCGCACTACAACCTCTACCGAAGCCTGAAACAATCTCCTTAATAAGATATAGGATTTTTGTGCCACTGTCAAGTTTTCTGTATGTATTTCCAACCAATACCTATTTTCTGCAACCTTCCGAACTCTTCCTGCCAGAGAAAAAATAGCTGCCAGTTCCGCCAGCTGACAGTGTCTTGCAGCATTCATCTGCTTTACCAGTTCTTCTTTCACTTCTCTTGAAAAAGACATATTTACATCATCCCCTAGTAATATCCCGATGTTCTACCTTTAAACTATATGGTAATTGTTTCATATGTTTTCCTAATGCATTGGCAATAGTCACCGAGCGATGCTTGCCTCCAGTACATCCTACACTAATCACTAATTGGTTCTTTCCCTCTAATATATAATTAGGAATTAGAAATTCTATCATTTCAAACAATTTCTTTTCAAAAACTTCCGCCTGCGGCGATGACATAACAAAATCATAAACTGCCCTGTCATTTCCAGTTAGCTGCTTTAAATCCGCAATATAATATGGATTTGGCAGAAATCTCACATCAAAAACCAAATCAGAATCTTCTGGAACTCCATATTTAAACCCAAAAGACAAAATGGTAACAAAGAAATTTTCGTATTCATCTTTTCCTAAAAAGATTTTATCTATTTCCTGCTTCAAATCCCGCACCAGCATATGACTGGTATCCAGAATATAATCTGCCCGCTTTTTTATAAATGCCAGTTCTTCCCGCTCTGCTACAATAGCTTTATCCACTCTTCCCTGTAATGCCAATGGGTGATTTCTTCTGGTCTCTTTATAACGCTTTACCAAAACGGAACTGTCTGCATCCAAAAATAAAATCTCATAACGATATCCTTCTTCCTGCATCTCATCCAGAATATCATCCAGCTCTGACAATCCCTGAAGATTTCTCACATCAATGCCTACGGCTGCCCTGTCTATAGAATTCTCTTCAATCATAATTTTGGTCAGCTTTGGCAGCAACCGGACTGGCAAATTATCCACACAAAAATATCCCATATCTTCCAACATTTTTGATACAGAGCTTTTGCCAGCACCTGACATACCGGTAACGATTACAAATCTCATACCCTTTTAACCTCCAGCTCCAGTGTCACACCAAACTCAGCTTGAACGGTTTTCTGCACATACTCTATCACATCCATAGCCTGGGCATAGGTTCCTTTTCCAACATTTACAACAAAGCCACAATGTTTTTCAGATACCATCACATCACCACAACGGTATCCCCGAAGACCCGCATCCTGTATCAGCTTCCCGGCAAAATGTCCTTCCGGACGCTTAAAGGTGCTTCCTGCACTTCCATATTCTAAAGGCTGTTTTTCTCTTCTCTTCCCATTTAAATCCCGAATGGTATCCTGAATGACAGAAAGTTCTCCCTTCTCAAAAGCAAACGTAGCCTCTAATACAATCATATCCTTTTCCTGAACCACACTATGTCGATAAGAGAGCTTTAATTCTTCCGCTGATAAATTCTGTATTGTACCGTCTGTCAGCAACACTTTTGCACTACAGATGACATCTTTGATTTCTCCGCCATAGGCTCCTGCATTCATAGTAACGGCACCGCCTAGTGTGCCAGGAATTCCGCTGGCAAACTCAAACCCTTTCAGGCCTTTTGCTGCAACCTTTGATGATAGGGTAGAAAGCATCACTCCACTGCCTGCAGTTACTATTGTCCTTCCATCCTCTGCAGTATGCTCCTGAAATTCTATTTTAGAAAGCCCCCGGGTAGAAAGCATGACTCCAGGATAACCTTCATCACGAACCAGAAGATTACTTCCATTTCCCAAGATAAAATATGGGGTTTCTTCCTTTCTACAACAGTCGATTAATTCTGCCAATACTTTTTCTGACTGTACTTCCACAAAAAAATCTGCTGGTCCACCAATCCGAAACGTTGTGTGGGCTGACATTAATTCCTTCGCCTTCACATTCTCCATTCCTGCAATTTCTTGCAGTTGCTCTAACTTTACCATCTATAGCCTCCATTTATGTGCTTCTGGCATTTGCTGCTATTTACATATAATAATCAATTGCAATACTGGACTCAGCTACGGCATGCATATGTTTCTTTACTACATCACAATGATATGCATCCTTCTGGTACGCATCCAATGCTGCCTCGTCCTCTAATAAAACCTGTAATATGATATCATAGGAGCGCTCTGATTTCAAGAAATCCACTCCTACCTCAATCCCCTTTACTAATGGCACATTTCCATCCATAGATAATAAAATCTCTTTGGTTTTCTCCAACAACTCCTGTGTTGGCTCTGCCAGTTTAAAACATACGATGTGCTTAACCATATGAATTCTCCTTCCACTTTTTATTCTGCCTTCATCTTAACATAAAAAAATACTATCGACTACCTGCAATCCCTTCCAACATTCACTTGTTTAGTTAAATTAAAAAATCCTTGTAGCTATTCTACAAGGATTCTCAACGTGCGCGAGAAGATTCGAACTCCCGACCTTCTGATCCGTAGTCAGACGCTCTATCCAGCTGAGCTACGCGCACAAATGTACTCTCAGGCTTGCGCCTCTCTGTACCGTACTTGATGTATTATACAGTAGTGTTTTCAAAAAAGCAAGTCTTTTTTTTATTTTTTTTAAACTTTTTGAAATACAAAAATCCCCGCCTCTTTCCCTTTGTTTTCTTTACCATTTCTTGATTGCCAGCAAAAAAGTAAGGTGCTATATTGAATCAATCTTAAAAGAAAGGATGGTTTTACCTGCTATGAAAGCAATTAAACCCCATTTATCCACAACGCAAATCATTGCTTTGGGATTCTTTTGTGCCATATTTGCTGGTACAATTTTACTGTGCCTGCCTGTTTCTTCCGCAAATGGCACAGCCACACCTTTTATCGATGCTTTGTTTACTGCAACAACTTCGGTCTGCGTCACCGGATTAGTAGTGGTACAGACCTCCAGCCACTGGAGCCTGTTTGGTCAGATTGTCATTTTACTGCTAATCCAGCTTGGGGGACTGGGTGTGGTATCTGTTGCTACTACAGTTATGATGCTCATGGGCAAACGAATCACCTTACGAAACCGGCTCTTACTAGAAGATGCCCTCAATCTGAATACCCTTAGCGGGTTGATTAAATTCTTAAAAAAAGTACTAAAGGGAACCTTTATAATAGAAGGAATTGGATGCATTTTATATTGCTTTGTTTTCATTCCAGAATATGGATGGATACAGGGATTTTGGATCTCACTATTCAATTCTGTCTCTGCTTTTTGCAACGCGGGGATTGACATTATTGGTGCTGTTTCGCTGACAGACTATGTTACTAATCCATTGGTAAACTTTGTTACCATGTTCTTAATTGTTATGGGTGGTATTGGTTTTATTGTCTGGATGGATATAACAAATTTAATACAGAAACGCCGGGAAAAAGAAATTCCAAAAGAAAAATGGCTATCCCGGCTTCAGTTACATACTAAACTAGTTTTAATCACCACTGCCATTTTAATTTTTGGTGGCGCAATGTTAATTTTACTCTTTGAATATAATAATCCGGCTACTATAGGAAATCTAAATTTCTTCGAAAAGGTACAGGCCTGTCTCTTTCAATCAGTAACCACAAGAACGGCAGGATTTTTTACCTTTTCCCAAAAAAACATGGTTCCAACCTCTGCTGCCATCTGCATTCTATTGATGTTTATTGGCGGTTCTTCCATTGGCACTGCCGGAGGAATTAAAACCACTACTCTTGCTCTTCTTTTTTTAAGTGCAAGGTCTACCATCAAAGGAGATCGTCATGTAGTAGTTTTCCACAAACGGATTTCACACGAAATCATTAAAAAGGCTCTTGCTGTAACCATGGTCAGTGCCTTGGTTTTGCTTACACTAACTATTATTTTACACCACATAGAAGGAGGTGCTCTGCTGGATACTCTTTTTGAAACCACCAGCGCCATTGCTACAGTAGGACTTACCAGAGATTATACCCCTCTATTACATACTTTTGGTAAAGTAATCATTATATTGCTGATGTATTTAGGAAGAATTGGTCCGATTTCCATGGCTATTATTTTTGGAAGCCGGTCACAGAAAGCGATTATCTCTTATCCAAAAGAGGATATTATTGTTGGTTAATATTTAAGAAAGGAAAAATCCAATTACAATCTAATGGAATTGGATGATAGGTGAATCATGAAAAAATCAATTGCTATTTTGGGTCTAGGAAAATTTGGAGAAAGTGTTGCAAGAGAGTTGATAGAAGCTGGCTGTGAAGTGCTAGTAGTGGACAAAGACAAAGAACGGGTTCAGAATATCTCTGACATTGTTACATATGCAGTAACTGCTGATGTATGTGATGCAGAAACTATGAAAACCCTTGGCATTTCCAATATGGATGCAGTAGTAGTGGCAATTACCCATAATTTAAATGCAAGTATTCTTGCAACGATTCTCGCCAAAGAGGCTGGTGTGCCATATGTCATTGCAAAATCCTGCGATGACACCCACACCAAAATTTTAGAAAAAGTGGGAGCTGATAAAATCATCATCCCTGAACATGAATCCGGAGTCCGCATTGCAAGGCACCTGATTTCCAGCAATGTACGGGATTTCTTTGAATTATCCCGAAGTATCCGTCTCATAGAAGTTAATATCAAACCACAGTGGGTTGGTACAACACTGCGAAATCTTAATCTCCGCCAAAAGCATAAAATCAATATCATTGCCATTCGTCAAAATGAAGAAATTATTCTTAACCCGGATCCAGACCAGCCTTTGGCAGATAACATTACCATGTTAATTATTGCGGATAAAAGGGATTTAAAAAAATTGTTATAACATAAGCTATTATTTCACCAAAAGAGGAAGGCTCTGAAGAACCTTCCTCTTTAATCTTTGAAATAATATTTTAAGTTATTTAAACTATTTTAAGTCTCTACTACTATAACGAATTACAGTAAAGCTTCATATAACTTAGTAATGTCATCTACGCTGGTTTCCTTTGGATTACCCGGACGGCATGCATCATCATATGCAGACTGTGCCAGGAATGGAAGATCCTCTTTCTTTACGATTTCCTTCAAATCCTGTGGAATTCCAACATCAATGGAAAGCTGTTTTACAGCATCAATCGCTGCTTTTCTATACTCGTCCTGAGACATATCATCAACACCTTTCACACCCATAGCTCTGGCAATTTCACGATACTTCTCTCCTGTAGCCTCTGCATTATACTCCATAACGGTTGGAAGAATAATAGCATTTGCCACACCATGAGGGGTATCATACAAAGCTCCTAAAGGATGAGCCATAGAATGAACGATACCAAGACCTACATTCGAGAAGCCCATACCAGCCACATACTGTCCAAGAGCCATTCCTTCTCTTCCTTCTGGTGTGTTATCTACTGCACCACGAAGAGAACGTGCAATAATTTCAATTGCTTTCAAATGGAACATATCAGAAAGCTCCCATGCTCCTGCTGTAATATAACCTTCGATTGCATGTGTTAAAGCATCCATACCAGTTGCTGCAGTAAGTCCCTTTGGCATAGAAGCCATCATATCAGGGTCAATCACTGCTACTACAGGAATATCATGTGGATCTACGCAAACCATCTTACGATTCTTCTCTGCATCTGTAATAACATAGTTAATAGTAACCTCTGCTGCAGTTCCTGCTGTAGTTGGTACTGCAATAATAGGAACGCATTTATTCTTAGTATCTACTGCACCTTCTAAGCTACGTACATCTTCATGCTCTGGGTTATTGATAATAATACCAATGGCCTTCGCTGTGTCCATAGAAGAACCACCACCAATAGCAATCAGGTAATCTGTGCCTGCTTTTTTAAATGCCTCTACACCGGTCTGTACATTTTCAATGGTTGGATTTGGCTTAATATTAGAATATACTTCATAAGCCAGTCCATTCTTCTCCAATACATCCAGAACCTTCTGTGTAACCCCAAACTTAATCAAGTCAGGATCAGAACATACAAATGCCTTCTGAAATCCTCTTGCTTTTGCTTCCGTTGCAATATTCTCAATTGCACCTGCTCCATGATAAGATGTCTCGTTCAAAATAAATCTGTTAGCCATTATGTAACCTCCTCTTGATTTTTGTAGATTTCCGCTAAATTATTTTGTTTTTTCACAAAACTTATGTCACTATTATACAAAAATATTACCGCGAATGCAATGCTTTGAGAGAAAGTTCTTGGGTCCGTCTTGGAGATAGCACAGGGGCTGGAAGCCCAGTATTCACCCCCAAAGAGTAGTGGCTCCCACTCTACAGGAACAGTACCAGATTACAGCTTACTAAGCATAAGATGATGGATGCCAAAATCAGCATTCCATTTTTGCACTTTTTTACATAAAGCAGCAATAAATTCGCTACATAAATTAAAAGTGTAATTGCCACGGTTGCTAACACACCACATCCAATGCCCTGTCCGGTCCGGATATTCTGTGCAAAAAGAGAGCACATAACATTCAATAACAAACCGCCAATGATTGGACGAATCCAACGTCCTAAAAGACGGAATACATCTAAATTTTCGAAACACTCATATATATAATATACGACACAAAAAACAGATCCTGATGCCATAACACTTGCTGAAAAACCTGCCATTGCTACCAGCCATCCCTCAGCAATGCCACCGTTTTCATATCCAAGAATATAACCTACACCGGATAAGGTTTTACATAAAATAGAACCTGGAAGCAGATTTACCAAAGGAACCAGATGACCATAAAAATCGTCACTTGGAATCATGCCATCTGCCACAAACATACCATCTGCTACGGTAAGATAAGCATCTCCACCACCAAAGGATAAAATAGAGGATAATAATCCTTTTCCAAGATAGAGCAACGCATCCCCATTAATAATCACTGCGGGAATGGATAAGATTACCATAAACAACGTCCATGCTACCACTTCTTTAATCATTGGAACCGGCGATAGCTTCTGATGATTCTTGGAAGATTTTAAACTGGCATATAATCCGTACAGAGAAAGCACTGTCATGATTCCTTTTATAACCCATTCTAAAATCGTCAAATCAAACCAAGGCTGGCTAATAGTAAATATGTATGATGCAATCAAACTACCACATACCAGTAAATTCTTTTTGTTAAACTTACAACTTGTATATAAGATTCCGAAAAAGGCAATTCCCAATACCTGTAATGTAGAAAGACAGAATAATGGGTTCGCATCAATTCCCAAAAGCTTATACACCGACTTTCCGCCAGAAAGAATAAACACACCAAAGAGGATGACTACTGCTCTTTTCCATCTTCCCTTACTTTCTTTTCTGGCTTCAGCCAAGGTTTTTCTGGCATACTCTGTCAAAAGACAAATAATAAATGCAGAAATACCAATGGAAAGAATCTCAATCTGTGTTAATACTGTATTACTAACCTTGGAAAGAATGGTTAAAAGTGCCACGGTAATCAATGCTCCCGGAAATGCCAGCATCAACGCGGCCAAAATCATACCGCCAATACCATAAGCTCTTTTACCCAGGCCAGTAGAAATCTCCATAGGAAGTGCTCCCGGTGTAATACAGGCAACTACTACGTCCTTATTGTATTCTTCCGGCGTTACTAATTTACGTTCTTCTACTACTTCCTTTTCAATAACAGGAATTAAAGCACTACCTCCACCAAATCCAATAATACCGATTTTTAACAGTGCCAGAAGCATTCCTGCTTTTTCTTTTAAACTTCCTGTATTTTTTTTATTTTTTTCTGATTTCATTCTTAGTACCTCTTTTGTATTCTGAGATTAACTTTCTAACTTGTTTGCAATATTGTTGATAATATAAAAGCCTTTCGCATTTAAACTGTCTTCACGGTTATAAAGCATAGGTGTGTCATCCATCTGACGGAAAATCGCACCAGCTTCTTCTACAATACACTGCATAGCGGCAGTATCCCACTCCATGGTTGGGTTGTGACGGTAATACGCCTCAGCTTCACCCTTAGCAACTACACAACCTTTTAATGAGCTTCCCATCTTAACGAAATTCTTAATTTCATATTTTTCGATGAGACGATCCATCTCCTCACAACCATGGGAACTACTCATAACCATACGAAGCTCTTTGATATCAGTGCAGTCTGAAACCTGTAATTTCTTACCCTTTTCTTCCTCTGTATCAAGATAAGCACCTGCTCCTTGAGCAGCATAATATAACTCTCCTGTTACCGGTACATAAATAACACCCATAACAGATTTATGCTGATAGGATAATGCAATATTTACAGTAAACTGACCATTTCTCTTAATAAATTCCTTTGTTCCATCCAATGGATCTACCACGAAACAATAGTCATTTTCCAGACGGGATAAGTCATCCTTTTCTTCCTCAGATAAAATACTATACTCTGGAAACTCTTTTCTTAATGCTTCTACAATAATTGCATTGGAAGCCTTGTCAGCTGCAGTTAATGGCATATCACCATCCTTATAAGTAACCTGCATATCTTCTGCATTATTATATACATCCATAATAGCAATTCCTGCTTTGATTGCTGCCTCTTTTGCTACTGCTAATTCTCTTTCTAAATTCATGCTTTTTCTTCCTTTCTTTATATATATTCAGACACGACAAAGAGGTCTGGCCGCAATTGCGACCAGCCCCTCCTCGTCAAAATTTATATGCAATTACACATATTTTTTTAGCTCATTCATAATGTAATCTACAGATTCTTCTACGGTCTTGCCAGTAGTATCAATAACGATTTCCGCATTCTGAGGAGCTTCATAAGGACTAGAGATACCGGAGAAGTTTGGAATCTCACCGTTGCGGGCTTTCTTATACAAGCCCTTAACGTCTCTCTTCTCACACTCTTCAATCGGAGTACTTACGTAAATTTCAACAAAATTATCAGAACCGATTACATCTCTTGCACTCTGACGATCGCTTTCAAATGGAGAGATGAAGGAGGTCAATACAATCAAACCTGCATCATTCATCAACTTAGCAACCTCAGATACACGACGGATATTTTCAATACGATCCTGCTCCTTGAAGGTCAAATTCTTATTCAATCCCATACGGACATTATCACCATCAAGAATCATAGTGTGCTTACCTTCTGCAAAGAGTCTCTTTTCGATTTCGTTAATCAAAGTAGACTTTCCTGCTCCTGATAAACCTGTCATCCAGATTGTCTTTGGCTCCTGACCCTTCTGCTGTGCTCTAAGATCTCTGGTAATGTCCATATTGTGCCATGTCAGATTGTCTTCACGACGAAGTGGATGTTCAACAACACCACATGCAGAAGTCATATTTGTAACACGGTCAATCAGAACGAAACCACCAAGCTCTTTGTGATGCTTAAACTCATCAAATACAATCTTGTCAGAACAAGAAATATCACAACAAGCAATCTCATTCTTATAGAGCTTTTCAGTCTGTACATGAGTTCCCTCGTTTACATCGACTTTATACTTAATATTCATTACTACTGCAGGAACTAACTTAGTACCCAGCTTCAGGAAGTAGTTCTTACCAGCTACCAGCTTGGAATCATCCATCCAAAGAAGGTTTGCGGTAAACATCTTTCCTACATGAAGATTCATATCCTTAACCAGCATACATCCACGGGATACGTCCATTTCTCTGTCCAACTGAACAGTAACAGCCTGTCCCTTATATGCGGTCTGAACTTCCTGGTTAGTCACAAGAATACTCTTTACATTAGCAGTCTCACCACTTGGAAGAGAAACAATTTCATCACCTACAGAGATTTCACCAACCTCAATCTGTCCCTGGAAACCACGGAATGTACGGTCAGGACGGCTAACACGCTGAATTGGAAGTACGAATCCCTTCTCATCAGAGTGGTCAGTAACATCAATTGTCTCTAAGTAGTTCTGAAGAGTTCCACCTTTATACCAAGGAGTCTTTGGTGACTCTTTTGTAATATTATCACCAATTGTTGCAGATACCGGAATTGTATGCACAGTTTCAAAATCATGCTCTGCAATCATTTTCTTAATCTGTTTTTCAATATTTCTGAACTCATTCTCATCATAATCAATTAAGTCCATCTTGTTAATAGCGTATACAACATGACGAATACCCATTAATGCACAAATACGGGTATGACGTCTGGTCTGTACTAATACACCCTTAGAAGCATCAACCAAAATAATAGCCAAATCTGCAAAAGAAGCACCTACAGCCATGTTTCTGGTGTACTCTTCATGTCCAGGAGTATCTGCAACGATAAAGCTACGACGCTCTGTTGTAAAGTAACGGTAAGCAACGTCAATAGTAATACCCTGCTCACGCTCTGCCATTAATCCATCTAAAAGTAAGGAATAGTCAATCTGACCACCTGTACTTCCAACTTTACTATCTAACTCAAGGGCCTTTTCCTGATCAGCAAAAATTAACTTTGCATCATAAAGCATATGCCCAATCAATGTGGATTTTCCGTCATCCACGCTACCACATGTGATAAATTTCAGTAAACTCTGCATCTTAGAAATACCCCTCTCTCTTTCTTCTTTCCATGCTGCCTGCAGCCTCATTATCAATTACACGGCTGGTACGCTCGGAAGATACTGCACTTAATGTTTCCTCGATAATTGCATCTAATGTATCTGCATCAGACTCAACACCACCAGTTAAAGGATAGCATCCCAGCGTACGGAAACGAACCTTCTTCATTACAGGTTCTTCACCTGGCTCCAGACGCATTCTGTCATCATCCACCATGATGATATTGCCATCACGCTCTACAACCGGACGCTCTTTTGCATAGTAAAGAGATGGAATTTCAATATTCTCTTTACGGATATACTGCCAGATATCCTTCTCAGTCCAGTTAGAAAGCGGGAATACACGAACCTCTTCACCCTTGAAAATCTTTGTATTATATAACTTCCACATTTCTGGACGCTGATTCTTAGGATCCCATGCATGAGCTGAGTTACGGAATGAGAAAATTCTTTCCTTTGCTCTGGACTTCTCCTCATCACGACGTCCGCCACCGAAAGCTGCTGTAAACTGATACTTATCCAATGCCTGCTTCAATGCCTGTGTCTTCATGATATCTGTATAAGCAGAACCATGATCAAATGGATTGATTCCATCACGGATACCCTCTTCATTAGAGTATACTAACATCTCTAAGCCATACTTCTGTGCCATCTTCTCACGAAACTCAATCATTTCGTGGAATTTCCATGTGGTATCCACATGAAGAAATGGGAAAGGTGGTTTCTCCGGATAAAATGCTTTTAATGCCAAGTGAAGCATTACGGAACTATCCTTTCCGATTGAATACAACATAACTGGCTTCTCACACTCTGCCGCTACTTCACGGATAATGTAAATCGCCTCTGCCTCCAGTTCTTCCAAATGTGATAATTGATTCATCGTTTTCCTCCATTTATTGTTTTCTTTTTACTTTCTGTTTGCTTGCTCTCTACTCGGATTTCATTCTTAAGCTGATAGATTTCACCATCATACTCAACATAAACCTGATACTCATCATATTGTAACTGATTTACCGGAATTGTAAAGCTAATTTTTTTTCTTTTTCGTTTTAAACCGGAATAATCCTGCACATAAGAATAGTTTTCTCCAATGAGATACACCTTCTGGACAGTGCCAGGTCGAAATGCAAATAAGAATAAATTGCCACAAAGCCGGATATTTCCAAAGATTCTCTTTTTCAGCTTTTCTTCACTAGGTTCCGGAAGCTGTCCTTCAAAAATCTCTGGCGGATTTAACTGCCCATGAATCACATCCAGATTCTTTTCTAATGCTTTGGAACAAGCTACAATATCTGGTTCAAATAACCATGCCTGACAATACCTTTTATATAATCGCAGGCGGTTAATGACCTCTTCTGTGGTACTGTCGATTTCTTCAATGCAGGCACGCAGGTTCACACCTTGTACATTCAACACTCCAGCTAATGATAACACTCTCTTGCTGTCTGGGTCATACAGGCTGCTACCAAACCGTTTGCACTTCACCACATCAACATTGTGAATTTTGCGAAACTGTCTCTTTTCCTCGTCAATCTCATAAAAGACGATACGGGAATCCAAACTTGCCTCTGCTCCCTCTGCTGGAACAGTACCTTTATTCTGAATGCAATACATCCGAAGGTTAGAAATTCCATCTTCTCCCTTCTCATATACTGCATGTTCAGGCATATAATCCTTCACATTCTGATTGTCCACTCCTGACAGACATTTGTCCTCCAGAGAGGTATCCTTCCAGATTGATTTTGGAGCTAACAGCCATTGAACCGAAAAATCATCCCATTTTAACATAAGAACAGAATGAAATCTCTTAATGGTAATCAGCAGTTTCCCATTCTGAGCGGACATCGCTGTAACAGGAGCCCACATTTTGCGGTCCTTATACCGATCCCCCAAAACCTCAGACAAATCACAACGTTTCTTTATCTCACCACTATTCCTATCTACTTCAACAATGCAGTCCCCTTGGTACTTCTTATCAGAAGCAGTCAGTAAAAACAAGGAATCTCCTTCCTGGGCCAGCACCTTCTCAATAGGATACTCTAGCAAATAGGTGCGATAAATTCTACCAATATAATCCATCTCATGATACTGACAGGAAGCTGGCAGACCATCGCCTCCAGCTCTGCTGGCAGAAATATCCGCGTATAAAAAGTGACCGTCCTGCAATGGTATCATTCCTAATCGGTTGGTTTTTAATTGTAATGAATAGCGAACTTCGCCATTCTGATCCAATGCAATTGGATTAAAGCAAATTCCATTTACCATAACAAACGGAAAACGGGATAAGTCCTTGTGCTCTACCTTTGTTACAATATTTTGCACATTTAATGGAATATCTCTGGCGTAAATCGTCAAATCACGACGCTTTATCACCTCTCCGTCCGCATTTACCAGTTCTAATTTTAATTTATTGGTATATCCTTTGTACAGACCAATAATCGGTACACGATGTCTCTTTGTTATCTCTGTCTCTCCGCAAAAATCCGTCCCCTCTACCTTACCAAAAATACGATACCGTACCTTGCACTCTTCCGTGGTATTGAAAAGAAGTAATGCTGTCTGCACAGACACTCCATACGGATTTGGCACCACTAGCAAATGCTTAAAAGTAAATAACCGGTCATCCAGTATCTTCTCAAATGCTTTGTCACGCATCTGGGTCAACCATGCTCTTGGAATCTCTTTACGAAACGGGGTATAAATGCAACAATCCCTTTGCACAGTGAATTCTTTCTGGTAATTCATATCCAGTTTTTTCAAATCATCTTCACTGTATGTGACCTTGGTTGCATTTTTTATATCAATGCGTTTACCAAATAATCCCACTGATTATATCGTGCAGATGTGTCATTTCTGTGACAACTGCACTCCTCCTTTCATTGTTTCCAACTGGTATCTTAAGCCATACTCATATAACTTTCAAGTCATTCTTTTATAGTATATCACATACTAATAGTAAAAATCAAAATTTTTATAACTCAAACTACGTGCATAAAAATTTTTTCATTTTCTCATAATATCAACTATACACATTTTATAAAATGATTTTTTGTTCAAGACTTTGAATATATAGAAAAAGTTTTTGGATTGCTTTTTTTTGCAACTTCTACGGTCTTAAGAAGGACTAATCGCTTTCTGCTTTCTACTGGTGATTACGCAACCGCCTCCGCAAACTCGCAGAGATGGATGGAGTGCAGTTTTTCCTATGCATGAGCGTTGCTGACGTCGGTGCTTATGTTTCGTATTTTGAAACATTATGCACCGTTACGCCAGCTCTCGGAGCGCAAGCGTTCTGCGTAGGAAAACTGCAGCTCTCATCCATCCTACTCAAACAGTGCTGCGGCGGTGCGCCATGTAGAAAGCTTAGAAAGCGAAGTCCTTCAAAAGACCTGTGTTGTCTTCAAAAAAGCAATCGCCAAAAATTTTTCTATAATAAAAATTTCTGTCAAAAAATCATAGCGCAAGCTTCTAATAGTTGATATTATGAGAAACTAATTACATTTTTTATGTGCGTAGTTTGAGTTTATAACTTCATGGTAAGCTGGATTCTCTGCTTCTTCAAATCCACACTCATAACCTTTACGTCTACTACATCGCCAACACTAACTACATCCAGCGGATGCTTTACAAACTTCTTATCAGAGAGCTGTGAAATATGAACCAGACCATCCTGATGTACTCCGATATCCACAAAGGCACCAAAGTCAATTACATTTCTTACAGAGCCTTTCAGAATCATGCCTTCCTTCAAATCCTTCATCTCTAACACATCCGTACGAAGTATTGGCTTTGGCATTTCATCACGAGGATCTCTTGCTGGTTTCTCCAACTCTTTCAAGATATCTTCTAACGTGATTTCACCGATTCCAAGTTCCTCTGCCATCGCTGCTTTATTCTTTACTCTTGCCGCCAGTCCTTTTACATTTCTTGTGCTTTCTTGTGGCTTATTCTGCTCTACTGCAATTCCACTATCACCAAAGGCCTTTGCAAAAGCAGCACCAAATGCAGAATTCTTATTCTTAACCACAAATTCTTTTTTCTTTTCCTTCTTTGGTGCAGGCTTCTTCTTGACCGCATCCTTTGCCAGCTCTGCCTGTAATTTCTTTACGTCCTCCATAGTCATATCCAGTTTCTCTAAAAGCTGGTTCGCAGCTTCATAGGACTCTGGATGCACACTGGTAGCATCCAATGGGTTGTCTCCTCCCTGAATGCGCATAAATCCGGCACATTGTTCAAAAGCCTTCGGTCCCAGCTTAGCTACCTTCAATAGCTGCTTACGATTAGTAAACTGACCATTTTCTTCACGGTAGGTTACAATGTTTTTCGCAATGGTCTTAGAAATTCCTGAAATATACTCCAACAGAGATGCAGAAGCAGTATTTAAATCAACACCTACTTTATTTACACAATCTTCTACCACACCGGATAAAGTTTCAGAAAGCTTCTTCTGGTTCATATCATGCTGATACTGTCCCACACCGATAGACTGTGGATCAATCTTTACCAGCTCCGCCAATGGGTCCTGCAATCTTCTGGCAATAGAGGCAGCACTACGCTGTCCTACATCAAAGTTAGGAAACTCTTCTGTTGCCAGCTTACTTGCAGAATAAACAGAAGCTCCCGCCTCATTTACGATAATATACTGCACCGGCTTTGGAATCTCCTTCAACATCTCCGCAATAATCTGCTCTGACTCTCTAGAAGCCGTTCCGTTTCCCACAGAAATCAACGAAATATCGTATTTATCAATCAGCTTCTTCACGGTAGCCTTAGTCTCTGCCACCTTATTCTGAGGTGCAGTTGGATAAACCACAGTAGTATCCAGCACCTTTCCGGTAGCATCTACTACTGCCAGCTTACATCCCGTACGGAAAGCTGGGTCCCATCCAAGTACATTCTTTCCTACGATTGGAGGCTGCATCAAAAGCTGTTCCAGATTCTTTCCAAATACATGAATCGCTCCATCTTCTGCCTTTTCTGTTAAATCATTGCGGATTTCTCTTTCAATAGCAGGCGCAATCAAACGCTTATAACTATCTTCTGCGGCTTCCATTAACGCAGTCTCTGTATTAGCATTTTCCGCAGTAATGACCTTAGTCTTTAAATACTGTAAAATTCTTTCTTCTGGCGCAATGAGCTTTACAACTAAGAATTTCTCCTTCTCACCACGGTTCAAAGCCAACACTCTATGACCAGCAATCTTTGCAACCTGCTCCTGAAATTCATAGTACATCTCATACACGGACTGCTCTTTTTCATCCTTAGCGGTAGAAGTAATGATACCTTCCTCCATAGTAATATTACGAATGTAAGTACGATAATCTGCATTATCAGAAATTTCTTCTGCAATGATATCTTTAGCTCCGGCAATGGCTTCCTGAACATTAGCAACTTCCTTTTCCTCAGAAACAAAGCTTTCTGCCTCTTCTTCTAATGTTTTGGTAGTTTCCTGTGCCAAAATAATCTGTGCCAGACCATCTAATCCCTTTTCCTTGGCAATGGTTGCTCTGGTTCTTCTCTTTGGTCTGTATGGACGATATAAGTCGTCTACCAGCACCTGGGTCTGTGCTTCTAAAATCTGCTGCTTTAATTCTTCTGTTAATTTTCCCTGCTCCTCAATACTGCTGAGAACCTGCTGTTTTTTCTCTTCCAGATTTCTCAAATATACCAGTCTTTCATGGAGATTACGAAGCTGTTCATCATTTAAGGAACCATGGGCTTCCTTACGATAACGGGCAATAAAAGGAATGGTATTTCCTTCATCAATCAGCTTAATAACAGCTTCTACCTGACTTACTTTAATCTCTAACTCCTGTGCAATTTGTTTCTCAATATTCATCTTCTTATCCCTTTCCTAATTCAAAAAAGGACGGCATACTACTGCCGCCCTTTTCTTTACATTCTATTTTCCGCGACAACTCTGAAAGTCCTAAGACTTTACTTCTCTAATAGCTTACTCATCAATGTATAGCCCCGCTCTACCACATTGCCGCTCTTCTTTGCATCTGCTTCATTATATAACCAAGAAGCATTCTTTGCATCACGACTGTCATATAACAGATATGGTACCGGGTTTGATGTATGGGTACGACATGCTATTGGTGTTGGATGATCTGGCATCATCAACAAACGATAGTCTTCTCCTGAAGCATCCATTTCCTTTACTACATAAGATAATACTCTGGTATCAAGATATTCAATAGCCTTTATCTTTCTTTCCAGACTACCCTGATGTCCCATTTCATCCGGCGCCTCCATATGGATATATACAAAGTCACAACCATCTTCCAACAGTGCCTTTACTGCCGCTTGGGCTTTTCCTTCCCAATTGGTTTCCAGAGTACCGTCAGCACCTTCTACATCAATATTTACCATCTGTGCACCTACTGCAATTCCCTTTAACAGGTCTACTGCAGAAATCATTGCACCACGCTTACCATATTTCCCTTCAAAGGAATCCAAAGCAGGACGGGTACCCGCTCCCCAGAACCAGATAGAATTAGCTTTATTTAAGCCCTTCTTCTGACGCTCTACATTTAAAGGATGATTGTTTAAGATATCATAACTCTTCTTCATCATCTCACGAAGCTTTGCATCCTGTGGAAGATACTCTCCAATCACACGACCTAACACATCGTGAGGTGGTGTCAGTTCTACGACACTTCCTTTATCCCAAATAGTCAAGTGGCGATAACTGGTTCCCAGATAAAATTGATAAATCTCATCGTTTAGTTCCTTCTGGATTGCCTCGATTAATACTGCTGCATCCTCTGTAGAAATCTCACTGGAACTATGGTCAATAATGGTCTTTTCCTCATATGGCAAATCATCATCAGATACCGTAACAATATTGCAACGGATTGCGATGTCTGTATCCTTCATTGACACACCAATACTTAAGGCTTCCAGCGGAGAACGACCTGTGTAATAAATCTTAGGGTCATATCCTAACACTGCCAGATTTGCAGTATCACTTCCCGGACTCATTCCTTCTGGAATCGTATGGGCAAGACCAATTTCAGACTTAGCAGCCAGCATATCCATATTTTCTGTCTTAGCATACTCTAACGGAGTCTTTCCTCCGATTTCTGCGATTGGCTCATCCGCCATTCCATCTCCTAAAACTACAATATATTTCATATTTTTCACCCTGCACTCTTTTCTCTGATTCTATTTATTCTTCAACTGAAACACGAATCTTATTAATTACATTTCCTAACTGCTCTGCTGCCTTCTTATATGCACCCTCAGTAATCTCATCTGTAATAAACGCATACTCATCCGCAAAACCAGCATCCACAGCTTCAACCTCACCAAATGCTGCTTTTACCTTTTCTTCATTCTCAGCCTTAGAACCACTGACACGAACGAAGAACATATTTACAGCTTCATCTACTTCTACCAGGCTCAACTTCTCTGGAGCCCAGATTGTCTTAATATTTTCATTGATATGCTTCGCCGCATCCATTACGTCAGATACTACGGCACTTGCAGTTGCCAGCTTACCAGCACCCTGACCATAAAACATAACGTCTCCAACCATATTTCCTTTTACTAAAATCGCGTTGAACACACCGTCTACGCTAAACAAAGGATTGCTTGGATAAATCAGTACTGGAGCTACCATAGCGCTTATCTTATCTCCAACCTTTTTGCTGGAACCAAAAATCTTAACCTTACCACCCAGCTTCTTTGCATATGTAATATCTCTATCAGTAATCTTAGTGATACCCTCTGTATAAATATCTTCAAAATCTAACTGCTTTCCATAAGCAAGAGAAGTAAGAATTGCAATCTTACGACATGCGTCATGACCTTCCACATCTGCGGTAGGATCCTTCTCTGCATATCCCTTATCCTGGGCATCCTTTAATACAGTATCAAAATCCAAACCTTCATCTGTCATTTTGCTGAGAATGTAGTTGGTTGTTCCGTTTAAGATACCAGAGATTTCTTCGATCTCATCTGGGCACAAAGAGCTCTGAAGTGGACGGATAATTGGAATACCACCACCAACACTTGCCTCAAACAGGAAGTTCACATTCTTCTCCTGGGCAATCTTAATCAGCTCTGTACCATAAGCTGCAACCAATGCCTTATTGGAAGTACAAACACTCTTACCATTTTCCAGACAAGTCTTAACAAACTCATAAGCAGGATGCTCTCCACCCATAGTCTCTACTACCACATCAACCTCAGGATCTTCTGCAATAATATTAAAATCATGTACCAGGATTTCTTCAACAGGATCTCCAGGGAAATCTCTCAAATCCAGGACATACTTTACAACAACCTCCTGTCCTACTCTCTTCTGAATAAGCTCGCTGTTTTCCTTTAAAATCTCAACAACACCTGATCCTACTGTACCATAACCTAACACACTAACCTTAATCATTACTTCCTCACTTTCTGCCTTACGGCGGGTTCACTCTATCTCTTTTGCATTTTTATCATTACGTTTTACACATTATGTATCTTAACCCAAAGTTTATCACTTGGCAATCCATGCCAGATATGCATTGATAAATGGGTCAATATTTCCATCCATGACTCCCTGGACATTGGACACTTCCTGGCTGGTCCGGTTGTCCTTTACCATGGTATACGGCTGCATGACATAGGAACGAATCTGACTTCCCCAACCGATTTCCTTGGACTCTCCACGGATACCACTGGCCTTTTCCTGCTGCTCCTGCTGCTTCAACATATACAGCTTTGCTTTCAGCATCTGCATAGCTTTGTCCTTATTCATATGCTGGGAACGCTCATTCTGACACTGTACCACAATTCCTGTAGGAAAATGGGTGATACGAATAGCAGAAGATGTTTTATTGATATGCTGTCCTCCAGCTCCGCTGGAACGATAGGTATCAATACGGATATCATCATCTGCAATTTCGATATCAATATCCTCCTCTATATCCGGCATTACATCACAGGATACAAAAGAGGTCTGACGCTTTCCTGCTGCATTAAATGGTGAGATACGCACCAGACGGTGCACTCCATGCTCTGACTTCAAATAACCATAGGCATTATCACCATTAATCTGTAAGGAAACAGACTTATAACCAGCCTCATCTCCATCTAAGAAATCCAGCATTTCCACCTGAAAGCCCCTCTTCTCAGCCCAACGCTGATACATACGACAAAGCATGCTTGCCCAGTCACAGCTTTCGGTACCGCCGGCTCCTGCATGCAGGGTCAGAATAGCATTATTTTTATCATACTCTCCAGAAAGAAGAGTCTCAATCCGTAGTGTTTCGTATTCTGTCTCAAAAGCACTCATGGACTCTTCCAGTTCCGTCAGCATACTGCCATCGTTTTCTTCCTCTGCTATCTCAATCAGAGTCAACATATCTTCTCTGTCACTGCACAACTTTTCATATCGTTCAATGACAGTTTTTAACTTTTTACTTTCCTGCATTACTGCAGTGGATTTCTCAGGATTATCCCAAAATCCCGGTTCTTCCATGGTTCTGTCTAATTCTTCAACCCGGTTTTTCTTATTTTCCAGGTCAAAGTGAATCCCCCATTTCAAGCAATGGCTGTCCATAATTTGATAATGATAATTTTATCGCATCAAATTCAACCATTTTACTCACCTCTTTCTCTTTTTACCATAATATTCAGAGAAGGCATAACGCCTTCTCTATTTTAGATTTTTCTTCCACAACACTGCTTATACTTTCTTCCACTTCCGCAAGGACAAGGCTCATTTGGCTGGATTTTCTTAGTGCTGCGCTTTTTAGGTGTATTAGTAGCACTATCATCCTTATTCGTACCTGTCACCTTGGCAACCTGCTCTCTTTCCACCTTCTGCTCAATCTTAATATGAGTCAGAGCCTTTACCGTTTCCTCGGAAATAGCATTAATCATATCTTCAAACATATCGTAACCAGAGAATTTGTACTCAATAACTGGATCTCTCTGTCCATATGCCTGCAGTCCAACACCCTGTCTTAACTGATCCATATCATCGATATGATCCATCCACTTGCGGTCAATAACCTTCAAGAGAATAATACGCTCGATTTCACGAATCTGATCAGCCTCTGGGAACTCTGCTTCTTTCTCTTCATATACCTTTACTGCAGCTTCCTTTACCTGCTGAATCAATTCATCCTTCTTACAATGCTTTGACTGCTCCTCTGTTAAAACTATCTTCTTCATTGGAATAATTGGAAGAATTAAATCATTCAGCTCCTGCATATCCCATTCTTCCGCTGACTGGTCAGCACCAATCACAGTATTTACACATTTTTCTGCCACATCGGTAATCATCTTATAAATGGTATCACGCATATTCTCACCATCTAATACCTTGCGGCGTTCTTTATAGATAATTTCTCTCTGCTCGTTATTAACCTGATCGAATTCCAACAGATTTTTACGAATACCAAAGTTGTTTCCTTCGATTTTCTTCTGTGCACCTTCAATGGCATTAGAAAGCATCTTATGCTCTACCTGCTCACCATCTGGCATTGCATCAAACAAGCCCATTAATCTTTCAGAACCAAAGAGACGCATCAAATCGTCTTCTAATGAAATGTAAAACCGTGACTCACCTGGATCACCCTGACGGCCTGCACGACCACGAAGCTGATTATCGATACGACGAGACTCATGACGCTCGGTACCGATAATCTTCAAACCACCAAGCTCCTTCACACCTTCGCCTAACTTAATATCTGTACCACGACCAGCCATGTTAGTAGCAATGGTAACTGCACTCATCTGACCAGCATCTGCTACGATTTCTGCTTCCAGCTCATGGAACTTAGCATTCAGCACCTTATGTGGAATACCTTTTTTCTTCAACATCTGGCTTAACATTTCAGATGTTTCGATTGTAATAGTACCAACCAGAACCGGCTGTCCCTTTTCATGGGACTGGGCAATATCTGCTACTACCGCATTAAACTTGTCTTTCTGGGACTTGTACACTGCATCATCATAATCCACACGGGCAATTGGGAGATTGGTTGGAACTTCTACAACGTCCATTCCATAAATTTCACGGAACTCCTTCTCCTCAGTTAAAGCAGTACCAGTCATACCGGATTTCTTTGCATACTTATTAAAGAAGTTCTGGAATGTAATGGTTGCCAATGTCTTACTTTCTCTTTTTACCTTTACATGTTCTTTCGCTTCAATAGCCTGATGGAGACCATCGGAGAAACGACGGCCTGGCATAATACGTCCAGTAAATTCATCTACAATTAATACTTCATCATTATTTACTACATAATCCTTGTCACGGAACATTAAAGAATGTGCACGCAAAGCAAGGTTAATGTTATGCTGCAGTTCCATATTGTCTGCATCTGCAAGGTTTTCAACGCTAAAGAAACGCTCTGCCTTACGAACACCTTCCTCTGTAAGGTTGACATTCTTATCCTTCTCATCTACTACATAATCGCCAGTCTCTTCCTCGTCCTCACTCATCAGGATATCCATCTTAGACAATTCCTTACGGGTACCACGGGTCAACTGTTTTACGAAAATATCACATGCTTCATATAATTTAGTAGACTTTCCGCTCTGTCCAGAAATAATTAACGGAGTACGAGCCTCGTCGATTAATACAGAGTCCACCTCATCGATAATAGCATAATTCAAAGAACGCTGAACCAGTTCTTCCTTATAAACTACCATATTATCACGAAGATAATCAAAGCCCAGCTCATTGTTGGTAGCATAAGTAATATCACAATTATAAGCTTCTCTACGCTCATCGTTATTTAATGAATTTAAAATGACACCGACGGAAAGTCCCAAGAATTCATGAACCTTTCCCATCCATTCCGCGTCACGCTTTGCCAGGTAATCATTAACTGTAACAATGTGTACACCTTCCCCTGCCAATGCATTTAAATATGCAGGAAGAGTAGAAACCAATGTCTTACCTTCACCAGTACGCATTTCTGTAATACGGCCCTGATGCAGAATAATACCACCAATAAGCTGAACGCGGTAATGACGCATTCCAAGCACACGGGTAGCTGCCTCTCTGACAGTAGCAAATGCTTCTACTAAAATGTCATCCAGTGTTTCTCCATTCTGTAATCTTTCCTTAAACTCCGGAGTCTTTGCCTTCAGTTCTTCGTCTGTCAGCTTTTCGTACTCTGGTCCTAACGCTTCGATTTTATCAACAATTGGTGTAATTCGCTTTAGTTCGTGTTGGCTGTGTGTACCAAAAATCTTTGTAAAAATACTCATATTGTTCTCTCCTATTTCAATTTCCTAAAAAAACACTAGATTAAAGTATAGCATTATTCATTCTTCGAATCAACTTTAATTTTCCATATGCGAAGTTTGAGATTATAAAATAAGCAAAAAACACCACAGGCATGCGCCTGTGGTGCTTATGCTTAAAATTTATTCATACTCTTCCTTCAAAGAACTATCTCTCTCTTTAAAACTCTGGTTCAATCAAACCAAAGGTATTACCTTTTCTCTTGTAAACTACGTTTACTTCATCAGTAGCTGCATTGCGGAACACATAGAAACTATGTCCTAAAAGTTCCATTTGGATACAAGCTTCTTCTGGATCCATTGGTTTCATAGCGAATCTCTTAGAACGGATGATTTTAATCTCATCCTCATCTTCGATTTCCTCTTCAACAAATGCTTTGCTTAAACTAGTTGCGGCCTGTTGCTGATCTACAATTTTGTTTTTATATTTACGAAGCTGACGCTCGATAATCTCTTCCACTAAATCGATGGAAACATACATATCATTGCTGACCTGCTCTGCTCTAACTATATTTCCTTTCATTGGGATGGTAATCTCAATTTTCTGTCTCTCTTTTTCCACACTTAATGTAACATGTACCTCCGTATCTGGTGTGAAATATCTCTCCAGCTTGCCAATCTTGTCCTGAACGGCTGCCTTCAACCCCTCTGTTACGTCGATGTTCTTACCACTAATAATGTACTGCATGGTCCCCAACTCCTTTGCTATTTAATGGTTATATTATACTACTAACATACTATTTTAGCAAGCAAAAATGAACAATTTGCACAATTTTCTAATGGCGCCCCATCAATTGTTAGACAATTTAATTGTCAAGTATTTTTTCAAAAAAAAATCTTAAAAAAGCATTTTTATCCTTTTTACCAAAACAAACTTTCTTTTACCTTTTTCACTTTTTCCACTGAAAAAAGCATTTTTTTCTGTGGATAATGTGGATAACTTGGTGTATAACTTGAATTTTGGCACTTCTCTCCACTTATTTTGTGGATAACTTTTTCTTTTTTCAATCTCGCACACTGTAACTTGTCTATAAATTCATTTTCATTTTTTGTGCAATTTAAACAAAAACAAAAAAGTCAAAGCTTTTTTTTACAAAATAATTGTCGGATTTTTTGATAAATTGTCAGTCATCTCCTTTCGCAGCATCTTTCTTCACAAGTTGTTCCAATACCTCCTGAATAAAATCATCATAATCTTCCGGACAAACTACCTCCTTCTTTTGTAATAACTCTTTTATCTTTTCTTCACTCTCTTTATTCATCCTATCCGCCCCCTCTCCTTTCGCATTTTTATACATTGTATAATTTTATGAAATTATATCATATTTTTATTTATAGGGCGCATATTTTATTTTTTGCAAAAAAAAGGAATTAAATACCTAAATGATACTTAATTCCTTTTTCTTACTCTTCTATTTCTCTCTGATATTTTAACCTACAATCCGGCGTGCACTACATGGTCTTCTATAATTAATATTAGAAATCTTAATACCATCTGAAGGATTGCTGGCATGAACCACTTTACCTCCACCAATATATAATGCAACATGGCCAACTGTACTTCCACTTCTATAGAAAATCAAGTCACCTGGCTTTAAGCTTGATAAACTTACTGCCTTGCCATAAGTTGACTGTGCTCTGGAAGTTCTTGGAATGCTATACCCAAACTGAGCATAAATACTCATAGTAAAGCCAGAACAGTCTGTTCCGTTTGTCAAACTGCTTCCACCATATACATAAGGATTTCCTACAAACTTCTTTGCGTAATTTGCAATTTCCTCTCCTGTACTACTACTTGTATAAGAAGGCTGGGAACCCTTGTTGCTATTACTGCTCTTGTTAGAACTCTTCTGATTGGAAGAAGCCTTTTCTTTTGAAGAGGTGTTCTGCTTTTTCTGTGCAGTCTTTTCTTCCTTCTTTTCTGCTTCTTTCTTTCGCTGGGCTTCCTGTCTGGCAGCTTCCTTCTGACGTTCCTCTTCTCTCTTCTGAGCCTCTTCTCTTTCCCGACGCTCTTTTGCCAGCTGTTCCAGTCTCTCTTCCTGAGCTCTTTCTGCAGCTTTTCTTCTGGCAATCTTGGCCTTCTCTTCTTTAATAGAAACTGCATGTTTATAGCTAACAGAAATATTCACAAACTCTTTTGCCACATATCCTTCTGTTCCATCGTCAATGGTAATCTTCGCCCAATTCTCCGTTTCATTGATAACGCTATATCTTTCATCCTCTGGAATCAGCGTCAGAACAGTAGACTTTGTACTTGTCTTGGCACGAACCTTTAAAGTAATAGTTCCTGGCTTTAAAGATGCATGCTTAATGCCATACTTATCTGCAAGCGCCTGAGCATCTGCACCAATGGCAAGAAACTCCTTCTTAATATAACCTGTTACATCTCCAGATTGAATCCGTACCCATTTTCCTTTCATAGAAAGAATCTTAGCCGAAGAGCCTCTATATAACTTTCCTAAAATCTTACTACTGGTATCGGAATTCTTTCGGATATTCACATAATCACTTGCAATGGAAATTCCCAACGTACGGTACCGCTTGGATACCTTTTCTTTTTTCTCTTTCTTTTTTGGTTCTGGGACAGCCGGTGCTGGTGCAGTAGTTACCTCTGGCATCAAAGCAGCTTCCGAAACAACAGGTGCAGATACTGCCGCCTGTGTAGTTACTGCGCTTTGTGTAGTAATAGCAGCTAAGCTTGCTGCCTGAGTAGTAGCTGCTACTTCCGTACTTACTACTTCGGTTTCTTCTGCATAAGTAGCAGAATAATACTTATCTAATGCCAAAGATATGCCTGCCATTTCGGTTTCACCGCACAGACCAGATGCTGTTGCATCTTCTAATGTAACACACGATGCCAATGATAAGGTCATAGCAGCCCCCAAACATGCTACACCTTTTATCCAATGTGTTCTTTGCATAATTAAATCATTCCTTTCCCTCAGCTTGCAAATATAAGCCTTAAGCATACCATTTGCAAAACCAAAAACCAACAAGTTGGTTTATCCTCCGCGTAAATAAAATGTCCCTTTCCTCTTATGTATCTATCTTTACTCTTTTCCCTATTTTAATTATTACAAATATATTACAGTTGAACCATATTATAGCAACCGTTTCACCCTTTGTCAACGCCTAATTTTCTTGGTTTTTCCATTAACATAAAACCAATTTTTCTCACTCCGTTCTTTCCACAGTTGTAGAACATCTTTAGTTTTTCTTTGTATTTTGTTTCGTTTTTTTTAAGACTTGCTCTTTTTCTTCTAATAAAATATAATAAAAACAAGATTACAACCGAAATACATTATAAGTAAACAAGAATTCAAAGGAGGGCTTATTATGGATGTAATGGGCATTGCAAACCTTGCCACTTCCCTTTCCCAGTCACAGCTCATGACTAACGTAAGTACCGCTGTTTTAGACATGTCGCTGGATAGTTTTGAAGGTCAGGCAAGCGAAATCACTAAGCTGATGGAAGCTTCTGTACAACCTCATTTAGGACAAAATTTTGATACTTACATTTAAAAATGACAAAAACCCTCGAAGCTAAGTATTCATCATACTTCTTCGAGGGTTTTAATTTTTCATTTCATTCTACAAATGTAGAATTTTCCTGTTTTCAGCAGACTATTTTATAGCAACCGCCTCAATTTCAATAGCAACATCTTTTGGAAGTCTTGCAACTTCTACACAAGAACGCGCTGGAAAAGGTGCTGGAAAATATTTTGCATATACTTCATTGATACTTCCAAAATCATCCATGTTCTTAATAAATACTACCGTCTTAACTACATTTGCCATAGATGTACCTGCTGCTTCCAACAGATTCTGCAAATTAGAAAGAGCCTGCTCTGCCTGCTGCGCTGCACTTCCATCAACTAATTCACCGGTAGCTGGATCAATCGGAATCACTCCAGAAGTATAAACCATTCCATTCACTTCAATTGCCTGGGAATATGGTCCAATTGCTGCTGGTGCCTTATCTGTACTAATTACATTTTTCATAATGAATAACCTTCTTTCTATCTCTTTTCTGCATTTACAAATACACTTTTGCAAATACTACTTTCTTATAATAGCACTATATAAAAAAATGTACTAGTTTTTTTTCTTTACAACACGTATAATATAATGTGAAAATATGAATAATAGCCGCGCAGTCCAGCGCAGAAATGAGGAATATATGACACCATCGATTCAATTAGGAAAAACGCAGGAATTAGTTGTAGTGAAAACCACCGATTTTGGTGTTTATCTTAATACTGTAGGCGGAGCTGACTCCGATAAAATCCTTTTACCAAAATCCCAGGTTCCAAAGGGAACCCAGTTAAAGGATGTTCTGACAGTATTTGTATATAAAGATTCGGAAGACCGTCCTATTGCTACGATGCTGGAGCCAGATATTGAACTAGGACAGGTTGCCAGATTAAAAGTAAAGGAACTGACCCGTATTGGTGCTTTTTTGGAATGGGGACTGACCAAGGACTTACTTCTTCCTTTTAAAGAACAGCTTTACGAAGTAAAAAAAGATGACGCAGTTTTAGTTACTCTTTATCTGGACAAAAGTGAACGTCTTTGCGCTTCCATGAAGGTTTATGAGCATTTAAGAAATGATTCCTCCTACCAGAAGGATGATGAAGTCTTTGGCAGGGTATATGAGATCAGTGAAAACTTTGGTGTATTTGTAGCCGTGGATGATATGTATTCTGCTTTGATTCCAAAGAAAGAAGTATTTGAGAAATACCGTATTAACCAGCCGGTTTATGCCAGAGTGGCACAGGTAATGGAAGACGGCAGACTAACTTTAAGTGTAAAGAAAAAGATACCGGAGCAGATGAATGAGGATGCAGAATTTATCTTTGATTGTCTTCAGGATGCGGGAGGATTTTTACCATATCATGATAAGAGCAATCCGGAAGAGATTAAAGCGAAATTCCATATGAGTAAGAATGCTTATAAACGTGCCATTGGAAATCTGATGAAGAATGGAAAGATTACGATTTCTGATGATGGAATTCGTTTAACTGGAAACTAAATATTTACGAAATGATTATAAAGAATTCTCAATGTACGAACAAAACAAAGGTCAGGAAAAATCCTGACCTTTTAAAATACATTTTATTCTGTATACGCTCCAAACTGTCTGAAACGATCATATCTCTTCTGTAAAAGCTCCTCTGTAGAAAGCGCCTCTAGCTCTGGCAGTGTCTCCTGCAATGCCTTCTTCAACTGGCTTGTGGTATACTCCAGATTATTTTCCAAACCTTCCTTTGGCTCATCAAACATGCGGTCCACCACATGATTCTTCATCAAATCCTTTGCTGTCATTTTCATAAGTTCCGCAGCTTCTGCTACTCTGGAAGAATCTCTCCAAAGAATACTTGCAAAGCCTTCTGGAGATAACACGGAATATACACCATGCTCCAGCATCCATACGGTATCAGCTACTGCTAATGCTAAGGCTCCACCGCTACCACCTTCTCCAATAAAAATACTAATAATTGGAGTTTTTAAACGGGACATTTCTAATAAATTTCTTGCAATAGCTTCTCCCTGTCCACGTTCCTCTGCTCCAATACCACAGAATGCGCCTGCTGTATTGATAAAGGTAATCACAGGACGATTAAACTTCTCGGCCTGCTTCATCAGGCGAAGTGCTTTTCGATATCCTTCCGGATTTGGAGAACCAAAATTACATTCTACATTTTCTTCTAAGGTATGGCCCTTCTGAATACCAATCACAGTTACCGGCTTACCATCTAAGGTAGCAATACCACCGACAATGGCACCATCATCTGCAAATTGTCTGTCTCCATGAAACTCAAGAAAGTCTTCAAAAATCTCCTGGATAAACTGCTTGGTATTTGGTCTTTCTATCATGCGGGCAATGGTTACTGACTTCATACTTTCACTCATTTCCATTACCTCTCTTTCCCTGCATCTGCATGCATTTTCAAAATCTTGCCAAGCTCTTCACGAAGCTTTTCGCGATGAACAATGCGGTCTACAAAGCCATGCTCCAACTGGAACTCTGCTCTCTGGAAGCCTTCTGGCAGCTTCTGATGAATGGTTCCCTGAATCACTCGCTGTCCTGCAAAACCAATCAATGCCTTTGGTTCTGATAAAATAATATCCCCCAGCATAGCAAAACTTGCAGTAACACCACCTGTGGTTGGGTCTGTTAAAACAGTAACATATAACAATCCTGCTTCATCATGACGTCCCAACGCTTCAGACACTTTCGCCATCTGCATCAAAGAAATAATACCTTCCTGCATTCTGGCTCCACCAGAAGTAGTAAATATGACGATAGGTAATTTTTCTTTTGTAGCTGCCTCCACAGCACGGGTCACCTTTTCCCCAACTACAGAACCCATACTTCCCATCATAAAATGACTATCCATAATGGCAATTACTGTGTCCTGACCGTCAATCTTACAACGTCCGGTAATAACACCTTCCTTAATGCCGGCTTTTGCCTGAGCCTTTTCCACAACTTTTTCGTAATCAGGATACCCCATTGGATTTTCTGGAAGCATATTTGCATCAAACTCTTCAAAACTTCCTTCGTCACAAGTAATAGCAATTCTCTCTGCCGGACTCAGTCGGAAATGTGCTCCACAACTCGGACATAGCTTATACTCTGTTACTTCCTTTTTATAAATAATCATTTTACAGGTATTACACTTAATCCACATTCCATCTGGGATAGATGGTTCTGGCACAGACTTCCTTCTTCTGTCACTTCTTCTTTTTTCTTCTGGAGTTTCCAATGAAAAATAATTTCTTTTATTAAATAAATTCACAAGACCATTCCTTCCAGTCTGTCCGTATTACGGGACATATTTTTTGCATTCCACAATTCTCTTCTGACTGTTTCCTTGCTTCTCTACTTCTTTATAATATTCTGTTCCAAAAATGAAGTATCAAACTCACCCTTAATATAATCCGGGTGGTTTAATATAGTATTCTGAAACTCGATATTCGTATCAATACCAGAAATAATAAACTCATATAAGGCTCTCTTCATTTTGGACATAGCTTCTTTTCTATCTTTTCCATAAGTGATTACCTTCGCAATCATAGAATCATAGAATGGCGGAATCTCATATCCTTCATATACTGCAGTATCTACACGAAGTCCTAATCCACCACTTGGTAAGAGCAGATAATCTATTTCTCCCGGACATGGAGCAAAGTTCTTATCTGGATTCTCTGCATTAATACGACATTCAATGGCATGACCCTGAATCTGAATATCATCCTGGCTAACAGAAAGCTTTTCGCCAGCAGCAATACGAATCTGCTCTTTGATAATATCCACTCCGGTAATCATCTCTGTAATAGGATGCTCCACCTGTACTCTGGTGTTCATTTCCATAAAGTAGTAATTTCCAGATTTATCATATAAGAACTCAATAGTTCCTGCACTCTGATAATTCGCTGCCTTTGCCGCCTTAATGGCAGATTCACACATAGCTGCACGAACCTCTTCACTAATAGCTGGTGAAGGAGCTTCCTCCAAAACCTTCTGGTTCTTTCTCTGTAAAGAACAATCGCGCTCTCCCAAATGAACCACATTACCAAAGTTATCTCCTAAAACCTGAACCTCTACATGTCTTGCATTCTCAATAACCTTTTCCATATACATGGTATCATCACCAAAAGCTGCCAAAGTTTCACTTCTTGCAGACTCAAAAGCATTGGCAAGCTCTTCCTTCTGGCGTACGATACGAATACCCTTTCCACCGCCACCAGCAGATGCTTTTACCATTACCGGATAACCTAATCTGTCTGCTACTTCATATGCCTGTTCCAAATCCTCAACAACACCATCACTTCCCGGAATCACTGGCACTCCGGCACGAATCATTAAATCCCTGGCATTGGATTTATTTCCCATGGCATCAATGACACTTGCTGATGGTCCAATAAACTGGATATTGCAGACCTCACACATCGAAGCAAATGTACTATTTTCAGACAAAAATCCAAAACCTGGATGAATTGCCTGTGCTTTCATCTCTACTGCAGCACTAATAATATTCTGCATATTCAGATAACTTTCTGATACCTTTGCACCACCGATACAAACTGCCTCATCTGCTAACTGTGTATGCAAAGCTTCTCTATCTGGTTCAGAAAATACAGCTACCGTCTTAATTCCCATCTCACGGCAGGCACGGATAATACGAACTGCAATTTCTCCTCGATTTGCAATCAAAACTTTATCAAACATGTTCCCTCCAATCGGACTGCCATAAATTATGACTTATGTCCTAGCCAATCATAAAGATAAATTCAGCCTGAGCTGCTACCTTGTCTCCAACATATGCGGTTCCTTCACCAACACCTGCATTTTTCTTTAATTTCACAATAGAAACCTCAAAACGTAAGGTATCCCCTGGAACTACCTTCTGTTTAAACTTTGCATTTTTAATTCCACCAAAATATGCGGTCTTTCCTTTAAACTCATCCTGTGAAAGGATAGCCACTGCTCCTGCCTGTGCCATAGCCTCTACAATCAGCACGCCTGGCATAACTGGCTCACCCGGAAAATGTCCTGCAAAAAAAGGCTCATTCATAGAAACATTTTTAATGGCTGTAACACTTTCACCTGGAACCATATCAATAACACGGTCTACCAGCAAAAATGGCTGACGATGTGGGATAATGTCCATAATTTCTTTGATATCCATTGTCATTTTTTCATACCCCTCTCTTCTTTATACAACACGGAACAGTTCCTGACCAAACTCAACAAACTCTCCATCTTTCACCAAAATCTCTGCAATAGTTCCACTTACTTCACTAGGCACCTCATTCATAAACTTCATTGCCTCGATAATGCAAAGCGTGTCACCTTCTGCAATAGTATCTCCAACCTTTACATAAGCTGGTTTATCAGGTGCTGAGCTGGCATAAAATGTACCAACGATCGGCGCCTTAATAATAGTTCCACCTGTCGCCTGTGGTGCTGCAGCCACTTCTTCACTCTTAACTTCTTCCTTTGACTGCTCTGCAACGCTTACAGCTGAAGCAGCAGACTGTACTGGTGCTGGTGCAGAAGTCTGTGGTACTACACCTACTGCTGGCATATTATATGCTGGAGATACGCCCATAGCCGCTGGCATTGCCTTGCCACGGTTCAAACGAATAGAAACATTATCTATAGTTAACTCCATATCATTTAAATCTGTCTTCTCAAATATTGCGATTAATTCTTTTACCTCTTCGTACTGCATTTTTACATCCTTTCTATGAGTCTATTTTATGACCATTTCTTGAAACATAACACAGCATTATGTCCACCAAAGCCCAATGAATTGGACAACGCATATTCTAACTTCTCTACTTTTCTTCCTTCATTTGGAACATAATCCAAATCACACTCTTCATCTGGAGTGTTATAGTTAATGGTTGGAGGAATAAAATCGTCTTCCAACGCTTTTACACAAGCAATTGCCTCAATAGCTCCTGCTGCTCCCAATAAGTGACCTGTCATGGACTTGGTAGAACTTACTGGAATATTCTTTGCATCCTCTCCCATTGCCAGCTTAATAGCAGCAGTCTCACCACTATCATTAGCATGAGTACTAGTTCCGTGTGCATTAATATATGATACTTCCTTTGAAGTAATACCTGCTTCCTTCATAGCTAACTTCATAGCTCTTGCCGCACCATCACCATCCGGCGAAGGAGCAGTCATGTGATATGCATCTCCTGTAGCGCCATAACCAACAAGCTCTGCATAAATCTTTGCATTTCTTGCCTTTGCATGCTCTAACTCTTCCAAAATCAGAATGCCGGCACCATCACCCATTACAAAACCATCTCTCTCCTTATCGAATGGCTTGCATGCCTTCTTAGGATCCGGGTTTTGTGAAAGAGCTGTTAGATTTGTAAATCCTGCCACACCAATCTCACATATTGCCGCCTCTGCGCCACCTGCGATACATACATCGATATCACCATTTTTAATATTACGAAATGCATCACCGATACAGTTTGTACCAGTGGCACATGCTGTTACGATATTTTCACAGATTCCCTTTGCACCAAAACGAATTGCAATATTTCCTGCAGCCATATTTCCAATTGTCATAGGAATAAACATTGGAGAAACACGGCCAGGTCCTTTCTCTACTAACTTGGTTACCTGCTCCTGCATAGTCATCAATCCGCCTACACCAGAACCAACGATAACACCAACTTTATCTGCATCTTCCTTTTCCATATCAAGTCCGCTGTCTTCAAAAGCCTGAACAGCAGCACCCATAGCATATACTGCATATAAATCATTTCTCTTAACATCTTTCTTTGGCATATAGTCTTCCGCATTAAAGCCTTTGACTTCACCAGCCACTTTTACTTTAAAATCTGTAGTATCAAACTTCTGAATCAGTTCAATACCACATACGCCTTCACGAAGCCCTTCCCAATAGGTATCTACCGTACTTCCTAATGGCGTAACTGCTCCCATTCCTGTAACTACTACTCTTCTTGCCATATCAAAACCATGCCTTTCTGTTTTCTTACATCTTCTGGTTACACCTAAACTTACATTACCATTCCACCATCTACATTTAATACCTGACCGGTAATATATGTATTTTTCGCTAAAAATACAGCTGCATTTGCAATATCCTCTACCTTACCGGCTCTCTTTAATGGTACAGTATTCAGAATTGCATCTTTTACATCATCACTTAATACTGCTGTCATATCTGTTTCGACATATCCTGGCGCAATGGCATTACAGGTAATACCTCTTGCTGCCAGTTCCTTTGCAGCAGACTTTGTTAAACCAATAACACCAGCCTTGGATGCTGCATAATTTGCCTGGCCTACATTTCCATTCACACCTACAACAGATGCCATGTTAATAATAGCACCGCTGCGCTGTTTTAACATAACATTGCTGGCATGACGAACCATGTTAAAGGTTCCCTTTAAGTTGGTATTGATAACGGAATCAAAATCATCTTCTGACATACGCATTAAAAGCATATCTCTGGTAATACCCGCATTGTTCACCAATACATCAATACTACCCAGCTCTTTCTTTACTTCTTTAATCATATCTGCTGCGAAATTAAAGTCACTAACATCACCCTTTACCGGCTTACAAACCACTCCATAGCTTTCAATCTCTGCAATAGTTGCATCATCCACATTACTACGATAATTCAATACAATATTGCATCCTTCTTTTGCAAATGCTAATGCTATCGCCTTTCCAATTCCTTTTGCCGCTCCTGTTACAATAACTGTCTTCCCTTTTAACATGTCTCCTCCATTCTGCTGTGTGCCAGCTTTTGCCTGCTATTCTTCTGTCAACAATTTATACAATTTCATTCAGCTTCTTCATGGTTTTATCCAAAGAAGTGGTATCTTCTACATTCAGAATATTAACACCCTTTAAGGTTCTCTTAACAAAACCAGTCAATGCCTTTCCTGGTCCTAATTCAATAAAGGTGTCTGCCCCCTGGGCTGCCATATTGCGGACGATATCTTCCCAGCGTACCGGACAACAAATCTGTTTTGTCAGAATCGGAATAATATCATCTTTAGATGCTACTACCTCTGCATTTACATTGGTATATACCGGAATATTCATATCCGAAATATGCATCTTTTCCAATTCTGGTTTCAACTTATCAGATGCTGGCTGTAACAATTCTGTATGGAATGGTCCACTAACCTTTAACTTCACTGCCAGCTTGGCACCCTTTTCTTTTGCAAGCTCTGCTGCTTTTGCAGCTGCTTCTGTCTTACCTGCAATAACAATCTGTCCAGGTGCATTGTAATTTGCAGGAATTGCCAAACCTAATCCTGCATCAACAGCTTCCTTACAAGCTTCCTCAACTAACTGCTGCTCTAATCCAATAATGGCATACATTGCACCTTCCCCGGAAGGAACTGCTTCTGCCATGAATTTTCCACGTTTTTGTACTAATGCAACTGCCTCTTCAAATTCCATAGCTCCACTGGCTACGTAGGCAGTGTATTCACCAAGGCTTAATCCTGCAACCATATCTGCACGAACGCCCTGTTCCTCTAACACTTTCATTGCCGCAACACTCATGGTGAGAATTGCTGGCTGCGCAAACTCTGTTTCCCCTAATTTCTCTTCATCATTAAAACAGATATCCTTAATGGAATATCCTAATACACGGTCTGCCCGGTCAAATATATCCTTTGCCACAGTATAGTTCTGATACAAATCTTTTCCCATGCCCGCATATTGAGCACCCTGTCCACTAAACATAAATACAGTCTTCATACATTCATCTCCTTTTCTACACTTATAGGGCAAACCATCCTATAGAGCATTAAACACAAGAAACCACGAGCGTCCTGCATAGCACGACACCCGGGGTTGTGTTTTTTCATATCGTAGATATTTCACAGATATATATCCGTCAAATTATTCCTTATGGCTTTCAACGAAATCAACGATATCCTTAACAGTTACGATAGCTTCAGGATCCTCTACAGATACCTCAAACTCATCCTCGATATCATTGATAATCTGGAATAAATCCAAAGAATCAGCGTCAAGATCTTCTTTTACGTTAGTTTCTAATGTAATTTCGCTCTCGTCTTTTCCAGTCTGCTCTGCAATAATCTCTTTGATTTTTTCAAATACCATTTTGAATTCCTCCTGTTTTTAAATAATAAAAATTAAAATTTATATTTACTGTGTAACACAGCAATACACATAGTTACATTACCAGGTCAATAAAATAGTTCCCCAGGAAAGGCCTCCGCCGAATCCACAAAGAATAATCTTATCGCCCTTCTGAAGCATTCCCTGCTCATTCATTTCATTTAATGCAGTTGGAATACTTGCTGCAGATGTGTTACCAAAACGTTCAATATTCATATAGAACTTTTCATATGAAACACCCAGTTTCTTTGCTGCAACTTCAACAATACGGGCATTTGCCTGATGTGGTATAAAGTACTTCACTTCATCAGCTGTCACACCAGCCTGTTCCATTACCTTTGAAACACTATCTACAATCTTCTTGGTAGCAAACTTAAATACTTCTCTACCATCCATATGCACAAAATCTACTTGTTTCAATGGCTCAATATCATTGAATGCATTGGAAACCGGCACATATCCCTGTGTAAGAACCTCGTAGTTTTCTCCCTGAGAACCAAGTTCCTCTGCAATAATACCATCATTATTTTCTGTAGCCACTACGAACGCACCAGCCGCACCATCACCAAAAAGTACACAGGTAGAGCGGTCTGACCAGTCAACAATCTTAGAAATCAATTCTGCTCCAATTACGATAGCATTTTTATATATGCCACAACGAATAAATTTATCAGCAATACTAGTTGCATATAAGAATCCGGAACAAGCAGCTGTTACATCAAAAGCAACTGCATTCTTAGCGCCGATTTCTTTCTGTACCATACATGCCAGACTCGGAGTTGCATAATCTGCAGTACAGGTTCCGATTACAATTAATTCTACTTCTTCAGGTGTTACTCCTGCTCTTTCCATAATCTGTCTTGCTGCTCTGGATGCAAGCTCAGACAAACTTTCGCCTTGCGAAATACGTCTCTCTCCAATACCTGTACGGGAGCGAATCCATTCATCGCTGGTGTCCATAATCTTTGCCAAATCATCATTGGTAATTACCTGCTCAGGAAGCCCTGCTCCAGTAGCCACTATCTTCGATGTAATCATTCTAAAAACTCCTATTCTTTTTTCATTTAATCATATTTAAAATATGCAGACAAAGCAAGTATATTCTATATTTGCTCTATTAGTCAACCATACTTCCAACACATTTTTCACAATTTCCATCATATAATTTTGTGTATTTTTCACAAAACTCATATCAACCCTATTTTCTTTCTCATCAGAAAAGGCAACATTCGTTGCCTTTTTGTCATTTTACTCTACACTTTTCATCCACTATGGAAATCAATACAATATTTCTATCTGCTTTTTGAAGCATCCTGCTTTTTTAACAATTCCAGGGTAGCCAACAATACATCATCTTCCCATGGTTTTGGAATCAGATACTTCAATCCAATACTTCTTACCTCATCTAAAGTATCTGAATCACATAAAGAACTTAGCATAAGAATTTTTGCAGATGGGTCATTTTTCATAATAATCTCTGCCGTTTCCAATCCATCAATCCCCGGCATAATAATATCAAGAATCACAATATCCGGCTTTAATTCTTTGTATAATTCAATGCCTTCTTCACCGTTCTTGGCATAACCAATTACTTCATATCCATTTTCTTCCACTAAATCTTTAATCTGCTTGGATGCAAATGGCGAATCATCAATCACCATTATTGTCATATTTCCCATAATAATGCCTCCTATAATTATTGGAATGTATAATGAATCACAATACGCATAAAGCCTTTTTCTGTTTCATATAATAATGTTCTTTTTTCTGCTCTTGTTTCTATCTCATCAAACTCATCTACTGAGTGATAAAACATAGGCACTGACAATCTGGATGCATAGCCGGTTGCATTATTAATCACCGAAACCGCTCTGCCACAGATGATATTAATATACTCATTAAGATAGAGTATCCTTTCCTCCTCTGGCGGCGTACATCCCCCATACATCGCAGAAATAATATGTTCATATAATTCCAAATCCATTTCGCATAAAATATATGCATCAAAATTCCCACTGGTATATATGGTTTCCACCAATGTATTCTCACCATTCCAATCTTTTCTGCTGGACTTCTTTATATCCAAACCAGTCAGCGCTTTTGTAATGGTGACCCATACACGGTCAAAAACCTCTTCCACCTGAATACTATCTGTCAAAAAGCCACCCACCTCCTTAAGAGATCATATGACCCTTTTCTCTATGACTGTACTACTTGTTAATAAAACGCATCTTTGCACTAGCATCCGCTTTTGCTTTTCTTTCCTGTGGAGCTTCTACATATAAGCCCTCAAACTTATTAGTCATAGTCTTCTTACATGCATTACAATATCTTCCTGTTAAGATAGGTCCACCACAGTTTTCACAATTAATAATAACTCCAGATTCTTTTGTAAATGTAAGACGCTCTTCCCGAATCCATTTCTTAATCTGCTGTACTGGTATGTCAACTGCTTCCGAAACCATAGCAATATTACTATTTGGATTCTCTCTGAGATAGTTTCTTACATCAACAAACTTATCTTCCATTTCTTTATTACATTTTGGGCAAATTGGATGCCCAGCATAATTAAATAATGACCCACATTTTTTACAATTTCTAACATCCATAGTTCTTACTCCTTTTTAACTTTTTCCTATACATACACATAGAAAAAAAACTTCCTGTACCCCTGCCTTTTTTAAGACTTTAGCGCACTCATCCAAAGTACTTCCAGTGGTATAAATATCATCAATAAGTATAACACATTTTGGTATTCGATTCAACTCTGCACCCTCATTAAACTGAAATGCCTGAAATAAATTTTCTCTCCGTTCCCGATTCGAAAGTTCCTTTTGTGGCAAAGTATCTTTCACTCTGATAAGACATTTACTTTTCATTGGAATCCCTGATAATTTTTCTAATTCTTTTGCAATTAATTCTGCCTGATTATAGCCTCTTTTCCTATAGCGATTCTTATGAATAGGCACTGGAATTAATGCCTGGGCACAGATTTCTTTCATCCACTCCCCATACTCATGATACAGTTCTGCAGCATAGTATTTTGCATACTCTTGTCTTCCGTGATACTTAAATTTCCCAACAGATTCCTTCATACTACCATTGTAGACAAACAAATCATATCCGTATTCATAAGAACATTTCTTCTCTGCACAATCCTTACAAAACACTTCTTCCTCAAACAATGGTTTTCCACATTTTCTGCAACAAGGTTCCCTTACCACTTCCAATTTTACTCTGCATCCTTTGCAAATTCCACCATCGAATATCCCTTTTATCTTATCGCACACTGGACAACGGCTTGGATAAAACAACTCACCAATCCATTCTTTCATCTGGTACAGCCTCTGACACCTCCATTTCCTGTATCCGCTGGTATAAACTGGAATAGCGCTTCTTTTCATTTACATTTTCAATCATCTGGCCGATCATATTGCCACTTCCTACAATAGTTACACATTTCTTAGCTCTGGTTACTGCCGTATAGAGCAGATTCCGGTTAAACAACATTTTTGGTCCAGATAAAATAGGAAGAATCACCGCTGGATACTCACTTCCCTGAGACTTATGAATAGTAATGGCATATGCCAGTTCTACCTCATCCATATCACCGAACTCATATTCCACCATTTTTCCTTCATCAAATTCAATAGTCACCGTCTCTGTTAAATCAGAGATAGAACGAATGATTCCACAGTCCCCATTAAACACTCCGTCCCCTTCCTCATAAACGTCTCCAAACCTGTTCTTTTTCTGCCATTTCATCTGATAATCATTCTTCACCTGCATGATTTTATCCTGTTCCCGGAACATAATTCCATGAAATTCCTTCTCCCGTTTTTCCGGAGAAGAAGGATTCAAGTAGTTTTGCAGCACATGATTCAGGTTTTCGATCCCCAATTCCCCCTTCCTCATAGGAGACAACACCTGTATATCATAGGGCTGAGCATCCACATAGGACGGTAATTTCTGCATAATCAACTGTATCACTACATTAATTACATCCTGGCTATTATTCCGCTCCAGATGAAAAAAGTCTTTACTTGCATTTTTTAAACTAATAGGCTCACCATTATTAATTCGATGGGCATTTAATATAATCTCACTTTCCGCAGCCTGGCGAAAAATCTTGTCTAATTTCACCACATTACAAAACTTTGCCTGTATCATATCTTTCAATACATTTCCCGGCCCGACGGAAGGAAGCTGGTTCACATCGCCAACCATAATCAATCTGGTCCCTGGCACCAATGCCCGAAGTAATGCGTTTAACAAATAAATATCCACCATGGACATTTCATCAACAATAACCACATCTGCTTCCAAAGGTTGTAATTCATTACGTTCAAAATGCATCCCGGTTTGATTATCATCTCCCACCGCTCCATTCAATTCCAACAGCCGGTGAATAGTCTGAGCTTCATAACCGGTAGTTTCTGACATTCTTTTCGCCGCTCTCCCTGTTGGTGCAGCCAAAAGAATCTCCAAGCCTTCTTCCTCCAGAATCTGGGTGATGGTATTGATTGTAGTAGTTTTTCCAGTACCAGGTCCACCCATAATAATTACTACACCATTTTGAACAGCCTGGTATACCGCCATACGCTGCATTGGATCCAGCTTTATCTGCTGTTCCCGTTCCAGCCGGTTCACCTTCCGCTCTAATGCTGCATCCTCTACCGGAAAAGAAAGATTCAAATCCAAAAGCATTCTGGCACAATTCATTTCCATATAATACAAGGTACTGGTATATAAGCACCGTCTTTCATTGATTTCACGACATACCACCTGTTTGTTCATGCTTAAAGCATCTACCTGACTTTCTATCAGCTCTGGTTCCAGCATAAGCAACTGTGCCGCCTGATTCACCAATTCCTCTTGGGGAAGATAGCAATGTCCCTGGGTTCCTGATTGCTGCAGGCAATAAATAATTCCTGCCTGAATACGAAAATCCGAATCTTGGTAAAAACCAGCTTTTCTGGCAATTCCATCTGCTATTTTAAAACCAATCCCCGAAATATCTTCTGCCAGGCGATATGGATTCTTCCGTATCACTTCGTACATTTCCTGTCCATAATAACGGTAGATCTTCACTGCCATATTCATTGTAATACCATAATCCTGAAGAAAAAGCATAGCCTGACGCATTTCCTGCTTTTCATTAAACTGCTCTGCAATTCGGACAGCCATTTTCATACTGATGCCTTTTACTTCTGCCAGACGTTCTGGTTCCTTCTCCATAATATCCAGCGTATCATCCCCAAATCTTCTGACAATTCTAGCAGCCAGTGCTGGTCCAACTCCTTTAATGGCACCAGATCCAAGGTATCGTTCTACAGCTATAGAATCTGTAGGCTGCTTTTCCTCATAACTCTCCATCTGTATCTGCACACCATACTCTTTATGCACCACTTCCCGGCCACGAATCACTAGATATTGACCTTCTGCCACATAAGAAAAACAGCCTACACAACAGATTTCATCCTCTTCCTGTGGATTCGTTAAATGTAATACTGTATATCCATTTTCCTCGTTTCGAAAAACGATTTTTTCTACATATCCTTCTTTCTCTTCCATGAAAATTCCTTTCTCCTAATTTCCTACACTTTTATATGCATTACGCAGCATTAAATTCTATATTAATCCATTTTTCTATAAACGTAAATGAACCACTGCAAAAAAGCAGTGGCCCGGTTATTTTTATAAATTGTATTGGGATTTCACTGAATCATACAACTGCTGCGCCAATCCCATCTGACCGCTATCAGCAATCATCTCTGCATATGCCTGATTCAAAGTATCTCCAAAGTACTGCATATACTCTCCCTGCTCATCTTCGTTTTCTGTAGTCTTTTTCGCAGCTTCAATCATTTTCTGAACAAAATATGCTTCAAAGCTTTTGCAGGCATCCATCAATTCCTCATCCGTAGACTCCTTGCTAAGACCATTCAAAGCACTTGATGTAGAACTAGCTGAAACACTGCTAAGTTCTGTAGAGTACTGATTATACATAGAAGAGATATCTAATATCGAACTCATCTTATCACCTTACCTTTTTCTTATCCACGCAAGTTATTGGCCTGCTGTAACATCTCATCGGAAGCAGTAATTGCCTTAGAATTCATTTCATAAGCACGCTGTGTTACAATCATATCTACCATCTCATCAACAGCCTGTACATTAGAGGACTCCAAATATCCATTTTTGATGATACTAAGAGAAATAGCATCGTCCTCGCCCTCAATACGTGCAGTTCCAGAAGCAGCAGTTTCAATATAATAGCTTTCTCCTACCTTATGTAAACCAGCTGGATTATTAAACTGGGCAGCTCCAATCTTAATTCCTAAAGGTACCCCATTGCCATCCTCGCCGATATAACTAATATTTCCATAATTATCATAGCGAAGTTTGGCAGTATCGATATCCGCTTCAAAAGTAATCGGAGTTCCTGTAGAATCCAATACCGAATATCCATCCGATGTGGTGAGAGACAAACCACCAGAAGAATTTACCGACATATTGAAATGACCATTTCTGGTATAACAAATCGTCCCATCTGGCTTCTGCACCATGAAGAATCCCTCTCCTTCAATGGCAAAATCAAACTCACCTTCTGTTGCCGAAAACGCGCCTTGAGCAAACTGTGTTGCAATAGCACCAACCTTCACACCAAGTCCTACCTGTGCACCAATTGGCTTAGGCTCTCCTTGGGAATCTGTGGTCTTCTTCTGAATGTTCTGATACAACAAGGATTGAAAACGGGTAGTTTCTTTCTTAAAACCTGTTGTATTAATATTGGATAAGTTATTTGAAATCGTATCAAGACTAGTCTGCTGGGCTTTCATTCCCGATGCAGCTGTCCAAAGTGCTCTCATCATAATCTAATCGCCTATACCTTTCCGACCTCATTGACTGAACGGTTCAACAGATTATCCTGTGTCTGAATCATCTTCTGTCCGGCCTCATACGCTCTGGTAATCGTAATCATATCCACCATCTGGTCTACTACATTCACATTAGACTGCTCTGTATATCCCTGCTCTAAGGAATACTCCGGATCCTTTTGTGTAGCACCACTGACAGCTTCATAAAAATTATCACCATACTGTTTTAAATAATCATAATCTTCAAAATCGGTAATTTTAATAGTATCTACATAGACATCATCCGCATACACTGCACCATACTGATCAATCACAATATTGGCGGCATCGGTTGGCACCTGTAAATCTCCACCGCTTCCCTGAAGATGATTACCATCAATATCTACAATATAACCATCCTGAGTACATTGGAATGCTCCATTTCTGGTATAATAAGTCTTCTCTTCTCCAGCCGCATTCGTCACTTTTACAGTAAAAAATCCACTTCCCTGAAGAGCCAGATCATAGGTATTTCCTGTCTCACGTAAAGACCCCTGATCCCAATTTACATAAGTCTCACCAATCTTCACACCAAGACTCATAGAGCCAATGTTGGTATCTACAAAAGCATTGGAACGGTCTTTAATTTTATATGTCAGCATTTCACGAAATGCCTGGCTGCTAACATTTTCTTCCTTATAACCGATAGTGGCTGAATTCGCTAGATTATTAGAAATAATATCCAGACGCTTCTGTTCATTCACCATGCCGGTATAGGCAGTATATAAACCTCTTACCAAAGTCTACATCCCCCTTTCTCATAATGTACTCCCTTATTATATAATATCGGTATTTTTGCGTTTTTTCTTTAATTATCATCCTTTTTTCCGCTTAAAAATTCTACAAACTGACCAGTACCAATTGCTACTGCAGTCATTGGATCTTCTGCAGTCATTGTGGTAATTCCTGTCTTCTCCTCAATCAGTTCTTCTAAGCCATATAATAAGCTTCCGCCACCAGTCAAAACAATACCTCTGTCTGCCACGTCTGCTGCCAATTCCGGTGGAGTCTTCTCTAATACGCTATGAACAGCTTCTACAATCTGTGAAGTAATCTCTCTTAATGCCTCTAAGGTTTCATCAGAAGTAACTGTAATAGTCTTTGGCAGACCTGTCACCAGATTACGTCCACGAACATCCATAGATACTACCTCAGGACGCTTATATGCAGAACCAATCTTTACTTTAATATCTTCTGCTGTACGCTCACCAATCAAAAGATTGTGTGTCTTACGCATATAACGTACAATCGCTTCATCAAAATCATCACCAGCAACCTTAATAGATGTGCTTACTACGGTACCACCTAAAGAAATCACTGCGATATCAGCAGTACCACCACCGATATCTACAATCATATTTCCACATGGTCTGGAAATATCAATACCTGCACCAATGGCTGCTGCAATAGGTTCCTCAATAATAGCAACTTCTCTTGCACCTGCTTCATAGGTTGCATCTTCTACTGCCTTCTTCTCTACTTCTGTAACTCCACTAGGTACGCAGACACTAATGCGAGGCTTTCTAAAACGTGTCTTACCACAAGCCTTCTGAATGAAGTAACGAAGCATTTTCTCTGTAACAGTGTAATCAGAAATAACACCCTGACGTAGTGGTCTTACTGCTACAATATTTCCAGGAGTACGACCCAGCATGAGGCGGGCGTCCTCACCGATTGCTTTGATTTTATTGGTGTCGCGGTCAAAAGCCACAACAGACGGCTCTCTTAAAACAACACCTTTACCTTTTATATATACAAGTACATTCGCTGTACCAAGATCGATTCCAATATCACTACCAACCATTTCTTATCTCCTTTCCACTGCTTATCATCTCTATTTTCCATATTTCGTCAAAATGAACGTATACTTTGTTATTATATACCATTTTTTATAGAAATAAAAGACTAATTTACATTTCTCCATTTTTCACAACAAATTGTGTTTTTTGCATTTTTTTCTTGAATCAATTGCTACACTGTATTAAACTAGACAAAGCTTATTTATATTTATTCAGAAAGGATTCTCTGAGATGTTACACAAGAAAAGTAAAGTTAAATCTGAATTAAAATTCATTTGCCGCTATCAAAGTCTATTCATAGCCCGAATCGTTTTATGTGTATTTCTTGTAATCGCCTGCATCCCCTATGCTCCGGTTCCGGCATACATATTAGCTGCTACATTGATTCTTCCCGGCATTTTTGCTCACCTGATCAATTCTGCCCATCCTGAAAGAAACCAGCAGTTTCTATCCCAAGCAACCCTGACAGAAACTATAAAAGAATGTAATTTTTCCTATCATAAATTTCGCGGAGAAACCACATCCTTTTATTTTTTGTGTGTGGTTCTTTGCATATGGCAGTTTTGCGTTTTACAGCAAAGCAGGCAACCATCTATCATAACAATTCTGCCTCTTTGCCTGCTTGGAATTTACATCATAACCGAACGAGTTTTTTATTTTTACCGTTTCACAAAGGCACATTATAATTTTACCCATATCAACATCGATTGATTCGTATCTATTTTTTCTTTGAAAATAAAAAGAAGAGAGTATTGATTCCACGCCATTCTAATCTACTGGCATCAGACCAATACTCTCTTTTATTGTCTTTTTACATGCTAAAGCTATAAGGAAGACTGGATTCAATACTTTCCTGAATCTGCTGCTCCAATGATTCAAAATCCATCTCTGTAACGTTCTCTGGCACCATAGGCTCAGTCTGTACTTCTGTCGGGGAAACCTGTGACGAAGTAGTCACTCCACCAACCGTGGTTCCTGCAGCCGAAGCTGTCTTTCCCTGAAAATACTCATAAATCTCCTGCACGGTACGATAAGTAAGACTAGAAGTATCTTCTATCTGTGCTGCTTCTTCCAATACACCAGAAAGCTTCTCTGTCATTTCTGCCGCTTCCAGCTTCTGGGCACTCATATAAGTTTCCAATATACTGGAAAAATTTGACAGCCCCTGGGATGCAGACAACAAATCTTCATCACTGCCATAAACACTGCCCAGACCACTTAAAGAAGCCAGGCTTCCAGATGTGACGGTGTCCAAAATACTACCTGCACCAAGCTCTTCTGAATCAGTACCAGACAATGCATTTAACATAGTACTGGTAGAATTATTATTGATTAAATATTGATAATATAAATCTGTAGATAATGAGGATAACCCGGAAACAGATGATAAATCAGCCATAGTTTCCTCCTTTCTGCAACAAACAAAAACTCATATGAATTTATTGTAGCATTTCTCTTAACGACAGTCAATAATCCGATATTGAATATCTCCGTAACGCTGGTTTATCTCTGGTACATACATAATATCCAGAATGCACCCGCTGCACCGTCCCTCTATAAGTTCCTGCCACATACATTCCGAATACCGGCTGCAAATGGTTTCTTTCATATGTATATGAATATCAAAATCAATGACTGTATACTTCCTTCCCTGATCCTGTACCTGAAATCTTCCAATCTGGTTTTCCTTCCCAAAAATCCGTACAGAGCAAATCTCCACATTACGCTTTGCAAATAGCGCTCCTGGATTTTTCTCTCCTATAGGCTGTAACAAGTCCAATTCCTGTATCACCTGTCCATTGATATCCCCTAAAGGAACTTCTCTGTCAAAGGTGATTTTTTCAATCAAATCTTCTTCTGTCAGATTACAGTTTTCATTTAACTGTTTTCTCAATTTTTCCAGATTTTCCGGCACCAAAGAAAAACCTGCCGCCATGGCATGACCGCCATATTCCTTTAACAGCTCCTTGCAACGATTTAATTCCTGCTGCATATGAAATCCTGGAATCGAACGCCCGGAAGCCTTTAAGTAATCTCCAGAAGAATTTAAAATCATAACCGGCCGGTAATACTTTTCCCGGATTCTCCCTGCCACAATTCCTGCCACACTTTCATTACAATGCTCCAGGCAGACCAGCAACACCTTATCCTGCAAATAATTCTCTGTTTCAATTTTGGCAATTGCTTCTTCCACTGCCTGAGCTGTGATATCTTTTCGTTCTTCATTTAGATTTACCAAATCCGCAGCCAATTGCTCCGCTTTTTTAATGTCCTCTTCTAAAAGCAATTCAACCCCATCTGCAGCATCCTCTAAACGCCCCGCCGCATTCAGGCAGGGACCAATCCGGAATCCTAAATCACTAGAACGGATTTCTCTTTGAAAATCCTGGCAGCGAATCAGGGCTGCAAGTCCACTATTTTTTGTATTTTGCAAAATCTTTAATCCATTTTTCACAATAATTCTATTTTCATCATTCAAAGGAACCACGTCACATACCGTAGCTATAGCTGCAAAGGACAGAAGTTCCTCTTTTAATTCCCGGGGAAACAAATCCCCCAAAAGACACTCTGCTAATTTGTATGCTACCGCTGCTCCACACAACTCTTTGTAAGGATACTGACAGGCCCTCTGCTTTGGATCTACAATAGCATCTGCTTCCGGCAAAACCTCTTCACCACTATCCCCACCCTTAGGAACTTCATGGTGGTCCGTAATAATCACCGTCATTCCCAGTTCCTTTCCGCAATGCACCGCATCCACGGCAGAAATGCCATTGTCACAGGTAATGATAGTATCTATTCCCTGACTTTTTGCCTCCTCTACCATATAATCCCGTATACCATAGCCATCCCGGACTCTGTGAGGAATCTTCCAACAGACCTCTCCTCCTGCCTGTTTAATTCCTTTATATAAAATTACAGTAGACATCATGCCATCCACATCATAATCTCCAATGATACAAATCCGTTTTTTTTCGTTTATTTTTTCCCAAAGCAGCGTCACTGCCTTATTCATATCCTTCATTTTTTCACCAGAATACATCTTCTTTTCATCAGGATATAAGTACTTGTCCATTTCGCCCCAGGTATAAAGCCCACGTTTCACTAATACTTCTGCCAATATTTCAGAAATCCCATAACGTTCACTTATCATTTTCAAATCCGCTCTATTAGGCTTTAACATCCACTGTTTCATTTGTATTGCTTCCTCTCCTCTGTTATAATGATAGCCGGTAAGCATTTACCAGAAACTAGTATAACATAATTTTAAATTAACCCAATAATTATTTCTATCAGAAAGGACTAATCTTATGAAATGGATTCAGTATAAAATTCACACTACCACAGCTACAGTGGACACGTTAGGGGAGTTGCTATACGAACTGGGAATTTCTGGTTTTGAAATTTCAGATAATGTTCCTCTGACTCCAGAGGAAGAAAGCCGAATGTTCACCGGAATCCCTGCCGAACTTCCTCCCGATGACGGAACTGCAACTATTACCTTCTATACAGAGGGTGAAAACGAGGAGTCAGAAAAGGAATTTTACAGCACTGGTTCTTCCCTGCGGGATGAACGCTTGGAGGACACTCCAGATTATCTTACTCCTGATGAATTAATCCAGAAAATAAAAGAACGGGTAAAGGAACTTCAAAATTATTTTGCCTTCCCAGAACCTGAAATTGAATATTCCATTCAGGACGATTCCCAGTGGAAGGACAAATGGAAAGATAATTTTAAAGCCTTCCGGGTAACAGAGGATATTGTGGTAAAGCCAGTCTGGGAGGATATTCCAGACTTTGCCACAGAGAAAGATACGATTATAGAAATCGAGCCTGGTTCTGCCTTTGGTACCGGCACTCACGAAACCACCCAGCTTTGTCTGGTTCCATTAAAGAAATATCTTACAGAGCAAACCCGGCTTATGGATGCAGGATGTGGAAGCGGAATCCTGGCAATCTGCGCTTTACTTTCTGGTGCAAAATCCGCTTTCTGTCTGGACATAGATCCAGCCGCCGTTTCTGGCACATTAGAAAATGCTGCATTAAACCATTTAGGCGAAGACCGCCTACAGGCAGTTCTTGGAAATATTTTGGAAAATCCAGAAGAAATTTGCCGCCAGTGTCCAGAGCCATTTGATGTAGTAGTGGCTAATATCCTTGCCGATGTTATCGTTCCATTAACCGATTATATCCGACCTTTTTTAAAGAAAGATGGCATATATATTTCTTCTGGAATCCTGGCAGAAAAGGCTGGAGATGTTGAAAATGCATTGAAGAAAAATCGCTTTGAAATCATCGAAAAAAATGTCATGGGAGAATGGGTTTCCTTTGTGGCAAAACCATACTAGAAGCCACAAACATTGCATAATATCAATTATGGATATATGACGACAAAAAGAATCGTTGGTATTTCTTTTTCGTGGACGCCTTGCGGCTCGGAATGAACTACGTAACGGTGCATAGAATGACAGCTTCGCATCTTATACTTGCTGTCATTCAAACACCGACGAGTTCAAACGCCACTCAGAAAGAAAACCAACGACTCTTTTTGTCTGTGCACTGGCCATCCCATAATTTGATATTATGAATGTTTGCATGTAACCTCTCATATTCTGCCTGATACTACCAGCCACTCCCACCTATCCTTTACATTTTTCATAATATTATAACGATAGAATTCCAATGCACAGCAGAAACAGGTCTATGTTTTTCTTTTAAAGCGGCGTTTGGGCTAGCTGGTGCTTGAACGATATCAAGCACATCGTGCGAAGATAGCGTTCTATGCATCCATTGCCAAGCCCAATTCGAGCCGAGAGGCGCCCGCGTAAAAGAAATACCATAGACCTGTTTCTGCGTCAAGCACTCATAATAAATATTATGAAAACTTATTCTGCTTTTTTATTTTTCATGTTATATTTTGCACTTCTTAATGAATACCATAATGTACCTGCGATACATACAGATGAGTATCCACCACAAACAATACCTGCCATCAATGGAATTGCAAAATCTCTAACGGATGCAACACCAAGAATTGCTAACATGATTACCATGATAAATGTTGTAATAGAAGTATTAATACTTCTTGTTAATGTCTGTGTAATACTTTCGTTTACAACTTCAGCAATTGCCTCTGGACTCTTCTTAGAACCAATATTCTCACGGATACGGTCAAAGATAACGATAGTAGCGTTGATAGAGTAACCAACAATGGTTAACAGGCAGGCAATAAAGGTATTACCTACAGAAATCAGGCTGACACCATATACCAGAATTACTACTAATACATCGTGTACCAACGCTAACACTGCGCCACCAGCAAACATAACATCCTTAAAACGGAACCAGATATAGATCAGCATACAGATAACAGCGATTACTACAGCGATTACCGCATCGCTCTTCATTTCATCAGATACTGCTGCACTAATACTCTGATACTGGATATTTTCCTCTGTCACACCATACTTGTCAATTAACTGATTGGTTAAATCTGCTCTCTGCTCATCAGACATTTCTACTGCCTTAACAGAAAGTTTATTTTCACCTGCTACGTCTGAAATAACAACATCATTAGAACCACTTGTTTCACTAAAAATAGCTTCTACTTCCTTCTTCAAATCAGCAGTAATTTCCTGCTTACTATCAAAAGTAATGTTATAAGTAGTACCACCTAAGAAATCCAAACCATAGTTCAGAATATGTCCTACTCTTCCGTTGGCATTTACTACCAATGAAACAATACAAGCAATAATCAATGCACCGGAAATTGCAAAATATTTCTTTCTATTTTCAACAAACTTAATTGGTTTACGTACACGCTCAGTACCAAAGTACTTCACATCATCCACACCCAGAGCATACATTGCATTTAAGATAAGCTTAGTTATAAACAACGCTGTGAACATAGATAAAACAATACCGATTGCTAAGGTAGTAGCAAAGCCCTTTACTGTACCAGAACCCTTAACATAAAGTACTGCTGCTGCAATCAAGGTAGTCACGTTACCATCGATAATAGCGGAAAGCGCCTTATCAAATCCAAGCTTGATACTGGACTGTACAGACTTTCCTCTTGCCAACTCTTCCTTAATACGAGTAAAGATAATAACATTAGCATCTACTGCCATACCAATATTCAGAATAATACCAGCTACACCTGGTAATGTCAGGGTAACATCCATTACATTTAAAGTTACCAACATCAATACCAAGTACATAATCAAAGCGATAGATGCAGCCAAACCAGGCAATCTATAGAACACTAACATAAACAGTACTACCAGACCAAAACCAATAGCACCAGCAAGCAAACTGCTTTCAATAGCATCCAAACCAAGCTGTGCACCTACAACCTGAGACTGGATTTCCTTCAACTCTAAAGGAAGAGCACCAATACGGATACCAGCTGCGAGTTCATCTGCCTCGTCAAATGTTTCGAATCCACCACTAATCTGTGCTTTACCATCAGTAATTTCATCATTTACCTGTGGAGCAGATAATACCTCTCCATCATATACAATATAAATCTGAGCATGTGTTGGGGCTGCTTCTGCAGTTGCTTTCGCAAACTTCTTTGCACCCTTACCAGTAAATGTAAGATCTACTGTATGCTCTCTATTTTTGGTTGTTTCATCCTGATAAGTATTTGCCTCTGCATTCTTTATTTCAGAACCAGAACAAATAACATCTTTCTCATCATAAGATACAGATCCATCTTCGTTCGTTGTAATATCAGCAGCTGCTACGAAGTCTAAAGAACCTTCTTTTCCAAGTCCCTCTAATACTTCCTCTGCATCATCTGCACCAGGAATCTCGATAACGATACGGTTATCACCTTCCTGTACTACAGAGGATTCTGTACTATACACTTCTGCACGCTTCTGCATTTTCTGTTTCGTATCTTTCATCTCTGTTGCTGTTGGATTTTTCTTAACAGCTTCATATGTGATGCTGACACCACCAGCTAAATCCAGACCAAGTCTGATGTTCTGAGCACTACCCTTATGCGCTGCGCCCAAGCCAACTAAAGTGGTGTAACCACATAATGCGATTACTGCAACGATAACAACCAAGCTCAGTATTCCACGCTTTTTGTTCTTCATGTTACATGTCTCCTTCTTTACTTCTTTTGTCGTATTTTTCATAATAGTATATAAAAAACCACGCTAAGGGACATTATAACATAGGCTTATCTTAATTGGCAAGGGATTTACTTGGCAACTTTTCCACTAAAATACACTTTCCCTTTTTCCAAATCAATGCCTTTATAATAAAACAATTCTTCCACTGTAACCAGTTGGATTCCTTTTTTCTTCAACGCAGGCACCAGGCTCTCTACAGCCTTTGCCGTATTGGAATACAAATCATGCATTAAAACAATATCTCCATCTTTAATGTTTTTGCATTCCTTCAACACTGCTTTCTTTGATTTTTTATTCCAATCTTCTGTATCTACATTCCAGCAAATCATAGGCATTTCTACTGTCTGACATACCCTATCATTCACACTGCCATAAGGCGGACGCAGAATAGTCGGCGGCTCCCCAATTACATTTTCAACCGAACTAATTGCACGCGCCATCTCTTTTTTAATGTCCGCTTTCTTTAACTTACTTAAATTAGCATGAACATAGGTATGGGTTCCTATCTGATTCCCATTTTTCGCAGCATTTTTTAATGCGTCTGGATATTTCTGAATTCGATTTCCCACCACAAAAAAAGTAGCTCTGGCATCATACTTTTTCAACGTCTTTACAATTGGGGTTGTCACCTTTCCATATGGCCCATCATCAAAGGTCAACGCCACCATAGGTTTATCTTTATCTAAATCTTTTCGTATTTTTTCTACTTTTGAATCAGCCTTATTCTTCTCTTCCTTAGGCTTTTCATTTTCTTCTACTTTACTTCGACGAATTACAGCTCCGCTTTTGGCTGCGTCTGCCGTAACCTTCACAGGAGTATTTATTTTTATCAGCTGGGATATCAGAGCAACAATCACTACTACTAATACCACTGCCGCATTCAGCATAATAATAGCGGCCCGACTATTTTCACCAAAAAATCCTTTTTCCCTTTTTTCGATTTGTTTCATTCTTTTCACCTTTTCATTTTGTACATCAAACTTTCCAACGTTTCTTATCATACCATATTTATTTTTTAGTACATCACATAATTTTTACCAATTTATTAAATAACTATTACATTTACCAATTTATTTCCTAACCCGGGGTGCCAGCATCCCCCCTAACATCCCAGCTACCATGCAGATTAGAAAACTGCTGATTAATTGAACATCTGTTTTTGTGCCATTTGGATATAAAAACTTTCCAGCCAGCAGGAGAACTCCAAAATAACATAGTCCAATGCCGATTCCCCACAAAAATTTATGTTTTCCTGTAAACTGACCCATGGCAAATCCCCCTGTCAGACAGGAAATCACGTAGGAAGCAATGACACTTCCACTAATAAACTGGGCAGACATATCCTTTTGCAATAAAACAGCTGCCAAAACCACCAATATCACAGCAGACAATACAAGCATAGCACCTAAAATCACAAAAAATGCAATCCATTGATTTCCTTTTTTCATTTCTCTTCTCCATTATAACCTGTGATTTCTATATATCTATGCTTTTTTATGATACAATAGAACCGATTTTAATAAAAGAATTAGGAGAGTTATTATGAAATACATTGATTTGCACACCCATTCCAATGCCTCAGACGGTACCTGCACTCCCACCGAAGTAGTAAATCGTGGATTTGAAAAAGGTCTTTGTGCTATCGCTCTGACAGACCACGATACAGTAGCAGGTGTAGACGAAGCTCTTCAAGCTGCCCAGGCACTCTCTGGAAAAATGCAAGTTATTCCTGGCACAGAATTATCTCTAGCTTACAAAAAATCTGATATCCACATTGTAGGCCTTTGTATAGACCACCATTCTTCTGCTTTTCAGGAAATGACAAACCTACTGATTCAGCGTAGAATACAGCGAAATGAAAAGATGATAGAAAATCTACAAAAAGCAGGAATCTCCATTGCCATGAGTGACCTGACAGCAGGCAACCCAGACACCGTCGTAACCAGAGCTCATTTTGCCCGGTTTCTTGTGGATAGCAAAGTAGTGTCTTCTCCAAAGGATGCCTTTTCCAAATATCTGGACACCACAACACCTTACTATGTTCCGCGGGAATATATCCAGCCAGAAGAAGGAATCGACTTAATCCGTCAGGCTGGTGGAGTGCCTATCCTTGCCCATCCACTTCATTACAAACTGTCCCAGTCTGAACTGGAAGCCTTGGTAGAACGACTAAAAAAAGTCGGACTCATGGGAATCGAAGTCATGTACTCCAATCATATGAGGCAGGATGAAACCTATGCCAAACGCCTCGCAAAAAAGTACGAACTTCTGCCAAGCGGAGGTTCTGACTTCCATGGCTCCAACAAACCAGCCATCGACATCGGTATAGGCCGTGGCAATCTCCAGATTCCATACACCTATCTGGAAGACATTGCCGCCAGCTGTAACTACCCACTGACATCATAACCCCACAGACAAAAAGCTTTTTATTATCATTAACAACTATAACTACTCAATACGCATTTGTATTTTGTCAAAGCACAGCAGAAAAAGGTCTTTGATTTTCTGACTAAGTGGCGTTTGAACTCGCTGGTGCTTAAAGAGCGTTTTTTGCTCTTTTATGCACCACTGCGTAGTTCATCCCGAGCCGCAAGGCGTCCACGAATCAGAAACATCAAAGACCTTTTTCTGCGTCACTTATACAACTTTTTAAAGTCTCTTACTTCTTACTACTCTGCTTATCAATTTCTACAATATTCTCTCTCTTCATTGGAATACGGCAGTTCTTATTATTACCAAACTCTACAATAACAATCTCTTCCATTATGTCAATAACTACACCAAAGAAACCACTAGTAGTCAGAATACTATCACCAACCTCCAATGTAGTAAGCATTGCATCATGCTCCTTCTGCTGTTTTCTCTGTGGTCTGATAGCAAAGAACCAGAATATTGCAATAATCGCTCCGTAAATCACAACCATACTAACAATCTGCTGCATAGGATTTCCCTGTGCTGAAGCACCTGCATTTGCTAAAACTGTTACTAAATTCATTTTGAATCCTCCTTAAAACCTTCTAATTTTTTCTTTTTATATTCCTGAAAACACCCTTTTTCAATGGCGTCACGAATTTCTTCCATTAGTTTATTATAAAAATAAAGATTATGCGTCACCATACATCTTAGTCCCAGCATTTCCTTCGCCTTCAAAAGATGGCGGATGTAAGCTCTGGTGTATGTCTTACAAACAGGACACTGACATTCCTCATCCAAAGGTCTGTCATCTCTTTCGTATTTTGCATTCATAAGATTCATCTTACCATGATTGGTGTAAGCATGTCCATGGCGACCATTTCTTGCCGGATATACACAATCAAAGAAATCCACACCACGTTCTACTGCTTCCAGAATATTTTCGGGAGTTCCTACTCCCATGAGATAAGTTGGCTTATCCTCTGGCAGATACGGTATGGTATTTTCAATGACCTCATACATTTCTTCGTGGCTTTCTCCTACTGCCAGTCCACCAAATGCATAGCCATCCAGATTCATATCTGCAATTCTCTTAGCATGCTCAATACGAATATCTTCATAAACTCCACCCTGGTTTATTCCAAATAAAAGCTGGTTTGGATTTAATGTCTCTTCCAGACTGTTGAGACGTTTCATCTCCTTCTGGCAGCGTTCCAGCCAACGGGTAGTTCTGTCTACCGAATCCTGCATATATTTTCTGGTGGCAGGATGAGGCGGACACTCATCGAATGCCATAGCTATGGTAGATGCCAGATGAGACTGAATCTGCATGCTTTCCTCTGGCCCCATAAAAATTTTTCTTCCGTCTACATGGGAATTAAAGTAAACACCTTCCTCTTTAATCTTACGAAGCCCCGAAAGGGAAAACACCTGAAATCCACCGGAATCTGTCAACACCGGCTTATCCCATACAGCAAATTTGCGAATACCTCCCATATCATAAACCACATCATCCCCAGGACGAACATGAAGATGGTAAGTATTGCAAAGCATAATCTGTGTATTAATTTCTTGCAAATCTCTGGTAGATACAGCACCTTTAATGGCACCAATAGTACCTACATTCATAAATACAGGCGTCTGAACTGTTCCATGCACTGTTTCCAGAACTGCTCTCTTCGCCTTTCCATCTTTACATAATACTTTATACATATCCTACTTTACCTTATTTCCAGCGATTTCCTATTTCATAAAATAGGCAACGCCAGCGCGTTGCCTTGCAAGAATTGCTTCGCAATTCTTGTTGACATACCACTACGTTTTCAGCAATTTCCTATTTCATAAAAAACAACCCTGCAGCCAAAGCTGCAAGGCCGTTTTGTATATCATACTTTTCAGACTAGTTAAAAGCCTTTCCTACAGAACCGAAGAGTTCCATTTTCTCTTTTACAGTAGCCTTGATTGCTTCTGCACCAGGAGCTAAAAGCTTACGAGGGTCAAATCCCTTGCCTTCTAAATCCTTACCTGCTTCGATATACTTACGTGTAGCTTCCTGGAATGCTAACTGGCACTCTGTATTTACGTTAATCTTAGCAACACCAAGAGAGATTGCTTTCTTAATCATATCCTCAGGAATACCTGTACCACCATGAAGAACTAATGGCATATCTCCTGTCTTAGCCTGGATAGCATCTAATGTCTCAAAGCTTAATCCAGCCCAGTTATCTGGATACTTACCATGGATGTTACCGATACCTGCTGCAAGCATTGTTACACCAAGGTCAGCAACTGCCTTACACTCATCTGGATCTGCACACTCACCAGCACCAACTACACCATCTTCTTCTCCACCGATAGAACCAACTTCTGCTTCCAGAGAGATTCCTAATACGTTACATGCATTTACTAACTCTGTAGTCTTTGCAATGTTCTCTTCGATTGGATAATGAGAACCATCGAACATGATAGAAGAGAATCCAGCATTGATACAAGCCTTTGCACCTTCGAATGAACCATGATCTAAGTGAAGAGCTACTGGAACAGTGATGTTCAACTCTTCAATCATACCTTCAACCATACCAACGATAGTCTTGTAACCACACATATACTTACCAGCACCCTCAGATACACCAAGAATAACTGGAGACTCACATTCCTGTGCTGTTAATAAAATGGACTTTGTCCACTCCAGGTTGTTAATATTGAACTGACCTACTGCATACTTACCAGCTTTTGCTTTTGTAAGCATCTCTTTTGCTGAAACTAACATAATCTAATCCTCCATTTTGTATTAATGCGCTCCTATGGGAGCTGACCTTACAGGACAGTTTAGCCACTGTCACCATTTCAAACATTGCCATTATATACTATTTTTTTTCAAAAGGGAATATACAATATCAATAAAATTATTGCCTGCCTACTGAAAAATCACAATAAATTGCCTTTGTTCTTTGAATATAACTCAAAACAACGCTTTTATCCGATCCATTTTTTCCACAGCCTTATCATATCCCTGCTGCCAGTTTGCCTTTAATGTATCTACATTTTTTTCTAAGCTTTCCAAAGGTCCATCTGGACGAATAAGTACCGCCCGCCCCTCCGCCTCCAATTTCTCACAAAGTTTTACAGAACGATTGTATTTTTTGTAGCGGTTACAGATTGCCTTGGCAATTTCCGGATATTTCTTTTCAATCATTCTTGCTGCCACAATATCTGATTTCCTACAGGATTTCAAATACCCTCGAGGTCTGGTAAGCACAATCAATGCCTTTTCGTTTCCATCCTTTAAAAGCTTATCAATCGGAATGGGATTGGATAATCCTCCATCATAATATTCTCTTCCATGGATGACAGCCGGCGGAATCACCAACGGCAGGGCACAGGTGGCATGAATCACATCATAGTCTTCGTCTACGTCATCCTGATTGAAGTACACCGTCTCTCCAGTCTGGGCATCCGTAGTTACAATGATATACTGACCATCATATTCCCGAAAGGTCTTTACATCAAAAGGATCATGTATGTTTGGAATATCCCGGAATACAAACTGCATTCCAAACATACTCCGCTCCTTCAAAATATTTCTCTTACTTAAATAACGTTTATCATTGCGGTACTGCTCCAGAATACGAAGATTCCTTCCTCTCTGCTTTGAAATATAAGAAGCAGAATCAGCGCTTCCTGCCGAAACACCAATGCAATACGGAAACATAATCCCTTCATCCAACAAAGCATCCATTACTCCGCAACTAAATATTGCCCGGAAGGTTCCACCTTCAAATAAAACACCCGGCATGTTTTCACCTTACTTTCCTTTTATTTTCTAGCCTTTTGATTACTTTTTATCGTATATCTCGAACTTGGTCAGAGTACAGTCATTGACATTAATGTAGAATACATCTCCTTTTAATTTACTAAGAGAAATCTCCTGTCCAATCCATGGTGTCTCATTCTGATAATAATAATCATTCACTATTTTCTGTGTAGCTTCCCAAATATGAGTTCTACAATTTTCTGCATATCCATCAGCCACCGTCAGACGAATGACAGGATTTGTATATACACTCCAGTCTTCCACTGTAATCTGTATATAATTCTTGTCATCTCTCACAGTACTTAAACCTACTGTCTCTGAAGTAGTTACATTCGAAGTTCCTTCTCTTGTCCAGCTTCCTTCCCAAACCAGTACCGAATCTACTGCTTCCGTTTTATTCGGATACAAGCTTTCCATAGAGCTAATCAAATTTGGAACATAGGAATTTCTCTTACTCAAAAATGCCAGATTTGCATTATGGTTTGCCTCTCCGATGGAATATACCACTTCATTACTATTAAATCTTTTCTGGAACTGTGCTGACAAAACAGAGTATGCATTTTTATAAATCGTTCCTTTTGCTGACACCGTATCATAATTATAATTCACACTGCCAAGCTCTAGAAGAGTAGCAGCAAGCTTTTCTCTGAAGATGGCATTGTCTATTAAATGACTGAAGAATTTCTTTATTACATTATCCGAATTCTTATCTGCCAATGTAGTAATGTTATTCTGCTGCCATGAATTTCCTACATTGGTACTCCAAGTTGGTTCTGTCGTCAAATCCAAATCAAACAAGCAGAACCGCCAGCGGTTATCAGCATAGGAATTCGTCTCATCTACAACTGTAGTACGCCAGATGGACCAGTTCTTCCCTGGCCAGTCATACCCATTGTTCAAATAAATCATAGTAGCAAAATAATCTACTGCAGACTGTTCATCTACATAGGTATCACAGAACTCCTGATATACAGCATCATCAGAGAAATCCTTGCTTCCATCCAGATAATTCAGAGTATCTCTCAAATAATAATCTTCCTCTGTAACTCCCTCCGGAAAATCCCCTTCGTCCAATTTATACTTGTAATCTGCATACTTCTTTTCATCCGTTCCCTTGTATACAATTACATTATCCTTGTCCACTCCATACTTCGTTCCTAGAAAATTATCACTTAAATCATCCTGTAAAACATAGTATCCCCAATATTCGCCATCCAAATAAACGACACAAGGACGTCCGTGTAAGGTTTCCACCGCTCTATCATGTACGAAGCTCTGGGTGAAGATGTCTTTATATTTATAGTTAAATGCATCATTTCCGCCGTTACGAAGCACTAAGGTTTTAAACTTCGCCATAGCTTCCCCATCTGCATCCTTTAATTCTTCCCCAAAGAATGGGTACTTAAAATTCTTTTTGCCATATTCTTCTCTTGCGTATAAACGGAAACTCTTCTGTACATTTTCTCTGGAATAATTCCCTTGAATACGAATGCCACAATCCTGTTGTAATTCACAAGTAGTATTCGTACCGTCTGTCTCAAAATATTCAATATGACATTCTCTTTCCCATTCTCTTCCCTTTTGCTTGTAGTTTCCGGTCAAATCGCCTTCTACACTTACACCGGACAGACTTCCATTCTGAGCAATATAATCTGCTACCGAATCATCAAATGTCTTACCCTTGACATAAATACCGGTTTCATAATCAAACAAATCATTTTGATTCATGGTAATCGAAATCACTGACAAACTTCCGTCCCAGGCCTTTGCACTAGCTGCTGCGTTATCAATATGACTAGACATATCTCCAATAAAATAAGTATTGGTAATTACGTCGCTATAGCTTCCTTCACTTCCCCAGGAAGCTGCCCGGATAACACTACATTTATCTACTGCACCATCCGGTGGTGCCTCACACTTGCTAAGCAATGTATCGCCCTGCCAGGTATAATTCATAACATCAAACAGATTTGGTGAAACAGCCGATAATACATTAGCATCATTTTCTCTGCTCGTAATGCTGATACCATCCGCATATTCTTTTCTAGTAGCACTGGTACGAGGATCACTGCCATCTGTAGTATAATAAATCTTATTTCCGGCAGCACTCTCCAAAGTCAAAGTGAACGCTTCGTCATATGTACCGCTGCCTTTAGACATGGTCACATCCCCAACTAATTCCTCCGGTGTATCTGGCACTGGAGAGACTTCTCCTCCTGGAGCAGCACTTCCTATAGGCTCTGTAGAAACTGTTGGTGTAGGAGTATTTCCTGGCTCTGTGGTTGTCTGTTCTGCATTTCCAATATCTGTTGCAGAAGGACTGTTTGCCGGAGCCAATGTTGGTGTTACATTTTGGGAATCCGTTGATGCTGGAACATCTGTCTGCGTTCCTACTTTTCCGTTCACAACGGTAACCTTACATTTGTATTTCTTTTTTCCTACCTTTGCAATAATAACTGCCTTCCCCTTTTTCTTTGCCTTTACAACCCCTTTTTTCGAAACGGCTGCTACAGTCTTTTTGCTGGAAGACCATTTTACTTTTTTCTTTGTGAATTTAACTTTTAATTTCTTCTTCTGGCCTACTTTTAATGTGATTTTTTTCTTATTAATCTGCACTTTTTTTGCTGCATCTGCTCTTTTTACATCTGCACCTAAAGAACAAAGCAGACTGACCACAAGAATTCCTGTCGTAATCTTTTTAGATACTAATCTCATCCAAATCACTCCATTCCTTTGTTTTACTATATTTCTATATGAACAAAGGGACTCTGTTTTCTCCCGATCCCAGAGTCCCACGCATGATTTGATTATATCACATTATTCTACAGAAATCACCTTATAATCCTGCTCTTCTACAGCTTTTTTTAATACATCATCTGGCACCTCTTTTTCCAGCGTAACTACAGCAATTCCTGTTTCATGACTGGCAGTTGCTTCGCTGACTCCATCCAAGCCCTCTAATGCTTTCTTCACTCTAGCCTCACAGTGACCACACATAATACCTTCCACCTTCATTGTTTTTGTCATTGTCTTTTCCTCCTGTTTTTTATTTTGTTTTACTTTTTTATCTTTTCCTGCATCATGAAGCCGAAGCAGATTTAAACGCAACGCATTGGTTACCACACAAAAGCTGGACAAACTCATAGCCGCAGCACCAAACATAGGATTTAGCTGCCAGCCAAATAATGGAATCCATACTCCAGCCGCCAATGGTATTCCTATTATATTATAAATAAATGCCCAAAACAAATTCTGATGAATATTCTGTAATGTCCCCCGGCTCAACCGAATTGCAGCAGGCACATCCCTTAACCGGCTCTTCATCAATACCACATCCGCTGCATCAATGGCAATATCTGTTCCAGCCCCAATGGCAATACCAACATCTGCTCTGGTAAGGGCTGGTGCATCATTGATTCCATCTCCAACCATAGCAACTTTTCCCTGTTTCTGAAATTTTTGTACCACGGCTTCTTTTCCATCTGGAAGAACACCGGCAATTACTTCATCCACTCCCGCCTGTTTTCCAATAGCTTTAGCTGTCCTTTGGTTATCGCCGGTAAGCATCACCACACGAATCCCCATACTTTGCAATTCTTTCACCGCCTGACGGCTGTCTTCCTTTATCATATCTGCTACAGCTATAATTCCCAGAAGCTGGTTCTCTTTTGCAAAGAATAATGGCGTCTTTCCTTCCTCCGCCATTTTCTCCGACTGTTTCTTTATGTCATCCGTAATCTCTGCTTTGTTATGAATAAATTCGTAATTTCCACCATATAGTTTTTCTCTTTGAAGCACAGCAGACAAACCATTTCCCGGCAGTGCCTGAAACTCCTGTACTTCCTGTAACGATATTTTTTCTTCCTTTGCATGACCGACAATAGCCTTTGCCAAAGGATGCTCACTTTTTTCTTCCAAAGCATAAGCATATTCCATCAATTGTGTTTTTGTAATTCCCTCCATCGGTAATACATCTGTCACCTTTGGCTCCCCATTCGTAATGGTTCCCGTCTTATCCAACACTGCAATCTGAGTTTTTCCAGCCCCTTCCAAAGAAACCGCCGTTTTAAACATAATACCGTTCTTGGCACCAACACCATTTCCTACCATAATGGCTACAGGTGTTGCCAGCCCCAATGCACATGGACAACTGATAACCAAAACAGAAATCCCTCTTGCCAAAGCAAATCCTATACTCTGTCCTGCCAGCAGCCATACCGCAATCGTAATCACTGCAATCGTAATTACTGTTGGTACAAATATCCCTGAAACCTTATCTGCTACCTTAGCAATCGGTGCTTTTGTAGCAGCCGCATCACTTACCATCTGAATAATCTGGGATAAGGTCGTATCTTCTCCTACCCTTGTTGCTTCACACCGAAGGAAGCCCGATTGATTTACGGTAGCCGCAGAAACACTATCGCCTGCCGCCTTATCTACCGGAATACTTTCACCAGTCAAAGCCGCTTCATTCACGGCACTATTTCCTTTCAACACAATACCGTCTACTGGAATATTTTCACCTGGACGTACTACAAATACATCTCCCTTTTTTACTTGTGAGGCAGAAACTTCTTTTTCCTCTCCATCCACCACAATTACTGCAGTCTTTGGCGCCAGCTTCATTAGTCCCCTGATGGCATCCGTGGTCTTCCCCTTAGAATGCGCTTCCAACATCTTTCCTACGGTAATCAGGGTCAGAATCATAGCAGCCGATTCAAAATAAAGCTCATGCATGTAGGTCATAACCCCTGCTGCATCCCCCTTTTGCTGCAGGTCTGTCATAACAAATAATGCATAGGTGCTATAGACAAAAGACGCACCGGAACCAAGAGCTACTAAAGTATCCATATTAGGTGCTTTGTGCAAAAGTCCTTTCACTCCGCTAATAAAAAACTTCTGATTAATCACCATGACAATAATCGTCAGCAGCATTTGTACCAGCGCTAATGCCACATGATTTTTCTCAAAAAATCCCGGAACCGGCCATTCCCACATCATATGTCCCATAGAAAAATACATTAAAACAAGTAAAAATCCCAAAGAGGAAAATAAACGCATTCTTAAAACTGGAGTTTCTCTATCCTTCAGGGCATCCTCTTTCTCTATTATTCCACCAGATTCCCCCGTTGAGCCGCCTCCTTTATCTGTCCCATTTTTCGGACTAGCGCCATACCCAGCATCTTCCACCGCCTGAATAATTACTTCTGGTGATACCTCACCTTCTACTCCCATGGAATTCGTCAAAAGACTGACCGAACAGGAGGTGACTCCTTCTACCTTTGATACTGCTTTTTCTACTCTAGCACTGCAGGCCGCACAACTCATACCAGTTACTGTATATTGTTGCATTTTGATATCATTCCCTTCTTTTTATACTAAATATCCTCTCTCTATTTACTGTATTTAACTTCCTTTTCTTATCTGGTATATTTTCTATTTTTCTTTTCATTATTTTCTCTTTCATACTACATTAACTTTCCGTCAAAATCCTGCGAAAAACCGGAAGAATCTTAGCCACAACAACTGCCTTTACTAAGTCCAACGGAACAAAGGGAAGAAATCCTGCAAAAAAAGCAGCCTTCCAACTTATGCTTCCCAACAGCTTCATCCAGACCATACCGATAAAATCAATCAATAACACGCCGAAGACTGCAAGAAAAATTGTATAAAAACCTTTCTTTTTTTTTCTACCCAAAAACGGAAGTAAGATAGACACAAACAAAAAACCAATATTATATCCCCCCAAAGGACTAAGCAGATAGCCAATCCCTGCACCTCCTGCTGCATATACCGGAAGCCCCAAAGCACCTAACAGCATCCATATTAGTATGATAAAAAAAGACTGCCCCAGAGGAAATAGCATTGCAATTAACAAAACCACAAAATTAATAACACTTAAATGACCTCCCCCGGGTAAGGGCAGGGGGATACTAACATACGCAGAGATACATAGTAACGCAGCAAACAGCGCCATCTGCACTATGTTTTTTGTAGCGAATAATCGATTATTGTTTCCTCTGTTTTCCATAACAGAACTCTCTCTTTCCATTTTTTCAAAAAAGGGCAAAATAAACATTTTGCCCTACAAAAGCGTAACAAAAAATATTACGGCATTGCCATAATAATCTCTCTGGCAGTCTCCTCGGAAACTGGGATTGCAAATACTCCTTCTTCGTATTCCACAATCTCTCCAATTCCCCTCTGTACTACGAAACGAAGCTGACCATTTTTCACCTTTTTATCAGTGTAAAGCTTTTTCACCAAAGCTTCCCTATCTATATATTCTGGAATCTCCACTGGCAGACCAGCTCTCTTTAACAGCTCTGTTACCTGTGTGATTTCCTCTTGTGTTACATATCCCAGCTTCTGTGCCAGATACACTTCAGCAATCAAACCAATAGATACTGCTTCGCCATGAAGCAACTCATAATCACTGACAGTTTCAATAGCACGGCCTACGGTATGTCCAAGATTTAGTACTTCTCTAAGACCACTTTCCCTTTCATCCTTCATGACTACCTGATATTTGATACGACAGTTTTCTTCTGCCATATGCTCACAAAGACCTGCATCCAGCTTTAAAATCTTTTCCATATTTTCCACTAAGAAATCAAAGAATTCTTTATTTGCAAGGCAGGCATGCTTCACAGTCTCTGCCATACCACTGGAAATCTGCCGTTCTGGCAGTGTCTTCCATGTCTCAATATCCAGATATACCTTCTCTGGCTGGTTAAAAAGCCCAATCAGATTGGTTGCAAGTGGAGTATCTACCGCTGTTTTCCCTCCTACAGAAGCATCTGCTGCCGCCAGAAGTGTGGTTGCATAATTAATAAACGGAACTCCTCTTCCATAAGTTCCTGCCACAAAGCCTGCCAAATCCGAAACGACACCACCGCCCACTGCAATAATGCAGCAGTCACGACGGTAGCCCTTCGCCAGCATAGCATCCTCAATCATTTCCTTCGTTGCACGGGTTTTACTTTTCTCTCCCTCCTGGAAAGTAAACACGTTCACTGTATATCCAGCTGCTTCCATACGCTCTGCAATCGGCTTGGCATACAAGCCCTCCACAATACTATCTGTCACAATTGCAAACTTCTGAATATTTCCTACCAGACCATTTTTAATATCTTCTACCAGCTTATCCATGAGGCCAAATCCGATTTCAATCTGATAGCTGTCATCTACTACTTTCTTTAATTCTACCTGAAATGTTGCCATAATTATGTACCAAACCTTTCCCTATTCTCTTATATTACACGAAAACAAATGGTGCTATGAATGCATTACATTAACGCAAACACAACACCATTATCTTACCCTATTAAAACTCTAAATTCAACTCATTCATAACATCCAACACATTGGTACATTTTTCAGTAATAGGAATTGCATACATATCCGGATAATAATCATAGCTTTCTGAATAATCAGTAAAGCTCTTCATAGATTCATTCCATTCTCTACCAGGTGAAATCATCATATATCCTTTTTTATGCTTTTCCTCCCCTACCGCCTTAACATTACCAGCCTGTATATCCTTGATTAATGCTTTACTCAAAGCCTCTCTGGTACTGACAAGATCAATTCCTCTGGAAGCCTCTGTCGGATATCTTTCTAATGCTATATAATTACTGACAAATTCTTCCTCTTCCTTGCCAAAAAGAGTTTCGCATAATGTATCCGGCTCATTGATAAACTCCTGCATTTTTTTCAAAATAGTTTTATCCTTTGGCAAAGGATAACTTCTTTCATAATATACAACTTCATCCTGAAACATATTCGAACGCATTTGATAACAAACATAAATCTCTTCGCCATCCTCTTGATATACGTCTGCTTCTCTTCCTAATTTTCTAATTTCCTCTTCCAGCTTCATGAGCGCTTCTATTTTTTCTTTGTCCACAATATAATAGACATGTGGTCTTGAATAACCAGCCTCCTCAGAACTATCCTGAAAAAATATAATTTCCACGCCCCGCAATTTCTCTGTCTTCGGTCTGTCAAACGATGCATTGGAGTATCTATACCCGAACAAAATTCCAGACATTAATACAAGTACAATTACCATGCCCAGATATGGCATCTTTCTCCATACAAAAAAGGTCTTTTCCAGAATCATATTGCTAACACTATAGCATACCACAACGCCCACAATTGTCAGTATGAAAATCTGCTTGAAATTTTCAGAATAAGAATAGGTATCTCCCACATTACCAGCACAAATAAAATATAAAATCGTTGCAAAAATCATGCTTCCGAACAAGGAAAACACAAGACGAAATGCCCACTTCCCCCAAGGAAATGCTACCGCATCTCCAGCAGACTCCACAGGGCGTTTTTTATATAAATATAATGCAACACCTACCAGTAATAAAGCCGGAACGATAAATGCCATCATCTCCCAGAAACCTTTCATGTATACAGAAAACTCACTTACGCCTACTTCCCCAGTATTGTATTGCCATCCATTTATTCCTACCCGATTACCGAAAAACTCAAGCGGAGTCAGCACTTCTTCCAAAATGCTTTTGGTCAAATCCCCATCATAATACATCGCACCATAACAAAACTGGGTATAAAGATTTCCTGCCAAAAACTTAAATACAATATAAAACATATTCAGCACAACATAAACCGCTGCCGCCATGCCTCCATTTCCTGCCAGCATAATTGCCACACAAGCCAGGCTGTAGAAAAACAGAATCATAACCAGCGTTTCCACAAGACAAAGTAATATAGCCGGTGCCATACTAAGACTATATAAAAATGAAACCCCTATAATAATCAGATAGGTAATCGTATAAGGCACTGCCAGAATCACCAGTCCGGAACAATAATGACTCAAAAACAATCCCTCACGTCGAACTGGCAGAGAATGCATGGTATACGCATCTCTTCTTTTCAATACATATTGAAAAACAAACAAAGCTACCACCATGGATACTATTGCAACCAGTAATGAAGAATGTGCCGTCCAAAGACTATCTCTTACCACGCCCTGCATTTCCCAAATAACCGATTCGTCTTTCCAATTCCTATCTCTTTTACATGCCAATACACCAAAATATGTAGGCAAAGTCACGCAGAATTGTAAAAGAATCAGTTCTATCACCCACAATGGCCAGAACCGGGTAATATCCTTCCAAAAGATGGTTTTGTTCCAAAGTTTAAATTTCTTTTCCATAACCATTTCCTTTCTCTTATCCTAATCCTCGATCTCGCTCGAATAACCCTTTTCCTCGATAAGCTTATTAAGATGTTTACAGGAATCCGAAACCGGCAGCTCTATCCCCTGATCATTCCCATTCACAAACTGTATGAAATCAGCAGACAATCCATATTTCTCCATGCATTCCACCGGCAATTGAAAATGAATTTTCAAATAATGTACCTCTTCCTCCCGATTCCAATACACCAGATTTCCTTCTTCTATATCCTTTAGCGCAGCCTCATAAAACTGATACATGGTTTCAAAATCATAAAACTGATATATGGCTTCTCCACTCCCAAATGACTCTATTTCTACCAAAAGAGGTCTTACCTCTTTGTATGCCTTTGTAAATATTTTTTCACTCAGGGTCTCCTTTTCATCCAGAAACACATCCAGTCCCGTTTCCTCCCAGGAAGCACTTTCCAAAGGATAGCTTCGGGTAATACTTGTTCCATCCTTCATAACATAAGTCACACCAATATTATATATAGAATAATATCGCTGATTCACGTTTACATTATAATCATCTGCATATTCCAAGAGATTCCCCTGAATTCTTTGGAAATCTTCTATCTCCTGCTCCCCTTGGATATAAAAGAAATTATCTAGATTATGATGTGCTGGCTGATCCATATTTAACTTTACATAATCCACCTTTTTTATTTCAGGAAGCTTCGTCCCATAACCATATTTCATATAAGAAAGCGCCGCTACCATCAATCCTGCCAGAAGAAGCATTCTCCAGTAGGAAGTTTTTTTCCAGATAAAAAAGGTTTTGTATAAAATCATATTACTAATTAAATATGCTAGTATACTTCCCACTGCCAGCAATGAAAGGAAAAGAATAAATACCCCTCTGTAAGTAATCGGAATATCTGCCCAATAAACACACACCATATACATCAACAAAGCAAACAGCATGCTTCCACACACGGTAAACACCAAACGAAATACCAGTTTCCCCCAAGAAAATGCCATCATATTCCCAGCCGATTCCAAAGAACGTTTTTTATACAAAAACAATGCAAGTCCCAATAACAGGACAGCTGGAATCAGATACCATAACGCCTGACTCCACACTGGACCAATCCATAATCCATTGGTTTCTAATCCTCTTCCCATTATATATAAATCTTCTTCTGCTCTTGTCATAGCATAACTCGGAATATAATATTTATTCACAAAATCCATAATAGACTTTCCACCGCTAAAGAATACTACCGGCGTCAGAGCCTGTCCCAATGTATTAGCAAATACCTGCTCATCTCCCTGATAACCATAGATGCAAAAGCTTCCCATGAAGACAAACATAGCAGCCACACTCTGATAAAGTATATTCACTACAACATAAATAGCTGTCGCCATAATTCCATTGGCAGTCAGCATAGTAACACAACATGCCAGACTGAAAAAGAAAATAATCTCTACCAGAGAAATCAACAAGTGGGTCAGCAATCCTATCGTAATCCCGGCCTGATAGCTTGCCGCCACACACATGAGAATCAGATAGGTAACTATTACCGGAGCCATAAGAATGGACAAGCCTGCCAGATAATGACTAAAGAATACGGTCTCCCTTTTCAGTGGCAGAAAATGCATACTATATACTTCTCTGGCTTTGAATAAATACGAGAATAAAAACAGCGCAACAATTAGACAAGCCGCAGCAATAATAATTCCATAGCTTAAAAACGGACCATATTCTTCTAACTGCAGAAGAATATATTTTCCCGGCTTGTAATTTTCACTGTTCCCTACTTCCAGACGGTAGGCATTCATCTCAGAAAACACGGGCATCAGGACAGCAAGCGCCAAAAGTATCATTTCTATCGTCCAAATAGGCCAAAAGCGGGTAATGTCTTTTTTATAAAGCGCCCTGCTAAAAAAGGATGTCCTTGACTTCATAATTTTCCCCTCCCAGCTCATAAATAAAGATTTCCTCCAGAGTCAATGGCACTAAATCCATTAATATTGGATGATAGGATTCCATATATTCAGAAATCTCTTCCTGATTTCCTTTCATAATCAACGTATGTACCTTTCCAATCTCTGTATGGTTCAATACCTGAAACTTCTCTGAAAGCTCTGGCATTTCATCCTTAAATGCCACCTGAACCTTACTGACATTCCCCTGCAATTCGGAAAGAGAACGTTCCAAAATCACTTTCCCTTTATGCATAATTCCCACATGATCACAAACATCTTCCAACTCACGAAGATTGTGAGAAGATACCAGAACTGTCATTTTCTCTTCACTGACTGCATTTAATAAAATATTCCAAATCTGACGACGCATAACCGGATCAAGACCATCCACCGGCTCATCCAGCACTAGAATCTCAGGCTTGCAACTGATTGCCAGTAAAAATGCAGCCTGCTTCTGCATACCCTTGGACATTCTACGAATACTACGTTTCTTATCCAATTCTGGAAAGCAGTCCATCAACTTCTGAAATAACTCTTCATCAAATCTTGGATAAATGCCCTGATAATATTTCTTCATTTCCATAATAGATGCCTGACGGAAATAAAAAATATCATCTGGAATAAATGTCATCTTTTCTTTGGCAGAAGGATTCTCAAAAACCGGTTCCCCCTCAATCAAAACCTCACCACTGTCTGCCTTAAAAATTCCTGTCACATGTCGAAGCAGGGTAGACTTACCTGCACCATTAGGACCAACCAGACCATATACTGCACCTTTTTCTACATGAAACTGCGCATGGTCTAACGCCTGAAATCCATCAAAACTTTTACATATATTTTTTCCTTGTATCATTTGCTAATCATTCCTTTCCCCTTTTTATTTTCATTGTCTTTGTCATTTCTTTTTAATTTGCTGTATGATTTCTTCCGCTCTGACTCCCATAAAAATCAATTCTTCTACAATCGCTTCCAACTGCTTCCAAAGCTCTGCCTTTCGAAGTCCATCTCCTTCCGGTACACCAGCCACAAAGCTTCCTTTCCCCGGAACAATATAAACATAGCCTTCCTGTTCCAGTTCTCGATAGGCACGCTGTATCGTGTTTGGATTAATCGTCAGAGAGGTGGCCAGCTCCCGAACGGAAGGTAATTTCTCATCCCGTTCCAAAACTCCCTGAATAATCAAATGCCGGAAACCATCCATTACCTGCTCATAAATCGGTCTGGCATCCCGATAATTTAACTGTATCACTGTACTCCTCCTTTCTTTATACCTTTTCTGCATTTCCCTTTGTTTCATTTTCCAAAATCAACGTTTCCCCTTTTCTTAACTGTATCACTCAACATAAGTGTATTAACTCAGTTAATGCACTTATAATAGTTCCTTTTTTTCGTTATGTCAAGAGGAATTTTAAATACTATATCTTATTCCACCCAAGAATACTCGCTCCAATCCAACTCCTTCATAAGCTGTTTCACATGTTTAGACTTAGAAGTAATCGGAAGATAGACTGCATTTTGCCTTTGTTCTTCCCCTTCTGTAAATTCCAGAGGAAGATTATATTTTCCTCTGAATTCATCCCCCAAAACATAGCTTATCTTTATATGATACGGTGCTTCCTGACGATACGCTCCCAACAGCATATTTCCTTCCTGCAAATCTTTAACCGCTGCTTCATAGAATTCTCCCATGATTTGACGTTCACTAAATTCACTATAAGAATAACTGTAGATGATTCCTCCAGCCTCGTTCACAATACTAACCGACTCACATTTCACCTCTTCATATGCCGGAGTAAATACTCTTGAACAAATCCCCTCCGTATCACTTAAAAAATCTACGACCCCTACTTCCTTCATATCCAGATCATACACCGGATAAAACCGGCTCACCTTCTGTTTCCCTTCCAGATAATAAGTTATCCCCAGAACCTTAGGATTCTTAACCTCTTTATTGCGGCAAGATTCGCCATACTTCAAAATATTCTTATGCAGCTCTTGCATTTCTTGAATTTGCTCTTCTCCTGTAATGTAATAGGTATTTCTCGCATAGCTTCCTGAGGCCGGTGCTTCCATTTCTACAAATTCCACCTTCTCTGTCGAAGGAATTCCTGTTCCATATCCATATTTCATGTAAACAAAAGCGACAATGATAGCCAACGAAAAAAGGAGCATTCTACCATAAGATATTTTCTTCCAGATAAAAAAGCTTTTATGTAAAATCATATTACTGACAAAATAAGAAACAACACTTCCTACAAGCATTAACACAAGATAGATTTTAAAAAGCGCTCCATAGCTAAGAGAATCTTGATTCCATGAAAAACAAATCCGATAAATTAGCAATGTAAAAATCATACTTCCACACATAGTAAATACCATTTGAAAGACTAGTCTTCCCCACGGAAATGCCATCATGTTTCCTGCGCATTCCAGTGAACGTTTCTTATACAGAACTACCGCTAACCCGATAAGCAATACTGCCGGTATCAGATACCACAGGCTTTGTTTCAGGCCAGGACCATCCCATAGCTGCCACTCCTCCCAAATCTCCTGATAATTCATATAATTTCTCGACTCTGCCGGATAGATATACTGATTGATTACATCAAAAATAGAAGCCTTCCCTGCAAAAAACGCAAGAGGTGTCAGATACCTGCCTATCGTTCCTGCATATTGGCTCTCATCCCCCTGATAACCATAAATGCACATGGACCCCATATAAAGAAACATCCTTGCAACACCTTGATATAAAACATTTGACACAACATAAATAGAAGCTGTCATAATTCCATTCGCAGTCACCATAGCAATACAACATGCCAGATTATAAAAAAATATAATTTCCACCAAAGTAATCAGAAACTGTATTAATAATCCCATGGTAACCTCTGCTCTGCACCAAAGCCCCATACAAATAAGGATAACGTAAGCCAGCAAAAAGGGAACGATAAGCATCGTTAGTCCCGCCAGATAATGCTCAAAAAATAACTGTTCTCTTTTCATTGGCAAAGAATGCATACTATAGGCTTCTCTTGTCTTATACAGATAAGAAAACAAAAATAATGCTACTACCAAAGAAAATAGAGCAATCACAAAACTATTGTTTAATACTGTTCCATACTCTTTGATACAATGCTTAAATCCCCAATCCAACTCGGGACCTCTCATAAAACATGCTGTACCATAATATTGCACCGAAGAATGTTCCATTTTGAGTGCTCTTAATTTCGATTGCATCGGAAGAATTACACTTAACAATAAAAAAAGAAGTTCCAACGTCCAGACTGGCCAGAATCTGGTTAAATCCTTTTTGTAAATAACGCCACATAGTAATGATTTTTTATCTTTCATCCCATTTTCCTCCCTTTTCTTTTTTATATGTGTCATTTTTTCTGAATTTGTTGCATGCTTTTCTTCCATTTTGACCCTTGCACCATCAGTCTGACATAAAAAAGGAAACTTTCTACTAATCTTCGTAAAAAGTTTCCCTTTTTTTCATCACATTCTCTTATTTTAATCGTACTTTTTTCGCCCCGGAATACGCTCCATATATCTTTTTCCCATCAACATTGACATATGCCCTTACTTTAATAAAATATATTTTTCCTTTCTTTAATTTCTTTTTAACAAAACGTGTCATTTTATTTTTATTTATGGTTTTAACTATCTTATATTTCCCTTTCCCACTAGTCTTCATCGCAATCTGATAGCCTATTACTTTTTTATTTCTTTTCCAACGAATTTTCAAACTGGTCTTACTTCTTTTTTTCACCTTAAGACCTTTGACCTTCTTAGGCACAGCTGCTTTACTACCAGTCACATTGTCATTGATACTATCGCTGTTATTTGTATTATTCGTACTATTATTTGCAGTGTTGTTCGTGCTATTATTGATAGTATTATTTTGCACTGTATTTGCAGAAGCAGGACTCCACTTTGCGTAGACTATCTTATTTCCCGAATCAGTCTTAGTAATTCCATCTACTTTTTTCGTAAACCCTTCATCAAAATACCAGCCTTCAAAGGTATAACCATTTCTTATCGGTGCCTGCAATAGAATTTCACTGCCTGCAGTATAGGTCCTTGGATTTTCATTGGTTACAGCCTCAGTCTCTGTAGCATTTAACACATAATTGATCCGATACAATACCTGTCCATTATGATAATACACTACCTTCTGTGCCAGATTTTCATTATCTGCCGCCAGAGTCACACTATCCCAGTTGGTTCCTGTATAATAGATTTCCTGAAGAACAGTACCTGAGAATACTGCTCTTCCCAGCTCCGTAATCCCGGCCGGCAAGGTAAAATCTGTCAGGCTGACACATCCTCCAAAAACACGCTGTCCTATCGTCAAAAGACTCTCTGGCAAAGAAACCACCTTTACATTGGTACAGTTTCTAAATATCATCCCGCCTAAACCTTCAATGCCTTCTTCCACTCTAATTTCCTGAATATAATCCGTATACTCTGCCCACGCAGGGAATTTAGCAGAATGGTAAGACTCCGTACTGCCAGTACCAGACAAGGTAAGCACTCCTGCTTTCGTCAATGTAAAGTTGACTGTCTTTCCACAGCTGCCTTCTAGCAAAATATCATCCCCATGGGATGTCAAATCATTGATTAAGCTGGTTTCCAGATAAACATCTTCTTCACTCCAATTCATAAAACGAATTTGTTTGCCATATCCGTCAATGGTACTGTCATAACACACCACATACTGGCAATCCTCGGGTATAGTAATATCCATATCAAAAGGCATTTCAGTATAAACCATATCTGCTGCCATTTCGTTACCTAATGGACAAGCGGGTATGGAATAGGTATATTCGTTCTGATCTGTATAAATCAACAATGTTCTTTCCTGATTGGTATCATTGGTTATGCTGAGGTGTGTTTCCCCATCTTCCTTCCACACAGAACCAATGTATAAAGAATCTGTTCCTGATACATCTTTTATAGAAATCGTAGGATCTACCTTCGTATAAAATACACCATATTTTTTCGCAGCACCAAAACGTATTCCCTGAAATGCCACATTTTCAAAGGTCAGTCCTTCATACTTACTGACAGCATAGATACTATATCCACCACCGTTTACAATACAATCCTTAAACAAAACATCCTTTGCATTAGCAAATTCTAATTGAAGCATAATGCAGGCATTGATATAAGCGGTACTTCCCTCTGGTCTAAGCGGCGGAATCTCAAACCGGCAGTTAGTATAACTAACATCCTGTACATCCACATCCTTATACCCATAAATCTGAATACCATCGGTATGTATCTCTTTGTCACTGGCTGCCATACTTCCCATATCGGTAAAAAAGCAATTCTTCACATGAACATTTTGAAATGGAACCATTCCATCACTATAGCTCTTTCCAAACTGACAAGAATTAAAAATACTATTGCCACCGTTAAAACTACGAAAAGAACAATTATTAAACTCAAAAGAAACCTTTCCGACTGTCCTTCCCACACTTACACTGGAAAATTTACAATTATTGAATACAACTTTGATATCCCGTTCTACCTTATCTGCATTATAACACCATAGAGGAAATTCCGAGAAATCAAAGTTCTCAATGATAACATCCCCCGAAATATCTTTGTTTCGATAGTAAAAATCTAAAACATGTCTCGTTGCATCACTGCCTGCTATAAATAGCACGTCATTCACTATCGTCCCATCCTCGGCATCCATTTCTACCACACTCAACTCCCCGGTGCATCCGGTATTGTATTTGTCTGGAATCACCTGGATATCCGCAGCAGTCTGCTCGATCTTTATACTGTCAGACGCCTGGCTAGTCTTGGTATTGCTGCCAAATGCTATGGCACAAATGCATGCAATCATTACTAATAAAAATAATTTTCTTTTTTTCATAAGACTCCTTTCTAATTGCACAAAGAATAAAACCATTGTATCAATTCATAAATAAAGAATCTGTACCTCATTCTGGATTTTATCCCGACCCTTCTGTCTTTTTGTTGATAACGTTCCCTCTGTAAAGTTTACACCGGCACTGCCTGTCAGGTCAAGATGGTACAAGGGGGTTCCGATAGGATCCTCCAGCTGGACTTTCTGTTCTTTCTCTCCTGCAAAAATAAGGTGTGACCCGATGGCGAAAAGCGAAGAGTATTTGTTATTCTTCGTCTGAATCAAGTCTCCTTCCAGTGCGATTGTACCTTCTCCCATTTCCAGTTCTGCTCTCGATTTAATACGGAGATTTCCACCTGTATTTAATCTTACTCTGCTTTTCTTGCATCGTTTAACAACAGCTCCATTTGCTTATTTACACGCATCACAAAAATACTCCTTTCGCAACAAAATAAATTGTTTTGAAAAGAGTATTTTTATATTTGATTATCGGAACTATATATTCATTAATCGGAAATTTTATTCACTTGTGATTGACCTAGTCATCTTACACACCCAAAAGACAAATTTCGGCATAAAAATGTATAATTAAATATATTCTTCTGCTACTTTAATTGCATCCAAAATATCTAACTCAGGAAATTCTTTTTGAATTTGTTTTAAACAATCTATATACTTCCTACTTTTCAAATTATATGCAATCTCTTCAAACACTTCACTAGTATACAAAATTTCTATTCCATTTAACTGTTTCAAAATTTCAATAGTTCTATGTTCATCTTTACTTAATATTTCTATCAACTCCTCTCTTTTTTTTTCAATCATATAATCATCTTCATCATTAATTTTTAATCTTTGATCCAGTATTTTTTTTACTGCCATTATCATAGCTTATTATCTCCTATGGTTGCAAATCTGCGTCTGGGAAAATAGTACATACTTTTCCATTAGTTTTTATAATTCCAACTCTTACACCGTCATATTCTCCATAACCTATAATGCCATCCGCTAAATTTTTATTTTCAGCAAGTCTCGCAACATATTCACCCGCATCCTTTATCTGACTCTCCGACCAAGTTTTTGGAAACCATGCCTGTCCTGTGCCAGTTCGTTTTGATGGTGTTTTATGCTTAGGTACATTTCCAATTCTAACACCATTATCGTACATATACACAATGTTGTATTCCATTCCATTAGCTTCTAAAAACTCAATATTAGCTTGTCCATGTCCACCACCTTTCATTCTAGATACTTCACCTGTTTTAGGATTATATGTAAAATCACCTACTGACGAATGTTTTAATGCTACATCATCTACAATGTATCTACCACCCATTATCAACCTGCAAATATCATCTTCCGTAGACTCCCCGTCCTTCATCTCCCGCACAACGACATCCACATCATCCTTTGTCATCTTTCTTCCGCTTTCCTTCGCGGCACGGGTAATGATCCTCTGCACCTCATCCGCATCCAAGTCATTATCTGTGATTTCCTTGATCAGATATTCGGACACTTCCTCTTCCAGCTGGTCGGCACATAAGCTTACAAAGTCTTCGGTTGACTCTGCCATCACTCTGTTTTTGAACTCTGGTGTTTCTATCTTCTTCGGGTCAGGATCACTTCCTGCCTGCTTCATGATTCCATTAATTTCTGTCTGGTCACTGACCGATGCATCTGCTCCGTCCAGTCCCTTCTTCTGGCACTTCAGGCTCTTGGCCAGCAAAAATAGCTGGGTCACATTTTTTGCATAGGAACGGGCTTTCTCATAGACACTCATGTCACTGACTGTCGTACTGTACATGCCATAGATCAGGTATCCGGCTGTTACAGCTGTGATAAACACCGGCGCATACTTCGCCAGCAGCGCACCTGCCAGGGAACTTATGATATTTTGGGCAATGCTCTCGATCTGAAACAGCTCTGACCAACTAGGAATCCCTTCTGTCAGGGCATCCTTCACTCCAAGAATGATATTTTTCAGAATCCCTCCTGCCATTTCCCATGACAGGTCTGTTCTTTCATATCCGGCTCCCAGTATCTCTTTCTGGGCAAAATGGGAATACGTATCATTGGAGAAATTCACCAGCTGAATCTGGCTTCCACAGAATACCGTGGTATGATTTCCGCTGGCTCCAAAGGATGCAGCATCCCCGCTCTGCTGGAAATTTCCATACAGCTCCAGACGGCCATCCTTCAGCATAGTGGCATGGCTTAAGGAGGAGGCCATTTCAAAGTCTCCAAGGATTCGGACACGATCCTTTGGATAAAGCATCTGCAAAACAGCCGTTCCTTTCATGGCACAGCTGCCGCCTATATGAAGGCTTCCCTTATTCAGCTTCAGA
>JAZQLD010000010.1:0-45865 GCA_045542435.1 Butyribacter sp. | reverse complement strand
CATTGATAAAGTCTGATGGCAGCTGGGTGCAAAGTATTGCACAAAATATCACCATGGAAAGAATCCGTCGGATTCGTTTTCGGTTAAGTAATGTCTTGCCTGTGTGTTCTCTCATTTCTTTTTCTCCTTGTCTCGTTTTTCTTTGTAAAGGTTCGTCTGCACCTCCTTCTTATGGTTACTTATCGAAATTTTCACAGTGTTTTACTTTTTTCTAAAGATAAGACCAAAATTCCTTTACATATATATAGACTGTTGAAATACCTTTTTGGTTCCCATTTATTCTAATAATTTTTATTTTTGTTAAATGTTACTAAAATCATTATTAATATTTTTGTTATACTTTTTATCAGATTTATAGTGTCTTTTTTCAAATTTAGATAATGTACATATGTTCTTTACAGATTTTTTCTTCTCTTTATCAAGGTTGTCTTTTGTAATATTAATATCAAAAAACTATCCAGAAATTTTTCATTTCTCGATAGTTTTTTGTCAATTTCCATTACTCTATCAGAATTGTTTACACATACTCATATCTTATCTCTATCTCATTCCCTTTCACCGTTACCTCTGCCATACTTCCACACACAATCGGCATAGATGGTGGCAAATGTCCCAAATCCACATCCATGACAATTGGCACATGATACTCCTTCAGCAAATCTGTCACAGCCTGATACTGATCCAGTCCCATGAGATTTTCCCCAAAGCAAAGGGGTCTTCCAAATAAAAATCCTTTCACATAGCTAAACCAGCCTGCTTCCTTCAACTGCCAGACCGCACGACGGATTGCCATAGGATTTAATTCACAGGCTTCCATAAACCAGATAATTCCATCTTTTTTGTATTTTTCGGTAAATTCTTTTACCTTATCAAAGCGGGTTCCTACCAAAGTATCCAGACAATCCAGACAGCCACCAATGATTCTTCCCCTCATCTGAATATCCTGGTCCGGATATTTCACCAGTATCTTTTCTTCTGTCACATTATATGGCTCCAATGGATTTTCTTCTGTCTTTAAGGACTCCTTCTCCCATTTATCAAAGCCACTGACATCCTGACTCTTTCCGGTCAATAGATTCCATGCCTGTTCCAACACCGGATGCCATGGCTCCATACCAAAGGATGGGGCACAAGGACCATAAATAGATGCGGTATCACAAAGGGTTGGCAACAAAAAGGTCATGTTGGTATTGTCAGAAAATCCCATATACCATTTCGCTTCTGCTTTGGCAATCTTTTGAAAATCCACATGTGGAAGGACTTCGCACATCATTTCTCCTCCGCCACAGGAAATGATAATATCTGCATCTGTAGTAGTCATATATTCATTTAACTCATCCCCACATTTTTCCGGTGTATTGCTGATACCAATACCACTACCTTCATAGCAGTTTGGTCCCAGCTTCAGCTGATAGCCCATTTGGATAAAGTTCTTCTGAGCATTTTTAAATGCACTATGGTATGGTTCAATGTTACAGCCAAAGGATGGGGCTACAAAGCCAATGCTTCCACCATCCTGTAAATATTTTGGATATCTCATAATTAACCTCTTTTCTGCCCATTCAAAGGCTTCTATTTTCCTACTTTTTAATCGGTATCTCCTGCTCCCACTGCTTCACTTCATTCCCATCCACATAGGAAACAACGGCCTTCTTTTCCTTTTTATTAATGGTAAGCTCTTCAAATTCAAAGCCGGCTAAATCATCATAGGTAGTAATGTCCGGAAAATCATCCACCAGTCCATCATACTCTTCAAAACTACATTCCGTAATGATTTTTCTTCCCTGGGAATCCTCCTTTGTCTCCACCCGAAACAGGTCGTCTCCTATATGCTCTATTTCATATTCTACCACATCTACGGAATCATTTCTTGTATAATCGTAATCTGCTGCTTCTTCGTTGATATAAATCATATAAATAGAATATCCACTTGTAAAGCTGGTGCCTTCTTCTGTCATAAAATCTTTTGGCAGATACTTCTTATCAAAGTGTACATTTTCTCCTACAAGATTTTTAGTAGAGATATATGTAAGTTGATTTTTCCCGGTCAAAAGTACATATTCATAGGCACTATGATGATTTTCCACCGCCACGTAAGCAGGATATAGAAAATTTCCTTTTTCTTCTCTTTTCAAAATCCGCTTCACATCCCCATACTGCTTATAAGTCCCCTCCAGACGTTTGATTTCCTTTTCGTATTCTGTCTCGTTATAAGTGCACTGAAGGAAAATCTCATGCGTTGGCGAGCCTAAGCTGTCCTGCGTATAGCAGTAATATTCTACATCCATTGCCTTTTTTGAAAGTGCTTCCGGAAAAATAATAAATCCTGTATTCAGTTCTAAATCATACATTTTGGAATAATGTTCCACTCCTTCATACTTCTCGGCAGGTCCTCCTGTCAAAAACAGCCCGAAAAAAATCACTCCAGCCGCAAGAATCGTAGCTCCTGTAGCAATCATCCCTGCAACCATTCCCGACTTTAATCTTCTCTTTTTTATAATATTCATATTCTCTCATCCCCTTTTATAAAAGCTGTATTCCCCACATCAATAATTTTGTCCATAGTATTAGCAATAAACCTGCTGCCACTACGATTCCTATTGCCAAAAGAACGCCCAGCAAAAAACCTAACACCTGATACCCCATAAGCGTTCTTTTGAATCTGCTTCCCTGCTGCTGCTTCATTACTTCTTCTTCCTGTCTTCGTATCTGCATTTTTTCATGTGCTTTTTGACAGGCAATACATGAATGCAAATGAAAGTGTATCATTTCCCCTGTTTCCTGACTCACAAGACCATCGTCATAGGATTCCAGCAAGTCTTTTACAATAAAACATCTCTGTCTTTCTTTCATGATTATCCTCTCCTTACCAAGCTATAAAGTCCGCAATACAGTACACCACCACTATCGTTAATAAAATTAAATATCCATATAGGAGCAGCTTGTGTTTTGCTATAGAGAATCTCTTTAATGACTTTCTGCCCGCCGTCTCCCTTACTTTATCCGGACGCTCTATCTGCTCCTCCCATTCTTCGGACAAATCACCTCTTTTTTCTCCCTTTTCAGATTCATCCACAAAACTTGCCTGCATCCACTGACATTCCTTTCTACAGCTGTCGCACATCTCTAAGTGGTTTTGTACAAATGCTGCACTCTCCCTGCTTATTTTTCCTTCCAGATAAAGAGGGAGCAGGTCCACTACAATCGGACAATCCATTGATTCATTCTCCATCTTTTTCCAACTCCCTTCCAATAATTTGTTTCCCCCGGTAAAAGGTTACCCTCGCCCAGTTTTCGCTTTTCCCCAGAATGTCTCCAATTTCCCGAAAACTTAAATCTCCGCTGATTCTCAACAAAAGTACATCCTTCATGGGACTTCCCAAAGCCTGAATTTTTTTGTATATGGATATCTTTCCTTCTCTTTGTAAGAAGCTTTGCTCTAACTGTTCTCCTACAACGGTTTCCATTGCCTCTTCCAAAGGAACTTCCCTATGCCGCTTCTTCTTATCCACATACTGATAAAAACTATACTTGGCAATCTGGCACAGCCAGGTAGACATCTTACACTCTCCCCGGAACTTTCTGGCATTTTTTATTGCCCGGTAAAAGGTTTCCTGTGTCAGTTCCTCCGCCAAATCATCATCGCCTCCTGTCAGTCCAATCAGGAAGCCATATACGGTATGATAATATTCTTCATACACCTTTTTCATATCCACCAGTGTGCCACCCCCTTTTTATCTGGTCTATCTATTAGTCCAACGAATCCTGCCATTCGTTACAAATAATTTTTATTTTTTTACAATTTATAAAAAATCTATTTTATTTTACATAAAACCACCAGTTTTTGGCAAATTCTATTATTAGAACACGTTTATTATAAAATGCCCCCTTGAAAGGAGACCTGCTATGTGCACTGCTATTTCCTACAAAACTGGAGACCATTATTTTGGACGAAACTTAGACCTGGAATATTCTTACGAAGAAACCGTAACCATAACTCCAAGAAACTTTCCCCTCCCTTTCCGCAAAAAAGACACTATCCCTTCCCACTATTCCATCATAGGTATGGCATATATCTGCGAAAACTACCCTCTTTATTATGACGCTGTCAACGAAAAAGGTCTTAGTATGGCAGGTCTGAATTTCCCGGATAATGCCTTTTATACCAACAAGGCTATTGAGGAATTAGATAATATCTCCCCTTTCGAATTCATTCCATGGATATTAGCACAATGTGCTTCGATAGAGGAAAGCTTAACTCTGCTAACTCGTATAAATCTTTTGGCAATCCCATTTAATCAAAATCTTCCTCTGACCCCACTACACTGGATTATTTCCGACAAGAGTCGTTCTATTGTTGTAGAACCATTATCTACTGGAATCCAGATTCATGAAAATCCTGTTGGAATTTTAACCAATAATCCCCCTTTTGATTATCAGATGATGCATCTGAATCAATTCATGAACTTATCAAAAAAGCCTGCTGTCAATCACTTTTCGGAGCAATATCCTCTACACTCTTACAGTCGTGGCATGGGTGCTTTCGGACTTCCAGGCGATTTTTCGTCCTCCTCCCGCTTTGTCCGAGGCGCCTTTGTAAAAACCAACTCCGTCTGTGATCCTACAGAGGCTTCCAGCATCAATCAGTTCTTCCACATATTAGACTGCGTCCAACAACCCCGTGGAAGTGTAGAGTTAGAACCGGGTGTATACGAAATCACCTACTATTCTTCCTGCTGTAATACCACAAAAGGAATCTATTATTATAAAACCTATGAAAATAGTCGGATTACTGCTGTCCATATGCATAAAGAAGATTTAGAATCCAGGAAATTGATCTCCTATCCCCTTCGCAAGAAACTTTCCATCTTTCACGAACCCCAAAGAGATTAACTTCTCTATATGCACTATTTTCAAAAAAGAAAGTGGATACTTCTTTCAAGCGATACGCCTCTTCATATAGACGTAAGCGTATCAGAAGTACCCACTTACTTTTATAATATTTAGTACTGATTATACCATTTCTTTTACCTTTGCAACCAAAGCATTCAGATTGGCAATGTATTCTTCATAATTCCCCTTAATAAAATCCACATTTCCTTCTTTTCCAGCCAGCTCATGCTGCAATGAAAGTTCCGAAAAATTCTTCGCACCAATATTTAAGGAATTTCCTTTGATAGCGTGGGTAGTAACTGCATACTTCTCCCAATCCTCAGCTTCGAAGCAAGTCTCAAGCTGTGGCAGATATTCTTCCATCTGCTCCAAAAACATAGAACAAATTTCTCCATAAAGCTCTTCCATTCCTGAACAATACGTTAAACCTAATTCCTTATCAATATATAAATAATCCATGTCACCCTTTTCCTCCTTTTCGTTGTTCACTACTAACTTTTCATCCATGGAATCATTTCTTTGAACATATTCTTCCGGCAAATATTCAAGTAACATTGCCTCTAAATGTTCTGCCTGAACCGGCTTAGAAATATAATCATTAAAACCATATTCCATATACATTTCCCGACAACCAGCCACTGCATTGGCAGTCAAAGCAATTACCACTGTCTGCTGATTTTTTCCAAAGGTATCTTCACGCAGCAGCTTCAATGCTTCCACGCCATCCATTTCCGGCATCATATGATCCATTAAAATAATATCATATGCCTTACGCTTTGCCAACTGTAAACACTCTTCTCCACTAACAGCCAGATCCATCTGAACCAGGGTCCGCTTTAACAGACCTTTCATCACCGACAGATTCATCGCATTATCATCTACAATCAGAATACTTGCTTTTGGAGCAGTAAACATTTCCCGATTTTCTTTTGTTATCTTTTTACTTTCTTTCACAAATTCTTCAAATTTTCCAATTGGACTAACATTTACCACAATCTGCGGTATGTTGATGGTAAAAGTAGAGCCTTCTCCATAAACACTCTCCACAGTAATTCCACCCTGCATTAATTCTGCAAGCTGTCTGGCAATATTAAGTCCAAGACCTGTTCCCTCTACATTTCGGTTTTTGCTGATATCTAACCTCTTAAAGCTTTCAAAGAGTTCTGATAAATCTTCTTCTTTAATTCCTGTTCCAGTATCACTAATCGCAAAAGAAAGCATAATTTTCTCATTATCCATCCACTGATGGGATACCTTCAAAGTAACAGTTCCTTCTTTGGTATATTTCACTGCATTAGAGAGAATATTTGTCAAAACTTGTTTAATACGCAATTCATCTCCATACAATACGGAAGGAATCTGGGAATCAACATCAATCACTGTAGAAATTGGTTTTCCCATAGCTCTTGCATTCAAAAGAAGGATTTCATCCTGAATCATAGGAGCCAACGAATAATTTTCCTCTGCGATTTCCATCTGTCCGGACTCTATTTTTGAAAAATCCAGAATATCATTTACCAAGCCCAACAGCATATTGCTTGCGCTTTTAATATCACAGGCATAATCCTTCACAGCTTCATTTTCATATTCCCGTAGAATCATTTCATTCATACCGATAATGGCATTAATCGGTGTACGTATTTCATGAGACATATTTGCCAGAAATTTAGCCTGAGCTTCCTTAGCCAAAACTGCCTGCTGTCGTTTCTGCTCCGTGCGAAGCAAATCATTTCCCGTTTTAATTATAGCCATAATTAACAAGAAAACCATACCTATTGCCAGCACTGTTCCAATAGAAAGACCTATACTAATATAATATACTACCAGCTCTAAAACAGCAGCTACCAGCATACCACAAATACCAATACCTACAGATATATAATCCTTTATTTTCTTTTTCACAACATCAATAACGATTGTTACAATAATACAAACAATAGATGCTAGAAGCCCAATATGTACAAACTTTAACATCTCTACAAACTGCATTACGTCTAGCACCTGCAACACAGTTTCTACTACAATCACTCCTGACATGTAAATAAGTGGCGGAATAAACACCTTACGATATCTGCCTTCCTGAATCTCATCAATATATAACATCAATGGAATCGGAATCATCATCAGCGTCCAATAAGTACAACTGGTTAATATGGATATATTCTTAAAAAACAACTGCCTGAATTCCAGTTCGGACAACATCCAAAGTGCACATAGAAACACCGTCCACGCAAGATAATTTAATGTTAAATGCGTTTTATATACCCATTTTAAAATCAAACAAACTACGATACAGCAAAGACTCATCAACAAAAGAAACAATGTAATAATAGTCCGTACTCCCGACTGCTGTACCATCCGCATCCAAAGACTTACCTTATCTCCAATATAACACGGCTGCATAGTTCCCGTGTATTTGGAATCGCTAGAAGTTTTATAAACAAGTTCTGCGCCAGCATCTTCCTCTGTAAGCTCTACAAACAGATAACGAAATGCACTATTTTTTCCAAAAGGTCTGGATTTTTTCGTGCTATAACTTATTCGGAGTTCTCCGTCAACATAAACCTCCACATCTTGCCAGATTGGACGAAAACAGATATTGTCGCCATTTTTAATATCCTCCGGAAGATTGGAAACCAGAGTAACCTCTTCCCCATACTCTGCTTCCACTTTTCCCGGGGCTTCTACCAGCTTTTTCTCCCCATTTTCCATTATCTGCTGCCACGGACCTGTAAATTCATTCCAATCCGTATGAATCTTATCGCTTTCATCTGGAGCTATTATCTCTCCAATAATCAAAAAGAGTAAGATAACTGCCGTAGCAACTGCAAAAAATACTTTTGCAAAACTAATTAACCTTGTTTGTAACTCATATTTCTTTTTATCCATAGCCTCTTCTCCCGTCATCCCAAAATGTACTATATAGTTCGACAATAGCATATTTTTACTTTTTAGACAATGCCTTAAACAAATATGACTATACTTTTTGTCCCTTTTGTATCATCTAATATTTCTCTCATCTTGTACCTTTTTCCTTCTTTATTCCATTTCAACTACAAAACATTTAATACTTTTAACAACCAATAAATCAAGCCTGCCACCCAGCTGCTAAAAATTCCATATAAAATCACAGGACCGGCAATGGTAAACACCTTACATCCCACACCAAAAACCTGTCCCTCTGCCTGAAATTCAATAGCTGGTGAAACCACAGAATTTGCAAATCCTGTAATAGGAACAATGCTTCCTGCCCCACTAAACTGTCCAAGCTTCTGATAAATATTTAGTCCTGTCAAAAGAATACTCAACCCCACCAAGGTAATCGTGGTATAAAGTCCTGCCAGTTCTTCCTCGTTTCCCATATTTGTATAAATAGTAATTAAAATCTCTCCTAAAAGGCAAATACTGCCGCCTACCAAAAACGCTTTGATACAATTCAGTACCCCATTATTCTTTGGTGTCATATTTTTCACATATTCATTATATTTTTCTTTTTGCTTTTCTGTATCCTTTTCCTGCAACACTTCCTTTACAGATGGATTGTTACTTTCTTTATTCACTTTAATCACCTATCTCAAAGATTTCTCTTCGATCCTTTCTATTTTTAATTACTATTCAATCCTGCCTTCCCCTGTCTGTGTAAATCTAAAAACATAATTGAAAAAAAGCACCTGCTGCCCTTCCCAGTCCCATTGCTACTACAAGCCATGGAATCCCCTTTGTTAAATTAGTTCTCTGTGCCAATATAGGAATCACCCGAAGGGTATCTGCCAGTGCCATGGATAGTGCTCCCGTGAAAATCCCAGAAAATATACCATAAATTCCCAATCCTATATTTCCAATGGGAAGAGGCACTGGAAATAGCTGTATTATAGTTCCCACCGTCCCTCCCAGAAAGATACAGGTCTCCATTTGATACATATGGGATGCTTGTCCCAGTCTGCATGCCATCCGGGGAATTAACTGAAGTACAGAAATAAATGCAAATACTCCGCCAGCTACCCCAAGTCCTCCGGTAAATCCCAGTACCGCCAGAAATGCTCTTTGAATCAGCTCCATACCATTCCTCCTGCTTTTATCATTTAATCATTTTTCCTTCCCTTGAGGCATCATTAATAATAGCTCGGTTCATTTCCTCTTCATAATCTCTCATTTCAATATGAATCGGAGTAGGGTCATTATGATTTTTATTGCTGGAAAAATGATTATAAAATCCCAGAACCCCTACTGCAATACCAATACTATAAGCAATTTCTACGATTTTTCCATGAGACTGGTTCTCTCCCAATACCGTTTCGTAAAACATATCAAATACTTTTTCCACACTAACATCCATATTAAAGGTCATAATGGTAAAAATAGAACCCCAAAAAACAATCAATGCAAGCAATATAGTTTTTACATTTTCCCAGATTTTTTTCGGAGGCTCTGGCATTTTGTATTCCACAATAAAATCCGGTTCTCCAATATTTTCTACAATAATCCCGGGTCTCTGCTTTTGAATCATTTCAATTACTTTCATGGCAGAAAAAATCAATTTTTGATTTTTATCTCCTTTTACTGTATACAAAACCAGATTACCGATTTCTTTTTTTAATGCGGAATCTGCCGTAAAAATCTCTGCTACATCCTGCAATAATATTTTTCTATTTATGACCTGACAGTCCTGCTCTAGTTTTAAATACACTACATCTGACTTCATGCTTCTCTCCATTCCACTAGATTTAATTCTACAAATTTACCATTGGCATAATTTGTCCTGGAATTTTTCACCATAGTGAAATAAAACACTGTAGTCAGTGTCATAATTCCCACAATAATAGCAATTGCCCATATATATCCTTTTTTCACCAAATCCCTCCAATCTCAGAATCTGCTTTCATTTATGATATAGTATGGACAATTCCTTTTGGTTTATACTGCCAGTTTTCGCAATCTTTTCAAAATTTTCTTCTCCAGACGGCTGACCTGTACCTGACTAATTCCCAGCTCTTTCGCCACCTCCGTTTGGGTTTTCTCCTGATAATATCGTAATTCAATTAATTTACGTTCTTTTTGCTCTAGTTTTTTTAGTAACTGCTCCAGTAAAATATGATTAATCAGACCTTCCTTTTCTACATCTTTGCACTCAATACTACTGCTACCATATCCTCCAGCACTCATTATTCCTACACTGCTATTTTCTCCATGAATCACCTGGTCTATCAAATAGATTTCTTTCCCTTCCGGCTGATACATCGGCCGATAAATAGACTCTACTTCCGTATTGGCTTCTATGGCAACCACAATATCCTCCGGCTGCATTTCTGTTACTGCCGCAATTTCATCAATGGTAGCACTACGGCCTAGTTCCTGATTCAGCTTTTGTGCTGCCTGTTTTACCTTCCAACCATTTTCTTTTATGGTCCGGCTTACCTTTATCATTCCATCGTCTCTTAAAAAGCGTTTAATTTCACCCATTATCATTGGCACTGCATAGGTAGAGAATTTCACCTCGTACCCCAGATCAAAGTGGTCGATTGCTTTAATCAATCCAATGCAGCCAATCTGAAACAAATCCTCTGGATCATAACCTCTTCCATTAAATCGTTTTACCATGTTCCAGACCAGACCAATATTTTCTTCTACCATTTGATTTCTGGCGTCTCTATCCCCTTCCTGTGCTTGTTTGATTTTTTCCAACACATCCATCTGCACATACCATCCTTTAGGTTCCATTTACGCCGCTTTCTTTCCAATCTTCTTTTTTAATTTCACTCTAGTACCCTTCCCTACTTCCGAAAACACTTCCAGTTCATCCATAAAGGCTTCCATAAAGGCAAAGCCCATGCCTGAACGTTCCCACTCTGGTTTTGTGGTGTACAATGGTTCCATAGCCTTCTGAATATCTGGAATCCCCACTCCAGAGTCCGATATTTCTATCACTACCTCTTTTTCGCTTATCTCACAATTAATTTCGATTTCTCCAGAACTACCGTTATATCCGTGAATAATACTATTGGTAACTGCCTCAGAAACCGCTGTTTTTACATCTGCCAATTCCTCCAAAGTTGGATCTAGTCTGGTAATATATGCTGCCACCACCGTTCTTGCAAAAGACTCATTTTCTGAATTACTTTCAATTATTAACTTCATGTTCTTACCTCATTTCTATGTATTTTCTATTGATTCAAACCTGACACCGCCTCCAGAGGTGAGCTATATTTTTCGATAATCTTGTACAAACCAGACATCTGAAAAATCCGATCCACTCCCTGTCCAATATTTGAAACAGCAGCCTTTCCACCCCGGAACATCACCCGCTTATAGCGTCCCATTATCAATCCAATTCCTGAGCTGTCCATAAAATCCACATCCTGAAAATCAAAAATAATATGTCGCACATCTCCTGCATCAATAAGCTTGTCTGAACGCTCCCGCAATATAGTAACTGCATGGTGATCCAAATCCTGATTAATATAAATAATCAGACAATTTTTTTGGATTTCATAATGAATTCCATCCTGTTCTTTTTGATTCATAATTTTCTTTCCTTTCTTTTTTGTTTTTATTTCAAAGAGAAAATTATACTTCCCCCTGCATACATGAAAAGCAAAAGAGCCATCTGCAGCTCCTTCCAGATAAATTCAAAGTTCCTTTAAAGCAGAAAAAACCTGTCAGAGTCATACACATTGTATTCTCTGACAGGTCCCTGTCATTTCATCTACTATCCCATTTTTGGTACAGGCCACTACTCTCCCATTTCCCGCAACCGGCTCTTTGCCTCAGTCACTCTTACAGAATCTGGATAATCATTAATAATCCGATTGTAGTATTCCTTTGCCTTTTCATTATCTGACTTCTGCTGATAACAACGTCCTAGGAAATACATGGAATCTGTGTTATCTGCATCAAAGGTTAGGGACTTATTCAGTATCTTGATTGCTTTATCGTAATCCTGTTTTCCTACGTAGTCCCCTTCTCCATTATAGCAGTCTCTTCCTTTTTCAAAGTAAGAAACAGAAGCATCTGAAAAGGTTTCTTTCTTTATCTTTTTATAAAACTTAACCGTATTTTCACCTGAAAGACTAGCCTCATCCACTTCAGCCAAAGCCTCCGCAGCAGCAATCTTATCCTCCTTCATATACAAGTTCATTGCATTCAACAGGTTATCATAAACCGTTCCAAGATTTGCAATGTCTGTGGGACTTCCTCCCTGAAGAGCTTCTACTTCCTGGGTCAGTGCATCCACCTGCTCCTGAAGTTCTTTATTTTCATCCTGCAGACTAGTCACATCACTATTGCCACTTGCCAGCTGTTCACTATAGTTTTTGAAATCATCATTCTTTGCCTTATTGGAATGCTGCTGAATAGCTGGCGTAATTAAAAACTGCATCAGAATCACACCAACAATTACACCTGCCAAAATATGCACAAACGGCAGGATGGAAGGTTTCTCTTCCTTGTACAAAGTAATTGGCTTATATGCATCATTGTCCACCTTCGGAAGAGTTTTTCGAACTCCCGGATCTCTTTCTACCGGCTTCGGTGCTGGCGGCTCATTCTTCACATGAACATCGGAAAGTTCTTTCAGATATGCCAGCGTAGTCGTATTCGTAACATCAATCTTGCTGATATTCTTCAACAGCCGATATGCTTTTACCCGGTTTTCTTTCTTTCCTGTCATAATATACAAAAGTGCTAAAAGCTGATTGGCGCGAATGTATTTTGGATTCATATTAACGACTTTCTTTAACTGGATAATTGCCATATCCTCATCGCCATTCTGAGCGGAAAGCAAAGCAGAATTATACTTTCTAACCATCTGATTATAGCTTTCCAGCTTACTTGGATTGGACTGAATCTGCTGGATATAATAATCCGCCTCATTATTCTCTTCCTGAAAATGCTTACTAATAACCCATTCGCTAAGAGCAGCTACAATTTCGCCTTCTTCGAAATAAATCAATCCCAAAAGATTTCTTGCACTGGTATTGAACTTATTAAACTTCAGGCTTCGCTGCAAGGAATCAATAGCACCGGACAAATCCCGGACTCTTGCCTTTTCCAAGCCCTGGTTATAACAAATATTGGAAGCGCTGAGAACCTTGCGGTAGTGTCTCAAATCCTGTCCACAGTTATCACAGCGATGCTTTCTAAAGGGTAACTCTATATTACATCTTGGACATCTCATGATTCTTCCACCCACTCTGCCTTCTGACCGCCTACAGTACCTGTCTCAGACAAAATACTTTGAAGCAAGTCCATTACATCTGTTGTACTGTTTCCATATATTGCTTCTTCTGCCTGCTCAATATCCAGACTAGGCTGAAATTTTTCTAATTCTGCCTCGAAATTCATCTTACACTACCTCCTGTAAATCTTCAAACTATTTCAAACATCATTTATCGACATTTCTCTTACTCTATGTTATAAGATATGATTCCCGAACCCCGCCTTGCGTATTCCACACGCTCTATTTCATCTTTAATAACAACCTTCATACCATTAATGGTAACCGTGGTACCAGGATATACTCTTTTGTTTATCGTCACCTTAGCTTCATTTGCCTTTTGCATCTGCTCTAAAGTTTCCTGCTTCCGTTTAATCACTTCATTAATGCGGCTGTCCTTCTCAATCTTTGCTCTGGTCAACTGAAGTTTTTTCATCTGCAAGTCTTCTCTTGGCTCTTTTTCCAATATCTGATTGATTTTCTTTATCGCCTGTAAAATCTTTTCAATCTCCCCCTGCAAATTCTGCTGGCTTCTCTCATACTGTGACAACATAACAAATAAGTCTGCTTCGATTCCGGCACAAATATCTGTCTTTACCTCTGCCAGATTTCCAATAACCATGGACTCCACACTGCGCATAGCACAAATACTTCCTCCAATAATAGAACCAAACTTACCAGACACCTTTACATCCTGCCCTGAATGAATATAACAATTCATAATGGCATTGGCGCTGACATCACCATCACAATCAATATGAGTCTGCTCGAAGAACTTACCAGATACAGAACCGTTGGTCGCAATCTTTCCCTGTCCATTACCCTGCATGCCATTCTTCAATATAATATCCTTCTTTGCTACCAGCACCGCAGCCTCAACATAACCGTCTACGATAATAGAGCCTTTTTCAGAAATAACCGACATGCCCGTAAGAACATTACCACGAATATGAATATCGCTGATAAAACGGACATTACCTGTAGTAGTATAGGACACATCCCCTTCTATCGTCAACTCCTTGTCCACATTCAGGTAGTCGTTCTGATAAGTAACCTTTCCCGTAGTACGGGCGGTATATATCATATTATCCTCTGATACCAGAAATCCTTTTCCCCTTAATCTGGCCAAGTCTTTACCATTCTTAGAAGAAACAATTTCCCCAAAAACATTCATACCATCCACACCTGCAGTAGCACGGTGATAATGAACGATTTCCTGTCCTTCCTCCACCGATGGCACCTGTCCACATGCAGTATAATCCACAGAACCATCTTTTAAAATCTTTGGCTTGGTGTCAATATCTACAGGAAACAAAAACTCATACCAGCCGTCCTGCCCATTCTGCACAGGATTGCCTACAGCTGCTTCGATAGACTCAAAGTATCGCTTATTTTCTACTACCTCTTGCAAAAGTTCCTCCTGAATCCCAAAAGTAACTCCTGCTTCTTTTAGCATACGATCAAGATGCTCCACTTCATAGGTCTTATTTTTATCCTGAGGAGACAGACACAAATATGCTGTCATTCCATCTTCTGAAAAAGTAATATCAATTTCCCCAATGGTATTATTAGTCTGAATTGTTTCCAGCATAGTATCATCCCCTTTCCTAAGGTATAAAAAGATACTTGTTTCCTACTTTGATTATATATGACCGGGGGCGTTTTTGCAAGAATAGGTCATCATCTTAGATAATGATATTTTAGAAAAAAATAAGACATCTCCTTCCCTGTTTTCTTACGTTTCAGCAAAGGAAATGCCTTATTTTCTATTTCTTACAATTTTCTTATTTTTCTAATGCTGCCAGCTCTTCTTCTACCTTAGCCATCATGCTGGTATACTTTTCGAGCTTTTCTCTTTCCTCAGAAATTTTATTTTCTGGAGCCTTGCTCATAAACTTCTCGTTATTTAACATTCCGTTTACTCGCTTCAATTCCCCTTCCAGACGCTTCTTTTCCTTAGTGAGACGCTCTTTTTCCTTCTCAAAATCAACCAGGTCTGCCAGTGGCATATAAACCGTTGCACCTGGAATCACTACAGAAACTGCATTACTTTCGATGCCAGTCTTATCCATCTGTACAGAAAGTTCAGAAGCAAAAATCATATGCTCATAGGATTCCTTGCAGTTTGTAAGCATATCACAGGTCTTATCATTATCTGCTACGATATAAACCTGCGCTTTACGGGAATTAGCAACATTCATTTCGGTACGAAGGTTACGAATACCACGAATCACACTCTTCATACTCTCTGCCATTTCTTCTGCTGCTGCATTGTTCCACTGCTCGTTGTATACAGGCCACTCAGAAATCATAATAGACTCTTCATTGGACTGTAAGGTACAGAAAATTTCTTCTGTGATAAATGGCATATATGGATGCAGTAATTTCAAGGAATTGATTAATACGGTCTTTAAGGTCCAGAATGCTGCATTTGCAGATGCTGGATTTTCTTCCTTCTGGAACAGTCTTGGCTTAACTACCTCAATGTACCAGTCACAGAACTCTGTCCATACGAAATCATAAATCTTCTGAACTGCAATACCCAGCTCGTATTTTTCCATATTGTCAGTAACATCCTTCGCTAAGGTATTTACCTCAGAAAGAATCCATTTATCTGCCTCATTTAACTCTTCGTAGGCAGGCTCTGTAATAGTATTATCACCTAAATGCATCATAATGAAACGGGATGCATTCCATACCTTATTGGCAAAATTACGGCTTGCCTCAACACGCTCCCAATAGAAACGCATATCATTACCTGGTGCATTACCGGTAACCAGTGTGAAACGAAGGGCATCTGCGCCATACTTATCAATTACCTCTAGTGGGTCAATACCATTTCCAAGGGATTTACTCATCTTACGTCCCTGAGAATCACGAACCAGTCCGTGAATCAGGACAGTGTCAAATGGAACCTCTCCTGTATGCTCCAGACCGGAAAACATCATACGGATAACCCAGAAGAAAATAATGTCATATCCGGTAACCAATGTACTGGTTGGATAGAAGTAGTCCATTTCCTCTGTCTTCTCTGGCCAGCCAAGGGTTGAAAATGGCCACAGTGCAGAGGAGAACCAGGTATCTAAGGTATCTGGGTCCTGACGCATTGCCTTACCACATTTTGGACAATTACAGCTATCTTCCTTCGTAACGACCATCTCACCACAGTCATCACAGTAGAAGGCTGGAATCTGATGTCCCCACCAAAGCTGACGGGAAATACACCAGTCACGGATATTCTCTAACCAATGGTAATAGGTCTTATCAAAATGAGGTGGTACAAACTTTGTGTCACCTTTCTTTACTGCTTCGATAGCAGGCTTTGCTAACTGCTCCATCGCTACAAACCACTGCTTAGACACACGAGGCTCTACAGTAGTTCCACAACGGTAACAGGTTCCTACATTATGAGCGTGGTCTTCAATCTTAAGAAGGGCACCTTCTGCCTCTAAGTCAGCAACAATAGCCTTACGTGCTTCATAACGGTCCATGCCAGCGTACTTTGGATAATCCTCTGTAATCTTTGCATCATCGGTCATGACATTGATGATTTCCAGATTGTGGCGAAGGCCTACCTCAAAGTCGTTAGGGTCATGGGCTGGAGTAATCTTAACAACGCCAGTACCAAATTCCATATCTACATAATCGTCTGCAACTACCGGAATCTGTCTATGAACCAATGGAAGATCCAAGGTCTTTCCAATCATATCCTTATAGCGGTCATCATTTGGATTTACAGCTACTGCGGTATCACCCAGCAATGTCTCTGGACGGGTAGTTGCTAAATCTAAATATCCTGTACCATCTGTAGTCTTATAACGAAGATGCCAGAAATGTCCTGCCTGATCTTCGTACTCTACCTCTGCATCAGAAATAGAAGTAAGACATTTTGGACACCAGTTGATGATACGCTCACCACGATAGATTAACTCTTTATTATACAATTTTACGAAAACTTCCTTTACTGCCTGGCTACAGCCTTCGTCCATAGTAAAACTCTCTCTGTCCCAGTCACAGGAAGAACCAATCTTCTTTAACTGCTCTACAATACGTCCGCCGTACTGTTTCTTCCAATCCCATACATGCTCTAAGAACTTCTCTCTTCCGATTTCCTCTTTGGAGATTCCTTCTGCCTTTAACTTCTCTACCACCTTTGCCTCTGTAGCAATAGATGCGTGGTCTGTTCCAGGCACCCAAAGAGCCTCGTATCCCTGCATTCTCTTGAAACGAATCAGGATATCCTGCAGAGTATTGTCCAATGCATGTCCCATATGAAGCTGTCCTGTAATATTTGGAGGCGGCATTACAATAGTAAATGGTTTCTTATCTCTATTTACCTCTGCATGAAAATATTTCTTTTCCTGCCATTTGTCATAGGTACGTTTCTCTATGTCGGCAGGGTTATAATTCTTTTCCAGTTCCTTAGCCATGATTTTTCTTCCTTTCTTTTTATATACATTTTGTAATATGCTTTTTTTATAGGATTCGGCTGTCAAAAGGTGAACTTATCCTTTGAGATTGGCAAGTTACACAAAATATTTGGCACCAAAAACGCCTTACGGAAAATATTAGTTTTCTCTTGTGCTTTGTCAAATGTCAGCAATTCGTTGACAGGACGTCAGCGAAAGGCTTAGCTAAGCCACGGATGGCGAATGTAAGCCGATTGCGTCCAAAAACAATATTTTCATTCAAAGCACTTAGAGAACCTTATATTTGAAGTCCGCAGTTTGCTGCCAAATGTTTTGTGCAACTTGCCAAATCAAAGACAACAAACACCTTTTGATACTCGAATCCTATAAAAAAAAGCCCCTTGCAAAACTGCAAAGGGCGAATGAACGCGGTACCACCTTTGAACACAGCAGACGAAAACTTCACATTTCATCTCCTTATCTGCTATCTCGCACATCGTTAACGGAATGACCCGGCAATCCCTAATCATGAATCTTCAACACATTTTCAGAACTGCTGCTCCGAAGCTACCTTCCATCCTGTCCAATCCCAAGCAGCCTTTCAGCCAGTGAGCTGCTCTCTCTAAGGGTGAAGCAAAATGTACTCCTCTTCTTCAACGCTTTTACTCAATGGTTATCTTACTAAAGGTAAGTGGTTTTTGTCAAGCAAAAGTCAATATTCTAAACAAAAATCTAAACAAAAACTAATATAATAAAACTGAATAACAATATTTTTTAACCATCTAATCTAATGAATATATAAATATTGTTGACCAATTATTAAATTTTTGTTAAAATAAACCCTGTTATTGGCGTTTTTTCGCCCACATTATATTTATAGGAGGATTTACAAATGGTAAAGGAAAGAAACATAGCACTTTGTATCATTTTATCTCTGGTTACCTGTGGTATTTACGGATTATACTGGTTTGTATGTCTGACAGATGATACTAACACAGTTGCAGGTGAAGCTGGTACTTCTGGTGTACTCGCAGTTGTATTAACAATCATCACTGGTGGTATCTACGGTTTATACTGGGCTTACAAGTGTGGTGAAAAGCTTGACCGTGCTCATCAGAACAAAGGTGAAGCTGCTAACAACGGTGGAGTTCTCTACCTGATCGTATTCATCTTCGGTGGAATCATTGCTTACGCATTAATCCAGAACGAGTTGAATAAATTCGCAGCATAATTCAATACATATTCAAAAAAACAAATAGGATGTTGTTATAACAACATCCTATTTTCTTTATCTTCATATAGTAAACTAAAGAAAAAACCGTTTTCCGGAGCATTGCCGAAAAACGGTTATTGTTTACAATATAATCAATCCTATCAGATTAAGCAATTTTGCTCTTTGCAACTTCTACTAAAGCTGCGAATCCTTCTGGATCAGAGATTGCCATCTCAGAAAGCATCTTTCTGTTGATGTCGATTTCAGCCAACTTCAAACCATACATGAACTTGCTGTAAGAAAGTCCGTTCATTCTAGCTGCTGCGTTGATACGAGCAATCCATAACTGTCTGAACTGTCTCTTTCTCTCTTTTCTACCAGCGAAGGAAGAAGTCAAGGCTCTCATAACAGACTGCTTTGCAACTCTGTACTGCTTAGATCTAGCTCCTCTATAACCCTTTGCAAGCTTTAAAACTCTATTGTGTCTTTTCTTTGCGTTTAATCCGCCTTTAATACGTGCCATTTCTCTTTCCTCCTACTAATTATTTTGAATATGGTAACATACGCTTCATCATCTTTGCATTTGTAGCGTCAACTTCAACTGCTTTTCTAAGATTTCTTTTTCTCTTAGCACTCTTCTTGTTTAAGATGTGGCTCTTGTAAGCTTTCATCTTCATAAGTTTACCTGTTCCTGTTGTTTTAAAACGTTTAGCAGCTGCGCGCTTAGTTTTCATTTTTGGCATGATGTTTTCCTCCTTAACATGTGTTTATATACCGTAAAGACTTGTCTGATTTCAGAACATTCTTTACATAACTGCTGTATTCACAGTTACTAGCTTATTATCTTTTTTCAGACAGAAACATTACCATAGATCTGCCTTCCATCTTTGCAGGCTTGTCAATCACTGCAACATCCTCTAACTTCTCATAGAAGTTATCCAGAATCTGTTTACTGTAATTGATATGTGCCAGCTCACGACCACGAAAACGTAAAGAAACCTTTACCTTATCTCCCTTTGCGATAAACTTTCTAGCCTGATTTGCCTTTGTGTTCAAATCGTTTACATCAATATTTGGAGATAAACGAACTTCTTTCACTTCCATTGTCTTCTGCTTTTTCTTTGCTTCCTTTTCCTTACGTGCAAGTTCATAACGATATTTACCGTAATCAATAATCTTGCATACTGGTGGCTTTGCATTTGGAGCAATCTTTACTAAATCTAACTCAGCCTCTCTTGCCAACTTCATAGCTTCCTTTGCTGACATTACGCCTAACTGCTCTCCATCTTCGCCAATTACACGAACTTCTTTGTCCCTAACCTGCTCATTAATCATTAAATTACTAATGGTTTTGTACCTCCATATCATTATTTTCATCCACTAAAAAAGTGGATAAACAAAGGTTTATCCACTAAATATCGACACAAATCCCATACGAACATACGAGACTGGTAAAATCAATATAAACCCGAGTCACTCTTGTGCTAAGGTGAGAGTGGATATACTCTACTTTGTTGTTTTACTTACACAGCATATATGACTATAACAAATGTGTCACCTCTTGTCAACTACTTTTTCTTCCTTTTCAGAATCTTTTTTGGACTGATGACTTTTCATATACTCCTTAATTTGCTCTTTCACATCATCCACATTCCAATCCAGAGGCTGATCTTTCCCTGGCTGTCCCCAGTCGTAGTCTTCACCGCTGCTCTGCTGACTAAAAGGAACCTCTTTCTTGGGGTCTGCGTCTTTTTTATCATCCTTTTTATCTTTGCCATCTTCCTGAGCTTGTTCTGTCGGAGAAGTTGCCACCGGTTCCATAGTGGAAGTTCCTATTGAATCCGGAACAATCGTTTTTTCTTCCACTGGCGTTTTTGGCACAGGTGTTTCCACAGGAGTCGGCTCTGCAGTCACCGGAATTGCCTTCTGTGCTTCATCTGCTTCACCTTCTCTGCCATTTTCCGTTTTCTGGCTCTCAGGCACTCCTGATGTTTTCTTATTTTTTGTTTTCTTTTCTCCTGATGCTTTCTTTTCCGCAGTTTTATTAGAAACTACCTTTGATTTTTTTGTTTCCTTTTTATTATTAAAAATTTTCGAAGAATTATCTTCTGGTTCTCTCGTTGCCTCTGCTTCCTCTTCCTGTATCTTAGTTTGCTTTCCTGGAGAATAATCTATTTCTTTATCGTCCGAAAAATCGATTCCTTTCTGGTCGATTTCCTGCAAAATATCTCCCATCCCCTGTTGATACATTTTTTCTGTATTTATCTGATATTCATCCTGCAATTTTTTTAAAAAACAGTATTTCCCCAGAGAAACCCCCTGCTGATCTGCTTTCTTCTGCAATTTAGTTTTCTCTTCTACATCCTGCTGAACTAATGGCACCTGAAGATTTTGTTTCTGAAAATATTCACGGATTACAGAAGAAACCTTCTCCTTAGAATCATCTTTTTTCTGGTTTACATAGGAAACCAACATGCCTGCATCACTTTCCCGAAAATACTCATATTGGTTTAAATTCTCTAAGATTTCATAGACTGCTTCCTCTAATGATTGATTCCCTGAAACCGCTTCTGTGATTTTTTTGCTGTCTGCATTTAATGCTGTTACTTCTGTGACCTGTTCTTTTTCTGTCACCATGAACTGCATCCCTGAATTCACATCAATCATTATCTTCGTAGCCTGTGCTCTCGGCGCTAAAAGCTGGGTACACATCAGAAAACATAAAATTACAGCAGCAATACTGCCCATAGCTATTGTTGGATGGAATGCCAATACATTTTTTTTCTGTTCATTCTGAACTTCCTGAAGCTCCAATTCTCCAAACAATTCTTCTTCTGACTCTATTTTTTTATATTCTCTTTGCCTGATTTCTTGGAAAAGGTCAGGAGCAACGCTATCAAAACCAGATTTTATTTTTTCTTCTTCTCTACGATACACGTTTATTCCTCCTTTCCAATCGCTGCATTTGCTTTTTGTTTCAATATCTTCATGGAACGATGATATCTGGACAGTACCGTTCCGACCGGTTTTTGCAGAATATCTGCAATCTCTTTATGTTTCATTCCCATCATGATATGCATAATGATAATATCCCTATCCTCTCTGGATATACTCTGAAACAGCTCTTTTAAAAACAACCGGTCTTCCACCGCTCCCATCTGGTTCGGTGCAATCAGCCCGTGGTATTCTTCTAATTCCACGGGCTGTTCCCTGTTTTCTTTCCTCAATTTCATCAGATATAGATTTTTGGCAATTTTCATAATCCACGCCATAGGATTTCCCTGCTTCTGATACAAATGACAGGCTCCCCGTATTTTGATGTAAGTTTCCTGCAAAATATCCTCTGCGTCTTCTTTATTCAAGGTAAGAGAAAGCAAAAATGCATAGAGGGGCTTATACGTTAAATAATACAATTCCTCGAAAGCTTTCTCATCTCCATATTCAATTTTAGAAAATAATTCTTCATCAATTTGCACTCTTTTTTTCTTTTGCCCCAGAGCTGCCATATTTTCCTCCATTATAGGGACCGTAAAAGCAAGAGATTCCAAAGCCGGATTATTTCTTTGTGGAAAAAGTAGTGGTAACAGAACCATATATCTTATCTTTCTTGGTCTTTACACCAGTTATGGTAACAGTATACTTCTCACCTTTTTCCAAACCAGACACATTAATCTTAATTTTCTTTTTTGTTTTTTTGGTTATCTCAGCCTCAACAGTGTTATCTTCTTCATCAGTTACTTCCACTGTAGTATTTTTCCATGCCACCTTATTTTTACACTTGATTACAATGGTATTCTCATCCTTTACTTTAATCTTTTTCTTGATTTTACACAGTTTGCATTTGCTCTTTACCTTCTTATCCGCAGAAATAGAACTTCCAGAAGAAACCTTTGTTTTATCTTTTTTGGAAGCAACGTCTTTGTGACAAGCACCTCCGGTTGCTACCATAGCTGAACCGGTACAAATGGTATGATGCTTCTTAGATTTTTTGCCTTTTTTATCTTTTTTCTCCTTAGAATCTTTCTGCTTCTCCTGATTCCAGGAATTCTTTCCTGCTTTTCCTTTTCCCTTCGCATCAGCGGTAGATGTAGCATAAGCAGTTCCTGCTAAAACCAAAGCAACCGCAAGACCAAGTGACATTACTTTTTTTGCTGTTCTTTTCATAAGATTACCTCCATTTCGCCTTTATAGGCATTAACATTTTTCATTTTCCCAACAAATCGGCCTTTTTGTTTGTTTCATGAAAGACAATGCAGGTAATTTTATTTTTATTGCAATAAATTTTATTTTTTTAATTTTTTTGTTTTTGCTTTTTGAACTCCTCAACAATCTTCTGAACCTGCTGTTGAAATTCTGGTGTTTTCGCTACAAGCATATCTAATTTTTCCAACAGAGTCTTCTTCAGATTTGTATTGTATTCAATCTGCTCTCTAAGCTTCTGCCTTCTCTGGTTCAGTTCATGACGAATCTCTACCATTTCCCGATCATCCAGAATAGCATAGCACTGTACCAGCCAGACTTCTGGGTCTGCCAACTGATACTCGTTCAAAAGAGCAAGCAGTTCTTCATTATTCTTATTTAACTGCTCTGTGTTTTCTTTAAATTTTCTTTCATATTCCTTTGCTTTACAGTATTCCCCCCACATTACTTCAAATTCAGCAGCATCCTTCACCTGATACTTCTGACGGTTGTAATCCAAGGCACTTACATTATTGATATATTTTATTTTCGTGCGGTTTAATAATCCAATGGCTTTGTTCATTTTTAAATCAGCCAGCGACATTTCACGACGGTTTCGGTTTGATTCCACAAAAATCCATGTAAGTGATACTGCTGCCAGCAATAAAGTACCCATATATGGATATGTCATGTCCTTGTGCATGGTATAATAAATCACCAGAAATAACACAAAAAGTGAAATAACAAACGAAGCCAGAACCTTTGCCATCCCCTTTAACGCATTCTGCTTTTCGATAATTTCCTGCTGGTTCTGACGCAGATATGCTTTTTCACTTTCCAGATGCTTCATATCATTTTCAATTGCCTTCTGATACATTTCGGATTGATACATCTTTTTGATTTCATCAATCAGGTTCTCTTTATAGAGATCGAAACGCCGAACCTGACCATCTGAAATAGTGATTTCCCTATTTTTATATTGATTTCTCATTTGAAGCAGATGCTTGATTTTTTTACAAAGCTCCAGCATTTCTTCTCTGCTTTCTCCCGCAATCCGGTCAATTTTCTGAATATCTGTAAGATATTCTGTTACATGTTCATACTCCAATTTAATATTATCAACCTGCTGTTCACTTTCTGCGATGGATGCACAACAATCCCGGATAAAATTTTTCACCTCGGCTCTTCCAACAGGAACTACACTCTCCTGCTCCAGATTTTGTACTGGCAGAGCCCCCTGGTCTTCTTTCTTTTTTTCTTCTTTTTTCTCCTTTTGCTTTGCAAAATATTCTGTTTCCAATGCCGGTTCTTCCTGATTATCCTGAAATGTCTTCTCCTGAATTTCCTCACTGGTATTTTTTTTCTTCCATTTATCCCAAAATGCCATGTTTTCTTTTCCTCTCTTCCATGGTTATGCTTCCATTTTCTGACGGTATTCTTCCTTCCATTGCTGAATCAAATCCTCCACCCGATGGGTGAACTCTGCGGCCTCTCTGGTTTCCTTTACTTCCTTTAACCGGTCTATCTGCCTGTACTTTTTGCTAGCTTTACTCTGTTGTACAGCTTCCGTATACTGAGCCTGCAAAAATACTTGCTGCTCTGTGGAAATTCCCATTTCTCTTATGGCATTTTTGTACTCCGTTTCCATGCCTCCTAACTGAAGGGTATATAAATATCCCTGCAGGGATTCCATTTTATTATTCTGTTCATATGCCTTCTGGAATGCCAGGGCTGCCGGACGGAATTCTCCCAGTCCAGCATAAGCAACTCCAAGGCTATGATATATTTCGCCATAATCATCCTGGGATGCATTTCGCATATCATCACTGCGCAAAATCCCTTCATATTCTTTTCTGGCACGCTCTAAGCTTCCCGTCTTCAAAAAACTGTCTGCCTTAATTTTTCTTCTTCCTCTTGCAGAAAGATTCTGGGTTTCATCCATTATCTCTATAAGCTGGTTGATTTCCTCTTCTGCATAATAATCACAGCTACAACAAAGTGTTACTACAATGTCCTTGAGATTATCGTGGTCGCGGCGCATACTTTCTACTTTGTTCGCAGTCACTTCCATTTCTAACTCATCCCGCAGCCACTGAACAAAATCTTCATCGAAAATTTCTTCCTGCATCATATAGATATTATGGCGGATATAATAGCACACTTCCTCTATAGAATAAACATTGGTCTTTGTCATAGGAAAGCAATATGGAGTTTTGGCTATTTTGCTGCAACACTGAATTAATTTTCCCATGTTCTATCTCCTTTTCTTATACCTCCAGATACCGTTCCCATATCCGGTTGCTGGAAGGATAGAATTCTCCAAATCCATTATCTTTTAATGTAACAATGCAATGGGATACATCTGCAAAACGAATCCGCACAGTAAAGCGGGTCATTTTATTTGGACGGTCTGCAAATCCCTGAAGAGAAAGCAGATGCACCTTTGTTTCCCGGCGGATTACATTCTGAATCGTCAGCTGAATCTCTTCTTCTGCATCTGGAATAATATCCACACTAACATCTATTTCTTTCCATGGAACCCCGGCTTTTACCAAGGTAAGTTCCTGATTTTTGGCGTCCTTATAAACTCTCATGGAAATATTGCTATAAATCATGTCTTCATCCAAAAACAGAAAATCTTCCATTTTCCCCTGACCTGCCAGTTCTCTTGCCGCATAACAGGCTCCCTTTGTAAACAGATTCTGTCCCCGGAATACTCTTCTTCCTGAGCAAAGCTGCTTCAACGCCTCATTTGCCCATTCTCCCTGAAAGCCTTCTCCTGTCACATATATGGTAGTTACCATCTGCTTATGGAGCTGGGTATTGGCAAGATTCATAAAGGCATAGTCAATTCGAAAGCTGCTGTCATGCTCCATCATATCCCAGCTTAAAATATCTGTCAGATTCTTTTGCTTTACACCAACAATATACGGAACAGTCCTTCGATCAATATGTATCTGGGAATAAAACATACCCTCCCTGCCAAATTCAAACAGAGCAATGTCATTCATCCAAAGTTCTTTTTTCTGACTCAGAGCATAGTACATATAACTTTGTTTATGCTGCTGAATCACCAGACGGTCTTCTTCGATTCCAATTTTTTTCATGGCAGCGGCAATTGTTTTTTGCAGATTTTCATTACGTTCCTGCAAAGTAATTACCAGCTTTAATATGGTTTCATTTGGATAATACTCTTTGGTACAGCTTAACAGCTTTACAAAAAATCGAGTCAGGGCATCTACCGGGTCCAAAGTAATATCCTGAACCTTAAGTTCTTGTCCCTCTGCAATATTCTGTAAGATATGATGAAATAAAAGAGCATGCCCCTTGTCCGCTTCCATTAAAGCCTCTCTACCAAAGAACCATTCCTTCTTTTCCTGATTGTAAGCCAGTACAGTAGGAAATTCATATTCCCTTTCCATCCCTACCAAACGGCCAATAGAAACAATTTCTTCCTGTTCCGGCCGATAGCAGGACAACTGGGTTATGTCATCGCACAAATCCATTCCTACCATTAATTTTCTATCTTCTATCATAGTATTCTCCATTCTTTCGATACCCCGGAAATTTGGGCACATGCACAAATTTCTGTGTAAAAAATCTATTTTTCACACTAGTCTCTACTTTCGTAATGGTCTGATTAATTGCTTCAGAGTCTCCTGTCTCTCCACATAGTCATGCATCTTGTCCAGAAGCTCCTCCTGTTCCTTTTTCTCCTTCGCCTGAAGAATCTGATTCAGCATCTGATACCAGTTGGTTCCTTCCTCCTTGGAAGTCTTTTCCTCAAAATGAAGATAACGCTTCTCCGTAATTTTTCGCTCCCCATCTGGTGTTACTTCTGAGATACAATACTTCACCTCTTCATCTTGGAACAATACAAAGTTCTTAACACGGATTCCTTCAAAGGTATTTTTCATCCGCTCTGTAATATATTCTTCTCCACTGGCGTCAGAAGACAACTGGTAATGAATCTTTACTTCACTTTGAGGATCTGCAATATATTCCACATACTGCTCCTTCATAATCCGGTCTGGCAAGGATACTTTTCCCCGGAATCTCTGAAAAAATTCCATCACTATATTTTTCTCATATAGTTGATGAATATTATAGTCTACAAATACCATTTCTTCCCCGGAAAGTTCTTCCTTCTTACTTAAACGCCTTAAAGCAGCCAGAAGACAAGGTCTGTTTTCTTCAATTCGAACTTCTCTGTAGAAATAGTCAAACATTTCTTCCGGTATCTCCCAGCCTTTCACCAGATACTTATAGGCTATCATTTTTAAAAAGGCACGAATTAGTTTTTTATTAAAACCTCTCTCATAATATTCATAAAAGATTTCATACGCTTCCGGTATCATTTCATCACAAAATACAATCTGGGCGATAATACGCTCAGAAAACTCCTGCACATCCAAACCAAATCCAGATGCTGCCCTCCATATCTGCACCATTTCCGGAATCGTTCCTTTAAAATAATTACATAAATATGTAATCAGTCTTTCATCAAACTTTCCGTCCTTGAATATATACCATGCCAGTTTCACAAGCTGGACATTCTCTCTTTCCTGAGAAGCACGCAACGGCTGGGAAGACGCCTGTAAAAGTCTTCTGGCATCCATGCCTTCATATCCAAACTGCATGACGCCTTCCATTGCTTTATCATAACAATGTCTCACCGCGCAATATTCCACAAACTGTTTGCGCTGACTTGGTTCAATCTGTTTCCAGTCCATATGCTCCAGCTGATAGTCCAAAAGTTCTCCTTCAAAATTCTGATAATAATGGCGCACCAAGGAATAAAACACATTTCGGGCATGACTGCTGCTAAGCATAGGAATATCCATAACTCTTCTTCGAAGCTCCACCATACCTTCCTCATTTGGATTGACACTATCCTTTTTTTCGTACAGATACAACTGTAATCTTGCATCATCTACTGCATATTCCATGCACTTTGAAGCAAGATGTTCTAAGTGCATCAATCTATTAGTGGTATAATCTACCGACTGAATATAGCGGTTGCCATTTCCATCTACCAAAAAAATCCATACATTGCTAGTGAAAACAGAAATCACTGCCTTTCCCTGTACAAAAGGTACATATTCTTCTTTATGGATTTCTCCATGACGGACATAAACCCCTTTCATTTCCGGATTGTGACAAGTAATTTCCTGGGCAAAAAGAATCTCTGGTAATGTCTGTGCCAATGATTCATTTAAATTATCTTCTGTCAAAAACTCTTCGTACAACACTTCCATTCCTGGGTATATCTTTCCTTCTGTCAACTGCTGGAAAGTATAGCTTCGCATAGTGTCTACATACGTATCATACATAGTCTTATTTTTTTCCTTCTGCTGAACCACATAGGAATATAACAAAGCTTTTTTCTCTGCATTTAAATGATTATTATACGTAAAATACATAAGTACACGTTCTGGAAGTTCCCAGTCTTTCTGTTCTCCCAAGGCATACATATAATGTTCATACAAATCAGTTATCTTAAGGTTTTTCTCAACCCCCAAAGCATACCATCTTAAATCATCTCCAGAAACCCGGCTGTCCTTCATAAGCATTTTGCAAATCATAGTAAGAACATCATCGGTAGGATTTTTCTCATAAAGAATACATAAATCCTCTAAAAGCAGTTTTGAAAAATTCTTCTTTCTGCTGATTAAATAGGTATACCGAAACTGTAGCTCTGCATCCAGACAGTCCTTTCGACAACCCCAATGCAATACCTGCTCTGTGGTTTCATCCAGCTCCAGAAGCAAATCTGGCGATTCATTATATATTTTGCAAAGCTCCCAGTATAAAAATGGACTATGACAGCCCTCCCGCAGAAGTTCCAATATAGCCTTCTGTCTACTTTTGTCAGAAGTATACTCTATATCCAGCTGTAACAGATACCAAAGTTTCAGCCACTGTGACTTTTCCGGAACCTGACACTCCCGAAGTTTCGAAACGCAGCTTCCCTTTTCCTCAGCCTTCCACAATCCCAGCAGGAAATAATAGCTACAATACAGCAGCGGATTGTTTTCCTTTAACTCATCTAACTGCTCTTCAATCTGTTCCATACCGGCACTGACCATATCTTCTCTCCGATGAAGAATTCCCAGATGAATCCGCAAAACCTGAAACAACCGCTGATAGCTTCCTTTTCCACCTGTAACCTTATCCACAGAACATGCCTGGCGTTCTATATTAATGGAGTACTCTCCTAAATTTTCTCGTCCCATATAATAAGCAAGCAAGCTTTCCCATGCCTTGAAAACACTTTCCTGCTCACAAATTCTTTTTTCTATGTTCTCCTCTTCCCAGCCTGGTTTCTGGGCAGTAATCTCAACCTGTATTTTCTGAATCGGATTAGAAATCGTGATTCTGGCAAAATTTCTTCCGCTACGCATTTTATCTGTATTAATTACGAAAGGAAGCTCATAATTATTTCCAATAAAATCCAGGGTTCTTACTTTCTCACATTCCACTTCCACAAATTCCGCATCACTATGAATCTGATACTCACAATATCCCCAGTTACTCTTATGCAATACGATCTGCTCCCGGAAAGACTCTTTACAATCCTCATAGTGCAAAGACAGTTTTCTGGTAGAAAGCTTCACTGGAACCTTCTTATGAATGGCAATCAAAAACTCTTCCATTGCCAATCCTTTGTTCTCTCCTTTGGAAAGTCCCCGGTAAATTTCCTTAAACTCTTCCTCCTGCTTCAAAAAAACATCTTCAAAGCGCTCATCTCCAAAAACATTCACTGCTTCCTGTAAATTCTCTTTTGCCAGATCTGCAAACTGGGCCAAATCCCTGATAGGCCCTATAGAACTCTCATAAAAAGGCGCATGTAAAGAAACAGAAAACGGAAGAATCAAACTTCCACAATCTGATAAAATCCGAATATTTCCCTTCACTGTCTCTCCCGGCGAAAGATATTGTGCCTGAAAAACAAAGGCAATTTCATTATGCTCTCCATGAAAGGCATCCTGCTCCAACAACATATAATGGCAGTCTGTAGAAACCATTCCTTTCATCATGGACTTTTCAGCATTCTCTACCACAAAACTACCTTCATAGCATTCTCCTGCTGCAACAGAAAAATCCAGACTCTGTGGCACAAGCTGTACTTCTGGTCTTCTATATTCGAATATTCCTTTGGCATACTGGTTTATCTTTTCCTTCATATGTAAATCCCCCAGAGAATATCTGTTTCTTTTGAGTTCAATCCTTTCTAGTATACCACCACTAGCCACAAAAGAAAAGAATGGAGAGAAAAAGTTGCCTGCTTTTCTATAAAATGCTATACTTTTAGGCGACTTATAAGAACATGGCTTTTGCCTGGAATTTTTTCCATACAAAAACCTGCAGACAATGGAAAGGCATGGTTATTAAGATGATTGAACAAAAAGAACATTTTCATGGAAGCGATTTAGAAAAAATAGAAGCTGTATACGGCATTCGAAAGGAAGACATTACCAGTTTTTCTGCCAATGTAAATCCACTGGGGATTTCCTACAAACTCCGGGAAGGACTGACAGAACATATTGATGCTATCACCACTTACCCTGATCGGGAATATACCCAACTTCGGAAATGTATAGGAGAATATACCCACACAAACTATGAAAATATATTGGTAGGAAACGGCTCCACCGAGTTAATTTCTTTGGTTATTAAGATTCAGAAACCACAAAAAGCATTAATCGTAGGACCTACCTATTCTGAATACGAACACGAAGTAGCATTAGAGGGAGGACGCTGTCATTATTTCCGTTTGAAGGAAAGTGAGAATTTCCAGCTAAATCTTTCAGAATTACAGGATGCATTAAACCAAAATATTGATTTGCTGGTAATCTGTAATCCCAACAATCCTACTTCTTCCCAGATAGACCGCCAGACTATGCGGGTCATTCTGGACTCCTGCAAGGAAAATGGTATTTTTGTAATGGTGGATGAGACTTATGTGGAGTTTTCAGAATCAGCCGAAGAAATCACATCCATTCCACTGACAGAATATTATAATAATATTATTATTCTTCGAGGAATTTCCAAGTTTTTTGCAGCTCCTGGTCTTCGTCTTGGCTATGCCATCTGTGGCAACCATCAGCTTTTAAAGCAGATTGACAGCAAAAAGAATCCTTGGACAATAAATTCTCTGGCAGCAGTAGCGGGAGAAATTATGTTTCAGGATGAGGAATACATCAAAGACACCAGTGAACTTATTGCCACCGAAAGAGAACGCATCTGTAAGATTTTGAACACTTGTCCAAATGTAAAATATTATCCACCTCATGGAAATTTTGTATTAGTAAAAATTTTAAAGGACGGGGTAACCTCTTACGATTTGTTCGAGGCGGCCATCCGTAAGGGACTCATGATTCGCGACTGTTCCACCTTCCCATTTCTGGATAATAAATATATCCGTTTCTGCTTTATGAAACCAGAAGATAATGATTTATTGCTGGAAGTATTGTTGGAAAATTTAAAATAGAATAGGCAACAAAAAGGTGTCCTTTATCTGGGACACCTTTTTGTAATTATTCGTTCGTACAGTTAAATATAGTTCCTACCTGCTTATCTTCAAATACATCATATAATTTTTCTGGACGCTGCCCGTTCATTAAAACCACATCTATTCCCGCTTCATAGGCTAGTTCTACTGCATTAATCTTAGTAACCATTCCACCAGTTCCAAGCTTAGAACCAGCTCCACCCGCCAATTGGCGGATATTTTCATCAATTTCATGAACTACAGGAATCAGCTTTGCATCTTGATGCTGATGTGGATCTTTGTCATAAAGTCCATCAATATCAGACATAATAATCAATAAATCTGCACTGGCAAGGGTAGCTACAATAGCCGCAAGAGAATCATTCTCTCCCACTTCCAGTTCCAACTCATCAATTGCTACCGTATCATTTTCATTAATAATAGGAATTACCCCCTGGGTAATCAGACGCTCCATAGCATTAACTACGTTCTGTTGACGCTCATCCTGCAATACATATTTGGTTAGCAGCACCTGAGCCACGGTAAGACTGTATTCTGCAAATAATTTATCATACATATACATAAGTTCACACTGGCCTACCGCTGCACACGCCTGCTTCCCTGGAGTATCGGAAGGCTTTTTTGTCAGACCAAGCTTTCCCATACCTAAGCCAATGGCTCCACTTGATACCAAAACCACTTCATGACCTGCATTTTGCAAATCTGCCAGAGTCTTTACCAGCTTTTCTACTCTTCTTATATTTAACCGTCCTGTACGATGTGTCAAAGTAGAAGTTCCTACCTTAACTACAATTCTTTTTCTTTCGCTGATTTTTTTCATTATTATCGAAACCTTTCTTTCAGGGTATTTCTACTTTCATTTTGTGAACAGTCCCCATTGTACCCCCATCTGAAAAATAATTCAACTTCTTTTGAACCATTTTCGTTTTTTTCGCAACGGATTTAACTTTAACTCTGCAATTTTTAACAGTATGCCTGAAGCAAGAATCTGGGCAGTCAGGCTGAGATAAAACCAGTTTTTCATAATAAATTCCGGAAGACCTCCCATAGAAGCAATAATCTTTGAAAACTCCTCCAATTGACTATACTGGTTGCTAAGCATATCTTTCATAGTAATCACGGGATTCAAAAGAAGAAGCAATGCCATCCATGCTACATCCGGCACCTCTCCTTTTCCCTGCATAATATTCCAAAAATACATCTGCTGCAAAAAATAAGCTGCTGCCACCACTGCTATGGTTCCTACACATACTACTAATACCATACCAAAAGAAAACACCGTTGCCTGTACCGTTTTCTGATAAGCAGTGGATGCAACCGTACCAATGCTTCCAATAAAAATTGCTACGATACATGCTACAATCATAAACCGGATTAAATCTTTGACTCCTACACCGCCTACCGTAAATATAATAGACAATATAGGCAAACTGGAAAATACCAACAGCAACACCATTCCAATAGAAGAAGCCAGCTTCCCAAAAATAATCTGCCGGGGTCTCAAAACGGTAGTCAACAAAATATCCAGAGTCTGCTTTTCTCTTTCCCCTGCAATGCTTCCTGCTGTATAAGCCGGCACAATAAAAATAACCATCAGCATTTCTACAATAATCAAAATAAGATAAATCAGTGGTGCTCTGGAATAATCAATGTAACTATTCCAGTGGATATTAAATGCCATTTCAAATCCCAACAACGCCAGAGCTAACAACAAAAAATTATATACAAATACCACTTTGGCAAACCGGGTAGTCCGTACCCTTAATTTTGCTTCCTTTCGGAATACTGGATTGATTTTATACTTCACACTATTCCCCTCCATTTTCTTCTGTCACTTTCATAAATATAGTTTCCAAATCACTATTCTTTTTCTGGAAGGAAATCACTGGAACCTCTTCCTTTACCAATCGCTGCAAAAGTTCCACCTGCTGCTCCTGATCCCCAGAAAATCCCAGCACAAACCGTTCTCCATCCATAGATATGTTTTTTACTTCCTGACATTCCTTCATAATCTGTAACGCTTTTTTTCTTTCCCCCGCCACTTCTACAACCACAGGCATCAAAGCATTTATTTTATGAGTAATCTCTTCTATGGTTCCTTTCGCTGCCATCTTTCCCCGTTCAATAATCCCAATGGTAGTACATAACTCTGATAATTCTGATAAAATGTGTGAACTGATAATAATGGTTTTTCCTTGCTCGTTTAACTGTCGAAGAGTATGTTTCATCTCCAGCCTTGCCCGGGGGTCCAGACCTGATACCGGCTCATCCAAAATCAGAAGTTCCGGATTATGTACCAGACTTCTTGCAAGGCAAAGACGCTGTTTCATACCTCTGGACAAACTATCTACCATAAATTCTTTCTTATCCTCCAGCTTTACCAATGCTAATAATTCCCTACAAAGTTTTCTGGCACTTTCTCCGGTAATCCCATAAACAGATGCATAAAATTCCATATATTCCATTACCTTAAAATTATCATATACACCGAAAAAATCTGGTACATATCCTATTTGTTCCTTTAAATGAACCGCATCGTGGATAGCGTCAATTCCTGCTACTGTGATTTTCCCGCTATCCGGCGTCAAAAGGCCACCCATCATTTTCAGCACTGTGGTTTTTCCTGCACCATTAGGTCCAACAAAGCCAAATAGTTCTCCCTGATTAATTTTGAGATTTAACTTATTTAAAGCAGTAAGCTTTCCATAGTTTTTACATAAATCCTTAATCTCTACCAAGCCCGTCCTCCCCTTTCTTTATGGTGTTTTGGTTACATATGCCATAATGATTGGAAGCTGAAGTTCCATATCTATGGTATCATCCACATAATAAAACAATGTCAGTTCATTATTTTTATCAAGGTATTCTTCCCGGATTTCCATATTCATTTCCTGCCCACTTTCCAATATTTTCACTTCATGTCCGATTCTCTTGTTAAATATTGTTGCTGTTCCGGCAAAAATAGATGCTCCCATATATCCATTACTAAAGTAACTAAATTCTGCATTATTATTCTGGGTATAAGCCAGTCCCTTCCACTGATATCCCTTTGGCAGTTTATATCTTACCAAAATCCTTTTATCCTTTTCTAAAACAGCTTTGCCATCCGTTTCTGTGGCATCATACATATAGGCATATTCCGAAATATCTGGAAGAACTTCCATACCATTGGAACGATAGGTAATATCAATATCTTTTGAAATAGCTGTAGTTCCATAATGATTCAGTGAAAACTGATTCACAAAAGAATTTTCACTTTCTTCCTCCTCAGAAGCAAATCCAAAGAAGAAGCATTCTGATATATTCCCTCCTTGCAAATAACCTTCCGCTAACGCCTCTCGCCGCTTTCTTTCATAATCGGTTCCCTTTTTCCTGGAAAACATCTGTATCATTAGTTCTGAATAATCGTAATTATACTCACTTGGCATAAATATCTTCTCATTTTTCACATTATCCAAAGTAGCGCTTTCTCCTGCAGGAATGTCCCCTAAAAGATAAATGGTTCCATTATCATATAAAAAACAATCCTCCAAATCGTAAGAAAACTGATTAAGAATATCACCCTGTAAGGTCATATCGTTGGATACAATCTGTGGCAAAACATCCCCTTGATAGGAAATAAATTCCTGTTCTTTAAAGTCCATTCCCTGAAAAGCTGCCATATTCTTCAGATGAATCTTTGTATTCTTTTCGGTATATTCGATTCCGTACTGATACGCACTACCTATTTCTTTCTTCCCTTGACTGTCATCTACATAGTAGTTCTGATCTGCATAGAAGGGTTCGATATCATAATTTCCATCTAACACCATTTCATAATCGGTATTTTTATGATTAATCAACCGAAACCAGGTGTTAAGACCACCTTCTCCATCTTCCTCTAAATGCAGATGGGATAAATAGTTTACATATGGTTCATGTATTCTGGTACTAGTTCCCAACAAATAAATAAACACTGAAAATGACAAAGAGGTAACTGGAATCGCAAGCCAAAGCCATGATGCCTTCCCCCCTTTTCGAAACCAAAGAAAATATCCCGGTCCAATCAACAAAATATATGCCAACAAAATAATTCCATATAATTTCAAATTTGGAAGATTATTAGTTTCTGTTGCAAGCAGTCCATTTTTATAAATATTATTGTTATTTCCAATGCTCTGTTCTTTCTCCATAACAAGCTGCTGCTTCTTTTGGCTGGAGAAATTTTCTTGTATAAACTCTAAAATCTTCAGTCCTGTAACTTCCCATATTTTTTTCTTTAAAGACAAAGAACAACCAGCTACCACTATATTTCCAAGACCTTTCTTTACCTTTTGAAATAAAGGCTTATCCTTAAAGGTAGTAACTATGGTTTCTGAATCCGAGAAAATATATTCTGTATAATCTTTCTTTACAAACGGAATAATTACATAATCTACTATCTGCAATTTTTCTTTCTCTGTAGCTATTACAGATAAATTTTTCTTAATTTCTTCCTCCTTAAAATCTTGTAAAAGGTAATTAAAAATCTCTCCAGATTTTTCCAAACACTCTGGATTTTCCTGAATATTGTCTATCTCCTCGCTCCAATTCGCATATACATTTCTGGATAAATTTTTCTTTAAAAAGGATTTTACTTTTTCCGCTTTTTGAGCTTCAAATTCCTCTATAATTCTATCTGTAATGACATCCATATCATCCAAATCTAGCCCAAAACAAGTATTAATTTTCTTTTGGTCTCCGATTTCCCAGGATAAAACTGTCCCCTGAAAGGCTGTCATTTCTTTTTGTTGTCCGCTATCCGCCAAAACCAGAGTACCACCACGCTGCACCCAGGTTTTAATCGCATTTATTTGTCTTTTTCCCAGACTTTTTGTATCTATATCACTGATAACAATAGCATCCAGAATGTCCAATCCTCTGTAATCTTTCGTAAAATCAGACTTTTTCAGGTAAAAAATCTGATTTTCTACACTTTCCAAATACCCCATTTGACTTTGCTTTTTAGTATAAATACCAATACAGGGATTATCTGTTCCATATTGCAGGTTCACAGAAACCGATTTAGAGCAGACTTCCTCTCCTTCTATATCATTTAAAGACACCTGCATCTGATTCCGGTTCATGTTTGCTGGAAGATACATAGTCACCTGTTTTTCCTGTCCACTTTTTAGTACAACCTCTTTTTGGTACATACTATTCCCATCTTCTGTTGGCAGCAAAACTCGTAACCAGCCCGTAAAGTCTCTTTCTTCACTTGAGATTTCAGCAGACAATTTCATATAACGATTGTATTTAACATATCCTTTCATTCCTTGTTTCACTACAACAGAAATTCCATTTCCGGATATTCTTACAGCTTTTGATTCGTTAAATGTATAATCTTCCTGTATATATTCTTCTTGCTTTTCATTTATGATTTCTTCTGTTTCTGAAAGCTGTTTTGCACCGCTGCCACATCCCGCCATCAGTAAACAGATAATAATCATGCTAATCCAAAAAATTTTATTTTTCATATCTTGTTCCTTTACAATTTCTCTATTGTACCTCTGTCAATGGAAGGCTCACCGTAAATTTCGTACCCTGCTCTCCGCTTTCCACTCCAATCTTTCCACCATGAAGCACGATGATTTCTTTCGCAATATTTAATCCCAGTCCTGTTCCTCCAGTACGTCTCGAACGTGACTCTTCTACCCTATAAAATTTTTCAAATATCATGTCCAGACTTTCCTTCGGTATAATCAATCCATAATTTGTAACACATATTTTTATAGTACTTGATTGCTTTTCTATAGAAAGTAAAATCTGTTTTCCGTCTTTTCCATATTTCACTGCATTACTTAAAAGATTCTGAATCGCTCTGGCAATCAATTCCGGATCAAGACAAGCTAAAATCCCATCTGTCTTTTTTGTAAAAAGACATTCCAGTCCGTTATCCTGAAACAAAGGATAAAACTCCTCCACCATCTGCTCTAACAATTTTACAATATCAATCTCACAGCGATGCAAAGTAATTTCTCCACTCATAAGCTTGGTATAACTAAACAAATCCTCTATCAATCCTTCCAGACGACTTGCCTTCTGAGAGGCAATCTGGGCAAATTTCTGCCGCTGCTCACTGTCATATTTTTCTGTATCCATGGCAAGTTGAAGATAACCAAGTACAGAAGTCAGTGGTGTTCTCAAATCATGAGCCACACAGGTAATCAAATCCTTATTGGTCTGCAAAGCCTCTCTTTCTGACCTTATTAACCGGACAATTTCCTCTGTCATTTCATTCACCCGGTTGGCAATCTCTCCAATTTCATCCTGACGTTCTATGGAAATAGTTTCATCCAGATTTCCCTTTGCAATGCTGGTAATACGGTCCGAAATATGGGACAAATCCTGAATAATACTTCTACTTAACCACAAGAAATACATAACAAAAAGAAGCATTCCAACAATAACACCTGCCACTACAATCGTGTATAGAGTGCCTCTTTCCATTCCCTCTATCTGGTGAATTGCGGACCACAATCTCTCACCATGCATAGCTGGCTGTGGTGGTCTTCCCTGTTCTGGTGGTACCGGCCGAAATCCATATCCACTGCTGCTGGCTCCCATCATAGTAGATAAAAAATAAAGAATAATGCCTATTCCAATTTCTGTCACCAATGCCAGACACAAACTGGCAACACTATATAAAATAAGCCTCATCTGTAAACTGTTCCATATACTACGCTTCAATTTTATATCCCACTCCCCACACTGTTTTTATAATCTGTGCATTTCTTGAATCTACTTCTATCTTTTCCCGCAAACGACGGATATGAACCATAACCGTATTACTCATTTCAAAACTTTTTTCTTTCCATACATTCTCAAAAATCTCATCGGTACTGAAAACCTGTCCCGGATGCGTAGCAAGAAGATATAAAATATCAAATTCCAACGGTGTCAGTTTTATCTCTTTTCCATATGCCTTTACTTTATGGCTGGATTTATCAATCGTAAGATTTTCCATCTGAACAACCCCCGTCTTTGGCGCCACGTCCAAGCCACCAAACTTCTGGTATCTTCTTAACTGTGACTTCACCCTTGCCACAAGCTCCAACGTATTAAACGGCTTTGTCACATAATCGTCCGCTCCATTCCCCAATCCAGTAATCTTATCCCTTTCAGAATCCTTCGCACTCAGCATAATAATTGGAATAGTACTAGTCTCCCGTATTTTTGCACACACCTCATTTCCATCCATTTCCGGCATCATAATATCCAGGATGGCTAAATCAATCTCTTCCCTCCGAAATATTTCTAACGCCTCTTTTCCATTATTGGCCACAAATACTTGGTAACCATCACTAACCAGATGAATCTCAACTAATTCTGCAATTTCATAATCATCATCTACAACTAAAATCGTTCCTTTTTTTTCTTCCATGTTGAATACCTCCACTTCTCCCATATTCATACCTACAGAATATCACAGGTAGAAGTGGAAGTCTTTACTTTTTTCTTAAATATAGTGACGCAGCCCCTGATACGCACAAAAGGACTGAGGCAAATTTATTTGTCTTCAGTCCTTTTTTTACTTATTTATTCTGCCACAATCAAACCTTTAGCAGCTCTCCTCTTTCATGGAGATTTTTAGCTGGTCTTTTTCATGATCCTTGAGTTTTGGCGTACTTCTGTCCGCCAAGGTTTCGTATGGTTTTGGAACCATAATACTCTGATATGCAGGACGAATAATTTTGTCTACATTAATGAGCTCCTCCATACGGTGGGCACTCCATCCTACGATACGTGCCATAGCGAAGATTGGTGTAAATAATTCCATTGGAATACCAAGCATGTTATATACAAATCCACTGTAGAAATCCACGTTAGCACTTACACCCTTGTAAATTGCACATTCCTCACCGATGATTTCCGGTGCAATTCTTTCAATCATAGAGTAAAGCTCAAATTCATCCTTCTGATGCTTTTCGTTTGCAAGCTTTTCTACAAAGCCCTTAAACGCCACTGCTCTTGGGTCAGAGATAGAATATACTGCATGCCCCATGCCATAAATCAATCCACGTTTATCAAAAGCTTCTTTGTGAAGAATCTTTTTCAGATATGCTCTCACTTCTGCCTCATCACTGGTATCTGATACATGATCTTTAATATCCTGCATCATTTCTACTACCTTAATATTGGCTCCACCATGCTTTGGTCCCTTCAAAGAAGACAACGCAGCAGCAATAACAGAGTAAGTATCAGAGCCAGCAGAAGTAACCACCCTGGTAGTAAAAGTAGAGTTATTTCCTCCACCATGCTCCATATGTAATACCAATGCTAAATCCAGCACCTTTGCTTCTAAATCAGTGTACTTCTTATCTGGACGAAGCATGCGTAAAATATTCTCTGCCGCAGACAAATTATCATCTGGACGATGAATATAAAAGCTTTCATCACATTCATAGTGATTGTATGCATGGTATCCATAAACTGCAAGCATAGGGAATACACTAATCAACATCAAGCTCTGTGTCAGCACATTCTCTAAGGTAATGTCAGCCGCCTTGTCATCATAGGAGGACAAAGTCAGAACACCCTTTGTCAATGAATTCATAATATCACGACTAGGAGCCTTCATGATAACATCACGGACAAAATTGGTTGGAAGACGACGATTCTTCGCCAGCACCTTACTAAATTCTGCCAATTCATCCTTTGTTGGTAAATTACCAAACAAAAGTAAATACGCAGTTTCCTCAAAACCAAAACGCTTATCCTGACGGAAACCATTGGTCAGATCATAGATATTATATCCACGATAAAACAACTGTCCATCACAAGGTTTTGTCTGACCATCCACAGTTTCACTGGACTTAATCAAAGAGATATTGGTAATACCTGACAAAACACCCTTACCATTTTTATCACGAAGACCTCTTTTCACCCCATATTCCGCAAATAAATTCCCATCGATGGAATTGTTCATTACACAGATATCTTTATATTTCTGTGTAAAGTCCCCCATCATTTTTTCAAAATTATCCTGCATTTTTCTCCTTCCTTTCTTCTGTCTTATTTAATCGCCTCGCTAATATTCCGGGTGATTTTCTGCGCCACCTGACGGATTACCTCCATCTCGCTTTCTTCTACTCCCTGAAATACCGTCCGAAGCATTTTTTCATGTTCATGCTTTGCCTTTTTAATAATCGGTTCTGCTGCCGGCTGGATTTGTAAATGAATCCGACGTCTGTCCTGACTATCGTACTCCTTTTGCAAGTATCCCCTTTCCAGCAAAGACTCAATAGATTTGGATACATTGGACTTCGTAAAACAATGCACCTTCACAATATCCTTCGCTGTATTCCTAGAACCATGGGTATCTAAAAACAACAACACCCGAATATCCAAAAGAGTTACTTCATATTCCTCAAGCAGGTTGGAATATGCAGCTTCCTGAAACTTCTTAAAATGCTGACCCATCAAAAGCAGCTCGATTCCGTCATCCATGACATGCCTCCAAGAAATTTTCTAATAAATAGCATATGAACAAAAAGTTCATTTTAGAACTATTATATCTTTTTTTTACTTTTCCGTCAACCTTGGGAAAATTGGTAAATTCCATCTTTAAGACAAATATTCTGTACAGTATTATTACAATGCAGATTAAATCTTACTCCTGATTCTCCTTTGATTACAGCCTCTGTTACTATTCCATTTTCCCACGCAAAGGAAACCTCCAAATTGCCTTTTGCCTGCAACCCACGTATCTTTCCTTTCTGAGAATATTCCTCTGGAAGTGCCGGCAAAAGATAAATATCAATTTCCCAGCTTCCATCCTCCAAAACTCTCGCCTCATCATCTTCAAACAACATCAAGACTCCTGTGGCATTCCCCTGATTACCGTCAATTTGAAACGGATAATGATTTTTTTCTACATCCACCTCTGGCAGTTCCTGTGTTTTCTCCACACTATGAAAAGCCAGATTCAACATGTTATATGCTGTGGCATAGCGAATGGCATCCTGGAAACAGCTATATGCATTTTCGCCCTGACGAAGTCTCGCCCACAAACATACCCGAAATGAAATTGCCCAGCCTGCAGTGGTACGTCCTCTCTTTTCCAAAGAATTCTGTGCGGCCCGCGCCAATTCCGGTGTCTTCTCCAAAGAAATATCATTTCCCGGATACAAGCCCCATAAATGGGACACATGTCGGTGATACGGATACTCCTCCGGATATTCTTTATCCCATTCCATAATCCTTCCGTCAGAGGCAATTTCTACCGGTGCTAATTTCCCAAGAACCTCTTTTACTTCTTTTACAAACTCCAAATCCTCTTTTAAGATATACTGCGCCTGCAGACAGTACTGAAACAACGCCTTAAGCAGTTCCCTGTCATACGCAGGACCTTCACACAAAGAACAAACTCTGCCTTCCTGGTCTAAAAAGGCATTTTCTGGCGAAGAAGACGGTGAAGTCACCAGAAAACCATCTTTATTTTCCACCAGCATATCCATATAAAACAATGCTGCCCCTTTCATAACAGGATAAACCTCTTTTAGATATTCCTTATCTCCTGTGTATAAATAATGTTCCCATAAATGGTGGCACTGCCATGCTGGACTGCCTGTCGTAGATCCCCAGGAAGCCTCTTCCCCCGGCGCCGTAAATCCCCATGGATTTGTAAAAGTATGCACCAGCCATCCTCTCGCCCCATAGTACGCCTTTGCAGTTTTCTCCCCATGCTTTGCCAGTTCCTTTGTCAATTTCAGATAAGGAAGGTGGCAAGATGATAAGTTTCCCTTTTCTGCCAGCCAGTAAATCATCTGCTGGGCATTCAAATGCCAGTCTCCATTCCATGGCGTCTGAATCTCTTCCGCCCAGATTCCCTGCAGATTTGCCGGCAATCCATTCTCCTGGGAAGAGCATAGCAACAGATATCTTGCATACTGTACATACAATGCTGTCAGTCCTGTATCCTCTTCTCCTGCCAGAAAACGCTCTATCCGTTCTTTCGTTGGCAAATTTTCTTTCTCTGCATCCACATCTCCTAATTCTATTGTCATACTTCCATACTGACTTTGATACCATTGCTGAAAATCTTCCCAAATTTCTTCATAAGAACGATGGCGGACTTTTTCCAAATCCTCTAATGCCATTGCAACAGGATCTACCTTCTCTCTGCCTAAAAATCCAGATAAATCTGTCCGTGCTGTGACAAATATCCAGGCTTCCTGTGCCTCTCGCACAATAACTCTCTGTTCCTCTACCTCAATTCTTCCCCCTATTGCTTTTGCTCCCAATGCAGCCGCAAAACATACTCCTGTATTCTCTTCCTTTCCATCCTCCAATTGTCCTTTCATAACAAGGCTTGTTCCCTCAGAAGATTTCTGAAGCACAAAACCTTCGTCTCTGTCCAATCCGCAGGACACATTAATCTGTCCTTCTTCCTGACAGGTAAGATGAATGATAACCGCCTGATCTATAGGCGACACAAAATATTCTCTTTTACAATGCCAGCCTCCGGCTTCAAAGCTTACCGATGCAATTCCTGTATCTAAATCCAGCTCCCGTTGATAATCATGATACTCACTGGAATTTGGTCTGCCCGAGGATACTGCATGAAGATAGGACAAATGTAATCTGCCCAATATCTGATAACATCCAAAAGGAACCCTGGCACCGCATCCACAATTGCTGCCTGGCCCCTTACAGGTAAAATGCTTTGCAAAAAGCTGCTGTGCTTCATAATTTTTTCCGTTCTTTAAATCTTCCCTTATCTGCCCAAGATACTCAACTGCATCCTGTCGGTCCGCATCCTCCGGGCTTCCAGACCACATGGAACTTTCATTTAAAATAATACTCTCTCTGACAATATCTCCAGATATCATAGCACCCAATCTGCCATTCCCTATTGGTAATGCCTCAAAAAAATCTCTTGCTGGTTTTTGAAATAATAGCCTCACGAAACTTCTCCCTTCTTTTTTCGACTCACAATATGATCTATAAAAATTATTACTGGAGGCACCAAAAAAAGCCCACATAAGCCAAAAATAAACATTTTGACGCAAATTTCAATCCGATTGTCACATGCTGCTTTTAGCTCTGGGTTTACATTGGTCCACCAGGTAGAAGCATTCAGATAATATAATTCATTATCACTTTTTCTGGTTAATTCAAATTCTCCAATCAATTGATACTCCACATCTTCTGGATCATAATCCTTCGTTATCTCTAAATCCATCCACTGCCACGTTGCAAATGGTATCTGAACCTTTCCTTTCCGTGGAATATCCATTGCTGTATCATTCAATAAGATTAATACATTATGCCCATCCTCCAGAGTCAGACAATAATATTGTGCATAAATGGCATTTTTTCTGTAAAACAGTGTTACGAGCTTACTAAAGGTATAAGCTGGTGGTCCTGAATTACTAACCACCACTGTCCCCTTTCTGGATGGTCTATATCTTGAAGGACTCCCCACTCCTGTAGATGGATAGGAAAAAATAAACACCTCCCGGTAAAAGCCTGTAGGTTTTAACCGGTCTACATCAAGTTCAAAGGAAATATCTTCATAGCTATGATTATATAAATCATCAATGGTTTTGATTTCCATTGTCTTAACGTCCTTTGGAAATTCTGTATTTTTATATACTTCCTTTTCATAATGGGTCAGATACGCTACTGGCATGGCAAACACCATACTCAGAATACTAATCCCACATATCCCCACTAATATGGTGTCTAATATTTCATTTTTTGAAAACCTTTTTCTGACTTTTTGAATACATATTTTTTTAATACTTACATTTTTCTGATTTTCTTCCATTTTTCTCTCCAAATTTTCTATTTGGCAACATAAAAAAAGCCTCTACACCTTTCAAAATCCTGCCACCTTTAATTTTACATCCTCTCTGACACAGAATCAATACGCCACACCAATTAGAGACAACAACTTTTGTCCGGATTATCATAAAATAAATATAGGGAATTGAACCATCTCTACTAATCTGCTATGATATAGAATAATTATATTAAGTAAAGAAGATTTTATCGTGTACTATAAGCACAGAAATGAGGTTTTTATGTTTCCAGAGGAAAAATTACATCAGATTGTTGCGGAAATCACAGACAATTATGCAAAGGAAGAAGTTTTTTATGTAAAACCAGACCATCATATGCCAGACAGAAGTGCCATTATTCATATTATCATGGGACTTCGTCAAATTATGTTTCCAGGCTATTTTGAAGAAGAAAATCTCGGAACCACCGTACCAGAATATTTTGTAGGACATAATTTAAATAAATTATATAATTCTTTACGTAACCAAATAAAAGCAGCCTTTATGCAACAGGCTCGTCAGGATGCTAACGAAAAAGAAATTGATGCAGATGCAAAGAAAATTTGTATTGAATTTTTCAGCTCCTTAAGTGGAATACAGACTCTTTTAAGCAAGGATATTCAGGCTGCCTTTGATGGGGATCCAGCGGCTAAATCAAAAGAAGAAATTATCTTTTGCTATCCTGGACTTTTTGCTATTTTTGTTTATCGTATTGCCCATCCTTTATATAAACTCCAGGTGCCATTTATCCCACGTATCATGTCAGAATATGCTCATAATCACACCGGTATTGATATCAATCCGGGAGCAGATATAGGAGAATATTTCTTTATCGACCATGGTACTGGTGTAGTAATCGGTGAAACCACCCAGATTGGAAATAATGTAAAAATTTATCAGGGTGTTACCCTTGGTGCATTATCTACACGCAGCGGACAGCTTCTAAGAGATGTGAAACGCCACCCCACTATTGAAGATAATGTAACCATTTATTCTGGTGCTTCTATCTTAGGCGGTGAGACTGTCATTGGAAAAGGCTCTGTAATTGGTGGTAATGCTTTTATTACAGAATCTATCCCCGCCGGCACCAGAGTTACTGTAAAATCACCCGAACTTACGCTTACAGAGAAGAAAGAAAAATCAGACAAAAATAATTTATTTGATTAATGTAAAATGGTGTAAAGCATTTTACAAAACATGCTTTACACCATTTTTTTACGATATTTGTTCTAATTGGATACTATGTTCTGTTACAACCTTCTTAATAATTGCAATGTCCTGCTTCATTCCTTCATGATCAGATATACTTTTTTGATATCGTTTATAAGTATCTGTATAACAGGATTCTATACTACGCAATCTAGGAACCACATCTGTCTCATGAATAATTTCCAGTCTAACTAACCTGCTATCTACAATTCTTGTTTGCTCTTCCAAAACATCTACCTTGTCTTTGACGATACCCATATCATTTTCTAAGTTTTCTACCTTTCCTTTGACGATACCCATATCATTTTCTAAGTTTTCTACCTTTCCCTTGACGATACCCATATCATTTTCTAAGTTTTCTACCTTTCCCTTGACGATACCCATATCATTTTAAGTCGGAGGCCAGCGGTCTTAGGAAGACAAGGGTTA
>JAZQLD010000009.1:0-61519 GCA_045542435.1 Butyribacter sp. | reverse complement strand
CGAAAATTTCGTTGAAAAAGGTAGATAATTATGTTAATATTAATATGTATTTTTAGAAGCTTGCATAAGAAAATTTTACTTACTTCCGATTGATACACACTACTATATAATTTAGAAAGAGAGAATGTTACTATGCCAACCATCAAAGACATTGCGGAGCGTCTGGGCATTGCCGTCAGCACCGTATCCAAGGGCTTAAACGGAGCTTCCGACATCAGTGAGGAAACCCGTCAGCTGGTACTGGATACCGCCGTGGAAATGGGTTATGCCTCCAAAAAAATCCGCTCCCGCACAACTACCAAGGTCTGCGTTTTCATCGAGGACCGCAACATGGACTACGAAACCATCGACCAGTTCGGTTACGAAATTGTCATGGGCTTTAAGCTGGGCGCTGCCAGCCGCAACTGGGAGGTTACGGTTATTCCGTCCAACCTAACCATGCAGACCACCGAAAAATACGACAGCTACATGCTTCGCCACGGTTTTTCCGGCGCATTTCTGCTGGGCTTTACCCTGCACGACGACTGGATCAAACAGTTATCCAAAACCACCGTGCCTACCGTTCTTTTAGATAACTACATACCAAACAACAGCCACGTGGGCTACGTTGGTACCGACAGTAACGAGGGTATCGGACATGCTGTTGACCATCTGGTTGCCATGGGCCACAAGCGCATTGCTTTTTTAAACGGTTCCAAAAACTCCATGGTTTCCGAGGAGCGTAATCAGGCCTTCTACCAGCACATGAGAGAAAACGGCATCGAGCCGGACGAAAACTTAGTTGCTTACGGTTACTATGTACCGGACTGTGCCAAATCCCATGTGCCAACCTTCGTGGAACACGGTGCAACCGCCATCGTCTGCGCTTCCGATATGATTGCCAGCGGTGTTATCACTGAATTAAACCGCTTAAACCTTAAGGTGCCCGATGATGTCAGCGTTATCGGTTACGATGACCTTCCGGTAGCAAATCAATTAACACCAAAGCTTACCACCATCCGCCAGGACCGATACGACCTGGGTAAGAGTGCAGTGCTGATGTTAGACGGTCTCATTCGCGGGGTAGGGTTATCTAAGATGTTACTTAGAGCGAAGTTTATTCCGAGAGAAAGTACCAAGAGATTGGATGAAAAGTAAATAAAAAATTAAACTTTAGAGCACCACCTCATAGCTGCTTTAGTTATGAAGTGGTGCTCCTTTTTATACAAACTATACAAAAAACCACCTGTATTTTCTACTTGCACTATTTTTTCAATGCGTATATCATTAATACAAGATTCTTAAATCTTTTAATTCGTGGCAAGGTCTGCCAAGAATTCCGTAACTGTTTTTGCGAGTATGATTATCTTTTACCATCATTCTTGCGTGTCATTTTAATACGTGTTGGCATCGCACGTATCACATAATATAATACAAAGGAGGAAAACTATTTGCCAAAGTCACCATTCCTTTTCATACAAAAACGTTACCCATTAAAACCGAAAAATCTATCTTGAAACAAGCAGGACTCATTTAAAGGAGGAATTTTATGTTAACCATTTATCCGGCATGCTTTTACAAAGAAAAAAAGGGATATTCCGTTATTTTTCCGGATTTAAACTGGCTTTCCACCTGTGGAGACACATTAGAACAAGCCATGGAAATGGCAATTGATTGCCTTGCCGGTTACATTTATTCCGGCGAAAAATGCGGAGATACCATTCCTGCTCCATCCGCACATAATACCATTGACCCGGTTGCTGTTGCCAAAGAACTGGACCCGGATTCTCCTGTAGGGGAATGCTTTGTCAACATGATATCTGTGGATGTGACTGCCTATGCCAAAACGCATTTTGATAAACCTGTTAAAAAGACCTTAACCATTCCTATGTGGCTGAATAATGCCGCTTTAGCACAGAATATTAATTTTTCACAAGTACTGCAGGAAGCGTTACTTTTAAAATTGCAGACACGATAAGCCTAAATTCAACCACCGGTTAATAATTCCCGTGAAAAACAGGAATGTTAGTTGGTGGTTTTTTTCTTATACCATGTTATACTAGACTTACAAAGCAGCTTTGAAGAAACTCTTCGAAAGGAAATAAATACAATGTTAGATGAAAATATCCGCGTCATGCGTAGAGAAAAAGGATTAACACAGGAGCAGCTGGCAGAGGTCATGGGTGTATCCACCGCATCAGTGTCCAAATGGGAAACCGGCGTTGCCGTACCGGAGCTTGGTATGCTTGCCGCCCTGGCCGATTTTTTTGAGGTGTCCATTGATGCCCTGATTGGCCACACCGTAGGCAAGGCACAGTTAAAGGATAAGATTGCCGAAATAAAAGAACTTTCCCTGGCAAATGAAGATGAAAAAGCCATTGGCCTGGCGGAAGAACTGCTTCGCAGATATCCAAACGAGTATGATGTGGTAGAATGTACCTCTGATGCGTATTATACCGCATTTATACACAACCGGGAGACGGAATATATATACCGCTGCATGGAACTAATCCATAGAAAATACGCCTTATCCAAGGACAGCTCCGGCAAAAAATGGTTTGAGATGCAAAAGGAGCTTGCCAACTGTCACGAACTTTTGCACGAATGGGAAAAAGCTAAGGAGTATTACGAGGAAAGCAACGTGGCAGGCTCAAACGATGCCAACATTGCCCGTTGTCTGGCAGGTATGGAAGAAACCGATGAGGCAATAAATAAGTTTTCCTCTTCCATCGAAAACAAAGTATTCTTCCTTTGTTCCGACCTGATGCAGCTGGCAAATCTCTGGGTAGATACGGAAGATACCGCAAAGACTATTGCAACCTATCAGGCGGTACTCCATGTAATCGGAACCTTTAAAAATCAGACCAATCTGAAGGTAATGGAGGTTTCCTGTTACTTTGCCCTAGCCTGCATAGAAAACGAGGCAGGCAATACAGAAGCCGCAAAGGAATACGTTCGTCAGGCGGTACGTGCAGAACTTGGTAAATACGACACAGAAGGCAACACCGAATTATTCCTGCAGTTAGAAAAGCCTTACCAAGTTATCCACACTGCATTTGAAGGCAGTCAGGTAGTACAGATGCTTACCGCCATGGGAGAAGAAGAACTTTTGACTGTGGCAAAAGAAGAGCTTAGCAAGTAAAATATATCCTCTAAACAATATCAGAACATAAATTGTCCCAATGAGAAAGGAACCATCTTCGCTCACTCCCAAAAATGGTTCCTTTCGTTTATCCTTATACCCCCTGCAAAAAATTCACGTCAAATTCCACAATTGCCTTGTGAACCTTCTCCATGAATTCCTGCTGTTCTCCTTCGTATTGATACTGCGAAAGCCGCTTCCACAGCTCATCCAGGGCATCAATATCCATATCTTCTGCCGCGGTGCGGACCTGCGCCAGCAGAGTGTCTATCTCAGCCGGAACATCTGCTGCGTTCTCTTTTCCGGAATCCGCTCCTTTTGCAGACTCACCCTTCATGTTGTCTCCTGCTTCACCATTCACAACCACCGCCAGCTTCTCTTTATAAGAACGCCAGCTTGTTAGGAACACCGATGTCACCTTCTCCAACACATCCACGTTACCGCATCGTGCCGCACCCTCCAGCACCTTTGCCATACCGGCCAGTGGGATAATACCAATGGTTGCCGCCGAGTTTTTCATGCTGTGCACCTTGGTGCAATAGGCTTTTTGCCCTGCTTCCGTGGCAATGTCAGCATACAATTCGGAAAGTCCTGATGCTTCAAATTCCAGGGAATCCGCAAAGAACCGGATGGTATCCAACAGGGAGTCCGTATCATTGAAATGCTGCCTTGCAAATTTCCAATCCAGTCCTTCCACCATAGGAAGTTCTACCGGTTCATCATTATCGGAAACGCCGAAATCCGGCTTTTCCGCCACAGCAACCTTACGTACCAAAGATTCGTCCAAAAGCTCCGCAATCAGTACCTCCAACTTTTTATAGTCAATCGGCTTTGCGAGGAAGGCATCAAAGCCTTCCCTTAAATACTTTTCTTTTGCACCAACAATGGCATTGGCCGTCAGAATCACCACCGGCGCATTCTTTGATGGGTAATCCTCCATCTCCTTCATGGCATGGAGGGTTTCAATACCATCCATTTCCGGCATCATATGGTCGAGGAAAATAATATCGTATTTCTTTTCCTTGATTTTATTAAGACATTCTCTACCGCTGGCAGCTTCTTCTATCTGCATTTTGGTAGCCTTGAGAAGTCCCACAAATACACGGCGGTTCAGATCATTATCATCCACCATAAGGATACGGGCATCCGGCGCCTCAAAGCTCTGGCGGTAACCGGAATCCGTTTCCACAGATATTTCATCCACCGGTCCGATTGGAGTGATATCTGAAATTTCCTGGCATAATTCAAAAGCAAATTCGGAACCCTCGCCATAAACACTATGCACTTCTAACTGACTGTGCAACAGCTCCAGCAGCTGTTTGGTAATGCTCATGCCAAGACCGGTGCCTTCTATATTACGGTTCCGCTTTTCCTCGATACGTTCAAATGGGGTACAAAGCTTCTGCAAATCTTCTTCCTTAATACCGATGCCGGTATCCTTAACACAGAACCGGATTCTTGCTTCTTTTTCATCTGCAGAATCCACCCTGATCACCTGCAGTGTCACACTACCCTTGTGGGTGTATTTCACCGCATTATTTAACAGGTTAACAAGAATCTGACGCAACCGGATATCATCTCCCATAAGGCCGGAAGGAATGGATTCATCCACCTGCACGATAAATTCCAGTTCCTTTACACTTGCTTTAAAGGTTATCATATTAATGACGTCCCGAAGCACAGATGCCACATTATATTCTGCGGTAATTACCTTTAATTTTCCCGCTTCAATTTTGGAAATGTCCAAAATATCGTTGATGATACTAAGCAGGGACTTAGCCGCCCCGTCCACATTTCTTGCGTACTGCTTGATTTCCTTTTCCTTGCTTTCCCGCAGAATCAGCTCGTTCATGCCAAGCACGGCCGTGATTGGTGTTCTGATTTCATGGGACATATTGGCAAGGAAATTGGTTTTTGCCGCATTGGCATTATCCGCACGGCGCTTTTCTTTCTCTAACTGTTCCGCAAGCAGTGCATCCGGATTTTCCGTGGTCATATAAATACCCAGGTTCAGCAAAACCATGCCCAAACAGGTAATCAAAGCGTCCGGTACCAGAATCTGATAAACCGCTACCGGAATTTCACTAAGCAATGCCAGACGAATAGTCTTTTTCTTCTTCGCCGGTATCAGTTTTCCATATTTAAAAATCAGCCGGATAATAAAGCCTACATAAATAGCAACTCCAATATAGGTCATAAATGCCGCCGGACCATAGGAATAATTACTGCGTTTTGACTCTACATAATGCAACGGAAGAAAAATAACACCTAAAATTGTAACCACAAGCGGAATTACAGAAACAATTCCATACCGTTTGATGCTTTTTCCCAATTCTTCCTCCGTCATGCTTTCAATATACTTATATGCAAGATAAAAAATGGACAGCATGAAGCTCATATAGAGAATATGTACCAAACGATTTACTACCGGCGACACCGTCTCCAGATGATTTACCGTATACACCGAAAGCATATCAAAAATCAACTGAAGAGAAGTGCAAACCAAAAGAATTGAAAACCATCCGGAAGACCTGGTTTTCCGATTATGAGCAGAAAAATACATAATCCCGATAAACAATATCAAAATCAAACACGCCGCCTGCGTTTTATACATAACATTCCCTACTTTCCAATGATTTCACGAATTTTATCCTGTAACATTCGGGAATCCACCGGTTTTAATAAATATCCCGCCGGCTTCAAAGCTAAAAGGCTCATAACAATTTCAGCAGAATCCATGCTGGTCAGAAATACTACCGGAATATCCTTTAGTTCTTCATCTGTCTGTAGCTTTTCCAAAACTTCCTTACCATTCATTTCCGGCATTTCATAATCCAGCAAAATCAAATCTGGAATCTGCTTACGAATAGAGGCAAATGCCTTAGGACCAGACGGTGCTACTGCTACCGAATACTTTGCATCTAAAATTCCCTTTATATTTCGTAGCATCATTGCATTATCGTCTACAATAAGCACATGAAATTTTTCATTAGGATCTCTACTTATAGTCTCCTCTGCATAACTTTCGCCACGGATGACCGCCTTACAAATTTCCAATACCCGTTTTCCTGTAACAGGACGCTCAACCTTATGAAACTGACTATTATCGCACAATCCTGCCCAGTTCTGCAATTCTACTTTTTCGCCAAGCAAAATCACTGGAATATCAGCACATTCATTTTTCATATATGACACTAAATCTTTAGCATCTCTATTCTTTTCATCAATACTGACAATAACCAACGCAGGGGATACCTGCTTAATTTCATCAAATGTTTCCTCTTCGGAGTGATGATAATAACTCACTTGAAACTGCCAGTTTAATAATTGATATAATTCATTATTGGTTACGTTGTCTTCACCGCTAAAAAACACCTTACTTCTTTCCATACTCTTTCCTCTCCCTGTATTTTATTGCTTACACCAACTGTATTTCTTCATTATAGCAAAAATAAGCTTCTTTTTCTACTGATTTTCTTAGTTTATCGTTTTCTGTTACTTTTTATCAAAAACGTCCTCTATAACTTTACTTTTTTTGAATAATCTTCTATAAATTGGTACAACCTATCACCGAAAGGATGGTGTTAAGTATGGATATGGATAAAATTGTATGTAATTGTATGAATATCACGAATGGAATAATTAAGGACGCGGTAGAAAATGGTGCTACTACTCTGGAAGACGTTCAATCAATGACTGGCGCAGGTACAGTCTGTGGGGTTTGCAATGATGACATCCAGCATTTGATTGACGAATTTGTGAATGAATAATTTTTGAGTAATTCCTCGTACTAAAAAGAACTGCCTTTATAATCTGGCAGTTCTTTTTGTACTTTAATATGAGGCATTATTTAATCTCAAGAAATTTAATCAAAATATAAATTTATGTATCACTATAATGATAACGGCAAGCTAATATATATACATTCTCCGAATCAATTTTATATATTAATCTATCATTGTCATTAATACGTCTACTCCAAAAACCAACCAAATTCCCTGTTAGCGGTTCTGGCTTTCCAATCCCCTCATTCCCATTCCTGCATATATCTGTAATTAAACTACTAATTTTCCTTAAAGTTTTTTTATCCTCCGTCTGCCAATAAACATAATCTTCTAAATCATTCACCAATGTAAATACAACCTATCATTCCTATTAAGGAAACCGCTATGTAATACAATATAGTAGCGACACAACTTTTCACTGAAATCTTCTTTCCTAAAAAATAGGAAAATATCAAGAAAACAATGCTCAATAAACATTGTATTCCAACATACAAAAATATATTTTCCACAAGTCTATCAGCAATATATACATCACCCGGAACTTCCGTACTCCAACGGGATCCACTTACAACATCAAATACTATGGTAACCAAAGCGGAACAAATCATACTGACAACACCACAAATACAAACTGTTCTTTTTTTCATTCTCCTATATCACCTGCCCAAAATCAATCTGTCCCTTCTATTACTTCCACATCATATTCCAGCAAAATATCCTCTCCAAACATGCGAGTGGTCAGATTCTTACATTTCCACGCCTGTCCGGGCTCTTCCACCCCAACACCTGTCACTGGAGAATATTTCCCCTGTCCTCCGAAAAACTTCGGTGCAACATAGACCTGGGCATGCTGCACGATACCAGCCTCTAAGGCACTTTGATTTAAAGTTCCGCCACCCTCTAGCAATATACTATCAATCTTTTGCTCTCCCAGCTTTTCCATTAAATCCTTCAAAGCAATACGACCATCCTTTTCTCTGGTCTGCAATATCTGAACCCTCTTGTCCTGATACTGTCTGATAAGATTTTCGTCCTGACTAATCGTTGCAATGATAGTCTGCACTTCTGTCGCTGTTTGTACAATATTGCTATCCAATGGAGTCCGTAAATGACTATCACAGATAATACGAATCGGATTACGACCTTCTGGCAAACGGCAGGTGAGATTTGGATTGTCCTGAATCACTGTCTGTACTCCCACCATGATTCCTGTCAGGTCATTTCTAGTTTCCTGTACATGAGCTCTGGCTTCTTCTCCTGTAATCCACTGACTTTTTCCGGTATGGCATGCCGTCTTTCCATCTAAGGTCATGGCATACTTCATCACTACATAGGGTGTTTTGGTGGTGATGAAATGGAAAAATACAGGATTCAAGGCATCACATTCTTCCTTCAGAAACTGGGTTTCTACCTCAATGCCTGCTTCCCGTAAAATAGCCACTCCTTTTCCTGCCACTAGTGGATTCGGATCATCAGAACCTATATAAACCTTACGAATACCATGTTCAATGACTGCCTGGGTACAAGGCGGCTGCTTTCCATGATGGCAACAGGGCTCCAATGTAACATACATCTCTGCCCCTGTGGCATCCTCTGTCAGATTTGCAAAAGCGTTTCTCTCCGCATGTAAGTCTCCATATCTGGCATGATATCCCTCACCAATAATCCTTCCATCCTTAACAATCACCGCACCAACTAATGGATTGGGATTCACACGGCCAATTCCCTTTTTTGCCAGTTCTATGGCACGACGCATATATTCCTTCTGCATGATTTACCTCATTTCTACACTAATTATCTCCTCTACGCAACGTTTGGGTCTGCTTGCTGACACAGACTTGTCAGGAGAAAGATTTATCTTTCTCCTTTTTCTGCCGTTCTCTCTCCATACGGCTATAGACACATCCACAATAATCCTGACGATACAAATCGTACTCTTTCGATAGTTCAATAGACTTCAAATAACCACCCTTTTTCTTAAAATCTGAAACCAGATATGGTATCTGGTATTCCTCAGCCAATCTCAAACCAATCTCGTTCAACTTACCAGCATTTTTATGAGGGCTGACAGAAAGTGTCGTCGTAAAGTAATCAAATCCTTCCTTCGCTGCATACTCTGCCGCCTCCCGCTGACGTAATTCATAGCAGGCAAAACAACGATTCCCGCCTTCTGGTGCATCCTCCAGACCTTTTGCAATGGCATCAAAGGCCTCTGGGTTGTATCTGCCTTCCGCAAAGGAAATCGTATATTTCACAGGCAAATCCTTAATCAACCTCTTCTGTTCTTCTACTCTCTTTTCATACTCTTCGACAGGTGCGATATTGGGATTATAATAAAAAATCGTAATCTTAAAATATTCTGCCAGATAAGAAAGACAATAGCTGCTACAAGGTGCGCAACAGCTGTGCATCAACAAAGTCGGAACCTTTCCTTCCTTCTGCAAAGCGTCAATGATTTTATCTAATTCCAGTTGATAATTTCGTTTTATCATTTCTTCATTGCTCCTCTTTTAACTTTTACAGATTTTACTATAAATAGTATAACTACTTAACACTTAAAAGTCATTTATTTTTTATTTCAATTGACAAAAATAACATTTGAGGATATTCTTATAGAAAGGAAGCGGGTTTTACGACCGTACAGTTTTTTACTCAAGCGGGCTACTCGTTTCTTTTTTTGTTCTTAGAAAGTCGTATAAATATAATTTCCCATCCGAATCATGTCGTACCAACATTCTCAACTTAAAAATATTATATTTCTCTAATTCTCCATCGTTATTATATACTGGCAAAGCTAATCTTGTATCATAACGATACCATCCATATTTAGCTTTATTTTTATACTTTGAATTATAATCTGGTGTCTCAGTCTTACTTGTAGCAATTTGAATTAATTCTCCTATAGCTTGCGAAGCATTTGCTTTCGCTTTTGCATTTGGTCCTCGAAGAATTAATCTATCTTTAGAACGTACATATTCATCTGGAAAATCTTTCCCTATATAAACTTTTTCTGCTGTTTCGACAATCTCATAACACTTCCCTACGTATTCCTTTAAATATTTCTCTATCTCATCCCATTCTTCTCGTCTTTTTCCTTTAAAACGAATATCATTAATTAATACAAATTTCTTTCCATCTGTATCACTAATTATGTTAACATTACTTTCCCCTTTTCTTGGTATGCTTAATTCATTGCTATTTGTTCACGTAATTTTTTCAATTCTCTTTCTTGTAACTCTAATAACAATCTCCTATCGTCCATATAAACCCTCCAAATGCAGAAACAGAACCACGCAACGCGTGATTCTATTGTAACGAAGAATAATATTATTGTCAATTACTTCTCTGCTTCTTCCCCTTCGGCACAAATGCCTGAAACAACACAGTCTCCTTCGCCGCTTTCTTCGTAATGCCCATTTCCTTTCTGGCTTCCTTCGGCACATAGGTAAAAAATACATTACTCACCAAAAGCACCACCACAAACATCCATAAGAATCCAGCTACGGCGCCTCCAAGCTTATTTATTTTTCCTACCACCGGAATATAATCTACAATTTTCAAAACCTTAATCAATTGCATCAAGACAATCTGTATCACAAAAAATGACACAAAAAATAAAAGAGAATAGGCAAGTCCTTCTGCGGTTTCCTGCAGCAGAGGCTTAGCCAGTTCTCCCAGACTTTCTGCAAACTCTGAATTTTTTCCATTCAAAATAGAAGAAAGGAGCAGTTTGCCTGCCCATTCCTTCCCTTCTTTTGCCACAATTCCCGCGCCGATATATGACACAACGGTCACAAGGATTCTAGCGACGGTCATAACCAAGCCGGTACAATATCCGGAAATCAGCGACACCACCAGCAATATCCCAATGACCATATCAATCATCTCTACATTTGTCATAGGCATTACAGAAGCACATCTGCCATGTCATACATGCCAGCAACCTTTCCATTCAAAAACTTTGCCGCAGTAACAGAACCCTTTGCAAATACTGCTCTAGAGTACGCAGTATGCTTAAAGGTAATCACTTCATCATTTCCTGCAAAAATCACTTCATGATCTCCTACAATGGTTCCACCACGAACCGCAGAAATTCCCAGTTCCTTCTTATCTCTCTGCTGTCTTACCTGGGAGCGGTCATATACATACTCAAACTGGTTGTCCATTGCTTCATTGACAGAATCAGCCAATGCCAGTGCAGTACCGGATGGCGCATCCAGCTTTTTATTGTGGTGCTGCTCTACAATTTCCACATCAAATCCTTCCACGCAAAGCTTCTGTGCTGCTTCCTTCAACATTTTAATCAAAAGATTGATTCCCAAAGACATATTAGCAGACTTTAATACAGCAACTTTCTTTGCAGTTTCATTCATATATGCAATCTGCTCCTCACTCATACCGGTAGAACACTCTACAATCGGAGTATTGGTTCTTACTGCATAATCCATTCTCTTTTCAAATTCATTGGCAGAAGAAAAATCAATAATCACATCTGCCTCTACGTCACATTTATCAATATCTGTAAACACCGGATATCCATTGTCACGATTGTCTACAATATCTACACCAGCTACAATCTGAGCCTGATCATCCTCTGCTACGATTCCAGTAATCATCTGGCCCATTCTTCCGTTGCATCCAACCATAATTATTCTTGTCATTTTTTCATTTCCTTTCTATATTTATCATATTTACCAACAAAAATCTCTTCGCAATTCTTGTTGACTTTTCAAAACGTTTCTAACAAGTTCCTATTTGATAAAAGGGACGCTGACCTTCGCCACCGCCCCTTTACCCTGTATCATTATCTATATTAGTCTACTACTTTGATTCCAGCATTAATCATAGCCTGACGAAGTACTGCCTTATTGGCATCCTCCATCTCAGTCAATGGCATACGCAGGGAACCTACATTGTATCCCATCATGTTCATCGCTGCCTTTACAGGAATCGGATTGACCTCACAGAATAAAGCATCACATACTGGAATATACTTCAACTGTAACTTCGCTGCTTCTTCTACCTTACCTTCCATCACCTTCATAACCATATCATGGGTATCCTTTGGTGCTACATGGGAAAGTACAGAGATAACACCCTTACCGCCTAATGCAGTAATTGGTACAATCTGGTCATCATTTCCTGAGTATACATCAATCTTTCCATCAGTAAGAGCTAAAATCTTAGCCACCTGGGAAATATCCCCAGAAGCTTCCTTCACTGCTACGATATTATCTACATCTTTATTTAACTCAGCAATAGTCTTTGGCGCAATATTTACACCAGTACGTCCCTGAATATTATAGAGAATCACTGGCAGATCCACGCTGGCAGCAATCTGGGTAAAATGTGCCTTTAAACCATTCTGTGTTGCTTTATTATAATAAGGAGAAACTACTAATAAACCATCTGCTCCTGCTTTCTGTGCTTCCTTGGACAAATATACTGCTGTCTGGGTGCAGTTTGAACCTGTACCTGCAATAACTGGAACTCTTTTCTTTGTCATATCCACACAAGCCTTAATGGTCTCCAAATGCTCCTCGTGGGACATGGTAGAAGCCTCACCTGTGGTTCCACAAACAATAATGGCATCTGTGCCACCTGCAATCTGATCGTCCACTATGCGCTCCATCTCCTGATAATTAATGGTTCCATCCTCATACATTGGTGTAATTAATGCTACACCGGCACCGGTAAAAATAGACATATGATTTCCTCCTTAAAATATATGTAATTCATATTGTGTTTTTTATGAAACTATTTAAATGATAATTTCTTTTTGCTTACATGGTATCCTTTTCCAATTCAATCTTGGAAATAACATCTGCATATGGAATCAATTCTTCTGGCAGATTCTGACCGGTCAGTACCAATCTGGTATAATCATCTCCAGTTTCAATCAGACGAATAATATCTTCTATTGATATAATATTCAAATCAATCAGACCAAGAATCTCGTCCAGTACTAGCACATCACATTCTCCTGTATCTATGACCTTCTTGGCAAAATTCACACCATTGAGAATATTTTGTGTCTCTTCCTTCTGCTGGGATGCCAGCAAATCCCGAAAAGAATCTTTTTCTTTCTCGAAACGGAATAATTTAATATCAGGTTCCAGTTTTTCTAAGAAATTAAACTCTTCTGCATCATTTCCCTTTAAAAACTGGATAATGATAACAGACTGTCCCAAACTGGCTGCACGAATGCATTGTCCTACCGCAGCAGAAGTCTTACCCTTTCCGTTGCCATAAAAAACCTGAACAATCCCTCTTTCCATCGCCTTGCCTCCATGCTATACATACATTTTCGTAACCAAAAAGAATGGCTATCAAATGACAGGCTTCCCCATCATCAACTCTAGCCATTCTATCACATCTATTTCCAAAAATCTACCTAAAAAGACTTATTCTTCTTCCGAAGACTGATATTCCAGCTTACTTACGGATACTTCGTAAGCAATTCTCTTCTCATATTCTTCTTCGTTGATTTTTTTCTGATACTCTCTGCTCTGGATTCTTCCCCAAATCTGAACATGAGAACCAACCTCAAACTGGTCCGCATATCTGGCGTTTCGTCCCCAGCAGATGCATGGAATATAATCTGACTTTCCATAAGGACGATTTACGGCCAGTAAGACATCTGCAATCTCTCTTCCCAACGGAGTCTTACGGTAAACTGGCTTTTTGCAGACATACCCATCCAGAAAAATATGGTTTGGATCCTGCTCATCCTCATCCAGACTAATCAACTCTGCTTCCCTTGCAAAAACGGAAAGTACCAGACGATTTCTAGTTTCTTCGTGGCGATTATAAGAGCGGAACTGGCCACTAGCCCTTAAGGTGCAGCCTCTATAATCAGCCTTAACATCCAAAATTCTTTCTGACACCATCACTGGGATAATGTCACAGGAATTACTTAAACGGCATACCTCAATATCCACTGTGTAAAAATCTTCCCCGTACACTGTGTGACTGTAAGTAAACTCGCTAATCACTTTTCCTGCAATAGTTACTTGATTGTTTGTGAATACCTTATCTAACATATCCTTTTGCCTCCCTTTTCATCTGCAAATCTAAGGCAGATTTGCGTGCATTGTATTTTGTTTAATACATGTATACGTTTGCGGTTCCTCCTTTAGAACATAGTATGCCACATTTTTTCCAAAATATCCAAATATTTCTCACATCAAATTTCGACATATTTTCGACATAACTCATTCGACTTGCCCAAAGAAAATTCTCAAAGCGCCTTATTTTTGGTACTTTTTCTTACTTGTATAATCTGTCGATTATAGTATACTTATACTTTGTGAAGATTTTATTAAATTTTGAATCACTTCAGAAAGGACTGAAAAAAATGAACATCAAACGGGAAGACGTAAGAAATATTGCGATTATCGCCCATGTTGACCATGGTAAGACCACATTAGTAGACGAGTTATTGAAACAAAGCGGTGTATTCCGTTCCAACCAGGCCGTAGCAGAACGTGTTATGGACTCAGGTGATATCGAAAGAGAACGTGGAATCACTATTCTTTCCAAAAACACCGCCATCACATATAAAGACACCAAGATTAATATTATCGATACTCCGGGACATGCCGACTTTGGTGGCGAAGTGGAACGTGTTCTGAAAATGGTAAATGGTGTTGTACTGGTAGTAGATGCTTTTGAAGGCTCTATGCCACAGACCAAGTTTGTATTGAAAAAGGCTTTAGAACTGGAGCTTCCAGTCATTGTCTGCATCAATAAAATTGACCGTCCAGAGGCCCGCCCGGATGAGGTTGTAGATGAAGTTTTAGAGCTTTTTATTGATTTGGATGCCAACGATGAGCAGTTGGATTGCCCATTTATCTTTGCGTCTGCTAAGGAAGGTATTGCATCTTACAAGGCTGATGAAACAGGTACAGATATGGTTCCATTATTTGACACGATTCTGGACTATATCCCTGCTCCAGAAGGTGACCCCGAAGCAGGTACTCAGGTTCTCATCAGTACCATTGACTACAATGAATATGTAGGTCGTATCGGAATTGGCAAGGTGGACAATGGTTCCGTAAAGGTGAATCAGGAAGTAGTTATTGTAAACCACCATGATGAATCTAAAGTTCAAAAAGTAAAAATCAGTAAGCTTTATGAGTTTGATGGTCTTCAGAAGGTAGAAGTACAGGAAGCTGGTATTGGCTCTATCGTAGCCATTTCCGGTATTTCAGATATTCATATCGGTGACACTCTCTGCTCTCCTGAAAACCCTGTAGCCATTCCATTCCAGAAAATATCAGAGCCTACCATTGCGATGCACTTTATGGTAAATGATAGTCCACTGGCTGGACAGGAGGGTAAATTCGTTACCTCCCGTCATATCCGTGACCGTCTGTTTAGCGAATTGAATTCTGACGTCAGCCTTCGTGTAGAAGAAACTGACAATATGGACAGCTTTAAGGTGTCTGGACGTGGAGAATTGCACCTTTCTGTATTGATTGAGAATATGCGCCGTGAAGGCTATGAATTTGCAGTAAGTAAAGCAGAGGTTCTTTACCATACTGACGAGCGCGGAAAGAAGCTGGAACCAATGGAGCGCGCTTTTATTGATGTACCAGAGGAATTTTCAGGAAGCGTTATTGAAAAGTTAAGTAACCGTAAAGGTGAATTGCAGGGCATGGGTTCCATTGGCGGCGGATATACCCGTCTGGAATTTATGATTCCATCCCGTGGTCTGATTGGATATCGTGGAGAATTTATGACTGATACTAAGGGAAATGGTATTCTCAATACTATTTTTGAGGAATATGGTCCATATAAAGGTGATATTGCTTATCGTAAGCAGGGTTCCCTGATTGCATTCGAATCCGGTGAAACTGTAACCTATGGATTATTTAGTGCGCAGGAACGTGGTACTCTCTTTGTAGGACCTGGCGAAAAGGTTTATGCCGGTATGGTGATTGGTCAGAATGGAAAAGCAGAGGATATCGAATTAAATGTATGTAAGACAAAGCATCTTACCAATACCCGTTCTTCCTCTGCAGACGATGCCCTGAAGCTGGTACCACCAAAGAAGCTTAGCTTGGAAGAAGCACTGGAATTCATTGATACCGATGAGCTTTTGGAAATCACACCGGAAAATCTCCGTATCCGTAAGAAGATACTGGATTCTACACTGCGCTTCCGTAGTAAGAAGAACGCACAGAGCAAGTAGGATTCATATAATATCAGTAGTGAAGAGTGACGCAGAAAATGGTCTATGGTATTTCTTTTACAAAGAATACCATAGACCATTTTCTGCTGTGTACTGATTCGCTCTACAGTTTGATATTATTATGAATGTCTACTGGCTGATGTGCTAAGTATAAAATTTTATTTTTCATTTACACTTTCTAATAATTCTTCTTCGCTAAGAGGATATATTTTAAAATACTCCAGCTTGGTCTCATCATCATCTGGCGCAGCATAGTATGCTTCGAGAAATTTTTCATATTCTTCATAAGTCGCAAAATTTTCATCCGATAAAACCACTTCTTTCACAGGCTCTTTTAAATCATTAGAGAATTGTTCTTCCGGCACATTAAAACAATTTAAATACGAGTACTCTTCCACTACATATGGAGATTCCGAATCAATACTACTAAAATCCGTTAGCAAATAAAAATCTTCACCATTATACTCTAAATATGAAATAATTGGCTGACCTTCATGTCCAAAGCGAAGAATATCAACACTACTCTTCTTCTTGTCTTCTACATCCTTCACAAAACCTTCCCAATATTCATTGCCAGAACTATGAACGTGACCTACAACAAATATCTCTTTTTCTTTTATTTCCTCAACGTTTTCTGGAAAACCCGATAAATGTTTCTTGATTTTCTCTTCGTCTCTCCCCAAATAAATTGTATTTTGGGGCACAATAACATTCTCCGCCTTATTTTTTGTGTATACATAAAAACCAAGAGAAATAACCACACATAATCCAAAACAAAATATACCTATCTTTTTCTTCATATATTCCTCCAATCTAGAAACTTTCTTCTAAAAACTTATTTTTCTCTTTTATCTTCATGAAAAAGTTTCTCTTCTTTTTCTTTGGCCCCCTCTATGTCTACATAAATAATCTATATTTAATTTATCACTCCATCTCTTATCGATTCAATACCGTTCGTCACAAATCTATGCCAGTTCCCTATAAAACAGCTCCACCTGCTGCCAGCTTAGTTGCTGCCCAAGTGGAAGGTTTTCGATTCCTTCCATTGCCATCTTGGTTAAGAGGAATACATCCCGTTCTGACAAAACAACTCCTGCCAGCTCTTTTGCACAGACTTGATGTGCAATTTTCTCTAACTGCCAGATTCCTTCTGTAATTTTCACTTTACATCTGATACATAATTTTTGCTTATGTTCCTCTGACAGAATCCGATACAAATATATAATTCCATAGTACAATCCAATTTCCATAGGTATTCCGTATCGGATTCTCATAGGCTCTGCCAATTCCTCCAAAAGCATTCTTTTTTTCTCATCCAATTCCAAAGTATTTTCCTCTGTCAACAGATACTCTATCCCATTTTTCCACTTTTCAATAGCACCTCCCAGTATCTCCAAGCCGATTTGTCCATTTTCAGACTTTTTCTTATGAAGAACTTCATCCGGGAATACCAACAAGTCTGTTTCGTTTTCTTTTTGATAGCCCCAATAGAGTGTATCACCCTCTCTGTTTCTTATCCAAAGCGTATCCTTCTCCAACATCTGCCAACAGTCTCTTCCTGAAAATAACAGAATAGGTACTGTTTCTTCTAAAAATGTATTTCGCAGCCAACAGGCTTTTTGCAAGATTTCATAACTTCCTATTCCTATGATCCCATCTATTTTCCATCGACGCACTTTTTCCAATTGCTTTTGCCAGATTGCTTCCTCCTGTGAATCAGCCTCCAGATAAACCACCTCACAAGTAATTACCAATTCCCGAAGAAAGCTTTCTGAAATCCTTTGCCAATATCCTGAATGCTCTAAAAGGACAGCCACACGGCTGTCCTTTTTCCAAATAAATTCTTTCTTTAATTCTCTTCGAAAAGCTGAAAAAGCTACCTTTCTCATTCTTCTATATTCTCGCTTTCCTCTTCCTCATTATTCACATCTTGGGTAGGCGAAGGTGTCGCCTCCATATCATCAGGGGCAGGGGTTGCCTCATCAGAACCTGAATCTCCCATTTCAAATATTAAAACAGAAATTTTCTCTGTTTTCACCAAAGTACAACGGTCGCCCAAATCAAGCTCCACCTCTAACCTGTGCTTTCCTTTTTTTAGATTTTCACAATCTACATAGGCAGTATAGGACTTCTCATCCAATGCTTCCAAAACAGATGCACTTCCTTGAACGATTACCTCTACGGTATCCACAGTTTCTGCAATCTCTGCCAGGAAATTTCCATTTAATGAAGCAAATTTGATTTGCTCTACTGGTATTTTTAACGTTTTACGAACCTGCTGCTCAATCTCAATCCGTAAGGATACCTGAGCATATTCACTTAGCACAGAAATCCCTGCCGGCAGATAATCCTGTATACTGATATTCTGCTCTACTGCACCAGAAGAGCTCTTCATGCCAGTAATGTCAATTGGAATCTCCACCTCATCAATGGTATTCAACATCTTATCCGGTCCAGCTACTTCAATCCGCTCTGGCAGACAGGCTGCCTTAATAAATTCATATCCCTGGGCAGGTTCACCCTGTATCTTAATATTTACCGGAATTGATTTTGTTTTTAATAACTGTATAGTCGCTCTAATCTTTGGTGAACTATAGCTTAAAGTACTGGAAACCACTTCTTCCCCATTGGCATCATAAGCCGTTGGCTTCAGTCTCTTGACAAAGTCTTCACTAGCACCGTTTACATTCACAGTTACTCTTACAGAATCAATCTTATTGATAGCAGACCGACCGCCAGTTACCTCTACCATATTTGGTCTTGCAGTACAGTCTCCAATACTAAATCCAATATCTGGGGTTCCTTCTGTAACCACAGTAACCTTCACCTGCTTACTGGACATTTCCTCCAAGGCAACCTTCAAAACCTGATCACATTCCAAAACCGGCTCTGAGGATACATTTTTAATCAAAGCTGGTACAATAGCCACTGCATTTACAGCAGAAAGATCAGACAAATCTGCGGTAGCCCTGATATCCTCAGCCCGTAGTTTATCTACCACACTTTTCTTTCCCCTTACCGTAACCTGAGCTGTACTTCCCTCGATGATTTCATATACCATATTCACAGAAGAAAGTGCTTCCTCATTAATGGTTTCCACTGTCACATTAAATACCTTTTCTTTATAGGGGTCTTCAATGTTAATAATCAGCATCCATACAATGATTGCCACTAGTATGGAAATAATCTTTATTCCTATATTGTTTAATACATACTTCCGGAACCAGACCTTTACCGGACCAGAAGCTTTATTTTCCATGTTGTTTGAATTTTCTCTATTTTCAATCACAGGGAATCCTCCATTCCAAATCATGTCAGCAGTTCCATATCTACTTTTTCTCTGACTTTAAAATGCTCTTCCAACGTTTCTTGCGTCCTTCCTCCGAACTCTTTCCTTGCAGTTCTATTAATTTTTTCTTCAATAATTCTCCATCAATATTACGCATTAATTTGCCACCAACTGCTACGGATATCATACCTGTTTCCTCAGACACAATAATGGTTAAACTATCAGATACTTCACTAATTCCCACTGCTGCACGATGTCTGGTACCCAGTTCCTTAGAAAGTCCCATATTGTCCGACAAAGGAAGATAACAGGTTGCTGACACAATGCGGTCTCCTCTAATGATTACTGCTCCATCATGAAGCGGTGTATTATGCTCAAATATGTTGATTATAAGCTGACTGCTAATAACGGAATCCAGATTAATTCCTGTACGCTCATACTCGGATAAATTAATATCCTTTTCTAAAATCATCAGAGCTCCCGTTTTCTCCTTTGCAAGCTCTACGGTAGCCTTTACAATTTCATTTACGCTTCGGTCAGAAAAACGAATATTTTTCTCCCTTTGGTCTTCAAATGGAATAATTGATGAAACAATTTTTTTCTGTCCCAACTGCTCCAGCGCCCTGCGCAATTCTGGCTGAAATACAATCATCAACGCGGTGATACCAATTGCCAATGTCTTGTCAAAAATCCATACAATCACATGCATATCCAGAAGATATGCTAGTACATAACAGAGAAATAAAACAATAATTCCCTTTACCAGAGTCCATGCTCTTGTGTTCTTCACCCAGATACTGATATGATAAATCGCAAAGGCGATAATTAATATCTCAAAAATATCTATAACAGAAATCTCAGGAAGAGACAAAAAGCGTAAATACTCTTTTGCAGATGTCCAAATACCTCTCATGCTTCCTCCTCTTACTCTTCCACAATTAACATTTAACAACTACTTATCATCTTCTTTAAAATCCTGTTCTTCTACAGAAACCTTAAAGTCAAAATCATGCTTTTCTAATAACTCTTCTGTATGACTCTCTTTATTTTCTTCTTTCTCCTGGTCATTGTCCTGCAGCTTCTTTTCCTCTTCTATCTGATGCTTTCCAAAATACCCTTCACCAAACAGATGTGGACTAAACCGTTTTACTTTCTTCTTTGGCGCAGCAATACTAATCTTTGGAACTGCTTTTACATAATAATAGTATTCATCATCTTCGAACTGAAGATACTCTACTGTGGAATAATTTAATGCCCGTTTAAAGAAATGCATCAACCATGCCAGAACAGCAGAAATAACAGTACCAATTAATAAATTTCCAATATTTAAATAAATCTCAAACGGAATATTAATTACCAAAAATAAAATCGCATTGAGAATCGCTCCAGACACCAGAGAAATCTCAAAGGCATAATTAAACTCAAACCTGCGGATTTCATAAATCACAATGGTAACAACAGCAAAAATACCAATGGCAAGATACATTTCTTTGGTAGCAAACAACTGCTGTATCACCTGATTGTAAAGACTGATGCTATCTACTGTTGCAGTACCTATTACTGTTGTCATAGTTTCCATTAAGAAATAAATAAATACACCACAACTCATCGGAATAATAGACAATGGTGTCCCTACCAGCCCCAAAAAGATTGGTAATGCATATGGTATCTGCAATAGATACAATATCGGCCCTGAAATAATAATAAAGCCTTCATTGGGAACAAAACGAATATAAATAAAATAAATGACTGCAAATACAACTGCCAGTACCATGCCTAATATGCCAGAAGCATAATAAATATGGATTGTTGTGCATACTGCTGCCATAAAAATCAACATCGACGTAGGCAAAACAGCGCCTATTACAGACAAAATCGTAACAACATACCATGGTTTTAAAACAGGATTGTAACCAACAAACTGATTCACACTGAAAAAAATAACCAAAGCACCTATGAATCGGAATAACGGATTTAAAATTCGTGTATTATTCTGATAAAACTTCAGCATATGTTCCCGAATTACCAATAAATGTGTCATCCGTTACCTCCTTCCTTGCTTTGGTCATAAAAAGCCTCCAGCTTTTTGATTTCTTTATAATATTCTTTTTGCTTCTTCTGTACTTGGCTATATTTTTTGGAATAAATTGTTACGGTAAAAAACACACAGGTCAATACCAGCAACAGATAAAGAGCAACTACAGTGATAATCATACTACGGATATCCTGTATCCCTATACCAGAAACCAGATAATCAAAATGGTACAATGCCACTAATGCTATGATTAGGACATATGCAATAGAATAACTACCGATAGTTCGAATCAGACGCAGGCGGATATAATCTGACTTATAATATCCACTATCCCTGAGTTCTCCCTTGGAATCACCATTTTCCAATGAGGTCAGTTTGGTCATAATCCGAATCTTTTCTTCATTTACCACAATAGGGCCTCCTACTCTTTCTCTTCTTACTCCTATGCATAACTCAATACAGTTCTCTTTTTATCTTTTCTCACCTCATATTATTATACTTTCCATATAAAAATTAGTCAATTCCCCTACTTTGAAAATCCCATTCCATTTTTCTACAGTAAAACCTTCAAAAACCTTGAAAGATGCAATTTTCTGTTGCCCGTCAAAAAGAAAAAGAGTATAATTTATATATTATTACGGGATACGGAAACAAAAAAGGAAAGCAGGATTAACCACACCAAGGAGTGACTTCTATGAAAAAGACGAAAGCAATCTATATTATGCTTCTGGTAATTTGCACAGTGGTATTTGTGACCACCACTGGGAGCATAGGCATTATAACCACAATGCATGTGGTAGAAGAAAGTTCCTTAAAAGAATTACAGCTTTATTCTAAAAATGCTTGTCTGGAATTCAACTCTACCATTAATAGCATCGAACAGTGTGTTAACACATTAAGCTCTGCTGCTGTATATCATATGAGCGATTTTGAACGTTTCAAAACCGATGATGAATATGTAGAAGAATATACAGAGGAATTGAAAAATCTGATTCTTTATTCTGCAAAAAACACCAATGGTGCGCTCTCTATCTACATGCGGTACAACCCAGAATTCACAGATCCAAACAGTGGATTGTTCTATGTATGGAATGATGAAACACAGGATTTTGCACCACACAAGGTGACAGATTTTTCTACCGCACCAAAGGATGAATTGGCATGGTACGATATTCCTGTGGAAAACGGAAAAGCAACCTGGATGGAACCTTATAAAAATAATTATATCGATTATGACATGATTTCCTATGTTGTTCCTTATTATTGTCAGGGAGAACTTGTAGGCATCATCGGAATGGATATTAATTATGAATATCTTAAGGAAATTATTTCCGATATCAGCATTTATGACACCGGCCATGCATTTCTTGTAAATGCCGAAGGCAAAGTAATCATTCATAAGGATTATAAGCTTTATCATCCACTTCTGGCACCAGGAGAAATCAGTCAGGCTAAAAAGCAGGTTTCAGGAGATACCGTTCAATATGAGTATGCTAACAAAGAAAAAACCACCGTATACTCTGAAACAAAAAACGGCATGTTTCTCTGTGTTGCTGCACCAAACGCAGAAATATATCAGGATTCTAATTGTTTAATTAACCGTACCATTTTCCTAGGGGTACTTTCTTTTATTATTATTTTGATTATTGCTACATATGTTATCAGAAAATTATTCCTGATATCAGAAATTGATGAGTTAACCGGTATTTATAACCGAAAATATTTTTTACGATTCTATCATGATAAAAAGAAGGATGATTTGGCAAATTATTCCCTCTTCCTCTTTGACATTGACCACTTCAAAGGTGTCAATGATACCTTTGGACATAATGTAGGGGATCAGGCTATTGTAGATGTAGCAACCGCTGCCAAAAAGCTGCTTGGAAAGCAGTCTATTATTGCCAGATGGGGCGGCGATGAATTTATTGGTCTGATACCAGCCAGCATAGCCAGGGAAACCTTGGAAACCTTACGTACAGCCATAGCTTCCCAAGAAAATGATACTTATGGAAATATTACGTTAAGCATTGGTCTTACCACCATCAATCCAGAGATTAAATTCACTGATATCTGTGAAAAAGCAGATAATGCATTATACACTTCCAAACTAAGTGGAAGAAACCGGATAACCTCTTTAGAGACTTAAATTATCCCATAATACAAATGGAACAGCAAAAATACCATCATTATAAAAGGTTGCAGAATCATTCCTTCTGCAACCTTTTATAATATCCAACTGCTACAATAAGCGAAGTAAAATCCACTACTGGCTGCACCCACATACAGCCATAAAGAGGAAAAATAGCATCTAAGAGAAATAACAATGGAATATCTAAAACACCTTTTCTAAGAATAGAACAAACCAAAGATTCCTTTACCCTTCCCATTGCCTGAAATTGAATAATCATCGGATAACAAAAGGCCATAGAAGGCATTGCTGTTACCATACAGCGCAAGAAAGCCGACGCATAGGTAATAGTAGGCACATCCTTAATAAATATGGCGGTCAGCGTTGGCGCAAAGAATTCATAAACCACCAGACAAAGCACTGCAAAGGAAACCGAAATGCCACACCCTAAACGAAACGCCTTTTTTCTTCTGTCATGATTCCCGGCAGAATAATTATATGCCAGAAACGGCATCAATCCATTGGCAGTTCCAATGGAAAAATATAATGGCAGCTGATCCAGCTTCTTTGCTATTCCCAAGGCTGCCACAGCCTCTGTTGGATACTTTGAAACGAACTTTGACTGGGCTGCCACAGCCACTACTGTTAAAGCATATTGTAAAGCAGAGGGCAATCCCACAGAAAGAATAGGCTTTAAATGCTCACCTGCTGCTTTTAAATATTTCGGATGAAGCCTTAATGCAGTTCTTCCCTTCCTTCCCAGAATATATATAAGAAAATATGTGGCCGCTGCCAGATTAGAAAGTGCTGTAGCAATCCCTGCACCTTGGGCACCCATTCCCAGAAAATCTGGCAAAATAAATAACGGGTCCAATATGACATTTAATAGTCCTCCCAAAGTCACTCCCACAAAAGCACTGCCGGCACTTCCTTCTGAACGGACTAAATTGGTCAGCAAAACATTTAAAACTGTAGCCGGTCCTCCCATAATAATCACCCATTTGGCATAGCTAAAAACAATATCATACGTTTCTTTTGTTGCTCCGCACAATGTCAGTACCGGACGGGCGAAAACAGCAAATAGTACGGAATAGATTATAGAAGCAAACATTCCAAACCAAAATGCCACACTGGATAACTGCCCCGCCTTCTCCATCTCCTTTTTTCCAAGGGCTCTTGCAATGGCACTGGCGCCACCCACCCCGAATAAATTCGATACTGCTGTCAGCATCAAAAAAGAAGAATATGCCACAGTAATAGCAGCGGTCTCATTAGGATCATTTAGTAATCCAACAAAATACGTATCCGCCAGATTATATATCAACGTAATCATCTGACTTGCAATAGCTGGTACAATCTGCTTCATCACCGCTACCCTTACGGGCATATTCTCAAATAGTTCTGTTCTTTTTGCTACCTCTGTCATACCATATCATCCCTTATTGTCATAACCGATTTGTGTCATCAAAAGCGATCCTGTCACTAATAACACATTTTACTTATTAGTAGTATGCCATATAAGAGTATAATATACGATTTACAAAGTATAATATGCGATTCCAATACTTTCCAATCCTGAATTACATGCCACCGAGAAGGATGCCTTTTCAACAATAACCTTCTCAAATTCCACATGCTTGGAGATTTCATTCACTATAAATGCCAGCTGTTTTGTGCTACAGCCTACATGAGTAATGAACACGATTTGTTTGGATATTTTTTTCTTATGCCGGAAGTGTTTGGCAATTCCCTTTTTCCATGCATTGTCCAAACTTCCACCTAAGACACTTACCACAACAGCATTTCCCTGTTTCATTTCAATAACAGGATGTAATTGCAAGGCATCACAAAGGCTTGCAACCAACGCAGTGGTACGATTATTTGCCCTAAAAATCGTTGCTTTTGGAACAATCATCATATTATATACATTTTTCTTGATTTTCACAATTTCTGCACAAATCTCAGCAACACTTTTGCCTTCCATTGCCATTCTTGCAGCTGCTAAAGTAACTAAGCCTTCTCCACAGGACACCTGACCAGAATCAATAACCTGCACATGATCAAATCCCTTTGCAGCCAATATAGCCATGGCATGACTTTTTCCAGCTTTTGAACCTAATGTAACATGAATCACATTTTCTGCCTGAGTGAGAACTTCTGCAAAAAAATCTTCGTATTCTTCCACCGTAACACTGTCTGCATATGCAGTCGTTTCATCCGAAGTAATATACTGCCGTAAACTGCTGGAATCAATCTCTCTGGTATCGGCAAAGCGACCATGAGGAGTTTTGATGTACAAGTACATCAACTTAATATCATACTTTTTCAGCAAATCCTGTGGAATATCACTGGCACAATCTGCGGTAACATATATTTTCTTCCGCTTTCGCTGGGTGATTTTCTGCATCTGGCCAATATAGTCAATTTCTGCACTTTTTTTATCTTCGACTTCCACAATTTCTGGTGGCAGGAATTTGAAAAACTCTTCTTCCAATCCCCTTCCCTGAACCGGTTTTTCGACATAACCATCAAAGCCTGCATCTAGATATCGCCGTCTTGCCCCTGAATTTGCATTTCCGGTAAAAGCAATAACTGCAGATTCCCTACACATACCATTCTCCTGATTATGAATCGCTCTCATAACCTCTGTGCCATCCATATCCGGCATCATAGAATCCATCAAAATGATATGATAGAATTTCATCGACGTCATATCCAGACACATCTGGCCACTGCTAGCTGTGTCAATTTGTACTTTGGTTCCTTCCAACAGCTTTGTAGCAACCATAACATTCATATTATTGTCATCAACAATTAATATTCTTGCTTCTGGAGCTTCAAATAATGGTTCATAACCATTTCTAGACTCTTCCATCCTTTCCCACGCATTACTATCTCCAACAGGAGTTGCATCAATAATCTTTTGTTTCACAACAACGGTAAAAGTAGTTCCTTTTGTATAAATACTGTCAACAGAAATCTCACCCTCCATTAAATCCACTAACTGCTTGGTAATGGCCAACCCCAAACCACTTCCAGCAATTTTACGATTTTTCTTCTCATCCATACGATTAAAAGAATCATAAATATACTCTAAATCTTCTTTACGAATTCCTATTCCTGTATCTGCCACTTTCAATTCCAGAGTTATTTCATCCTCTGAAGTCTTCTCACCTCTGGCAACCAAAAGAATAGAGCCTTCATTGGTATATTTCACTGCATTATCCAAAATATTTAAAAGAACCTGTCTTAAACGCTTCTCATCTCCCTGTAAAATGGACGGCAGTGTAGAGTCTACTTCAACATTCAATTCTAAGTTCTTTTTCTGAGCCTGAACACGAGCCATTTCCACTAAATCACTTAACATAGTAGTAGTCTTATAGGGAACAGATACTAGTACCATCTTTTCCATTTCAATCTGAGACAAATCCAAAATATCATTAACTTGATTCAGCAGCATCTGGCTTGCCACTTGAATATCCCTAGCATATTCTCTGACTTCATCATTAATTTCACCATTACGCAAAATCATTTCGTTTAATCCCATAATAGCATTAATCGGTGTACGGATTTCATGACTCATATTGGCAAAAAAAGCATTCTGAGCATCCTTACTTTCTTCTAATGCTTCCTTCTGCTTCAGATATATTTTGTGCTCTTCCTCAAATACTTTTAATTGAAGTTTCATAATCATACCAGCACAAGTTCCGACTATGATTACAGCAACATAGGAATCAATATATTCAATTGCTCTTGTTCGTAACGGTGTCAGCAACACTGGATATTGATATCCACAATAATATGTTATCCCATAGAACAACACTGCCACTCCCCAAAACAATGCCATTCTTTTTCCATTAAACATAATAATAGTATAAAAAACACCTAGTGCCAGCCAAACGGTAATTCCGCTGTCTACACCACCTCTGATAAAGAAAAGTGGAGGAAATACCAATATGATAATAAACAATCCTATTAGCACAGTGCCAAAATTATATTTATGATATTTAAAGGAAATAAATAAGCTTCCTCCCATGGCGAAAAGCAAGGTTAATAATAGCGGTAATGATACCCGGTGCCCTCTTGCCGTACTAAGTATTTCAATGCAGCCTAATACCGCAGCCAGACCTCCTACCAGAATAATGGTCCGAAGCACCCGTTCTTTCGTAGTACAATCTCTACCATAAATAATCTGATATAGTTTCTCGTGTATTTTTTTCAGCATAGTTTATCACTCCTTATCCGCCAGTTCTTCTTTGATTTGTGTCACCATGTCTACTGCAGACATATAATCTGATTTCTCTATTTTGCGTCTTACTGGAATCAACAAGGATTCTAATGCTTTTCCATGATACTGATACTTCTCCAGTTCCAAAATATCTTCCATTAATTTTTCCCCGTCAAGGTCATACATAGCATCTTCCATCTCGTTTAACAAAGCATTAAATACATCTTCTGCCAATACCGGCAAACCATCCATACTCTCTGGAGCAGTTTCGTTTTGAGATTCTTTTCTTTCCAATCCCATGGTCTCACAAAGAAGTGCAAAAAACTCTCTATAATCCTGCATCATCTGACTATGTTTCTCCAAAATATAGTCAATCCGATTTTCTTTTCCTGCAAACTCTAACTGCTTCGCCTGCTCAGAAATCTCCATGGCACCAATGCTACCCATAGAACTTTTTATTCCATGGACGGTAATGGTATAATTCTTCCAATCCTGTTTCTCAAACAGCTCCTGGGCTGCCACTCCTGAATCTGTATATTCTGTACAATAGTCCTGCAAAATATTAATATACTGCTCCTTACCACCACAATACAGAATCCCTTTTTCCACATCCAGTCCTATCTTTTTCAAACTTGTTTCTAATTCATCAGTGATAACCTCTTTTTGCACTGTTTCCACAGATGGAGCCGCCTCTACAACCGATTCTTTCTTTTGTTCTTTCTCTTGTTTATTCTGTTGCAATTCCTCCTCATTTTCCTTCTTTATACTTTCCATTCGATTGTCATATTCCTCTTTAGAAATAATTTTTTCCCGGCTTATATTTCTACGCAATACACGTTCCAGTACAGAGCGTTCCACCGGCTTTTCCAAAAAGTCATCAAAGCCTTCTGTTATCAATGTTTCACGGGCTCCTGCTACTGCATTGGCAGTCAATGCCACAATAGGCACCTTCTGAAAATAAGTTCCTACCATATGACGAATACGATGCATGGTTTCGATACCATCCATTTCCGGCATCATAATATCCATGAACACAAAATCATAATCTGCAGATGCAATTTTTTCCAGACCCTCTGCACCACTAATAGCCGAAGTCACCTTAATCTTGTAATCCTGCAGGATTCCTTCTACTACCCTGAGGTTCATTTTATTGTCATCTACTACTAAAATATGAGCATCCCATACGGCAAATTTGCTTCCATTCTCTACTCCAAGCAGTCGTTTCTCTGCAAGTTTTCCGTTCAAAACAGAAGCAATGCTTAAAATATAAAATGGCTTATAAATAATATATATATCTGAATTTGGTATGTCTTTTTCATGCGCACGATCCAATACTGCTATTACTTTTGTCCGCTCAGCCAATTCATCAAAATATGCTGGATTCTTCTGATACTCTACATTGCTAATAAATACATGAGAAAACTTCGTCTTTTTTTCTCTTCTTTGCAGTTCTGCAAAATCTCTACACATCTGGCATTTGCCACGAAGCTGCTGCGCCATATTTTGAATGACAAGCGTATAATCATCACGAATTTCCGGCACTTCAAACTTCTCCATATTCAGATAAACCGCAACATTAACTTCTCCTCTATCATCTAACTGTGCAATCGGCTTTTCATCTAGAACCTGCTGTGGTATGGTAAATTTTACAATGGTACCTTTATTCACTTCACTCTTTACAGTAATGGCACCACCCATTTTTTTAATTAAAGCATAGGAAATGGCAAGACCTAAGCCAACGCCACCCTCCTGCCGACGTCTGCTGGCATCTCCCTGGCTGAATCTGGCAAACATTTTTTCCATACTTTCAGCTCTCATGCCGATTCCGGTATCCTTCACTGTGACACTTAAGTTAATACCATAACTCTCTTTTCGGAATCCGATGGTAATGCATACGCCACCTTTTTCTGTGAATTTAATAGCATTGTCCAGAATATTCATAACGATTCTTCGGAATTTCTTTACGTCTCCTAAAAGAGCACAAGGAATATTCGGATCACAATCCACAAGGATTTCAATATCTTTTTCTTCCTTCTTTGCCAGAGTCATATTAATAATATCATTTATAGTAGAAGTAATATTGTATGCTTCTTCTTCCAGTTCCATCTTACCAGATTGCAATTCTGAAAAATCCAGAATATCACTTACTACAGATGTGATATTTTTGCCAGCCTGCTGAATATTTTCCACATCCTCTTTTACATCAGCCGGCAGCTCTTCCTGCATTAATATTTCACTGATTCCACAGATTGTGTTAATCGGGGTTCTGATTTCATGACTGACATTTGCCAGAAAATCATCCTTACTACTTTCCACTTCCCTCAATTCATCAATCATATCAAGTAAATATCTGCTACCGTCACTATTTCTCTGTGTCCATATATACACCACATACTCCAGCAGATAAATGTTTCCTATCTGCATGATTTTCTGTAATACATCTGCTGTACTGTTGATATCAATTGCCCTTACAATCAAACCATTGTATAACATAATGGCAGAAGAAGAAACGACCGTAATATATATAATCTGAGCATTACCATATAATCCTAAAAAAACCACAAATGCAGCTATAATTGGAAATGCATCACAAGAACATTCAATCTGGGTTGCATAAATCACCATACTAATCTGCATGACAACTGCCGAAAACCTCGCACGAAATAAATATGTTTTGCATTTACTAACACAAACAATCCAGTTTATCGATAAAAGAACCAGTAATATAATCGGTATCATATTACCCAATCCTTTATGAACGGATATAGAAATGATAAAAAAAGTATATATGGTAAAAACGACCATCAGAAAATGTTCTATCATTCTCTGATTTTCTCCTTCATACATAAATTTTTCCATATGCATCAACCTCCTGCTTAACTTTCTTTTCCCATCCCATTATATAAATCTTTCATATATAAAAACATACTAACGCCTGTCCATATCCTCCCAAAGGTTCTCCCTATCAGGTCATACACCAGACGTTAGTATGTTTTATATCCTGTACTAAATTTAGTACTGTACTAGATTTTAGTACTTTCCATAATTTCCAGTCAAGGAAATAATCTGTTCGTTATTATCATAAGAGTTATCATAGCTAGGAACAACACTACTTCCCACACTTACATTTGTATCTCCTTTTAATCGATATACCGCTAACATTTCACGAACTCTTCCTGCCTGCTCAGCAAGTTCCTGGCTGGCAGCGGCACATTCTTCACTGGTAGCAGAATTAGTCTGTACTACCTGAGATACTTGCGCAATAGCCTGTTCAATCTGTTCAATTGCAGTTGCCTGATAATTAGAAGCAGTATTGATATCAATAATGATACTTTCGCTCTGCTGTACTGCCTGTGTAATAGCTTCCAACGCTTCAGCAGTATCATTGGCAATCTGAGAACCAACTTCTACTTTCTGAATAGAATCTTCAATCATCTCTGCAGTTTCACCTGCTGCAGAAGAACACTTAGCAGCTAGATTACGAACTTCCTCTGCTACTACTGCAAAGCCCTTTCCTGCTTCACCTGCTCTTGCTGCTTCTACCGCTGCATTCAATGCTAATATGTTAGTCTGGAATGCAATATCATCAATCACTTTAATAATCTTGGAAATTCCTTCTGATGCCTTATTGATTGCTTCCATAGCAACTACCATATCCTGCATCTCTGTATTTCCCTTCTTCACGTCTTCAATAGCCTGTGAAATTAATGCAGCTGCTTCGTTTGCCTGAGAAGCATTCTGCTTCGTTTTCTCTGCTACGTCTGCAATAGACGCAGTAATCTCTTCGATTGCACTTGCCTGCTGGGTAGACCCCTGAGCTAATGCTTCACTGGCACTTGCTACTTGAGAAGAACTGGTAGTCACCTGATAAGCTGCATCTTTAATATTGCTGATAGCATGATTATTTCTTTCTACCATTGTTGCCAACGCAATTCCTAATATATCATCATCCGATTTTGGACGAACATCTACCAACATATTTCCATCAGCCACTTCTTTTGCAATTTGTGCATCATAACTGATGTTTGCTACTACTTCTCCTACTTCATCAATGAGTTCACCAAACTCATCATTGAATTTCTTTTCTACTTTGATATCTACTTTACCTTTTGCCAATGCCTGAGCTGACATGGTAAGTTCTGCCAAAGAATGCTTCAATGTATTAATCACTGCCACATATACACCAATAGATATAACAATTGCTAATATAAATAATCCTGCAGTAAGCGTTCCAAAACTATGTACACATTTTTCCTGTGCAGCAGCATCCATACTTATCATTCTTGCAGCTGTCCGATAGCCCAAAAACAACGATGCAACTAACACCAAATCAATTAAAATGAATCCTATATTCAATTTTGTAACCATTTTCATATTTGCACTCATATAGCTATTCTCCTCCTTCTAATGTTTCTTCACTAACCTGCTCTAGTAAAGTGATGTCTTCGTCCTTCAATAACTTATCTGGATCCAGCAGAAGCTTCACGCTCTCTCCTACTTTTCCGATACCGTATACATACTTATTTTTCTGAGACTTATCATCACGACTTAAAGATGGAGATGGTAAAATATCTTCTTCTTTTATCTCTACAACCTCCGCAATCTTTTCAACAATCAGTCCCACAACTGTATCTTTTACATTGATTACAATGATACAGGTTCTGTCTGTATACTCTATCGGTTCCTGTTTAAACCGGATTCTCACATCGATAACAGGAATAATCTTACCTCTTAAATTAATCAGACCTTTGATATAATCTTCACTTTCGGGAATCTGGGTGATTTCCTGGTATACAATAATTTCATGTACATACTGAATCTTTAGTCCAAAGTACTCATTTCCCGATTTGAAGGTTACATATTTGTCCTGCTGTGTATTAAACTCACTCATATGCACCCTGTTTCCTTTCTATGTATTATTCTACTAATCCAGCGGCATCCAGAATCAATGCAATGCTTCCGTCTCCCAACTGGGTACATCCTGATAATCCTTTTACCTTCTTGATATAATCTGGAATTGGTTTTACTACGATTTCCTGCTTACCAATCAACCGGTCTACATAAAGACAAATGGTCTTTTTCTCTACCTCAATCAGCACAAGCATGCCATCATTCTCATCGATTCCACAATTTTCAATCTGGTATAAATCACCAATACGAAGAACTGGATATCCTTCTCCACGTATCATAACAAATTCTTCTCCGCTCGGCTCCTGAATAATCTCATTATCACGAACACCAATAAACTCTTTTACCATGCCGGTTTCAATTACAAAGGAAGACGTTCCAACCTCCATAATGATACCATCGATAATTGCCAGAGTTAAAGGAATCTTCAGGTTCATAAGACTTCCTTCTCCCGGAGTGCTTTCAATTTCTAGACTACCACCGATAGACTGTAGATTAGAAACTACTACATCCATTCCAACTCCACGTCCGGAATATTCTGTCACTGCTTCATTGGTAGAAAAACCTGGAAGAGTTATAAACTGGTATACTTCCTTATCGGTATAAGCATCGTCCGGCTTAGCAGAATCCAACAGCCCCTGCTTTCTTGCCTTCGCCAGAATCTTAGTTCTGTCTAATCCCTTACCATTATCCTGTACACCAATCCAAACCTTACCAGATTCAGTTTTTGCCCACAGGGTAACCTTTCCTTTTTCTGTCTTTCCGCTTGCCTGGCGCTCCTCTACACTTTCAATGCCATGATCTACCGCATTTCTAACCAAATGCATCAATGGATCGGAAATATTTTCAATAATATTTTTATCTACTTCTGTGTTCTCACCCTGCATCTCAAATTCGATATCTTTTCCAAGCTTTCTAGATACATCAAATACAATACGGTTCATCTTTTGGAATGTATTGGTCAATGGAACCATTCGCATGCTCATAATCACATTTTGAAGATCGGTGGAAATCTTGAGCATCTGGGCTGCTGCCTTATTAAAATTGTCCAGTTTCAGCCCTGGTACTTTCAAATCAGGATTCTGTAATACTACTGACTCGGAAATAACCAACTCTCCAATTAAATCCATCAGCATATCCATCTTCTGTACATCTACACTGATAAACGCTGTCTTCTCCTGTTTCTTAGGCTTGTCTTTAGCTAACTTCTTTGCTTTACCCGGACCCTTGGAAGAAATAACGAAATCACCTGGTGCAATGGCTTTTTCCTTTACCTGTTCTTTAGCTGAAACACTTTGCTCTTTCGCATCTGCTTTTGCTTCAATTTCTTCTACACTGGATTCCAGATCAATTCTAATTTCAGAACCAACACTGTCAAATCCCATTTGGAATTCCTGAGCTGTACACTCATAAATATCCACTTTCTTAATATCATAACCTTCCTGAACAATTTCACGAAGTTCTTCTTCACTGCTCTGCGCCTGCAATAAAATCTTGAATCCATCTTCCAAAATCTCTTGTGCGCTGGACTCGTCTGAAATAATATCTTCTGGATAATGAAGTAAATCCTCAGCGATTTCTTTCAATGCATATACTGTCTTATAAGCATGTACATTTGCCAACGGAACATCTTCACTAAAGGTAAGATAAATCTTATAGAAGCGACTGGCACTTGTAGCCATTGGTGCAATATAAAACTGCTGTGGCTCCTCATGTACATTTTCTTTGATTACCTTATCTTTCTCTCCATCTCCGCTTTTAATTGCTGTCAGAAAATCATCAATGGCAGCTACAAGTTCAGTAGCATCCCCATCCACAGGTTCACCCTCCTGAATCTTGTCCATCTCACCTGTAATAAAATCAGAAACCTGAAGCACATGTTCTACCAGTTTCAAATGAGGTACATTCTGAGGCTGTGATTCTCTTAAATAATAGAATACATCCTCTAGCTTGTGAGCTATTTTTGTAATCTCATCAAACATCATTACACCAGAAGAACCTTTGATGGTATGCATCGTACGGAATATTTCGTTGATGCTGTCTTCATCAAAACACTCCTCATCTTTCTGTTCCAGCACAATTTCCTGAAGCCGCTCAAGCAGTTGTCCGTTTTCAAACAGGTAAATATCCAGCATACCCTGTGTATTAAACTCTTCTGCCATTTCGCACTCCTTTCTAGATTAACCCAAATTTTCTCAATGCCTGCTCAAATCGTCCCTCATCAATTGGTTTACCAGAATAAACGGTACAACCAAGGTCAAAGGCCATTTTCACGTTCTTCTCTTCATTTAAAGCAGTGGTCATAATTACCTTTGCTTCTTTTTCTTTTGGAATATTGCGTTCCTTTTCCAGATTGCGGATACCTACCAAGGCCTGATAACCATCCATAACTGGCATCATAATGTCCAGACAAACCAAATCATATGGCTCTTCGTCTTCCAATGCCATCATAAATGCATCTACCGCTTCCATTCCATCTACGGTAACATCGCATTCTCCATACTTTGACAAAAATCCTGTCATAAATTTTCTTGTTACAAAATCATCTTCTGCTAATAATATTTTCATGGCTCTTCTCTCCTTCTGCCTTTACATTTTGCTAAGTAATAGATATATTTTTTTAGCAATATCTGGCAATTTTTCCTGATACTCCACAGCCCCTATATCGTATGCCACCTTCGGCATTCCATATACAACACAAGTGGATTCATCCTGTCCAATGGTTCTTGCTCCTGACTTTCTCATAGCTAGAAGTCCTTTTGCTCCATCGCCTCCCATTCCGGTCAAAATAACTCCAACTGCCTTACTTCCTGCAACTTCTGCTACAGATTGGAACATAACATCAACGGATGGACAATGTCCATTAATCTTTGGACCAGGTTTAATAATCACCTGATAGGTTCCATTTATTTTCACCAACTGCATATGCGCATCTCCACCAGGCGCAATCAAAACCTGACCTGGTAAAACAATATCCCCTGACCGGGCTTCTTTCACCTTTACCTGGCACTGGTTATTTAACCGGTTTGCATACATTTCCGTAAAGCCTGGCGGCATATGCTGTACCACCACAACTCCTGGAATGTTGGTTCCAAACTCTTTTATTACCGAAGCAATTGCTTCCGTCCCCCCTGTAGAAGCTCCAATGGCTACTATTAGGTCCTTATTATCGGTCTTTACCGATTTTCCTTGTACTTCCAAAGGCTCTGTTCTTCTTCTGGTTGCCTTTGCTACAGATGCTACTTTAATTTTTTGTGGAAGTTCATTCTTCACAAAAGCAGCAAGCTGTTTATGATTCGCCCCGGAAGGCTTAGCTACAAACTCTACCGCACCTGCGTTTAACGCATCAAACACCTTATCATTCAAGGCACTGATCACTACTACCGGCATCGGATACTGTGGCATAAGCTTTCGCAAAAACTCAATTCCACTCATCCGTGGAAGTTCCACATCCAACGTCATAACATCCGGCTTGTATTTTAAAATAGCATCTCTTGCTTCAAAAGGATCTCTTGCAACAGCTACCACTGAAATATCAGGATCAGCATTCAGAGTCTGAACCAGAAGTTCACGGAATACAATGGAATCTTCTACTACTAAAACCCGTATCGGACTCATTTTTTCCCTCCTATTTTCTAAAAATAGACGGCTGAATCATTTCAAAAGGCGTATCATTTCTATCGATAGTTTCAGTTCTTCCAATAAACAGATAACCTCCTGGCTCCATCACGTCATATACCTTCTGAATCAACTCTTTCTTGGTTGGTTTATCAAAATAAATCATTACATTTCTTAAAAAAACAATGTGCATTTTTCTTTTGAAGGGAAATGGTTCCATCAGATTGAACTGGCGAAATAATACCTCTTCTTTAATCTCTTTTGTTACCTGATAATACTTTCCTGCTTCAACAGGTCTTAGGAATCTACGTTTCCACGTATCCGGAAGAGTATCAATCTGCCCCTTGTCATACTGTCCCTTTATGGCTTGCTGCAAAGCTTGTGTAGATACATCAGTTGCCAGAACTTTTGTATCCCACTCTCCATGCTCCAGACCAAAAAACTCTTTCAATAGCATCGCCAGCATATATGGCTCCTGTCCTGTAGATGCGGCTCCGCACCAGATACATAAATCTTTTCTTCTGGCTTCTCTTATTTTCAACCCGGGAAGAACTTCCTTCCGTAGAAAGTCAAAATGTTCAAATTCCCTCATGAAAAAGGTATGATTCGTCGTAAGTATATCTACTAACTCCCGTTCCAGCTTGCCAGTATTGTCCAAATCAACCGCATTCATATATTCACTATAACTGTGAAAGCCATTGGTCCGAATATAATTATCCATCCGACCTTGTACAATTTCTTTCTTGCGATCCAGATCAATTCCATATCGACTTTTCAAAAAACGGTATATCCGCAAAAATTCCTCTTCTGTCATATTACCACCTAATCCTTTACTTTTTCCTAGTGGAATTGTCTTGCTATTTTCTTCATAATTCCGAAAATGTCTGGATTATACTTGGTATCAATATCCTTTTCCATCATTTCCAAAGCGGTTTCTCTGTCATAATCTCCACGATAGGTACGATTTTCTGTCAATGCACAGTATACACTGACTACAGAAACAATCTGGGCAGAAAGAGGAATCTCTTCACCCTTTCGTCCTTCTGGATATCCACTACCATCCCAATTTTCATGGTGATAATTTGCAATTTCTGTTGCCATACGGATAAAGCTGTTATCATTTCCAACTTCACCAATATCCCGCAATATTTTTGCTCCGATATCAGCATGAGTCTGCATTATTTTGCTTTCTTTTTCATTCAATACTTCTTTTTTCTGCAATATCGTTGTGGAAATGGCCATATTTCCTAAATCACAAAGCGGTGCTGCCAACTCTATGGTGTCCACATAACTATCAGAAATCAAATGTCCATAGATAGCAGATAGCTGCATTGCCTCTGCAAGAATTCGACAATTGTAGCTTACCCTTTCCATGTGTTCTACATCATACGCTGCGTTCTCTCTTGCCACTCTAAGCAAAGCATACAACACACTTCTTCGCTCTTTTTCAATCTGCTTTACCTGTTCGCTAACCGAAACCTGAAGCTGCCGGTTAATTTCCATCATATCCCGGTTAATTTCATATAATTTCAGATGCATACCTACTCTGGCCTTTACTACCTCAGGAATAAATGGCTTCGTGACGTAATCCTCCCCACCCAGATTAAATCCCTTTATGATATCTTCCGGCGAATCAAATGCGGAAATAAAAATAATTGGAATCTCTCTGGAATCCGGGTTTGCCTTTATCTTTGCGCATACCTCGAAACCATCCATTTCAGGCATAGCAACATCTAGAATGATCAACTGCGGTCTCATTCTTTGAACAACTTTCAATGCCTGAGCACCATTTTCTGCCAACACCGGCTGATGCCCCATATCTGTTATAATATCTCTTAAAATAAACCGGTTTGCTTCTACATCATCTACAATGAGAATCCGTAAAGCAGCCTCTTTAACCCTACTATCTACCATTTTATTCCTCCGTGTCTTCTCTTTACCTCTACATCTTATCAGAATTACAAAAAACAGCCTACTCGACGGAAATTATTCCTGTATCGCTTCCTGCATTTTCTCATGCGCCTTCATAGACTTATCATAGTCACCTTTTTGCACTGCCATCTTCATGCGAAGAGCCGCGCTTTTCACTTCTCTTGGTGCCTCTTCTACTAGCTGCTTAATTGTCTCAGCAAAGCTTTCTGCTTTCTCCCAGTTTTCCATTTCTATACTGAGAACCAGCTTAGACATTTTCTTTTCAATCTCTTCCCGGTTTTCCTGCTCTCCATATTTCCAAATCTTTTCACTAACACGGTTTGCTGATAATTTTTGTAACTTTTCAATCAAAACCTGTTCATTAGTATTTTCAATACATTCCTGGTAAACATCTGTACCGCCCTGAATATAATCTTCATGATAGTCTTCCTGTGGCAGTTCTACCCATATGTGGAAGGAGAAAATAGAACCTCTTCCTTCTTCACTCTCCACATGGATATTTCCACCCATAAGTTCTACCAGTTGCTTACAGATATTCAATCCCAATCCAGTACCACCATATTTCCTCGAAATCGAAGCATCTACCTGAGAAAAACTCTTAAACAGTTTATCCTGGTCTGTTTTGCTAATACCGATTCCGTTATCAATTACCATAAAGAACAACTCTACCCTGTTGCCAGACTGGGCAGTTTGCACCACCTCAACGTGAATCGCTCCTATGGAGGTAAATTTATATGCATTGGATATCAGGTTATTTAAAACCTGTACAATACGAAGTTCATCACCCACAACATATTCTGGTATGTCCGGTGAAATCTTCATAGAGAAATCCAATCCTTTTTCTATAATGCGGTTACTATGATTTCCTTTTACATAATCTAACATATTGCGAAAATGAAACTTTTGATTCTCTAATACAAACTTACCTGCTTCTAATTTAGAGAAATCAAGAATATTATTGATAATCGCATTCATATCACGGCAACCACGTTCTACCAGATGAAGCAGTTTTAGTTTATCCTTTTCCGTTTCCTGGCTAATTAACTCTTTGGTATTTCCCAATATACCATTTACCGGTGTCCGTAACTCATGAGTTACATTTGCCACAAATTCAGACTTTACTTTTTCTACTTCTCTCGATTCTCTTTCAACTTGATTTACCCGCTTCTCTAAAAAATCTTCATTAGAACTATTATATGCCGTACAGATATAAAGTGGTTTCCCTTCATATGGATTCCACTCTTCTCTTAAGTTTTGAGTGTCCTCATAACTCAAAAGCCTTACCTTTGTTGGAAAACAAGTCTTGTTTCTGCGATATGCCATCATAGTCTTCAAGGATTCCGTCCCCTCGCATCGCAACTGTAAAAGACCACCTTCCTCGCAGAATTCTCCCAAAAAAACATCCGAAATAGACTTGCCACGCAAGTCCTCTTCATACTCCAACTGCTTTTGCGCCGATTGGTTTGCATACACTATAGTACCACCAGCATCAAACATAATAATCATTTCCAATGCATTGTCCATGGAAAATTGAAATAAGGCCTTCTGCTCCATCCGTTTTCCTCCCAAAACACTGATATTCAAATTATATAGAATTTAACCAAATTATACAAGAGTTTTTTCAAAAACAAGTGTTTTTTCGTGCATTTTACCATTACTTTTCCGTTTTTTTACATTCTGCCACTAACAACAGTTCGTTACAGCTTCCATTATCCAAATAATCCAAATAAACTTTTGCTAAAAATTGAAAACTCCCAGGAAACATAGTACAATATACCAGAAGCTATGAAGCGAATTCTGATTTGCAAAATGTACGAAAGGACTATCATATGGAAAAACTCAGGAGAAACATTTTCGATACCATACAGATTGGAAATAAAAATAACCTTATCAGCAACTTTTTTGACTGGTTTATTACGATTACTATTTTTTCAAATTTATTTATTGTCATTTTTGAAACCTTTGATGAGTCTATTCCATATCTTCCGCTTTTAGACTCTTTAGAATTAATAACCGTAGTTATATTTGCAATTGAATATGTACTGCGATTGTGGACAGCAAAATATCTGTATCAGGAAAAAAATTCCTGGACGGCGGCCTTTTGCTTTGCCACTTCCTTCTTTGGCATTATTGATTTTCTAAGTTTTTTTCCATTTTTCCTGCCATTTGTTGTTCCAACAGGAGCTGTTGCATTCCGAATTTTTCGAGTAATCCGAATTTTTCGGCTCTTTCAGATTAACACCAAATATGATGCCTTCAATGTAATTATTAACGTCTTAAACGAGAAGAAATCCCAGATTTTCTCCTCCATTTGCATGATTGCAGTCTTAATGGTGGCATCCTCTTTGTGTATGTACAGTTTGGAACATGAAACCCAGCCAGAACAGTTTAAAAATGCCTTTTCCGGTATCTGGTGGTCTGTGTCCACTCTTTTAACTGTAGGATATGGCGACATCTATCCTGTGACTACCTTAGGAAAATTAATGGCGATAGTGATTTCTTTTTTAGGCGTGGGCATGGTTGCCATTCCTACCGGTATTATTTCCGCTGGTTTCGTAGAACAGTATTCCAAATTAAAAACCATTGCCTTTCATTCAGAAGAACATGATTTGAAGTTTGTCACCTCTACCGTCCATGAGAATCATCCATGGCACCGCTGCGCAGTCAAGGATATTATTCTGCCGCCACAGCTTCTTCTGGTTATGGTAAAACGAAAAAAAGAAGTGATTATTCCAAGAGGTGATTTCATTTTAAAAAATGGTGATATTATGGTAATTGGCGCTAAAAACTTCAAATCAGATGAAGAGATTCATTTAAGAGAAATTATTGTGAAAGAAAAGAATCCTTGGATTGGACTGCAGGTACGGGAATTAGATATTTCCCGCCAAGAATTAATCGTCATGATCCAGAGAAAAAATAAAGTCATTATCCCTAACGGCTCTACCTTCATCATGAAGGGAGACGCAGTGCATATCTATTCCAAGAAAGAACATATTGAGGAATTGTAGATAAGTGACGCAGAAACAGGTCTAGGGTTATCTTTTACGCGGACACCTCTCGGCTCGGATTTGGCTTGGCAATGGATGCATAGAACGCTATCTTCGCACGATGTGCTTGATACCGTTCAAGCACCAGCTAGCCAAAACGCCGCTTTAAAAGATAACCCTAGACCTGTTTCTGCTGTGCACTGGCTATCCCATTATATGTTATTAATGAATCTTTTCGATTTTTCTGTATACATGAGCTACTTCTAAAAACTTGGTTCCCAAAAACGTAGCGGCTGATTAATACCTTGGAGTACCACCTTACTCCGCCAGTGCATCCAGTACTTCCTGCTTGTAAGGGATGGACTGCACGGCTCCCGGTCTGGTTACTGCGATGGACGATGCCTTCGCACTCATCTTTAAGATTTCAGGAATCTCCATACCGTCTACCAGTCCTGCCAGAAAATACCCGGTAAAGGTATCTCCTGCAGCAGTGGTGTCTACTGCCTGTACTTTAAAAATAGGCTGTTGATAGGTCTTTCCATTCTCCGCATAAATCGCACCATCTTTACCTAATGTCAGGACAATCTTCGCCTTTGGATACATCTCCTGCATCTTCTCCAAAATCTCTGCAGGTTCTGTAAGCTCTGTCACTTGGCCACCCTCTATTTCATTCAAAAGGAAAATACTTATTTTATTCAAATCACAATCATTCAAACGTTCATTAAACGGAGATGGATTTAATGCAATCTGCATTCCTTTTTCATAAGCAGTATCAATAATATATGGGAGCATATTCACTTCGTTCTGCAAAAGAAGTATGTCCCCTGCCTCAAAATGTGAAAGAACCTCATCCACATATTCCTTCGTCAGCATCATATTAGCACCGCCGAATAAAAGAATGCTATTCTGACCATCCTTGTCTACCTGAATAATGGTGTGTCCAGTCTTTCCTTCCACCTTTTTTATATACTCTGAATTTACTCCATACTCCTTACAGGCATCTAGAAAAACATGTCCATCTTTTCCAATCAGACCGCCATGATACACTTCTACTCCAGCCTTTGCCAGTGCCATAGACTGATTGATTCCCTTTCCACCAAGAAAAATATTCATTCCATCGGTAGCCTGAGTCTCTCCCGGCTGAATAATATGATCCACATTATATACATGATCTAAATTTAAGGAACCGATATTTAATACTTTCATCTTTAACTCTCCCTCCTGTATCTTTCTATACCATATTTTGGACACACCCTGCCTGTCGGCAGGATGCACCAAAACTCTATAAATCTTATGCATTATCCTTTGTAATCAAGGTAACTTCTACTGGAATCGTCTTTTCGATGCTGCCACCCTCAATTAAGATTAAAGCATTTTCAATCGCAGTGGAACCAATCAACGCTGGCTGCTGTGCAATCGTTGCTGCCATCTTGCCTTCTTTGATAGAAGCAATCGCATCATCTGTTGCATCAAAACCTACTACCATAATATCCTTACCAGCTCCTGCAATAGCTTCCATAGCACCTAATGCCATTTCATCATTTGCTGCAAACACTGCCTGAATATCACTATTTGCCTGAAGCATGTTTTCCATTACGGTCATACCCTCTGCACGGTCGAAGTTTGCTGTCTGGCTGGCTACTACCTCCATTTTTGCATCTGCTACGTTATGGAAACCAGTTCCTCTGTCAATGGCTGCTGATGCACCAGAGGTTCCCTGTAACTCTGCTACCTTAACCCCTTCACCCAAGGTATCTACAATATACTGGGTTGCCATTTCTGCACCAGCTACATTATCAGAAGCAATCTGGCAGTCAATATCTACACCATTTACAACTCGGTCTACAGAGATTACTTTTATTCCTTTGTTTACCGCTTCCTGAACCGCTCCGGATACCGCATCGGAATCCACTGGATTCACAATCAATACACTAATATCTTTTGAAATCAAATCTTCAATATCACTTACCTGCTTTGTTACATCATCACCGGCATCCACTACGGTAAGAGAAGCCTTTGCCTTATCTGCCGCTTCCTGTGCACCTTCTACTAAGGTTACAAAGAATGGGTTGTTCTGCGTAGATACGGATAAACCGATACTTCCATTTCCAACCACTTCTCCACCGGAAGTTTCTTTTTTCTCATTAAAGGTATCTACATTATCTTTTGTTACCAATGTTACTTCTACCGGAATGCTCTTTTCAATGCTTTCTCCTTCAATTAATTTTACAGCATTTTCAATAGCAGTTGCACCAATCAGGTCAGGCTGCTGAGCGATGGTTGCTGCCATCTTACCTTCCTTAATGGAAGCAATGGCATCGTCCGTTGCGTCAAAACCTACTACCATAATATCTTTGCCTGCTCCTGCAATGGCTTCCATAGCACCTAATGCCATTTCATCATTTGCTGCAAACACTGCCTTAATATCTCCATTTGCCTGAAGCATATTCTCCATTACGGTCATACCTTCTGTACGGTCAAAGTTTGCAGTCTGGCTTGCTACCACATCCAGCTTTTCGTCTGCAACATTATGAAAACCTGTTCCTCTGTCAATAGCTGCAGATGCTCCAGAAGTTCCCTGTAACTCTGCCACCTTCACGCCTTCTCCCAAAGTGTCTACGATATACTGGGTTGCCAGTTCTGCACCAGCTACATTGTCAGAAGCAATCTGACAGTCAATATCTACACCATTTACCGCACGGTCTACAGAAATCACTTTTACACCCTTATTTACAGCTTCCTGAACTGCTCCTGTAACAGCATCAGAATCTACTGGGTTTACAATTAAAACGCTAACCTTTTTCGAAATCAAATCTTCAATATCACTTACCTGTTTGGTTGCATCATCACCGGCATCTACTACCGTCAGGGAGATTCCCAGCTTATTTGCTGCCGCCTGTGCGCCCTCTACTAATGTTACGAAAAATGGATTGTTCTGTGTAGATACAGATAAACCGATAGTTCCACTTCCTGAGTATTTCTTTGTAGTACTTCCTTCTTCTCCATCAATGGTAATCTTACAACCAGAAAGTGAAAATACCATGACTAAACTTAATAAAACTGCTAATATTCTTTTCATGGGATGTCCCTCCATTCTATTCATTTTCTTATCTCTTACGGTCAGATAACACTGCTACAAGAATTACGATAGCTTTAATCACTTCCTGGTAGTATGTAGATACTTCCAGAATGTTCAAACCATTATTTAATACTGCAATAATCAGTACACCTGCAAGAGTTCCCATAATCTTACCACGTCCACCACTCATGCTAGTTCCGCCTAAGGCAACTGCTGCAATAGCATCTAACTCATAACCTTCACCCAGAGTAGGCTGTGCGGAGTCTACACGGGAAATCATAATCAATCCTGCCAAAGCTGCCATAAAACCTGAAATTGCGTATACAGAAATCTTTGTCTTTGAAGTATTAACACCTACTAAATTTGCACATTTTGCATTGCTACCGGTGGCATAAATCTTTCTGCCAAAGGTAGTGTGATGCAGTACGAAATAGAAAACAACTAATGCTACTACTAAGATAATTGCCGGAATTGGAATCTTAAACATATCGTTTGGACCAAATACCAGATTACCTTTACCAAGTACTTTAAATAAGAATTTTCCGCCTGCTCCTTCGATGGTGTCTGCAATTCTTGAAATTGGCTTTCCACCAGTAATAATCAATGCCAGACCTCTATAAGCTGTCATAGTAATCAAAGTAGCAATGAATGGCTGTAAACGTCCTTTGGTTACTAACAATCCGCTGATTACACCAAGCAAAGTACCTGCTATCAAAGAAATTAAGATTGCTAATGGTGCTGCAAAGCCTGTCATAATCAGTTCTGCACAGATAATAGCACTTAACGCAAAGGTAGAACCGACTGACAAGTCAATACCATCAGAAAGGATAACACAGGTCATACCAAAGGCAATCAAACCATTAAAGGTTGCCTGACGCAACAAATTCAAAAAGTTACTTGCTGTCCTAAATTCAGGACTGACACAACTAATAACTACTACCAATAATACCAGTGCAACAAATGCACCATATTCGCCTAAAAATGCTGAAATTTTCTTTTTATTCTTTTCCATTATAAACTACCTCCCGTCGCTAATGTCATAATCTTTGCCTGATCTGCATCGGCTCCATCCAAGATTCCTCTTACTTCACCTTCTCTTACTACCATAATCCGGTCACTCATGCCCAGTACCTCTGGCAGTTCAGAAGAAACCATAATCACTGCAACCCCCTTAGCTGCTAAATCATTAATTACACTGTAGATTTCCTTCTTTGCACCAATATCTACACCTCTAGTTGGCTCATCAAGAATCAAAATCTTAGGGTCAGTATAAATCCATTTTGCCAAAACCACTTTCTGCTGATTACCACCACTTAAATTAGTACATTCATGGTCTGGTCCAAAACATTTCACTCGGAACTCTTCAATTCCTTTCTTTACCAGCTCTTCGGATTTCTCTTTTGATAATACGGAACATTTTGATACCTTATTCAGGTTTGCAATGGTAATATTATCTGCAATGCTCTTTTCCAACAAAAGCCCTTCTGTCTTACGGTCTTCTGTAATAAATCCGATTCCTGCTGCAATAGCCTGTCTAGGATTTTTAATCTTCACTTCTTTTCCTTCAATAAAAATCTTTCCACTATCTTTGGCAAGATTCCCAAAAATCGCCTGCATAATTTCGGTTCTGCCGGCTCCCATAAGACCAGCCACGCCCAACACTTCGCCTGCTCTTACGCTAAAGCTTACATCGTGGAATATTTTTCCACTAGTCAAGCCTTCCACCTTAAATACTTCATCACCAATCTTTACATCACGCTTTGGATAACGTTCTCCAATCTCACGTCCAATCATCATCTGCACGATATCATCCATGTTAATGTCCTTGATGTACTTGGTATCAATGTAGGAACCATCCCGGAGTACCGTAATCCTGTCACAGAGTTCAAAAATCTCTTCCATTCTGTGGGAGATGTATACAATGGATACACCTTTTTTTCGAAGGGATTTAATTACTTCAAATAAAACTTCTGTTTCGCTCTGAGTTAAGGCTGCCGTCGGCTCATCCATAATTAACACTTTGGCATCAACCATAAGTGCCTTACAAATTTCCACCATCTGCTGCTGTCCTACTGACAACTCAGACATTACAGCATCCACAGGAATCTTTACGCCCATTTTATCCAACATTTCCTGTGCTTTTTTTCGCATTGCCTTCTTGTCACAGATACCAAACTTCTTAGTAATTTCCTTTCCCATAAAGAGATTCTCTTCTACCGTTAAGTCAAATAATACATTTAACTCTTGATAGATAAATACAATACCCGCTTTTTCTGCTTCCTGTGGATTCTTATAAACCACTTCTTCGCCATCCACAACTACAGTTCCTGCATCTCTGGTATAAACACCGGTAAGAATCTTCATCAACGTGGACTTTCCTGCACCATTTTCACCCATCAGTGCATGAACTTCACCATCCTTTAAAACAAATCCTGCATTTTTCAAAACCTGATTGGTTCCAAAAGACTTATTGATGCCCTTCATTTCAATGTTCATATCCCTAACACCCCTTTCTTTTCATTTAGAAAATGCAATTGGATTGCAAAATAATATTTGCGTATGGTGTATTTTCACCTGTTCTAATTACCGCTTTGCAATCCTTTGTCCGTGTCTTAAGTTCTGTATGAGTAACAAACTCAATTTCTATTTCCTGTCCTTGAAAAAGTTCTTTTACTTCCTCAAGGATTTTTGGATTCTTTTCCTTCATTTCCTCTGCCAACGTAATCTTTTCTACTTTCATATCATCTACCACAACTTTTAAGGTATCCATGAAAGTCGGAACTCCAAATGTCAGAGCCAGATCAATTCGCTCCACTTCGTCTGGAATTGGTAGTCCACAATCTCCGATTGCAATAGTGTCAGTGTGTCCCATATAAGACAACACTCTGGAAATGTCACTATTTAATACTCCATGCTTTTTCATACTGATTTTCCTCCTTTATAAATATATAAATTGCTATTTTGTAGTTTCTCTTTTTATTAATGTTGCTTGATAAATATATTCTTTATTTGTTTTCTGTCCATCTTTTCGGTCTATAATCATCTCTGCTGCTTTCTTACCAATCTCTTCAATTGGCTGAGCTACAGTGGTAAGCTCTGGCGTCATAAGACTAGCCAAATTAACATTATCGTACCCCACAATCTGAATCTGTTCTGGTACAGAAATCCCTTTTTTATGAAGTATTTTGTATACAGAAATGGCTACCATATCGTTACATGCTATAATTCCATCCACCTTCGGATATTTCTCCAACAATTCTTCCGTTTTTTTCAATCCTTCTTCAAAATCATAATCACAATTAATACTCTGTTCCTTGATTCCTTTTTCTCTACAAACATCCCGATACCCCTCGTAACGTTCCTTTGCACTAGAAATATCCTGAGAACCTTTCATACAAACAATATTCCTGCAGCCACACTCAAGAAGATGTTTCACTGCCAGCCTGCCTCCTACGTAATGATCGCAGTGTACATAATCGCAACCGGAAATATTCTCTGACTGCCGGTCCGTAATCACCACAGGGATGCTACATTGCTCAATCAACGGTTTCACCTCAGGATTACTTGTAGTCATAATAATTCCATCCGCATTCATGGAGGTCAGCATCTGAATCATGGACTTTTCCTTTTCGTATGCACTGCCTGTACCACATAAAATCATACGGTATCCATGCTCTTCTGCTGTCTTTTCAATCGCATTGGCAAGCTGAACAAAAAAAGGATTTTCAATACTTGGAACCAAAAGTCCTATGGTCTTTGCAGACTTCTTAAACAAACTTCTCGCAACCTCATTCGGCACGAAACCGGTTTCAGAAATAGCACGAAGTACTCGTTCTTTTTTCTCCTCATCAACATTTGCTGTTCCATTCATCACTCTGGAAACTGTTGCTGGTGATACATTGGCTAATTTTGCCACTTCGCGAATACTTGCCATGCTGTCATGCCCCCTGTCTTTTTGTGCATTTTTATCTTTGAAACCCGTTTCAGATTATATTTAGTATAACACTTCACAATAGAAAGTCAACTGCTTTTGTGAAAAAAGTTTCATTTTTTTCTTTCGAATCACACTTTTATGTGTATTTTGTACAACCCTTCTTTCCGTATAACAAAAATTTTTCTTAAATAATAATCGAAGTCTATAGTGCTATTGATCAATTCATCAAACCATTCTACAAATTTAAGATTAGCGACCACTAAAATAAAATACCGCCCCAACCGCTACAATGAAGTTATTTCCACTATATCGGCAAGGACGGTCAAAATATACCATCTTATTAAAGATTTGCTTCCAGAAACTGCTTTATTCCTTCCAACGCTGCATCTTCATCGCTACCATCTACAGTAATAGTAACTGTGTTGCCACATTTCACTCCAAGTCCCATTAAAGCCATCAACTTAGTGCAGTCTACTTCTTTTCCATCCTTTGTAAGGGTAATCTTACTTTCATACACCTTTGCAGTCTTCACAAGTAATCCTGCTGGTCTTGCATGAATTCCTAATTCGTCCTTAATTGTGTAATCAAATGTTTTCATAATGTTATGCTCCTTTCATTTACACATATTTCAATAAGTTCATCTTCCATATATCTGTGTCATCCGCTTGATTTCCTCACAAAGTTCCTGACTCAGGTCTGCACGTGTCATTCGCCACTTCCAGTTCTCACCTACTGTAGATGGCTGATTCATTCGGGACTGGTCATCAAATCCCAGATAATCCTGCATTGGAATGATACAGATATTCGCTTTGCTTCTCATTATAAGTCCAATAAATGACTTATACAGCTGAGAATCCGGTGTATATTCATCGCACAAATATTCCCTTGCTATCTGACGTTCTTCTTCGCTAATGGTATCGAACCAGGATTGAATGGTCTGATTATCATGAGTTCCTGTATATGCCACACAGTTCTCTCCATAATTGTGAGGGAGATAGTCATTTCTGCTGCCGGTATCTCTGGAATCAAAAGCAAACTCCAAAACCTTCATATTTGGAAATCCACTTTCCTGAACCATTCGCCGTACAGAATCTGTCATAAATCCTAAATCCTCTGCGATTACCTCTTTCTTCCCAAGAGCTTTTTCCACTGCCCGGAATAAATCCATTCCCGGTCCCTTTTCCCAATGACCATTCACAGCAGTAGTATCTTTATATGGTATGGAATAATATTCATCAAACCCTCTGAAATGATCGATTCTTACCACATCATAAAGCTGAAAACAATGGGCAAGCCGTGAAATCCACCATTCATAACCTGTGTTTTTATGAACTTCCCAATCATACAAAGGATTTCCCCAAAGCTGTCCATCCGCAGAAAAACCATCTGGGGGACAACCAGCCACCGCCGTCGGAATATTGGATTCATCAAGCTGGAAAAGTTCTGGATGCGCCCATGTATCTGCACTATCAAAAGCAACATAGATTGGAATGTCACCAATGATTTTTATGCCATTTTCATTGGCATACTGTTTTAGCTTTGTCCATTGCTTATAAAAATAATACTGTAAAAACTGATAAAAACCTATTTCCTCTGCTAGTTTCCCACGGTAAGATTCCATAGCACCAGTTTTTCTTAAGCGGATTTCCTCATCCCATTCATTCCAAACAAGACCATGAAACTCATCCTTAATCGCCATAAATAAACTATAATCTTCCAGCCATTTATTTTCCTGACAGAAAATCCCAAACTCTTTATCCTTCTGAATCTGACTGCGTTGATATGCCTTTTTCAGCAAGGGATAACGATTATAATACATCTTATAATAATCTACATCGTCTTCCTTCATTCCCAAATCTGCCGCTTCACACTCTTCTTCTGTCAAAATCCCCATCTGAATAAACTCTTCCAAATCAATAAAATAAGGATTACCCGCAAAGGTAGAAAAAGACTGATACGGAGAATCACCATAGCTGGTAGGACCAAGTGGCAAGATCTGCCAGTAAGTCTGTCCGGCAGCCTTTAGCCAATCCACAAATTGATATGCACTTTCCGAAAAACATCCAATCCCGTATTTTGATGGAAGGCTGGATACAGAAAGTAAAATCCCTGCACTTCTCTTCATCGTTCTGTTACCTCCCTTCCACCTCAATCATGACACCATAATGGTCAGAAACAACAGGATAGTTCTTTCCATTAAATATTACCTTTGAGCTTTTTATCTGTTCCGGCTGATTACACCATATCTGATCAATTGTCATGCCATCGGTATCTATAATTTTTTCTTTCCAGCCATCAATGACACTTCCTACGGTAATTCCCAAATCTTTCTCTCCAGCCAGCATATAACTATCCAGCCATCCACATTCTGCAACCATATCATATCCTTCATCAGAAACCTGGGATGGATTATTAAAATCTCCCATAAGCCAGACTTTATTATACTTTTTCATATACTCATCTGTCTTTTTCCACTGCTGCTGGAACGGTTCTTCTTCTTCATTCCACCAGCCATAGTGGACACTATAAAACCATTCCTCAGGCATACCTTCTATTGATATTCCCAGAAGCTTTCGCGTTTTCCAGTTATTATAATCATCCACATTGCTAATATGCAAGATATCTGTCCCATTAATCGGACTCAGACTCATAAAAGCAATCCCTTCATCATATTTGTCATATCCTTTCTTTAAAGGAAGCCAGACCCAATGATATTTCAGTCCTTTTAATCTTAGCATTTTAACTATATTCCAAATATGATTGTCCTTTCGGATAACAACCTTCTCTCTGCAAGAATGATATCCCACCAGTTCCTTTTCTGGAACTGGCTGGGCATCGATACTTTGGTTTACTTCCTGCAATGCTATGATTTCAGGCCTTTCCACCAAAATTGCTTCCACAAAGTGTATTAACTTTTCTATATAATTTTCTTCCACAAGACTGTGGGTATTTAGTGTTAATAACTTAATAAGTCAACACTCCTTTACAAAATATCATTAATGTCTGATTTCAATACATCTGCCTTTGGTCCATAGATAGCCTGAATGCCTGTATCTTTTTTCACCAGACCAAGAGCACCTTCTGCCTTCCATGCAGCTACATCTGCAACCAACTCAGGATTCTTTACCGTTACACGTAATCTTGTCATACAAGCATCTACCAAAGTGATGTTTTCCCGTCCGCCTAAAAGAGCGATAATACGTTCCGGCTGCCCATTTCCTGTAGCAGATTTCTTCTTATCAGACTCTTCCTCTCCAGTTCCCTCGGAGGAATAATTACCAAGTCTTCCTGGTGTTGCAAATTTAAACTTTCCAATCATAAAATAAGCAACCAGATAACCTACTACAAAGAAGATAACTACGCTAATAATAAAGTTAATGATATCTCTAGAAAGTCCTGCCTCCACAGACATTGGAATTCTTGTAATAAACTCTACATTTCCAAAGGAATGGAGTCTCAAATCTATAATTCCTGACAGTGCAAAGGCGCATCCTTGAAGCAGGGCATATACAATATAAAGTGGAAGCGCACAGAACATAAACATAAACTCAATCGGCTCTGTTACACCGGTTAAAAATACTGCAAGTCCTGTAGATACAAACATGGATAAATATTTCTTTCTCTTATCAGCATCTACTCTGCGGTACATTGCTACCGCAATACCAAGAAGAAGTCCCGTTGCACCAATCATCTGTCCGACCTTGAAACGGGCTGGAGTAACACCTTCCATTAATGCTGTATAAGAAGCCATATCTCCTGCATCCTTGAAATTAATCAGGTCAGTTACCCATGCCAGCCACAATGGGTCTTGTCCAAACACTTCGGTTCCTATATTTGCTCCTGTCTGAATCAAATAGGTTCCACCAAAGGAAGTGTAATTCATCGGAATCGTCAGCATATGATGCAGTCCAAATGGAAGCAGCAGACGTTCCAAAGTACCGTAAATAAATGGTGCCAGGATTGGAGAGGTTTCAGAGGAATTTGCAATCCAAATACCAAAGGAGTTAATTCCTGATTGTACAAAAGGCCATACTACTGCAAGTACCAATGAAACCACTACAGACCATGCAATTACCACTAATGGAACAAAACGTTTTCCATTAAAGAAAGAAAGAGCATCCGGCAGTTTTCTAAAATTGTAATACTTATTATACACTGTACCGCCTACAAAGCCCGATATAATACCAACAAACACACCCATGTTCAGTGCTGGAGCTCCCAGAACAGAAGTAAAATAATTCTCTACCAGCATTTCCTGTCCAAACAAGGACTGAACCACAGCCTGGGAATCATTCAACATATCATTGGTAACACCAAATATAGAGCCAGTAATATTATTGATAAGAATGAACGCTATGAGAGAAGCAAAGGCTCCTCCTGCCCTCTCTTTTGCCCAGGAGCCACCAATCGCAATAGCAAATAACACATGCAGATTACTAATAATGGCCCATCCAATATTTTCCATAACACCGCCAACAGCCACGATAGCTCCAACATCAGCTCCTGCCATAGCCACCAGCTTACCAAGACTGATCATCAGTCCTGCTGCCGGCATTACAGCAATAACGCCCATCAAAACTTTTCCAAGCTTCTGAAGAAAGTCAAAATTAATATTTAATTTCTTTTTCTCTTTTTTCTTATCAGCGCCCTCCACAGAAGCGTTATCTGTACATTCTGCTTTCTCTGTATGTACAGATTCTTCTGTATTAAAAATAATTGCCGGTTTTGCTTTTTCAATCTTTCCTTCCTGAATGCTCATATCCATATCGTCAGCTCCATCACAAACTAGAACAGGAGTAACCATATTGATATTTTTGCTTTTCAGAAATTCCATATCAACTTCTGCAACCAAATCCCCAACCTTTACCTTATCTCCTTCTTTTACATGGGAAGTAAAGCCTTCACCGCTCAATGCTACCGTTTCCAAACCAAAATGCACAAGCACCTCCATACCATCTTCAGAAGTAAAACCATATGCATGAAGAGTTTCTGCAACAGTAGAAATCTCTCCGTTTACCGGGCTATAAATTTTACCATCACAGGGAATTACCGCACATCCATCTCCCAATATCTTATCTGAGAAAACTGGATCTGGTACTTGTTCCAATGCTACCACTGTTCCATTCAGTGGAGATGCTATGACAACCCTCTTTTTGTTTTCCATCATGTTTCCCCCTTCTTAATTATTTCACTATTTACTCTTTATGCAATCTTGCGCAATCTTGCGCAATTATATTATCCCAATTGCGCAACTATTACAATATTTTTGGACCACTTTCCTTTATTTAACAAAAAGCATGTTTACTATATAAAAATAAAGAAAAAGGACTGCTTATACAGCCCCTTCTCTTTTGTATTTTTACCCTTTCTATAATTTCCAGATATCCTTGTTGTATTCTTCAATAGTCCGGTCTGACGAAAAATATCCTGCCATGGCAATATTTACCAGCATCTTTTTAGCCCACTTTACTCTGTCTTCATAGTCAGCATACGCCCGCTCCCTGTTTTTTACATAGTCATCAAAATCCGGGAAGGTCATAAACCAATCCTTGCCAATGAGTTCTTCTGATAGTCTTCTCAAACGGGTTTCATTTCCGATTTCCAATAATGCTTTTCCAGTAATAAAATCTACTGCAGCTTTAATTTCCGGATTCTTTTCATAATACGTTTTTGCACAGTAGCTTCCCTTTTCATAACGTTCTACTACAGTATCACTTAAATCACCGAAAATATAAATATTATCATCGCCTACCAGCTCATGAATCTCCACATTAGCTCCATCTTCTGTACCAAGGGTAACTGAACCATTCAACATAAACTTCATATTACCGGTTCCGCTGGCTTCCTTAGAAGCAAGAGAAATCTGCTCTGAAATATCACAAGCTGGAATCAGCATTTCTGCCTTTGTTACATTGTAGTTTTCTACCATAACCACACGAAGATATGGTTTCACCTCTGGGTCCTTTTCAATCAACTCCTGCAGACAGAGAATCAGATGAATAATATCCTGGGCAATGGTATAGGCTGGAGCTGCTTTAGCACCGAAAATCACAGTAATCGGTGTACTTGGCTTCTTTCCTTTCTTAATTTCCAGATACTTATGAATAACATACAACGCATTCAACTGCTGGCGCTTGTACTCATGAAGTCTTTTAATCTGAATGTCAAAAATGGAATTTTCATCAATGGAAATATTCTGCTTTTCCAACAGATAGTTTTTTAGTTCCCGTTTCTTCTCATTTTTAATGTCCAGAATACTTTCCAGAACTTTTTCGTCTTCCTGATAATTCAGTAATTTCTTTAACTGGTATGCATCCTTCTTAAAACCATCTCCAATTAAACCAGTAATCAGTTCTGTTAGCTGTGGATTACTATGAAGCAGCCAGCGGCGGAAGGTAATACCATTGGTTTTATTGTTAAATTTCTCTGGATAAATCTGATAGAAATTATTTAATTCATTATTTTTCAAAATGTCTGTATGCAAAGAAGCCACACCATTGACACTAAAGGTGTAATGAATATCCAGATGCGCCATATGCACCCGCTTCTCCTTATCAATAATATACACAGAAGAGTCTTCGTATTTTCTGCGAATCTTATTATCCAGCACTTCAATAATTGGTATCAGCTGTGGAACAACCTTTTTCAAATATTCCATCGGCCATTTCTCAAGGGCCTCTGCCAAAATCGTATGATTGGTATAAGCACAACACTTACTTACCACTTCAATGGCCTCATCCATTTCCAATCCGCGCTGAACCAAAAGACGAATCAACTCTGGAATCACCATGGTAGGATGAGTATCATTAATCTGAATCACCACATAATCCGCTAAATCATACAGCTTACAACCTCTTGCAATACTTTCCTCCAAAATCAGCTGTGCACCACTGGACACCATAAAGTACTGCTGATAAATTCGCAGTAAACGACCTGCGTCATCACTGTCATCCGGGTACAAAAATAATGTGAGATTTTTGTCAATATCTTCTTTGTCAAAGGAAATTCCTTCCTTTACAATGGATTCATCTACACTTTCAATATCAAATAAATGAAGCTTATTGGTGGTATTATCATAACCTGTTACATTAATGTCATACATTCTGGAAGTCACTTTCTTCTTTCCAAATACCACCTCATAGGTTTTATCTGTCTTCATCAACCAGCTATGATTATCCAACCATTCATCTGGCACAGAAGTCTGCTGATTTTCTTTAAATACCTGCTTAAACAAACCATAGTGATAATTCAGACCAATACCATCTCCATTCAAGCCAAGAGTTGCTATAGAATCCAGAAAACATGCCGCCAGTCTTCCAAGACCTCCATTTCCTAGGGATGGTTCATTCTCTAGTTCTTCAATTTCACGGATGTCTTTTCCGTTGGTTTCTAAAATAGATTTTACCTCATCATAAATTCCTAAATTGATGAGATTATTTGATAATAATTTTCCAATAAGAAATTCTGCAGAAATATAATAAAGTTTCTTTTGGGTGGAAACTTTTTTCTTTTCTTCTGACATTTTATTGGTTATTTTCAAAAGTCCGCAGTAAATTTCTTCATTGGTGCATTCCGATACATTTTTTCCGAGTTCCTCATTAAAATTTTCCAAAAGATTCATTTTGTTCGCTCCTTTACAATTTCCATTGATTGCATTATACTATTCCAAAAATCGATTTTTCTTGCATTATTATGTCATGTTTTTGCACAATACTATCCCAAAGGAGACTTTTATGAAGCCAGAACAACTCGAACTCTACCACGAAACCAAAAGCCACACCCCTTCGGATTTTCCATATAACACGTACCTTTGTTCCATCCCTTTGGATTTCAAATCGGTAAAAACCCATTGGCACAATGAAATCGAAATTATTGTAATCAAAAAAGGAGAGGGAATTATTTCGGTAGACCTGATTTCATATCCAGTTCAAGCCGGAGATATTGTTTTTTTAGTTTCCGGACAGCTTCATTCCATTGAACAGAAAGACAATGCCATAATGGAATACGAAAATATTCTGTTTAAACCCAATCTTTTAAAATCTTCTGGACAAGACTACTGTAATGATAATTTTATCCATCCATTTTTCTCAGGAAAAACAAAGATATCACCTATTATTAACCGTCACTGTAATTTTTATACTGATTTAGCAGAACTTATTGACAAAATAGACCAGTTGTGCGATTCCCGTCCCTACGGCTATCAACTGGCGGTAAAAGGATATTTATTTCAAATGTTCTATGTTCTGCTTTCCAACTGCGAAAAAACTGGCCGAAACGGCGTAAACAAAAAATCTTTAGAAAAACTAAAATTAATTCTGACTTATCTTGCCGAAAATTACCAGAATCCAATTACTATTGAAGAAATTGCTGCACACTGCTTTTATAGCAAATCCTATTTTATGAAGTTTTTCAAAGAAACAATGGGTATGGGATTCATTCAATATCTAAATGATTACAGACTGGATATTGCCGCGAAATTATTATTGGATACCTCAGATAATATTTTAGATATTGCAGTTCAGACAGGCTTTGATAACCTTTCTTATTTTAATCGGTGTTTTAAGAAAAAATACGGTATTTCCCCAGGGAAATACCGCAATATGTTCTAATAATATAAGTAACATCAAGGCTTTGTCCTTGTTGATTTACTACATTTGGAGCATTTTTCATCCTTTTATTTCCTGACCCCAGACCTCCACTAACCTTTCCAGCTTCCAAGCAGCATTTGCCGGACTGGTAGAAGGCAGATAGATGGCTTCCTGGTTGATAACAGGCAGAATGTATTTTTCGTATAATTGTTGTGCTTTCTTTCCATTGACAAATATTTTTTCAACAGATGTGTGTTGAAGAATTATATATAAATCATTTGGTACCACGTTCCTAATAGAACTATCCGAAGAACCTACAATATCACAGGATTGAATCACATCCCATACTGCAATCTTATTTTCTAATAAAAACGCTCTCTTCTCTGGTATCGTTTGTGGAACGTTGACCTCGTAAATTGCTGCTAACACCTTCCAAAAACGATTCTGTGGATGTCCATAAAAGAATCCCTCTTCTCTGGATTTGACAGAAGGAAAACTGCCTAATATTAAAATTTGGGAATTTTCATTATATACTGGTGCAATTGGATGTGTTGTCATAATCTACCTCCACAAAATGACTGTTTTCAGGAAATATAGTATTTTCCACAGATATAAACACCTCAAATTTTATAGATATGAATTATCTTATATCAAATGTTATTCTAAATCAATTCTTTTACTATTATTTACCATTAGTTATTTTCTGCTATTCGTTATAATTTCCCACTGATATGTCTTTACGACCAAATTCCTATTCTGTTATACTATAATCACTTAGTGATTCGAATAACAAAAATGCGAAAGGAGTTTTCATATGAACAATTTTAACTTTTACAGTCCAACGGAATTTGTTTTTGGAAAAAACACAGAAAAAGACTGCGGGCAGTATGTAAAAAAACATGGCGGTACTAAGGTATTAATTCATTATGGTTCCGGCTCCGCCATCAAATCAGGACTAATTGACCAGGTCAAAGCTTCACTGGACGCCAACCAGATTCCTTATGTATTACTTGGAGGTGTTAAGCCAAACCCAAGAGACACCCTAATCTATGAAGGCATTGAATTATGCCGGAAGGAAAAAGTAGATTTTATCCTTTCTGTAGGTGGTGGTTCCTGTATTGATTCCTCCAAAGGAATCGCTCTGGGAGTTCCTTACGAGGGTGATTTCTGGGACTTCTATGGCACTGGGAAAATCGTTGAAAAAGCACTGCCTATCGGCACTATTTTAACCATTGCTGCTGCAGGCAGTGAGGGTTCTGGAGCTTCTGTAGTAACTAAGGAAGATGGTATGTTAAAAAGAGACGTAGGTTCCGATTTGTTAAGACCAAAATTTTCTATCTTAAACCCACAGCTTACCTGCACGTTACCAGCCTATCAGACAGCCTGTGGTGCTACTGATATTATGGCACATGTATTTGAACGTTATTTTACCAATACAAAAGAAGTAGAGATTACAGACCGTCTTTGTGAAGCAGTTTTATTAACTATGATAAAAGAGACGCCTCGCGTTATTGCAGATCCAAATCTATACGAAGCACGTGCAAATATTATGTGGGCAGGCACTGTAGCTCACAATGATATCATCGGTGTCGGCAGAGATCAGGATTGGAATAGTCATGGCATTGAACATGAGCTTTCAGGACTATATGATTGTGCCCATGGTGCCGGTCTAGCGGTTATCATGCCTGCCTGGATGGAGTTTGTATGCCAGCATAACATTCTAAGATTTGCTCAAATGGCAGTACGTGTCTGGGGCTGCGAAATGAACTTTGAAAATCCAGAAGAAACAGCCCGCCAGGGTATTCAGTGCTTCCGTAGCTTCCTTCATAAAATTGGCATGCCAATTAACTTTACAGAATTAGGTGCAAAAGAAGAAGACATCCCTGTTCTTGTGGAGAAATTTGGCTTAGGTGATGGAAAAACCGGTGGATTTGTGTCACTATCTTCTGAAGATGTAGCAGAAATTTATCGAATTGCTGCGAAGGCAACGTTGTAATCGTTTGTCACTTTATTATATTACAAAAAATGTAATTGTATTTTACTGTGAAAAGATGGAGTATCTTCTATCGAACAAGATACTCCATCTTTTATGAATATTCGAGATATTTTCACCTGTTTTGCTTTCGTATCATCCCAAAACATTTCTCTCTATATTGTCTTCATCACGCTTTCAAACGTCTTATAATTACGATCATCATATGGTGGACAATACACTGCAAACTCTATCGCCTTAAAATCATATAAATACTCCTGAATCGCATTTCGCATTGCAAATGCCACCACCTGAGGTGGATTTGAAAAAGCACCGCAACCAAAGGCACCTAAAATCACCACTTCATTTTGATTGGCCTTTGCAACATCCAAAATCCTGCGCATTCTTTTCTCATGCAATGCCAACAAATCCTTATCCGTTATCTTGACAGCCTTATTACCATCTCCCGGATTCATAAGATTAGCAGGATTGGGTCTGAGATTCGGCGCTGCACAGGTAATTACATTCACCGGATACCACTCTTCTTTCTGAAGTAATTCTGGCAAAACTGTATCCGTCTTAAACACCGTCACTCCCGGTGTATAAATACAGTCATCATTATGTAATGGATTCCCTTCCTTCCGGTGAGGATAATAGAACTCATTCCACATCTGAACAACATCTAAATTAAAATACAACGTGGAACATCGGCAAAGGCACTCTTCCTGAGCACTGGAGCCATGAACTACACCACCGCCCGGATTACTGGCAGAAGCAAAATTGTGTACCATAATTTTTTGGTCCTTATAGGTAAATGCCGCTTCCAAGGTACGTTTCTTAGAAACAATGATTTCTGCCTTTTCTGTGTACACCGGTTCCTTGCTTACTTCTACTATATCTTTTTCCAAAATCAGCTGCTGACGCTTCAGAGAATCCTCAATCGACTGCTTTAATACTGCATTCTCCTTACATAATCTGGATGTATCTTCAAATATTATTACATTATCCTTTCTTGACATAAAATCCCTCCTGATTACTATAGGATAACATATATGAGAAAGGATTGCATTTAACTAGTAGTTGAAAATCATTTTCTCCACACCATTTGCTTTTTGTCTCTATGACACAAATAACGAGGAGACAAAGCCCCTCGTTATCTGTTATCATCCTTAATCAACATAAGTCATTATACATCAACACGTTTTTTTCAGCTTAACCCAGATAGCGAACGCATTACCAAATCTACATCCTTATTTTCTAGTTCTTGAATAATATGTAAATACGTTTTTTGCGTTGTTGTCATGCTTGCATGACCTAATCTACGAGCAACACTGGCAATCGACACACCTGCAAATAACAACAACGATGCATGTGTATGTCTTAACCCATGAATTGAAATCTCAGGAATTTGCAATTCTTTGCACTTTCTCGATAAAATAGCATTTACAGTGGAATTATATACTTTTCCTTTCACAAAAATTGGTTCATCTTGTGGTAAAAGCTTTACAAGTTCCGAAAACTGGATAACTGTTTGCCAATCAATTTGTATTTTCCTCACAGATGATTGATTTTTTGTCGGTAAAAATCCCCCTTCTCCTTTATAATCCCATGTTTTACTAATTGACAATGTTTGTCTAGCAAAGTCAAAATCTTTCGGTGTTAATGCCAACGCTTCCGAAAATCGCATTCCTGTCTTAGCAACCAAAAGTATAAACCAATCCCAGTTTACTTCTCCATTCAAGTCCAAGCCACTCAAAAGTGTATGTAACTCAAATTGATTTAAGAATTTAATTTTCTTTTCCGACGGCGTTTTCCCTTTGATAATTGCCTTTCTCGTCGGATCTCTGTCAACCAACCCTTCATCGACTGCATCTAAAACTGCTCCTTTTAATTGATGATGAAAATCCATTGTCGTCTGTCGTTCATGGAATACAGCATAGTCGTTCAAAATCTGTTGATACACAATCCTATTTAAATCGCATAATTTCAAATTAGGAACTAACTTTAATAACCATCTATGCGTCATAAGATATTTATCCATCGTCACTTTACGTATAGCACCTTTTTTATATACTGTAATCCATCTTGCATAATAATCACAAAACAAATCCGTTCTTTTTATTTCACTAAGCATATTTATTCACCTCCGTTTTTTTATAAAAATGACTTATGCTGATGAAGGGTGATAAGGTGGTCGAGATTTCTAAAATATTTGCCAATCTGCTTCTGTTCTGACTCAGATTTAGGATATCTAATGTCTGTATCCTGTATTGCAGATTTGGAAATAGATGAAATCTTCGTCCCCTGAATCAAAGGAAGTAATTGGTCATGATACGAGCCCGAATTCATATAATATCCCAGATAGCCTTCTGCAAAATTCCCCTTCGGTCTACAAGGAATGGTATGCAGTCCTGACAATACTATTTCATCTGTCAAACCAGCTATTTCACTACATTTTCCTACAGTTTCATCTTCTGCTGCATCTGCAATAATTATATCTCCATTCTGTAACAACGAAGACTGATACTTCTTTACAAGGGAGACATCCAATAGGTAAGTCAGTTCATCCTTTTTTACATCTAAAACCTCTCCATATTTAACCAGAATATCTCCATAATGCACATTCATAACATCACCATCTGCACTACTTAATTCTGCCCTAGACAGAGCGTTATTCTGCATAAAGTCAAACGTCTCTCTGAACTTACGCTGTTCCCAA
>JAZQLD010000008.1:0-69714 GCA_045542435.1 Butyribacter sp. | reverse complement strand
ATTGAAACTGTTCTCCTGCATTGGGAAAGCACAGGAAGTACCGGAAAAACTGATGGATGTTGTAGTGGGAGTCAGCGGAAGTGCACCTGCATATGTATTTATGTTTATAGAAGCGATGGCCGATGCGGCTGTGGAAATGGGAATGCCGCGTAAGCAGGCATATGAATTTGCCGGACAGGCGGTGCTTGGAAGTGCAAAACTTCTCTTGGAAACCGGCAAGCATCCGGGCGAATTAAAGGATATGGTATGCTCTCCGGCAGGAACTACCATCGAAGCGGTATGCAAATTAGAAGAAAAAGGTTTCCGTAGTAGCGTAATGGAATGTATGAAGGTTTGTGCTGAAAAGTCCAGAAATCTTTAATTGATTCTATTGCAGGAAATGAATATGAAATAAAATCATATTTGCAAGAATAATCAGATTCCTAACTATCATATACTGATTTGAAGTCCTATTTTTGAGACAGGGAAAATCCTGAGGTGTCAAAGGGAAAAGGTCAGGTGAATTAACTTGAAATCAGTTGGAAAGAGATGGGGATTTATTTCACAAAGGCAGCGTCAAAAACTATGGTTTGGTGCAGGAATTTTCTTTATTATGGCAGTTTCCCTCTGTTTATGCTATATTACTGGATGGCAGATGGATATGGAATCGATTCTGATAATTGAAGAGGAATTGGAAAAAGAAGGCGCCCTGCAATGGAAAAAGGCGTTGATAAAAGAGATGGAATGTTTTCCGGTGAGGGAAGATGAAACCGGGAAGGAAACCTGGGGATATGAAAATGGATATGGTCAGGGCAGGAGTTATGGTGGTGCGAGAAAGCACGAAGGCATTGATATTATGCCCTCCACTTCCCAACGTGGATATTTTTCTATTCAGTCTGTATCCGATGGGGTAGTGGAACAGATAGGCTGGCTGGAATTGGGAGGCTATCGTGTAGGGATTCGCACGGACTCCGGACTGTACTTTTATTATGCTCATTTGGATTCCTATGCGTCGGGGGTAAAAAAAGGGGATAAAGTCCATGCTGGTCAGGTGATTGGATATATGGGAGATACAGGCTATGGAAAAGAAGGGACCAGAGGACAGTTTGTAGTACATCTTCATTTTGGGATTTATTATAACCAGGACAGACAGGAGAAAAGTTTAAATCCCTTTTATTTGCTACAATACCGTGAGTGTGGTATGATAGAAGAGAAAGAAGAAGATTTATAACACGGCTTTTTTAAGTCTATGGATAGAAGGTAATACATAGTGAAAATAAGGGGTTATTTTTACTAGACGGGGGTGACAGGATGGAAATACAATTATGGCGTGAAATATTAGATCCATACCGTCAGGCGGTGGATGAATTAATTGTAAAATTTAACCATATTAAGCAGGAATATCATAATGCAGGTATGTACTGCCCGATTGAACAGGTAGATGGCAGAGTGAAAAAGATTTCCAGTATTATGGAAAAATGTCAGCGCAAAGGAGTAGAACTGGAACGGTTGGAGGAGAAGATTGAAGATATAGCCGGTCTGAGAGTGATTTGTCAGTTCGTAGAGGATATTGATAAAGTGGTAGAGATTATCCAGAAGCGCAGTGATATGGAGATTAAGCAGGAGAAGGATTATATTACTCAGAGCAAACCAAGTGGCTACCGCAGTTATCATGTGATTGTGTATTATACTGTGCAGACTCTGAAGGGACCAAAGAAAATAGAAGTGGAGATTCAGATTCGTACCCTGGCTATGAATTTCTGGTCTACCATTGAACATTCTTTGCAGTATAAGTATAAGGAGCACATGCCAGAGGAACTTCGGGCAAGACTTCTTCGTGCAGCAGATGCGGTGGATGCTTTGGATAATGAAATGGCATCTGTACGGGATGAGATTATGGATGCACAGAATTCCAACCGGCTGCGTGCCAGTGTGGTTACTGATATTTTAAATAATATCGAGAATTTATATCATGTAGCAAATAAGCGTGAGGTAGGAAAGATTCAGGACGAATTCTTCCGGGTATACCAGCAGAATGATATTCAGCTTCTGACCCGCTTCAATAAGCAGCTTGATATTATTGCAGAGACCTATCGGGCTCAGAGCCTGAGTTAGAGGAAAGGTTTTGAAGAAAGAATGATTACGTTACCGGAAAAGTTTTTAGAGAACATGAAAGCGTTATTAGGTGAAGAATATCCCGCATATTTGCAGTGTTTTCAGGAAGAATCTTACACTGCACTGCGGGTAAATACACAGAAACTGACACGGGAACGTTTCTGTGAAATAAGCCCTTTTGCACTGGAGGATGTTTCCTGGACAGCAAAAGGGTTTTATTATGATGCAAAGAAGGACAATCCTGCCAAGCATCCTTATTATTTTGCAGGATTGTATTATATACAGGAACCTAGTGCTATGATTCCTGCTTCGATTTTGCCAGTATCCCCAGGGGATAAGGTGTTGGATTTGTGTGCGGCACCGGGAGGAAAGGCGACGGAACTAGCGGCGAAGCTGGAAGGACAAGGTCTGTTGGTGGCAAATGATATTAGTGTTTCAAGAGCTATGGCACTGGCAAAGAATCTGCAGATTGCCGGCACCAAAAATGCAGTGGTTACTGCAGAAACACCAGAAAATTTAGCCACCCATCTTGGAGAATTTTTTGATAAAATACTGATTGATGCTCCTTGCTCCGGGGAAGGAATGTTTCGAAGGGATCCGCATATGGTCAAGGATTGGCTGGAGAAGGGGCCGGAGTATTATGCACCCATTCAGCGTCAGATTTTAGAAAGTGCCTGGAAGATGTTAAAACCAGGTGGAAAGCTGGTGTATTCCACCTGTACCTTTGCGTCTATGGAAGATGAAGCGATGATTCAATGGTTTATAGATACCTATCCAGATATGAAGATTTGTCCAGTGGAACGAAAGGAAGGCTTTTCGGAGGGACGGCCAGAATTAGTAGAAGGCGGAGCAGAGTCTCTTAAGGAATGTGTTCGTATCTTCCCACATCGAACCAAAGGAGAAGGCCATTTTGCTGTTTTGCTGGAGAAGGAAGGTGCTATAAAAGAAGCTTTCCAAGAGAATATGCAGTTTGAAGAGAACATAAAGAAAAAGAGTCGAAAAGAAGTGACGAAGAAAAAATCCTCAGGGAAAAATAAAAAATCAGATACAGCGTCAGCTATGGCATTTCAGAAAGAAGAGGAAGAGTTTATGAAAGAAGTCTTGGGACTGCAGGGACAGGTTCAAAGACATAAAGATACTATTTTTTTGATTTCTTCTGATATGAAGGCGTTGCAGGGAGTTCGTACCATTTTTTCGGGATTATTACTGGGAGAATTGAAAAAGAAACGGTTTGAGCCTGGAACCCAGCTGGCTTTGGCTATGACAAAGGAAGAATATCCAAGAGTTTTAGATTTGTCTGCCCAGGATATTCAGGTGATAAAATATTTAAAGGGTGAGACCGTGATTACGGACAGTAAAGAAAAAGGTTTTGTGTTGCTTTGTGTAGATGGATTTCCTTTAGGGTGGTGTAAGGGAAACGGACAGGGCAATATGAAAAACAAATATTATCCAGGGTGGCGAATGCAATAAAAGAGAAAAGAAAGGCGTGATACTATGATGAAGGTAAGTAAAAAAGGAGAATTTAATTATATTAAAACGAGAAAAAAAAGAATAATTTTTATGGCAGTTTTAATCGTATTGATTGCGCTGGCTATTTTTTTGATTGGTTTGTTGTTAAATGACATGGATAAAGCCAATATATTTACTGTTATAGCGGTTTGTGCGGCGCTTCCATGGGCAAAACAGATTGTAGCTCTGGTAGTGCTTTTTCCATATCATTCTGTGTCACAGGAACGGTACGAGAAGGTTGAAAAGACTGTGCCGGAAAATGTGAAATTATATACCGATTTGGTAATCACTTCAACTGAAAAAGTTATGAATCTGGATTTTGCAGTGGTAGGCTATGGAAAGGTTATTGGACTTCTTGGAAAAGAAGGACAAGATATGAAATATATCCGTCAGTATTTATCAGATGGTGTTTCGAATTATAGTGATTTTAAAGTGAAGTTAGTCAATAGTGAAAAGGCATTTCTGGCAGAGATTGCAAATCTTTCGGAGAAAGAAGTTCTTACTGAGGAAGAAGAAAAGGTAAATGCATATCTTCGTTCCTTGATTGTGTAAGTTAAATACCCCGCAGCAAGCTTGGGGCATGATTTAGTTATTTTTGGAAATTTAAAAATTAATTTTAACTTCCCTGGAAAGGTAAGGTTATTAGTGTGAGAAAATTAGAAGTAAGTGCCCAGGAAGCGGGACAGCGATTGGACAGAATGTTGGCGAAGTATATGGAATTGGCGCCAAAAAGCTTTCTATACAAAATGCTTCGGAAAAAGAATATTAAGCTCAATGGAAAAAAGGCAGAAGGAAACGAAAAGCTTCTGGCAGGAGATGAGATTACATTATTTCTTGCAGACGAAACCATTGATGGATTCCGTCAACAGAAAAAAGAAATTGTAAATATTCAGAAAAAGATAGATTTGGATATTGTTTTTGAAGATGAGGATATTTTGGTTATAAATAAACCGGTGGACATGCTGTCCCAAAAAGCGGACAAAGACGATGTGTCATTGATTGAGTATCTGACAGATTATCTTATGAAAAAGGATGGATTGCAGCAGGAGAAAACGTTTCGGCCTGGTATTTGCAACCGATTGGATAGAAATACCAGTGGTCTTATTGTGGCAGGGAAAAGTGTCCAGGGGTTACAATGGATGAACCAGCTTTTCCGGGAGAGAGAATTAAAAAAATATTATCTTTGTATTGTAAAAGGAAACATAGAAAAAGGTAGCAAAATAGACGGCTATCTTTTGAAAGATGGCAGTCATAATACGGTTACTATCTCTAAAGAGGAAAGACCAGGAGCGGATCGGATTGAAACAGAGTATGAACCATTGCAGTATGGTATACTGGGCGGAAAAGAATACACTCTGCTGAAGGTGCATTTAATTACAGGAAAGTCTCATCAGATTCGTGCCCATCTACAAAATATTGGACATCCGATTGTGGGGGATGGCAAATATGGTCACAAGGATTTGTATAAAATCTTTAAGAAAGAATTTGGCCTGCGGCACCAGCTCCTTCATGCATGGAAACTGGAACTGGATGCACCAGAGTATTTGCCAGGAAAGTATCATAATCAAACCTTCATGGCGCCTTTGCCGAAAGAGTTTGCACGGATATTAAAAGGGCTTGGTATGTCAGAGCCTGCACAATGATGGTTCTAAAGCGTAAGTCTGTTTGGCAGAAGAGAGGATTTAATTAAGATGTAAAGGCATAATAAAGGATTTCAAATAATAGGATAAAAGGAGGAAGATAAATGGCTTCCTGGAGTTCCAGGGGACTTCGAGGCTCTATGCTGGAGGAGTCCATCAATATGACCAATGAAAAATACCGCAGGGAAAAACTGGCGTTGGTACAAAAGATTCCCACGCCTATTACTCCTATGGAATTTGATAAAGAACATCATCATATTACTCTGGCATATTTTGAGCAGAAGAGTACCGTAGATTATCTGGGGAATGTCCAAGGGATTCCAATTTGCTTTGATGCGAAAGAATGTGCAGCGGAAAGCTTTCCACTACAGAATATTCATTCCCATCAGGTGGAATTTATGACAGAGTTTGAGCAGCAACAGGGAATTGCGTTTTTGATTATTCATTTTAGTAAGCCGGATATTTACTATTATGTACCCTGTCGTGATATGCTGCGGTTCTGGGAGAGAGCTCAGAATGGAGGACGAAAAAGTTTTCATAGAGACGAATTAAATCAGGACTATCAGATTGCAGTGAAAAGCCAGGTATTTATCCATTATTTGGAAATGATACAAAAAGACTTGGAAGAACGATAATTTCTTTTGATTACATATAAAAAGAGACAGAGTGAATCAGAAATTAAGGGTTTACATTTATTTGATTTTGTGGTATTTTATCTTCATGTAAAAGCGAAGAAAAGGAATAGTAGCTGTGGAACGGAGTACAGAAAGCTGTTGGTTGATGCGAAACAGTTGAAGTGAAATAGTGAACTCGCCTTGGAGCTGCCGGTTGAAATATAGTAGATTTGGACGGAGTCCCACCGTTACAGGGGAAGGGTATTGACAGTAGTTGATGTACCTGTGAGGGCATGATTTGTTTCATGAATAAGAGTGGTACCGCGTGAGAATTTTCTCCCGTCTCTATAGTTTAGAGACGGGTTTTTCTTTGTACAGTATTACAATCTCAGGTATAGATAAGAGGCTGCCATAGGCAGCAGGAAGTGAGGATTTGAAATGAAAGGTTTTGAAAAGTATCAGAAAAGTTATTTTATGCCACCAGTACCTTGCTATGACTGGGTGAAGAAGGATGCCATTGATGCACCGCCAGTATGGTGTAGTGTGGACTTGCGAGATGGTAATCAGGCTTTGATTGAGCCTATGAGTCTGGAAGAAAAGGTGGAATTTTTTAAACTGTTGGTACAGGTTGGTTTTAAGGAAATCGAAGTAGGTTTTCCGGCAGCCTCTGAGACAGAGTATAAATTTTTGCGTACCCTGATTGATCAGAATCTGATTCCGCAGGATGTGACAGTACAGGTTCTGACTCAGGCAAGAGAGCATATTATCCGTAAGACCTTTGAAGCAATTGATGGTGCTCCAAATGCGGTAGTTCATGTATACAATTCTACATCTGTAGCACAGCGTGAGCAGGTGTTCCGCAAGTCTAAAGAAGAGATTAAGAAGATTGCAGTAGAAGGAGCGAAATTATTGAAGGAGCTTGCAGAAGAAGTGGAAGGAAATATCCGCTTTGAGTATAGTCCAGAAAGCTTCCATGGAACAGAAGTAGATTATGCTGTAGAAGTGTGTAATGCAGTATTGGATGTATGGCAGCCACAGGCAGACAAGAAGGCCATTATCAATATTCCATCTACGGTGGAAAATGCCATGCCTCATGTATTTGCCAGTCAGGTAGAATATGTCAGCAAGAATCTGAAATATCGTGAAAATGTGGTATTGTCCCTGCATCCGCATAATGACCGTGGTTGTGGTGTGGCAACAGCAGAACTTGGTGTATTAGCTGGTGCAGACCGTATCGAAGGAACTCTTTTCGGTAATGGCGAGCGTACCGGAAATATGGATATTGTAACTATGGCAATGAATATGTATTCCCATGGAGTTGATCCAAAACTAGACTTCTCAGATATGAAGCATATTGCAGAAACATACAAGAGATTGACCAATATGGAGATTTCCATGCGCCAACCATATGCTGGAGAATTGGTATTTACTGCATTTTCTGGCTCCCATCAGGATGCGATTTCTAAGGGAATGAATTTCCGCGAAGAGAAGAATAGCCCATACTGGACCGTTCCATATCTTCCAATTGATCCAAAGGATGTGGGAAGAACTTACGACTCAGATGTAATTCGTATCAATAGCCAGTCTGGTAAAGGTGGCGTAGCTTACGTATTAAAGAATAGTTTCGGTCTAATTCTTCCGGATAAGATGAAGGAAGAGGTTGGATATCTGATGAAGGATGTTTCAGACCACGAACATGCAGAATTAAGTCCTGAGGGAATGTTGGATGTATTTAAGGCAACTTATGCAAAGACAGAGAAAATATTTGATATTTCAGAGTGCCACTTTGAACAGAGCAATGGTATTTTAGCGGAGGTAACTATTCAGGAAGGCGACAAGTCTACAGTGGTAGAAGCACATGGTAATGGTCGTCTGAATGCTGTCAACAATGCGATTAAGAAGCACTTTAATCTTAGTTATGCATTGGATGAGTACGAGGAGCATTCCTTGGCGAAACGTTCCAATGCTCTGGCTATGACTTATGTAGGAATCAGTGCAGAAGATTCCGATAAGCTGTATTGGGGTGTAGGAACCGATGCGGATATTATCACTTCGTCCATTATGGCGTTAGTAAATGCAGTGAACCGCATGATGAATGAATAAAGTGGATTTTATAATTTCGATTTAAAATAGTGACGACAAAAAGTGTCGTTAGTATTTCTTCTTCGTGGACGCCTTGCGGCTCGGGATGAACTACGCAGCGGATGCATAGAAGTCTAGCTACGCAAAAAAACGCTTGCTAGACTTTAAGCACCGGCGAGTTCAAACGCCACTCAGGAAGAAAACTAACGACACTTTTTGTCTGTGCATTGGCTAGCTGAAAATAGATATTCTGCTGTATATTGGCTAATTAAAATAATAGATATGTTGTATACTGGCTGACTATAATAGTAGATTTTATAAGAATCTGCTTTTATTTGCGAGTAAGTAGTATGATTGTGAAAAAATCATGTGATGCCAGGTAGAAAAAATAATATTGGATTGCAACAAAATAGCAAATCGGGTACACGTATTAATAACTACATAATTGCAAGGGAGGAAATGGATATGAAGCAGAAGAAGATAATTTTCCTGGGGGTTCTTTTAGTATTGGTACTTGGATTTGGGATTTTTTCGTTTTGGTCTGTGTATGAAAGGAAACAAGCTCAGAAACAGCAGGAGCAGGTTTACATAGATCCTTATGGAAAAGAGTGGAAGTATGAAAAGACATTATCAGAGGTTTTGCCGGATGGACAGCAGGAGATTACCTATGTGATATATACGAATGAAGAATCTCTAACCTGGGAGCTTGTTCGTGGTGCTATGTATGCCAATGTAAAGATGGGGGCAGAACCAACACCGGATTCCCGGCCGGGACAATATCCACAGTTCTATCTGGTATCAGAAGAATGTAAACAGATAAAAGAGTAGAGTGTTTTTGGGACATTATCATAATATCAATTCAAAATTCCGTACAAAAAGGAAAAAGTATGCTATAATGAAAGGGCTGAGCATGCTTACATAGTCATACCAGACTTCTGCATGTGAACACACACCCAAACTTAAGCGGACTGGAGCGGAAAATGATTCTGTTCGCAAAAAATGTTCCGAATGAATAAAACAGAAAGGAATTTTTGTAATGAGTAACATTAACAAATTAGTACGCGAATTAGTAAATTATGGATTGCATACCGGACTGGTACAGCAGGAAGATGAGATGTATACCATCAACCGTATTTTGGAGATTTTACAGCTGGATGAATATGAAGAGCCATCCAATGCATGCCCTGTACCAGATTTGGAGAAGACTCTTGGTGATATTATGGACTGGGCGTATGAGCATGGAATATTGCAGGAAAATACAGTAGGATACCGTGACTTGTTTGACACTAAGTTAATGAGTGCTTTGGTTCCAGCACCTAGTACCGTAATTAAGAAATTCAGGGAACTGTATCAGCAGTCTCCAGAGAAGGCAACAGCATTTTACTATAAGTTCAGTTGTGATACTGATTACATCAGACGTTATCGTATCGCTAAGGATAAGAAATGGACTGCAGATACCGAGTATGGCACACTGGATATTACGATTAATCTGTCTAAGCCGGAGAAAGATCCTAAGGCAATTGCTGCGGCAAAGAATGCCAAGACAAGTGCTTATCCAAAATGTCTTCTTTGCGTGGAAAATGAAGGATATGCAGGTCGCTTAAACCATCCTGCAAGGCAGAATCACCGTATTATGCCAATTGAAATTGGCGGAGGCAAATGGGGATTCCAGTATTCTCCATATGTATATTACAACGAGCATTGTATCGTGTTTAATTCCGTACATACCCCAATGAAGATTGATGAGTCTGCATTCCGCAAGCTTTTAGACTTTGTTAAGCAGTTTCCTCATTATTTTCTTGGCTCCAATGCAGACCTTCCAATCGTAGGTGGTTCTATTCTAGCACATGAGCATTTTCAGGGAGGACATTATGAATTTGCCATGGAACGGGCAGGAATCAAGAAGGAAATTACCATTCCAGGCTTTGAAAAGGTAGAGGCAGGTATCGTAAACTGGCCAATGTCTGTTATACGTATCCGTCATGAGGACAGTGAGACTTTAGTGAAGCTGGCAAGCTGCATTCTGGACAGCTGGCGTGGATATACTGACGAAGAGGCATTTATTTTTGCGGAAACAGATGGAGAGCCTCACAATACCATTACTCCAATTGCAAGAATGAGAGATGGAAAATACGAAATGGATTTGGTTCTTCGTAACAATATCACTACAGAGGAATATCCATTGGGAGTATATCATCCACATCAGGAGCTGCATCATATTAAGAAAGAAAACATTGGTCTCATTGAAGTAATGGGACTGGCAGTACTTCCAGCCAGATTAAAGGGCGAAATGGAGAAGTTAGGAAAGTACATTGTGGAGGGGAAGGACATCCGCAGTGATGAAGAGTTAGAAAAGCATGCAGACTGGGTAGAGGAATTCTCTTCTAAATATGACAGCATTACTGCAGACAATGTAGATGAGATTTTGGAAACTGAAATCGGTATCGTCTTTAAGAAGGTATTGGAGCATGCAGGTGTATATAAAAATACAGAGGAAGGTGAAATAGCATTTATGCGTTTTATCGAATCACTGTAAATTTGGACCTGTAAAAGAGCATGGTACAATCTGATAGAAGTGAAATTCAAAATATTAGGAAAACTTAATCATTTTAGGGCGCATTTTCGAGAAAACACATCAAAATAGTGTTAGAAAATGCGCCTTCTGTTATTGACGCTATTTTGTGAAACTGATATACTCAAACGTATAGGTGCGTTCGTGGAAATGAAACTATGAATGCGTATCTTTCTACTGTGTTTGACAGAAGGAAAGAAGAGGAAAACACAATGAATTTATATAAAGAGGAGGATTATTTTTATGAATTACGGTTACTTTGATGAGAAGAACAGAGAGTACGTCATTACTAAGCCAGATACTCCAGCTCCTTGGTGTAACTACCTTGGTTCCCCAGAGTACGGTGCAATTATCTCTAACAACGCTGGTGGGTACAGCTTTGTAAAGAGTGGTGCAAATGGACGTATCCTTCGTTATCATTTCAACAGCGATGATACACCAGGTCGTTACATCTATTTAAGAGATGACGAGACCGGTGATTTCTGGTCTGCTTCCTGGCAGCCAGTTGGCAAGGACTTAAATGAATATAAGAGTGAAGTTCATCATGGTACTTCTTATACAACGATGATTGCTGATTATGCAGGCATCAAGTCTCAGGTAGATTACTATGTACCACTTGGAAAGGTATATGAAGTATGGAGATGTAAAGTGACAAATACCTCTGACAAGCCTAGAAAGATTTCTACATTCGGTTATGCAGAGCTTTCCAATGATGACAACTACAATCAGGATCAGGTAAACTTACAGTATTCTCTTTGTATTTCAAATACTGTATTTAAGAAGAATAAAATCTTACAGCAGATTAACTTGAACTGGTACAAGGGTGAAGATGGAAGCAATGGTAAGGAACGTTTCTTTGGTTTAGCAGGACAGCCTGTAACTTCTTACAATGGTGATAAGGAAGCTTTCATCGGAATGTATCATGACTATGGCAATCCAGTTGCTGTAGAGCGTGGTGAGTGTGACGGCGTATGCAACTACAATGAAAACAGCTGTGGTGCATTACATACTGCTTTAGAGCTTGCTCCAGGCGAGACAAAAGAGATGGCATTCATCTTAGGCCGTTACAAGGACAGTATTGCAGATGAAATCATTGCAGGTTACGAAGATGTAGCTGTTTGCGATAAGGAAATTGATGAGTTAAAGACATACTGGCACTCAAAGCTGGATAACTTCAACATCGATACTCCAAGTCCAGCATTCAACAGCATGGTAAATACATGGAATGCATATCAGTGTTTCTTAACCTTCACATGGTCAAGAGCTGCTTCCTTCATTTACTGTGGTGAGCGTAACGGATATGGTTACCGTGATACTGTACAGGATATCCAGGGTGTTATCCATACTGATCCAGAAGCAGCATTAGAGAAGATTCGTTTCATGCTTTCTGCTCAGGTAGACAATGGTGGCGGACTTCCATTGGTTCGTTTCGATCATGAAGACCGTGCTGGTCACGAAGGTACACCAGATGATCCAGATTACGTAAAAGAGACAGGACATCCAGCATATCGTGCAGACGATGCGTTATGGTTGTTCCCAACTGTTTATAAATATATTGCAGAGACAGGTTACCTTGATTTCATCGATGAGGAAATCACATGGTCTAACGTACCAGAGAAGGCAACTGTATACGAGCATTTGAAGAGAGCCATCAACTTCTCTATGGAGCATTTAGGACCTCACGGTTTGCCAGCAGGACTTCATGCTGACTGGAATGACTGTCTGCGTCTTGGTGCGCAGGGAGAGTCTTCCTTCGTAGCAATGCAGTTGTACTATGCATTTACAATTATGCGTCTCTTCGCAGAGAAGAAGAACGATACCGAATATATCGCATACTTAGATAAGACCCAGAAAGAGGTTGGTGACAAGATTAACGACCTTTGGTGGGAGGATGACCGTTTCAACCGTGGTTTCAAAGAGACTGGTGAGTTGATTGGTTCTAAGAATGATCCAGAAGCAAGCATGTGGTTAAATCCACAGTCTTGGGCAGTTATCTCCGGTCTTGCTACTAAGGAGCAGGCTGAGAAGGCTTTAGAGTCTGTAGATAGAGAGTTGAACACAGCATATGGTGCTAAGGTAATGGCTCCTTCTTATCAGGATCATTACTTCGATGGTGCATTAGCTGGATTGTTCCCACCTTCAACTAAGGAGAATGGTGGTATTTTCTCCCAGACACAGGGTTGGATTATTTTAGCAGAAGCATTAATGGGACATGGAAATAAGGCATTCCAGTACTTTGAGGAAAGCTCACCATCTTCTCAGAATGACAAGGCTGAAATCCGTAAGTTAGAGCCATACGTACATGGTCAGTATACAGAAGGTGACGAAAGCCCATTCCATGGACGTTCTCACGTACATTGGCTGACTGGTACAGCATCTACCTGTATGGTAGGCTGTGTAGAGGGGATCTGTGGTATTCGTCCTGACCTGGATGGTATCCGCATCGCTCCTTCTATTCCAAGTGACTGGAAAGAGTTCTCTATGGAGAAGAGCTTCCGTGGTAAGAAGTTGGTTATTAAGGTTGAGAATCCAAACGGCGCAGAAGCTGGATTTAAGGAATTCTATATCAATGGCGAGAAGGTAGAAGATAACTACGTTTCTGCTGATAAGATGACCGACGTAACAGAAGTTCGTATGGTAATGTAATCGAATATAAAAATGAAATCAGAGATGGTTTTTGGAGTTTTCCGAAAACCATCTTTTTCTTTTTAGAGAACGAAATATAATTTGCTCGAGCAATATTGTAATAATGCACAAAAAAGAAGGGTGTGTCTTAGGAGAAATTCACAAAAATAAAAAACTTGGAAAAAATTGGGAACCAAAATGGGCTTTAAACAGTCTATATATTATAGAGGTTTTTTGAAAAGCAGAAAAATCCATAAAAAAGAGAAGTTTGACTTGGAGGAAAAATGGAACAAAAGAAAAAGGATTGGTTTTGTGACAGGGTACATGCTGTTCAGGAAAAGATGTATCGTGTGGCTTATTACATACTAGAAAATGAAGAAGATTCTAAAGATGCAGTGAGTGAGGCAATTACTCTGGCATATGAGAAAATACATACACTTAGAAACGAAAAGTCCTTTAATACATGGATTATTAAAATCGTTGCAAATAAGGCAAAAGATATTCAGAAATTTCGTCAAAGAGAAGTTTTAAGCAATATGGACATGTTGGTCAAAGAACGAGGGCGATGGGATAGTTACAATGAATGGGACGACATTATGGAGATAATTCCCTCACAGTATAAAATTGTACTGAAACTTTACCACTGGGAAGATTATAATATCAATGAAATTAGTAAAATTCTTGAAATCCCTCGGGGGACAGTGAAGTCTAGACTGGCAAGAGGAGAAAAGATTCTAAGGAGAGAATTTCAGGGAGAACATAGTTAGAAATAAACATTGTAGGAAAGAGGAATGAATATGACAGAAAAGCAATTAAATGATCGGATAAGAAAAATGGCAAAGAATAACCATATCTCTTATCCAGAAAACTATGATGCGTTTATTTGCAGGGTCTTAGAAGAATTACCAGAAGAACCTGAGGACTCAGAGCGGCGTGGCCGGTGGAGAAGAAAAAGGGGAAAGAGCGGATGGGCACCAGTGCCAGCATTGTTGCTGGTCATTCTAATCGTAGTGGCAGCAGGAGCTTCCGTAGGAGCTGTTGTACATGGTTATTTACAGCGAATGGAGACTATGTCTGAGAGGCAAAAGGAAAAATTTGTTGCTTCTGTAGAAGACACAAGGAAGAATGGAGATTATTATTCCAGAGAATTTACGGCAGAGGAGAAAGAACGAGGGGAAGCGTTGGCTGTAGAATATGAAGCGGGGAAGTGTTATCCAAAGCAAGAACTTCCTGTGTTGGAGGATGAAGAAAGGGTTTCTGCATACCGCGTATGTTTTCTTCAGACAAGCAGCACCTTTTATTTGCCAGAAGAGGGATTAACTGATGAGGAATTACTGCAAATCATTGATTTTTATTACAAAAGAGAATATAGCATGGCAGAAAGGAAATCTGATATAGCCAAGGAAAACGAAATAGAAAAAGATTTTAAATCGACAGGGATATTATCAAAAAAAGAGGCAATTAACTTGGCAGAACGAAGCATAAAATCAGCATATGGTGAAGATGTAAGTGGATGGAATGTGGAAACGGAGAAATATACCCCATATCATATGGAACAAGAATATTACCTTTTCTTTTTTGAGAACGAATCGTCAAAACAGAACTATCATATAGAAATAGCTAGAAAGGACAAAGAATGTACCATATTAGAGATAGAAACAAAGAATAAATCTAATTATAAAAAAGGAATTCAAGTATCAAATGAAGAAATAGAACAACTACATAAGGAAGCCATAGCGATTATCAACAGATTGCAACCAGGAGTAAAGTTTGAAAAGATGGAGTGTCAATATGTAGGAGAGAAAGAAAATATATTATCGTTGGGAGTTGTTGAATTTTTATATTCTCAAAATAATCAACAAGGATATGTTATAAACTATAGCATGCATACGAAAACATTTTTCTCGATTATTAAGACACAGGATATGTCTATGGAACTAGAGATTAATAAAAAGAAAGCTAGAAAAGAAAATCGAAAAATATTTAGCGTGAAATTTAAAGAAAGCAATGTAGCTGAAAAGGAGGCTGACTAAAATATGAAGCGAATATTAAAAAGTATTATGGCAGGTGCTTTATGTCTGGGGATGTTATGCTCCATTAGTGTAAATGCAGAAGCCGCAAACAAGACAGCAGAAAGTTCTGTGTCAGAGGAAATAGTAATGGCAGAAATCACCATTCCAAAAGAAGTAGTTATGTCTAATGTTGCCAGAGTTGCTTCTAATGGAGAGGTAGATGGAAACGGAGTCCGATTGCGCGAGAAAGCATCCGCTACAGCTACGGTTTTAGAGCTGATGTACAATGGGGAAGCGGTATATGTTAATAGAAGTAAGAGTGTAACAAAAGGGAATACTCTTTGGTACTATTTGAAGCGTATCAAAACTGGAACCTGGGGATATGCAGATTCAGATTTCATTACTTATAATTAACTTCTTTAACAGATAAATAATCAAGAAACAACATGCTACATTGCTATTTTCATATAAATCAAACATGTTGAAAATATAAAGATTATTAATCAAGAAAAAGATATCAGAGGGATAAAAGGGAAATAAAAGGAAAGCAGTTAAGGGAAAACACAACAAAAAAGGAAAAGAGAGGTCAAAATATCCATGACAGAAAAAAGACAAGAGATGTTAGAGTTTGCGTATATGTGCTCCCCATTTTATCAGGATTTAATGGAGGAGCGAAATCTGGAATTATCCAGACTGAGGAAGGATTGGGACTCGGTTCCGATTACTAATAAGAGCATGATTTCAAAGGCAGGAGAAAATATCATTCCGTTTTCGTATTATACAGAAAAAGTCAGAGGGCAGTTGACGAAAAAAGTGACAACCGGTTCCACTGGAAAATGTCTAAAGCTTCTATGGAATAGGGAAGATATGCAAAGAGAAGAGGATGTGATATGGAAGTACAGAGAATTGTGGTATGGAATAAAAAGGGAAAGTCCATACTGTTATTTCTATACCTTTGAGGGATATGAAACCATGGAACGGGAATATCATAATGTAGAGAGTGGTATGGGGATTCCTAAATATGGTTTGAATAAAGAAAGAATAGTGGAAATATATAAAAGACTTTATTGCTATCAGCCAGAGTGGATATTGGTAGCACCATCTATTGCCAAAGCGTTAGTAAGATACATACAGAAAACAGACGTAGAGAAAATAGAGTCTTTACGGTATATAGAACTTTATGGAGAAATGGTTACAGAACAAGAAAGAGAAGAAGTAGAATCTGTTTTTGGCTGTACTGCCAGACGCAGATATGGATGCAAAGAAGTAGGAACGATTGCCTATGAATGTCCTTATGGAGAGATGCATATTCTTAAAGAAAATGTATATGTAGAGATTTGCAAGGGTGGACATGCTGTTTTGGATGGAATGGAAGGCAATATTGTTGTAACCTCTATGCACAATCATGTAATGCCATTTGTACGTTACGATACAGATGATGTAGGAATTCTGCAAACAAAATGCTGTAAATGTGGTTTGGAATGTGACGTGTTGGAGATTGTCCGGGGACAGAAAAATCATTGGATACAGATAGATGCGGATCAGTATTTTCATTCTTCAGATTTTGCCAGAGTTTTTTTGAAGCTTATTTATTATCAGGATGTAAATCTGACACAGTACCAGATTATACAGAGAAAGAGGAATTATTTTGATGTATATTTCGTATCAGAGGCAGAGGAAGAAGCGGTTAAAAAGGCCTTTTTACAGGAAACAGAAAATTCTCATTTGGAAACGATGGAATTTCAATTTCATAGTTTGAATGAAAAACTTTTGGAAAATCGTTTGGGGTTGAATAGCTCCTTTCGATGTGAAGTGAAGGGATGAAAATACATTAGCAACAATGGTTCTAATCATATAAGGTTAGTTGCAAATAAATCCCTAAAATGTTAAAATATTACTGTCCTGAAGCAAAGGGTTCGTCCCGATGTCAAGGCATGCAGCGTAGCAAAAAAGGGAATGTCCCTTATATAAAAATCCATGATAGCAAAGAGGAATATTTTCTTTGCCCTTCTTGTGTTATAGTTATTAACTAACAGAGAGTTTACGCCTCATGCCATGATTTCGGCATGAGGTTTTTTTTATTCAGGATTATGGTAAAGCAAAAAAGGAGGATGTTGTGGAAAAACGCATTGCAATTTTAGGAATTATCATTGAGAAAGAAGAAAGCGTAGAGAAAGTAAATGAACTACTGCATAATTATCGTGATTACATTGTAGGGCGTATGGGGATGCCTTATCGGGAACGACAGATTTCTGTCATCAGTATTGTGATGGATGCCGGCAATGACATAGTCAGTGCCTTGTCTGGCAAGCTGGGGATGTTAGAAGGTGTCAGCGCCAAAGCAGTATATTCGAAAAAATAAATACATAGAAAAGAGGTATGTTATGAGTTATAATCCAAAATCATTAAAGGCAGAAGAATTTATCAGCCACGAAGAAATTATGGACAGCATTGATTATGCGAAAAAGAACAAGGACAATAAAGCTCTTGCTATGGAGATTCTGGAGAAGGCAAAGTTAGCTAAGGGAATCAGCCATAGAGAGGCTGCACTTCTGATGGAATGTGATATTCCAGAGGTGGTAGAGGCCATTAAAAATCTTGCTATGGAGATTAAAGAAAAGTTCTATGGCAGAAGAATTGTTATGTTTGCACCGTTGTATTTGTCTAATTATTGTGTGAATCAGTGTACTTATTGTCCATATCATTTAAAGAATAAGCATATTGCCAGAAAGAAATTGACCCAGGAAGAGGTGCGTCAGGAGGTAATTGCCCTTCAGGATATGGGACATAAGAGACTGGCTTTGGAGGCGGGAGAAGACCCTGTAAATAATCCATTAGAATATATTTTGGAATGTATTGATACCATTTACAGCATCAAGCATAAGAATGGTGCTATCCGTCGTGTAAATGTTAATATTGCAGCAACTACTGTTGAGAACTACCGTAGATTAAAGGATGCTGGAATTGGTACATATATTCTGTTCCAGGAGACCTATAATAAAGAGTCATACGAGATTCTTCATCCGGCAGGCCCAAAGCATGATTATGCATATCATACAGAGGCTATGGACCGCGCTATGGAAGGTGGCATTGACGATGTAGGAATCGGTGTATTATTTGGTTTGGAAGGATATCTTTATGAATTAACAGGTATTCTTATGCACGCAGAGCATTTAGAGGCTGTACATGGAGTAGGACCGCATACCATTAGTGTTCCCCGGGTCTGTCCAGCGGATGATATTGATACCAATGATTTTTCCAATGCTGTTCCAGATGAAATATTTGAAAAGATTGTGTCTATTATCCGTATTGCAGTGCCTTATACGGGAATGATTATTTCAACCAGAGAGTCCCAAAAGACCAGAGAGAAATTATTGAAGTTGGGTATTTCTCAGATTAGTGGTGGTTCCCGTACTAGTGTAGGTGGTTATGTGAATCCAGAACCTGAGGAAGAGAATTCTGCACAGTTTGATGTTAGTGATACTAGAACACTGGATGAAGTAGTAAATTGGCTTATTGAATTAGGATATATTCCAAGCTTTTGTACAGCATGTTATCGTGCCGGACGTACAGGGGACCGGTTTATGTCTCTTTTGAAATCTGGTGAGATTGTAAACTGTTGTCAGCCAAATTCTTTGATTACTCTGAAAGAATATCTGGAGGATTACGCTTCTCCTGATACGAAGAAAAAGGGAGAAGCATTGATTCTAAAGGAAATGGAAACAGTGCCAAATGAAAAGGTTCGTCAAAAGGCTATGGAATTTTTGGCGGAAATTCAGGATGGAAAAAGAGATTTTAGATTTTAATTCCAGCAAATTAATTTTCCTACTCTATACAAAACACAAAAGCCGGACATTTTATTTGTCCGGCTTTTGTGCTAAAGAAGTAATATTAAAAAGAAATGACTATTGTTCATTAAATAATGAAGAAAGTTTATTAATTGACTTAGTAACTTCTGCAACGGATGTTTCGATGTCACTGTAAATGGTAGCTGACTGAGAAGAAAGGTCTCCCATGCTCTTTGCTACTACAGCAAATCCTACTCCAGCCTCACCGCTTCTGGCAGCTTCAATAGAAGCATTCAGCGAAAGCATCTTCTGCTTATTTGCAATAGATTTCAGCGAGTTTGTGTTTGTGTTAATTGTTTCGATAATTCTGGTTGCCTGTTCAACTTCCTCGCTAAGTTTGCCCATTTTGCCACCGTTAGCGTTTCTAAAATACTCTAAATTTACTAATTGGTTTACAATCGTTCCTAATAAATCCGCTGATGCACGGATGCGTTCCTCAGTGCTGACAGGAACCTGCTTCAAAGCAGCAATGTAAGTGTCTGGGTCAATACCCAGCTCTCTGGCAGTTTCACGGAATTTCTCTTCGTCTGGAGGTGCAGGTAAAACCTGTCCACCAATAATAGCACCCACCTTTTTATCGCCTAACATAATATCAATGGAGAAATCCATCAATCCTGCGTGGCAGTAATATGTACCAGTACATTCATTGTCGCACTTTACACAACGTCTTGCTCCTTCTGGACATCCACGGGTATATTTCATACAAAAATCAGTAAAGTTACTTCCTTCTGTAATATATTCACCATTGGCGCCAACTGCGATTGCTGCTAAGCCAGTAGCATTAGAAAATGCGTCCTGAATCTCCTGAAGTTTCTGCATGTCCATAAAATCTTGTAATTCCATATGGGCCTCCCCTCCAAATCCTTTGACTTAATGTATTTTTTGTGTTGCATATTCTTCACGAACAATATGCAAAAGATAATATAAATATAATACATTATTTTGTCATATTTTGCAACGAATTTCTTGACGTTAAGATGGTGGTATGTTTTAATAAAATGGTATAAGAATGGAGGTATATATACTCATGAGTACAAGAGTGATTATGTCCATGGATAAAGACTGGAGTTTTTGCCTAGAAAATACGGAAGGTGGAAGCGGAAAAATAATCGATAAAAGCCATGGTTTTATATATAATACATCAAAGGCCGGTTCCTGTCCGGGAGCGCCACAGGAGGATTTTGACGCCCGTTCCTGGGATGTGGTAGATTTGCCACATGATTGGGCTATTAACCAGCCCTTTACAGAGGAAGGAGTAGCAGACTGGGGATATAAGCCTACAGGTAAGGCATGGTATCGCAAAGTATTTGCGATTCCAGAGAAGTATAAAGATAAAGAACTGACTATTGAGTTTGAAGGGATTGCCACCAATGCAGTGGTTTATTTTAACGGTTCGGTGATTCATCGCAGTTACTCTGCTTATACACCGTTTCAGATAGATATTTCTGACAGAGCGCATTTTGGTTCCCAGCCTAATGTATTGGCGGTTTATGTTGATGCTGATGCCTGGGAAGGCTGGTGGTATGAAGGGGCAGGTATTTATCGGCATGTATGGCTGAATATTAAGAATCGGGTACACATTCCGCAAAATGGATTATATATCCGTATGGAAGAGATTGACGACAATACCTGGAGAGTGAATCTGTTTACTACTATATGTAATCAGATGGAAGAGGATGTGGAAGTACGGATTTCTACCACTTTGGTAGATCCAGAACAAGAGTTAGAGGTTAATATCAATAATGAGGGGGTTGTTTGTGAAGCAGGAGAGGAGTCTCTTGTTGAAACAGAGTTTACGATTGAAGATCCTAAGGTATGGGACATTGAAGATCCGAATGTATATGATGTTATTACTAAAGTATTTATAGAAGATGAGCTTGTAGATTCGGACAAGATTGTTTGCGGTTTCCGTACCATTGCTATGGATTCAGAGAAGGGATTTATTTTAAATGGTCGTCCGGTGAAGTTATTTGGAACCTGTAATCATCAGGATTGTGGTGGTGTTGGTGTAGCTGTACCGGATGCATTGTATGAATACCGGGTAGAGCGTCTGAAGGCAATGGGGTCTAATGCCTATCGTTGTGCCCATGGAATGCCTGCAAAAGAGCTTTTAGATGCCTGCGATAGATTAGGTATGCTTGTTATCGATGAAAATCGTAACTTTGAAACCTCCGAGGAAGGCTTGAAACAATTACGGAGCATGGTTCTGAGAGATCGGAATCATCCTTCTGTAATTATGTATTCTATTTTCAATGAAGAGCCTTTACAGGGGACTTCTGAAGGAAAACGAATGGCAAGAACCATGCGAAAAGAGATTTTGAAGCTGGATGACAGCCGTTTTGTTACTGGAGCAATGCACAATGGCATTGATGTAGAGGAAAGTGCAGTGGCTTCATTGGATGTGTGCGGTATTAATTATCAATCTGAGTCCTATGATGCATTTCATGAAAAGAATCCTCACATGCCAGTATTTGCCAGTGAGACTACTTCTGCATTTTCCGTAAGAGGATGTTATGAAAATGATGAAGAGAAGCATATGATTTCTAGTTATGATGATCAGGTTTCCGATTGGGGGAAAAGTATCCGCCAGACTTGGAAGGAGATTATGGCAAGAGATTATATGGCGGGGGCATTTATGTGGACAGGCTTTGATTATATGGGAGAACCTACACCATATACATGGCCATCCGTATCTTCCTATTTTGGTATGATGGATACCTGTGGATTTCCAAAGGATGCATTTTATATGGCAAAGACTATTTTTAGTAAGAAACCAGTTTGTCATGTGCTTCCACATTGGAACCATCATGGAAAGGAAGGACAAATTATTCGTGTTATGTCTCATACTAACTGCGAGGAAGCGGAATTGATTGTAAATCGCAAGTCGTATGGAAGAAAAAAAGTAGAACTTATGGAGCAGACAGAGTGGGAAGTTCCATATGAGCCTGGATATATTGAATTAATTGCATATCATGATGGTATGAAGGTTGCACATGATGTGAAGATGACTACTGGAGAGGCTGCTAGACTAAAGATTGTACCTTGGAGAAGAGGAATGTACAATGATGGAATGGATGCCATTCCGGTGAATATCGTTGCAGTGGATGAAAAAGGAAGAGAAGTGCCAGATGCTAACTTTCCAGTAGATATTTCCGTAGAAGGCGGGAAAATATTGGGAACCTGTAATGGAGACCCAACCTGCCATGAGGATTTTTCGTCCAGTCACCGCAGTTTATTTAATGGCCGTTGTCAGGCGATTGTACAGGCGCAACAGGGTGCAAACCAGTTGGTGGTATCTGCCAATGCTGAGGGGCTGAGCTTTGGCACATTGATGATTCCGTTGTCTTCCAGAAAGGCATCGAATTTTGTTAAGAGTATTCAGCAACAGTATCTTATGGGATGGAAGATGACTTCTAGTCTGTTTGATGAGAAGCCAAATGTAAATATGCGTGTAGAAGAATTTGATATGAATACATGGATGGATGTTCAGGTTGATGACAAAGCAGGTGCTCCAAAGATATTTGAAAACCAGGAAGGTAAGTATGGAATTTACCGGATTCGTACGCGGATACCAGAAAAGATTAATGGTAACATTCCAGTGCTGCACTTTGACAGTATCTGGGGTGAATGTGAGGTTTATATCAATGGAGAAAAACGGGCAGAATGCCAGCATGAATGGCCATCTGCTCTGGATGTAGAAATCAGGGAGCGGGATGCTGGAGAAGCAGAAATCCGTGTATTGGTAAAAAGCATAAACTTTGGTGCAGGTTTACATTCTATGGTAGTTTTTAGATAATATCTGTAGGTGAAACAGTACGATTGAAATGGAGAATAAAAGCATATGAGTAATATTACAGAGCAGATAGAACAATTAAAAAAAGAGAAAAATGCAGTGATTCTTGCCCATTATTATGTACCAGATGAGGTGCAGGCCGTGGCAGATTATATTGGAGACTCCTTTTATCTTAGCAAGGTTGCTACTCAGGTTGAGCAGGATACCATTGTATTTTGCGGTGTGTCTTTTATGGGGGAGAGTGCAAAGATTCTGAATCCGGAGAAGACTGTTTTAATGCCGGATGTTACTGCGGATTGTCCTATGGCTCATATGGCAGATGCGGAGAAAATCGCAGCAGTCCGGAAACAGTATGAGGACGTGGCAGTTGTCTGCTATATTAATTCCATTGGAGAGATTAAGAAGCATGCAGATGTATGTGTAACTTCTGCTAATGCCATGAAGATTGTAAAGGCACTGCCAAATAAAAATGTTTATTTTATACCAGATGAGCATTTAGGCAGATACATTGCTTCAAAGGTTCCAGAGAAGAATTTTATTTTTAATGACGGTTTCTGTCACGTGCATGCCCAATATACCGCCGAGACTGCAAAACGTGCGAAAGAAGCCCATCCAGAAGCACTTTTACTAGTACATCCAGAAAGCCGTATGGAGATTTTAGAGCAGGCAGATTATATTGGAAGTACTTCCGAAATTATTGATTATGCAACCCAGAGTGATGCAAATGAGTTTATTATTGGTACTGAGCTTGGGGTTATGTATGAGTTGAAGCAGAAGAATCCAGACAAAAAGTTCTATCCTATGGTGGAGAATCAGATTTGTATGGATATGAAAAAGATTACCTTGGAAAAGGTAGCCCAGTGTATGCAGGAAGGAACGGGCGTGGTAGAAGTAGAAGCGGATTTGCGGGAGTCTGCTAATGCGCCATTAAACCGGATGCTGGAACTGGCAAAATAGTTCCTGAAAAGTGAATGAAATACCGAAAGAAAAAAGAGGACGCACCTTGGTAAGAGATTGCCATCGGGCGTCATCTTTGGGAATGAGGGGAAGATGAAGAGACAGACAGATGTTATCGTAGTGGGAACGGGAGCTGCAGGGCTTTTTTGTGCATTAAATCTGCCCAAAACCTGTAATATTCTTATGATAACAAAGAACGAAATAGAGAGAAGTGATTCTTTTCTGGCTCAAGGTGGCATGTGCGTGCTACGAGGAGAAGAGGATTATGAAAGTTATTTTGAAGACACCATGAAAGCGGGGCATTATGAAAATGATAAGGCTTCCGTGGATGTGATGCTGCGTTCTTCCAAGGATGTGGCAAATGATTTGATTCGTTATGGTGTGGAGTTTGAAAAAGAAGATGATGAACTGCTATATACCAGAGAGGGTGGACATTCCCAACCCCGGATTCTGTTTCATGCGGATATTACAGGGAAGGAAATCACCAGTAAACTGTTAATGCAGGTTCAAAAACGTTCCAATATTAAGATTTTAGATTATACCATGATGCTGGATTTGCTTTGTGAAGACAATCGGTGCTATGGAGTGGTCATTCGCGAAAAGGAAGGAGAAATTTCCACTATCGAGGCGAAGTATACCGTGCTTGCCTGTGGCGGACTTGGCGGCCTGTATCGCCACTCCACGAATTTTAGTCATATTACAGGAGATGCTTTAGCAATTGCCCTGCGTCGGGGAATTGAATTGAAGCATATAGATTATATTCAGATTCATCCTACTACGTTGTATTCAGAAAAGCCGGGACGGAGATTCTTGATTTCAGAATCTGTCCGGGGAGAGGGGGCCATTCTGTTAAATAAAAATGAAGAACGGTTTGTAGATGAACTGCTTCCCCGGGATGTAGTTACAGCAGCAATACATAAGCAGATGAAGGAAGATGATATGCCATATGTATGGCTTTCTCTGAAGAATATTCCAGAGGTAGAGATTAAGGGGCATTTTCCAAATATATATAAGCGTTGTCTGGAAGAAGGCTACGATGCCACCAAGGATTATATTCCAGTGGTACCGGCACAGCATTATTTCATGGGAGGCATTAAGGTGGATTTGTCCAGCAAAACCACCATGGAGCAGTTGTATGCTGTTGGAGAGACCTCCTGTAATGGAGTGCATGGAGCGAACCGTCTTGCAAGTAATTCTTTGTTGGAATCCATGGTCTTTGCTAAGAGAGCAGCTCTGGACATAGTAGAGAATGGAATTGACAATTCTGTAAAAAAGAATTCCATAGAGGTAGATCAGTTGATTTCTAAAAATGATTACCACGATTGGGAAAAACTACAGAAAGAATACCACCAGTTGGTATTAAATGAAATAGAAAAAGAAAAAGCAAAAGACCAATGAATGAATCATCGGTCTGCAGAAATGAGGTAAAATATGAATGATCCAATTACATTAAAGATTAACGCGGATAAATATATTCGCATGGCATTGGAGGAAGATATCACCAGTGAAGACCTTTCTACCAATTGTGTGATGCCTGAGTATCAGAAAGGTCAGGTAGAACTGATTTGCAAGCAGGACGGTGTGGTGGCCGGACTGGGGGTGTTTTGCCGAGTATTTGAACTTTTGGACGATACAGTAGAGTTTGATATGAAGGTAAAGGATGGCGAGGAAGTGAAAAATGGCCAGTTGATGGCTGTAGTAACTGGCGATATCAGAGCTTTGCTTTCCGGTGAAAGAACTGCCTTAAATTACTTGCAGAGAATGAGTGGAATTGCTACTTATACCCATGCTATTGCTAAGCTTTTAGAGGGAAGCAAGACCACTTTATTGGACACTAGAAAGACCACGCCTAATATGCGTTTGTTTGAAAAGTACGCAGTAAAGGTAGGAGGTGGAAAGAATCATCGCTATAATCTTTCTGATGCAGTCATGCTGAAGGATAATCATATTGGGGCAGCAGGAAGTATTACTAAGGCGGTACAGATGGCAAAGGCATATGCCTCCTTCGTACATAAGGTAGAGGTAGAGGTTGAAAATCTGGACATGGTAAGAGAGGCGGCAGATGCTGGCGCAGATATTATTATGTTGGATAATATGACACCGGAGCAGATGAAAGAAGCAGTAAAGATTATTGATGGACGTGCTTTGACTGAGTGTTCAGGAAATGTAACCAAAGAAAATATTCAAAATATGATCGATGTAGGAGTGGATTATGTATCCAGTGGTGCTTTGACTCATTCTGCACCGATTATGGATATTTCCTTGAAGAATCTTCATCCAGTGGATTAGAAATAGCGAAATAATAACAAAAGAAGATTGTTTTAGCGGTTTTATAGAAAGTACCAGTTGTTACAGGAAGAAATGTAGCAACTGGTACTTTTTTTGATAGGCTCCTGAATGATGATTTTGTTCTTGTTCTGATGGTGTTGGTTTGAATTGGAGTTTTTTGTAAAACAATATTAAATTATCGAAAAACGATAAAAAAGTATTGACATTCGAAAAATGGTATACTATGATATGGAAGAACCGCAGAAGGAAATAAAGCAGAGGATAAATTGTTTTAAAGGAAAGGATATAAGATTATGGAAAATAAATTTTTAAGCAAATTTACAAAGTTTTGTCTGGATTTTATGTTTTACAGTGGGATTCTTGTGACAGTAACAGTACCGTCAACATTTCGTTTTTTGAAAGACTATGTTCCAAATATAGGACAGCACTATATTGCTATGTGCATTATCTTTATGGTGTGTGGTGTTTTGGCTCTTTGGATTATTTTTTATCTGCGGAAAATTTTTGATACTATTTTAAAAGAGGATTGTTTTGTGGAAGAAAATGTAACTGCATTGAAACGTATGGGATTTGCCAGTTTTTTGATTAGTGCAGTATTCCTGCTGCGATTGTTTGTTGCAATTACATCAGGAGCTTTAGTGGTGATTCTTGTGTTTTTTATCGCAGGACTGTTTAGTCTTGTGTTGGCACAGGTCTTTGCTCAGGCAGTTTATTATAAGCAGGAAAACGATTTTACGATTTAAGAACTTAGGAAAAGGATGTATAAAACGGGATTATTAAAGAAATATAAAATCTAGTAGGAGAATTATACTTATATACTAGAGGAAAGGGATGGTTATCTTCATGAAAATAGTGGTTAATCTGGATGTTATGATGGCAAAGAGGAAGATGGGACTCAAAGAACTTTCAGAAAAAGTAGATGTTACAATGGCGAATCTTTCTATCTTAAAGAATAATAAGGCAAAAGCAGTACGGTTTTCGACGCTGGCCGCCATATGTAAGGTGTTGGAATGTCAGCCAGGAGATATTTTAGAATGCGTGGAAGGGGATGAGGAAAATGAATCAGGTGAATAATAATATAGAGCAGGGAAAAGGTATGCCGCAGGATGCATCGAATAATACACCAGAGAATATTGGAGAAGAAAATCCGATGCCAGGTATGCAGATTTTTCCAAAAAAAGAAGCGCTGTATTGCAAAACGGTTCGAAACCAGTTTTTCTGGATTTGGAAAATTTGCGTAATTTATGGACTTTGCTATCTTTTATTTGGGTATCGAAATTATGATGGAATTGGTGTTGGCTTTTTTACATTAATTAGTGCAATTTGTGTGCTTTTGGTGGCAAAAAGGCTGGAAAGAGAAGAGGTAGAAGGGGAGCGAAAGATTAGGATTCCTAAGATAAGTATTTTTTATTTAATGATGGCTACGGTGCTGGGTTTTAGTAGTTGCATTACAGACAATGATTTCTTTCTCTTCTTTAATCTAATTGGAAGCATTATGTTATTTACCGTAGCTTGTTTAAAAATGGTTTATAACGATACGAAATGGGATTTTGATAAATATATTGGTAGTTTGTTTAGTTTTTTGTTTCAAATACTGGAGATGCTTCCAGTGCCATTTCATGATATAAAAGTATTGTGGAAAAGACCGGAAAAGAAAATGTCACCTACTACCCGTTATGTTCTTATTGGAATTGCAGTGAGTCTGCCTATTCTTTTAGTGGTTGTTCCACTTCTTGCCAGTGCAGACCAGGTGTTTTCTGATTTGGTAGGGAAGATGCTGGACTTTGGCAGATGGTTTGACTGGTTATTTGAGGATACTATTATTAATATTTTTCTGATGCCAGCTAGTTTTGTGGCTTTTGCGTTGCTTTTATATCTGATTTTTGTAACATTGTGCAAAGGAGATATCAAAGAAGAAATAAAATCATGTACCAATTTTAGTACAGTGATTGCAGTTACTTTGTTTACTATTATAGATATGGTATATGTACTATTTTCTGGAATTCAGTTTTTGTATTTATTTGCCGGTTTACCTAGTGATCATGCATATGCTGCTTATGCCAGAGAGGGATTTTTTGAATTGCTATTTGTAGCCATCATAAACTTTTTATTAGTTCTTTTTTGTAATAAACGATTCACCAAAAATATAGCTTTAAAGGTGTTGATGACAATTACTTGTGGTTGTACTTATGTTATGATTGCGTCTTCTGCCTATCGTATGTTTCTTTACATAAATGTGTATCATCTTACCTTTTTACGAGTGTTTGTGTTATGGTTTTTAGTGGTTCTGTGTTTCTTTATGGCAGGAAGTATTGTTTCTATTTACAAAGACAGCTGGAATAGCTTTCGATATTGCTTGTTTGTCATAACGTGTTTTTATACAGTATTTGCTCTGGCTAATGTGGATGGAAAAATTGCAGAATACAATGTGGCTCAGTTTGAAAGAGCATTGCAGACAGCACAAAGTGGAAGGAGTCAGTTTGGGGATGATTTGAGCACACCAAGGCTGAAAAACTATTTGCCGGATGAATATAAGTATTCCAGAGCGTATGCACCAGTTTTGGCAAGACTTAGAGAAGAACAGGGCGAGGCTTTGGGCAGTAGTAATATTTCTCTGATTCATAAGTATTTTGATTTGGAAGAGCATTTTATGGGCAAGTATTATGAGGATTATGACGGGGATGGTGAGAGCAAGGAAATCTTTGTACCAGTGGAAAATACGGCGATTTATGATAAGGATGAAAAAGCTGATATTTTCATGTGGAGACATTACAATTTTGTAGAGAGCATATGCTATAAAAAATGTAAAATTGAAAAATAATATGCAACAAAATCCCTCTTTTCTGATACAGTTAATTAGGAAAGGGGATTTTTTATGAGAGAAAAGATATCACGATTTATTTCCAAGAAGATATGCAAAAGGATTGGAATTATACTATTATGTATTACTATGATTTTGGTTATTATACATTCAGGACTGGCATGGAATCTGTCTAGCAGAGTAATTGGATGGGATGTAGGATGGAATCCTTGGAAGGATGCAGAAGTGGGTGCTGCATTTCAGGTGAGTTGCTCAGAGAATATGAATGAAATTCCGTTTGGAGGTCCTGGATATTATATTCAGGTACAGGCAAGTGCCTCGGATACTATTGTAATACGAACCTCGCAGGGGATTCTTGTACCTTGGGAAGGATGCAGCCCGGTGGATTTGGAAAATGGGAAAATGAATAGGTGTAAGATGTCCGGCGGCAATAGCTATACCTTTGCTTGGGAAGCAGAAGGAAAAATTTTATCTGAAAATACATACTTTCTTGTAACCGCATATCGGAATGGGATGGTTAAGGGACGAAGTATCGTTCGCTTTACAGGTAAGAAGGAGAAAGCACAGAATAATATGTGGAGAGGGACTGGAAAAGTGTTGTATCAGAAGGATTATACAAAATAGATTATGCATAATATCAAATAGATAAAGAATGACGCCTCAAAGGCCTATGGTTTGATATTATGTGTGATTTGGTAAACAAGTATAAAATCAAAACAACTCTATATAATAACTGCTAGAAATAGAAGTGGGAAATTATGATGGTCTGATAAAAAGACAAGAGGTATCAGGCTGTGGAAAGGCAAGGTGTTGTATGGAGAAAAATTTACCAGATGATTTGGACTTTTTGGAGAAATTGAATGAGGAAGACCGACAGAGATTTTTCAATATGAGCGAAGAAGAGCAGAGGCGGGTGATTACAGAGAATCGAATCTTTCATGAAGAGCAGCGAAGGCAGGAAGAAAATGCAACTATGAACCAGCTGGTGGACCGGATTGCAACAGATAGTTTTCAGTGAAAAAGGGGGAAATATAGCAATTTCCTTTTTCATAAAAAGGGCAACGCATTTGCGTTGCCCTATAATGTTTATTCTGTTAATCCTACAGATTTGCAAGTGTCTGATACTCATCCTTTAAGTCATCATACAACTTCTTGTAAATTTGATGATACTTATCATATTCCTTGGTAGCATCTGCATTTGGATGGCACTCTTTATTTGGATCGGTGTGAATCATCTTGCGACAAGCAGCCTCTACGCTTTCGTAAAGTCCTGCACCTACACCGGCTAAGATTGCTACACCAAGAGCTGGTCCTTCTGTAGCAGTTACGGTTTTTACGTCGCAACCAAACATATCAGCCATCATCTGACGCTGTACATCATTCTTAGCACCGCCACCGCATGCCATCATTTCAGTTACGCTGATACCCATCTCTTTGATGATATCGTTACAGTCAGTAAGAGAGTAGCTTACACCTTCCATAACGGCACGAACGATATCTGCCTTAGTATGCATACTGGAAAGTCCGAAAAGTACACCACGACAGTTTGCATCTAAGTGAGGAGTACGCTCACCATTTAAGTATGGAAGATAAATCAGACGGTTTGCTCCGATAGGAGTTTTTAAAATGTCTGCATTAATCAAATCATAAACACCAACGCCTTTTTCTTTTGCTTCTTGAGTATATCCAACTCCCATGTTATCCAGATACCATGCAAGAGAGTATCCGGCAGCCTGGGTAACACCCATAACATGCCATGCACCAGGAACGGCACAGCAGAAGGTATGTACACGACCCTTAGGATCGATAGAGATATTATTAGAATGAGCAAATACTACACCGCTGGTACCGATGGTTGTGAATGCCTTACCATCTTCTACAACACCAGTTCCTACAGCTGCTGCTGCATTATCGCCAGCACCACCAACTACAACTGTGCTTGTGGAAAGACCAGTCTTCTCTGCGATTTCAGGAAGGATAGTTCCTGTTACGTCAGGAGACTCATAAACCTTTGCGAGAAGGCTCTTGTCGATATCTAACTTCTCTAATACTTCATCAGACCACTGACGTTTTGGTACATCTAAAAGCTGCATACCGGAAGCATCAGAAACTTCAGTAGCGAACTCGCCAGTAAGAATGTATCTTACATAATCCTTTGGAAGAAGGATGTGTTTACATTTTGCGTAGTTTTCTGGCTCGTTGTTACGTACCCAGAGAATCTTAGAAGCGGTGAAACCGGTTAATGCAGGGTTTGCAGTGATCTCAATCAGTCTTTCTGCACCAACCTTAGCTGTGATTTCTTCGCACTCTTTTTCAGTACGCTGGTCACACCAGATGATAGAAGGACGGATTACTTCGCCTGTTTCATCTAACATAACAAGACCATGCATCTGGCCGGAAATACCAAGTCCCTTGATATCATCAGCAGCAACGCCGGAATCCTTCACTACCTTTGTAATAGTTTCTAAAGCAGCGTCTCTCCAGTCTTCTGGTTTCTGTTCTGCCCATCCGTTGTTTGGAGTGTAAAGAGGATAATCTTTACTAGCAGATGCAACTACATTTCCGTCTTCGTCGAAAAGAACGGTTTTGGTAGAGGAAGTACCAAGATCAATACCAATTAAATAATTCATGTCTTTATTTCCTTTCTTTTTCTATTTGTCCTTTTGTTTCGCATTTGAATTTGCGATTAAAAGAGGCGACGGCGTTTCCACCATCGCCCCCTGATATTTGTTGTTGCAAAAATTAAGCAAATGGATTCTCTGTCTTGTAGAGCATTCCCTTTGGCTGATTGAAGCCAATTTCATCTACATCTACACCGATGTACTTAAATACTTCGTAAAGCTCCTTGCCGAAGTGACCGAATGCAACAGCACCATGGTGAGGATAGTTACCCTCGATCAGTACGTGGCGGTAGAAACGTCCCATCTCTGGGATAGCGAAGATACCGATTGCACCGAAGGAACGGGTAGCAACAGGAAGAACTTCACCCTGTGCAATGTAAGCACGAAGTCCTGCATCGGATGTGCTCTGGAGACGGAAGAATGTAATATCTCCAGGAACGATATCTCCTTCCAAAGTACCATTGGTAACTTCTACAGGAAGGGAACGAGCCATAATCATCTGATACTTCATTTCGCAGAAAGAAAGCTTGCTGGAAGCGGTGTTTCCACAGTGGAATCCCATGAAAGTATCTTTCAAAGTGTAATCGAATTTACCCTTGATATCTTCTTCATAAATATCAGAAGGAACAGAGTTGTTAATATCCAATAAAGTAACTGCATCGTTACTTACAACAGTACCGATAAACTCACTTAATGCACCGTAAATATCTACTTCACAAGATACTGGAATACCCATCTTTGTGAGACGGCTGTTTACGTAGCAAGGTACGAATCCAAACTGAGTCTGGAATGCAGGCCAGCACTTACCAGCCAAAGCAACGTACTTACGATATCCTTTATGTTCGTCAATCCAGTCAAGAAGTGTAAGCTCATACTGAGCAAGCTTCTCTAAGATTTCAGGCTTCTTATTGCCTTCGCCAAGTTCAGCTTCCATATCCTTAACAACGTCAGGAATACGAGCATCTCCAGCGTGGTTGTTGAATGCTTCGAATAAGTCTAACTCAGAGTTCTCTTCGATTTCAACACCTAAGTTGTAAAGCTGTTTAATAGGAGCGTTACAAGCTAAGAAGTTTTGTGGACGAGGACCAAAGCTGATAATCTTTAAGTTGTTCAGAGCATATACAGCCTTCGCAATAGGAAGGAAGTCATGAATCATATCAGCGCATTCCTCAGCAGTTCCCACAGGATACTCTGGGATGTAAGCCTGTACATTACGAAGTTTTAAGTTGTAGCTTGCATTTAACATACCGCAGTATGCATCACCACGACCCTGAACCAGACCGCCATCCTTAGAGGTCTCCTCAGCTGCTGCAACAAACATCTTAGGTCCATCAAAATGTTTTGCAAGAAGTGTTTCAGCGATTTCAGGACCGAAGTTTCCGAGATACACGCAAAGTGCGTTACATCCGGCTTTCTTGATGTCTTCCAGAGCTTCTACCATGTGGATTTCACTTTCAACGATACATACAGGACATTCATAAATGTCTGCTGCATCATACTTCTTTGCATAAGCTTCTACTAATTTCTGTCTTCTGGTTACAGAAAGAGATTCTGGGAAACAGTCTCTACTAACTGCAACGATACCAATTTTCATTTTAGGCATGTTTTCCATAGTTCAATACGTCCTTTCTTTCTTCAATAAGACGGCTTATGTAATATGTGCCGCCCTTTGTATTACAAAGTATTTTTATTTTAGTATATTTTTATGGTTTTGGCAATGAAAAAGCAAAAAAATGAACAAAGATAAAAAAATAATGAAAAACAATATTTTTCGTGCATTTTTAACAAAGATAGTGTAAAATAGTCTTTAGTGGTTGTGCGAAAAGAGTATAAAACTTGGTTTTGCTATGAAAACTCTTATGGTAATGCCTATGAGATTTACATAGGGAAAAGGGCGCAGACCTATGAGAAATATTTTTTTTTAGAAAGGATGGAGAAATAATGGCAGAAAACAGATTGATTGGAGATTATCCAGTGATTGGAATCCGACCTACTATTGATGGAAGAAGAGGACCTTTGAAGGTTCGTGAGTCTTTGGAAGAGCAGACTATGAATATGGCAAAGAGTGCAGCAAAGCTTTTTGAGGAGAATCTTCGTTATTCCAATGGTGATCCGGTTAAGGTTATTATTGCAGATACTACTATCGGCCGTGTGGCAGAAGCTGCTGCATGTGCAGATAAGTTTAAAAAGGCAGGAGTAGATATTACATTAACTGTAACTCCTTGCTGGTGCTATGGTTCTGAAACTATGGACATGGATAAAAATACCATTAAAGGTGTTTGGGGATTTAATGGAACAGAGAGACCGGGTGCGGTTTATCTGGCAGCAGTTTTGGCTGGTCATGCCCAGAAGGGACTACCTGCGTTTGGCATTTATGGAAGAGATGTACAGGAAGCTGATGCAACAGAGATTCCAGAGGATGTTAAGGAGAAATTACTCCGCTTTGGCCGTGCAGCAGTGGCAGCGGCTACTATGAGAGGAAAGTCTTATCTGCAGATTGGTTCTATCTGTATGGGTATCGCAGGTTCTATTATTGACTCTGACTTTATCGAGGAATATCTTGGTATGCGTGTAGAGTCTGTAGACGAGGTGGAAATCATCCGTCGTATGACAGAAGGTATCTATGATGAGGCAGAGTACCAGAAAGCCCTTGCATGGACTAAGGAGCATTGCAAAGAAGGCTTCGATAAGAATCCGGATTCTGTAAAGAGCAGTGATGAGCAGAAGGAAAAGGATTGGGAATTTGTTGTTAAGATGATGTGTATCATCAAGGATTTGATGAATGGAAATAAGAATCTTCCAGAAGGATGTGAGGAGGAGTCTGTAGGACACAATGCTATCGTAGCTGGTTTCCAGGGACAGAGACAGTGGACGGACTTCTATCCAAATGGTGACTTCGCAGAAGCACTTTGTAACTCTTCCTTTGACTGGAATGGCGCAAGAGAGCCTTATGTACTGGCAACAGAAAATGATACTCTCAATGGTATCGGTATGTTGTTTATGAAGCTTTTGACAGGTCGTGCGCAGATTTTTGCAGATGTTCGTACATACTGGAGCCCAGAGGCAGTTAAGAAGGCTTCTGGCTATGATATTGAAGGTGTGGCAAAGGACGCTGGCGGATTCATTCACTTGATTAACTCCGGTGCTGCTTGTCTGGATGCTTGTGGTGAAGTGAAGGACGCAGATGGCAATGGCGTAATCAAGCCATTCTGGGAAATGACAGAAGCAGATCAGAAGGCTTGTCTGGATGCTACTGAGTGGTGTGCAGCAGATAATGGTTACTTCCGTGGTGGCGGATATTCTTCACGTTTCCTGACCAGATCGGAGATGCCTGTTACCATGATTCGTCTGAATATGGTAAAGGGACTTGGCCCAGTGCTTCAGATTTGTGAAGGTTATACAGTAAATCTTCCAGATGAAGTTTCCGATAAGCTTTGGAAACGTACAGACTATACATGGCCTTGTACCTGGTTTGCTCCAAGAACTACAGGCGAAGGTGCATTTAAGACAGCTTACGATGTAATGAACAACTGGGGTGCAAACCACGGTGCTATCAGTTACGGTCATATCGGTGCGGATATTATTACACTGGCATCTATCCTTCGTATTCCTGTTTGTATGCACAACGTACCAGAAGAAGATATCTTCCGTCCGGCTGCATGGAATGCTTTCGGCATGGATAAGGAAGGACAGGACTACCGTGCTTGTGCAGCATATGGTCCGCTGTATAAGCTGTAGGAGAGAGCGTAAAGCTTATATTTATGGGATAAGAAATTGCTCAAAGTGTGGAGGAAAGCCAACAAGAATTGCGAAGTAATTCTTGCAAGGCAACGTACGTTGCCTTTGGTAAAACGCTGGTTGTTCCTTTTTTATAAATAGTGTGTTTATATGAAAAGTTGCAAATGATGGATTTCATTTGCAACTTTTTGTGGTTTGGAGATACATATCAATATAACGAATCAGATTATTTTGGAAAAGTGAAGATACAAAAATTGGGGGAGGTTTTGATGGGCGATAAGAGTTTGGAGCGAAAGTTATGGTATGTCTGGACGGTGGCAGTGTGTGTTTCTATATTATCTTTGTTTATGCCTGTTTTTGAAATTCGCTACAGTGGAATTGCATATACATCGCCGGACGTTTATACGGGATATGGCATATTATTTGATTCCTCTGTGACGAATTTTTTGCATGCAAATTTTATAGGAAGAAGTCGCATCGAATTTTTAACATTAAAAGTGCTGTTGTGTGTTCAGCTTCTTTTTGATGTTATGTTGATTTTAGTCTGGGCTTCAAGCTGCTGGCCTGAGAAAATAGAAAGAATTTTTTATGTAATCACCAGAAGGATTTATGTGGTTGTGTATCCCTTGATATTAATAGAAATTCAAAGATGTTCTGAGAGATATGTAAGCAGCTATAAGGGAAGTCTTCTGGGAGGTATAGTGTTTTGGACAGGAGGACATGGATGGATAAGGTGGTTTCATGTTGTGTTTATTCTCTGTGTGATGGTCTTGTCTGTACTATCTTTGGTTGTGATTGTAAAAAGTAAGGCGTGTAGTAATACAAAACAATAAAGGTAGGAAAAGGTATCTGGATTAGCTGTCAGTATGAAAGAAAATATAAAAATCTGGATATTATCCTTTATAGGACTTTGTGTAATAGAGACGGTTATTAATTATATTTTTATGGTTTTATTTTCTAAAGAAGATGAGATTCGCATCGTTGCATATGTTACATGTATTATTGTGAAATTGGAATTTCAAAATCAGATGCAGGAAATAGGCAGACGGCAATATGATGTGGGAAGTGTATTTGAAAATGCAATAAAAGAAGGTTCACGAAAATTCCCTCAGCATTTACACACCCATTGAAAATATGGTATACTATCACACAGAGTAAAAAGTCCTGATGCTCATATGAGGCAGGCACGGAAACTAGAAATTAGGAGGAAAGAGAACATGTTTGAACAGGAAATTGAAAACATTGCCCAGAGAGGCAGCAACGAAGAGATTTATTATGGTTTATTAGAGCTTACGAAGCAGGCTATGGACCAGAAGGGACGTATGGAAGGAAAGAAGAAGATTTACTATATTTCTGCTGAGTTCCTGATTGGAAAGCTTTTATCCAATAATCTGATTAATCTCGGATTGTATGATACAGTAAATGAAGCATTAAAGAAGCACGGAAAGTCTATGGCGGATATTGAGGAAATTGAGCCGGAACCATCTCTTGGAAATGGTGGCTTGGGTAGACTTGCTGCTTGTTTCTTAGATTCTATCGCAACACTGGGACTGCCTGGTGATGGTATTGGTTTAAATTACCATTTGGGCTTATTTAAGCAGGTATTTGAGAAGAATCTACAGAAGGAAACTGCCAATCCTTGGATTGAGAACCAGAGCTGGCTTCGCAAGAAAGATGTAGGCTATCCGGTTATTTTTGGAAATATGACTGTACAGTCTGTGATGTATGAAATCGATGTGACAGGCTATGACAATAAAGTGAATACTTTGAAGCTCTTTGATTTGGAAAGCGTAGATGATTCTATCGTAAGCGATGACAGTATCTGGTTCGATAAGAATGATATCCGTAAGAATCTGACCTTGTTCCTGTATCCGGATGACAGTGATACACAGGGACAGATGCTTCGTGTATACCAGCAGTATTTCATGGTAAGTAATGCGGCTCAGCTGATTATTGATGAGGCAGTGGCAAAGGGAAGTAATCTTTACGACCTGCCTGACTACGCAGTGATTCAGATTAACGATACCCATCCAACCATGGTTATTCCTGAAATGATTCGTCTGCTGGTATTAAAGGGAATCGATATGAATGATGCTATTGATATTGTATCCCGCATGTGTGCTTACACCAACCATACTATTCTGGCAGAGGCTTTGGAGAAATGGCCGATGTGGTATCTGGAAAAGGTTGTTCCACAGTTGATTCCAGTGATTAAGATGTTGGATGTTAAGGTGAAAGAAAAATACAACGACCCGGCAGTGGCTATTATTGATAAGAATAATGTAGTTCATATGGCTCATATTGATATTCACTACAGCTGTAGTGTCAATGGTGTGGCATATCTGCATACTGAGATTTTAAAGAATACCGAATTAAAGGTATTCTATGATTTATATCCACAGAAGTTTAATAATAAGACCAATGGTATTACCTTCCGCCGCTGGTTACTGCATTGTAATCATCCACTGGCAGATTATATTTCTGAGAAGATTGGTGATGATTATAAGAAGGATGCTTCTAAGTTGGAAGACTTGTTAAAATACATTGACGATAAGAAGGTACTGGAAGATATCGTAGAGATTAAGAAGCAGAAGAAGTTAGAGCTGAAGGCTTACCTGAAGGAGAAGGAAGGCATTGAAGTAGATGAGAATTCCATCTTTGATGTACAGGTAAAGAGACTTCATGAGTACAAGCGTCAGCAGATGAATGCGTTATATGTGATTCATAAGTATCTGGATATTAAGGCTGGTAATAAGCCTGAGACTCCGATTACCGTAATCTTTGGAGCAAAGGCAGCACCTGCTTACACTATCGCAAAGGATATTATTCATCTGATTCTTTGCTTGTCTGAACTGATTAGCAAGGACCCAGAGGTAAGTCCTTACCTGAAGGTGGTTATGCTGGAAAATTACAATGTTTCTTATGCAGAAAAGGTGATTCCGGCAGCAGATATTTCCGAGCAGATTTCTCTGGCATCCAAGGAGGCAAGTGGTACCGGTAACATGAAGTTTATGTTAAATGGTGCAGTGACTCTTGGTACAGAGGATGGTGCTAATGTAGAGATTCATCAGTTTGTTGGGGATGACAATATTTATATTTTCGGTAAGTCTAGTGAAGAAGTAATCGAGCATTATGCAAAGGCGGATTACAGTGCAGAAGCCATTTATGACAATGATGAAGACATTGCGAAGCTGGTAGATTTTATTATCAGTAAGGAAATGTTTGCCGTTGGAAATAAGAAGAGCCTGATTCGTCTGTATATGGAAATCCTTACCAAGGACTGGTTTATGACATTGCTTGATTTGAAAGAATATATTCAGGTGAAGGAGCAGATGTTGAGAGACTACAGTGATAGAACAACATGGGAGAAGAAGATGCTTACTAATATTGCAAAGGCTGGTTTCTTCTCATCTGATAGAACCATTGCACAGTACAATGAAGATATCTGGAAGTTAAACTAATATGGCTGCTACAGTAATTGTCTCACCGGAGGTTCTTGGGATTGTTTTGGGAATTGCTCTGGTGGGGGGATTTATTATGACCAAAGCAGTTCGTAAGAAATATGAATGTACGCCGGAGCGGGAAAAGAAGCTGGAAGAGCGTGACAAGGAGAAAGGCGGAACATTGCAATGAAAATCGTTTTTATGGAAGCACAGTCTTTGGGAGAGGATATGGATTTGTCTATGTTTTCTCAGTTGGGCGAGGTGGAGATTTACCAGTTAAATACTCCGGCAGAAAATGCTAAGCGGATTCAGGATGCAGATGTCGTTGTTATGAATAAAATCAGGATGGGTGAAGCATTAATAAAAGAAGCGAAGAATCTGAAACTGATTTGCATTACAGCGACCGGAACTGACTGTGTGGATGTGGAGTATTGTGCTAAGCATGATATTGCTGTTTCTAATGTAGTGGCATATTCTACGGAGTCTGTAGTGCAGCACACCTTTGCGTTATTATTTTATCTTTGGGAGAAGTCCCGATTTTATGATGATTATGTAAAGGGTGGAGAGTATCAAAAGGCAGTTGGATTTGGATGCTATCCAGAGAAGTTTTTGGAACTTCATGGAAAGACCTGGGGCATTATCGGTTTAGGAAATATTGGCCGCAGGGTGGCAGAAGTGGCAAAGGCCTTTGGCTGCCGGGTAGTGTACTATTCTACTTCTGGGAATAATGACAATCCGGATTTTGAAAGAGTAGGATTGGATGAGTTGTTAGAACAGTCAGATATTTTATCCATTCATGCGCCTTTAAATGAGAATACCAGAGGATTGATTTGCAAGAAAACTCTTTCTAAGATGAAGAAGTCGGCAGTGCTTTTAAATCTTGGCAGAGGCGGTATTGTAGTGGATGAGGATTTAACCCAGGCTTTAGAGCAAAATATAATTGGGGCAGCAGGTCTGGATGTGTTAAATCAGGAACCGATTACAGCAGAGAATCCTTTGAACCGTATTAAGGACAGCAAAAAACTATACATTACCCCACATATTGCATGGGCTACAGTGGAGTCAAGACAGCGATGTGTCATGGAAGTGTATCGGAATATTGAAAGTTTTCAGAATGGTACTGTACGAAATTCAGTACAGCCGTAAAGGATGGTTTATACGAGAAAGCGGACATGTATGAAGACTTTGGAAAAAGGTATCAATAGACAGAGTTTGCAAAGAAAGGGACAGGTATTGTTATGAAGAGAGTTGGATTTTTAACAAGTGGTGGTGATTGCCAGAGCTTGAATGCAACCATGCGTGGTGTGGCAAAGACATTGTATCAGACATATCCAGATATTGAGATTTACGGTATTCTGGAAGGCTATAAGGGGCTGATTTATGGAAATTATCGTAAGATGGAGCCGAAGGATTTCTCTGGAATTCTTACCGAGGGCGGTACCATTATTGGGACATCAAGACAGCCATTTAAAAAAATGCGTGACCCTGATGAAAACGGACTGGATAAGGTAAAGGCAATGCTTAGCAACTATAAGAAATGGGATTTGGACTGTCTGGTGATTCTTGGTGGAAATGGTACTCATAAGACAGCAAATCTTTTAAGCGAAGAAGGTTGTAATGTAGTGACTTTGCCAAAGACTATTGATAATGATATCTGGGGGACAGATATTACTTTTGGTTTCCAGAGTGCAGTAAATATTGCAACCAATGCTATTGATTGTATTCATACTACAGCTGCTTCCCATGGTCGTGTATTCATCGTAGAAGTCATGGGACATAAGGTGGGCTGGCTTACATTGCATGCTGGTATTGCTGGTGGTGCAGATATTATTCTTCTGCCAGAGATTCCTTATGATATTGATTCTGTAGTAAAGGCATTGGAAAAGAGAACTGCCCAGGGTAAGAGATTTTCTATTCTGGCAGTGGCAGAAGGTGCTATTTCCAAGGAAGATGCCGCGTTGAGTAAGAAGGAATTAAAAGCAAAGAAAAAGAAAAGCCCATATCCATCTATTTCTTACCAGATTGGTCATGAAATTGAAGAAAGAACCGGACAGGAAGTTCGTATTACCGTTCCAGGCCACACCCAGAGAGGTGGAGAGCCATGTGCTTATGACCGTGTAATTTCCAGCCGTCTTGGTGCAGCTGCAGCGAGACTGATTATTGATGAGAAATATGGTTTTATGGTAGGATTTAAGAATGGAGAAATCATTCCAGTGCGATTATCTGAAGTGGCAGGAAAATTAAAGATGGTAGATCCAAATTCTTCCATTATTGCGGAAGCAAAGGGGTTGGGAATTTCTTTTGGAGATTAACAGAAGGAATAGATAGAAACGTAATGTTTCTGCACGGAGTGTAAAAGCGCCTGAGATTTTGCAGGCAAAAGAAAGGAATGGATAACGAGATGTCGTATACGGCATTATACAGAAAGTTTAGACCGGCTGAGTTTGAGGAAGTAAAGGGACAGGGGCATATTGTTACCACGCTGCGGAATCAGATTAAGACTGACCGTATTGGACATGCCTATCTGTTTTGTGGAACCAGAGGAACCGGTAAAACTACCATAGCAAAGATTCTGGCAAAGGCTGTGAATTGTGAGCATCCCATAGATGGAAGTCCTTGCAATGAATGTGATATGTGCCAGAAAATAAATAGCCAGACTTCTATGAATGTCATTGAAATTGATGCTGCATCCAACAATGGTGTAGGTAATATTCGTGATATTATTGAGGAAGTACAGTATTCCCCTACAGAGGGAAAGTACAAAGTCTATATTATCGACGAGGTGCATATGCTTTCTACAGGAGCATTCAATGCCTTGCTCAAGACTTTGGAGGAGCCACCGGGATATGTAATATTTATTCTGGCAACTACAGAAGCCCATAAGATTCCGATTACTATATTATCCCGATGTCAGCGGTATGATTTTAAGCGAATCAGTATAGACACTATTGCAGCACGTTTGCAGGAGCTGGTGAACCGTGAGCAAGTGGAAGTAGAAGAAAAGGCGCTACGTTATATCGCCAAGACAGCGGATGGTTCCATGCGTGATGCCCTGAGTCTATTGGATCAGTGTATTGCTTTTTATCTGGGACAAACATTAACCTATGATAAAGCGTTGGAAGTATTGGGAGCGGTAGATACCGCTGTATATAGTAAGATGTTTCGTTGCGTTGCAGCGAATGATGCCGTAGGCTGTATTCATCTGGTGGATGAAATGATGACTGCAGGAAGAGATTTGAACCAGTTTATTAATGAATTTGTATGGTATTTGCGTAATCTGCTTCTCATAGGAACTTCTGGTCAGGGAGAAGAATTGGTGGATGTTTCTTCGGAACAGATGGCGTTGCTTCGGGAAGAGGCAACCATGCTTTCTGCGGAAATCTTGATTCGTTATATACGGATTTTGTCGGAGTTGTCTAATCAGATCCGCTATGCAACCCAGAAAAGAGTTTTAGTGGAAGTGGCACTGGTGAAGCTTTGTAAGCCTGAAATGGACCAACAGCAGGACATTACCACTCTGCTTCAGCGGTTGGAAGTCATTGAAAAGCAATTAGAAGAGGGAGTAGTAACAACCTCAGTTGTTGTGGATTCTAATGTTGTAGAACGGCCAAAAGAAGAAGCGCCAAAAATCTATCCAAAGGCGGTTTCGGAGGATGTGAAGCAATTGATTCAAAATTGGAATCAGGTATTTGGACAATGCGGGCCTTTAGAGCAGCAGGCGCTACAACGTGCGAAAAAAGTAGTGGGTGAAAATGGTGCTTTGGTGCTACAGTTTACCGACGCTATTGATGAAGGGATTTTCCAGCAGGATGGTGGAAAACGTTTGGAAGAATTTAAAGTGCTCATCCAGAACATCATGGGGAAGGATATGGATATACAGACTAGAATTGTTTCCCAGCAGGTAAATGACCAGCATATAGATTTGAGCGAGGTTATAAATTTTCCGGGAATGGAGATTATATAGCTGAGAAATTTTGACATTACCAGAAAAATAGGATATAACTTTGATATATTAAAATTGGAGGATAAGATAATGGCAAAAAGAGGTGGATTCCCAGGTGGTGCAATGCCTGGCAATATGAATAATCTGATGAAGCAGGCACAGCGTATGCAGCGTCAGATGGAAGAAAAGACAAAGGAAATGGAAGACAAAGAGTTTGAAGCAACTGCAGGTGGCGGAGCGGTAACTGTAAAGGTGTCCGGTAAGAAGGAAGTGGTTTCTGTAAAACTTTCTGAAGAAGTGGTAGATCCAGATGATATTGAAATGCTGGAAGACTTAATTGTGGCTGCAACCAATGAAGCGTTGCGTAAGATGGAAGAGGAAAATGCCCAGATGATGCAGCAGCTTACTGGCGGTCTTGGTGGTTTAGGCGGTGGACTCTTCTAAAGAAGAATTGGAAAGAGGCAGAACATGGATGTATATAGCAGTCAGATAACTACGCTTGTAGAACAGCTTTCCCGGCTGCCAGGAATTGGAGCAAAATCAGCACAACGTCTGGCATTTCATATTATTAATATGCCAGAAGATCAGGTAGTAGGACTTTCACAGGCAATGACAAATGCGAAAAGAAACGTACATTACTGTAAAGAATGTTGTACATATACAGATGAAGAACTTTGTCCAATCTGCTCCAGTGATAAGCGGAACCATAAAGTCATTATGGTTGTGGAGAATCCGAGGGATTTGGCAGCTTATGAGAAAACTGGAAAGTTTGATGGAGTATATCATGTGCTCCATGGGGCGATTTCACCTATGTTGGGAATCGGTCCGGCGGATATTCGTCTTAGGGAATTGATGATTCGTCTGCAGCAGGATGTAGACGAGGTAATCGTAGCTACCAATAAAACTTTGGAGGGAGATGCTACAGCTACCTATATCAGTAAGCTGGTAAAACCAACAGGAATCAAGGTTAGTAGGATTGCCAGCGGTGTTCCAGTAGGCGGAGACTTAGAATATATTGATGAAGTGACGCTTCTTCGGGCTTTGGAGGGAAGAACCGACATGTAAGGCAGTCAGAATGCCATCAGAGATAAAACCAGCAAGCTCCATTACAGTAAAAAGTTTGGTGGTTTGCAGTGTGAAATGATTATTTCGGGTGGAGTGGTTAACAATGCCTGTAATGTGAATATCTCCCGTTTCAGGAAGTTCATGGCTGACACCGATGCCAGGGTGCAGACTTCCATCCCCAAGAGTGACATAACCAATGTGCTCCGGGATACCAAGAGAAGCATCAATAGCAATAATATAAGGATTTTCAAAGCGGTTGTATATTTCGGTAAGAGTCTTTACCAGATTTCCGGCATGGACAGTCTGGTGGAGAGTACCATATACAACTGCTTTTTTGTTAAATAAAAAAATTTTGGACAACCGCTGTCCAACTAAAGGACCAAGGCTATCTCCCGTAGCCCGGTCAGATCCAATGCATAAAAATACTAAAGGTCTTTCATGGTCGATATAATTTAATTTTTTTTGTAATGCCTGACAAAATTTATTTTTTTCTTTCAAACCTGTAGCAGAAAAATATAAGGATTTGTTTCTATTCTCTAACATAAATGATATCCTTTCTCTATTAAGAAGATAAAGTGCCATTACTAAAGGTTGTGTTGTCAGAAATGGCACATCCTGTGTTGAAGATTATTGCCAGAAAAAGAAAAGTTAAACCTGATATGGCAGAAAGAAAAAAAGTGTCGAAAAATTTCATGTAAAAGATGGAAATGAGACTATATTTCGACAGAAAAAGATAGTGTCATCATGCTATATTTCTTTGAAAAAGGACAAGATACTATTTTTGTCCTAATTAAAGAAAGGTGCTGGAATAAATATGGAAGAATATAGAGAGGAAGCAAAGAAAGAAAAAGATTTTTATGAATATCAGGATTTTCCGAAAAATGTACGTCAAATAGGTGTTCCGCTGCCAGGAACGAAGGTTTATCTGGAAGATTATGTTATTACATATCTGAAACAGGAATTTGCCAATATAAACGAAGCCAAAATTGTGATTTTATTAGGAAAAAAGGGAAGTATGGAGGCCAGACAGGGCGTATTTGTCTATGGTGCCATTGCCTTGGAATCAGAAGATATTTTACAGGAAGGAAGGATTGACGAAGAAACATGGGACCATATTCATTCCACAATCCACCAGAAATTTTCCGGTGCTCAGGTGTTGGGCTGCGCTTGCGGTGTAGGTTTGTGGAATAGTGAGGTGGACAGGCAGGTACGAAAGCTTCAAAGGGAATCCTTTATGAACGAAGGAAATATTCTGTATTTGTGGGATGTATCGGAGAAGGAAGAGCGGATGTATACCTGGCAGAGTGTGATGCTAAAAGAAATTCCAGGATACTATGTATATTTTGAACGGAATCCCCAGATGCAGGACTATATGCTTGGAGAACAGCCATCAGAAAGTATCGATGCGGACTATAAAGACACCGTTACCAGTTCTATCCGCCATGTAATAGAAGAAAAAGTTGAGAGAAAACAGCGAATCTGGCAAATACTTACCTATTGTGGAGCAGCAGCGGCAGCCGTGGCGATTATTCTTGGGGTAAATATGATGGTGGAAAGCACTGCCCGGATTAAAGAAATGGAACAGACGGTAAAGAATCTTTCCCAGTATGTAGGACAGCGGCAGCAGGAACTGGAAGCTATGACCAGACAGACTGAGACAGTGGCAGAACAAATTCCAGAAGAAAGTCAGACACCAAAGGTTGTAAAGAAAAATCAGAAGAAATCCATAACCGAGCAGAAGGATATAGAAGAAAAAGCCATAAAATCTTCAAATATGGCTAAATCCAGCATAAAACCCAGGGAAAGTCAGGTGCCGGTAACGCCGGTTAGTACCATGCAGCAGATGATACAGGACGAAAGTCGCAGTTATGTCGTACAGGCAGGAGACACCCTGTCACAGATTGTATGGAACCAGTATCAGGATGCTTCGTATGAACAGGCTGTATTAAAAGTGAATGGCATTACGGATGCAGATAAAATATATGAAGGACAATGCTTGATTTTGCCGGAGTTCGTGAAATGAAATAATTTCTTGTATAATTGTATAAAGTTATGTAAAATAAATGGTAACTGTCATGTGCAGTTACCATTTTGAATTTAAGGGTGAAATATAGATGGCAAATGATTTTGATGATGATTTAGATTTTGGCGAAGAAATTGATATGAGAGCGGAAGAAAAGAACATGAAGCATAAGCGTTTCTTTGTGTTTATCTGCCTTGCCAGTGTGGTGGTAGCTGTGGGGATTTTCGTTTTGCTTATCAATGGATTTATTAACCGCCGTTTTCAGAATTACGAAGTAGTTTCTTCTATAGAGCGTCAGGATACCAATACGGAACAATATGTCTGCCCGGATGGAAGATTAATTAAATATAGTAAGGATGGAATTTCTGAAATTAATCTATCTGGAAAAATTCTATGGACCGGCAGCTATGATATGAATAATCCAAAGCTGGTTAACTGTGGGGAATATATTCTGGTGGCAGATATCGGAGGAAAAGAAGCTTACATTTACAACGGGGAAGATACGGGAACAGAAATTGCTGTAGATTATGAAATACAGCAGGCATGTGTTTCCAGACAGGGAGTGGTTGCGCTTCTATTAGAAGACACCTCTTCAAATACGATTAACATTTACAACCCATATGATGTTTCTTCCAGTCTGTTAATAGAGATTCCTACGAATGTGGAGGATGGATATCCGGTAAAAATTGCATTATCACCAGATGGCACAAGTCTGGTTGCTTCTTATATATGTGTTACAGCAGGGAAAGCAGAAACCAGGGTGGCATTTTACAATTTCTCAGAAACCGGCAAGAATTGGGATTGTCTCGTAGGCGCCCAGAACTATGAAGATACATTGATTGCAGATATTCATTTTATGGGAGATGACAAAGTTTGTCTGTTTGGAGACAAAGGTTTCTATATCTGGGAGCATATGAAACAGCCGGGGCAGAGTATCCAACAGGAAATCAAACAGTCTATAAAAAGTGTGTTTTCTAATGAAAGATATGTTGGATTAATCGTAGAGACTGGGAAAGAAAAAACTCCATATCAGATGCAAATATATAATGTGAAGGGAGACCGGGTAACAGCGGTAAACTTTGAGCAGGAGTACGATAGCGTAGAATTGGTGGAAAACGAAATTCTCATGCATTCTGCCAAAGAATGTACGATTTTCCGATTAAATGGAGTGCAGCGCCTGCATTGTACTGTGGAAGAAGGCGTGGCATATTTCTTTAAAGCAGCCCGCAAGTATCGCTATTACATTTTGGATGATAGTAATATACAGGAAGTGAAGCTGGCGAAGAAGTAATAAATAGGACTGTTTATTATTTCGCTTTTTGTAAAAAAATAAAAAATCATTGTTGACAAACACGCACTGGAAGCTTATACTGAACGAGTGCGTGTTTTTACGTTCTTTTTGTGTGTCTGTAGAAATACAGTGATAAAAGGAATATGAAAAGGCACAAACAATCATACTTTTATTATAATCACAGGAGGTGAAAATTAATGCCAACATTTAACCAGTTAGTAAGAAAAGGAAGAAAGGTTTCTGCAAAGAAGTCTAACTCTCCTGCACTTCAGTACACTTACAATTCTTTGAACAAGAAGACTGTTGCTCAGAGCTCTCCACAGAAGAGAGGTGTTTGTACTGCAGTTCGTACTGCTACACCTAAGAAGCCTAACTCAGCGCTTAGAAAAACTGCCAGAGTTCGTCTTTCAAACGGTATCGAAGTAACAAGCTATATCCCAGGTGAAGGACATAACTTACAGGAGCATAGCGTTGTACTCATCCGTGGTGGTAGAGTAAAAGACTTACCAGGTACAAGATATCATATCGTACGTGGTACTCTTGATACAGCAGGTGTTGCAAACAGAAAGCAGGGTCGTTCTAAGTATGGAGCAAAGAGACCTAAGAAGTAAGATTCACTAATTTGGGGAAGTGCCGGATTAATTTTTACCGATTAACCTGGTGCGGACACAGAATTTCGTGAGTACCGATGAATTAATGATGATGGGGCGTTAAGGCAGTGTCGGCTGTTTTGTCTCATTAAATAATGTTAAGGAGGGAAGTAACGTGCCACGTAAAGGACATATACAGAAAAGAGATGTATTAGCAGATCCTGTCTACAAGAATAAGGTGGTTACTAAGTTAATCAACAATATTATGTTAGACGGTAAGAAGGGTGTTGCTCAGAAGATCGTTTATGGCGCATTTGAGCAGGTAGCTGAGAAGTCCGGTAAGGACGCTCTCGAAGTATTCGAGGAGGCTATGAACAATGTTATGCCACAGCTTGAAGTAAAAGCTAGACGTATCGGTGGTGCAACTTATCAGGTACCTATCGAGGTAAGACCTGACAGAAGACAGGCATTAGCTCTTCGTTGGTTGACTTTATATTCTCGTAAGAGAGGCGAGAAGACCATGAAGGAAAGACTTGCTAATGAGATTCTGGATGCAGCAAACAACACAGGCGCTGCAGTTAAGAAGAAAGAAGATATGCACAAGATGGCAGAAGCAAACAAGGCTTTTGCACATTATCGTTGGTAGGAGGTAAAGAGTCTTGGCTGGAAGAGAATATCCACTTGAGAGAACTAGAAATATCGGTATTATGGCGCATATTGATGCTGGTAAGACAACTACCACAGAGCGTATCTTATACTATACCGGTGTAAATCATAAGATTGGTGATACTCATGACGGTAATGCTACCATGGACTGGATGGAGCAGGAGCAGGAAAGAGGTATCACAATCACATCTGCGGCTACCACATGTCATTGGACATTGCAGGAAAACTGCAAGGCTAAGCCAGGTGCATTAGAGCATCGTATCAACATCATTGATACACCAGGACACGTAGACTTTACTGTAGAAGTAGAGCGTTCTCTTCGTGTATTGGATGGTGCAGTTGGTGTATTCTGTGCTAAGGGTGGTGTTGAGCCACAGTCAGAAAACGTATGGCGTCAGGCTGACACATACAACGTACCTAGAATGGCATTCATCAACAAGATGGATATCTTAGGTGCAGATTTCTACGCAGCAGTAGATCAGATTCGTGAGAGATTAGGTAAGAATGCAATCTGTATTCAGTTACCAATCGGTAAGGAAGACGAATTCCAGGGAATCATTGACTTATTTGAAATGAAAGCTTATATCTACAATGATGATAAGGGTGACGACATTTCTATCGTTGATATTCCAGATGATATGAAGGATGATGCTGATTTATATCGTAATGAGCTCATTGAAAAAATCTGTGAGTTAGATGACGATTTAATGATGATGTATCTGGAAGGCGAAGAGCCATCCGTTGAAGAATTGAAGAAAGTACTTCGTAAAGCTACTTGTGAGTGTGAAGCAATTCCTGTATGTTGTGGTACTGCTTACAGAAACAAGGGTGTACAGAAGCTTCTTGATGCAGTTATTGAGTTTATGCCATCTCCAGTTGACATCCCAGCTATCAAGGGTGTTGATATGGAAGGTAATGAAATTGAGAGACATTCATCTGATGATGAGCCTTTCTCAGCTCTTGCATTCAAGATTATGGCTGACCCATTCGTTGGTAAGCTTGCATTCTTCAGAGTTTACTCTGGTACATTGAACTCCGGTTCTTATGTATTAAATGCTACAAAGGATAAGAAAGAGCGTGTAGGACGTATCTTACAGATGCACGCAAATAAGAGAGAAGAATTAGACAAGGTATATTCTGGTGATATCGCAGCAGCTGTTGGTTTCAAGGTGACAGGTACTGGTGATACAATCTGTGATGAGCAGCATCCAGTTATTCTTGAGTCTATGGAATTCCCAGAGCCAGTTATCGAGCTCGCTATCGAGCCTAAGACTAAGGATGCTCAGGGTAAGATGGGTGAAGCTTTAGCAAAGCTTGCTGAAGAAGATCCTACATTTAGAGCTCATACCGATCAGGAGACTGGTCAGACTATTATCGCTGGTATGGGTGAGCTTCACTTGGAAATTATCGTAGATCGTCTTCTTCGTGAGTTCAAGGTAGAAGCTAACGTTGGTGCTCCACAGGTTTCTTATAAGGAAACATTTACTAAGGCTGTTGATGTAGACAGTAAGTATGCTAAGCAGTCTGGTGGTCGTGGTCAGTACGGACATTGTAAGGTTAAATTTGAGCCAATGGATCCAAACGGTGAAGAGACATTCAAGTTTGAGTCTACTGTAGTTGGTGGTGCTATTCCTAAGGAATACATCCCTGCTGTAGGCGCTGGTATTGAAGAAGCTGCACAGGCTGGTATCCTTGGTGGATTCCCTGTACTTGGTGTACACGCTACTGTATGGGATGGTTCTTACCATGAAGTCGATTCCAGTGAAATGGCATTCCATATTGCTGGTTCTATGGCATTCAAGGATGCTATGAAGAAGGGCGATCCAGTTCTTCTGGAGCCTATCATGAAGGTAGAAGTAACCATGCCTGAAGAGTACATGGGTGATGTAATCGGTGATATCAACTCTCGTCGTGGACGTATCGAAGGTATGGATGACCTCGGCGGTGGTAAGATTGTAAGAGGCTTCGTTCCTCTTGCTGAGATGTTCGGTTACTCTACAGACCTTCGTTCTAGAACACAGGGACGTGGTAACTACTCTATGTTCTTCGAGAAATATGAGCAGGTACCTAAGTCTGTTCAAGAGAAGGTACTTTCTGCAAAAGAGAAATAATTCTCTGATGCATTAATACAAAAGATTTAACTCTGCTGTGACTGTGAAAGCAGTCATAGCAGGATTAAAAATAGAAAAATATAGTAAAAAGTGCCATTGTGCACGAAAAAGCACTTGAAAAAAGGTTCAAAGTGCAATATAATAATGCCCATAGTGTGAATATGTCCGCAAAGCGGACACCCTATGAGTTGTATGAATTTAAGGAGGATAATTTAAAATGGCTAAAGAAAAGTTTGAAAGAACCAAACCCCATGCTAACATTGGTACCATCGGTCACGTAGATCATGGTAAAACAACATTAACAGCTGCTATCACAAAGACTCTTTCTGAGAGAGTTGCTGGTAACGCTGCTGTAGATTTCGAGAACATTGATAAGGCTCCAGAAGAGAGAGAGCGTGGTATCACAATTTCTACTGCTCACGTTGAGTACGAAACAGAGAACAGACATTACGCACACGTTGACTGCCCAGGACATGCTGACTACGTTAAGAACATGATTACTGGTGCTGCTCAGATGGACGGCGCTATCCTTGTAGTAGCTGCTACTGACGGTGTTATGGCTCAGACAAGAGAGCATATCTTACTTTCTCGTCAGGTAAACGTTCCTTATATCGTTGTATTCATGAACAAGTGTGATATGGTAGACGATGAAGAGCTTCTTGAATTAGTAGAGATGGAAATCAGAGATCTCTTAACAGAGTATGAGTTCCCAGGAGATGACACTCCAGTTATCCAGGGTTCTGCTCTTAAGGCTCTTGAAGATCCTAACAGCGAGTGGGGCGACAAGGTTATGGAATTAATGGCTGCAGTTGATGAGTGGATTCCAGATCCTCAGCGTGCTACAGATCAGCCATTCCTTATGCCTGTAGAGGACGTATTCACAATTACTGGTCGTGGTACTGTTGCTACTGGTAGAGTAGAGCGTGGTGTTCTTCATGTAAATGAGGAAGTTGAAATCGTTGGTATCAAGGAAGAGACAACAAAGACTACTGTAACTGGTATCGAAATGTTCCGTAAGCTTCTTGATGAGGCTCAGGCTGGTGATAACATCGGTGCTCTTCTTCGTGGTGTTAAGAGAGAAGATATCGAGCGTGGTCAGGTTCTGATCGCTCCTGGTACTGTAACTTGTCATACAAAGTTCACAGCTCAGGTTTACGTTCTGACAAAGGATGAAGGTGGACGTCATACTCCATTCTTCAACAACTATCGTCCACAGTTCTACTTCAGAACAACAGACGTAACAGGTGTTTGTGAGTTACCTGCAGGTACAGAAATGTGTATGCCTGGTGACAACGTAGAGATGTCAATCGAACTGATTCATCCAATCGCTATGGAGCAGGGTCTTAACTTCGCTATCCGTGAAGGTGGACGTACTGTAGGATCAGGAAAGGTTGCTAAGATCATCGAGTAATCTTGCAACAAGCAGACTGAGAATAAAAAACATAGAAGGGAACTACGTGCTTGCACGTAAGTTCTCTTCTATGTTTTTTTTAAGTAGAAAAATAATATAGCGTTGCAGGAATAAGTAAATATGGGGAGTATATGAAGCAGATAGATTTAAGTACACCAGGAATGTGTTGTAACACAGATATGCCTACTCTTGGTTATTTATTGCGTACTATGAGAAAATTTGAAGTCTTGACAGAAAAAGAAATGTAGTGTAAAAAACAGCATTTGGATTTCCAGATGCTGTTTTTTTATAGAAATAAAAAAATTAGGGAACATTTCCTTTCTTTATGTCATTATATAAGTAGAGCGCTTGAAAGGAGGAAGACTGTTGGAAGAGAATATCTGCTATCAGGAATTGGTAGCCATATATAGTAAACCTCTATATAACTTTTGCATGCATTTAACAGGAAACACAGATACGGCACAGGATTTATTTCAGGATACCTTTATCAAGGCCATGGAGAAAGAAAAGGTATTAGAAAAAATCATGAAAGAATATTATGTGCAACATTCTGAAGAAATTGTAGAACGGGAAAATAACGTGAAGGAAATTCCACAACTTAGAAATTATTTGATCGGCATTGCGATTAAGTTATGGAAATACGGAAAAAGGAAAGAGGCATGGCGTGATGGGATTGCGCCCATGGAGCATAGAGGAGAAGAAGTAGGAGAAATCTCCTCAAAGGGGCGGGGACCAGAGGAAGAATATATACATAAAGAAGAAATATTGGAGGTTAGGAGACAAGTCGCAAAGTTGTCGGACAAGCTGAGAATCGTGGTGGTTTTGTATTATGCGCAGGAAATGTCTACAGAGGAAATTGCAAAGCAGCTACGGATTCCAGCAGCTACTGTGCGAAGCCGTCTTCATAAGGCTAGAAAACTGTTGAAAAAAGAAATGGGAGTCTGCTAAAAAAGAGTTGAAAGTATGCTAAAAGAGATAGAAGTCAGTTAAAAAAAGAAGTGGAAATTCAGTGGGAAGGAGAACGAAATAGAATGAAAGAAAGATTAGATGTCTTGTTAGAAGAAGCATTTGGGGAAAGATTTGAGTCTGATTCGGTATTGGAGGAAAGAACCTTACGGCAGTTAGAAAGAAAAAAAGCTGCTAAAAAAAAGCCAGAAAATAATCTGCATCATCAACGGAGGCTTTGTAAAAGATGGCAGCCGGCAGTGGCATTATTATTGGCGGCTTGTATTATAGGTGGGACATCCTATGGACTTGCAGAAAAGAAAGGGAAGTTTTATGAAGAATTGTTTGTAAGTGGTATGGGAGAACAGAGTTATAGCAATATTGTAGAGCGACAGACAGTAAAGCTGCTTTCTTTAAAAGAAGAAAGTACTATCAAAGGATTGAAAATTACTCCGGTACAGACTGTTTGTGATGGTTTCTTTACCTCTGTTATGCTAAAGGTAGAGGCAAAGGGTAGCATTATCTTAAATGAAAAAAGTAGATTTTCAGATGATGTTATTGAATGTACGAAGGTAACAGATACAAAAGACGCAAATGCTATTGGCGGTGGACATGTTGTGAGATATGAAGAATCCGAAGATGCCTTATATTATACCTTGCTTGCCAAAGGAAGCGATTTTAAAAAGGGGCAAAAGGTAGAGTGCTTAATATGTGTGGAGGATTTGATTGGATTATATACAAATCGGAAAGGCGTGCCTGTTTCCACAGAAAATAAGGGGAAATATCAGGCAAGAATCACTTTTGATGTACCAGAGGTTTCCCGATTATATTTAGAAAGTGAAAGGCTAGGAGAGGAAGGATTTATCAAGGTATACTCTATGGGAGCAGCTGTAGTAACTGATTTACAGGGAGGAAATTCTAAATTTATTAAGGATATACTGGACTATGAGGAATACAATTATGTACGTTTGAAGGATGGGAAAAGGGTTCCAATTGAAATGATGGGCGGTTCGTATAATGAAGAAACCTATGCGAAGGGGGAAGCAACTCTTACTTTTAAAGAACCGGTAGAGCCGTCACAGATAGCAGAGATTAATCTATGGAATACCTGTATTAAAAATAAAAATTAAGATAGTTGTATTATGGATAACAGGGTGGGAGTTTCTGGGGCTGTTGTTCATTTTGCACAAAATCTGTCTAGTAGGAATCTACTTCCATTTAATGGAAAATCTCTTTACTATGTATTATAGAACTAATATAATATATACTGGTTGCGAAGTTGCAATCGGTTGCGCAGAATATTGGCAGTCGTGGATAAGATTGTTGATTATTGCAAAAACAATGAGATTTAGAAAGGAAAGGTGCAAAATGAAGAAAAAAAGAATTTTAGCCGGGGTATTAGCAATAGCCATGGCAGTTTCTTCTCTTCCAATGGGAATATTTAAGGAAGCAAAGTCCGTGGAAGCAGCAGAAACAGTTAGTACTGCAAGTGCTGACAAGGTATTAATATGGGATGGTGAAACAGGATGGGGCAGTTATTCATATCAGTATTCAGAGGATGGATATCATTCTACTGGAATTCGTAGTTTTCAGTCGCCATCTTTAGAAAATTTTACAATCTATCGTCCAGATGTTGCAGTGAATAAGGAATATATAGCTGAACTTTTAAAAGGTATATACGATTTACCAGAGGACATTGAAGTATCTAGCTGGGGGAGTCCCAATAACACATGGATGGTAACAGATAAAAAAGGTGAGGCAGTAGAGACTTTAAACACTACTTCTTCATGGCCAACTATAAACAAGGTATTAAGTAGTGCTGATCCAACAGGAAAATGGTATTTTCGTTGTATTACTACACTTCCTTATGTTCGTATGAGTAATGGTGACTATTATTATATGGAAGACCTGAAGGAAGAGAATTATATTACAGAAGATAGCTATACCTTACAGTATGATCTTACCATTAGTTATACGGGACCTACTAGAGAACGTATAGAGAATGGTGAGATAAAGATGTCTGATTATGTTGCAGGTCTGGACGAACTAGAAGATCAGATGTTTGTATATCTGGATGATTCCCAGACATTAGCTGAGAGTTGTGTGTATAGTGGTTCTTCCTTTTCTGATAGTACACAGATGGATCTTAGCAGCGTTAAGGTGGACAGTGACTATGATGATTATATGTCAATTAATAGCAAATGGTATGCGTATTCTGTAGATGGCGACAAGCTAGAGTTAATACATAAGGCTGGAAGCGGAACTAGTGTTGGAAATGTCGATGCAGAAATATATCAAGACTTTGTCATGTATGATGAAGCAGGTAATGTTACAGGCTCTGCTATCAGGAAGACTGTGGATTACTATGTATGTGAGATGATTGTCTATCATGGCAGCAATGATTTGGCAGAGTATGCAGTGAAGTTTGATTTAGAAAAGGCTCCATTCAAATATAATCCAGGAAGTGGAGAGTCGGAAGTGGTTGCTAGTTTGAATGGAACTGCAACTTTAGACACCAATGTAGAGGTGTTGGATACAGAGAATTGTAATGGTGTTATGTATCAGTGGTATAAGATCGCAAAAGATGGTACAGAAACACTGTTAAAGGGACAGAATGCTAAAAGTTTGAAAGTAAGAGTAAAGGATTTTGACACAAAGTATAAGTGTGAGTATACTGCAAAATTCAAAGAAGGATATGAGGGCGAGCCATATACAGCCAGTGGTATCTTTAAAATAGCTCCGTCAGTTGGATATCGTATTAAAGATATTACAGATGAGTATGTATACCTGAGTGTAGGAGAAAGCGCAACTATGTTTATCGAAGCAGAGGTAAATGATGGTTATAGTTTATCATATCGCTGGTTAGAAGGTTCCTCAGGGGCGGCATTTGATTCATTTGTAGAATGCGGCACAGGAAATTCACATACTATTACTGTAGAAAAAGAGTCGGACTTTAATAAGCGTTATTATCTGGAAGTTATTATCACGAAAGGAACGAAAGAGATTGAACGCTATTTGTATTACTACTATTTATATGAAGAATTTTATAAAAGCAGAAGTTACAATACGGGAACAACTTATGCCCTCCGAGGTGAAGATGTAGAATTATATGTAGATTATGAAGTGGCTGATTCTATAACAGTATCCAAACAATGGATGTATTGTTTTGAACAGTCTACTTACTACACTTCAAAATATGATTCCAGCTTAGGAAGATATGTTTATATCTTTGAAGATGGGTATGAGCCTCCGGCAGATGATGCTTATGATTATCGTAAGAGCACATCTATATATAAAAACGGTTCTTGGAAATATTATTTCAGATATTATAAGTATATTAATCCAGAGAAGGATAAAAATTATAGTACTGATGAGGATGGCAATCTGATTGTAAAGGGTAAGGATTCTAAGGGAAATGTATTAGAAACAGAGGGAACTTATGCATGTTTGCCAACGTATATTGTGAATGATGAAGAGGCAGAAGAGCCAAGAGAAGAAGTTGCTTCTACTTTGGAGTATACTATAGTATACAAATCTAATCTGTCGGTTCGTGTAAAGGATGCAAATGTAAAGGCACCAGTAGGAACTTCTGCTACATTACAGGTTATGGCCAATAATGATAATCAGGAAGTATATCCTATCTCATACTCATGGGAGAAGTTAGATGCAGCTACAGGAAAGTATGTAGTGGTAGAGGAAGATGGAGAAGCAATCAATAAGGATGCTTATGAAATTGCTAGTGTATCAAATGCAGATTATGGTACTTATCGTGTTACTATAGATGATACTGTCGAAAGCAAAGAAGTAACTATCGCTTTAACAGAAAAAGCATTAGACTATACGATTTATACACCTGAGATTTCTCATTATTATGCTAATATAGGTGATGAGATTACCTTCCAGGTTGATGCAGATGTAGAAAATAATATGGAAATCTACTATGAATGGTATCAGCAGGAATTATTATGTACAGACAATGACGACTGGAATGATAAGTGGGTATATACGGAGCTTGTAGGTCAGGAAGGTAATACATGTACTGTGACTATTGATGAACCAGAGGATTTTGATGATTATAAGTGTATTCTTACATTTAAAACAGCAGATGCAAATGGAAATCCAATTCTGCTAAGTGAAGAAGTATATTTCTATGTTCAGCCGAAAGGTGAGTTTAATATCGTTCCTATGTCTAGTGTAGACGAGTACAAAAAGGTGGGCAGCAGCAGAACTTACACCGTGAAGCCGGTAACGGATATTGTAGGTATGGACAATAGCAAAATAAATTACCGTTGGCAGGTAAATGGCGAAAAAGTAGAAGGTGTTACAGGTTCTACCTATTCAGTTGCTTCATTGAAGAAAGAAGATTTTGGTACGGTTACTGTGTATGCGGATTATGTAGATGGAAATGGTATAGAGTATACAGATAGTTATTCTTTCCATACATATATGTTTACTGATTTTGCAATTGAAAACAGTGGAACAACAAAAAAAGTTGTTTTAGGCACGGATGTAACTTTGGCACCAGAGTTTTCTAAAGAGCCAACAGGAAATGTAACTTACCAGTGGGCATATTACCGTTATGAAAATTATACTACAAAGTATATTGATATTGCGGGAGCTACCTCTAAGGAATACGTGATTCCAAATGTATCCTCTGGTGATTTAGAGAAATACCGTTGTACAATCTGGGTAGATGGAGTACAGATTGGAACCTATTTTGTAACGTTGGCAGAGGATATAGAAACAGCTGATATTACTTTGGATTACGCAGAGGGTACACAGCGGTACATGGATGTAAGATTTGGCGAAACAGTTACATTAGGAGTTGTAGCAGAGTCTAATAAAAATTTAGATTTGAAATATCAGTGGTACAAAGGATACTGGTCCGAGTACGGCATAGGAGGGGCTACAGAAAGTACATTAACTATTGCCAATATTACACCAGAAGATATTGATGACTATCGTTGTATTGTTACGGATTCCCAGGGAAATACCAATTACATTCGCGTAGAATTGGAATACACTACGGGGCTTGCTGTAAATAGTGATGCATGGGCATCAAATTATTATCTCGGATATGAGACTACTTTAGGTGGAAGTGCTACCTTGGCGGTAAATGCTACTATCGATGCTGGAAATGAGATTTTCTATCAATGGAGAAAGCTGCAGGAGGATGGAAGCAGCTGGGATAAGATTTACGGACAGAATGCTTCTACCTTCACATTAAGCAACATTACAGAGGGACAATTAGGAAAGTATTCCTGTGTAGTATCAGATGCATATGGAGAATCTATTACGGTATTGTTTGTAGTATATATTGATACTGGACTGGTTACTATTGCAGATGCAGAAGACGTATTAGCAGAAGCAGATGGAAGTGTAAAGATGTCGGTATCATCCAGAGCAAATACAGGATATACTATTTCTTATCAGTGGGCAAAGAAGCAGGTTATCAAAAAGGGTGACCCATCATATGACGTTTCTATGGATACCGATAGCGATGGCGAGTATGAGGGATATGTAAATATTCCAAATGCTGTCAGCAATACGTATGGATTAACCAAAATCACTAAGGCGGATTATGGAACTTACCGTGTAACAGTATCTACCCGGGGCGAATCCTACGATTATTTCTTCTATTTGAATCCAATCTACAATTTGCCAGAGAAGGATAAGGATTTTGCAGAAGAGGGAGAAGTGATTAATCTTGCTATGAAGATAGATAATGCTGCTGTAGATGAGAACTATACTTATGAGTGGTGGGCTACAGAGCCATCCACTAATAACAAGCGTAAAGTCAACTGTGCTACAGCAACTCTTTCTACTACTGCACCAAATATTACCCATAATAAGATGTATAATGGTTATTACAATGTAACATATCTTTGCAAGGTGAAGGATGCAGATGGTAACGTTTTGGCAAGTAAAGATACTTATGTTACAGTTATTCCAACAGTTACCTATTCTACTTCGCTTCCAGAGTCTGAGCATCCATTTGGTAAAGCCTATGATATCCAGGGATATCATGTAGCAGGTGCAGAAAGTCTTACTGTTACCTTTGATGCAGCTTCTGAACTGAATGAAGAGGAATTATATGTTGTAAACGGAGCTGGAAAGGGAATGTCAGAGTGCTATCATGGAGAAGCGGATTCCGATGATGGCTATGACTGTGATTGTGCAAAATTCTGTATGAATGGCGAGAAAGAGCATACGATTACTATAGAAGGTGACAGAGCTATTTTCCTTCTGACACACAATACAAAGAAAGACAGTTATGGTTATAAGGTAAAGAGTATTGATGTAAAGTGGGCGCCAGGAAAGGAACCAGCATCAGGCAGTGCGATCAAGACTGTAAAGAAGAAAATTAGCATTGGTCTGAAAGAAACAGTTTCTGTAAAAGCAAAGAATGCAACTTATAAGAGCAACAAGAAGAAGGTTGCAAAGGTGACTAAGAAGGGTGCCGTAACTGGTCTGAAGACGGGTAAGGCTAAGGTTACTGTAAAGACAAAGACTAAGAAGATTATTTATACGATTACAGTAAAGAAAGCACCAAAGAAGATTCAGAAGGTGACTCCGGCTAAGATGAAGCTTAAGCTGAAGAAGAAAGCAAAAATCAAGGTGAAGTTACCAAAGGGTACCGCAAGTTACAATATTACTTACACAACTTCAAATAAGAAGGTTGCTACTGTCACCAAGAAGGGTGTGGTAAAGGCAAAGAAGAAAGGTAAGTGTAAGATTACAGTAATGACTTACAATGGTAAGAAAAAGACTGTAAAGGTAACGGTAAAGAAATAAAATGAGTTATGTAAAATATATGTAAAGTGTCGGTAAAGATGCGGTTAAATTTTAACCGAATTGTAAAATAATCGTTGGATTTGTAAAATTTCTATGTTATACTTTGCGAGGATGAGGTCGAAAGACTTTATCCTCGCAATTTTAGTGTATAAAATCCTGGGTTTGTGTTGCGCAAAACCCGGAAAAGATGATTACAAAAGAAAGACGCAACATGGAGGCTAAAAGATGAAATTTACAGATTTACTTGGGTTGCTTGGTGGTCTAGCTCTATTTCTGTATGGCATGCAGATGATGAGCGAAGGATTGGAAAATGCTGCTGGTGACCGTATGGAGAAGATTCTGGAGAAGTTAACAGCGAACCGTTTTCTCGGGGTTGCAGTAGGTGCGCTGATTACCGCAGTAATTCAGTCCTCATCAGCAACAACGGTTATGGTAGTAGGATTTGTTAATTCTGGAATGATGACTTTAAGACAGGCAGTTTGGATTATTATGGGTGCCAATATTGGTACTACTATTACCGGTCAGTTAATTGCTCTTGATGTAGGAGCTATGGCGCCATTAATTGCGTTTATTGGCGTGGCTTTAATCGTATTTTTAAAGAATCCTAAGGCCCACCATATCGGTATGATTTTGGGTGGTCTTGGAGTGTTATTTATTGGAATGGATATGATGAGTTCTGCAATGGTGCCTTTGCGAGAATCAGAAGCCTTTGTTTCGCTCATGACTAAGTTTTCTAATCCAGTTCTTGGTATTTTAGCAGGTGCAGTCTTTACCGCAGTGATTCAGTCCTCTTCTGCATCTGTAGGTATTTTGCAGGCATTGGCAACCAGTGGACTGATTAACTTCTCAAGCGCGGTATTTGTATTGTTTGGACAAAATATTGGTACTTGTATTACAGCAGTTCTGGCTTCTATTGGAACTAACCGCAGTGCCAAAAGAACAACGATTATTCATTTGATGTTTAATATGATTGGTACAGTTATATTTACAACTTTGTGTTTGGTGTTTCCTATTACAGAATGGGTTGGAGGGATTACTCCTAATAATCCGGCATCCCAAATTGCAAATATGCATACCACATTTAATATTGTAACTACAATACTTCTGTTGCCTTTTGGTACTTGGCTGGCAAATGCTGCCAAAAAGATTTTGCCGGATACTAAGGAGGATTTAGAAAAGACTTCTATCCTTGCAAGCTTAAAGGAAGAGTTTAGTAGAGGTAGAACCATAGGTGTGTCTGCGATTCGTATTGATTTGCTTCGTCAGGAAATTGCCAGGATGTTGAGTCTGGCAGCTGATAATGTTGGAAAATGTTATGATGCGGTATTAAATTGTGATACGGCAAGTCTTAAAGGAATAAAAGAAACAGAGGAAATGATTGATACTTTGAATAAGGACATTTCTCAGTACATTTCTAAGATTTTGGTGCAGAATCATAGCGGACAGGATGTAAAAGAGATTGAAGAGTACTTCCTGATTTGTGGAAATACGGAGCGAATCGGTGATCATGCAGTGAATATTGGTGGTTATACAGAGGTTATTAAGAAGAAGTCTATTTCCTTCTCCGACCAGGCAAGAGGGGAACTTGCCCAGATGCAGGAGATTACCAAAAAAGCCATTGATAAGGTTCTTAATAGAGAAGGCGATATGACAGAATGGCTTTCTGGAATTGCAGCTATGGAGCAGCAGATTGATGATATGACCAGCAATTATAGAGAGAGTCACCTGGAACGTATGCGTAAGGGAGAGTGTTCGGAAGAAGCTTGTGTATTATATTCTGAGCTTTTGACAGACTTCGAACGAATCGGTGATCATGTACTGAATATTGCCCAGGCATATTCTAAAATATATGTAATTGATTCTAAGTAATACGGAAAGTGATACGAAAAGTACCAATGCCAGGGGATGAAAAAGGCTTTGGTACTTTTTTATATAATTTAAGGAAAGCAAAGAGGAAATGAAAAATGAAAAAAAATCAGATTATTAAAGATGCAGTTTTTACTATGAGTATATTGATTATAATATTACTTATGAATCTAAATTTACAAAGGTATTTTTTTATGGAGAGTCTGGTACCGATGATTTCTGTTTTAGGAGTGTTTTTTATTTCTATGAAAACGGAAGGGTATGTGTGGGGAGTGACTGCTTCCCTGCTAAGTGTATTAAAGGTAAACTACGTATTTACATTTCCTTATTATGCGTTGGATTTAGTATCAAAAGAATCTGTTTTTTCGGCTTTAGTTATGTTGATTGTTGCAATTATGACAAGTACATTAACTACAAAAATCAAAATGCATGAAAAAATCAAATTAGAAGGAGAAAAAGAAAGAATGAGGGCCAATCTGTTGCGGGCTGTTTCTCATGATTTACGTACTCCCTTGACATCAATTTATGGTTCTTGTTCTGTTATTATGGATAATTATGATGATTTAAAAAAGGAACAACAATTAAAACTTTTGGGAGAGATTCATGAAGATTGTGCATGGCTTACAAGAATGGTAGAAAATCTTCTTTCTGTAACTAGAATTGATGGTGAGAAGGTACAGGTTACTAAGACTTCTACTGTGTTAGAGGAATTGATTGATACGGTTATTATAAAGTTTTATAAAAGATGTCCCGGACAAAAGGTACATATTCAGATACCAGAAGAGTTTATCAGTATTCCTATGGATGCCATGCTGATGGAACAGGTATTGACTAATATATTGGAAAATGCGGTAAATCATGCAGAAGGCATGACAAAGCTGGAGTTAAAAGTTTCCATAGAAAATGGGAAAGCAGTGTTTCGAATTGTGGATGATGGCTGTGGGATTCCAGAGGATAGGCTGGATGATTTATTCACTGGATATCTGGAACGGAAAAATGTTCCCATGGATGGGAATCGCAGCAATATGGGGATTGGGCTTTCTGTGTGTTCTACTATTATTAAAGCTCATGGAAGTGAGATTTATGCATACAACAGAAAAAACAAAGGTGCAGTTTTTTCCTTTGCATTAGAAATGGAGGAATTATATGAGTAACAATAAATACAAAATTCTTGTGATTGAAGATGAACATAATATACGTAGTGTCATAGAAACTATTTTGGAGACTAATGGATATCAGGTAATTACAGCACGAACCTGCCAAGAAGGGATTATGATGCATATGTCCTATATTCCGGATTTGGTCATTTTGGATTTGGGACTTCCAGATAGGGATGGACTAGAATTTATTGAATCTGCTCGTAAGTCTAGTTCGGTGCCAATTCTTGTGCTTTCTGCCCGTATGGGAGAAAAGGATAAGGTGAAAGCTTTAGATTTAGGTGCGAATGACTATGTTACTAAGCCTTTTGGAACCGAAGAATTTCTGGCCAGGGTAAGAGCAGCTCTTCGAAGTCGGCGAGGTAGCAATGATGCAGATGGAGCTCCTAAAAGCACATTTACTCTTCAGGATTTAACAATTGATTATGACAGAAGAATTGTTACCATTGCTGGAGAAGAGATAAAGCTAACCAGAACAGAATTTAATATCTTAGCATTACTTTCGGATCATAGTGGAAAGGTAATGACCTATGCTGCTATTATGAAAGAAATTTGGGGAGATGAGGACGCCGGCGGTGTAAAGAAGCTTCAGGTGAATATGGCAAATTTACGTAAAAAGCTGGGTTCCAAGCCAGGGGATAACCGGTATATTATTAATGAACTTGGGGTAGGCTATCGAATGAGTGAATGATATTTTTAATGTATTCTTTAATAAAAGACCTCTTTGCTTTACATAACTTCTTATTGAGTATATCATAAGGGAAGATAGTTATAGCAAAGGAGGTCTTTTATGTATTTTTTTGAGAAATTATTTCATCTAAAAGAAAATAAAACTACAGTAAAAACAGAAATTATTGCAGGTATTACCACTTTTATGACTATGGCATATATTCTGGCAGTAAATCCGAACATTCTATCCACCACAGGAATGGATAGAGGAGCAGTCTTTACTGCTACAGCAATTTCAGCTTTTTTGGGATCTGTTTTAATGGCGACATTTGCTAATTATCCATTTGTTTTGGCACCTGGTATGGGATTAAACGCATATTTTGCCTATACTGTTGTAGGGAATATGGGACTGCCTTGGCAGATGGCATTGGCGGCGGTTTTTGTGGAAGGTATTATTTTTATTGTAATGTCATTGACGAATGTTCGGGAAGCGATTTTTAATGCCATTCCTATGAATCTGAAACATGCTGTTTCGGTAGGAATTGGTTTGTATATAGCTTTTATTGGTTTGCAGAATGCAAAGATTGTAGTGGATTCTACTACATTGGTAACAATCTATCCGTTTAAGGGTTCTATTCAGAATGGCAACTTCCGGACAGAAGGAATTACTGTGTTTTTAGCTCTGGTTGGTATTCTGATTACGGCGGCTCTGATGGTAAAAAAGGTAAAAGGAAATATTCTTTGGGGGATATTAATTACATGGGGAATGGGAATTATTTGTGAATTAACAGGGCTATATGTGCCAAATGCAGAGATTGGGATGTATAGTCTTATTCCAGATTTTAGTAATGGGATATCCGTACCAAGTCTGAGTCCTGTTATGGGAAAAGTGGATTTTTCCAAGGTGTTGAGTCTGGATTTCTTTGTAGTTATTTTTGCATTTTTATTTGTAGATTTGTTTGATACGTTAGGCACTTTAATTGGTGTGGCTTCCAAGGCGGATATGCTGGATAAGGATGGAAAACTTCCAAAGGTAAAAGGAGCCTTGATGGCAGATGCAGTTGCTACCACAGCAGGTTCTTTGTTGGGAACTTCGACTGTTACTACATTTGTAGAAAGCGCCTCTGGTGTAGCAGAAGGTGGAAGAACAGGATTAACTGCAGTAGTATCTGCAATCCTGTTTGCACTTTCCTTGATTCTGTCACCAATCTTTTTAGCTATTCCATCCTTTGCCACAGCCCCTGCTTTGGTAATGGTTGGTTTCTTAATGATGACTTCTATTACAAAGATTGATTTTGAAGATAATACAGAAGCCATTCCAGCATTTATTGCAATAATAGCAATGCCTTTTATGTATAGCATTTCGGAAGGAATCTCCATGGGTGTAATTACCTATGTTATCATTAATCTTATCGCTGGAAAGCGTAAGAAGATTTCGCCATTGATGTATGTGTTAGCAGTGCTGTTTGTGCTGAAATATGTCATGATATAAGAATGGAAAAATAGCATAAAAATTTGTATGAATATTTCATTTCTGGGAGATACTAGTGCTGATATTATGTGTGAAAGCTGATGAAGCATTAGCTGACAGAAATGAGGTGTCAAATGAAAGATAAAGTATTTGGTGTGTTTCAACGAGTGGGACGTTCCTTTATGCTTCCTATTGCCATACTTCCAGTTGCTGGACTTTTATTAGGGATTGGTGGTTCTTTTACCAATGAAACTATGCTGAAAACCTATGGTTTATGGGAGATTATGGGACCGGGAACGGTTTTCAATGCTATTTTTCAGGTAATGAGTGCGGCTGGAGATATTGTATTTGCAAATCTGCCGATTATTTTTGCGATTGGCGTAGCAATAGGTATGGCAAAGAGAGAGAAGGAGGTTGCAGCATTGGCAGCCGCTATTGCCTTTTTTATTATGCATGCATCCATTAGCGCTATGATTACCATTCACGGTGGAACGGGGGAAATGCTTAGTGGTGCCACGGCTTCTGTGGTGGGCATTACTTCTTTGCAAATGGGTGTTTTTGGTGGAATTATTGTAGGTCTTGGTGTAGCGGCTCTTCATAATAAGTTCTACAAAATCGAACTTCCTCAGGTGCTGTCTTTCTTTGGGGGGAGTCGGTTTGTACCAATTGTATCTGCATTGGTATATACCGCAGTAGGTATTTTGATGTATTATATCTGGCCTCCGATTCAGAATGGAATTTATGCGGTCGGAAATCTGGTCTTAAGCTCCGGTTATGCAGGAACATGGATTTATGGTTTTATGGAGCGTCTGTTGATTCCGTTTGGACTTCATCATGTATTTTATCTTCCGTTCTGGCAGACAGCAGTGGGTGGTACTTTGGAAGTGGCTGGAAAAACTATCGAGGGGGCACAAAATATTTTCTTTGCCCAATTGGCTGATCCAAATACCACAAAGTTTGCGGTTTCTGCTACGCGGTTTATGTCAGGTAAGTTTCCATTAATGATTTTCGGGCTTCCAGGGGCGGCTCTTGCTATGTATAAGACTTCCAGACCGGAAAAGCAGAAGGAAGTAGGCGGCTTATTGGTGTCTGCGGCACTAACCTCCATGCTTACCGGTATTACAGAACCACTGGAATTTACTTTTCTTTTTGTAGCACCATTATTATATGGAATTCATTGTGTATTCGCAGGATTGGCATATATGCTGATGCATGTTTTTGAAGTTGGTGTTGGCATGACCTTTTCAGGTGGTTTTATTGATATGTTCCTTTTTGGTATTTTACAGGGAAATGCAAAGACAAACTGGATATGGATTGTTATTGTAGGTATTTTCTATTTTGTAGTTTACTATTTCCTGTTCCGTTTCTTAATCAAGAAGCTGGATTTGAAGACTCCTGGCCGGGATGAGTCGGAAGAAGTGAAATTATATCGTCGAAGCGATGTGGATGCTAGAAAAAATGCCGAGACTCAGGAAAAGGAAGAGGATATTTTATCTCAAATGATTTGTCATGGTCTGGGAGGAAAGAAAAATATATCTGATGTGGATTGTTGCGCTACGAGACTGCGTTGTACCGTATTTGATTCGAAATTGGTTAATGATGGAGTGCTGAAGTCTTCTGGTGCTTCTGGGGTGATTCATAAAGGAAATGGCGTACAGATTATTTATGGACCACGGGTTACAGTGATTAAATCCAATCTGGAAGACTATCTGGAAACTGCGCCAGACGAAGAAGTAATGTTGGGAGAAATGGTAGAGCAGAAGGAAAATTCTGATTCTCAGAAAAAAGGGGAAAAGGTAGTAAAGTCCGTGAAAATTGCCAGTCCTATTTCTGGGATAGCAGCAGAACTGTCTACTGCGCCGGATGAAGGTTTTGCAGCTGGTATGATGGGAGATGGAGCAGTGATTACACCAAAGGAGGCTTTGGTGGTAGCACCAGAAAATGGAGAAATAGAATTTGTTTTTGAAACAAAGCATGCCCTTGGTTTTAAGACAGATAGGGGGATTAGTCTATTGATTCATATTGGAATCGATACTGTCAAACTAGAAGGAAAAGGTTTTGAAGTTTATGTAGAAGAAGGGCAGAGAGTGAAAAAAGGAGATGCCCTGATAAAATTAGATTTAGAATATTTACAGAAGAATGCTCCATCTTTGGTATCACCAGTTATTTGCAGTGAATTGGATGAGAATCAAAGAATTCGTCTGTTAAATAACGGGGAGATTAAAGCGGGAGAAGAATTATTTGCAGTTGAATATTTAGAATAAATCCAATATGATTAATGCAAAAGAAAATTCTGGAAAGATACGAAAGAAAGGGGAATATTATGGGATTATTTGATTGGAAGAAAAAACAGGAGAAGCCGGTGGTTCAGGAGAATACACCGGTTTCTTGCAGTGAAATTGCTCAGGAGATTGTTGATAGGTTAAATTGCCCTTATCAGGTGTTTGCTAAGGGAAACACTATAGAACATGTGAATAAGGCTTATCTCCGAGCTCGTGTACGTGGCTTGGAGCAAGGATTTATTCCAGTTGTGGTACAGGCAGATGATACATTGGCAGAGTGGCTGGGGATTTTAGAGGATGAGTCTTATTCTAAGGAAAAGATATTAAATCAAAAAGCTGGGAACGGAGCGGAAGTTCTAAAGAATCGATGGAAGGAATATGCAGAGGATTATATAGAGGATTTTGGTGAAGGAACACGGGAGGATACTCTGGGAGAATTATTGGGAGAAATGGTGGATGGAGAACGGTTATCAGCCCTTACTACTTTTATGAGTTTTTCAGGAGAGGGAATTGAAGAAAGTATACTTTTTGAAATTCCTGTGAAGAATCCTTGGGAAGTTATTGCATGGCTGCCGATGGGTGGTTGGAATGAGTGTCCTCCTGCGGAGGAAATGATGGAAGTATGCCGATATTGGTACGAGAAATATGGAGCAGTACCAGCAGCACTTTCCCATGATACTTTGGAGTTTTATATAGAAAAACCAGTAGAAAATGAAGAGGAGGTATGGGAACTAGCGAAAGAACATTATGCTTTCTGTCCAGATAGAGTAGATCAGGGTACCGCCAATGGAACGATTGGAGAGGTGGCTGACAGTCTTCGCAAGTCCCAGATTTGGTACTTCTGGTGGGATTAAAAAATGGGTTGATAATAATTCAACCCATTTTGTGTCATATATTCATATGTGATACTATAAATATCCCTGCAAAGCAGTCTCTAATTTTTCTTCGATGGAAATAAGACGTTTGCATAGCTCTTTTGCTTCTGAAGCTGCGGTCTGATACTGGTTGAGATAGTGATAAAGGGATTTGATGCCCATATTACATCCATCGGTAATCAGATTTGCTGCAGTAGCATCGCTTTCATCCATTTTCATTTTCATGTTGGTTTTTAACCATGACATGCTTTTTGCTATAGGTGTTGGTTCCTGCGGATCACTATTGTACTCATTTAAAAGTGCGTGGATTTCATTTCCAAGTTTTTCATGGTGTTCTCGGCTTTCCGTCAGAAGCTTTCGAAGCTTCATATCCTTTACTTTTTCTAAGATTTCGTTAATGGAGGAAACTGCCATTTTGCTTCCGGAATCACATTCTTTTAGTAAGCAGATTGTGTCACTGTTTGCCATAATATACCTCTTTTCTGTCAGACCTGTTGGTCTGTTACTATTTGACTACAACGAATACAATAGTATTGTTTCCTAAGAGAGATATATTATGTAAAGTCTGTTGATTAGTATTCTGTAAGTTCTGTATATACCGTAATTCCAGAAGGAATTGCTTTGGTCCATTTTCCAAAGGAAGAAGTTCCATTGGAGCTTTTGCTCTGGATGGCATTGTCAATCAGCAGACCTTTATTGGTTGCATGGATTCTCCAATGAGTGCCGCTACCTTCATATTCCCGGATAATTGGACGGCCTTTTCTGTTGGAATAGCGGTCACGGCTCTTTTTTAAATCGGATTTATCATAAATGCCTAATTCGATTAAGCGTTCATAAACTTCCTCTTTGTCTTCGTATTCTCCAAAGTAAAGGGCAACATGTCCACCGCTGGTTCCGTAGGTTAATACATCTCCTAAAGCAAGGTTGTTGAGTTTTGTACCTTTATTTTGGTTTAAAAGAGATACTGTAGATTTTTCATTCCACTGATAGGTATCGTCCTCTTCGTTATAAATACTTTCGGTGTAAGTCAGACGAACCTTAGCATTTTTCCAATCGTAAGAGGTAGCAGTTCCTTTCTTTCCTTTGGAAATCTGAATGTCTTTAAAGGCATTTTCTTCTTTTTTTAAGTTATCGTTAGAAATGTTTTCTAATGCCGATTCTACATATGTATTACAAAGGTAACGGCCACCGCCGACACCATAGCCTCTGCCAAGAAAGCCCTTTGTTATTGCCTTTTGATAGGCATCTTCCGTAACTAATAAGGTTGTATTTTGGGATTTTGCGTCTACTTCTGTAGAAAAAACAGATGAGAGACTCAAAATTGTTGTTATCGAATAAATAAAAAGTGATTTCAATGCTTTTCTTTTCATGTTATACCTCAAAAATCATTACAAAACTATTACAAAATGCAAAGTACAGTTCATAATTATAACAAGATTTATAGGTTTTTCAAGAGTTTTTTAAGAATTTCTTAAGGAAAAATGAAAAGTATTTTAATTAGATTGAAATATGAACAGATTGTAAACAAAGTGTCGAATTTTGTCGAAGGATTTTTGTGGAAATGTCGAAGGATAGATGTTAACATAAAAATGCATGACAGACTTCATGAAAAGCGTAGGTTATTAATCAGGGTGAGGGAGTAATACATATTATTTTTCTAATGCATCTTTTTGTATATTTATAAAAATCATCCATAAAACAGCAAAAGCTTCTCCTTTGGTCAGATTTGCGGCTTTATATTAATGTTATGTCTGCGAAAAACGAGACAAGGAGAAAAAGAAATGAGAGAACACACAGGCAAGACATTACTTAACCGAAAACGAATCCGACGGATTCTTTCCATGGTGATATTTTGTGCAATACTTTGCACCCAGCTGCCATCAGACTTTATCAATG
>JAZQLD010000007.1:0-53664 GCA_045542435.1 Butyribacter sp. | reverse complement strand
AATCGGTATCTCTACCCAAAAACTTCATGCAAGAGGGCCGATGGGACTTTGTGAAATGAACACTTACAAATATATTATCCGCGGGAACGGACAGACCCGCTAATTGAATTACATTTGAAAGGAAAGACAAACCATGTGGATTGCAGATGGATGGAAGGACTATGAGGTAATAGATACTTGTGCTGGTGAAAAGCTGGAGCGTTGGGGAGATTATATTCTTCTTCGTCCCGACCCACAGGTGATTTGGGAAACTCCAAAGAAAAATAAAGCATGGAGAAAGTTAAATGCCCATTACCATAGAAGCAGCAAGGGTGGTGGAGAATGGGAATTCTTCGATTTGCCGCAGACCTGGCAGATTCATTATAAAGAGCTGACATTCCAGTTGCAGCCATTCCAGTTTAAGCACACAGGACTTTTTCCGGAACAGGCTGTGAACTGGGACTGGTTTGGAGAGAAGATTCGCAAGGTAAACCGTCCTGTGAAAGTGTTGAATCTGTTTGCTTATACTGGTGGAGCAACTTTAGCCGCAGCGGCAGCAGGAGCCAGTGTGACCCATGTAGATGCATCCAAAGGTATGGTGACATGGGCAAAGGAAAATGCAGTAGCTTCTGGTTTGGGTGAGGCGCCTATCCGCTGGCTGGTGGATGATTGTGTGAAGTTTGTAGAAAGAGAAATCCGTCGTGGCAATAAATATGATGGAATTATTATGGACCCTCCTTCTTACGGAAGAGGGCCAAAGGGAGAAATCTGGAAGATTGAAGAAAAGATTTTTCCGTTTATTGAGCTTTGTACCCAGATTTTATCTGAGGATGCCTTGTTTTTTCTGGTGAATTCTTATACTACAGGATTACAGCCGGCGGTATTGACTTATATGTTAAATACAGCACTTGTGCCAAAGTTTGGCGGCAAGGTGGTAGCTGACGAAATCGGTCTTCCGGTTTCTGATAATGGATTGGTACTTCCTTGTGGAGCGTCAGGACGTTGGACAAAATAAAGAGAATCGTAATTGGGGAGTTACGAAAATAGTATTAGGGATACAAAATATAACAATAGAAAGGGGTTTATTATGGAGAAGGTTACGTTGAAATTTGATCCGGACCGGAAAATTAGTCGGATTGCACCAGAAATCTATGGACAGTTTTCTGAGCATTTAGGTCGTTGCATTTATGAAGGAGTCTATGTTGGGGAGGATTCGGATATTCCCAATACAAAAGGGATGCGCAACGATATAGTAGAGGCATTGAAGGAAATTAAAGTGCCAGTGCTTCGTTGGCCGGGAGGTTGTTTTGCCGATGAATACCATTGGAAGGACGGCATTGGTCCGAAAGAAAACCGCAAGAAGATGGTGAATACCAATTGGGGCGGTGTAGTTGAAGATAATAGCTTTGGTACCCATGAATTTATGGAACTGTGTGAACAGATTGGCTGTGAACCCTATATTGCATTAAATGTCGGAAGCGGCACAGTGCAGGAGGCAGCTGAATGGGTAGAATATCTGACCTTTGATGGGGTGTCTCCTATGGCGCAGCTTAGGGAGAAGAATGGAAGAAAAGAGCCATGGAAGGTGAAATATTTAGGTGTTGGTAATGAGAACTGGGGCTGTGGTGGCTCTATGTCTCCAGAGTATTATGCCAATGAATATAAGAGATACCAGAGTTTCTGTAAGGAATATTCAGGGAATAAGTTGTACAAAATTGCATGTGGTCCAAATGGTGAGGATTATTATTGGACAAAGGAACTGATGTCACGAATAGACAAGTGGCATGCCAAGGGAATCAGCCTTCATTATTATACGCTTCCTACCGGTAATTGGGAGAAAAAGGGAAGTGCAACCCAGTTTGATGAGAAAGAGTATTATCAGACTATTGAAAAGACTTTAAAAATAGAGGGAATTATTGAAAAGCATCTGGCAATTATGGACACCTGTGATCCAGACCACGATATTGCCTTACTTGTAGATGAATGGGGGACCTGGTATGACGTGGAGCCGGGAACCAATCCTGGATTTTTATATCAGCAGAATACCATGAGAGATGCTATTGTAGCAGCGATTAATCTGAATATTTTCAACAAGCATAGTGATAGAATTGCTATGGCGAATATTGCCCAGGTGGTTAATGTATTACAGGCAATGATTTTAACGGAAGGGGAGAAGATGATTACGACTCCGACCTATGAAGTGTTTGCCCAGTACAAAGACCATCAGGGAGCCATGCTGATAGATAGCTGTATGGATGCAAAGACCACAGGTATGGAAGAAATTAATATTCCTATGCTTTCGGAGTCTGTGTCTGTAACAGAAGATGCAAAGGGAAAAAAAGTGACCATTACATTATCCAATGCTTCCTTGACAGAGGATGCATTAGTAGCCATTGTTCCACAGGGAGGATATTCTATTGTGGGAGATGTAAATGTTTCCTTGCTGACCTCAGAAGTGCATGCCCATAATACATGGGAGGAGCCGGAAGCAGTAAAAGCACTGGAAAAGGAAGAGGTATGGGATACCACATTGAGCCAGGGCGAAGTGCTGTTGCCGGCCTGCAGTGTCTGCCGGATTAGTGCCTATGTCAATGAATAATAAGAAACCTTGTATCCGTTGTCTGTTGAAAGAGCTGGGAGAAGAGCAGCTTTTGGATAGTGTATATTCTTATAGAGCAAGCATTCCAGAGGAAGAGCAGACTGAGTGTGTGGAATATGATAGAAGACTGGAAATATGTAAACAGTGTGATTGGTTGAATCAGGGTGTCTGTGGGAAATGTGGATGTTTTGTGGAAGCAAGAGCTTATCGGAAAAGCTCCTATTGTCCTCATGAACATCCAAGATGGTAAAATGTTGTTTGCATAAAGTCAGGATGTGGAAATATATTTGCATCATTCAAGTGCAAATGAGGTATTTGATGTAACAAATCCGGGTGTCATACCCTGGGTTTGACGCTGGTGTAGTCAGATGATATAATTATAAGTTGATAAAGTGGGAGTAATGTCGTTTGGATTACGGAAAGGGAAGGCGTAAGGGATATGAATCATAAAATTAAAGTGAAAGGAAATCTGGGGTCTTATCTTCGATGGCCAGTGGTATTAGTTATCGTATGTGCTATTGCCGCAGTGCACATTTACATTGTAGATCATCAGGCAGGAATGCGGGCTTTCGGATATGCAACGTTGTATCTTTTATTTGCTGTAGCAATCTGGCTGTCTAATAAGAGACGGATTCAAAAGGATTTAGTAGAATATGCCCAGAGTTATGGCAGACTGCAGATGAAAATGATGCAGGAAATGGCGATTCCATTTGCTGTTCTTAGTGTAGAGGGGCATCTTTTGTGGGGAAATGACGATTTTCTTTCTGTTGTTGTAAATAAGAAGGCGGCAAGAAGAAATATTGCAAATATTTTTCCGGAGATTACTCCTGATTGTTTGCCAGGCAGTGACAGGGATTCGGAAGTAAGAGTTGCTACCGATGATAGAACCTTCCGGGCGGTCATGCGTCAGATTAGTGGCGGAAGTGAAGAAATGGGAACGGAGCAGATTCCAATGGATCAGCTCATTGATGACCAGGACATTATTGTTATGTTTCTCTATGATGAAACAGAAGTTTTGGAGTTGGAAAAGTCTATTGAGGATGAAAAGCTGATTGTAGGTCTGCTTTACATCGATAACTACGATGAGACACTTTCCAGTATTGATGATGTGCGTCAGTCACTTTTGAATGCATTGATTGAACGTAAAATCAATAAATACATGCAGGGAATTGATGCAATCTCCAAGAAGATGGAAAAAGATAAGTTTGTGTTTGTATTTAAGCAGAAGCATTTGGCTGATTTAAGAACCAACCGGTTTTCACTATTGGAAGAAGTTCGTGCGATTAACATTGGAAACGAGCAGACCTGTACTATCAGTATTGGTATCGGCATTGGAGATGATTCTCTTACTGAGAGATATGAGTGGGCAAGAGCTGCAATCGATTTGGCGTTGGGACGTGGTGGTGACCAGGTTGTAATTAAAAATGGAGAAACTGAGGAGTTCTTTGGTGGAAAGCGTGTTCAGATTGAGCGAAACACCAGAGTAAAGGCTAGAGTAAAAGCCCATGCCTTAAAGGAACTGATTGAAGGCAAGGAAAAAGTAATCGTAATGGGACATTCTATAGGGGATGTGGACTCCTTTGGTTCTTCTATTGGTATTTACCGTATCGCCAAGACTTTGGGAAGAAGAGCTTATGTAGTTTCAGGAGAATGTGCTTCCTCGGTAAAGCTTATACAGGAGCGTTTCTATACCTCAGAGTATGAAAATGACATGATTATCAGTGGAGAAGAGGCATTAGAGATTATAGATGCCAATACACTTTTGGTTATTGTTGATGTAAATAAGGCAGATTATACAGAGTGTCCAGAGTTGGTAGAGAAGGCGCAATCGGTAGTGGTTATCGACCACCATCGTCAGGCAGGTGCTGCTATTGATAAGGCGGTATTATTCTATATTGAGCCTTATGCTTCTTCTGCTTGTGAAATGGTTTCAGAGATATCCCAGTATGTTGGTAATGGTCTGAAGTTAAAGCCAGCAGAAGCAGAGGCCATGTACGCTGGAATAATGATTGATACCAATTATTTTTCGGACAAAACCGGTGTACGTACCTTTGAGGCGATGGCATATCTTCGAAGAAATGGTGCCGATGCTGTAAGAGTTCGTAAGGCATTCCGTGAGAATCTGGAAGAATATCAGGCAAAGGCGGAGGCAATTAAAGATACCCAGTTGTATTTAGACACCTATGCCATTACAGAAAGTAAGGCAGAGAATGTGGAAAGCCCAACAGTACTGGCTGCTAAAATTGCCAATTCCCTATTGGATATCAATGGAGTGAAGGCATCCTTTGTGCTGACCAATCATAATGGTAAAATCTACATCAGTGCCCGTTCTATTGACGAGGTAAATGTACAGATTATGATGGAACAGCTTGGCGGCGGCGGTCATATTAATATGGCAGGAGCCCAGTTAGTAGACAAAACCATGGATGAGGCAAAAGAAATTATCCGTCAGATGATCGATAAAATGATTGCAGATGGAGATATTGAGTAATGTAATAAAAACAAAAGGCAGAAAAGAGGTAAACTATGGAAGTAATTTTATTAGAAGATGTAAAGTCTCTTGGAAAAAAGGGAGAAATGGTAAAGGTAAACGATGGTTATGCCAAAAACTTTTTATTGAAGAAGAAATTAGGAGTTGAGGCAACAGCCAAAAATAAAAATGATTTAAAACTGCAAAAGCAGCACGAAGAAAAGGTGGCTCAGGAGAAATTAGATGACGCTAAGGCTTTTGCTGAGGAATTAAAAGAAAAGTCAGTGACCGTTTCTATTAAGACTGGCAGTGGTGGAAGAAGCTTTGGGTCTGTATCTACAAAGGAACTGGCTCAGGCTGCAAAGGAACAGTTAGGCTATGATTTGGATAAGAAGAAAATGGTTCTGCCAGAACCAATTAAGAGCCCTGGAATCTTTGATATGCCAATTAAGCTTCATCCAAAGGTAACTGGTACTCTGAAAGTAATTGTGAAAGAGGCGAAATAGAAAGGGTTATACCAATGGAAGAATCTTTAATTAAGCGTATCCCGCCTCACAGCGTGGAAGCAGAGAGGGCGGTTATTGGTTCTATGATGATGGATAGTGATGCTATTCAGATTGCAGCAGAAACCTTAACAGCAGAAGATTTTTATAATGGACAATATGGTGTGATTTTTGATGCTTTGGTGGATTTACACCATCAGGGCATTGGTGCAGATTTGGTTACGATGCAGAATAAACTTAGGGAAATGGAAGTTCCACCGGAGCTTACCAGCATTGAGTTTATTGGAGATATTATTAATAGTGTGCCAACCTCTGCAAATATAAAGCACTATGCCAAAATAGTACAGGAAAAGTCTGTGCTTCGTCGGCTTATTAAAGTAACAGAAAAGGTGACGGCAGACTGCTATATGGATAAACAGCCAGTGGAAGAGGTTTTAGATGCCACAGAGAAACAGGTGTTTGAAGTGGTGCAGAAGCGTTCTGCCAGTGACTTTGAAAATATCCGGGATGTGGTGCTGCGAACTCTGGACAGTATTGAGCAGGCCGCAAAGCAAAAGGGACATATCACTGGACTGGAAACTGGTTTTCGGGATTTGGATTATAAGACAGCAGGCCTGCAAAAGTCGGATTTAATCTTGATTGCAGCCCGTCCTGCCATGGGTAAGACGGCATTTGTATTGAATCTGGCTGAATATATTGCCATACATAGCAGCAGTACTATTGCTATGTTCAGTCTGGAAATGAGTAAGGAGCAGTTGGTGAAGCGTATGCTTGCCATGAACTCCAAAGTAGATTCCCAAAAGATTCGTACCGGTAGTCTGGAGGATGAAGAATGGGGGAAACTGGTGGAAAGTGTCCGTAAGCTGGGCAATTCCAATCTGGTTATTGATGATACTTCCGGTATTACCGCAGCAGAGCTTCGTTCTAAGTGCCGTAAGCTGAAAATGGAAAAGGGACTGGATTTGGTTATTATCGACTACTTACAGCTGATGTCTGGCAGCGGCAAACGAAAAAGTGATAACCGTCAGCAGGAGATTTCAGATATTTCCCGTTCCCTGAAGGTTATGGCAAGAGAGTTAAATGTGCCGGTGATTGCACTGTCACAGCTATCCCGTGCAGTAGAGCAAAGACCAGATAAGAAGCCAATGCTTTCGGATTTGCGTGAGTCAGGAGCTATCGAGCAGGATGCAGATATGGTTATGTTCCTGTACCGCGATGAATACTACAATCCAGATTCGGAGCTAAAGGGACAGGCAGAAGTAATCATTGCTAAGCAGAGAAGTGGTCCTACGGGTTCTGTGCATTTAGCATGGCTGGCACAGTACACCAAATTTGGAAATCTGGAGCCTGACCGGCAGTAAAGTAGGAAAAATGTACTAAATATAAGCAAAAAAGGCAAAAAACACTTGATTTGAGGGCATGAACCTAGTAGAATATACAAGGTGTTTTTGTAGAAACAACGTATTTGAACTAACTGCAAGAGAAACTTTACTTTTGTAGCAATCGTCATAGATGGCAGAAATGGAGGAAAGAAATAATGTCACAGGTAAAATTTGATTACTCTTTGGTTCAGAATATTATCTCTGATGATGAGATGAAGGCCATGGAAAAAATCACAAATGATGCAAAGGATGTTTTAGTTGGAAAGAGTGGAGCAGGAAATGATTTCCTCGGATGGATTGACCTTCCAGTAGATTATGACAAGGAAGAGTTCGACCGTATCCAGAAAGCTGCCGCTAAGATTCAGGCTGATTCCGAAGTACTTTTAGTAATCGGCATCGGTGGTTCTTACTTAGGAGCAAGAGCTGCAATCGAGTTCTTAAGACATAGCTTCTACAACAACGTGTCTAAGGAAATCCGCAAGACACCAGAGATTTATTATTGTGGTAATAATCTGAGCGGAACTTATCTTGCTCAGTTAATCGATGTAATCGGTGACAGAGATTTCTCTGTAAATATTATTAGTAAGTCTGGTACAACTACAGAGCCAGCAGTAGCATTCCGTATCTTTAAGGAAATGTTAGAGAAGAAGTATGGTAAGGCAGAGGCTGCTAAGAGAATTTATGCTACTACCGACAAGGCAAAGGGAGCATTAAAGAGCCTTGCAACAGAAGAAGGATACGAAACTTTCGTAGTACCTGATGATGTAGGAGGACGTTTCTCTGTACTTACAGCAGTAGGTCTTCTTCCAATTGCAGTAAGTGGTGCTGATCTTCCTAAGTTGATGGAAGGTGCAGCTTCTATGAGAGAGATTTGTCTGAATAAGGACTTTGCAGAAAACGATGCTATGAAGTATGCAGCAGTTCGTAATATCCTGCTTCGCAAGGGTAAATCTGTAGAAATTCTTTGTAACTACGAGCCAATCTTCCATTATGTAGCAGAGTGGTGGAAGCAGTTATTTGGCGAAAGTGAAGGTAAGGACCAGAAAGGTCTGTTCCCAGCATCTGTTGATTTAACTACAGACTTACATTCTATGGGTCAGTTCATTCAGGACGGAAGCCGTATTATGTTTGAAACCGTTATGGAATTAGAGAAGCCTTCTTTTGATATTACCATTCAGGAAGAGGAAGTTGACTTAGATGGTTTGAACTATTTAGCAGGAAAGACTGTTGATTTCATCAACAAGAGCGCTATGAAGGGAACTCTTCTTGCTCATACAGATGGAAACACTCCAAACTTAGTAGTAAAGGTTCCAGAGCAGAATGAATTCTACTTAGGACAGTTATTCTACTTCTATGAGTTTGCATGTGGTCTGAGTGGATATATCCTTGGTGTAAATCCATTTAACCAGCCAGGTGTTGAAAGCTACAAGAGCAATATGTTTGCACTTCTTGGAAAGCCAGGTTATGAGGCACAGAGAGAAGAATTAATGAAGAGACTGTAATTGTTTCTTTGAAAATAAGATTTTTATAAACCGTCACACTTGGGTGTGGCGGTTTTTTTGTGAGATAGGAAATTGCTCAAAATGTAGTGGTACATCAACAAGAATTGCATAGCAATTCTTGCAAGGGCAAAATGCAGATTTTGCCCTTTTTTACAATAGACAAATTTTAATTGTATTTTGTGCAATATTTTTCATGTTTTTTCATTATATAGGTGATGTTATACTCAAGATAGCATTTTGGAACGTGGAAAATAAACAGGAAAAATGTTTTTTTTCAGGCAAAACATAAGAAAGGGAGGTAGCATATGAGAATTACCAGAAGAAGAGCGATTGCTATTGGAATGTCAGTGTGTATGACAGGAGTTTCTGTATTTGGTGTCTCAGGACTTCGGACTCCAGAGAGCAAGGCAGAGGGAAAAACAGTAACGGCTGAAAGTACAGTCAAGACAGCAGAAGAAACAACCGATGGAACCACAGAAGAGAATCCTATTGAGATTGATTTTTCGCAAAAAGGCGGAACCTTTGATGAAGAGTTTAATCTGCAGCTGACTTGTGAGGATGCAGGAGCAGTGATTTATTATACCACTGATGGCAGTGATCCATCAGATCCTGCCAATGAAGCAAGAATTCAGTACACAGAGGACGGAGTGCAGATAACGGATCGTAAGGATGATCCAAATGTATTGTCAGCACTTGATCCGGTTTTGTTTGATTCGGCAAATGTTTCATGGGACAGAACAGAGAAAAAGTTTGAGTCTACTTTGGAGCTACCGGGGCAGGAAGATGTAGATAAGTGTACTGTTATTAAGGCAGTAGCAGAATTATCTGACGGAACATATACAGAGGTAGAGACCAATACTTACTTTGTAGGTGCAATGACAGAACATATTGAGGGGATTGAAGCCAGCTGCAAAGCAGCCGGAATGGATTTGGCAGTAATGTCCATTAGTATGGATGCCGACGATTTGTTTGATTCTACCAAAGGTATTTATGTAAAAGGTGATATTTTTAATAATGCTTTGGAAGAATATCTGGCAAGGGGAGGTTCTATCGGGAATGCGGTAGATTTTTCCAGAGGTTTGGACGCAAACTATAAGCAGAAGGGGAGAGAGTGGGAAAGAAAAACGCATATTGATTACTTTGAAAGTAATGGTACAGAAACCACTCTGAAGTATAAGCAGGATTGTGGTATCCGTGTCCAGGGAAATTATTCTCGTTCCGATTATCAGAAGGGTTTTCGTCTCTATGCAAGAGATGAGTATGGCAAGAAGAACTTTAAGTATGGTTTCTGGAACAATGCCATTGATGACAGTGGAAATCTCATTGAGAAGTTTAAGACCATTGTTTTGAGAAATGGTGGAAACTGTGCCTTTACTACAAAGTTTTCTGATTCCTACTGGCAGTCATTGATAGAAGATGTGGATTGTGAAAAGCTGCATGCAAGACCTTGTGTAGTATATATTAATGGCGAGTACTGGGGTGTATACGTACTTCAGGATGATTATCGTGGCTCGTATATGGAAAATGAGCATGGAGTGAATAAAGATGATGTGCTGATTTACAAAGGGGACGCAGAGGCTATTCAGAATCTGGGATATAAGTTGGACGAAGGAGAACTTCCAGAGGGTGTTACAGAGGAGTCATACTATTTCGAAGAATTAGAGACTTTCTTAGAATCTCATGAGGATGTTGCCAGTGAAGAAGCTTATAATGAATTGTGTCAGATTGTAGACCCAGAATCAGCGATTGATTATTATGCGATTCAGACATGGATTAATAATAAATGGGACTGGCCAGGTAAAAACTGGTCCATGTGGAAAACCAAAACTGTTGATGAGTCCAATCCATATGCAGATGGTAGATGGCGTTTTATGATTTATGACATTGAGTTTGGTGGTGTCAGTGGTTCGGGTGATGCATGGGCAAATACAGTGAAAGATTCCAAATTATTAACCATTGGTTCTAGAATTAAAGATGATAAAAATAAAAACAACAACTGGGATAAACCAAACGTAAGATGCTTTGCTATGCTTATGACAAACAAAGGCTTTAGGGATGCTTATCTCCAGCGTCTGGAAGAGTTATCGACTACTATCTTTGAACAGACAAATGCCATTGCGGTATGTAAACAGTATAGAAATATATATGAGCCAATTATGGATCAGTTCTTTAATCGCTTTCCGGTTGGAAACACTACAGCGAAAAGTGCTATGGATGGTGGATATGCTTCCCAGAAAACGATTTTAGATTTCCTGGAGTATAGAGCAGAGTATATTCCTGATATTGTAGAATATGTTAGAGATTATTATGGTGACGAAGAAGAACCTGTAGCAACACCGACTCCAGAGCCAACCGCTCCAACGGTTGTGCCAACAAACCCACCAGCAGCAGACAATACCCTTATTAAGGTTCAGCCAGGAGATACTAGTGTGACTTTGGAGGACGGAACGGTAAAGACTGTTACAGTAGATGAGAATGGAACTGTTACAGCAACTCGTTATACTGTTGATGGTGTGGTGTATTCTTTAAAGGCTGATAATACATTTGCAGTATCGGCAATGAATAATAAGAATTGGAAGAATAAGAAACAGTTGACGATTTCTGATACCGAAATTGCAGGTGGCAAGATGTATAAAGTAACAGAAATCGAAGCGGATACCTTTAAAGGTTTGAAGAAACTTAAGAAAATAACCATTGGAAGCAATGTGACTACCATTGGTAAGAACGCATTTAAAAATTGTAAGAATTTGAAGTCTATTACCATTGTATCTAAGAAAGTGAAAAAGATTGGAAAGAATGCATGGAAGGGAATTCACAAAAAGGCAGTATTTTCTTGTCCTGCAAGCAAGGTGAAAGCATATAAGAAGCTATTAAATGCAAAGACCGGCTTTGTGAAGAAAACCATGAAGGTGAAAAAATAAGTAAACAAATGTTATATCTTAAGTAAAAAAGTCTGGCAGAAAATGACTATATTCTGCCAGATTTTTTTTACTTAAGATTTTTAGTGAAATGTACCACATTTAGGTGGAGTACAATTGTAAGGTTTTTGTAATATCTATTGGTGTGAAATAGTGGTAAAATATACCATAGGAGTTGTTTCACAGAATATTTCCATAAGGAATCGTGAAGGCAGACTCAGATATTACAGAAGTAATATGAAAGGGGATAAGGTCATGAGAAAACAAAAGACACTGGCATTGGTGCTGGCAGCTGCTATGGTATTGAATTTGTCTGCGTCAGGGGGAAAACGTGTAGACGCTGCAGCAAATTCTATGGCCAAGCAGGAAGTGGCTTTGGAGAAGGACTTGCAAAAAGATGTAAGTCAGAAGGAAAAAGCACTTCAAGCACAATGGGAACAGAGGGAAAAAGAAGAGGAACAGCAGAAGGAGAAGCTTAAAGAAAGAGAGCGTCAACTTTTGGAATTGGTACAGAAGCAGAGAAATAAAAGAACCCAGAAAAAGGCTTCGGCAGCAGAAGCAGTGGAAGCGACAATGTCGGAGCTGGCTTTGGAGGATGGCTCATATCTTGAGGCAGGGAAAGGGTCTGAGATTACCATTGAAACTGCTGACGATTTACGTATGTTAAGTGAGTATGTAAATGTAGGAAAAAACACAGAGGGTGTTGCATTTACCCAGACAAAGGATATTGATTGTAACGGTGCCACTATGGCAGCTATCGGTACAATCGTATTGACAGACGAAACGGATGACGAGGGAGATTTGGTATATAAAATTAATAGCTTTAAAGGCAGCTATGATGGGGGAGAACATCAAATCCAGAATCTAACTATTTATTGTGATATAGCAGACGACTCCAATTTAATTGGATATGCAAGTTTGTTTTCTATTCTTCAGGGAGCTACAGTCAAAAATGTAGTAATAGACTCTATTGATTATGAAATCGTTTCTAAAGAAATAGGGGAAGAAGAGGATGAATATGAAGAAGATTTAGAAGGTTCTTTAAACTATAGTACAATTGCAGGATATGCGATAGAAAGTGTGGTGGAAAATTGTAGGAATTATGCAGACATCACCTTATCTACTAGCTTTGGAACGTTAGCAGGAATCGTAGCTGGTTCTGATTCAGATAGCGTGATTCGTAATTGTACGAATTATGGAAATCTTACTGCAGTAAGAGAAGATAGTTCTGAAGAGGATGAGGAAACTGGTGCTTATAATTCTGGAGTATATGGAATTGCGTATTATTTAAGTGGACCAATCAAAGATTGTATCAATCATGGTAATATTACAAATTACGATGATGCGGCTGGAATTTTAGGGGAATTTTATTGTTATTCTCAAAAGATGGAGGGCTGTGAAAATACAGGAACTATTACAGGTGGTTCCTATGCATCAGGAATTGCAAAAAATACATATGGTGAAATCACAGAATGTGTTAATAGCGGAAGTATTCAAAGCTCTTATGTTGCTAGTGGTATTCTTATTTCCCATGTAGGAACTATCAGAAATTGCAGCAATCGTGGGGAAGTGACTTCTGAGGATTATGCATCAGGCATTGCTTATAGTGTATATGGAGACAAAGCGTTGAAGCATTGTAGTAATGCAGGGGTTATTACAGGAAAACGTGCAGCGGGAGGAATCGTTGCATACATAGGAAATGCTACGATTTCAGATTGTACCAATACTGGAAAGGTCGTCTCTGATAAATATGCCGGAGGAATTGCAGGCTCGGGATATCAGATAGAAATCTATACCTGTGTAAATAAAGGGGAAATTCATAGTAAACAGAGTGCAGGAGGTATTTTGGGCGGTCAGGATGATAGTAGTTTGTTATCAAATGCTATGCTTTGTAATGTAGAAAATTTTGGAACAATATATTCTGATAAATATGCCGGAGGAATCACAGGAAACCAGATAGCTGCTGACATTCTTAATGCATGGAATCATGGAAATGTAGAGGGAAAGGAAGCGTCTGGAGGTATTCTGGGATGTGCTGATTTCAGCAGCCAGTTTGACAGCTATTTTGAGTATGAGCTAGAAGAAGATCCTGAATTTTATGGACAATTAAAGGAATCCTGCCTGACAGAGGAAGGACAAAAAGCGGCTATGAATATTATTAAAAATGCTATTAATATTGGCACGGTTTCTTCTGAAAAAAATGCGGGTGCGATTATAGGCAAAACAGATATTATGAATGCCTTAGAGTATTGTTATTATCAGGAAGATTCTGTCGCCAAGGTTTGCGGTAGTGATGACGCGGTAACCGCTACTGTACTCCAGAAAAACGCATGGGATAATGAAGCGTTTATTCAGGAATTAAATCAGAACCGGGAGTCCTTTGGAAATCCTATGGCATTGGTAATGGTATATGATAGTGAAGAAGTAGTAACATGGGAAAGTGCCTTTGTATTGGAGGTGTTTGCCAACGCTGACTACTATGATACCGGGGATATTGAGTTAAGTGATGTATATCCATATCTTGGATTGAATTATGTACTTTATGAAACAAATACTAAGGAATACATTCCTTTATTATCAATGGGAAATAACTTTTATATTACAAATCCATCGGCTGGTGATTATGAAGTTTTTCGTGTTATGCAGGATGGTTCCTATCTTTCAATTGAAGAAAGTATTCATATTGATGAAGGGGATAGTATAGTAAACGAAAGTGTATATCCATCTGTTTTTCAGGCGATTGCGGATATTAGTTATAGCAAAAATGTAAATGGAACATATACGTTGAAGGGAAATGCACCGCATTATGCCTTGGCTTATGTAGATAACTATATGTATTCTGATATTGTTATGCCAGCTGCCCCTGTAAGAGAGGGGTATATCTTCGGTGGATGGTATAGTACTCCATATGTATACAGCGAGGAGCTTTATTCCTATTTCAAAGAAGAATGTGTCCAGGATTTTATTAATGATTTGGAAAATTATGCACAGGAATATGAGTGGTGGGGAAATAGATACTTCGATGGAAGCAAGAAGGAATATGTATCACAGATGATGATTCAGGATTATGGGTATGATGATGTAGACGAGTTTACAGCAAATTTTGATACTTACGTGGAAGCAGTTTATCGAATCAATAACCCGGTAGTGACATGGTATGATGAGGACGAAGAGGAAGAATATACTTATCTGAAAGCGTCAATTTTGTATGCAAAATGGATAAAAAAACCTGAAGTTCAGCCTTCAGCCGCTCCTGCAGATAGCCAGCCTAAGGTAGTATATCAGAATCCGGATGCTGGAAAATATTCAGAGACAATCGGAAGTTATGCAAAAAAGGCAGGCGTAATCTATGAGGTAGACACCCAGAAGAAGACCGCTAAGGTAACAGGTGTAACCAGTAAGCAGGCGAAAAATGTGACAATTCAGGCAACCGTAACTGTGGGTGGAGTGAAGTGCAAGGTGACTTCTATTGGCAAGAAGGCATTTGCAGATTGTACGAAATTAAAGAAGATTATGGTAAAAGGGAAAAATCTGAAGTCCGTACATAAGACAGCTTTGAAGGGAACCAAAAAGAAGGTTACCATTAAAGCAAATAAAAAGATTAAGAAGTTATTTAAGAAAGCGTTAAAGAATAGATAGTGGGATAGAAAGTGGTTAATATAAATGGTGGGATAGAAAGCGGTTAATATATAAGGCGGCGTAGTTAAACGCCGCCTTTTACGTGCATAATAAAAAGTTGGGAATTTGATGCAACATTTGGTACAATTAGGACACATATAATTGAACTGGTTAGGAAATAGGGAAGGAGGGACCTTAATGGAGGCTGGCAGAGAGGAAGAACAGACAGAATATACCGTTTCTCTGGTGCGTCAGGCGAAAAAGGGCAATCAGGAAGCATTTATGGAACTTTACCGAATGCATTATAAGGAAATGTATGCGTATGCCTGTTATATGCTGCAGCATCAACAGGATGCAGAAGATGTTGTGGCCGATACTGTCATGGCAGCTTTTGAGGGAATCGGACGATTGAAGGATGTGTACCGTTTCCGGCAATGGATATTTAAAATATTGTCCAATCAGTGTAAACGCCGAAGAAAGGCATATTCCGAGGATGCGAAAAAAACAATACGAAACTTTAGGGATGAAGATTCTGATGATGATGTTTGGAATCAGGTTAGTGACGGACGTGACATGGCGTCAGACATTACAGACCGTCAGTGGGTACAGGCGGCCTTTGAGTCACTGTCGGAGGAGGAAAAGTATATTGTGAATTCCTTTCTTTTTGGCGGTTATAAAGGCGATGAGATTGCCCGGAGTCTGGGAATTGGAGCAAGTACCCTGCGGTCCAAGTATCGACGGGCATTGCTGAAAATGAAGGAACGGCTGATGGAATAGGTGTGAAGCAGGAGAGTGTAGAAGTGAATAGAAAGCAGAAAAAAACAGGATATGGAAGTAGAAACAATAAAGGAACGAGATGAGAGTAAGATTAGAAAGGAGGACTACTATGAGGGAAGAGAATAGAAAAAATGGAATTGAAAATCTGGCTTCCCATAGAATACAGGGTGTATTGCCGAAGAAGTATCATATGGAATACCGCTCTGGGCAGGAAGAATTAATTGAAGATAAGTCCTTGGGGGAAATCGAAAATTTAATTCGCGAAACAAGTAAAAATATAGAAGTACCAGAAAGTCTTCTGCCGGAAAATATGGGAAGAAAGCTTTTATTCCTTCAGAGGCAAAAAAGACGGCGTCGCAGATGGATGATAGCCATAGGAATTGTTCTTCTTCTGTGCATAGTTGCCTTTGGTATTCTGGCCTGGAAAAACCGTCACCTGAATCAGGAGCAGATGACACTAAAGTCACTGAATTCATATGAACAGTTATATGATCATTATGTGGAAGTACTGGAAAAAAATGATCCATATGCCCTTTATGGGACTTATGGTCATGGAATGTATACGCTGATGGGTGCTGGAAGTGCGGCGGCTGGAGGAGCCAGTGCTTCGGCAGGAAGCAGTCAGATTGCTGTTTCAACATATACGTATACCAATCTCCGAGAAAAAGGAATTGGAGAAGGGGATTTTACAGTCACTGATGGGAAATATATTTACACGGTGTATTATACAAGAATTGCAACAAACAATAATACGGGAATCGATAAATATAGAATAACTGTACAAATTCATGAAACACAGGGAGAAAAGGTATCTCTGACAGGGACGATTATAAAAGAGTATAATGATAATGAATCTATGGGTTCAGATGACTGGAATGCACCATCGGTCTATGTATATGGTGATACTCTTACACTGGTACATTCGGAATGTCTGGGTGAGGAAGGAACAGAACTTTGGGAAGCAGGAACGGGAATATCTTTTTATGATATTTCGGATAGGAAGAATCCAAAGCTTCTTAGTGAAAACAAACAGTCAGGCACTTATCAGGAGTGTAGGGAAGTTGATGGATATTTTTATGTGCTATCCATGAAAAAACATATTATGATTAACGGCAGAAAAAAGGAAAAGGAAAGCCGGTATATTCCTCAGATTAACGGACAAAAACTTTCGCTTTCGGATATCTATATGCAGAAGGATGTGCAGGGAAATGCATTTGAAATGATTTCAACCTGGAATTTAAAAGAGAAAGGAAAACAGGTAGATGTCAAGGCGGCGGTAGGTTACTTTAGGAATGTGTATGTTACAGAGAACAATATATACTTATCTACCATGATTTATGGAAAAGAAGAGAAAGATGCGGATGTAGATTATACCCAGATCACCAAACTGTCGGTAGAGAAGGGGGAGATAAAACCTATGGCAGCCACTAAGCTTCCTGGTACAATGGATACAAGCTTTGCCTTGCAGGAGCATGAGGACGAATTGTGGCTTACAGTACAAAGAAACCATTATATTTATCGGGAGGATTTAGAGAAAAAACAGCCTTCACCAACCTCGAAAAAGACAGGAGAGCTAAAGGATGGAAGCAAGATAGAAGAGCGGGAATATAATATTGCAGATGATATAGAGGATTTGGATTACTGGTATGCATTTGAAGACCACCGGATATGGACAGATGTCAGCGTTTATACTCTGGATGAGAATTTAAAAGAGTTGGATCATCTGGATGGTCTGGCTCGGGATGAAGATATCTATGCAGTACGTTATATAGGAGAGCATGGATACTTTATTTCTTATAAAGAGGTGGATCCTCTGGTCAGCGTAGATTTGTCCGATGCAAAGGATATAAAGCAGTCGGATGAACTGGTCATGCCAGGATTTTCTAAATATCTTCATCCATTGCAGGACGATTTGCTGTTAGGAATCGGAGAAGATGATGGAGGAGAATTAAAAGTAGATTTGTATGATATTTTGGATATCACCCAATTATCCCGTCTGGAGAAAAAAATATTAAAAGGAAAATATGGCTGTTCTGCATTTGATGATTATAAATGGTTTTTGTCCGATGAAGAAAATCAACTGGTAGGATTTAGTACTGAATGTATTGACTCCGATAAGGATTCGGAGGACTATTCTTATATGGTATATCAGTATGACAGGGAAAAAGGACTGGAACTGGTGAAAGAAATTGAGCTGAAAGGGAACGGATATCGAAATTGGCAGGGATTTCGGATTGGTGAGTATTTGTATCTGATAGAGAATCAGTCAGGAGAGAAGGATATACAGGTGGTGGAATTAAAGGAAATATAAGAATTCACAGCAGAAAATGCTCTTTGGTTTTCAAACCAGAGAGCATTTTCTGCGTCACTCCTCATATTTGATATTATGTGGAAATTATTTCTGCTTTTTCATCCGTGATACTACCAGTGCTGCACAGAAGATTGCTACTGCAAAGAGCAGCTGGATTCCCATACAAAGGAATAAGCTTTCCTTCTGTGCTGTAGTACCTGTATAGTCACTAATAGTTTCCAGTGCATTGATGTACCAGTAGGATGGCAGCAACTGGGCAAATTTTACTACAGCCGGACTCATTACCTCCAGTGGTACGAAGATACCACCAAGGAAGGAAAGTCCCAGACCTACCACATTAGATACCATGTTTAATACTTCTGTACTTTCTGTCAGATGGCTAATCAGGAAAGTCAGGCTGGTAGCTATTAAAAGGAAGAAGAAGCTGTTTAGCATAGATAAACGTCCCTGTAAGCTAAACACGTCTGTACCGATAAATAAGTAATTTACCACCATAAAGGCGAGCCAGCATATCAGTGCAAAAATACCGCTGCAAACACCTAGTTGCAAATTCCTCTGCATAGAGGTTAGAGAGGAACACTGTAGTCTGGTTAAGATATTTTTTTCACGGAAGATAATCAGGATGCCTCCAAGACCTACTGTCAGGATACAGATTAGGATGTATGGCATATAGCAGAAAGCAAAATAAATGTTGCTGTTTCCTTCTTCCTTCTGCTCTGTTGCAAAACTGATGTCAGCTTCCTGAGTAATGGCTTTTTCGGTAAAACTGCAGGCATCTTTTTCGTCGTATCCCATTGCCAGATAATTGATTACCAGAGATAGATACTGATCAATCTGGGAGTCGATAAACTGACCGGAAGTACTGCCGGGACGTTTCTTATTTTCTACAATATGATTGGTCTTTCCATCCAGAAGATTTTCTTCAAATCCCTTTGGAATCGTCAAAACATAATCTATATTTTCATAATAAAGTTCATCTGCAATTTGTTCTTCGGTATATGTCTTTGTGTCTACCTCATGAATGTCCTTCAGATAATCAGCAAGTCCCTGACTTAAAGTGCTTTTGTCCTCGTCCTGAAGTATCAGCGCCAGCTGGGTACTTTCAAAACTGGTTTCGCGCTGGGTTTCGCCATGTTCTGCGAAAAGCAGCTGCAATACACAGAAAATAACCATATAAATGATTAAAGTAATCATATTTTGTTTTACATTTAAGAAAAATGCTTTTAAGATTTGCATAGCATCAGAATCCTTTCTTTGAAGCTTAATAATAAGTATTTGCGATATCATATTTAATCTGCTGTTTTGCGGCGGAGCATCAGATAGCTTCCGAAACAAAGGATAGCAGCGATAATTAACATAGATACCAGATTTTCCAAATATCTGTCATATGTGGTGTACACGTTCAGACTGTAGAAGCAGTCTGTAAGCAGGGTTGCCGGATTGATTCGGTTTACCCAAGGGGCAGAGTGCTCCAGGATATTTGGCATGGAATTTACCATCAATCCACCAAGGAAGCAGCAAAGCATAGTAATAGCGAATGCGATTCCTTCTTTCGTAGTTTGACTTCCCTTACCAATGGCGGTTGAAAAGGTTCCGAGTGCTACACCGATGATAGAACCTACCAGACTTGCCAGAAGTACCTGTGGCATCCGGTTGCCAAAATCGATTTTTAGGATGAAAATCAGATAGGCAAATAAAATCAATACGGATAAATAATTCACCAGAACGGAAGCCCAGAAGTCTGCCAGAATGATTTTTAACTTATGCACCGGTGTTACATTTTTTCTGGCCCCAATGGCAGAAAGATGAGGCTGTATACCAAGGGAAACCTTTGCGCCCAAAAGATGTCCAAAGAGACAAACCATAGCAACCAGTGCATAAAAATATTGAATCAAACTATCATTTTCGTTATCGCTAACGGAGATTTCTTTGTTGAAGGAATATTCCTCCTGAAAGTTTTTCACGGCAGCTTCCAGATTCTGTGGCTGTTCCTTTGCAATCTGGGTGAAGAAATAGGACTGGCTCAGATACTGAGAAAGGAAGGTATTTAAAATACTCTGGTTGATTCCATTTTCTTTTAACGTCAGCGAAGGTGTTTCTGTCAGGTAAAAGATTCCGTCTACTTCTTCTTCCTTCAATAAAATTTTCGCCTTTTTTTCGGTGGTCCAGGTAGTATCAAAAAGCTGGTCATCATTTTCTTTGCTAAGTTCTTCGATGACGGTTTTGAAGGTCTGTCCGCTTTCTGGGATAGACACATCTTCAGAAACTACAGCTACAGGAACCGGTTCGAAATCATCAGAACCCTTTAGCATATTTCCAAATCCCATGTAAAATAAGGTTCCCAATGCTAATGGGAAAATCAAAATCCAAAGAATGGTTTCGCGGCTGTGAAAAAGTTCAATCAGTTTATATTTAAACAAATGAAAAAACATAGTATACCTCTTTTCTTTTTGAGCAAACGATTTTATTAATCTTTTTTCTGTATTCTTTTGCTTCTACTTTTTATTCGTCCCTTAATTCTTTTCCAGTGATTTCTAGGAAAACATCATTTAAGGTTGGCAATTCCGAACGGACTCTGCGGAAATGGATTTCATTTTTCTGGAGATAATCCATGACACGAATCAGATTGTGGGTGCCACCATTACATTTTAAAGTCAGCTGCTGGTCTTCGTAATCAGCAGAGTAAATATGTGGAATCTCTTTCAATTCTTCCAGTGCATTTTCTGGAAGCTCTGGAACTTGGATAAAGATCGTTTCGCTATTTTTAATCATCATTTTTAATTCATCCGCAGTTCCTTCTGCCAGGTTTTTGCCTTTGTCAATAATGACGATACGGGAACAAATCTGCTCTACCTCTTCCATGTAGTGGGAGGTGTAGATGATGGTTGCACCCTGGCGGTTCAGCTCCTGAATGCCCTCCAGAATCTTGTTTCTACTCTGTGGGTCTACTGCCACGGTAGGCTCATCTAAGATAATAAGTTTTGGCTTATGAGCAATACCGCAGGCGATATTTAATCGGCGTAGAAGACCGCCAGAAAGCTTATTCGGATAGAATTTGCGGAAGTCTTCCAGTTCTACAAAACGGATAGCATCTTCCACATATTCTTTTCTGGTAGCGGCATCCTTGATATATAATCCACAGAAGAAATCAATGTTTTCCTGAACCGTTAAGGTATCAAATACTGCTACATTCTGAAGAACGATACCTATGTCACGCTTTAAGGAGTAGCTTTCTGGTGTCATGGGCTTTTCGAATACCTTTACATCACCCTTGTCGTAAGAAAGAAGTGCCATAAGACAGTTTAAGGTAGTGGTTTTGCCAGAACCGTTTGGTCCCAACAGGCCAAGAACTTCTCCTTCTGTGATTTCCAGATTCAAATGGTCTACCGCAATTAAATCCTTATAGCGTTTTACCAGGTTATTAATTTCAACAACTTTTTTCATGTTTTCCCTCCATTTTGCCAAATGTTTTTTGTTGGCATTTCTTGCTGTTCTCTGTTTCTTAGTGATAAATATGCTTTGATTTTTATTTTTGTCACAAAGCAGTTTTGTTATCTTATGGTGCAAGTATAACGAAGTTTGAGAGGAGAAAAAAGTGAGATGTGTAAGAAGGTGATGTGACAAATGTCATAAAAGGAAATATTTTTTATGGAGGTGGGAAAGAGGGTGTGCTATACTTAAGAGAGAGAAATTATGGGGTTGATGTGGCTATGAGAAAAGAGAAGACAATAGTTTTAAATAGTTTGCAAGAGGCGCAAGAAGTTAAGGAAGCTATAATTAATAATTTGCAAGTATGTGTCAACATGCTTCGAAAAGAAATGGAATTAGATGCCTTCGAGTTTTTTAAGGCAATTAAGTATAGTAAAACAGTAATCGATCCACTCACTGAAGAGCCGGAGATTTTGATTGAGGTTGTTAATCAATGTCAAACATATGTAGTATCTCTAATGGGTGCAGAATATTTATTTTTGAAATTTCCGGGTATTTCGTTGAAATTGAATCTTGGAAATGTGGATGGATATGATATAGAATCTACAGATGGTTCTATTATCGCCGAGTGTTTTGCTGCCACGAGTTATAGAAGTAATAATAAGCTTTCTAGTGATTTAAAACGTTTATCAGATAATATTACTGCGGAGAATAAGTTTGAATTTTTTTGTGACAAAGTGTTTTCTTCAGAAAATAAAAAATATTATGAAAAGAAATATCCAGACATTATACTAGTGAAATTTTCAGATCTAAGATGAATTATTCCAAGAAAGGCTGAAGTTATTATATCATGACAGGAATACGTATGAGGCTTACGAAAGATTTATTCGATATATACAAAACAGAATCGAAGTATAGGAAGGAGTTACTTATGGAAAGAATGATTAGGGGAATTGGCAGATGACAACTAAGTCTTTTCAATCAAAAAGTCTTTTGTTATAATGAAAAGTAATGTTAAAATTGTATGTATAGTATTAGAAGGAGAAACGGTATGGCATCATGGAAATTAATTGTAGAAGATTATGGTAAGATAAAATCCGCAGAGATTGAAGTTGCACCGTTGACATTGTTTGTTGGAGACAATAATAGTGGAAAAAGTTATTTGCTAGCACTTTTATGGGGGATAGAAAAGTTTGGTGTAGAAGCCTTAATAGGAGAAAGTTATATCAATACAAAAGAGGCGAATAGTCTTATAGATTGGCTTCTTGAACAGATTGATATTGCGGTTGAAAGACAAAAGCATGAGGTTTTTCTTGGAGAAATTACTGACTTGTTGCAGTCGTTTTTAAATATAGAATTACAGAAGAATAAGAATAGTCTTGTTAAAAAAATATTTAATAGTAAGAGCGTTGAAATAGGAAAATTAGAAATAAAGCTAGGGGATTTAAGTGATACAATATTGTCATTCGAAATGAATGATGATGAAGAGTATCTTCATATGTCTGCTAAAAATGGAAGAGAATTTGGAATGGAAAGAGGTGTTATAGATGATAGAATGCATAGAGAAATAGAAGGGGTACAATGGTTTTTGGTTCAGATGATATATAGTTCTATTCTAAATATAGATTCAAGAGAAAGTATAATGGATGGAAGTATATATTTGCCAGCAGCCAGAACCGGATTTATGCTTACAAAGGATATTATCAATAAAGTAGGAAGAAAAAATACATTTAATTTATCGGAAGAAAAAGAAGAGATTACACCATTTATCCGGCCAATAAATCAATTTTTGGATATTATGGGGGATATGTCAACAGATAACTTGGGAAAAGATGAAAATATAAAATTGGCAATAGATTTAGAAAAAGAGATGACAAATGGCTCTATTGAAATTAGTGCAATTGCCAATAAGGAGGTCCAGTATGTACCTGCAGGTTACAAAAAAGGAATTCCGCTTCGACTTTCATCGGCGGTTGTTACCGAGTTATCGCCTTTGATTTTAATATTGAAGCATAAGAAAATAGTAAATCGATTTTATTATGAAGAACCTGAGATGTGTTTGCATCCGCAATTGCAAAGTAAAATTGGAAAGATGCTTGGAAGAATGGTGAATTCCGACATAGGGATGATAGTTACGACGCATAGTGATATTATGCTACAGCATATCAATAATATGATAAAGCTATCCAAATGTCAGAATTGTGAAGAAATTTGTGACAGATTAGGATATACACAATTAGATTTGCTATCTTCAGCACAGGTGAAAGTGTATCAATTAAGGGCAACAGAAGGAGAAAAAACAGAGGTAGAGGAATTGCCATGTGGTGAGAATGGATTCGTTGTTCCTACCTTCAATGATGCTCTTGATGAAATTATGAATGAAGCATATGAAATCCAAGGGTGATAAAGAATGAAAGCTGCAAAAAGGAAATTTATAATAAATGAATTAATGGAAAAAGATTTTATAGAACCTTCAAATAAAATAATTCATTTGGAAGAAACAGAAGAAGAAGGGAAAAGTGAATTAGATTTTGAAGTGAATTCTGAAGAAAATCTTATTATAAAAAATCTGGATAAAAAAAGTACTGAGATTCACTTTTTTAATAACGATAGTAAAAAATCCATGTTTAAGCGTGTTGATCATATTGTTTTTGAGCATGTATCTGATAATAATTGGAAATTGCATTTGATCGAGATGAAGTCGAGTATATTTGATAAAAAATGGATAGAAGTAAAAGGGAAATTTAGAGCAAGTTATTTGTTGTCACAAGCGATAGCGGCAATGTTAGAAATGAATATTGTTGATACATGTATGTATACAACTTATGAAAATGTTCATTTTTCATGCCCTGATACGATGCCATCTTCAAGAAGACTTCCTCTTGGAGTGCCACTGATTAAGCCACAAGAAGAATGGAACGGAGGAGATGTTACCTTGAATTTTGGAATAGCGGAAAGTTTTTCGCATATTTCGATACAGATGAAACGTAATGAGAAAAATGTGTTGATAGGAAAGTGTGTGTGTGGTATTTAAATAAACGTCAGATGCTCTATGATTAGGGTGTCTGGCTTTTTTTCCTTGCTCGGAAAAATAGTAGTTTCTGCTAGGTGAATTTAACATAGAAAAGAGGTCTATCATGAATATACAAAAACTGGGGAACCGGCTGGCAGTGATTCTGGCAAGCAGTTTTATCGCTCTGCTGGAAGGGATTGAGGCCAGCATGGTGGTGGGGATTTTGTGTGCGTTCATTGTCACCTGCATTGGAGCGTATACTAGTCAAAAGAAAATTGTTTTGGGAGCCATAGGTGCATATCTTGTATTTTCCGTAGCCTATCCGGTGCTGGTGTTTGCATATCCTATTATTTTGTATGAATTAATGGATATCCAGAGAGAAGAGACGTTACGGTGGTGGGCGAGAGGAGTCCTTGTGTTGGGAGCAGTCCGTTTTTTGGTATATTGCCAGGAAATCTCCGGAGTGTTGCTGGTAGGCGAATTCCTAGTATTTGGTATTACGGTTTGGATGAATACTATGGCTTACCAGCATGAAATGATACAGGCGAAGTTTATTGAAACAAGAGATAGTGGAACTGAGCTTGCCATTGCTTTGGAAAATGAAAATAAATATTTATTAGATAAGCAAGACAGTGATATTTATGCGGCTACCTTGAAGGAGCGAAACCGTATTGCCAGAGAGATTCATGACAATGTGGGACACATGCTTTCCAGGGGGATTCTGATGACAGGTGCTTTGATGGCTGTGTCTAAGGAGGAATCTACGAAAGAAGGTCTGAATGGCTTAAAGGATTGTCTAGATGAAGCTATGACCAATATCCGTCAAAGTGTCCATGACCTTCATGATGAATCCATTGACTTAGAGCAGGCAGTGAAGAATCTATATCAGGATATGAAGGATTATGATGTGAAGCTGGAGTATGATATGGAGCGTCATGTTCCAAGGGAAATTAAATATTCTATGATTGCCATTGTGAAAGAATGTCTGTCAAATATTATGAAGCATAGTAATGGGGATAAGGTGCGGATTTCTTTGTTGGAGCATCCAAGCTTTTATAAGCTGGCAGTAGAGGACAATGGACGATGTGACAGTAGAAATTCTAAGGATAGTGGAATCGGTCTGCACAATATTAAGGATAGGGTGGACAGCCATAATGGAATCTTAAATATTTCTGCAGAAAGATCGGGTTTTAAAGTGTATGTGTCTATTCCAAAGGAGGAGAAAAATATATGAAGATTGTAGTAGTGGATGATGACAAATTGGTGGCAGCCTCTTTGAAAACCATTTTGGAGGCCGACGGAAAGATTCAGGTGGAAGCTGTAGGACATGATGGAACAGAAGCTATTCAACTGTACGAAAAATTTCGTCCCGATGTACTATTGATGGATATTCGGATGCAGACTATGACGGGGCTGGAAGCGGCAGAAAAGATTATTGCCACCTATCACGATGCAAAGATACTGTTTTTAACCACATTTTCTGATGACGAATATATCGTCAAGGCGTTACATATTGGGGCAAAGGGATATATTTTGAAGCAGGATTTTGAAGGGATTTCTCCGGCACTGGAGGCAGTCTACCGGGGGCAGACTGTATTTGGAGGACAGGTAGTGGATAAGCTGCCAACGCTTTTACAAGAAGAGTCTCATTTTGATTATGAGAAGGCAGGCATTAGTGAAAAAGAGTATGAAATTATCGAGCTGGTAGCCCAGGGACTTAGCAATAAAGAGATTTCGGAGAAGACCTTTTTGTCAGAGGGAACCATACGAAATTATTTGAGCAATATTTTAAATAAGCTGGAGCTTCGGGACAGAACCCAGTTGGCGGTGTTTTTTTATCAGAACTAAGAAATATAATCTGTGCTGGAAGTTTTTTCTGGTACAGATTTTTTAATAAAATTCATTTCTAAATCTTAAGGATATCGTAATACAATCGAAATAGATACATGGTATACTGAATAAGCTGAAAAGGGAAGGAGGGATTGTGTGGAAAAGAAGGAAGAAAGCAGACGCTGTATTATTGATGTGAAGGATTTGTATAAAATTTATCCCATTGGTAAGAACCGGGTACGGGCTTTGGATGGTGTCAGTTTTCAGATTTATGAGGGAGAGTTCTGTGCCATTGTTGGTGCTTCTGGTTCTGGTAAGTCTACCCTGCTGAATATGCTGGCTGGTTTGGAAAAGCCTACCAAGGGGCGTATTATGGTAGCCGGTGAGCAGATTGAAAAGTACAATGAGAACCGTCTGGTTCGTTTTCGACGGGAAAAGGTAGGATTTATTTTTCAGTCCTTTAATCTTATTGGTACTATGAATGCGGTGGAAAATGTGGCAATGCCTTTAATGTTTCGCGGAATTCCCAAGAAGTTGAGGATGAGACGGGCGGAAAAGATGATTGAACTGGTGGGATTAAAGCCTTACCGTCTACATAAACCGGGACAGATGTCTGGTGGGCAGCAGCAGAGAGTAGGAATGGCAAGAGCGCTGGTATTAAATCCAAGTATTGTTTTTGCTGATGAGCCTACAGGAAATCTGGATTCTCATACGTCAGCAGAAATGATGGAATTGATGCGTAAGGTGCTCAGTGAACGAAACAAAACGTTGGTTATGGTGACTCATGATAATGAGCTTGCCGCATTGGCGGATAGGCAGATTCGGATTAAAGATGGGAAGATTGTAGAAGAACAGTCAAAAGGGGCGTAAGACTAAACGCTTTGAGAAGAATCGAAAGACAGCAACATGAAAGACATAGGAGGAGTTAACATTGAAACAGTGGAAAAGAATTTTGACAGCGGTGCTCTGTGGAGCATTGGTGCTTGGAACTTATTCTGGAAGGATGACGGCAGCCGTTCAGGCCGAAGAAAATATGGAAACAGGAAGTGCGAATTTGGAAAGTGGACTGCTTTCTGCGGAAATGGTGGAAGGAAATGCTTCTGATATCAGCATTTCTAATGTTAGTGTTTCAGGTGGAAAAGCAGGTGGAAAGGTGACAGTTAAGTTTACTGTCAGCGGAAATAAGAATAACAAGAAGAAATACGAAGTAGATTCTATTGAGCGTGTATATCCAGTATTAGATGAAAGCTTTCCCTTCATTATGGATGACGAGGCATACCGGGTGACTTCGGGGAATGGAAATTCGCTGCAGTGTTCCTATACCTTTACTGCTAAGGATAATTTAGAAACAGCATATTATCTCACAGGATTTACCGTTATGTATGGACGGAAAAATATGGATGGCGGCACAGCAACCTACGCTAGTGAGTACTTTGTGAATAAGTCAATTAGCGTAAAGATTTCCGCAAAAAAGAATGTCGCTACTGGAGAAAATGCAGAAGAAAATGCTGCCCAGGATGGAGATATCTCACTGAAAATGAAGAATAATCCTACAGGAAACTATGGCGGAAATTGTAGCTTTGTATTTACTGCATATAGCAAAGAATATCTCATTACCAGTGTAGTGCCGGTAATCAATGAAAGCTTTCCATTTGAGAGTACCAGCGATGCTTATAAGGTGATCCGCTCCAAGGGACAGAAGCAGTTGAATTGCAGCTACATATTTAAGGTGAAAAGTGACGTAACTACAGGATATCAGCCGGTTTCTTTCCAGATTACATATAAGAAAAACGGAGTATCGGCTACGACTACGAAGATTATCAATGCACAATTGAAGGGAAAGAAAAAGAATGAAAATGGGGCAGCGGGAAAGAAATCTACTCCTCGTGTTATGGTAACTGGTTATAAGGCTGATGTTAAGAAAATCACACCAAATAGTAAGTTTAATTTAACCTTACAGATTACCAATAATGCCAGCAAAGAAGTAAGAAATGTGAAGTTTACATTGTCTACGGAAAATGGTGAGTTTCTTCCGGTTAGTGGTGCCAGCACTGCATATGTGGACAGGATTGGTGCAAAGCAGACGGTTCATATTGCATTTCAAATGAAGGCCAGCGCAGGATTAGGGGCAAAATCTTATCCGATTACAGTAAAAGCAGAGTATGAGGATGCAGATACCCAAGCCTTTGAATCTCAGGATAATGTATCTATTCCTGTTACATTGGAAGACCGTATCAGTCTTACAGAGGTCATGCCGCCAGATATGCTTTCAGTTGGCGGTATGGGAGATTTATCATTTTCTATTAACAATCTGGGAAAGGGTTCTTTGAACAATGTAACCGTAAGCTGCAAGGGAGAGGGGATTGATTGTGAGGAATCCTTTGTAGGAAATATTGGTTCTGGTTCTACTGGTTATGCCAATGTAACCATATATGGAAATGAAATGACACCGGAAGATAGTGATGGAGAATGTACTATTGTAATCAAGTATGAAAATTCTTCTGGTGAAAGCAGAGTATATAAAGAGAAAACATATATCTACGTTATGGAAGAGTCTATGGAGGATTTTGACATGATGGATGAAGAAGTAATGGAAATGGAAGGAGAAGCACAAGGTGGTTTCTTCAAACCAGTGATTATTTTTGGCGTTCTGGCAGTTATTGTTACAGCAATTATTGTTATTATTAAAATTAGAAAAAAGAAAAAACTTAAAAAGGAAGAGGAGTTGATGGAGGATGAGCTTTTATGATCTGATGATCATGAGTCTGGGAAACCTGTGGCGTAGAAAGCTCCGTACCATCTTAACAATTCTTGGCGTACTGATTGGAACCTCATCCATTGTGGCAATGCTATCGCTGGCTTTGGGTATGAAACAGACCATTATGGAGGAGTATTCCAGCATGGGAGCTGTCACAGCGATTACTGTCATGCCTTCTGAGGGTGGTGATTCAGAGAGTGGCCAGATGAATGAAGATACTATGCTGACAGACAGTAATATGGAACTGTTCCAGCAAATGGAGCATGTAGAGGATGTTTCTCCTATTTTAGAATTTGGTGTAAATATACAGCATGGAAAATATGATGGTTATGCCAATCTGAGAGGTGTATCTCAGGAAACATTGGAGCAGTTGGAATTAGGCGAAGGAGAATTACCGAGAGAAGAAGGGGGAAGCCTTCAGGTCGTTGCTGGAAATACTCTTTTGACTAATTTTGGCTATATGTCTGGAAATGAGTATTATGATTATTATACTACAGGGGAATTGCCGGATATTGATATCATGAAGGATATTAGAAAAGTAGAATTTTATGATTATATGGCAATGGAAGAAAACTATGATGCCACAGAAGAGACGGTAGATGATACGGAGGAGGATTTATCAGAGGAGGTTATCTATGAAGAAGATGTGGTGATGGAGGATTCTTCTATGATGGAAGGGCTGATTACATTTCGTGTAAATGTTACTGGTATCATGGCAGGAGAACCGGAACAATATAGTATGTATAGTGATAGTCTTATGGTAAATGTAGATTCTCTCAAAGGTTATCTTACGAAAAACTTTGGAAAAGGAAAAATTCCTGGACAGCCAAAGAATAATGGGAAGCCATTAAATGAATGGGTTTATAATTATCTTGTAGTAAATGTGGATGATTCTGATAATGTAGAGGCCGTCCAACAGGATATCCAAAGTATGGGCTTTCAAGCCCAGAGCAACAAAGAATTATTGGAATCAGCCCAAAAGACATTAACAATCATTGAACTTGTCCTTGGCGGTATTGGTATGGTGTCATTTTTAGTGGCGGCCATTGGTATTGCCAATACCATGATGATGTCTACCTATGAGCGTACCAAGGAAATTGGTATTATGAAGGTGCTGGGGTGTGATATGCGGGATATACAGAAGCTGTTTTTGTTGGAGGCTGGATTTATTGGTTTTATTGGCGGAATCATAGGACTAGGCTTTACCTGTATTCTTTCAGCAGTAATTAATTCTATAGCACAATCCTATATGGATGGTATGGTAGGGCAGATTTCCTTGATAACTTGGTGGCTGGGAGCAGTAGCTATTGTTTTTTCAACTTTGATGGGGATGCTGGCTGGATTTTTCCCGGCAAGGCGAGCAATGAAATTAAGTCCACTGGCAGCTATCAGAACAGAGTAGAATAAGTATTAAAACTATAAAATAAGCGTTTGGCTTTATAAAAAACAGGAAAAGGATATTGAAAAATATATTTGTAAAAAAATACTATTTTTTGATATCCTTTTTGCAACGTTGCACCCCAAAATACGATTATATAATATAGAGGAACATTTTGGAAATTACAAAAAACTAATAGAAGAATGATTTGGTTTAGATGAATGTAATGAATAAAATCAATGAATCCTTCGTTGGTTTGGAGAATCGAGGTAGTGTATGGAAGATAGGGAGATTGTGGAATTATATTGGCAGCGTTCCCAGACGGCAATTGTAGAAAGTCAGAAGAAGTATGAGAATTATTGTATGAAGGTGGCTCTAAATGTGTTGTCAAACTGGGAGGATGCCAGAGAATGTATTAATGATGTGTGGCTGGCGGCATGGAATGCCATACCACCGAACCGGCCAGAGATATTATCCGCTTTTCTTGGAAAAATCGCACGGCGGATTTCTATTGATTGTTATCGTCGCCAGACTGCTGCCAAGCGGGGTGGCAATGAAATTACTCTGGCGATAGAGGAATTGGAAGAATGTCTTGTAGCTAGGGATAATGTAGAGGAAGCTATCGAGAAAAAGGAATTAGAGAAGGTTTTGAACGAATTTGTCTGTGGATTGGAGGAGGAAAAGCGAGATATGTTCATGAGAAGATATTGGTATCTTGATTCAATGAAACAAATTGCAAAACGGCATAAATGTTCAGAAAGCAAAGTAAAGTCTATATTATTCCGATGTCGGAAACAGCTGCAGGAGAGATTACAGAAAGAGGGGATGTGATACTATGGATAAGAAAAAGAAATTCGGAAGTCAGATTTTAGATGCTATGAATGAGATTGACGAAAGGGTGGTTGAAAAGGCTGGGGAAAAGTGGAGAGAAAAGAGAAAATGGGGGAGATACAGAGCGGCGTTGACTGCTGCTAGTGTAGTGCTGGTTCTTGGTGTAGGTGGACTTGTAGGATATCGTATGACTTATGATAAACGTACAAACTGCAGAGATGTCTGGGTTGGTGAAAAAAATGAGCAGATGCAGCATAAGGAAGGAAAGATTCCATCAGAGGAGAAGGTGGTAAAAGTAGGTTCAGACAAATTATTGGAAACATACAAACTTCAGGAAGCCATGATGGGAGATACCTGTGGGAATTCCTACATGGATTCCGGCTCTTCGTCAGGAGTATGGACGGGAAAATGGGTAGAGAAAGAACAAATAGAAGATATGATTCGTTTTTGCCAGGATACGATGCAGTCTGCTTTGTTTCAGGAGAAAGGAGAAAATGCGGCCTATTCACCAATTAACCTATATATGACAAGTTCTATGCTGGCAGAAATGGCAGATGGAGCAACTAGACAGCAGCTTTTGAGTATATTGGGAACCGAAGATATAGGAACCTTGCAAAATCAAAACAATTCCTTATGGAATGCAGTCTATGATTATGGTGATAATACAGATTTTCCTTGTAAGCTTGCTAATTCATTGTGGATTCGTAATAATCTTTTGTGCAAGAAAAGTACCATTACAACTTTAGCTACCAGATATCATGCATCTTCCTATCAGGGGGAAGTGGGAGAGCAGATGGATCAGGCGATTCAGGCATGGGTGAACCGGGAAACTGGAGGAAAGCTGCAGAAAGAAGCAAAAGGAATCCAGACTCAGGAGGATACAGCCTGTGTATTAATGTCTACCTTGCATTTACAGGATCAGTGGGTAACTCCTTTTGACGAAAATTCCACTCTGCAGAATATGTTTAACACACAGAACGGAGAAGAGATACTAACAGATTTTATGAATCAGACCATATATGCCAATGTATTAGAAGGGAAGAATTATCTGGCAGCTTCTCTGAATATGGAAGGTGGCAGAAGTATGCGTATTGTATTGCCAGATAAAGGAATGGATATTGATGAGTTTATTCAGGAGGATGGAGAGGATGCTTTGGCGAATGTGTGTGGTTCCAAAATGGATGAAGTAGGAAAGTCTGAGCTGATTCTATCCCTTCCTAAATTTTCCTTCCACAGTACATTGGATATGGTTCCGGTATTGCAAGGCTTAGGGGTTCAAGACGCTTTTGACCATTCAGCAGATTTTTCTAACCTGCAAACTGATGAAATCGATGGAACCCAGGAGAAAAAAATAGCATCAATTTTTGTGAATAAGGTAAACCAGTCTTCCGTAATTTCTGTGGATGAAACAGGATGTAGTGTGGATTCTTTTACAGAAGTACAAATGCTATGTAAAGGTGAGGGCATTGCTGATGAGAGGTATTTTATGAACTGTAACCGCCCATTTTTATTTGTTATCACCAGTGGAGAAGGGCTTCCAATCTTTATGGGAGTAGTGAACTATCCGGCACATTGATTTTGAACAATTTCCTCTTGCATTTTTCAGTTTAAGGTGGTAATCTCTAAACTATGTAAGAAACATTGTTTCAATATTTTAACACGTTGAAGAGACGAGTACATGTCATGCGTGATTACAGAGAGAGATGGTAGCTGGGAACATCTTATCACAAAGCCATGGAAAACTACCTCGGAGTGGCCCCAATCCGGTCCGGCTGACACCGTTATCGTCAAATGAAGCTGTAAGGCAAAATTTTCAGACAGTATTGTTTTGAGATATCGATTTGTAATTACAGGAATGAGGGTGGAACCACGTAAAATATACGTCCCTTCTGGCAGGAATGTCAGAAGGGACTTTTTTTCGTGAAGACAAAGTGAGCATAATTTAATGGATAGATGAAACGCAGTTTCAGAATAGACATTAAACATGCGAGCGCGTCCGCGACTGAGGAAACCCGATAGGGTTTTCGAAGTGTTGTCTTCGTGAAGACAAAGTTCTCTATCTGCTTTCTGCAAAGCTCGTAACTTGGATATATTCAAAAAGAAAAGGAGATTTTAACATGAAAGTAACATTGAAAGATGGCTCTTTTAAAGAGTATGACCAGCCAATGTCCGTATACGACATTGCACTTGATATCAGTGAAGGATTAGCAAGAGTTGCCTGTGTCGGTGAGGTTGATGGAGAAGTAGTTGACCTTCGTACCATGGTTGATAAAGACTGTACTTTAAATATTCTTACCTTTGATTCAGAAGAAGGTAAGAAGGCATATCGCCACACTTGTGCTCATGTATTGGCTCAGGCGGTACAGAATCTGTATCCAGAAGCAAAGCTTACCATTGGACCAGCCATTGACAATGGTTATTATTATGATTTCGATATGCCAAGCTTAGACAGAGAAGCTTTGGATGCGATTGAAAAAGAAATGAAGAAGATTATTAAGAAAGGTGACAGACTGGAGCGTTTTACTTTGTCTAAGGAAGAAGCAATTAAGCTTATGACAGAGAGAAATGAGCCATACAAGGTAGAAATGATTGAAGAACATCCAGACACGGATGTGCTTTCCTTCTATCAGCAGGGCGATTTTATTGAATTCTGTGCAGGTCCTCACTTAATGAGCACTAAGCCAATCAAGGCATTTAAGCTGACTTCTTCTTCCGGTGCATACTGGAGAGGCGATGAGAAAAATAAGATGCTTACCCGTATCTATGGAACTGCATTTAATAAAAAAGCAGATTTGGAAGAATATTTGGAATATCTGGCAGAGATTAAGAATCGTGACCATAATAAATTAGGTCGTGAAATGGATCTTTTCACTACAGTAGATGTTATCGGTCAGGGACTCCCATTGTTCATGCCTAAGGGAACCAAAATGATTCAGAAGCTTCAGCGTTGGATTGAGGACTTAGAGGATAATGAGTGGGGTTATGTAAGAACCAGAACTCCATTAATGGCAAAATCTGACTTATACAAAATCTCTGATCACTGGGGACATTACAAAGAGGGTATGTTCCTTTTAGGAGAGGATGACGAGGATGAAAATGGTGTTAGTGCATCTGGAAATGAAATCTTTGCCCTTCGTCCAATGACATGTCCATTCCAGTATTATGTATATAAGGCAAGACAGAAATCTTACCGTGATCTGCCTTATCGTATGGGTGAAACTTCTACCTTATTCCGTAATGAGGAATCTGGTGAGATGCATGGTCTGACACGTGTACGCCAGTTTACCATTTCTGAAGGACATCTGGTATGTACTCCAGAGCAGATTGCAGACGAGTTTAAGGATTGTGTACGTTTGGCAAGACATTGTCTCCAGACTCTTGGTGTAGAGGAAGACGTAACCTATCGTATGTCTAAATGGGATCCGGAGAACTCTGGAAAATATATGGGAACTGCAGAAGAATGGGACAATGTAGAAAATGCCATGCGTGAGATTTTAAATGAAATCGGTCTAGAATATACAGAAGAAGCAGGAGAAGCTGCATTCTATGGACCAAAGCTTGATATTCAGGCAAAGAACGTATATGGAAAAGAAGATACAATGATTACCATTCAGTTGGATATGTTCCTTTCTGAGCGTTTCGATATGTACTATATTGACCAGAATGGTGATAAGAAGCGTCCTTATATCATTCATAGAACTTCTATGGGATGCTATGAGCGTACACTTGCATGGCTCATTGAAAAATATGCAGGTAAATTCCCAACCTGGCTTTGCCCAGAGCAGGTACGTGTACTTCCAATTTCTGAAAAGTATGCGGACTATGCGCAAAAGGTATTAGCTGAGTTAAAGAAGAATGGAATCGATGCTACAGTAGATAATCGTTCTGAGAAGATTGGATATAAGATTCGTGAAGCACGTCTGGATAAGCTGCCATATATGCTGGTAGTAGGTGCCAATGAGGAGGCAGAAGGAAAGGTATCTGTCCGCAGCCGTTTTGCAGGTGATGAGGGGCAGCAGAACCTGTCTGATTTCATTGATGCTATCTGCAAGGAAATCCGTACCAAGGAAATCCGAAAAGAAGTAGTACAGGAAGAAGAGAAGAAATAAGAGAATAAAATATCTATTGTCATAAGAGTGACGCAGAAACAGGTCTATGGTATTTCTTTTACGCGGGCGCCTCTCGGCTCGGATTGGTCCTGGCAATGGTGCTTAAGACGCTATCTTCGCACAGAGTGCTTGATACCGTCTAAACACCAGCTGGACCAAACGCCGCTTTAAAAGAAAACCATAGACCTGTTTCTGCTGTGCATTGGAGAAAAATTTAATCGTGTTAATAAGGAGAAGCCAATGCGGGAGATGAATATTCCTGGTATGATGTGGGGGAGTTTATTTATGAACTTCCAGCTGAAAATGGAGAAGCAAGGTACTTGAAATTTTATGTTGATTATGAAGAAATTATACTGTCCCGTTCTTGCATTTGCGGAGAGGAGAAGGGAAATGAAATATGGCTGGATGAATTCTGGAAGGAAAAATATGGGATTTCAGAAGAGGAGGAGTGAGAGAAGTAAGTGCTGGTCTTCTGTCTGGGCAGATTGGTTCCTATTAAGAAAATTCTTAAAAATGCCGATGTATCTTATGGAATTTAAAAGTTCGAAAGGTACGTAAAGGGGAGAGAAATCTATGAATATTAGTGATATTACCAAACAAGGTTCCTCCATTTCAGAGCGCAAAACCGCGTTTGGAGCGAATTCCTTCTTAAATATTGGCAAGAAGGGACAGACCGTGGAGGGGACAATATCTAACGTTTCAGAACAGATTTCCATCAACTTTAATGGCGTGGAGGTAGCAGTCTCCAAGTCAGCAGTACAGAATGCCAAGGAAGGCGAAACTAGGAAATTTAGAATCATGGATGTGTCAAAAGATAATATTGTACTGAAAGAGGTTGGAAATACTACCGAACCAGGAGAAACCAGAGCAATGCTTGGAACTTCTGTCAGCGCATCCTCCTATACTTTTGCTGATTATCTGTCAGATAGTCAGATGGCTTCTGAGGCAAATCAAGAGGCAGGACAAAACTTATCTGTACTTACGGGGGAAGATTATCAGAGTATAGAGTCAGAGCAGGGAGCTCTCGAGGAATATAAAGAATCGGAACTGGATCGGGCGATAGAGCGAAAAAAAGAAAAAACACAGTGGCAGAAGGAACGGCAGCAAGCTTATCATGAATTTCGTCAGGAGAGCGAAGAGGCTCAGGCAAAGCTGCAGTCCATGGGATTCTTGGAATTAAAAAGTCCCCAGCAGATTGCAAATATTTTAGAAAATGCAGATATACCTGTATCGGATGCCAATATTACAAGAGTTACTTCTGCATTACAGATGGCGCAAAATCTTCAGAATTTGTCAGATAATGCAAGGGCATATATCGTTCAGAATCAGTTGCCGCCAACGATTGAAAATCTGTATCATGGTCAGTATTCCGGTAGTGGTGGTGCCAGTGCCGCTTCCGCAGAGGAAGAGACATGGCAGTTATTAGTACCTCAGGTGACAGATATATTGAATGAAAGCAATATCGATATTCAGACAGGGTTATACCATGCTAAGTGGCTTTTTGCCAATGATTTGCCAGTGACGGTGGAAGCTCTGCGGACAATGCAGGTACTGGACCAGATTCAGCAAATGAATGGTGGACAGGTTATGGAGCAGATTTTGCAGGCCATGGCTTCTGGTGCGTCACCAGAAAAGGCATCTTTGGATAATAGCCAGTTTGTAGCTGCAAGAAATCTTTTACAGGATTTTGCTAATGTAACCAGTCAGGATATAATGGAAGTAGTTGCAGCTGCTCCGGGTGTAGAAATCACTCTTCAATTATTAAAAGAAATGAAGGGGATGCAGCCTGAAAATACAAACGTAGCAAGCGAGATGCAGACCGCATCAGCGGTTCCAATAATATCAGATACAGCTAAGGGGATTACCCAGAGTGAAATGGCGGTACTGACTACCAAACGTCAGTTAGAAGAGATTCGTTTAAAAATGACATTACAGTCTGTCATAAAGATGCAGGAAAAGGGAATTGATATTGAAGTGACTCCATTGAAAGAACTGGTGGACGAGCTTCGACAGATGGAAAATACATATTATGCGGAAAGCTTAAGTAGCGGCAAGGCAGAAATGACTAAGGAACAGGGAAGTTTATTGCAGGAAACTCTGGCCAAGGTAACAGATATTCAGAATGCGCCGGCTGCTATTTTGGGAAGCAGTATCCGCCAGGAATTGTTATTAACAGTAAACCAGCTTCATAAGGCTGCAGTCAGTGCCACGGTGCAGATGCAGAGGTATCAGACTGATTTTGAAGCGGTAGGAACCCAGGTGCGACAGGACTTGGGAGATTCTATTAAGAAGGCCTTTGGAAATATTCCAGAGTTATTAAATGAACTGAATATGGAAGATACCCAGGCAAACCAGCGGGCGGTTCGTATTTTAGGCTACAATCAGATGGAAGTTACCGAAGAAAATATTCTTTTGGTAAAGGAAAATGATGCAAAGGTAAATGCAGTCATTGATGGTATGAAACCATCGGTTGTATTGGAACTAATCCGGCAGGGAAAGAATCCGCTGGATGTCCCATTGGATGAGTTAAATATATTATTACAGGAAATAAAAGAAGAGCAGGGTATTACTTCGGAGGAAAAATATAGCCGTTATCTGTGGCAGCTGGAGCAGGAAAATGGAATTACTGCTCAGGAAAGAGAAGGATATATTGGAGTATACCGCTTACTGAATCAGATTGAGAAAACAGATGGTGCAGCGATTGGAGCTGTACTGGATGCAGAAAAGGAAATGACTTTAGGAAATCTGTTGACAGCAGTAAGAACTTTGAAAGGAAATGGAATTGATGCAAAGGTGGATGACTCCTTTGGCGGATTAATGGATTTGCAGTATTCTGGTCAGAATATTACCCAGCAGTTGGAACAGGGATTTGGAAATTCTTTTACTCAGTCTGACTCTGGAAAAGACAGTGAGAACAGTCAGCGATATTATGAGCAGTTAGCTTCGAAAGCATTGGAGACAATTACACCGGCAGCATTACAGCAGATATCCGATGGTGATATGGAGCAGTTGCTGAATACTTCCTTAGAAAGGTTTAAGGAACAGCTGGAAGATGCAACGGGCAACCCACAGCTGGAGCGTACTATGTACGAAGAGTATGCCAGTCAGTTAAGGGAAGTTGCAGAGAAGGGACAACAGGCACAGAAGTATCTGAATCAGATGGATATTCCAGATACCATGGCGAATCTTCTGGCAGCAGAAATGCTTCTGGAACAGGGGTATGATGTACAGAAGGAAGCCTTTGGAAAGAGAAGACTGCTGAACGAAGAGGAACAAAAGGAATATGAAGCAGAGCTTATGGAGATGCCGGAAGGATTGGAAAGTGAAGAGACAATGTCAGCTCATTGCAAGAAGTTGGAAGGATATTTAGAGAAAATTCTGGAAAGAGCTTATGAGCAAAAGGATGTTTCTTCCTTGGATTTGCATAATCTCAAGCTGCTTGGACAGGGAATACAGCTTCAGAAACAGCTGGCAAGCAGACATAGTTATGATATTCCAATTGTGACAGGTGATACCGTCACTTCCTTGAATGTAACATTAATACAGGGAACAGAAGAAAACGGAAAGGTTCAGATTAGTATCACCTCTATCCAAAAGGAAACATCAGAGAGTGAAAACTATATTGATTATGGAAATATTTCCATGGAGATTAAGGTGTCCGCTGGAGAGGTGAAAGGCCTGATACTATGCGATAGCCGGATAGGGTATGACAGGCTCCGTCAGGAAAAGGATTCTGTAGTTACAATTCTGGAGGAAAAGGGATTTCAGGTGAAGAATTTATCCTACGGAATGGATTATCAGTCTCGTAGTGAAATGGCAGGAGGGGCAAAGGAAGAAAGCGTTCCTACTTCACAGTTATATCAGGTGGCAAAAATCATGGTGCAGCATACCATGCAGATTGTTACAGAAAAAGTAGAGTAAACAAAAGAATTTATATATGTCAGGCTTGTGCTTTTGCGCTGGTTCTACAAGCCTGACCATTCATAGAAAACAGCGCAGAAATGGAGAGTATCATGAGAATTAACCATAACATATCAGCACAGATGGCAAATGTAAATTTGAAGAGAGCAAACAAAAGAGTTTCCACAAGCTTAGAGAGATTAACCTCTGGATACAAGATTAATAGGGCGGCAGATGATGCATCTGGTTTGGCGATTACGAATAAGATGCGTGCACAGATTCGTGCGTTGGATCAGTCTTCCAGAAATGCTCAGGATGGGGAGTCGATTATTGAAACTGCTGAAGGTGGATTAAGTGAGCTGGAAAACATTTTGCAGCGTATTCGCGAACTGTCTGTACAGGCAGCAAATGATACCTATACAATTGATGACCGTAAGGCAATTCAGTCAGAAGTAGACGAATTAATGGATGAGGTAGATCGTATTTCAGCCAGTACAGAGTTTAATGGGACAACACTTTTAGATGGTTCTGCATCACGTACCATAAGCAGCAATAATGCAGAAGTAACTGCATTGTCTGCTTCTATGTCCGTACCAGCAGGAGATTATGAGATTACAGTCAGTAAGGTGGCTACAACAGCAGAGACTAATTTTAATTATACTATTCCTGCTACACCAGAAGATAACTATACAATATATCTCAACGAAGTAGCAATTGAGATTACTTCTATAGATACAGATACTTCTATTACCAACAAAGTGATGGGAGTTTGTGATGCTATGAACATTAATGTTATTGGAACTGGTTCAGGAATGACATTGGAAACAAATGCGTCAGGAAGTAATCAGCGAATCACTATCCAATATCCTGATGATGCAGAACCTACAGTATATACTGGTACAGATGCAGAGATTACTTTTGGTGAGGGCTTTGATGATTCCGCTACTTATTCTGCAGATGGAAATTTGATTAATATCATTGATAATGATGGATTTAAGATGCAGTTAGAAGTTGGCGAGAATGCCACAGGAACCACTACATTAAGCGTTTATGATGCAGGTTATATGACTATTCAGATTGGTGCTAATGAAGGACAGACATTGGATATGGATTTCCCTGAGGTATCTTGTGTAAATCTGGGATTAAAGAATACAGATGGTGTAAGTATGATTAATTTGTGCACTCAGTTTGGTGCAGGTCGTGCCATTGCTACATTGGATGAGGCCATTACCAGTATTTCCCATGCCCGTTCAGAAATGGGTGCATATCAGAATCGTTTAGAAAGTACTACTTCCAGCTTGGATATCGCTAGTCAGAATATTACAGAATCTATGTCACGTATTGGTGATACCGACATGGCAGAGGAAATGACAGAGTATACCCAGCAGGATGTTCTTTCTCAGGCAGCAACTTCTATGCTTGCTCAGGCAAACAACAGACCACAGCAGATTATGAGTTTATTACAGGGATAATCTGATTGGTAAAGGTACATAAGGAGCGGATCTAGAAAGGCGAGAGTGTGATATGGATAAAGAAAAGCAAAAAATATATACTGCCAGAATCTCTCAGGCGAACCGCAGTGAATTGGTAGTTATAATCTATGAGTTGATGCTGGATAGCATTGGACTTGCCCAGGAAGGATTTCAGAAAGAGGATTTGGAGCTGGCAGTGGTAGAATTAAAGCGTGCCCAGGGATTTTTAGGAGAAATGAGAGGAAGTCTGGATTTTCAATATGAGATTTCTGCAAAATTAAATTCTCTGTACCGTTATGTTAATGAACAGCTGGTGCAGTCCATTGTTCGCAGAAAGGATGTCAATCTGGATTCTTGTAAAAACGTACTGACTGGACTGATGGAAAGCTTTGAAGAAGTAGCGAAGCAGGATAGCTCTGGACCAGTAATGGAAAATTCCCAACAGGTATATGCGGGACTTACATATGGAAAAGGCAGCCTTAATGAGGTAGCTGTAGATTCTGCTGGTTCTGGCAGAGATTTTAGGGTATAATAAAAGGAGCAGGGCAAAACGCTGGTTTTGCCCTTTTTAAAGAGATAGGAAATTGCTCAAAATGTAGTGGTATATCAACAAGAATTGCAAGGCAATTCTTGCAAGGGCAAAATGCAGATTTTGCCCTTTTTAATCAAGGAACAGAAAAGAGGCTAGAGCATGATAAAAAAGAAAAACTTTCTGGATGACAGGGGAGCCGGAATTTTACTTCCAGTTAGTAGTCTTCCAAGTAAATATGGAATTGGAACATTAGGAAAAGAAGCCTTTGCATTTATTGATCAGTTGAAGGAAGCAGGTCAAAAATACTGGCAGGTACTTCCAGCGGGACCAACTAGCTTTGGGGACAGTCCGTATCAGTCTTTTTCTGCATTTGCAGGTAATCCATATTTTATTGATTTGGAAATCTTGATAGAAGAAGGCTTGCTAAAAAAAGAAGAAGTAGAAGCTGTTTCCTGGGGAGAAAATCCTGCAGATGTTGATTATGCACTGCTTTTTGAGAGTCGGTTTATTGTACTAAAAAAAGCGTATGTCAGAAGTAAACATAAGGATGAGGCCGGCTACGAAAAGTTTATAAAGCAGAATAAATATTGGCTTTCAGATTATTGTCAGTATATGGCGATTAAGTTTTATTTTGATAATAAAGAATGGCAGTTGTGGGATGAAGATATTAAATATCGTAAGAAAGCAGCTTTAAAGTCCTATCAGGAAAAACTGGCTGATGAAATTGGATTCTGGGAATTTTGCCAGTATAAATTTTTCCAGCAGTGGAATGCAGTAAAGAAATATGCCCATAGAAAGAAAATTCGTCTGATTGGAGATATCCCATTATATGTTTCCATGGACAGTGCAGATGTTTGGGCACATTCCGATTTATTTGAATTAGATGAAAGAAAGAAGCCGATTAATATAGCAGGTGTTCCACCAGATTGTTTCTCAGAGGATGGTCAGCGTTGGGGCAATCCATTGTATAACTGGGAGGTTATGGAAAAGGATCAGTTCAAGTGGTGGGCAAAGCGTATGGCTGCCAATGCAAAGTTGTATGATGTGATCCGAATCGACCATTTTATTGGTATTGTAAATTACTGGTCTATACCAGCTTCTTGTCCAACTGCAGTAGAAGGTAAGTGGAGAAAGGGACCAGGAAAGAAGCTGACAGATGTGATTACACAGGCAACCAAAGGAACCGATATCATAGCAGAAGATTTGGGAGTGGTTGGTCCTAATGTGCGAAAACTGATTTGCCGTACCGGATGGCCTGGAATGAAGATTTTACAGTTTGCTTTTGATGATGGTGCAGCGAATGAATATCTGCCACATAACTATGAGACTACCAATTGTCTGGTCTATGGTGGAACTCATGATAACGAAACTCTCATGGGATATTTTGGAAGCAAGAAGAAAAAGGAAATAAAATATTTAATGAATTACCTGAATATTTCCAAGAAGAAACAGATTCCAGAAGCCATGATAAGAGCGGCCTATGGCAGCATTGCTTCCACAGCAATCTTCCAGATGCAGGATATTTTAGGTTTGGACAATTCTGCTCGGATGAACCTTCCATCCACAGTAGGAACTAACTGGCGCTGGCGTCTTTTGCCAGGACAGTTTGGGGAAGAGCATGTAGCATTATTGAAGAAATATTGTAAATTATTTAAACGATAAAGAGAAATATTAAAAGGCAATGCGTTCTGCATTGCCTTTTGGTATTTCTATGTTTTGTTTTAAAATCCCTCTTTGATTTCCTGAGCTAATTTTTCGGCATCCTCCATAGTGCCTGGCTCCCAGTCAATATTTACGGAGTCGCCATTATATCTTGGAATCAGGTGGGTGTGAAGATGGAATACAGTCTGTCCAGCTGCCTCGCCATTATTTTGCAGAACATTCAGTCCATCACAATTTAAGGATTTCATCATAGCAGCACCACATTTCTTGGCTACCTTAAAAATCTTTTCCGCATCTTCTTCTGGCAATTCAAAAAGGTTTGCTGCATGATTCTTTGGAAGAATCACAGCATGTCCTTTGGATGCAGGATTAATATCTAAAATCACCTTGAAATCATCGTCCTCATAAATACTGGTAGAAGGAATGCTGCCAGCGGCAATCTTGCAAAAAATACAATTATCATCAACATGTTTACTCATAGATTTTACCTCCAATTTATTTCAGCACTAGGCTATTTCACTTCTTTTTTTAATGGGAATAGGTCGTCAAAGGTGCGAAGTGCCTGCAAATCACCTTTCGCAGTGACAGCACCTGCCATAAAAGCCTTTTGTAACGTAATATTACCAGAGACTATATGGCGTAACACTTTTTCTGTAGTTTTAGTCATTACATCTGCATCTGGCTTCTCTACATAGGCACAATTGATAGAATTGCCCTGAACCTGAATCCGTAAAATCTTTCCAGTTTCCTGAACCTGAATAGAAAAGGAAAGGTTTAAATTTGGGACAGGAGTAAAGTTGGAAGTCAAGGCAGAAATATAGGCATCCTGTGGCTCTGTTTCTCTTGTATCAAAGGAAGCCTCTTCCCTGGCATCCTCCGTATCCCCCAACATTCCGCGGAACATGGAAGTCAGTTCTTCAATATCTTCCTTTTGTTTCTGAACATAGTTGGAATCAGAAACATATACAGAAAGCTGTTCACTTTCCTGAGGTGTCAGGTGGATGGTCTTTGGTTTTGCCACATTCTCATAAATCATTTTGGTACTGGTAGGGAACGTGGTTATTTTTCTAGAGAAAATCCGGTAAAAATTCTCTGCGGTTTTTTCAATCAGATAAGCGTAGTCTGGATTGGTTTCAAAATCTGCATGGTCAGCAACATAAGCACTGATACCATCACAGGAGATTCCGCCTAAGATATCCCAAGCTCTGCGAAGATTAGAATAGGCTTCCTTTTCTCCCATGGTAGTAGCAATTGCCACAGGCAGCATATATAAGGTTTGTAGTTTTTCTTTATTACCGTAAAGCCAGCAGGCATCTAAGAATTCCTGCAGATAGCCGCCGATTCCAAACCATTCTACAGAGGAAGCCAGAATTACCCCATCTGCCTCTTTTAAGGTCTTTGGCAGAATGGAAATCCCTTGCCGGTCCTCATACAGATTGTATCTCTTTACTTCAACATTAAGCTCGCTGAGTACTTCTGTTAATTTATTCATAACATAGATGGTAGAGTCCTCGATGAGACCACGACCACCATAATAAATATTTACTCGTAACATTTCTTGGTGTCCCGCCTTTCTTTGAGGCACATAATTGCAGTGAGGATGACACCTCCAAGGAAACCACCGATATGTGCCGCATTATCCACTCCTTCACTGGTAAATCCGCCATAAAGACTAATGAAAATCATAATAAACATTTGCCGCAGGTTATATTCCTGTCGTCCTTTTTGAAGAATTACCGTCATCAGTAAAGCTCCCATTAAGCCAAAAACTGCTCCGGAAGCTCCAATGGAAATAGTGTAATTATTTTGAATCATATTATAAACCATTGAAGTAAACCCTGCAATAATCCCCGTGGAAAAATAAAGGATAAAGTACCGCAGGCTTCCTGTCTGCTGCTCGATATAATCACCAATCACAAGCAGGACAAGCATATTATTGAAAATATGGTCTAAGTCAGAATGTAAAAACATGGAAGTAATGAGGCGGTAGAATTCTTTATCACCAAATACATTTTGCCAGATTAGTCCAAACGCATCCAACCATCTAAAATCTCCAAAGAAGATTAAGTCGGTTATTAAGAAAAGAAATATATTAATGATAATAAAAACATGATTACAGGTTAGAACTCGTTTATTCAAAAGAGAGCCTCCTTTTCGAATTCGTATTTCTGATTATTATAGAGGGAGCAGGGAAAAAGGTCAAATGTCGAAGGGGAGAGTATGAGAGAAGGACATGTCGAAAAACAGAAGAAAATGATATACGAATCAGTCTATTCACGGGAAAAAGTAAGAGCTATTATAAAAAAAGCAAGTAGAAGACCCTGTACTGCGCCGGGGATTCTTTTCTGACAAAAATTTAGTCGCAGGATGGAGGAAAGCATGAAGGAGATATTAGAAAACTATGAGGTACTTTTTTTATTAGCAGGCATAACCTGTGTTTCCTTATTGATGAAGTTGATTAGCTTTTGCTTATATGGGAAGCTTCTTAGGGAGTCAAACCGGATGGCAGTCACCAAAAATAAGTGGATGAAATCCATGATGGCTAAGTTCGAAGCGTATTATAAGCTTAGAATCAGCGTACATAATGTGGAAAATTTTGTAGACCGCTACTTATATCATTACCGGTTTCTGGGTTTGTCGCTGCATAGTTGGGAAAATGCAGGATATTATGCTGCTTTGATTATGACAGGACTTTGGATATTAACCTGTCTGGCGGGGGGATATTATGAAATGTCCACAAAGTGGTTTTTGATTATGGCTTTTGTATTTGTTGCACTGTTAATGCTGTTGGGATTTTTGGAGTTAGTTATGAACACTGGAAAAAGCCGGAAATTATTTCGGGTTCAATTAATCGATTACATGGAAAATACCATGCGCGCCCGGTTGGAAAACGAATATTTTCATCAGGAAGAAAGTGAAGAATATCAGAGAGAATATTTTGAAGCTACAGAAGGAGAGGAAGAGAAAATCACAAAAGTAAAGCAGGAGGGAAAAAGTAACCAGCAGGAAATGTTGAAGGAATTGATGGCTTCTCTTATGGAAGAGATGGAGCTTGACAGAGATATTGCGAGCAAGCAACGAATGCTTTTTAAGGGGGATGATTCGGAAAGAGCCCAGTTGTTTGATGAGATATTAAAGGAATATATTTAGAAGGAAGGACACGAAAATGGAAAGAGGATATATGATATCAGATGCGTCAAAAATGGTAGAAGTAGAAAATCATGTGTTGCGGTATTGGGAGGAGGAATTAGAACTAGACATTCCAAGGAATGAAATGGGACACAGATTTTATCGGGAGGCAGATGTGAAACTGCTGCGTTCTGTGAAGGATTTGAAGGAGCAGGGATTTCAGCTAAAAGCCATTAAGAAGTTATTGCCGGATATAAGTAAAATCGAAAAAATGGACCCTCAGGGAATATACAGACTCAGGGAAGAATTAAATCAGGAAGTATTGCTGGAAACCATGGAAGGAGCCAGAGCTTCGATTACTCCTCTGGAGGAAGCAAGAGAGCGGTATGGAAAAAGACAGAAAACCTGGCAGGAGAGAAGTTATGAATTGGAACAGATAAAGAAAAATCAGGTGGCATCCCAGAAGGAAGAAAGAGAAAAGACCTCTATAGAGCGTCTACAACAGTTTGAAAATATGATGCGCCAAATGGTTCGCAGTACCATGGAGGAAATGAGCAGAGAATCAGAGGAACGCATCTGCAAAGAAATGTCAGAACGGATGCAAAAGGAAATGAGTTATTTGCTGATACAGAAAGAAGAGCTTCATGAAAAGCAAATGGCATTGCTACAGGAAATTCTGGCTCAGGTTCAGGAAGAGGAAGCACAGATAGAAAAAGGAAGAAAGCTGGTTGGGAAAGAAAAGGCAGATAGAAAAGAGCATCAAAAGGAAGCAGCGGTTACTTTGGAGGAAGATACCGTGAAAATCAAGACACCGAAGAAGCAAAAAAAGTTTCTGGGAAAAGAGAAGAAAAAGAGAAAGAAACTATTTGCGAAGTAAGAGGGTTAGTGTTACACTATACGGTATGAGAAAAAAATAATGAATGGAGGATACCAATGGGAAAGTTTACATTTGAAAAATGTGGAGATATTGAGGGATTGTATTTAATCCAGCCACAGGTGTTTGGTGATAATAGAGGATATTTTATGGAGACCTACAATGAGGAAGAATTTAAGGCGGCAGGTCTTGACATGGTGTTTGTACAGGACAACCAGTCTAGTTCCACTAAGGGAGTTCTTAGAGGTCTTCACTTTCAGAAGGAGCATACCCAGGGGAAATTAGTCCGTGTGGTCAGTGGTGAGGTTTTTGATGTGGCAGTAGATATCCGCCGTGGTTCAAAGACCTTCGGAAAGTGGTATGGCGTTACTTTATCTGCAGAAAAGAAGAATATGTTTTATATTCCAGAAGGCTTTGCACATGGTTTTTATGTATTGTCCGACACGGCAGAGTTTACCTATAAATGTACTGACTTCTATGATCCATCATCAGAAGCAGGTATTATGTGGAATGATCCGATTGTCAATGTAGAGTGGCCAATTGAAGAAGGAACCACACCGAATATTTCTGAAAAGGATGGAAAGTATCCAGTATTCTCAGAAGACATTGCATTAGATTTTTAATTGAAAGAAATGAAAAAAGCTCTCATCTTTTGGATTAAAGGATGAGAGCTTTTTAGCGTTTGGTGGTTACAATGATTTTACATTGTGCCTGCATACCATTTTTCAGTGCTGCGGTAATGGTAACCGTTCCTGTAGCCCGTGCTGTGACCTTTCCTTTGGAGTTTACGGTGGCGATTCTTGTGTTGGAAGAAGTAAAGGTAGGTTTTTCAGATGTGATACTAGGACGCAACACTACTTTTGGTTTTTTGCTTTTTCCAACATTGATACGATAGGTTCGCTTCTTAAAACGAATACTGACTGCACTTGGTGTAACATTAATATTACAACGTAAAGTGGTAGTTGAACTAGTAAAGAACAGCACCTTTTTGCGTACCTTTACAGTAATAACAGTACTTCCTACAGCGACTCCTGTACATTGGCAGGAATTCTCGCCTGTGGTTTCAATGGAAACGATAGAATCATCTTCGCTGCTGAAAGAAATCTCTTCGTCAGAAGTCCCCTCAACATATAAGGATAAGGTATCACCAGTCAGAATAGAGGCTTTGGTGGTATTCAGATAGTATTCTTCGGAATACTCTGATCCGTTTGCTAATGCTGTCTGACTGTCCAAAAGCAGGGAGAACAGGAAAAGAAAAATGAATAAAGTACGATATAACTTTTTCAAAATAATCTCCCTTCTTTAAATAATATAATCTTCGAGCTAAAGATATGATATAATAAGGTCGTGGCAAAATCGTGTCATAATTTAAAAAAATTGCCATATTTTTTCCACATTTATGTGTCATACTAGTTTTAACGGATGTTTTTCATTCTGTCAACTACTTTTTGGGAAAGGAAAGGTCATGGTTATGCAATACATATTAATTGCGGATGATAATAAGGATATTACAGATATTTTAAGTGTTTATGTAAAGAAAGAAGGGTATGAACCTATCATTGCAGTGGATGGGCTGGAAACTGAGCGGTTGTTTGAGGAGTTTGCACCAGCAGCGATTTTGCTTGATGTGATGATGCCATTGAAGGATGGGTATGAAGTATGCCGTACCATTCGCCAGAATTCTAGTGTACCTATTATACTGATTACAGCCAGAGGCGAGGACTATGATAAGATTATGGGACTGGATATTGGTGCAGATGATTATATTGTAAAACCATTTAGTCCAAGTGAGGTTATGGCCAGACTTCGGGCAGTACTGCGCCGTATGCGTAAGCCGGAGGAAGAGGAAGCAAAGCAGAATGATACTATTCAGATTAGCAATCTATCTATTAGTCTGGAGGCTTTTAACTGTACTGTGGATGGTAAGCGGATTCCTCTGACAAAGAGAGAGATTGAAACGATGTGGACTCTGGCAGGAAATCCAAACAAGGTATTTACCAGAGATAATCTACTGGACAGCTTGTGGGGATATGATTATTACGGAGATAGCAGAACAGTGGATTCCCACATTAAGAGATTGCGCTCCAAGCTGGATTCCGTGGAGCATCCAGAATGGAATATTAAAACAATTTGGGGTGTAGGTTACAAATTTGAAGTGGCAGGTATGGAATAGAGCGGGGGACTTATGAAAAAGTTTTTACGAATTTTTCGGGGAAAAGACATAATTCTACGTATTTATTTTTCCTTTGCTTTTGTATTGGCTCTGACGGCTGTGTTGATTGGTGTTATTTTTATGGAGCTTTATCAGACCAATTATCTGGATTCTTACACCAAGACCCTGAACCGGCAAAGTAAGATTATTGCAAAGAGAGTTTCCAGATTTGCCCGAAATGATAAAATTGATAAATTTATGAATTATTCCACCTATATTGATGAAATTGAGCGGGCGGAGGAAACCGATGTATGGATTGTGAGTGATGAAAATGCGAAGAATCCATTGTCAGAAGATTTTATTAATGCAGATACTAATAGTTTGACAGAAGATATGTATCAAGTGCTGGAAGGAGCATTTCAGGGAAAACAGACTTCTAGTTCCACTTATGACAAGGTATATGGAATGCTGATTCTTCGTGTGGCGGCACCAGTCTATAGTGACAAGGAACGTACAGAAGTGTGCGGCGCAGTTATGCTGGTGTCCATGTTAGATAGGCAAAGCATGGGTTTGAAAGAGGGAAAGTACCTTATTAGTATTAGTGCCCTTCTGGCTGTGTTGGTGTCCTATGTAATTTCTCTGGGATTTTCTAAGTATTTATCGAGTCCATTAGAGAAAATTGATAAGGACATTATGAAAATGGCAAAGGGAGATTATAGAGCGATTACAGTAAGAAATAGCAAGTCCCAGCTTGGTAGATTGGAAACTGCGTTGGATGGACTGGCAAGTCAGCTTCGTAAGATTGAGGAGGAGCGCGCCCAGCTTGAACAGGTACGTCAGGATTTTTTTGCCAATGTATCTCACGAATTGAGAACGCCCATTACTGTTATCCGTGGATATTCGGAAACTTTGGCGGACGGAGTGATTACAGAAGAAGAGATGATTCAGGATTATTATCAGCGTATCTTACAGGAATGTCAGGGGATGGAACGTCTGGTAGGAGACTTATTTATTCTGTCCAAGATGCAGAATCCTGACTTTAAGATTGATAAAGAGCCAGTTAGTCTGGTTCAGGTATTTTCCGATGTCATTCGAAACGGAAAGATTTTGGGTCAGGACAAGCAGCTAGAATTGGAATTTCAATGCCCAGAGGAAGATCCATGTTTAATGCTGGGAGATTATGACCGTCTCCGGCAGATGTTTTTGATTATCGTGGACAATGCAGTGAAGTTCTCTAATGAAAATGGAAAAATTGATATTATAATGACTAAGTCTATGAAAGAAGAGAAAGGAAAGCCGGCAAAAAGTATGTTGGATATCTGTATTCGGGACTATGGCGTGGGAATTTCAGAGAAGGACATTCCCTTTGTCTTCGAGAAGTTTTATAAGTCAAAATTGAAACAGAATGAAAAAGGAACCGGACTGGGGCTTGTCATTGCCAAACAGATTGCTCTTCGCCATGATGGAGATATCCGAGTAGAAAGTACAGAAGGAGAAGGTACTGCATTTTTCTTTTCCTTTGAAGAGTGTATTCTGGAGGATGACCAGTGGTAATAAGAGTTGCATAAGGATAGTGTAAGGATGATGTAAGGATGATGTAAGAGATGAGGAAGGGATGTCGATGTAGATTAAAAACTGTCGAAAAATTTCTAGAATTTGTTAGTAAAATCTAGTTGTATTTTGCGTCAAAAGTGAGTATACTATCTATAAGAAAGTTGCCTGGGGTGTTCGATACTCTTGATATTTTGAACCTACACTTTTTAAAAGGGATTCCTATATTTATGTGTCGATGTCAAGCCTCCAAGTCAGAGGAAGGCTGAGATGCATGTGCGGTTGCCCACCTAGCTGACGCTAGGACTCAAAATTCAGGAACCGGCATTTTGGGTTATGTTGAATGATGAGGATGTCACTCTTCTATCGAAGGATGGATGAGGGATGTCCTTTTTTAGTTTTTTGTAATAAATTCTTTCGTTGACACTTTTCTGCCATTTTTTCTTGTTATTAATAAAGAAGTATATAATATTTAAAAGAATAAGTATTAGGATGGAGGAGCATTTATGAGAAAAATTTTTAGGGCTACGGGAATGTTGGTCACTATGTTGTTATGCTTTGGGATGACAAACACGCAGGTGAGAGCGGCAGAGGTTCCTGTAACTGCTGAGTATTTTCCACAAGAATGGATGCGGAATCTACTGGCAACGCAGACTAATGATAAAAATACAGATGGGATATTGTCTGATACAGAAATTCAGGGAATAAAAACCATAGAGTATGAAGTGACTACTGGTCAGTCTATTACTTCGCTAAAAGGGATTGAGCATTTATCTGCATTGGAATCTGTTGTGTTAAAAAATATGGTTGCGGAAGAACTATATTTGGAAATGGGAGAGTTAAAAAGTCTTCGGCTTAAGAACCCACAAATAGAAAAGTTGAAAATAACAAACGATTTATTAGATTCTTTTACAGTAGAAGATGGCGGCTATATTACAAAAATAGATCTTAGCGGATGCAGCAACTTAACCCAGGTAAACTGCAATTATGAATATTATGGATTGAGTTTTGACGATCCAGTCACAGTGATATCCAGTTTAAATGTAAGTAATTGTTCGAAAATGCGGTGGCTGCATATTGAAAAAAGTGGACTGTCTGAAATAAAATTATCAGGTTGTAATAGTTTGAGAAACTTAAATTGTCCATCTAATAATTTAACAAAACTTAATATTTCAGACTGCTCTAATTTAGAATATTTAAATTTTAATGATAATAAAATAAAAAAAATTAATTTCAAGTGTTGTAAAAAGCTAAAAACCATCCGCGGTATGAATAATAGGTTAAAACAGTTAGATTTAAGGGGAAACAAGAAACTATTCTGGTGTACGTTTACCGGGAATAAAATAAAAACATTGAAGTTACCAAATATAGATTTGCTAAATGAAGAAGGCGAAAATGACCTTCCAGCTGATTATGAGATGGAAATCATCAGCAGCTTTGCCAGAAATAAAATAAATAATCTGGATATTTCGGCAGCGAAAAATCTTAAAAAAATCACGAGAAAGGATATAAAAAGATTTTTTACTGGCGATTATGTCAGAAGAAAATACAGCGATGCTATTCCTTATACTAAGCGTGCTATATACATAGATTTAGATGAGGATGAAAAAGTAAAGAAATGTCCGATAAAGAAGATTATCATTAGCAAAGAACTTCAGGAAAAAGACAGGAAGTGGATAGCGAAGCAGGCGGAGAAATACGAGGTGAAGGTTGTGGTTCGGTAATTTTACTTGTCAGTTGCTAATATTTCCTGTATACTAGCTATGTTTGCTATATGATATAGTAATTGTTATATACATAGAGTTTGGAAATGGAGGAAATTAGTTATGGCACAAAAGGGAGATTTATTATCTTTTCGCCCGGATATTAAAGTTTTGGATGCAACAATTCGTGATGGAGGTCTTGTAAACGATTTCTTTTTTGACGACGAGTTTATCAAGGCTTTATATAAAACAAATGTAAAAGCTGGTGTTGATTACATGGAGTTTGGCTACAAGGCAGACAAAGAAATGTTTGATGTAGACAAGTTTGGCAAATGGAAATTCTGTAATGATGATGATATCAGAGAGATTGTTGGCGATAATGATACTGATTTGAAGCTGGCAATTATGGCTGATGTTGGAAGATGTAATTATAAAGAGGATATCCATGATAGAAGCGAAAGCCCTGTAGATTTAATCCGTGTAGCTACTTATGTAAATACTATGCCTGCGGCTATTGATATGATTGAGGACGCTCATAGAAAAGGGTATGAGACTACCTGTAATATTATGGCAATCTCTAACGCAAAAGAATCCGATATTACAGCAGCATTAGAAATGTTAGGAAAGAGTCCGGTAGATGGAATTTATATTGTAGACAGCTATGGTTCTATTTATCCAGAGCAGACCCGCAAGATTTCTGAGCAGTATATGGAAATCGGTGAGAAGTATGGTAAGTATATCGGAATGCATGCACATAATAACCAGCAGCTGGCATTTGCCAATACGATTGAATCCTGTGCTCAGGGTGTATCTTACTTAGATGCTACCATGAGTGGAATGGGACGTGGTGCAGGTAACTGTGCAATGGAATTGTTATTAGGATTTTTGAAGAATCCAAAGTACAATATTTTCCCAGTACTTAAGTTCATTGAGAAGTACATGGTTCCATTACAGAAGGATGACAACACGGTATGGGGCTATGATATTCCATATATGCTGACAGGTCAGTTAAACCAGCATCCTCGTACTGCAATTGCAGCAACACAGGAAAAGAGAACAGATTATTCAGATTTCTATAAGGAAATTGTGGATAAGGACTGAAGTGAAGTATCCATATGAGGAAGTGACGCAGAAACAGGTTTATGGTATTTCTTTTACGCGGGCGCCTCTCGGCTCGAATTGGGCTTGGCAATGGATGCATAGAACGCTATCTTCGCACGATGTGCTTGATACCGTTCAAGCACCAGCTAGCCCAAACGCCGCTTTAAAAGAAAACCATAGA
>JAZQLD010000006.1:0-63056 GCA_045542435.1 Butyribacter sp. | reverse complement strand
AAACCTATCACTCTTTACAAGAATTGCAACTCTCCATCTTTGAATATATTGAAGGATTCTATAACTCCAAAAGACCACATGGCTCTCTTGGTATGTTAACACCTAACGAAAAAGAAGAACTCTTCTGGAATCAGGCTTAGCATCTTTTTCCAGAAAGATTTTCTAACTAATTGTGTCTACTTGCTTGACTATACTCCATTTCTCTCACAATCCTGTTACACTTACACCTGGGTCAAATTTGAACTCCGTTAATCTTACACATTCACTTACATCTATCTCCTCTATTTCATTATTTCGACAGTTCAAAGACAACAAGTTCCCTAGACTGTTTACATTCAAATCCTTTAATTTATTATTTTGACAATCTAAATTGGTTAATTTAGTATTTTGCGTAACATCTAGTCTTTTTAATTGATTTGAATTACAGCTTAAATATATTAGCTCTTTATTTTTACTAACATCCAATTTCTTTATTTTATTTTTTCCACAATAAAATCCTTGCAATTTTTCATTGTTGCTCACATCAATTTTGGTCAGTTTATTTTTACTACAAGAAAACACCTCTAGTTTTTGATTATTATTTACATCAATCTTGGTTAATTTGTTTTTACTACAGGAAAGTCCCGTTAGTTTTTGATTATTCCCTACATCAATTTTCTTTAGCTGATTTGAATCGCATGATAAGTACACTAAACTTTTGCAGTTCCTTACATCCAAATTTGCTAATTTATTTCTTCCGCAGTCCAAGTCCTTTAAATTCTTATTATTTCCTAAATATAACTCTTTAATTTTATTATTACTGCAAGATATTTTCTCTAATTTTAAGTTTTCACTAACATCTAATCCTGTCAATTCCGCATCACTACAACGCAGCGTTTTCAAGTTTGGAAATCCCGCTAACGAAATGTCCCCTCGCAGCTTAAGAGCTGCACCATGATTCCAAAAATCCTCCCAGTCGATTTCTATCAGATGGCCGTTTTCATTCCATTTATAATATGGACTATTCAGATATTCAAACTCATAGATATCTACTCCTCGTTGTTTTTGCACCTTGAGAAATTTCTTTAATACCTTTACCTCTTTTTCGTTCTTATAAACTTCTTTGTACTTATGTTTTGAATATTCTACGATTACAATACACTTCAGTTTATGCTTTCCTACTTTAGCAGTTATTTGGGCAACTGCTGTTTCTTTTTTATCAGCAGTGACCTTTCCATTTTGATCCACCTTTACTCTTTTATTATTAGAACTCCAAACAACCTTTCCTGTTGCATTTTTCAATTGGAGTTGCACAGACTCTCCCCGCAAAATAGTAACTTGTTCCTGTAGAATATATGGCTTTTTTTCTGCTGCCTGTGTACTTTTTCCGATACTAAGAACCAGAGCTAATAATACTGCAAAAATAAAATATCGTTTTCTTCCCATAAACCTATTTACCTTCCTTTCATTTCAATCTTATGTCTAAAAATTTTGACTGTTTAGAATATAATATGTAGTATATGGAAAAAATTGGGTAAATTTAAGGCAATATTATGTCAAAACTATGTCATTTCTTATTTCGCATTAGCATTATTTTTTGTCCCAACTCTGTATAATTATCACATATTGTTTGCATCGATTTATAACCCGTTCCATTTACCATAAACCATTGTGAAAACTCCATTAAAACTATTTTTTCTCCATTTCTTTTTGTTATATAAAAAGTATATCCTATTCCATTCCCATTTCTATAAGATTCATCCCTGTTTAATAGTATTGACCTACGAAGAATTTTTACAAATTCCTTTTTTTCTTCTTCATTTAGCAAGTATCTTTTTCCATTTGGCTCACGACTTATTTTAACTTCTTTAATGCTATAATTTGATACAAAAAGAAACGGCATACAACGACTAATCAAAACACCAAAAATAACAAGAATAAATAATATTAATATTTTTTTATTTTTCTTCAATACTCTTCAACTCCTTCCTTTTCCTATATCTATCCACTTATATGTTCCTCATTTTCCATTAATGTTGCAATTCCATCTCTAATAATTTCATTTCAATGTAAAGGGAAGATTTTGTTCGTTTAGAGAAATATAAAACCCCCTAAAGCATTCACACAAATACTCTAGGGGGTGTTCTGTTTACATTTTCTGTTTTTCTTATTTTCTCTTCTTTACCAGCACAGCGATAGAAATCACAATCGCCAGTCCCACAATGACTCCTGCTACATAAGCAAGTGCATTGCTTCCACCATCTTCCTTCTCACTGCTTTCTTCTGTAGCAATAGCTTCATTTGCATTTTCTGATTCTTCTTCCTCTGCTGCTTCTTCGCCTGTTGCATCTGGATTATCATATTCAAAACCAGAAACCGTAAAGGTAATAGAAACATCCTCTGCCTCTGTTCCATTCAAGAGAGTGTAACCACCATTTTTTGCAGTCTCAGGCATTCCCATATCACTTAATGTTTGTACCAGCTCTGGACGCCAGTGGTTAAATGCAAGACAAACCATACCGCCCTGCAGATAGTTTTCCTGATCCTCCATAACACCTTCTTCAAATTCCACGATAGTTTCACCATTAATCTTTACAATAACATCACTGAATTTAATGGTATCATTTAATGGAATATCTGTAGCAACATGAAGCTGGGAAAGGTCTGTCTCTCCCTGGAATTCTCCGCCTTCCAAGGATACAGTATAGGTACCATTTCCTTTAATCTCTGCATCTACGAAGGTACCTGGAAGCATCTTATGCTCTCCTGGATTTTCCTTGTCCTCGCAGTACATCTGATTGGCAAATTCCGTACCAAAATACTCATTCTGGGATGCCTCATAATATCCCATACGGGTAATCCAAAGCAAAGTATCTGTCTGAATACCCAGAGTCGCATTATACGTTCCGTTCAAATCCACTTCCTTGGCAGCCTTTTCTTTTTTCTTCTTTGCAGCCTCTGCTGGAGTTACTGTCAATACCAGCGAACACGCCATGGCAACCGCAGCCCCACCTGCTAAAACCCTTCTCCACATTTTGTTTTTTCTCATTGTAAATACCTCCTCATTATTTCTTTTTGTAAATTCCCCATAAGGAAAATAACTACCATTTCTATCATACCAGTTATGAAATATTTTAACAACTTTAAAATAGGATCAATTCCTGTCCCAACGCGAAGGAATAAATAATCTGCTGCTTAACGGTTCTGCCAGTAAGCCGTTCCAATGCCTGAGCATAATACCCTAGCTGTGCCCGGTACTTTTCCACTAGTTCCTGTCCATTCCCTGATTTCACGGAATCCGTCTTGTAGTCAACTAATATGATATCCTCTCCCTCCAGGAACCAGGCATCGATAATTCCCTGCACCAGCACCAGCTCTTCACTTTGACTATCCGGATACAACTCTTTTGCCGGGATTCCCAGCATGAAAGGCTGCTCCCGATACAACTGCCCTGCTGCCGCCGCATCTCCCATCCGTTGTCCCAAAGAGGTCTGCAAAAATGTCTGGAATTTATCCAGTTGAAACACCTTGCTTTCTTCCTCTGTAAGATAACCAGTCTGAGAAAATTCTGACAGCCACCCGTTCAGTCCGTCCCAGTCCTGCATCTGCCGGTCACTGGCATCCTTTTTATCCCAACCTGTTTCCTGCCAGATGCGCTGATACGGAAGATGCTCCATGGCCAAATGATACAAAGTCCCCTTTCCAGCTCCAGACAATTCCTTCTCCCCTGCCAGAAAAACCGGCCGGGGCATTTCTTCCAACTCGGAAGCCTCCTTCTGTGTCCATTCACATCCTGATGGTAAGTTGCCAGCTACATTCACATCATCCCAGAGATTATCCTCATTCATTTTCTCCAACCGTACCATTTCCAAACGCTTCAGCTCTGACACGGATATCTTCACAGGAATCTCCTTTTCTTTCAGATGTGGATATACGAAACTGGTCTGCTGAAGGATTTGTTCCTTCATTTCCCTGTGATAAATCTTTTCGGTATCCCAGTTCTTCAAAAGCTCGTACCGAAGGCCATCCATCATCATTTCTCCCACTTCGCTGTCTATCATTTCCTGCTGATTTAAAATCTCTACTTCAAAATATTTATTTCCCCCAGCACCAAACACCACTGGCATAATCCAGTCCAAATAAGTGGTTACAGAAGTCAGGTCTGATAAGGAATGGATTCCCTGCTTTCGTTCCCATTTCTCCAGTTTCTTTTCCATTCCTCTGACAGAACCAGTCAATATCAGCAGCTCCTTTGCTCTAGTCAGCGCCACATAAAGTATACGAATTTCCTCCGCCAAAGTGCTAAGCCGGATACGGTTTGCCATAAACTTCTTTATCAGGGTAGGCTGCTTCACCCTCAGCTCCAGATCAAAAAACTCCGATCCTACACCATAGTCTGGGTCAATAATGGTACTCTTGTGGGCATCCTGCATATTAAACTGCTTTCCCAGTCCGGCAACAAATACCACAGGAAATTCCAGACCCTTACTTTTATGAATACTCATGATTCGAACCGTATTCATATTTTCATTAACCAGAGAAGCTTCACCGAAGTCAATATTAGACTTATGAAGACTTTCTATATAACGGATAAATGCAAAAATTCCACTATGTCCTTTCTTCGCAAACTCAAGGGCTTGCTGTAAAAGAATATCCAGATTGGCTGCCCGCTTTTCCCCTGCAGGCATAGCCTGCATGATTCGATAATATCCGGTTTCCCGATAAATCAACCGAAGCAATTCGTATACAGACCGAATCTGGGACAACTCCTGATACCCCTTGAGCATATCCCAAAATCGGGACAGTTTCTTGTATAACGTTTCCTCTTCCAAAGAACCAATGCTAATTTCTTCTAAAGTCCCTTGACTGTTGTCTCCATTCTGAGCACCAATGCCTTTTTCATAACTTTCCAGAAATGCCACAATACCATCCTGATAATTTAACTCCCTTGGCATAGCTGCAATATAGGCAAGCTCTTCATCCGTCAGTCCTCCCAGACAGGAACGCAGCACCGATGCCATAGGAATATCCTGTCTTGGATTATCAATGATTCGTAGTAGATTAAGTATCGTTTCTACCTCTATGGTAGAGAAGTACCCTGTCTTTGTTTCCGAATATGCTGGAATTCCCATATCCGTTAATATTTCTATAAATTCTTCCACCCAGGTTCCAGGGCTTCGAAGGAGTATGACGATATCTCTATACTCCAGCCGATGATATCCGTTTTTTCCTTTGACCCAAAGCGGATCGTCCCCCTGTACCATTTCACGGATTTTATTTCCAATGGCAGCCGCTTCCACTGCCACTTTGTTTAAGCCTTCTTCTTCCCCAGCTTCCTTTTCTATTAGCAACACCTGGCTGCGTTCTGCAATTCTTTCTTCACAGCTGCCAAAGTCCGCCCCTGGCACCAGACTAGCTGCCTCGTCATAAACAATCCCTCCCAAACATTCTCTCATCATCTGACGGAATAAGAAGTTAGCAGACTCCAGCACCATTGCCCGGCTTCGGAAATTCTGATGTAAATCAATTCGCTGGCAGGGACCTTCCCCTACTATATAAGAATTATATTTCTCATTAAACAGTTCCGGTCTCGCCAGACGAAACTGATAAATACTCTGCTTTACATCTCCTACCATAAACAGATATGGCGGCTTCTCTGGTGCTCTGCTGATGCTCGTAAGAATCAGCTCCTGGATGAAGTTACTATCCTGATATTCATCTGTAAGAATTTCCTCATAATACTCCTGAAGCTCCATTGCTGTAGCACTTGGGCATGGCTCTCCCTGAGAACGATCAATCAAAATATTCAGGGCAAAATGCTCCATATCATTAAAGTCCAAAATCCCTTCTTCTCTTTTCCTATCAGCGAAGGCATCCATAAACTCTATTGTCACTTCAATCAGCTCCTGAATCACAGGCTCCATTGCCTGCATATCGGAAAGCATCTGCTCTGGACTCTGAAAGAAATAATTCTTCTGCAAAAGCTGCACACCACTTTTGTGGTAGCTTTCCCGCAATGCCTTTACCTGATCCTTTTTCTCCTGGCTCGCCAATGTCTTTTTCGTAGACAGTCTTGCTGGATTTATCTGGGAAAATGCTTTAGTATACTCCGTATAAGTACTAGCTGACTTCAATATCTGCAGCTGCTCTAAATCCGAGGACACCGCATCCAAATACGTCTCTGGCCCATCTGATTCTGTACAGATATTTCTTGCCTGCTTTGCCATCTCCAAATAACTATCTATCATTTCCCCGAGATACGCTGTCAACTCCTGCATCCACTTACACTGGTTTAACTCCTCCAATGTCTTACACTGGTATGCCTGAATGGTTTCCTTCAACCACTCCTTTGGCCACGGATAACTCATGGCAATGCGGTTGGTATGCAGTATCAAATCTTCTATGGCACTATCGGTACGCCCAGGCGCAAATACTTCAACAAACTGAAGGAATTTGTCTTCTCCCTTCTCATACCGACTCTCTATTACTTCCTTTAGCACCTCTGACATCATCAAAGAGATTTCTGTCTCGTCAGCCACCCGGAATACCGGATCCAAATCGATAACATGAAAATAATTCCGGATAATATTCTGACAGAAGCTGTCTATGGTAGTTATCTGTGCATTGTGTAGCAAAGAAATCTGTTTTTGCAAATGCTCATTCTCAGGATGCTCCAAAAGCTGCGTTTCCAATGCCGCTCCAATACGGCTTCGCATCTCACCCGCTGCCGCCTTAGTAAAGGTCACCACCAGCAGTCTGTCAATGTCCACTGGCTTCACCGGGTCAGTCACTTTTTTAATAATACGCTCCACTAATACAGCAGTCTTTCCAGAACCTGCTGCCGCGGAAACCAATATATTTCTGTCTCTTAAATCAATGACCTGTTGCTGGTCCGGTGTCCAATTTGTCTCTGCCATGCTACTATAAACCCCTTTTATTCACCTTTTTCATCTAATGATTCTTACAAATTTCTTTTCTGTGATTCTATGAAATACGCTCTTTTTTTGCCCTCTCTAGTATATCTTTTCCACCCTTGAAAATCAATAAATCACTATTTGTTTTCTGAGCCTAAATCCAAATAGTTGACACTCCCCAAAATCTCCATTATAATTCCGATATTAAATTCGTACGAAAGGAATCAATATGAATCAAAATACTACACTTCGGGAATCCGGCTACGAACTCCTGCGGATTATTTCCATGATAATGATTGTGGCTTTTCACACCTTCCGATATATTGATACTTCTTCCTTCCAACCATGGCAGATGCTTGCCTATCACAGCGTCCGCTGGTATGGATTATTTGGCGTGAACTGCTTCCTTATCATTAGTGCCTGGTTTATGATTGGCAAACCCATAAAGACCCGTAAATTATTTGACTTGGTGATACAGACTGCCTTTTACTGCATTCTGCTTTTCCTATGTCATATCATTTATGCTGTGGCACAAGGCATCTTCCATCCCATAAAGGATATTTGGGAAGTGGAGCTTACCGCACTACTGTCCCCTTTTTGGTCCAACCGCTATTGGTTTATCACTGCTTATGTGTTTCTTTATTTGATGATTCCATTTTTGAACCGCTGGATTTTATCCTTATCCAAAACCAATTACCGCCGGTGGATTTGGGTCATTAGTATGTTTGTATTTTTCTACCTGACCCTGCCCCAGACTTTTTCTAATACCATTGTCATCGGGGATTTTCTCTGGGTCTGCTATGTTTATCTGCTTACAGGCTACCTAAAGCTTCATGGAGAGCAAAGTATAATCCAGCGACACGCTGGCAAGCTTCTCCTTGGAACTTACATAGTATTTGTCCTTAGCAAGCAACTTTTAAGTTTCTGTATTCATAATGATTATCTGGAGCAGATTATCAGCCACACTACAGGAAATAGTATGCGCTATTCCTTTTGGATGCTTCTACTGGCAATAGAGCTTTTCTATCTTTTCCAGCGCATTCATTTTAAGAGCCGGCTGGTCAATACCATTGCCACCTGCATGTTTGGTGTCTATCTGTTCCACGAAAATAAGGTATTTCATATCTGTGAATTGCTGGCAGAGAATCTACTGGAACCTTTTTACAATATTCTTCCTTGTCTGCCACTATTTATGCTTTTCCTGGTACTGATACAGCTTCTTGGGGGCTGTCTGTTAGATTTACTCCGGCAACATACTCTTGAAAAATATATTCATTCCCATCTTCCTAAGAAATGGGATGCACTGTTCCAAAAATGGGACAAGGGACTGAATAGTGATATTCCCTCTGTCAAATAGACCGGGGGAATATCATTATCAGCCCCTTTTTATATTTACTCTTTCTTCTATTCTATATCCTTCTGCCCCTTCTCTTCACCTGAATCTTCAATCTTCATCTTTTCCAGAATCTGATAAAGCGCATCATCATCACTTAACTTCTTCACACTCCGATAAGATTGTCCCGGCATCTTAGCATCAAACTGGCACACAGAATGATATGGACAATAATCACATGCTGTTGCTCCGGTAGAATCCTCCCTTTTATACGGATTCTTGTCTATATTTCCCTCCTGAATTTCCCGGGTCATGGTCTGCAGCATATCTTTGGCATAGTCCATCAGCAAATGAAAATCCTTTGTAGTAATAGCTGCCGACTTTTTTTTCAGCATTCCATTTCTATCGGTTTCAAATGGTGCTACCCGGGACACGGTAGAACATGGAAGCTCTCCGCTTTCTGTGGCAAAATTCACATCTACAGAAGGAAGTACTGGATCATCCTCATTTATCAGCCCCTTCAGTCTCAAAGCCGACAAAATAGCATTGTCTCTATCTTCCTCTTTCACAACACTGTCTAGCACCGGATCTTCGATGTTGTAATAGAATACTCCTGCCGGAATCACCATTTTCTTTTGTCTGGCTTCCTCCTGCACTGCTGCATCTAAATAAATTACTAGCTGCATCTGCAATCCATAATACAAGTCAGAAAGCGAAATGTCCTTCTTTCCTGTTTTGTAATCAATTATGGTTACATACGAAGCCTCTTCCTGTTCCATTTTATCTACACGGTCCACTTTGCCCACCAGATTCAACGGTCCCTGCAAATGGGCAAATTGCAGCTCGCTATCCACCGTTCGAAACATTCCCTGGCTCATTTGACGGGTAATTGCCCACACTGTCCTTTGGAGTATCCGTCGCAACCGGCTAATGAGATAGGTATCTCTGTGTGTATCATACAAAAGTCCGTTTTTGTACTGCTCCACCACCTGATTCAGACACTGGTTGGCTTCGATATGCTGCTCCTGCTCCGATAATTCCTGCCAGTTTTTTCCTTTCTCTATTAGCATTTTCGTATATAATTCCAATGCTTCATGAACGATATTACCAATATCAAAAAACTCCACTGCACGCTCTGCTCTCTCCTTCAGACGCAGACCATACTGCAAAAAGTAGGCATATCCACAGGCTCCATACCGCTCTAGCTGTGAGGCACTTCCTCGCAACACAGAATGATATAATGACTTTGCTGCCACCTTAGACAAACTGCTATTATTCCCCTGATAAAAGGCTGCTTCCAAAAGTGGCTCTATCTCTTTCCGACGCTCTGGATTCTCCCAGTAATACCGATACAATTCCTGCCATTTTTCATCTGCATAATCCTCATTACGCAGTCCCTGTATCAGATAGGTCATTCCCAGGTCATCCCCAAGAATATGCTCTGGATCCTGGCGCAGCTCCTCCACCGTAATTTCCAGCTTTGGAAACAACTTCTCGACCCTGTCTACCAGATATGCAGGATTCTGGGGTTTACCATCATTTCCAGTTTCGCAGAAACAGAGATACAAATGCCTCTGGGGTTTTGTCAGGTTAAGATAAAGATAAAACTGTTCTGTGTATACCGCCTGCCGCTCTGTTGGAGCCAACTCATAGTCTTCCTGTTCCAAAAAACTTCGTTCCGCAGAGGATAATACACCTCCGCCACCTGCTCCCTTCGGAATATTACAGTCATTTACCCCCAGGAAAAATAAATACTTTACATCTGCCAGTCTGGTACGGGTAATGTCCCCTACCACAATCTGGTCTACTCCTGGCGGAATCAATCCCACTCTTGCCTCAGAAAACCCTGTATCTAAAAGTTCCCGGAATTCCTTGATATTTATACTTTCCTGTCCCAGCAGTTCCACCAGCCGATCCACTACCTCTACAACGATTCCATAGATCTGCTCGTATTCTCTTGCGCTCTCACGGTCGCCAACCTCCAGAAAGCCTTTGACATCCTGCATTACCGCCTGAAAAAAACCTTGCTGTTCCATAAACAGCACCAAAGCTTTGGCATACTCTTCTACTGTATGTTTTCCTTTGGCAATCTCCAGATATGGCCCTTCCAAAAGCTTCCATACCTTTTGACGGATTGTATTGAGCTGTTCATTCACTGCTTGCTGACGCTCTTCCTCCCACACCGAAAATACATAGGAACCATTCCATTCCTCCTGCCATTTTTTATGCCCACGGATTCCAGATGCCAGCAGAAAATTATCCAAAATATCTATATCTTCTTTTTCAAAAGGACTATATCTTGCCTTTAGATATCGCATAACACTTTCATAAGAAAAGTCCAATATGAGTATATCCATAAAGGAACGCAGCATTTCCACAAATGGATGCCCTAAAATGCTTTTCTTCTGGTCAATAAAGCATGGAAGCTCTGCCTTCTCAAAGGCTTCCGACGCCAGTGTGCCGTAGATTTCCATATCCCCTGTTACCACTGCAATTTCCCGATACCGGCATCCCTGTCTGCAAAGAGCCTGTACCTCCTGAACTACAAAGGAAACCTCCTGCTCTGGCTGTTTCAATACATGTAAAGAAATATCGTTTGGAACCTCTGGATACTCACGCACCGGATAACGGAACAAATGCTTCTCCAAATGTTCTAGTCCCTCTGCCTCCTGAAATCTGGTTTCCTGTCTGTTCTCTCCTGTCCAGATTTCTTCCCAGACTTCTATCTGGTGTTTCCCCGCCAACTGACGGAATTTATCCATGGTCTTTCGGCTCATATAAAATAAAGAATGTTTCGGACCTACCCGTAGGATTTCCTCTCCCTTAGATATTGTCACCGTCAAATATATTTCCCTGCAATGTATCATCAACTGCTCTATAAGCCGATACTGAATTGGCGTAAATCCTGTAAATCCATCCAGACAAATCACCGCATCCTTCAGAATTTTGGACTGTCCTACCACATCGCAGAGCACCTCTAGCACTTCCTCTGAGGTAATATAATTATCTTCCAGATATGCCGAAAATTCCTGATATGCTACTTCTATATCCTGCAGCTTCTTTTGCAAAACTGGCCGGCCTTCTGCACTTTCCACCATATCCCTTAAGGTCTCTTTATCTACTCCATACTGAAAAAGTTCTGACAGAAAGGATTTAATCTCTGTCAGATATCCCTTTTTGTGCACATTCTTACCAAAATATTCCATCCGGTCCTGACACTCTGACAAAACCTTACGCAAAATCATGGTTTTTCCCATATCATCCAGAACAGGAAGGTTCCCTGCTCCCGTTTCTCCAAAAATCCGGTATGCCAAGCGAATAAAACTCTGCACATCTATATTCATAATTCCATGGCAGGCACTAATATTTACCATATCCTTCTGTGTCTGCATAGTAAACTGCTCTGGAACCAGCATAATAAACTGAGTTTCTGGTTCCTCTTGTGCCATTTTAGAAATCATATGATTTACATAATAAGATTTTCCCCTTCCAGAACCTCCCAAAATAAACTGTATTGCCATTTTCTCCCCATGCCTTTCCACAATCGATAACTGTTTTATATAACATTTTGTTTAGAATTTAATGTTTTTCCCATTTTTTCCCTTTTTTTTACCTATTTATCCACATAAACCCTTACAAATCCTAGGTTTATCCACATTTTTTATGTTTTTCCTTCTTAAATTGTGATTAAACCCTCTTATTATATTAGCTCATGTAATATTCTTACACAATATTTATTTCTCTTTTTTCATCTTCTCTTTTATCTCAATTCTTCTTTTATCTGTCATATTTTTTCCGCCCGCATAATATACTGTACTAATTGCAATACCATATTAGCTGGAGGTATTCCCATGTCACGAACCAGAATTGTTATATTACAACTGAAAGAAATCGTTTATACTGCTATTTTTGTAGGACTTGGTATCTTATTACTGGTTCTGCTATTCTTTATGTTTTGGCCAGATAAAAAAACCGGCTCTGCTGACACTGCTTCCCAGCCTGTAGCGGCATCTACTGAAAACAGTTCCTTATACAAAGCCGGTGTTTATAATCAGGACTTGTCTTTGGGCGACTCCCAGATTAATCTTCAGGTAGTCCTCGACTCCAATCAGGTTAAATCTGTGGAGCTTTTGAATATGGAAGATTCTGTAGAAACCATGTATCCTTTAATCAAACCTGCTGTAAAGGAAATCTCAGACCAATTGGTACAAGGGGTTTCACCAGAAGAGGTAGTTCTTCCCGACGACTCTCCTTACACCTCCCAAATGGTCTTGGACTCCGTCAGCGATATCTTACAGGAAGCCTCCGCGCAGTAATACTTTATATAAAATTTTCATGAAATCTATTTTAGGGCATCACTGTCTCTGGGAAAAGTGCTGCTGATAAGGCATCAATGCTTTTAATAGAATACTTCCCAGTATGCAGCAGGAAATCACTTCACCAGCCCCTACTGTTAACATATAAAATGGAATGGATACATCTATACCCTTATATATCATCTCTAATCCATACGCATAGCGTAATACAAATGGCACAATAGCCATGTTCGCTATAACTGGTGGTAATGTCATCAAAAATTTGTGATTCCTTAAAGCTCTACTTCCCAGAGCCCCCAACAATGTTGCCAAGCTCCCAAAAATAACATCTGGCAGCATACACCCTGTAAAAACATTGCTCAATAAGCAGCCAATAAAAAGCCCTGGTACTGCCGCTGGTGTAAAAAAGGGAAGTATAGTGAGTGCCTCAGAAACCCGGACTTGAATTGCTCCGGACGCCAGATTAAATGCACTGATAAAGTATGTCAGTGCCACATAGATAGCAGCAATCATTGCTGCCTGAGTAATGAATGAATTTTTGTTCTCTCTCATATTTTTTTGTCTCCTTTAGTTTTGTTTTACGAGTGGAAGGTCTCGAACACTCGGTATTAAGCCCTGATAGACCTTGTTTTTATGGGCATAGATAACATTGCTAGTTTACCATGGACATAATTAATGTGCAATCCTATTTTAAGAAAAGGGCAAAACCAGTGTTTTGTCCTAGCAAGAATTGCTTCGCAATTCTTGTTTTCTTCTCACTATATTTCAAGCAATTTCCAATCCCATAAAGAAAAAAATCCTGGATATAGCCTCCAGGATTTTTCTATATTCAGTTTCATTATTTTCATCTTAATTTTATCATAACACAAACTATTATGATTTATTCTTTCTCCGAAACTCCTTCATAATCATCGCCTTCTGGCTCTTCTTCGGCTTCCACGTCATCATCCTCTTCTGCTTCTTCCTCAGCCATTTCGTTTTCCTGCTCAATCACCTTGAAAAATGACTTTGCAAATCCACTAATTGTTAAAATAATACACGCCGGTCCAAACAACAGCCCTACAAACATTGTATTCAAATTCCAAAATATAATTGCTAGTTCCAACGCTAACAAAACTGCTAAAAAGATGGTTCTCCCAAAAAACTTTGCAGCAATAGAGTATGAATTTCTCAATGTATTAATAATAGAATTTTCATATCTAGCCAACAAAGGAAATGCAAAAATTGTATGCATAAACAATAAATATGCTGCCACAACACCAACAATCAAAAACATGGTATTATATTTTTCTGCCACCTGAAATAATTGGAAGTCTAGATAAATAGCATATAGTGCCACCAAAAAAATCACACCAATGATACTTCCCTTTTTTAAATTTGCCTTGAATTCTTTCCAGAATGGTGCTGCGATATATCCTTCTTCTTCATCTACCATTTTCAATGTAATCGTATAAGCAGCTGTAGTTGCTGCACCCATGGTAAATATCGGAAGGCTGCATAATAACCACATGAAATTTAACTTAAACATATCCGTCAGGCGGCTCATAAATTTATATAAATGGCCGTCAACACTAAAAAAGTTCATATTAATCTCCTATCCATAAAAAAGAAATACCAGAGGTACTTTCGTACCTCCGGTCATTAATTTTATTCTTGATGTAACAATATCAACCCTTAACCGCACCAAGCATAATACCCTTTTCAAAGTATCTATTCATGAATGGATATACTACTAAGATAGGGATTACAGTAATCATGGAGATTGTATACTTGATAACCTTAGAGTTCAATGCACTCTGGAATGCCGCTGCTGCTGCACTACCACCTGCGTTCATTGTAGCCTGAAGGTTTGAAGACTGGTTCAGGTAGATATACAATCTATGCTGTAATGTGTAAAGCTTTGGTTCGTTTGTCATGTAAATCAAGGAATCCTGGAAAGAGTTCCAATGACCTACCGCACCGAAAATAGCGATTGTAGCCAGGATTGGCTTACTTAATGGCCAAATAATCTTAGTAAATACTGTCATATAAGATGCACCATCGATGAACGCACTCTCCTCCAACTCGCCTGGAATAGACTCGATATAAGTCTTAACCAAAATGATGTTGTATGGAGCAACGATACCAGGAATAATGTATACCATGTACTGGTTGGTCAGACCTAACATTACTAAGTTCAAGTATGTAGCAATCAGACCAGCGTTGAAGTACATTGTGATAACGATGGAACGATACCAGAAACTTCTCTTCCACATTTCCTGCTTTGTTACCAGATAACCTACGAATGCAGATGCAACTACCATTAAAGCAGTACCTAAAATAGTTCTGGTAATAGATACGATAAATGCATTACCTAAGTCATTAACGTTCATCAAAGCTGCGTAGTTACCAATGTTGATTCCCTTTGGTACAAAGTTAATCAAACCTTTTTTAACCAATTCATTATCTGAAATTGTATTAATAAACAGATAATAGAATGGGAAGATACATGTCAGTGTAAATAAGGTAAAGAATAAGTAGTTTATAATGTTGAACACTACATCTCCTGGCTTAATTCTGTACTGACGTTTATGTTTTTTATTATATTCTCTTTCTCTTTTAGCATCTAATCTTTCCTGTGCTGTTCTTGCCATGTGTGTTCACCTCCTTAAATAATGCTCTCACCACGGAGCGCCTTAGATACAGCATTTGCTCCGAACAGTAAAACTACACTAATAAGCGACTTAGCCATACCTACTACGGTAGACAATGGAATACTTCCGCCACTACCAAGACCCAGATTGTAAACGTACAAGTCGAGTACTTCGATAGTTTCCATATTCTGCGCATTAGCGAATACCAGATACTGATCAAGACCATTACTCAGGACAGCTGCAACAGCCATCAATAACAATACGAAGAAGGTTGGCAACAAACCAGGAACTGTTACATGCCACATCTTCTGGAAACGGCCAGCACCATCTACAGTAGCTGCCTCATACAGCTGCTGGTCGATACCTGCAATACCGGAAATATAAATAATTGCACTCCAACCTACACCTTTCCATGTACCCCAGGCCCACATCTTTAACCATGTGAAGTTGTCACCCATGAGGTGGTTAGGAGCTTCTGCGTTTGGATCTAAAAGACCAATACTCTGTGCAAATGTGTTAATGAAACCGTCAGTTGAGAAAATAGCAATTGCTAAAGCGTATACTAATACCCAGCTGATGAAGTTTGGTACAGTTGTAAATGTCTGTACGAAACGACGGAATCTTAAGTTCTTAATTTCACAAAGGAAAATAGCAAATACCATTGGAATCCACTGAGTAATCAAACCTAAACCACTCATTGCCATAGTATTTCTAATTACTCGAACGATATCAGAACGAGTAGCTTCATTCTGGAACAAATAGGTAAACCATTTGAATCCTACGAAATTATCCATGCTCAGAGTTCCACCTGACTGATAATCAAAGAATGCATATCTCCATCCCCAAAGTGGCAAATAGCAGAATACGAATGCCAATGCACCAAATGGAAGGAACATTAAGAATAATTTATACTTAGATTCCATCTCATATGGCTCTCCTGGCTCAGCCTTAGGAAGCATAGCGAAAATTGCTAATGTAACTAATAACAGCACTGCTGCTAAAATAGCATAAACAACTGCTGCTGTAGGGAACACAGGCTCTAACTTCTCAGCACGGCTTGCTCCTGTAACCATGTTGTATGAAGCAATTGCAAGAACAAAGCCTACGATTTCAACAACGCTACCAAGCATTGTCCAAAACAAACCTGTTCTCTTCATACGTAAATTACCAAGGGACATACATCCACCAGCAATTACGAATGCAATACCGATTACTGCAACGATTGCACCTATGTACAAAATAACAAATGTAGATTCCTCTACCCATTTCATACGAAATGCACGACCAAGTTCATCTGTGAGGGTATTGTATGAGATTGCTGCTGTAAACAACGAAACATTCTCATTTACCATAGCACAGATTCTGGTTGGATTCATGAAAGGAAAGAACAATGAAACTGCAGAGAATATTGTGATTAATCTCTGTAACATGTAGACATAATCCACTGCTCCCCTTTTCTCTGTTTTAATTTCTTTCATAATAACCTCCTACATAACTTATTTCGCTCTTCATCTCTTGTTTTGTAAACAGCCCAAAGCAAGCTGACATCGCGATGGTCACGAGCGCATCAGCCTCGTGTATGTAAAATGTGCCTTGTCATTGATTATACAATAAAACACCACAAAAAAATACCACAAATAATTGACGAAAAATACACATACTTTTCACCATGTTACTGCTGTCGTATATTTTGGAGAAAAAAGGAGACAGGGTTTTGCCCCATCTCCTTAATGTCGTTAAATCATCTGTCTATTAGCTGTTTTTCTTCTTTACAACAACTACTACAACACCTGCGATTACTACAACTGCAACTACTGCAATTACGATAGGAAGAGCACTTCCACCCTTGTTATCATCTGCATCATCTGCTGTTGTTGTAGCTGCTGCTGGATCTTCAGCAGGAGCTTCTGTAGCTTCTACAGCATCTGGATTATCATTTGCCATACCAGATACAGTAAATGTAATCTTAATAGAATCCTGTGGAGTCATAATAGTTGGTGCACCTGGGTACTCACCCTTATCAGACTGGTAAGTATTTACAGCATCGAAACGAATTAATCCGCTAGCATCGTTGTACTCTGATGGGAAGAAAATTTCTTCTGGTAATGTTACTTCGCTTCCATCAATCTCTAATTTCCAGTCAGAAATTACTACTGGGTTATCTTTTGCCTTTAAAGGAATATCTGTATTACAGTAAATCATAGATACAACAGATTCAGTGTCTGTTGCAAGTGAACCATTTAATCCTTCAACACCTACAGAGTATACACCGTTTCCAGTAATCTCTGCATCTGTTACTGTAGTTCCTTCAATCTGTACTAATCCATCTGTTCCAGACTGAAGTAATGTACCACAGTCATATTCCAGACCAACTTCTTTTAAGCTTGAACCACCAATACCTAATGTATCAGAGCACCACTCATCACGGAAAATCCATGAACCAGTCTGCTGGAAACCAAAATATGCATGGTATGTACCAGCTGGGTCGAACTCAGCCTTTGCAGCCTTCTTACCAGCTTTGCTTGTAAGTGCATCTGCTGTTGCAGGTGCTAAAGTGGTTGCCATAGCGAATGCTAATGTAGCAGCAGTCAATGTTGCCATTACTTTTTTAAATGTTTTTCTCATTGTCTTTTCCTCCTCAAAATTGAACTCACGTTAGACTTAAGCAACATGCACAAAATGTACACGTCATAAATCACTGTATTACACATTTTAGCAAAATAACAGAGAATTAAAACCTTAAGTTTTAGACATTTTTACTCGATTAATTATAGATTTTGTGGTATTTATCCAATTATCTCAGTATTTTTCAGAGTTTTATCGTCTGTTTTTACTATTTTTTATCTCACTCTTCCAAACGGTACGGGACAGTTATGATTACTTTGGTTCCCAAACCTTCTTTACTCTCGATTCTAACTCCATACTTTTCACCATATAAAATTTTAATTCGCTGATTTACATTATGAACACCAATATGGGTCTGGTCATTGCTTTCTTCATTCAGGGATTTCCTGAGCCGGCCCAGTTCATAATAATCCATTCCAACACCATTATCGCTGATTTCTATATAGATATCTTCCTCTTGCATTTCTACATAAATTAATAATCTTCCATCCCTGTCCATTTCTTCTAATCCATGAATAAATGCATTTTCTACAAAAGGCTGGATGGTCAGTGGCATAATTAGTGCATTCATATCCATACCTGGAGCAATTTTCACTTCTGATGTAATACGGTCTCCAAAACGGTAGTTCTGAATCTTTAAATAATATTCTACCATCTGCAGCTCTGCCTTTAATGTTACCAGCTGGTCTGTTACCTGAATATTGTAACGCATAGTTTTAGCCAGCATCATAACCAGTTCTGCAATCTCAGGCTGCTTGTTTACCATAGCCTTCATACGAATAGTTTCCAACGTATTATATAAGAAGTGAGGGTTTATCTGACTTGCCAGCATTTTAAACTCTACTTCCTTCTGCCGGGTATGCAGTTTTTCCTTCTGAACCTGCTCCTGTACTACATCATCCATCAGCTTCTGAATATCCTTCATCATCTGCTCCAGATCTTCATACAGCTTACCAATTTCATCATGTCCCTCCACCGGAACTACTTTATCATACTCCCCTTGGGCTACATAATGCATCTGCTGTCCAATTTGATTCATTCTTCTTCCATAAGAAACAGAAAATGCACCAATTAAAATCATAGATATAATAATACCAACTATTTCTGGCAAGAATGCCTGAAAACTAATTCGATTTACATTAGACATAATATCCTGATAATTCTGCACACTTACTAAAGAATAATGATTATTTATATTGGTTGTTTTAACCTTCTCATAAGTAACCTGATATTCTTCAATTCCATAAACCATTTTCTCAGAAAAAGACTGTATTCTTAAAGAAGATAACCTGTCTCTTAAGAAAGGATATTTGTTTTCTGCATCATAGTTAGATGAAATGATACTACTGTTATTGTACATTAACATAGTGTCTGTTGTACGTTTATCTATGGCTACTTCCGTCTTCCGGTTCTGCATCAGTACCGCAACCACTGCAACGACGTCACCTTCCTCATCCAGAATTCTCCGGGTTATTTGAATGAGCTTTTCCCTTGATTTCGGAGATGTGCCATAGTACCAGTAACCATTCTCACCTGATAGAACTGTCTTCTTATACCAGTCCTTGTTTTTTACTGTATCACTTAAATTAGAAATATACTTTGTCTCCAGCATAGTCTGCGGATCAACAGTCTTGTTATTTAAATAAATATTAATATAGGAAATATCCTGCTGATAATAATTCAGATACTCAGATATGGCATTGATTTTGGAATATTCCTTAAGAAACTCCATCTTATTGGAATATTCTTCGGTGGCCAGATCCAGTATCTGCTCATTTTCACTTAAAAGCCGTGATACATCCTCCAGCACCGACATAGACTCCCGAATAGAAGCTGCAACCAACGACAACTCCTCTGTTTGTGTCTCTTTGTATACATCCATCATCATCTGCCGAGTCTGGGAATTCATATACATACTGGCACCTAACAAAGGAATGATACCTCCAATCACATAGATAAGTATCATTCGTTGGAAAAAGCTTGTATCCTTAAATATTCGAAATTTATTTTTGAAATTCATTTTACGTTCTAGCATGTTCCTTTGGCTTTCTACTCAATTTTAAACTGTACCTGAAGAGGCTCCTTTAGTGGATTGCCACCTAAAGAAGTAACCTTTGTTGTAATATTTAATATGTAAGATTCGCTTTTTGCATATGCTTCTAATGGCTCAACCTCGATTTCATTTTCTAATGAATTATAACGAATAGCAGTCTTTAATGGCGACATATTCATGGTAGTTACATAAAGATTTACATTATTCACGGTCTTTGGATCTAATGGAATATTGAACTTAATCTTCCAGATAAATTTTCCCGTCTTGAACTTCATATTTTCTTTTACCTTTTTTTCCAGACCTTTCGTCATTGCCTCGAACTCTAAATAATCGCTCAATCCACTCTCCTACCTTTCATCAATTATTTTATTTGATATTAGCATAAATCTATGGCTTTGTGTAGTAGCAAAATAATTGAAGACCTCCTTCTCCTGTGCTATACTTAGCTTAATATTGAGAATCAAAAAATAACGTTATACGAGAGGTTTTTTATGGCAAAAATCAATTTTAAACCTGGCAATATGCTTTATCCACTTCCAGCGGTTATGGTAAGCTGTGGTGACATCAATGGAGTTTCAAATATACTGACCGTAGCATGGACTGGAACCATCTGTACCAATCCTCCAATGGTATATATTTCTGTCCGTCCTGAACGCCACTCATATCAAATGATACGGGAATCTGGCGAGTTTGTGCTTAATCTGACTACCCGGCAGTTAGTAAAAGCTACTGACTATTGCGGTGTCCGCTCAGGACGTACCCTGAATAAATGGTCAGACTGTCATTTGACGCCAGTGCCTGCAGATACAGTGAAATGTCCTATGATTGAGGAATCCCCGGTCAATATTGAATGTAAGGTGGTTCAGGTTCTGGAGCCCGGTTCCCATCATGTTTTTATCGCCAATGTAACTGCGGTTCATGTGGATGACCGTTATATGGACGAAAAAGGAACCTTCCATTTAAATAAATCCGGTTTGATGGCATATTCCCATGGAACTTACTTTGATTTAGGAAAGGCTTTAGGAACCTTTGGATATTCTGTTCGGAAAAAAAACTCTTCCAAAAAACCGGTTCATGGAAAGACAAATAAAAAGAGCAAACGAAAATAAGCACGGTTTTTATATTACTTCATACAATAGGATAAAGGAGGTATTTTATGAAGATTAGTTATATCAAGATACAAAACTACAAATCCATCCGGGAATTAGAAATTACAGAAATCGAAAATTCCCTGATTTTAGTTGGAAAAAATAACACTGGTAAAACCTCCGTCATTGATGCTATCCTTCTGGCCACTGGTAACCACCAGCCTGCTGCCAGAGAGTTTTTAAATCCTTCCATGAATATTTCCATTTCCTTGAAAATGGAATTTACTTCTGATGATTTACTTTATTATCATAGCAAACGTGCCGTCAGCAAGCATCGTGATTACGAGAAATGGCTGGAAGAATTTCAGACCCTCCTTCCTTCTTTTCAAGAAAATACCATTTCTTTTACCTGCTATGTGAATCCAGAATTAACATTAAAATATAATGATGGTTTCCAGAAAAATAATCCTTATATCTGCGAGATTTTTCCAAAGATTTATCACATCGACCAGACCCGGAATCTAGACGCTCTGCAAAATGATGTGTTTAGTTTTTATGACAAAGATTCTTTCCAGCTTCTGAAGGAAAATGAATGCACCTTTGATTCTAACAGAAAATGCAACCGCTGCTTTCAGTGCATTGGTTTGATTAATAAAAAAACTCCTGAAGAACTAACTCTTTTTGAAACAGCCCGGCTATTACAATATAAATTATTCCGCACCAACCTGACAGAGTTTGAAGAAAAGGTAAACCGTTACTTCCACCGGAACGGAAGTCCTTCCCAGGAAATCCGTTATGTGCTGGACTTTGATATTGACGATTTACTTCATATAGATACACAGATATATAATAAGGAAAGAGGTGGTTTTGCCGGTTCCATCCATCTTTTTAGTGAAGGTATCCGCAGTATTTATGCCCTTTCCTTACTGGAAGCTTACATTGATGAGTCCAAAACGCTTCCCTGCATTATTTTAATGGAAGATCCGGAGATTTATTTACATCCCCAGCTGCAAAAGGTGGCCAGCGAGATTTTATTCCGTCTGTCCAAAAAGAACCAGGTAGTATTTTCCACCCATTCCCCAAATCTGATTTTTAATTTCTCTTCCAAGCAAATCAAAGAAGTGGTGCTGGATGAGGAGTATTACACCGCTGTCAAACCAGAGACTGATATTGATGAAATTCTGGATGACCTTGGTTATACCGCAAATGATTTGATGAATGTCAGCTTTGTCTTTATTGTAGAAGGAAAACAGGACAGCAACCGTCTCCCAATGCTTCTGGAAAAATATTACTCCGAGATTTATGACGAAGATGGCAAACTAAAGCGTATTACCATTATTCCGGTAAATAGCTGTACCAATATTAAGACATATGCCAATTTAAAATACATCAATAAATTATATTTAAAAGATCAATTTTTAATGATTCGGGACAGTGACGGCAAAAATCCAAAGCATCTGACGAAACAGCTTTGCAGCTACTATGGCCAGCGCGCTAAAGAAGATGTAGGAAATCTGCCAAAGGTGGAACCGAAAAATGTTTTGATTCTAAAATACTACTCCTTCGAAAACTATTTTCTAGATCCAAAGGTAATGGCAAAAATTGGAGTAGTGAAAAATGAGGAAGAATTTTATAATATATTATTTAAAAAGTTCAAGGATTATCTTTTCAAGCTTCCTAGTGCAAAACGGATGATGCGGAACAATAATATCCGAATCCGTACCAAACAGGATATAAAAGATAATCTGGAGCTTATAAAAACCTATGTCCGTGGGCATAATCTTTTTGATATCTTTTATGGAAGATACCACGGAGAGGCAGAACAGGAAATTCTCCGGAAGTTTATTGACGAAGCTCCCCGCGAGACATTTCAGGATATCTTTGACGCCATTGATTCCTTTGTTTATTTTGAAAATCGACGGAAAGACAGTTGACAGAATAAGGGATTCGGTTATAATGGATATTATGTATAATTGTCTGTATTTTGCAAAAATGATTGATGAGGTGCAAAATGGAAAATCAGTTTATTATTAAAGGTGGCAACCCGCTTCATGGAGAAGTGGTGATTGGCGGTGCCAAAAATGCTGCGCTGGGTATTCTTGCAGCAGCTATTATGACAGATGAAACCGTTACCATCGATAATCTCCCTGATGTTAGGGATATTAATGTTTTGTTAGATGCCATTGAAAGCATCGGAGCTACCGTAAAGCGTCTCGGTCCTCACGAAGTTCAGATTAGTGGAAAAACTATTACAGATGTTACTATTGATTCTGATGCTATTCGTAAGATTCGTGCGTCTTATTATTTGCTTGGTGCTTTATTGGGTAAATATAAAAAAGGTACTGTTGTTCTTCCTGGTGGATGTGCCATTGGAAGCCGTCCTATTGACCAGCATCTAAAAGGATTCCGTGCATTGGGTGCAACAGTTGAAATTGAACATGGTATGCTGCATACCTATTCCGACAATCTGAAAGGTAATCATATCTATCTTGATGTTGTCTCTGTAGGTGCTACTATTAATATTATGCTTGCATCCTGTATGGCAGAAGGCCGTACGGTTATTGAAAATGCTGCAAAGGAGCCACACATTGTAGATGTTGCAAACTTCTTAAACAGCATGGGTGCCAACATCAAAGGTGCTGGTACTGATAAGATTCGTATTAATGGTGTGGAGTCTCTTCACTCCAGCGAATATTCCATTATCCCTGACCAGATTGAAGCAGGAACTTTCATGGTTGCTGCTGCTGCTACAAAGGGTGATGTACTGATTCGCAACGTGATACCAAAGCATTTAGAAGCAATTTCTGTTAAGCTAATCGAAATTGGTGCTACTGTAGAAGAGTTTGATGATGCTGTCCGGGTTTCTACTTCGGAACGTCTTGGACATACACAGATTAAGACTTTACCATATCCTGGTTTTCCTACGGATATGCAGCCTCAAATAGCTACATTGCTGGCACTTTCCACTGGTACCAGTATTGTTACAGAAAGCATATTCGAAAATCGTTTCAAATATGTGGATGAGCTTTCCCGTATGGGTGCCAATGTTAAGGTCGAAAGCAATGTTGCCATTATCGAAGGTGTTACCGGATTTACCGGAGCTGCTGTTTCAGCTCCAGACTTACGTGCAGGTGCCGCTTTGGTAGTTGCTGGTCTGGTAGCAGACGGATTTACTACGGTGGATTCTATCCAATATATTGAAAGAGGATACGAGGATTTTGAAAAGAAGTTATCCGAACTGGGAGCCTGTATCGCAAAGATTCCTTTGGATGACGAGAAGGAAGTCCAAAAGTTTAAATTAAAAGTTGGATAATAAGGCACTTTAAGCCAGGTTTTGAAAAAACCTGGCTTTTTTTTATGTAAAATTACTTAGTGAAAAATCCTTTCCTTTATTTCCTTTCTACGAACCTTGCAAATACCACTAAAAAAGCGTATGATAGATTATAACTAACCTATTTTTAAGGAGGACTTAAAATATGAAAGACGCAACCAAATGTTTACACGAAGGATATACTCCGGAAAATGGTGCTCCTAGAGTTATGCCAATTGTGCAGAGTACCACTTACCGTTTCAATAGTACAGAAAAAGTTGGTGAGCTTTTCGACATGCCAACAGAGCCTATGTATTCCCGTTTCGCCAATCCTACCTGCGATGCCGTTGAGAAAAAAATCGCAGCATTAGAAGGCGGTGTAGGCGCTATGCTTACTTCTTCCGGTATGGCAGCATCTCTTTGCGCTGTATTAAATCTTTGCTCCGCAGGAGATAGCTTCATTAGTACATCAACAATTTATGGTGGAACTGTTAATCTTTTTGCAGTTACCTTAAAACGCTTTGGTATTGAATGCATTTTTGTAGATGCAGAAGCTTCCGAAGAGGAATTAATGAAAGCTTTTAAGCCAAATACCAGACTTGTTTTTGGTGAAACCCTTGCCAATCCTGCATTAGCAGTTCTGGACATTGAAAAGCTGGCAAAGGTTGCCCATGCCAATGATGTTCCATTAATTATTGATAATACATTCCCAACACCAATTCTTTGTAAACCGTTTGAATTTGGCGCAGACATTGTTGTTCATTCTACTTCCAAATACATGGATGGACATGCACTACAGTGTGGAGGTGTTATCATAGACAGCGGTAAGTTCAACTGGGAGAATGGTAAGTTCCGTGATTTCGTTGAACCAGACGAGTCTTATCATGGTGTATGCTATGTCCGTGATTTTGGTAATATGGCTTATATCATTAAAGCCCGTATGCAGCTTATGCGTGACTTCGGATGCTTCCCATCCGCTCACTCTGCATTTCTGCTGAACCTTGGACTGGAGACTTTAGATGTCCGCATGGAACGTTACTGCAAGAATGCAATGAAAGTTGCCCAGTTCCTTCAGGATTGTGGTCACTTTGAGTCTGTAGATTATCCAGGTCTTCCGGGAGACAAATACCATGACCTTGCACAGAAATATCTTCCAAAAGGATGTGCTGGTGTAATCAGTCTAGTTATTAAGGGTGGTAAGGAAGCAGCTATTAAATTCATGGATGGTCTGAAAATGGCATCTAATGAAGTACATGTTGCAGATATTCGTACCTGTGTCCTTCATCCAGCCAGTGCAACTCATCGTCAGCTTACCGACGAACAGCTGATTGCCTGTGGAATCAACCCTGGTATGATTCGTTTCTCCGTTGGATTAGAAGATGTGGATGATATTATAGAGGATATTAAGCAGAGTCTTGCACAGCTGTAATTACTGTAGAAAAGAGGAAATCATTATGAGTCACAAAGGTCGTTTTATTGCATTTGAGGGAATTGATGGCAGTGGAAAGTCTACCCAGATTTCCCTTTTGAAAGAAAATATAGAGAAGCATGCCATTAACTGTATGACTACCAGAGAACCTAGTGATGGTCCTGTAGGAACTCTGTTACGCCAGTTTCTGACTGGCCGTATTGCTGGTGATGAAGGTACCATTGCTGCACTTTTTGCCGCAGACAGATTGGATCACTTAAATAATCCAGTAAATGGAGTGTGCCGCAAATTGGAAGATGGAATCACCATTCTTTCTGACCGGTATCTCTTATCCAATTACGCTTATCAAAGTGTCCGTGTACCTTTAGACTGGGTAATGAAAACCAATTCTCTGGCAGCAGATACCTTAAAACCAGATTGTCACATCTTTATTGATGTTGACCCTGATACCTGTCTGGAACGTATGTCAAAGGGAAGACATCAAATTGACCTTTTTGAAACCAAGGAACGGCTTACAGAAGTCCGCAATCGTTACTTTGAGCTTTTTAAACAGTTAAAGGATCGGGAAAATATTATTGTTGTAGATGGAAATCATTCTATTGAAGAGATTTCAGAAGAAATCTGGTCAAAAGTTTGCCACTATTTTGTATAATATCCGGTCAGTTTATGTTATAATCATTACGGAAAGGAGGGACTGCTATGGATTTGAAGGTATCACAATTAACACAGCTTACCCAGATAGAAAATAAACCTCAGGTTGTAGAATCCGACGGCTCCTTTCGCTTTACTTTGCTTAGCAGCATCGAGGAACAGCAGCTACGTGCCAGTCTCTCTGTAATGATGGAAGATATTACCCAGCAGGGAAATAAACTAGGCAAGCGGATGGATATCCGCGATATGAAATTATATCGAAAGATGATTAAAGAATTTATGAATGAAATTGTCAGTCATTCCCATAAATTCAGTAGAGAAAATTTCTTAGATAAAAAGGGGCGCCACCGGGTCTATGGTATGATTAAGCTGGTGGATGAGACCTTAGATGAGCTGGCAGAGGAATTGATGAAAGAAGAAAAGGACCACCTTGCTATCTTAAATAAAATTGGTGAGATTCGTGGTCTTTTATTAGATATTTTTACCTGATATTCTACGCCTGGTATGGCAGATTGGAGAGAAAGAGTATGGCAAATTTCAAAGAAATCATAGGACAGCAGCAGGCAAAAGAGCATTTTCAGTCTGCTCTTCAAATGGGAAAAATCTCCCATGCATACATTTTAAATGGCGAAACTGGTTCCGGACGTCACATGCTGGCAGATGCCTTTACTAAGGCTCTTCTGTGTGAAACAGAAAAAAATGCTGACTCCTGTGACATCTGTAAATCCTGTCTTCAAGCAGAGTCTGGAAATCATCCTGATATCCGTTATGTTACTCACGAAAAAGCCAGCATTAGTGTAGATGATATTCGTGAGCAGGTAAACAATGACATTCAGATTAAACCATATAGCAGCGACTACAAGGTTTATATTATTCCAGATGCCAATAAAATGACAGAACAGGCACAAAACGCTCTTTTAAAAACCATTGAAGAGCCACCTGCCTACGCAATTATTATTTTAATTACTGACAATATTCATTCTCTGCTTTCTACGATTCAGTCCCGTTGTGTTACCATCAACACAAAACCGGTGAATAAGGAAGAAATCGCAGCTTATTTAGTAAAAAATCTTTCCATGGAAAAGGAACAGGCACATATTGCTGCCGGTTTCTGTCAGGGAAATATGGGAAAAGCAATTCGTTTTGCTAACTCCGAAGATTTTCAGGAAATGAAGTCTGATGTTTTAAAGCTTTTGAAAAATATTGATGTTATGGAACTTTCAGAAATTATGGAAGTGATTCGCTCATTCTCCCAGAAAAAGGGAATGATAAATGATTATTTAGATTTAATGCTTTTATGGTATCGGGACGTATTAATGTTCAAGGTTACCAAAGATGCAAATCTTCTTCTATATCAAGATGAATACAATGCCATTTCCAAACAGGCAAGTATCCGTACCTATGAAGGAATCGAAAATATTTTGCAATCCATTGACAAAACAAAGATTCGTCTGGAAGCCAATGTAAACTTTGACCTTGCCATTGAATTAATGATTCTAACAATTAAAGATTGAGAATAACCAGAAAGGACACTATAAATTTATGATACTAATTATTGGAGTCAAGTTCCGCAAATCAGGAAAAATATACTACTTTGATCCTGCGGGACTGGCAATTGAAAAGGGCAACCACGTGATTGTAGAAACTGCCCGTGGTATTGAATATGGAACCGTTGTACTGGGTCCAAAGGAAATGCCAGATGATAAAATTGTAGCACCATTAAAACCAGTTATGCGTGTATCTACACCACAGGATGACCAGATCAATGATGAGAATTTAATCAAAGAAAAAGAAGCCTTTGATATTTGTTTGGAAAAGATTATCAAACATGAACTGGAAATGAAATTAATTGATTCGGAGTATACCTTCGATCGGAATAAGTTGTTATTTTATTTTACAGCAGATGGTCGTATCGACTTTAGAGAACTGGTAAAGGATTTAGCAGCAGTTTTCCGTACCCGTATTGAACTTCGTCAGATTGGTGTTCGTGATGAAACAAAAATGATTGGCGGCATTGCTATTTGTGGCCGTCCACTTTGTTGTCACAGCTATCTTTCAGATTTTGCACCCGTTTCCATTAAGATGGCAAAGGAACAGAATCTTTCCTTAAATCCTGCCAAGATTTCCGGTGTTTGCGGACGTCTCATGTGTTGTTTAAAAAATGAGCAGGAAGCCTATGAATATCTGAACAGTACCCTTCCTAATATTGGTACACAAGTACAAACCTTTGATGGGTTCTCCGGTGAAGTTCAGAATGTCAGTGTTCTGAAGCAGATGATAAAAGTCATTATTACGAAAGAAAATGATGAAAAAGAAGTAAAAGATTATCATGTTACAGAATTAACCTTTGACAAAAAAAATAAAGGCAGAGGCACTTCTCCAATTGCACCACTTCACGACGAAGAAATTGATGAGCATACTTTAAAACAGTTAGAGCATATGGAGCAAAGTGATTTAGAGGATATGGCAGAGGAAAACGAAAAACCAACTCACCGCCCTTCTAAGAAACAGAAATATCCAAAACAGGATTTCCGGGCTAAAGAATCTGGCAGTAAAGAACCAAACAACCGGGAATTTGCAGGTCGTGAGAACAATAGGGGCAATCGTAATCACTCTAAGAAATCAAAAGACTATAACCAGAATGCCCGTCGAAATGGAAATTTCCATCGAAAGAATCCAGAACAGCGGGAACACAAGCCACAGGATAAAAAATAATTTAAACTAATTCCTATAAAGTGAAAGAAGTGAGGATACGTATGTCAAAACAGAATTTATTACACCCAGGAGAACGTTTGGATGATTTACAAATAAAAGGATATCAAATCATTCAGAATCCTGAGAAGTTCTGTTTTGGAATGGATGCGATCCTCCTTTCTTCTTTTGTAAGCTGCCGCAAAGGTGCAAAGATTCTGGATATGGGTACTGGCACTGGTATTATTCCCATTCTTCTGGCTGCAAAAACAGCAGCTGGCCATATTGACGCATTGGAAATTCAGGAAGAAAGTGCAGACATGGCCCGCAGAAGTGTTGCTTTCAATGGATTAAATGAAAAAATCAATATTATAACCGGGGATATTAAAGAAGCTTCTTCTATTGTGGAGCCTTTTTCTTACGATATCGTAACCACAAATCCCCCTTATATGAATGACAATCATGGCTTGAAAAATCCTGATATGCCAAAGGCAATTGCCCGTCACGAGGTACTTTGCACTTTAGAAGATGTAATCAGGGAAGGAGCAAAGGTTCTAAAGCCTGGCGGTCATTTTTTTATGGTTCACCGCCCTTTCCGATTGGCAGAAATCATAACTACCTTAACAAACTACCGGTTGGAGCCTAAAGCTCTTCGGCTGGTTCATCCTTATATCAATAAAGAACCAAATATGGTTTTAATTGAAGCAGTAAAAGGAGGCAACTCCATGATAAAAATACAGCCACCTTTGATTGTTTATGATACTCCCGGTGTTTACACCGATGAAATATATGATATTTATGGAATAGAAAAGAAAAATCATTAAATGGAGGTTACCTATGTCTGGAACATTGTATTTATGTGCTACTCCTATTGGCAATCTGGAAGATATTACATTTCGTGTACTGCGTACCTTAAAGGAGGTAGATTTAATTGCGGCGGAAGATACCCGCAATACTATTAAGCTTTTAAATCATTTTGAAATCAAGACACCAATGACCAGTTACCATGAATATAATAAATTCGACAAGGCAGCCCATCTCGTAACAAAGCTCTCCGAAGGCACCAACATTGCCTTAGTTACTGATGCCGGTACTCCGGGAATATCTGATCCTGGCGAAGAAATTGTCCGTCAGGCTTATGCTGCGGGAATCACTGTTACTTCTCTTCCTGGCGCCTGTGCCTGTGTTACTGCCCTGACTTTATCCGGGCTTTCCACCCGCCGCTTTGCTTTCGAGGCATTTCTTCCTTCTGATAAAAAGGAACGTCGCAAGATTTTGGATTCCTTAAAAACCGAAACCAGAACCATTATTTTATATGAAGCTCCTCATCATTTAAAGGCTACCTTAATCCAGCTTCTTGAAGCTTTAGGTAACAGACAAATAACTCTCTGCCGGGAGCTGACCAAACTTCATGAGACTGTTCAGTTAATGACTCTGACGGAAGCAGTTTCTTATTATGAGGTTAATGCTCCAAAGGGAGAATATGTTTTGATTCTGGAAGGAGTTTCCCAAGAATCTTTAGATGCAGAAAGTCAGGCTTCCTGGGAAAGTATGGAACTATCCGAGCATATGGACATTTATTTAAACCAGGGACTTTCCAAAAAAGAAGCCATGAAAAAGGTTGCTTTAGACCGTGGTGTACCTAAACGGGAAATTTATCAAAAACTTTTGGAATAAAACCAAATATTCTGGAAAAAATGTATAACAAGTAACGAAATAATTGTAAACACACAATTTGAAAGGAGTTGTTACTGTTATGCGAAAAAAAATATTATTTTCTAACAATAAAGTCCCCAAATATTTCATTTTTATCATAATGGTAGTATGTTGGTGCGCTGCCTTTACTCAGGCATTGTCTCAGCAAATTGGATTAGAACAGGTGGTCCCTGCCTTCCAAAACGAAGCCAGCCATTTATCAAGTGCTGCTACTGCCTCCCATAGGGAAACTATCCCTTTATCAGATGCAGTTGCTGCCTTTCAGACCAGCAACAGCCAGACCATAGCACTTACTTCCGTTCCAGACAAATTGACCCAGAATACTGCCCGCTATTATTTTGAAACATTACTGGAGCAAATCGATCCAGACGCCACATTATACTCTTCCCATTCTGATTCTGACTATTCTGATTTCTATTGCTACAGCCCCGCTATCGAAGAAATTTTCCATCTGGAATCCCTTTCCTCCAATGGATGTAATTTACAAATTGTATTTACCTGGGATAAGGATGGTAACTGCAAAAATATTTATTTAGGAATGCCATGCATCGAATATGATTTTTAGTATAATCTTCTTTTATGATTAGAACGTTTATCCCTGCGGCATTTCATTTCATGACAGAGCATAACCCCAGTAAGATTTTTAATCCATGGGTTCCGGCTGGATTCGTCACAATGCTGGTTTCTTTCACAGCAGATGCTGTCCGCCATTCGTTCCACGGTAATCTTATCTGGGAATCTGTCATACATAACACTTCCATCATATTCCATCTGGTCACAAACTGTAGACACCATTTTCTGAATAGACGCTGTTTCCAATGGATACAAATATTTTAAATCTTCTTCCTCTTCTGGAGTTTCTACTAATGTCAGACCCGATGTCATAGCATTCCCTTTTGGATATATCACTTTCTGATTCATATTTTCCTCTCTTTCCAATGATTACATAATACTTTTGGGATTAGTTTATGCAAATTTTAAGAAAATGTTCCATTTCTATCCCTTGCCTTTTTTTATAGAAGAAACTATACTATATGATAGCGTTTTTTAACTTTGAATGTTGTTATTTTGGAGGATTATTTTGAAACATTTTTATAAATATTTTGGACTATTTGTTTTATTTGGATTATCAATTTTCTTTTTTAGCCGTAATATCCCTGATATTACCGTTGGTACAGCCACTGCCACCAGCCTGCAGGATTCTACCTTTCCAATAATGTATCTTCAGTTAAATAAATACACCGTAAATACATTACATGGATATAGTAGTGAACTAGACAGTGGAAAAATCAGGGAATCTATTACTCCTTTAGATGTATCCAAAAGCTTTATGGTAAAAATTAGCGAAAATGAATCTACTATAAAGAAACTGGATTATGAATTAAAGGACATCGCCAATGATAAAATCATAATGTCAGATTCTTTAACTGCTTTTTCTAAAGAAGATAATTATAAGACTGCAAATATTAATCTGGATACTGCCATGGATACTAGTACGGAATATGGTTTAAAGATTACTTTAACCACAAACTACAGTAAAAAAATCCATTTTTATACCCGTATTAAATATTATGACAGTGACTTTTATTTAAAGGAGAAATTGGATTTTGTCAATAATTTCCATGAAGCCACCTTTGGAAAGAAGAAAACCTTTGATATTGAAAACTATTTAGAGCCTGATGGTTCTGATGACAGTTCCCTTGCAAATGTAAATATTCACTCCAGTTACAAAATGGTTACCTGGAATAAATTAAAACCAGAAATCATTACCGAGTGTATACCAACCATTAAAGAATTAAATATTGAAACTGCTGCCATTGAACAGATTTATTATGTAAGAGCCAAAACAAATTCCGGCACGGAAATCTATCAGATTAAGGAATTTTATCGTGTCCGCTATACAAGTGACCGTATTTATCTCTTGTATTTCCAGCGTAGTATGGACGCTATTTTTGATCCGGAGCTTACCTCCCTGACCCGGAGCGAGTTTAAGATTGGTATTACAAGTCAAAAGGATTTGGATATTACCGCCAACGAAGAAAATAATAAAATGGCTTTTGTCCGCAACGGTTCTCTTTGGTATTACGATTTAGAAAAAAACCAATTAAATCAGGTATTTTCCTTTCTTCATGATTCTCATGACTATCAACGGGATTATTATGACCAGCATGATATCCGTATTTTAAATATTGATGCGGATGGAAATATTAATTTCGTAGTCTATGGATATATGAATAGTGGCGACTATGAAGGTCGTGTTGCTATTTTATTATATAATTATGTTCCAAAGGAAAATCAAATTAACGAGCGGGTTTATATTCCTTTAACTACTACTTACCAACAGCTGAAGGAAGACTTTGGAAGCTTTTGTCATGTAAACAAAAAAGACGTATTTTATTTCTCTTTAAATGATATTGTTTACGCATATAACATTACTTCCCGTAATTATGACATTCTGACAAAAAATGCATCCAGTGATAATTTTGCCATGTTGGAAAATGCGAAGTGTTTTGTGTGGTCTAACGCTACAAAAACAGAACCTGCATCCTCTATTACTATTTTGGATTTAGAGTCGGAAAATAAGATTAAAGTTAATGCAAAACCAAATCAGAGTATTAAGGTGTTAGGTACTATTGAATCCAATATTGTATATGGCTTTGTACGTAATTCTGACATCTACCAGTCTACTGGTGGTGAACGGATTTCTCCAGTTTACAAAATGATTATTGCAGATTGTCTAGGAAATGTCCTAAAAGAATATCAGTCCAAAAATGTGTACATTACAAAAGCAAAGGTAGATGATAACATTATCCGTTTGAAACGTGCGAAAAAGTCCAATGGAACCTTCCGTAAGATTTCTGATGACAGCATTCAGCATCAGAAGAATGATGATGTGAAATCCTTTGACTTGACTTCCCGTGTTACAGATAAGATGTTGACAGAGAAGTACCTTCGCCTTCCATCCGGTTTTAATATGGAACAAATTCCAGAAACTACCTCTACGAAATATGTAATGGTTACAGAAAATACAACTCTTCATTTGTCCAATACAAAGAATAATACATTAAAATATTATGTATATGCCTATGGAGAAATCACTTCTTCTCTAGACAATGCTGGTGAAGCAATTCAGCTGGCAGATGAACAAATGGGAGTAGTTATGGATAACCAATCTCATATTATTTGGGAACGTGGTGGTAAATTTAATAGTAAAACTCTTTCCAATATTAACAAAACCACCTCAACTGCTGCTGGGTCCAGTAAAAAAGCCTGCGTTCATATGCTTTTACAATCAGCCCAGGCAAGTACAAATATATCCCAGATAAAAGGCAGTTCTCTTATGGATATGCTAAAGGATCATTTGGATACTCCTGTCAATCTGACAGGCTGTACAGTTGATGAAGTTCTTTATTTTGTAAGTAATGAAAAGCCAGTCATTGCTATGAAAAATAATAACCAGGCTGTATTAATTACAGGCTATGATACTAGTTATATTACATGGTATGATCCATCTACCGGTGCTACTTCCAGAATGCTATTGAGCAGCGCAGAAAGTTATTTTGAAGCGGCAGGATATACCTTCGTTAGCTATATTTAATAGAAATAAACAATATTTTTATAAAAAATGGGACTTTGAGGTCTACATCATTGATTCAATGACATAAACCTCAAAAGTCCCATTCTTTTTTACTTTCCGAATTTTTCAAAAAGTGCAATATACAGAATCTACAATTTTTCTTTCTTCTACTCTTTCATAATTTGTCTAGTATTATCAATAGCCTTTTTCTAAAAATTAAGCTACAATAAAGGAGCTTTGAAGTGGAGAAAGGACCATATTATGATACACTTTTCTTTCAAAAATAATAAAAGACAAATTCTTCCATTTCTTATGGTAATCTGTCTTTTATTAACTTTTTCAGGAAATTCTTATATCTTTTCCAGTAATTTTTCCCTTACTGCCAAGGCAAAAGAAATTTCCAACGGATCTATTTCCGAAGCAACCCCTATTACAAAAGATTCTTTATATCAAAATACTTTTTTACCAAATAACACTCATTATTATTGTTTTTATGCTGGTGCTAAAAAGGAAAAGATATTGATTTATATTCAATCTGCCAAAATCCCCTCCCTGTCATTTCAATTATATGACAGTCTTGGAAATCCTATAGCACCCTCCACCTATCGATTTCTTTCTTCTGGAAAAAAGCTAAAGCTTTACTATACTCTTTCACCAAAAGAAGGATATCTCTTAGCATTAGAATCTCTTTCATATGATTCTATCTCTTATACGATACAATACCAGTCAATAAGTGCAACGACACCGTCTATTTCCAACAAGAAAAAGAAAAACACAGCTAAAACCTCTTCAAAGCAAAAAGAGAACTTATCTACTAAATCTGTAACACAAAAAAAGAAAACAAATCAAAACACTACTTCAAAGCAATCATCAAAAAAAGTAAAACATCATGCTACTTCAAAGCGAAACAAAACCACTTCCATCACTCTTTCACGGACATTTATCCAATTATCTGAAAGAAAGACCACATCTCTTTCTGTTTCACTTTATCCTAAGAATGTGAATGGAAAATGTGAATGGACAGTCTCTGATTCCTCCATTCTGTGGATAAAATTCCAAAAAGGAAATCGTATTTCTATAATAGGAAGAAAAAAGGGCATTGCTATTATTAGCTGTAAAATAAATAATAAAAAAACTCTTTCTGCTTCCTGTATTGTAAAAATCAAATAACTTACATCTATAATAAAAGAAAGGAATTTATATGAATCAAAAAGCAATAAAACACAAAACACCTGATTTTTTAGAAAACTTTCGTATTATGCAATGTCTTTCCAGTACAGAAAATTCTTATACCTACTCTGTACAAAAAAAAGATAATCTTGAATATTTTACCTTAAAAATATTTACTAGACATTCGTTTTCTAAAAAAAACTATCATATATTGTCCCGATTTACGGACAAGTATTTTTTAATTCCTAAATCCTATCATCATACCTCAAAAGCTGACTTTTTGCTTTTTGAAAATTATACTACCTTAAAAGAGATTCTTTATGGAACCGGTCTTTCCTTTGGTAAACTATTAGATTTAGGAATCGACTTAACCAATATAGGATTAGAACTACTGAAATATCATTTTTTTGAAGCTGACATTAGTCCCAATAATATATACCAAAAGGAGGATGGTACATTTTGTCTTGGAGATTTAAATTTACAAAAAGATTTTCCTCTCGGAACACCTCCTTATATTCCTCCAGAATATAAAGAAACATCATCCATTAGAAAAAGAAAATCTAAATCAAATTTTGAAAAAGCCTTTTTATTTTCTATTTGTATGTTATTAAAAAATATTTACGAACTAACTCCTGATTGGCAATATAATTCCTTTAAACAAATATTAAATGTTGGTTCCATGGAAAATCCAGAAGACAGATATTCTTCTTTGAAAGAATTACAGAATTTATTTCTACAGGAAAAAAAACAGGAAAGTGTTTTAAACTCTCCTGTCTTTCAAATAAAAAGCAATCATCATCCACTATTTGAAAGGAAAACCCTGTTCCTTCCAAAAAAGAATTCTTATTTCCTTTTTGGAACTATCTGGGGATGTATTATTATAGCAGGCTGCATATTTCTAGTCACACTATACCAGCACCTGCATCCCACACAACATAATATTTTGGATAACACTCCTTCCTTTGTAGAAAAAATAGAAACTGTTTCTCCCATTCCTTCCATAAAAGAAACTGAATTTTATATCGCTACTACACCACCAGTCCATAATTTAGCTACACCATTTGTACTCCCTTCACCCAAAAATTTAAAAAACGAATTAGATGTACAAAAAACCGGACTAACCTTTCCTCCCACTGATATCACTGATTCCATTAATTGTATATATGCTGGCGAAAATCAGATAGAAAAAATCACTATGGATTTTGATTTTCCCTATATCCAGGAACTCTACCTAAACAACAATAAATTAACGGATATTTCTGGTTTATCCCAGATAGAACAATTGGAAATTTTATGCTTATCTTATAATAATATAAAAGACATCACATCTCTAACCAAACTAAAAAATCTTTATTTTCTGGATATATCCTCCAATCCAGAATTTAATGATATGAATTCCTTATTAAAAATGAAACAACTAACTACATTAAATATATCCAACACTAAAATTTCTCAAAAGAAATATAGGCTGTTATTAAAGAAACTTCCAAATTGCCATATCATTTATTAATTTATTGAATACCAAAGCTTAAAAACTACATATCTCCTTATGACAGATATGTCACCCCTTCCTTTGTTACACGGGCAATAATAGATTTCATTGGCTCTATAGCTTCTTTTCCAAAGGTATATGCACTCTTTAAACAAGCAAGCCCATCCTGCAGCTTCCTCTCATCTGATGCATATAAAGAAGCCAGCACTGTCCCCTTTTCCACATACTCTCCCGTTTTATGGAAGAATTTAATTCCTGCCTTGAAATCAATGTCACTATCCTTGGTTTCTCTTCCAGCACCTAAAACCACAGAAGTCTTTCCACAAATCTCTGTGTCCATGTGAGTAATATACCCTGACTCCTCCATAATATAATCCTGCTGGAATTCTGCCGGTATAAACTTCGCAGTATCATATACATATGCACTATCCCCTTTTTGGGACTGAACCATTTCCGCTAATTTTTCAATGGCTTTTCCATTATCCAAAGCTTCCATTGCCATAGCTTTACAATCATCCAGATTTGCAACCTCTCCAAGATATAACATATAAGATGCAAACTCAAGACAAATCTCTTTAAAATCCTCTGGTCCGTTTCCTTGAAGAGTTTCAATTGCCTCGATTACTTCCAGATCATTTCCCACTGCTACTCCAAGTGGAACATCCATATTCGTAATAATAGCAACCGTCTCTCTGCCAGCACCTTCGCCTATAGCAACCATTTTTTCCGCCAGTTCCACTGCATCCTCTACTTTTTTCATAAAAGCACCACTACCTACAGTTACATCCAGAACAATTTTATCACTGCCAGATGCTAACTTTTTGCTCATGATGGATGCCGCAATCAAAGGAATGCTGTCCACTGTAGCCGTTACATCCCTAAGAGCATATAATTTTTTATCTGCAGGAGCAATCTGACCTGACTGCCCGATAACAGAAAGTCCGATTTTATTTACTGTATCAAAAAATTCCTGCTGCGGAATTGCTGTCTGTAATCCTGGAATTGCCTCCAGCTTATCAATGGTTCCTCCGGTAAAACCCAGTCCCCTTCCACTCATTTTTGCAACAGTTCCTCCACAGGCAGCTACCAAAGGAGCCACTACCAGAGTAGTCTTATCTCCTACACCTCCTGTACTGTGTTTATCCACTTTAATTCCATGAATCCCTGACAAATCTACCATATCCCCCGACTCTGCCATACAATTAGTCAAAACCAGAAGCTCATGATCAGTCATTCCCTGATAATATATTGCCATTAAAAGTGCTGAAATCTGATAATCTGGAATTTCTTCCTTCACATATCCTTGAATCGCAAATCTGATTTCTTCCTTTGTTAATTCCATCCCTTTTTTCTTTTTGTCAATCACATCATACATTCTCATACCAATACCCCCTTAATTTGCTGTTATTTATTAGTTATTCTCCAAATTTGCTTTTCCAAATCCCAATGGGAGCAGATCCTTTAACAAATAAATTTCATATTCCTCTTCCGATACAGGAAGAATAATTTCAAAAGTTTCTGGATTACAAAATTCCATCATCACCTGACGACATATCCCACAGGGTGGACATAATTCCAATTCCTGATTTTCCTTTCCACCAACGATAACAATCCTCGTAAATTCCTGTTCCCCTTCTGAAACCGCTTTAAAGAAAGCTGTTCTTTCTCCACAGTTTGTCGCCGGATAAGATGCATTTTCAATATTACATCCTGTATATAATTGCCCACTTTTTCCTTCCAGACAGGCACCTACCTGAAAATGAGAATAAGGAGAATACGATTTTTTTCTTGCCAAAATTGCCTGTTCTATTAATTTTTTTACTTTTTCATTCTTGTGTATCTGCATCTAGAATCCCTCCTTCATTCATAATCAAAACAATTCCTATTTCTATTTTATCACTTTTCCTTCCTTTCGCGTAAAGAAATAAGAAAAAGTTAAGAAATAATTTCTTCCATCCTGTCACTTTTCATATTATAATGGGAACTAGTGAAATGTATTTATACTATTTTAATGACCTTGTCTGCGCGTTGCCGGACATAGTTTAATATACACTGCAACGCAGAAATGAGGATTGTTATGAAATTATTGACAGTTACCATTCCCTGCTATAATTCTGCAGAATATATGGAAAAAGCCATTAATTCTGCATTAATTGGCGGCAATGATATAGAAATTCTTGTAGTTGATGATGGTTCTTCTGATGATACATTTAAAATTGCCAGAGAATACGAGCAGAAATATCCAGACATTGTCCGTGCTATCCACAAAGAAAATGGTGGACATGGTTCTGCAGTAAATACTGGAATCGAAAATGCCACTGGTGTGTATTTTAAGGTACTGGATAGTGATGACTGGTTAGATACCTATAGTCTTCAGGAAGTATTAACTCTTCTACGAAATATGGTTACAGATGGTATCGGTCTGGATATGCTTATTAGCAATTATGTTTATGAAAAGCCTAGTACCCAGAAGCAGAAAGTTATGTCTTATGTAGGTGCTATTCCTAGAGATAAGGTAATTGGATGGAGTGATTTTAAACGTCTCCGTATGAGTCAGAATCTTTTAATGCACTCTATTATTTACCGCACAAAGCTGCTCCGAGATTGTAATCTAAAGCTTCCTGAGCACACATTTTATGTAGATAATATTTTTGCCTATGTTCCACTTCCTTATGTGAAGAAAATATATTATCTCGATGTAAATCTCTACCGCTACTATATTGGAAGAGAAGGTCAGTCTGTTAATGAAGCCATTATGACCAGCAGAATTGATCAGCAGATTAAAGTAAATAAAATTATCATTGATTCTTATGATTTAATGACTATTAAAAATCGTAAGCTTCGTCATTATATGATTAAGTATCTTTCTATGATGCTTATTGTCAGTTCTGCCCTTCTGGTCAATGAAGGTTCAGAAGAAAGCTTACACAAACGTGATGATTTATGGAATTACCTGCGCAATAAAAATATTATTATTTTTAATATTATCAAACGCAGAAAATTTGGTCAGTTATTACAGGCAAAAAGTAAACCTGGACAAAAGATTATTATTCATGGTTATCATTTCTTTAACCGAATTTATAATTTTAATTAATTTTTATAATGTACACAGATAAAAAAAGGGGGGGAATTTATGCAGCCACCATTGTATTATAATGAAGAAGAAGAATGGAATCGCGCACTTCTTCTTTATGATGCTGTTTTAAAAGAAATCAGTACCAAGCTTGAAATTTTAAATAACGAATTTAAGCTGGCTCATCAATATAATCCTATTGAGCATATTACATCTAGAATTAAATCTGCCAATAGCATTGCCCGCAAAATCAGAAAAAAAGGAAAGGAACTCACCGTTGAAAATATTGTAAAATATGTAAATGACGTTGCTGGTGTTCGTATCATCTGTTCCTTCAATTCTGATATTTATCGGATTGCAGATGCTATTTCGAAGCAGAATGATGTGACTATATTACAAATCAAAGATTATATCTTACATCCAAAGGAAAATGGATATCGAAGTTATCATATGATTGTATCTATTCCAATTTTCCTTTCCGATGATGTGATTGATACCAAGGTTGAGATTCAGATCCGAACCATTGCCATGGATTTCTGGGCCAGTCTGGAACATAAAATTTATTACAAATTTGAAGGAAAAGCACCAGATGGTATTCGTGATGAATTAACAGAATGTGCTAATATTATTTCTTTTCTAGACAATAAAATGCTTGCCATCAATGAAAGTGTAAAATCCTATCATGAAGATTTTAATGGTGGAGCTGCCATGAGTGGTCAGATTATTGATTCTATAGAAGACGATGAAGACTATGTAGAAACTATACCAAACAGTTTAAAATCATTTTATGGTTCTATTACTTCAGATTGATTTTTATTTGTACAAATATAATCTTCTATAGAAGAATTTTTTATAAAATGAAAAGTATCACTTTTTAATGGAATAGTTTAAAAAGTGATACTTTTTTTATCTTATACATACAAAAATCATATAAATAACATACAGACTTATCATACCGCAGCCTTGCAATCTTTTTATTTTTTCTAATTTATATACAGACATCCAAACCAAAATATTTGTTACACTTAGAAAAATCAAATCATATACATTATTTATTTCTACAGCAATTGGATTTAGTAAAGAAGAAATTCCCAATATTAACAATATATTAAATATGTTTGAGCCAATTACATTTCCTACAGCAATATCTGTTTCTTTCTTTTTTGATGCTACTACTGATGTGACTAATTCTGGTAAACTAGTTCCAATAGCCACTATTGTCAATCCGATTAAATTCTGACTTAACCCAAAAACTGTGGCTATCTTAGATGCATTATCTACCACCAGGTCCCCACCAAATTTAATTGCTATGATTCCAACAATAATCAAAACAATACATTTCCATAATGGAATAATCCCATCCTCTTCTTTCTCTTCATTTACATCCCGATTCTTCCAGGCACTCTGTAACAGATTTCCTAGAAAAAAAGCAAATAGAACTAAAAGTAACAATCCATCTATTCTGGATACCTGATTCATTGCCATTTCTCCATGCAACAAATAATCAGCTGCAAGAAATAATAGTATAATCCCTGAAAAAATAGAAAATGGAAATTCCTTTTTTAAGGTTCCTTTATCTATTGGTAATGGCTGTATCAAAGAACATACACCACATACCACCAACAGATTAAAAAAATTAGAACCAACTACATTACTAATAGCAATGTCATTATTTCCCTGTAATCCTGCAGAAATACTTACTGCACATTCTGGAAGACTAGTTCCCATTGCCACAATAGTCAATCCGACGATAATGCCAGGCACCTTAAATATTTTAGCCATTCCTGCGCTGCCATCTACAAAAAAATCTGCACCTTTAATTAATAAAACAAATCCAAGGATGAGAAGTACATACATCAGCATCTTTGCATCTCCTGATTCTTATTTTATGTTTTTAAATATAGGACAACTATTTGATTTTGCTTCTTCCAATGCCTGCTGCTCCTCATCGGAAAGAATTACAAATGCTTCTCCATTTACTACTTCCTTTGTATAAGTATAGCAACCTTCTCTTGTACTGTGCATAGAATTTAAAATAAATCCATTGTTTTCTGCTGTTAATAAAACCAACACAAAACTTAACTTTCCTCCAATTTCCTTAAAAGCATCATACTTTACTAAGGAAACCTTTTGATAAGCATGAATCAGACGTCCATCAATATTTTCAATCTGCTTATGAATATCCTGAGTATCTTTTGTTAAGTCATCAATTGCTGCAAACTTATCTAAGATTGCTTTTTCTAAATTTTTTCCATTTTCACCATCCATAAAGATATGATACTTTTTTCTTGTATTTGCATCTTTAATCATAGTTACTAATAATAAAATGAATAAGATCAAAATGACCGCTGCCATTCCCATTACGACATATCCAATGTCTATTCCAAATTGTTCAAAAATTTGCATTTCTTTCCTCCATTCTGAGAATCTTATTTTTCCCAGTTTTTTTCTTTTTTACTCTTACAAACATTTGTTCTGTAGAATGATTTTATCTTATTTTTTCATTTCCATAATCATTTCAACAATACGATCAAATTCATCAGCAGAGTAATATTCAATTTCAATCTTACCTTTTCCCTTTCCCTTATGATTGATATTAACCTTTGTTCCCATTACAGATTTTAATTTTTCTTCAAAGTTCTTATATACAAGCTCATCCTGTTTATTTTTTACTTCTTTATTTTTATTTGGTGAGTTCTTATCATTCAGATATTTTTTTACAAGCTTTTCTGTCTCTCTTACACTTAGCTTATTATCAAAAACCTGTACTGCAATTTGATATTGTTCTTCTCCATCAGTAATTGCTAACAAAGCCCTTGCATGTCCACTTTTAATTTTATCTTCAATAACCATACTACGAACTTTTTCATCCAGCTTTAATAATCGAAGTGAATTTGTAATAGCAACTCTGCTTTTTGATACTCTCTCTGCTACTTCATCCTGTTTCAAATTATATTCTTCTATCAGACGACTATATGCTTCTGCTTCTTCAATTGCATTTAAATCCTCTCTCTGAATATTTTCGATTAAAGCAATTTCCATTACCTGCTGATCAGAGTATTCCTTCACCACAACAGGAATCTCTTTCAAACCAGCAACTCTTGCAGCTCTCCATCTTCTTTCACCTGCAATAATTGTAAAGAATCCCTTTTCTCCTTCCTGTACAATTAATGGTTCAATAATTCCATGAATCTTAATTGACTCTGCCAATTCATGAATCTTATCTTCATCAAATGCTTTTCTTGGCTGATTCTCATTTGGTTCAATCTTATTTATATCAATGGTAACCAATCCATTACTTACTTCCTTACTTTTTTCAATTTTATCAGGAATCATTACATCAAGTCCTTTACCAAGAGCTTTCTTGCCTAGTCCTTTTTTCGCTGCCATTTTTATTTTCTCCTTTCAATTACTTCATCTGCTAAACTTCTGTATGCATCTGCACCTGCTGACTTTGGTTCATATACATTAATAGGTAAACCATGACTTGGTGCTTCCGCTAGTCTAATATTTCTTGGAATAATTGTTTCGTAAATATTTTCTCTCATATTATCTTTTACATTCTCTACTACCTGTGATGATAAACAGGTTCTTCCATCATACATAGTAAAGACGATACCTTCAATTTCCAAATTATCATTCAATCTGTTTCTAACCAGTTCAATAGTATAAGTTAATTCACTTAATCCTTCCAAAGCATAGTACTCACACTGAATTGGAACTAGTACACTATCCGCTGTTGTCATTGCATTTACTGTTAATGTACTTAAAGAAGGAGGACAATCAATAATAATAAAATCATACTGATCTTTTATTTTATCAATTTCTTTTTTCAGAATATATTCTCTATCCTTAATTCCAATTAATTCAATCTCTGCTCCAGCTAATCCTCTTTCAGAAGGAATGACTGATAAGTTTTCCATAACAGATGGTGTAATTGTTTCCCAAATAGGAGTATAGTTTACCAAAATATCGTATACAGTATTTTCAATATCTTCCTTTTCAACTCCTAATCCACTTGTAGCATTTCCCTGTGGATCAATATCAACGACTAAAACTTTCTTTCCTTTTTCTGCTAAACATGCAGATAGATTAATGGCAGTAGTGGTTTTTCCTACTCCACCTTTTTGATTTGAAATAGCTATTACTCTTCCCATTTACGGCACCTTTCCTTTTTTTTATTTTCAATAATGTTTCACGTGAAACATTATTTGTAAATTATTTGTTATACTTTAAAGAATTTATGAATGTTCGTAGTATTTTTCAGATTACATCATCAAAGCCAATATAATTGACATAAGAAGTATTTTCCTAATAGAACAATCTTTCTTATATAGTAAAGATAAAAGCATGTTATAAATGTTTCACGTGAAACATTATAACATGCTTTTCTATTTCTATCTATACAATTCCCATTAAATATTGCTTAATAATATATTTTCAGCATTTTGCCTAAAGAGGATTCTTTTTTGGCATTCCACTTTGACGAGGATATTTATTTTTAAGTTTCTTTTCCTTTTGAAAAGATAAGAAGCATCTCTGATAATCTGTATCAGGAATTTCAAAAGAAATATTATCATTCAAAGAACAACTCAATTCTTTTTGTGCACTTTGAGTTTTACTTAATTCATCCTCTGCCAGAACTGATTTATAAGAAATAAATTTTCCACCAACTTTTACAAATGGAATACAATATTCCAATAAGATAGATAAATTTGCTACTGCTCTGGATACACAAATGTCATACTTTTCTCTATGAATACTATCTCTTCCTAAATCTTCTGCTCTGCTATGAATACAAGTCACATTATTCAAACCACACTTTTCAATAACTTGATTTAAAAATTTTATTCTCTTATTCAAAGAATCCATTAAAGTAAATTGTACTTCTGGTAACACAATAGCTAAAGGTATTCCAGGAAATCCTGCCCCTGTTCCAACATCTATTACATTTTTTACTTCTTTGAAGGAATAATATTTCATAATAGAAACACTATCAATAAAATGTTTTAATACAACTTCTTTCATTTCTGTAATTGCAGTAAGATTCATTACCTGATTCATTTCAATCATATAATCGAAGTAAATTTGAAATTGTTCTAATTGTTTATCCGTTATTTCAATTTCTGTCTTCTGAGCCATTTCATATAAATATTTTTTCAAATCAACAATTCACCTTTCTATTTATCAATTAACAAACATTATATTAATCTAATAACACTTTATTTAAAATCCGTCCAAACCTTATCCTTTGTACTTTTCCAAATAAACCAAAAGTACAGAAATGTCTGCTGGAGAAACTCCTGATATTCTGGATGCCTGTCCTACAGAAGATGGTTTCATATTATCCAATTTTTGTACAGCTTCTTTACGAAGACTATACACATCTTGATAATTAATATTTTCTGGAATTCTTTTCTTTTCTAATTTTTTAAACTGTTCTACCTGACGCATCTGTCTCTTGATATAACCATCATATTTTAATTCAATATTAACCTGTTCCCTTACATCACAAGGAAGCTCTGGCCTCTTTTCATCAATCGGTTCAATAATATCATAAGATAATTCCGGCCTCTTTAAGAGTTCCGCCAAAGTAATTCCAGATTGTAATAAAGTACTATTATGCTCTTCTAATAATTCCTGCACCTTTTGTGTTCCACCAATAGAGCTATTCTGTAATCGTTCTATTTCCTCAGCAATAAGTCGCTTCTTTTCTAAAATATTCTGATATCTTTCCTCTGGTATCAGACCAACTTCATAACCAATTTCTGTTAATCTTAAATCAGCATTGTCCTGTCTCAAAAGTAAACGATATTCTGCCCTGGAAGTCATCATACGATATGGTTCATTGGTACCCTTTGTAATCAAATCATCAATCAATACCCCAATGTATGCCTGAGAACGATCCAACACAAGAGGCTCTTTTCCCTGAATTTTTCTTGCTGCATTAATACCAGCAACAATACCCTGAGCAGCAGCTTCTTCATAGCCGGAACTTCCATTTGCCTGACCTGCACAGAAAAATCCACTTATCTTTTTAAACTCCAATGAAGATTTTAACTGGGTAGGATCAATACAATCATACTCAATTGCATATGCATTTCTTACAATGGTAGCATTTTCTAATCCCGGCACAGAATGATACATTGCATACTGAACATCTTCCGGCAAGGAACTGGACATACCACCTACATACATTTCATTGGTATAATTTCCTTCTGGTTCCAAAAAAACCTGATGTCTTTCCTTATCGGCAAATCGAACTACTTTATCTTCAATAGATGGTCAATATCTTGGACCTGTTCCCTTAATACTTCCAGAGTACAATGGAGAACGATCAATATTATCCATAATAATCTTATGAGTATCTTTATTGGTATAAGTTAACCAGCAAGATATCTGTTCTCTTTTTAAATCTTCTGGATTATTTGTAAAAGAAAATGGTACTATCTTTTCATCACCTTTTTGTTCCTGCATTTTAGAAAAATCAATCGTTCTCTTATCAACACGAGCTGGAGTTCCTGTTTTAAAACGTCTCACTTCGATTCCTAAATCTACTAAATTCTTAGTTAGATTATTTGCAGCAGCTAAACCATTTGGACCAGTATACTGACTTACATCTCCATAAATACATCTAGCCTGAAGATAAGTTCCAGTACACATGATTACAGCTTTACAATGATAAACTGCATCGGAAGAAGTTTTTACACCAACTACCTGGGAATCTTCTACCAAAATTTCTGCAACCTCTCCCTGTTTAATCACCAAATTTTCTGTATTCTCCAAAACCTGTCTCATACTACGGGTATAATCTTGTTTATCTGCTTGGGCACGTAATGAATGAACCGCAGGACCTTTTGATAAATTCAACATCTTCGTTTGAATAAATGTTTTATCAATATTTTTACCCATTTCACCACCCAATGCATCAACTTCCCGCACCAGATGTCCCTTAGAACTACCACCAATATTTGGATTACATGGCATCAAAGCAATACTATCCACACTCACCGTAAAAACTAAAGTTTTCATACCTAAACGTGCACTGGCAAGAGCTGCTTCACATCCCGCATGACCTGCACCAATTACCACTACATCATAACTCTCATAAGTAAATGACATATTAATCCTCTTTTCTATACTACATTTTTCATGCTACATTCCAATTCTGTATAAGAATACCTTTCTAATATTACTTACCCATACAAAATTCTTTAAATATTTTATTTACTAAATCTTCTGAAGCTGTAGTTCCATTAATTAATCCTAACTGTTTATAAGCATCCATCATATCAATAGTATAAAAATCTTCTGGCATACCATCTTCAATAGTCTGAACTACTTGTTGTAAACTTCTCTTTGCAATTTCCACTGCTTCTTTATGACGAAGATTCGTTAAATAAATCTGATTATTATAGGTAATATCTCCTTTCAGGAAACTTGTCTTAATATATTCTTCCAACTTATTTAATCCATCTTTTGTTTCATTAGAAAAAGGTATTACATCCCAATTTAATTTTTCCTTCACTTCTTCTTCAGAAACCTTCTGTTCTAAATCTGACTTATTCAAAAGAATAACTCCCATTTTATTTTGCAAAAGCTGAACAATCTGATCATCAGCTTCACTTAATTCTTCACTAGAATCTACTACATAGATAATAAAATCAGCTTTCTCTAAATAATCAACTGCTTTATTGACACCCATATTTTCTACAATATCTTCTGTCTTATGGATTCCAGCAGTATCAATTAAATTCAATATAATATTTCCAAGATAAACTTTTTCTTCCAGAATATCTCTGGTAGTTCCTGCAATATTTGTAACAATAGCTCTATCCTCATCCAACATTAAATTCATCAAAGAAGACTTACCAGCATTTGGTTTTCCAACAATTACGGTATTAATTCCTTCAGATTTCATCCGACCATTATCAAAATTATCCAAAAGCTGACTTAATTGATTTACTTCACTTTTTGTTTTTTCTAAAAGTTCCTCTGCAAATCCATCTAAGGACATATGCTCCGGATCATCCAAAGCTGCCTCAATATATCCTAAATCGTGAAGAATCTGCTGACGAATTTCTTCTATATATTTTGATACACTACCTTCCAACTGATGAATGGCACTATTTAATGCAAAATCATTTTCTGAGGAAATCATTTTCATAACAGCTTCTGCCTGGGATAAATCAATACGTCCATTTAAAAATGCCCGCTTAGTAAATTCACCAGGTTCTGCTAATCTTCCACCTTTTTTTATTAACAATTGTAAAATTTTTTGAAGCACATAAGAACCACCATGAGAATCAATTTCTACAACATCTTCTCTGGTATAACTATTTGGTCCCTTCATTAAAAGAACCATTACTTCATCTACAACACTTTCTTCGTCATCTACAATAAAACCATAATGAATAGTATGAGATTTTTTACTCTCAAAAAATTCTTCATTCCACTCTTCTTTATTATTTAAACTCTTTTTCGTACGAAAAATTTCACCTGCTAATTTAAGGGAATCCTCTCCACTAATTCGGATAATTCCAATTCCGCCACCCATACCACTGGCAATTCCAACAATTGTATCTTCCCGCATAAAATGATCCTTTCTAATTTTAACCATTTCCTACATAATAAGAACAAATTAATATATACTATTTTTATATTTTTCCTAACAAGCAAAAAAGAGGCTGACTTCCAGCCCCTTTCCATTTTACAAATCAATTATTCAGCATCTGCAACAGTCTCTGTACTCTCTTCTGCTCTGCTATCATTTTTACGATATGAATTATTATATCTCTTCTTATAACCATTTCTATTATAAGAACGACCATATCCATATTTACCTTTTCTCTCATATCCAGTATCAACACCAGGCTTAAGAGTAATCACTACCTTACGATATGGCTCTTCACCTTCACTATGTGTTTCAACATACTTATCATTCTGAAGAGTAGAATGAATAATTCTTCTTTCATAAGGATTCATAGGCTCTAAATATACTGTACGGCGAACTCTCTTTACCTTATGTGCAAGATTCTTTGCCAGATTTTCTAATGTTTCTTTTCTACGAGCACGATAATTTTCTGTATCAAGCTTAACCTTAATATAATTTTCACTTTCTTTATTTACTACAAGACTAACTAAATACTGTAAAGAATCCAAAGTAGCTCCACGCTTACCAATCAGTACACCCATCTGGTCACCACTTAATTCAATATTCATAACATTTTCTTCTTTATCAATCTCTACATTAATCTGAGATTCAATTTCCATAGAATCAAAAACCTTCTTTAAGAAATCAACTGCAATATCCTCTAAAGTAAGTTTTAAACGAACACGAATTAATGCTGGCTTACTAAATAAGCCTAAAATACCAGAAGATTCTTTTTCAATTACTTCATAATCTACTTTGTCACTCGTTGTTTCCAACTGAACTAATGCATTTGTTAAAGCTTCATTCACTGTTTTTGCAGAAAATTCTTTCCATTCAGACATAGGTCTCCTCCATTCTATCGCCACACACGATAAGTATTATTATTTTGAATCATCACTGCGACCTAACATATTTGCATAAGCAGCAATGCTTCCCTCTTTATATTTTTTATTTCCTGTATCTTTACTAACCTTTGTAGATTTTTTACTTGCTGCAGCATTCACACTAGTTCCCTTGCTAGCGGTATTATTACTGTTATCAACTTTTATATTACTTGTCCTTCTCTTTGCAGCCTGATCTAAAGTGGAAGGATCCATTCCCATTTTTTCATATCTCTTTTTTGCTTTTTCCACGTTCTTTTGAATTTCTTCTTCCATGTCTATTTTACTAAAATAAATATTAATAAACAAGGACTGAACAATACGAAATACATTACCAGCAATCCAGTAAATACCTACACCAATTGGGAACATTAAACACATAGCACCAGATATAAATGGCATTACAGTATTCATTGTTTTCATAGACTGCATTGTAGGATTATCTGAATCTGCCTGTGTCTGTGAAGTACCTGCCATACTTAACTTTGTACTAATTACCTGAGTAATAATAGACAAAATCGGAATAGCAACACTAATTGACTTAATACTTGGAGTGTCTGCAATATTTAATCCAAGGAAAAAGTTAATATCCTTCGTTTTAGCAGCAGTTTCTTTAATAATCTCTGCATGTTCACCATAGTTTGCAACTAAAGCATCCCAGCCAGTAGAAGTAAACTGTGATAACACATCAATATAATAATTAATATTTACACCATTCTTTTCTGCATTCTTAACAGCTTCTGTTACAACATAAGTAGCATTTGTAATATACTCCTTACCTGCAAGAGTATCCAGAGCAATTTCAGAATCCATCAACACCTGAGCTAAATCTTCATAAATTGCATATACCTGAGGAACATATGCCGGTATATTATAAATTACACGCCACAATGCAAAAAGAATCGGAAATGTAATTAACATAGGAAGACATCCACTAGCAGGACTTACACCATATTTCTGGTATACAGCCTGTGTTTCTAAAGACATTTTCTGCTGTGAAGCCTGATCCTTTTTATTTTTATATTTTTCCTGAATCGCCATCAGCTCGGGATTCATAATAGAAGTCATTTTTGAAAATTTTTGTTGTTTAAACTGCATTGGCATCATCAATGCATTTACAATGATAGTAAATAAAATAATACAAATACCTGTATTTTCAATACCTACAACAGACAAAGCTGAGTATAGAGCCTCCATTATATAACCAAGAACCTTTGCAATCGGCCCTAAGATTGCACCCTGGTATGTGGTCAAAATAACATCCATCATCATGAATAAAGTCCTCCAAGACTAAAAATTGCTCTTTAGGGAACCGGATCATAACCGCCTTTTGCAAATGGATGACATCTTAATATACGCTTAACAGCTAAAAAACTCCCCTTCAAAAAACCATACTTTTCCAAAGCTTCAATCGCATACTGCGAGCAGCTTGGAGTATAAATACATGTTGGTCTTCCTTTTAAGGGAGAAATATATTTTCGATATAAATGTATTAAAAAAATCAAATTTCTTTTCATTCTAATTTATCTCTTTAATATATTCTGCTTTCTACCTAAATGTAATAAAGCACTTTCTATATCCCGATAATTCTTTCCTTTAGCTGTGTTTCTAGCCACAATAACAATGTCATATCCTGTTAAAAATTCATTCCCTTTTAATCGAATACTTTCCCTTATCAACCTGGTAACCCTATGCCTTACCACACTATTTCCTACTTTTTTACTTACAGTAATACCAAATCTGTTCTTATCTGAATGGTTGTCCAGAATATACATCACTAAATACTTATTGGCATAGGATTTCCCACGGCGATACACTTTTAAAAAATCATCATTCTTTTTAATCGATTCAAACACGATACATCCCTCTAATAAAGCAAAACTTTATAGATAGAAGAAAAGGTCACATAACTGCGACCTAAGCGGATAATTTATGTCTTCCCTTTGCTCTTCTGCTTGCAATTACTTTTCTACCATTAGCTGTCTGCATTCTCTTTCTGAATCCATGAACTCTACTTCTGGATCTCTTCTTAGGCTGAAATGTCATCTTCATTTTCCATACACCTCCTTACATAAAAATACGCAAAATCACGTGTATCTCATATTATATTAGCTATTTCCTCATTCGTCAAGTAAAATATTCACATTTTAGCCATTTTTCTTTTATTTCACTTTATCTAATGATAGAAGAAATGAAAATGTAAAGACCATATTTTTATCCACATACTTCCTGTTGATAAAAATAATTTAATACAATTTGCACTATTATAATAGGAAGAAACTCATTCAATCTTATTTTCATTGTATTATTCACTCTTTAATTATACACATAGAATCATAACAAAATATCAATTTTATAAAGCCTTATTATATAAGTATCTACTCTTGTAGATAGAATAAGTGTTCACCACCTACTTATAAACAATTTGTTTATAACTTGTGGATAAACCTACCCTTTTTCACTATTTTCTACACAAAGTTATCCACAATTTTCAAAAAATCCCATTTTTCAGAGCTTTATAAAGTTATCCACAATATTCACATACTTTTCCACAATAATCTAATTTATTGTGGATTATTGTTTATTACTTTACTTAGAGTTTCAACTTGTTTTTTTGCTCTATATGATATAAAATAGAATATGTATGATGTGCTATCTGTCGCATTCTTTTAAAAGCCCTCTTTTTTGAAATTAGAATGCCTGAAAGACACATATTTAAAACTGTATTATTGTTACAGATAAGATACTTACTTATTTATAGAAATGGGGTATATAACATTGGAACATGAAATCAAAGAAAAATGGGACGAGATTCTGGAAAATCTCAGGGTAAATTATGATATTTCCACACCGGCCTTTAATACATTCATAAAAAAATTAAAAGTATATTCCATTTCTGAGGATCATTTAACAATCCTTATTGATGATGCCAGCATTGGAAGTAATAAAAACTTCATTGAAAAAAGATACAATGCTTTTCTTCAGGTTACCATTGAAGAAGTAACTGGCATTAGATATGAAATTACTTATATATCAAAAAATGAAATAGAAAACAATAATCCATCTCAATCTACTTTTCATGGTACCGTGAAAACAAGAGAACGTTCAAATCTTAGTGCAAAGTATACCTTTGATACTTTTGTAGTTGGTGACAATAATGACTATGCTCATGCTGCTTCCCTTAAAGTAGCAGAGGAACCAGGTGGAACTTATAATCCTCTCTATATTTATGGAGGAGCCGGACTAGGGAAAACTCACTTAATGCATGCTATTGCTAATTATATTTTAGATATTGATGATACCCAGAGAGTGGTATATGTAACCAGCGAAACCTTTGTTAATGAAATCGTTGATGCCATTCGTGACAGAAAAGGTGACAATTCTAATTCCATGCAGGAATTTAGAGAGAAATACAGAAATGTAGATGTTTTATTAATTGATGATATTCAGTTTATCATTGGTAAAGAAACAATGCAGCAGGAATTTTTCCATACCTTTAATCATTTATATGAGTCCCAGAAGCAGATTGTTATTACTTCTGACAAGCACCCTGCTACTATGCATATGTTAGAAGAACGCCTTCGTTCCCGTTTCGAAATGGGCTTAACAGTAGATATTAAGCAGCCTACTTATGAAACCCGTATGGCTATCCTACGGAAGAAAGTTCAGGAAGAAGAACTTGTTTCTATTGAAGATAGTATTTTAGATTACATCGCCTCTAATGTTTCTTCTAATATTAGAGAACTTCAAGGCGCTATTACAAAGGTAATTGCTTTCTCTAAACTCCGCCATAAAGAAATCAATATGGATCTGGCAAGAGAAGCTCTTTCTGACATGATTAGCCCTAATAAGAAAAGAGAGATTACCATTGATTACATTATAGAAACAGTAGCAGATCATTTTGGTATTACTCCAAGTGATTTAACTTCCAGCAAGAGAAGCAATAATATTGCCCATCCACGTCAGATTTGTATGTACCTTAGCTGCGAACTGACTAGCAATTCTCTTCAGGAAATAGCTAAGCATTTAAATCGTAAAGATCATTCTACGATTATTCATGGAAGAGACAATATTACCAAGAGACTGGAAGATAAAGAAAATAATTCTTCCTTATTAAAGGATATTGATATATTAAAGAAGAAAATTAATCCACAATAGCAGTCTTCACATATGAACATTTTATGTGAAATTATATTAACTATATTTTTCATGTATTAAAGCAATATGTTTATAACTTTGAAGTAATCAACACCTTTTCAGAAGTTATTCTTAAGGTTATTCCATAACTTCAAGCTAGACAGTATAAGGGCTGAGAATGGTTATCAACTTATTAACGCCCCCTAATACTACGACTACTATTATTTAATTATTTATATTTATATTTTTTTAGCCCACATTTTTTGAAAGGAGTTATACACAATGAATATCATCTGTGATAAATCAAAATTACTGGAAGGTATTAATATAGCTATGAAAGCTATTCCAGGAAAATCTACAATGGCTATATTAGAGTGTATGGTTATAGAAGCAAAAGAGGGTACAATCAAATTAATATCCAATGATTTAGAAATTGGTATTGAAACAATTATAGAAGGAAATATCAAAGAAGAAGGTTCTGTTGCTGTTAATGCAAAAGTATTCTTTGAAATTATTCGTAAGCTGCCATCTGATGAAGTTTCTATATCCGTAGATGACAACTATGTTATGAATATTACCTGTGGTAAGGCAAAATTTAATATTTCTGCAAAAGGAACAGAAGAGTTCCCTTATTTACCAAAGATTTTTAAAGAGAAAAGTATTTTGATTTCCCAGTTTACGTTGAAAGAAATAATTCGTCAGACTGTATTTTCTATTTCTGATAATGAAAATACAAAGGTTATGACTGGTGAATTATTTGAAATTCGTGGTTCACAGTTGAAGGTTGTTTCTTTGGATGGTCATAGAATTTCTATCCGTAAGGTTTCCTTAAAACAGGAATATGATGATGTTAGTGTAATTATTCCAGGAAAAACCTTAATTGAGATTAGTAAAATTTTAAATGGTGGTCTGGAAGATGAAATCAGCATTTATTTTACAGAAAAGCATGTTTTGTTTGAATTTGATAATACCATTGTTTTATCTCGTCTTATTGAAGGGGAATACTATAAGATAGACAAAATGCTTTCCAGTGATTATGAAACAAAGATAACTGTTAATAAAAAAGAGATGCTGGATTGTATTGACCGTACTACTTTACTGATTCGTGAATCAGAAAAGAAACCGGTTATTATTGATGTAAAGGATGAGAGCATGGGCCTGGCTATGAATTCTGCTATTGGTTCTATGGATGAAGAAGTGGATATTACCAAAGAAGGTAAGGATATTTTGATTGGTTTTAATCCAAGATTTTTAATGGATGCCTTAAAGGTAATTGATGAAGAAGAGATTACTATGTATATGATTAATCCAAAAGCACCTTGTTTCATAAAAGATAAAGAAGAAACTTATATTTATTTGATTCTTCCGGTTAATTTTAATATATAAAAAAGGAGAAAAGATGGAAGCAATACAAATTAGCGATGAGTTTATTAAATTAGGTCAGGCAATGAAACTCGCAGGAATGGTAGATTCTGGGGTAGATGCCAAATTTATTATTCAGGATGGCCAGGTTAAAGTAAATGGCGAAGTGGATACCAGAAGAGGAAGAAAACTCTATCCACAGGATGTATTTGAGTATCAGGGGCAAGAGGTTACTGTCATAGGAGAGTAATCCAGAAAGGAATCAAGATTCATTATGCAGATTGATTCGGTAGAAATATGTAATTTCCGAAATTATGAAAATGCAAAACTGGAATTTCATGAAAGTACTAATGTTTTGTATGGAGATAATGCCCAAGGAAAAACTAATATTTTAGAATCTATTTTCGTTTGTGGAACTACAAAGTCTCACAAGGGAAGTAAGGATAAAGAATTAATACGCCTTGGTACAGAAGAAGCACATATTCGTTTATTTATTACCAAAAAGGGGATTTCCCATAAAATAGATATGCATCTGAAAAAGAATAAGGCAAAAGGAATAGCTATTGATGGGATTCCAATTCGCCGTTCCAGTGAACTTATGGGATTAATAAATATCATTTTTTTCTCTCCGGAGGATCTTCGCATTATTAAAAATGGCCCTTCGGAAAGAAGAAGATTTGTTAATCTAGAACTTTGTCAGCTAGATAAGATGTATCTACATGATTTAGGTGAATATAATAAAGTTCTAAATCAAAGAAATAAGTTGTTAAAACAGATTTCTTTTCAACCTTCTCTAAAGGATACATTAGAAATATGGGATAATCAACTGGTGGAATATGGGAAAAATATTATCCGGCGCAGGAAGGAATTTGTAAAGCAGCTAGAAGAAATCGTATATTCTATTAATCAAAAACTCACAGGTGGAAAAGAACAGCTGCATGTGGTTTATGAACCAGATGTAGAAGAAGAAGAGTTTGAGAAAAAATTGAATCTTTTCATAGAAAAGGATTTAAAAACATTTACTACAAATGTAGGACCACATAGGGATGATTTAAGTTTCTTAAATGGAGAGATTGATTTGAGAAAATATGGTTCCCAAGGACAGCAAAGAACCTGCGCATTATCTTTGAAACTGGCGGAAATAGAATTAGTAAAACAGTTGATTGGTGACCAGCCTATTTTATTATTGGATGATGTACTATCTGAATTAGATAGAAATAGACAAAATTATCTTTTGGATAGTATTCATGATATACAAACAATTGTAACTTGTACCGGTTTAGAGGAGTTTATTGATAGCCGGCTTACATTGGACAGAGTGTTTCGCATTACAAATGGAACTGTAGATTTATGCGCCCATGCATAAGTAAAAGAAAAAAGAATGTATGTAGATTGTGACCAAATGGAGGATGATTATGGGAACAGAAGTAAGTAATGAATATGGAGCAGATCAAATTCAGATTCTGGAAGGATTGGAAGCCGTTAGAAAGAGACCTGGTATGTATATTGGTAGTACTTCTATTCGCGGTCTTCATCATCTTGTGTACGAAATTGTAGATAATTCTGTGGATGAGGCACTGGCTGGATATTGTACAGAAATAGAGGTGACAATTGAAAAAGATAATTCTATCAAAGTAGTAGATAATGGTCGTGGAATTCCAGTTGGAATTAATCAGAAAGCAGGTTTACCTGCAGTTGAAGTGGTATTTACGATTCTTCATGCTGGTGGAAAGTTTGGTGGTGGAGGATATAAGGTATCCGGTGGTTTACATGGTGTAGGTGCATCTGTAGTAAATGCTTTATCAGAATGGCTTGAAGTTATTATTCATCAGGATGGAAAAATGTACCAGCAGCGTTATGAAAGAGGAAAAGTAATGTATCCTCTAAAAGAAATTGGTACTACAGACCATACAGGTACAGAGGTAAGATTTTTACCAGATAAAGAAATTTTTGAAGAAACAGTATTTGATTATGATACTTTAAGACAGCGTCTTCGTGAAATGGCATTTCTTACTAAAGGAATTAAGATTGTATTGAAAGATAATCGTATGGAAGAACCTAAGATTCGTGCATTCCATTACGAAGGCGGAATTAAAGAATACGTAGAATACTTAAATAAACATAAAGACGCTTTATATGAAAATATTATTTACTGTGAAGGACAGAAAGGTGACGTTTACGTAGAAGTGGCTATGCAGCATAATGATTCCTATCAGGAAAACAGCTATAGCTTTGTAAATAATATTACTACTCCAGAAGGTGGTACTCACTTAACTGGTTTTAAAAATGCATTAACCAAAACCTTTAATGACTATGCACGTAATATGAAATTACTAAAGGATAGTGATCCAAACCTGACAGGTGAAGATCTTCGTGAAGGTTTGACTGCTATTATTAGTATAAAGATTTCAGAACCACAGTTTGAAGGACAGACAAAGCAGAAATTAGGTAATAGCGAAGCAAGAGGAGCTGTAGATTCTGTAGTGACAGAACAGCTTACTTACTTCTTAGAGCAAAATCCTGCTGTGGCAAAGGTGATTTGTGATAAAGCAGTTCTTGCCCAGAGAGCAAGGGATGCTGCCCGTAAAGCTAGAGATTTAACAAGACGTAAAACTGCATTAGAAAGTACTACATTACCTGGTAAGCTGGCAGATTGTAGTGATAAAGATCCAAAGAATTGTGAAATCTATATCGTAGAGGGAGATTCTGCAGGAGGAAGTGCAAAAACTGCCAGAAATAGAGCAACTCAGGCTATTTTGCCACTTCGTGGTAAAATATTGAATGTAGAAAAAGCCCGGTTGGATCGTATCTTAGTAAATGAAGAAATCAAAGCTATGATTACCGCTTTTGGTACTGGAATAGATGAAGATTTTGATATCAGTAAATTAAGATATGACAAAATTGTTATTATGACCGATGCGGACGTAGATGGTGCCCATATTGCAACATTGATGCTGACTTTCCTTTATCGTTTTATGCCGGAATTGATTCGTCAGGGTCATGTATATTTGGCACAGCCACCTCTTTATAAGATTGAGAAAAATAAAATGGTTCGTTATGCATATGATGATGCGGAATTAAATCGTATTTTAACAGAAATTGGTCGTGATGGAAATAATAAAATCCAGCGTTACAAGGGTCTTGGAGAGATGGATGCAGAGCAGCTTTGGGATACTACTATGGATCCAGAGAAGAGAATTCTTCTTCGTGTAACTATCGATGAAAGTAATGAATCAGAAATTGATATGGTATTTAATACCTTAATGGGTGATAAGGTAGAGCCTAGAAGAGAATTTATTGAAGCAAATGCAAAATACGTAACCAATTTAGATATTTAATGTATTTAACTGACTACAGTAATTTGACATTGCGCTATTTGCAGCGCGGAAAGTAGAGGATAGAATGGACGAGAATATCTTTGATAAAGTTCATGAGGTGGACTTAAAAAAGAAAATGGAAACCTCTTATATTGATTATGCTATGTCCGTTATTGCATCCAGAGCCCTTCCTGATGTAAGGGATGGTTTAAAACCAGTACAAAGACGTATTCTTTATGCAATGATTGAATTAAATAATGGACCGGACAAGCCACATCGTAAATGTGCCCGTATCGTTGGTGATACCATGGGTAAATATCATCCACATGGTGATAGTTCTATTTATGGTGCATTGGTAAATCTTGCACAGGATTGGTCTACCCGTTATCCATTGGTTGATGGTCATGGTAATTTTGGTTCTGTGGATGGTGATGGTGCCGCGGCTATGCGTTATACTGAGGCAAGACTTAGTAAAATTTCTATGGAAATGCTGGCAGATATTAATAAAGATACAGTTGATTTTGATCCAAACTTTGATGAAACAGAGAAAGAACCAAGAGTATTACCTGCTAGATATCCTAATCTTTTAGTAAATGGTACTTCTGGAATAGCAGTAGGTATGGCAACGAATATTCCACCTCACAATTTGACAGAAGTAATCAATGCAGTGGTGAAGATCATTGATAATATCGTGGAAGAGGATAGAGATACTACTCTAGAAGAAGTGTTAGGTATTATTAAAGGACCAGACTTTCCAACAGGAGCTGAAATTCTTGGTACCAGAGGTATTGAAGAAGCATATCGTACCGGCCGTGGAAAAATTCGTGTCCGTGCGGTTTCAAATATTGAGCCAATGGAAAATGGAAAGTCTCGTATCATTGTGACAGAGCTTCCATACATGGTGAATAAAGCACGTCTTATTGAAAAAATTAGTGAATTACATAGAGATAAAAAGGTAGATGGAATTACTGATCTTCGTGATGAAACCAGCCGTGAAGGAATGCGTATTTGTATTGAACTTCGTCGTGATGCAAATCCAAATGTGGTATTAAACCAGCTTTATAAACATACCCAGATGCAGGATACATTTGGTGTAATTATGCTGGCATTAGTAAATAATGAACCTGTGGTTATGAATCTTCTTCAGATGTTACAATATTATTTGAAGCATCAGGAGGAAGTAGTAACCCGTCGTACTCAGTATGATTTAAATAAAGCTGAAGAGAGAGCACATATTTTAGAAGGATTAATCGTTGCTTTAGATCATATTGATGAAGTGATTTCTATTATTCGTGGTTCCAGAACTACTGCTCAGGCAAAAGAAGGTTTAATGAGTCGTTTTGGTCTGACAGAAGTTCAGGCTCAGGCTATTGTTGATATGCGTCTGCGTGCGTTAACCGGTTTGGAAAGAGAAAAGCTGGAAGGCGAATATGCAGAATTAGAAAAGAAGATTGCAGAGTTTAAGGCAATCTTAGGTGATAGAAAAGTATTATTAGGTGTTATTAAAACGGAAATTACTGTTATCCGTGATAAGTTTGGTGATGAAAGAAGAACCGCTATTGGTTATGATGAGTTTGATATTTCCATGGAAGATTTAATTCCAAGAGAGAATACCATTATTACTATGACTTCTCTTGGTTATATTAAGAGAATGACAGTGGATAATTTCAAGAGCCAACATCGTGGCGGTAAGGGAATTAAAGGCATGCAGACTATTGATGAAGATTATATTGATGATATGTTAATGACAACAACTCATCACTATTTAATGTTCTTCACCAATAAAGGCCGTGTATACCGCCTGAAAGCATATGAAATTCCAGAGTGCGGAAGAACTGCCAGAGGAACAGCTATTGTTAATCTGATTCAACTTCTGCCAGGTGAAAAAATTAATGCGGTAATTCCTATCCGTAAATATGATGAAAATAGATACTTATTTATGGCTACTAAGAAGGGTATTGTAAAGAAGACACCAATCTGTGATTATGCAAATATACGAAAATCTGGACTTCAGGCAATTAATCTTCGTGAGGATGATGAATTAATAGAAGTAAAATCTACTAATAATAAGAAAGAAATTATTCTTGTGACCAAGCATGGGCAGTGTATTCGTTTCCATGAAGGAGATGTGAGACCTACCGGTAGAACTTCTATGGGTGTAATCGGTATGAATCTTTCTTATGATGATGAAGTCATCGGTATGCAGATGAATACGCAGGGTGATTACTTGATGCTTGTATCTGAATATGGTATGGGTAAATGCACACAAATTGAAGAATTTACTGTACAGCATCGTGGTGGTAAGGGCGTTAAGTGTTATAAAATTACCGAAAAAACTGGAAATGTTGTAAGTGCAAAGGCAGTAAATAAAGAAAATGAAGTAATGTTAATTACTACAGAAGGTATTATTATTCAGTTAAAGGTTGATGAAGTTTCTGTATTAGGACGCATTACTTCTGGTGTGAAATTAATCGACCTAGACCCAAGAAAAGATGTAGTTGTTGCTACTATGGCAAAGGTAAGAGATGCAGATCCAGTAGATCCTGATGGAAATATGTTAGGACAGTTAGAAGCAGAAATGGCCGCCAATGAAGAAAATTCAGATGAAGTAATTTCTGTGGAAGAGAATGAGGAAACTTCTGTTAATGAAGAAGTTCCAGATGATTCTTTGAATAAGTTACTGGAACGGGCAGAAGAAGACAAAGAATAGAAATAAGTAATCATTAAGATAGATGCAGATGTAATTATATTATGTCTGCATCTTATCTTGCTCAAGGGAAAAGAAAGGATATAATAATGAGAGTAGTATCTACAGATGTAATTATACAAAACGTAAAAGAAATGTGTATTGAAGCGAATTATTATCTGTCGGAGGATGTAAAATCAAGAATTACCCAGGCACAGGAAAAGGAAGAGTCGCCTCTTGGAAAACAGATATTGGAACAATTAGAAGAAAACATGAAAATTGCAGAAGCAGACCAGATTCCAATTTGTCAGGATACAGGAATGGCAGTGGTATTTATAAAAGTTGGACAGGATGTTCATATCGAAGGGATAAATCTGGAAGATGCTATTAATGAAGGTATTCGTCAGGGATATGTAGAAGGATATTTAAGAAAATCAGTAGTAAAGGATCCTTTGATTCGTGAAAATACAAAAGATAACACACCAGGAATTATTCATTATGAAATTGTTCAAGGAGATAAAATTGATATTACTGTAGCACCAAAAGGTTTCGGGAGTGAAAATATGAGTCGGGTTTGTATGTTAAAGCCCGCAGACGGAATAGAGGGTGTAAAGGAAGCAGTATTGGAAACTGTAAGATTGGCAGGACCAAATGCCTGTCCACCAGTAGTAGTAGGTGTAGGTATTGGTGGAACTTTTGAGAAGTGTGCCCTTTTGGCAAAAAAAGCATTAACTAGAGATATTAATAAACACAATGAAATTGATTATGTAAAAGAAATGGAAGAAGATTTATTAGAAAAAATTAATAATATGGGAATTGGACCAGCTGGCTTAGGAGGGAGAATTACAGCACTAGGTGTAAATATTGAAACCTATCCTACACATATCGCAGGACTTCCCGTAGCTATTAATATGTGTTGCCATGTAAATAGACATAAACATCGTCAGATATAATTACTTAGTTAAAATAAAAAAATATATTTTATATAGAAGAAATAAAAAAAGGAGAAAGAAGATGTCAGAGAAGAATATCAATGCTCCATTTTCAGAAGAAGATGTCTGTGGATTGAAATCTGGAGAAATGGTGTATATTACAGGAACAATTTATACTGCCAGAGATGCAGCTCACAAAAGATTATATGAAAGTCTTCAAGCAGGAGAAGAAATTCCCATGGAATTGCAAAATAATATCATATATTATTTAGGACCATCTCCAGCAAGAGAAGGACAGATAATTGGTTCAGCAGGACCAACTACTAGTAGTCGTATGGATAAATATACCCCATTGTTATTAAAAAATGGATTAAAGGGTATGATAGGAAAAGGAAAACGTTCTTTATCTGTAATTGATTCTATGAAAGAAAATAATGCAGTTTATTTTGCAGCAATTGGAGGAGCAGGAGCTTTATTATCTAAATGTATTAAGAAGGCAGAGGTAATTGCATATGATGATTTAGGAACAGAAGCAATTAGAAAATTATATGTGGAAAAACTACCTGCTATTGTAGTAATAGACAGTCAGGGAAACAATTTATATGAAACTGCTTGTGAGAAATATAAAAAATAAAGAAAAAAAGTTGTTGACAAGGAAAAATAAACTTGTTATACTAGTTTTTGCTTGACGGTTTTACCGCCAAATAGGAGAAATACTCAAGAGGCTGAAGAGGCGCCCCTGCTAAGGGTGTAGGTCGTTCACGCGGCGCGAGGGTTCAAATCCCTCTTTCTCCGTTTCGTTTTTTTTATAAAAAAAGAAAAAATAAAAAAAATGAAAAAAAGTGTTGACAAAGTAAAATAAGCGTGATAAGATATATCTCGCTGACGCACAAAAGTTCAGCACAAGCGAAACTTGATAATTGAATAGTAAAACAACCCTGAAAATTCTAAATAAAAGAAGTAATCACTTCTTAAAAATGATTTTCAAGATTGTTCTGATAAAAACATGCTTTTATCAGAAGCGAGACGAACCTTTAA
>JAZQLD010000005.1:0-80272 GCA_045542435.1 Butyribacter sp. | reverse complement strand
ACATTATAATTTGATATATTCCGAGAAATTATATATATCCATTGTAAATACAGCCAGTTTGTGTATAGAATACTCAGAAGCAATCCCAGCGAAGAGTATTGTCTTCGTCAGCACTTAGTTTCCGTTTTGAAGATGACACATGGACGAAGTCCTGAATAAGAACATCAAGCTAAAGCAAATGCATTTGCTTTTAGTCTGATGTTCTTATGAAAAGCACCGTAGGTGCATGTGTCATCGCAAGGAAACTTATGTACTGTTACAGAAGACACCTAAGCGAAAGCGTCTCTTCGTCGGGATGCCTTCTGAGTATTCGTTTCCACTGTATAGCAGTGTACATAATTAATATTATGGAAAGTTCCCTCCATTATCAGTATGCGAAGTTGGAGTTACCTATTTATTCGGCCTTCAGCAAATTCACAATAGTCTCTTTATTTACTCTGCCCACGACTCTTCCCTTTTCCACACCATCTTTCATCAAAACCAATGTAGGAATATTCATGATTCTGTATTTATCTGCCAGTCCGCTACACTCTTCCACATTCACTTTTACAATTTTCCCCTGGCTCACCTCACCGGAAACCTCCTCCAGAACCGGTGCCAGCATCTGGCATGGACCACACCACTCTGCCCAGAAATCAATCAACACTGGCTGGTCTGACTGTAATACCTCTTTTTCAAAACTTTCCTCTGTAATATGCACTGTTGCCATAGCAGCTCTCTCCTTTTCCGATATGATATTCATGAATTATGCACAGTTTTCTTTATTATATGCACCGTACCACAAAATTTTCTATTATTAGCAAGCATCTTAATACTTCTACAAAATATATTTTTTCATCATACATACTTTTGACACAGCATACATACCTTTAGCACATCACACATACTGTTGGCAACTTTCATAATATCAACTTACAAGGCAACCAGTACACAGCAGAAAGTGGTCATATATTTTCCAATTGAGTGGCGTTTGAACTCGCCGGTGCTTGAATGATAGCTAGCATACCATGCTAAGCTATCATTCTTATGCAACCGCTGCGTAGTTCATCCCGAGCCGCAAGGCGTCCACGAAATGGAAATATATATGACCACTTTCTGCGTCACTATTCCTAATTGATATTATAATTACAGCTGTGTTGTCACAAAGATATCATAAATTGCCTTAATCGCATTATCAAAGTCATTGTTACTTACACCAATAATGATATTTAACTCGGAAGAACCCTGATCAATCATCTTTACGTTGATGTTAGCATGGGCTAATGCAGAGAAAATTCTTCCTGCAGTACCACGGGTAGACTTCATACCACGGCCTACTACTGCAATCAATGCCAAATCACACTCTAATTCAATAGTATCCGGCTGTGCCAGACGATGAATTGCAGAAATCACGCTCTGCTCTTTTGACTCGAATTCTGACTCATCTACAAATACCGTCATCGTATCAATACCGGATGGCATATGTTCAAAATTAATTCCATTCTCTTCGAATGCACTAAGAACCTTACGGCCAAACCCGATTTCGGAGTTCATCATATCCTTATCTACATTTACTGCTACGAAACCTTTCTTTCCAGCGATACCTGTGATTGTATATTTAGAATGATGACAGGTACTTTCTACAATCCATGTTCCCTCGTCCTCTGGAGCATTAGTGTTACGGATGTTGATTGGAATCCCAGCCTTACGAACAGGGAATACTGCATCTTCATGAAGTACACTGGCACCCATATAAGATAACTCGCGAAGCTCTCTATAGGTAATTATTTTAATTGGTTCTGGCTTGTCAATAATCCGAGGATCAGCAACTAAAAAGCCGGATACGTCGGTCCAGTTCTCATAACTGCTAGCATGTACCGCTCTAGCTACGATAGAACCGGTAATATCAGAACCACCACGGGAAAAGGTCTTAATCACTCCGTTTTCATATGCACCATAAAAACCTGGAATAACCGCTCTCTCCACATTTGCTAAACGCTTCTTTAATAACTTATGCGTTAAATCCGCATCGAAGTTTCCTTCCTCATCAAAACGAATTGCTTCCGCAGGATCTACAAACTCATACTCCAGATAATTTGCCATAATAATACCATTTAAGTACTCACCACGAGATGCGGCGTAATCAGAACCCGCTTTTGCCTTAAAATCTTTTTCGATTTTCTCAAATTCATCATCCAAAGAAAGCTTTAAGTGAAGACCATTAATAATTGCCTCATAGCGTTCTTTGATTTTCTTTAATTCCTTACTAAAGTCTTTTTCTTCCTCAGCCAGACCATAGCAGGTATATAACATATCTGTTACCTTGGTGTCTTTGTCATTTCTCTTACCAGGAGCACTAGGAATCACATATCTTCTCTCTGCATCCGAGGTAATAATCTTTCCAACTTTTGCAAACTGGGTTGCACTTGCTAAAGAACTTCCACCAAATTTAACAACTTTAATCATCTTACTAACTCCTTTTCATTTGGGAAACTTCAGACAATTCGTAATACAACAACTGTCTGATATTACAGTTTCAAATTGTTATTTTATGTAAAAAAATCTCACGGAAACCAATTTATCACAAAATGAAGCATTTGAAAAGGCATTTTCGTAGAGAAAATGCCTTTTTGTCAGCTATGTACAAAAAAAATAATTATTTTCCAATAATTTTAAAATCATATGCCTACTGTGAATCAATATATTAAAAAATCACTCCATCAGCTTTACAAGCTTCTCCATCCCTTCTTCCTCTTCCGGCGCCAGCTCTTTTATATATCCTTCTAATTCCTCCACATCTTCTAATGTTCCCTCTACACCTTTGTCTAACATCTTTTCAACATAATCAGCAATAAAATCATAATCACCATAGTAGGTTTTTGCATACAATTCACTACTGCTTTGGGCTGTTCCAATTATTTTTTTACGAACCCCGTCACGAAATGTAAGTTCCATCTGAATCTGCTCATTTTCTTCCTCTGCATAAATACGGAAATCTGCAATATCTTCTAGCTGATATTCCTTCTCTATACCAAAATGATAGATAATAATTTTGTCATTCTGAAATTCCGTGTAAGTGTGTGCCGTATATACCATCATATACCCGGCAACCAAAAAGGAAATCACTGTTCCAACACAAAAAACCTTACTTATTTTTTTAGAAAATCCATTACACAACAACCAGATTCCGCCTAGAACTGCCACCAGCAAAAACACATAATAATAAATAAATCCTTGTGAATGTCTGCATATCATCATGCTATCGTCTATTTTGGGTTCCATTATCCCCATCATCAAAGAACTAAAAATCAACGTTGAAACCACTAATACTACAATCCCAAAAAGGATTTCCAGCGCAACAAATAACGCTTTTCCAATACTTAATGCAAGATACAGTTTCCCCTCTTTACCTGCCCTTAATTGAAAACAAAACCATCTTTTCTTCAAGAAATATGTAATGTATGGGGCAGCCACACAAATAATTCCTATTGCCCAAAATATGACAACCCGCTGCCAATCCACCCCTTTTCCCACTTCTATTCCAGGCAAAAATGCCAGAACAAACACATACACAGCCAGAATCCCCACAGGAAAACTCATTTTCTTTCGAATCTGTCCAAAGTACTCTTCCACATCAAAGGCATGAAACCGCATGACTTGTACCAGTTCCACCCTTTCCCCTAGTAGTAATTCTTCCGCATATACTTTTAAATACCGGTCTATGAAATATCTCCCCACATCCATGGCTATGATAAATGCAATGCAGCCACCTCCAATAATAAAACTAACATTCCGCTCTTCAGACATCAAAACAAAACATGCAAAATATCCAGCAAACACCACCATAGCAAGGATAAATTTACTTCGGTCTCCCGAATTATTTTTCTTTACCCAGTCCAACAATGTTTTCATCCGATTCTTCCTCCCATTCTCAGCATAATATTTCCCGCAGGCTTTCCTTTTGCTCCAATATACTTTCCCTGTCACCAAACAGCTTCATGGCTCCCTGCTCTATAACACCTACATAATCAAACATCTCTTCTATATCTTCTAAAATATGTGTAGAAAGAATCACTGTCACTTCTTCTTTCGCAATGAATTGCTGTAACAAATCCATAAACTCCATCCGAAATACCGGGTCCAGATTTGCCATAGGCTCATCCAGCAAAAGAAGTTTTGGTTTTCTCGCAAAAGCAAATGCAAGTTGAATCTGTTTTTTCTGTCCTGTGGAAAATCCACAAATTTTCTTATCCAGCGCAGAAGTTCCCAACTCAAATTTTCTTAAATATTCATGAAACCTTTCCATTTTAAATCCCGGATAAAGTCCTTGTAAAATTTCAACATTTTCCCCGAGGCTCCGGTCTTCGAAAAACACTTCTTCCTCTCCCACATAAGCAACTTCCTGACGGACTTGTACTTTGTCCGTTGCTACATTTTTCCCATTCCAAAGCACCTGTCCTTTTTCTGGTACATGTACGCCATAAAGCATACGTAATAAGGTGCTTTTTCCAGCTCCGTTTTTCCCAAGCAAACACATAAAATATCCCGTTTCCAATTGAAAATCAGTATGATGAATCTGAAAGTTCGTTTTCTTTCCCATCAAATTCCGTACTATATATTGTATATCTTTCACCTGTAACATAATGTTCCCTTTTCCTTTCCGCTATCTTCTCAGACTGATTCTTCCCATAGAAGCTCCAGCATTTCCTTCACCTCTTCCTTGGATAGACCGGACTGCCGGCATTTATCCAGCACCGCCGCCAATTCCTCTTCTACACCAAACACCTTTTTCTCCGCTAAAAATTCACGGTCAGGATTATCCACGAAAAATCCCTTTCCCGGCACGGAATAAATCATACCTTCCTTTTCCAATTCCTCATAAGCCCTTTTAATGGTTATAACACTTATTTTCAAATCAGCAGCAAGTCCTCTGATAGAAGGAAGCGGCTCACCTTCTTTCAATTCTTCATTCAAAATCAATTCCTTTAACTGCTGCTCTATCTGTCCATATATTGGCACACCACTTTTGGATTGTATTCGAATGTTCATTTCTGCAATCATTCCTTTCTTTAAACTATACATTCACATCTCTTGTACAATGCTTTATATCACCTTCTACTCTATATCCATTTCATTCTTCGTCATCCCCATAAAATTCTTCAAAGCTTACTGCCTTGCAATCCATATATACCGTTCTCAAAAGCAGGATAAAAATCACACTGCCTATTGCCATATCCATTTTCCAATGATTTTTCCCAATATGATTAAACCAATCCGTGCCTCCCAATTTACGGCAAAAAAAGTAAAAGCAAAATACATAAACCGCAAAATTCCCTACCACACCAACACCTGTATCTACGATAAATTTCTTGTCTGTTTTATGAAAAACCAAAGCTCCTTTTGCTCTGGATATCATGCCGGACATTTCCATTCTCACACTGAAAAAAGACAAAAAGATAAATACCGCCATCACAGGAATGAACACCATCAATTCCTTATCCCAATTATGCTTCTCACTGAAAGAAATTGTTATAACATATCCCAGAGAGGTTGCCAATGCGTATATCCCTGCTACCAAAATACTTTTCCTAATAATTCTCCGTTTCTTTTCCTGACTGGTCTGTGGAATCAAATATTCTGCATGGCATTCCATCTTCATAGCCGTGCTTTCCAGAGAAACCATACAAACCAGAAAAACAATGATATAAGGAAATCCATTCGTTAACAAACCTCCAAACAGCAAACACATTAACATTACAAACTTAAAAACCAATAAAGGATATGGCTTATTTTCCACCCAAAGCTCTGTCAATATCTGTTTCATCATTTCCATCTCCCTTCTCGTTATAATACATAATCTCCTTTAAACTGGCATAACGGCTCACCCTTTGAATCTCCTTAGGCAAAGCCTCTCTATCTATCTGTACCAGCATTTCCTGATGGTGCTCCCTTTCCCGGACACCAATCATTATTTCTTCTTTTATTATTTTCTTTAAAAGCTCTGTATCTTGAATAGACGTTGCTACAATTTCCTTAAACTCCTGCTTCGTCATTTCAACCAACTGAAACTGTTCTCTAAGTTCATCCATCGTACCAAAAAATCTTTGGTAACCCTTCTTTCCCATTTCTGTCTTCTCTGCACTTACCCACAAAAGATAATCTGCCAACTGTTCCAATTCATCCACCAGATGACTGATATAAATCACACTGCTATTTCCATCCTCAACCATACCACGGACGTATTGATAAAAAACATCCCGAAACTCCACATCTAAATTAGCTGCCGGCTCATCCAACAGATACAGTCTTGCGTCATAAGATAAGGCAAAAGCAAGCTGCTGACGAATCTGCTGTCCTTTGGAAAGCTTATTAATAATTACCTTCTCCGGCACCTCAAACTCTTTCAAAAATCCCTCATACTTCTTCTTATCAAATCCCTTGTAATAATGACCATATACTGCAGCACAGTCCTTTGCATGAATCATTTGCGGAAATGGATTTTCATTTAAAATATAAGCAAGCTGCCTTTTGCAGCCTGTCACATCTCCCTTAACAGATATTCCATCCAGAAGAATATCTGCCTGTCCATCCAGCATATAACTCCCCGCCAGCAGTCTCATTAACGTGGTCTTGCCTGCACCATTGCGTCCAACCACCCCAAGGATATACCCTGATGGTAATGTAAAATCAATATCAGACAGCTTGAAATCTCCCATCTTCTTTGAGAGATGACAACATTTTAATAGTGTTTTCTCTTCTTCCAACATAGTTCTCCCTCCAACTCATAACTGTGTATATCTTCCTTTTTCAAACTATACACAGTATATACAGTTATACACAGACTGTCAACCCCTACTTCACAATTAATGTGTCAATTCTTTTGCCATTTGCTCAACTAAAATAAAACGCACCATTTGACATCCGAATCCTATAAATTAATCGAGTAGGAGGAAATTTCTCTGATTGAGAAATTTCCTCCTACTCGATTGCTGTTTTTTATAAGAAAATCTTTCCAGTTCTATCCATATACCTATAAAATGGATAGGGAGTATTTTTTATGATTTTATGAGAATGAGGTATTGATGAAGGTGGTAAGTAAGAAAATATAGGGTTGAAGGAAGAAAAGTCTCTGGTTACTTATCAGAAGATTCTGGCGGTTTTAAAGGAAAATATATCTACGGATATATCTATGCAGGAGTTATTGCGATGGAGTTGGAGGATGGAAGTATTGCAAATGTGGAGGATCAAAAGATAAGCTATCTTTTTCCGGGAGAACGAAGTACTTGCTATTCTGCTGTTCTTCTTTTGCGGCAATATAAAAGAGTTCGTGGTCAGAAACAAAAGAAATTCAGTTATAAGGACATCAAGAATGTCTTTACTATTGTGTTTTTTGAACAGAGTCCGAAAGAATTTCATTCCTTTTCAAAAGTATCTCTTTATTCCTCTTGCCATCCTCTGCTATATACCGATAAAATATATATTGTCAAACTCATTATGAAGCAAAAATTACATTACTATTTTGTTTGAAGAAACGTAAAATTTTAAAAGGAGGAACCGATATGGAGTACATTCGTTATCCATCATACTATAAAGAGTTTCAGTGCATCGCATCTTCCTGTAGTGATAGCTGCTGCGTTGGCTGGGAGATTGATATCGATGAGGAAACATGGGAAAAGTATCAGCAGGTTGGAGGGGAGTTTGGAAAAAGACTAAAAGATAATATTCAGGTTTTTCAGGAAGAGGGAAGAGAATGTGCCTGCTTTTCTATGGATGAAACCGAAAGGTGTCCATTTTTGAATGAGAAGAATCTATGTGACATTATTCTGAACCTTGGAGAAGAATATTTGGGACAAATCTGTACAGACCATCCGCGATATTATGATTGGTTTGTAGATGGACAGGAATGCGGAATAGGACTTTGCTGTGAGGAGGCAGCAAGATTGATTTTGCAAGAAAGGAAATTTCGTCTAGAGCAGGAGGAGGTTGCTTATCCTGAAGAAATCATAAAAATAGAGGAAGACTTTGAACAATTACCAGAAGTTTTGCAGGAGGAAGAAGCGGAAAGAGAACTGGAACAAAAATTGTTCGGTATGCGCGAAGAAGTATTTGCAGAAATATCTAGTGAAAAGTCTCTGTTTCAAAAGATGGACATATTATATGATACTGCATACCGGTTGCAGGATGAATACGATGCATGGTTCTTTTCGGAGGATATAGGGGAAGAGTTCGGAGAGCAAGAGGAGCTTTTGGGGTGGAATCAGATATTTTGGCAGCAGGATTTTTTGGTAAGTCTGATAGATTTCTATCTGGATTTGGAAATTAATAAAGAAGAGTGGCGTCAGCTTTTGCAGGAAGTAAAGATGCAGATACCTGCAATTCTTTCTGCAAGAGCAGCTTTTTTTGAGATGTATCAAAAGAAATTATATGAGTATGAGCAGCTTTTGGACTACTTTATCTATCGGCATTTTATGAGTGCCAGAAAGGATGATGAAGTGGCAGAGAAAGTGATTTTTGCTTTAGTGAGTACTAGTATGCTTCAGGTGTTTGGAGTTTTTCGCTGGTTAGAAAAAGATAAAAAGAAATTAGAGGAAGCAGACCAGATTGCTATCTGTAAATTGTATTCTCAGGAGATTGAATATCATGAGGAGAATATGAATAAGGTGGCAGGGTGCATGAAATTTTTGGAGGAGTGAAAGCACTCCTCTTTTTGTTTGCCCAGCATGGGCAAACAAAAGGGAGAGCTATCTTTCGATAACTCTCCCTGAATAACCTATATCGACTCTTACTTTTCAGTAATAATCTTATTTGTAAAGCTCTACCAGCTTCTGCAGATGCTCATAACGAGCCTTTGCAGCTTCCTCAGAAGCCTTAAATAACTTCTCTGCTCTCTCTGGGAATGGCTTGATCAGACGAGTATAACGAGCCTCGTTGTTCAAGAAATCCTGATATCCATCGAAGTTTGTCTGCTTCTCAGAAGCGAAGGTGAATGGATTCTTTCCTTCTGCCTTCATCTCTGGGTTGAATGAGAAGAGGTTCCAGTAACCAGCCTGAACAGCCTTCTTCATCTCATCCTGACAGTGGTTCATACCACCCTTAGCGATACCATGTAACTCACATGGAGCGTAACCGATGATTAAGGATGGACCATTGTAAGCTTCTGCCTCAGCGATAGCCTTAACAGCCTGTGCTGGGTTTGCACCAAGAGCGATCTGTGCTACGTATACGTAGCCATAGCTCATAGCGATTTCAGCCAGAGACTTCTTGCCAACTTCTTTACCAGCAGCAGCGAACTGACAAACTTCACCGATGTTGGAAGCCTTAGAAGCCTGACCTCCTGTATTAGAGTACATCTCTGTATCGAATACCATTACGTTTACATTCTCGCCGGAAGCAAGTACGTGGTCAAGACCACCGAAACCGATGTCGTATGCCCAACCGTCACCACCGAAGATCCATACGGACTTCTTAGAGAGGTAATCCTTCTTAGCAAGAACTTCCTTGGATAATTCACAGCCAGCAGCTGCAGCCTTCTCAAGCTCTGCTACTAATGCATCTGTTGCAGGTGCATTTGCCTTTGTATCATCCTTGGTCTCAAAATACTTATCAGCTGCAGCCTTAAACTCAGCAGATGCCTTGTCAGATGCTGCGATTTCTTTTACTTTTTCCATTGCCTGGTCACGGAGATACTTCTGACCAACATACATACCTAAACCGTGCTCTGCATTATCCTCGAATAAGGAGTTAGACCAAGCTGGACCCTTCTTAGAATCCTTATTTACGGTATATGGTGATGTAGCTGCTGGGTTACCCCAGATAGAAGAACATCCTGTTGCATTGGAGATATACATCTGCTCACCGAAGAGCTGTGTAATCAGACGAGCGTAAGATGTCTCTGCACAACCTGCACAGCTTCCAGAGAACTCGAGAAGTGGCTGGTTGAACTGGCTTCCCTTAGGAGTAGTATCAGCAAATCCGCTGTCTTTCTTTCCTACGTTAGCAACTAAGTAATCAAATACTGGCTGCTCGTCTGCCTGAGACTCCTGAGGTACCATCTTGATTGCTCCTTCAGCTGCCTTAGGACATACTGTGATACACTCACCACATCCCATACAGTCTAATGGAGATACGCTCATTACAAATTTATACTCACCAGCTTTTGGCTTGGTGTCAGCTAACTTAATGTTAGAAGGTGCTGCCTTCACTTCATCCTCACTCAGTAAGAATGGACGGATAGTAGCATGAGAACATACGAATGCACAGTTGTTACACTGGATACATGTCTCAGGATCCCATACTGGAACAGTTACAGCAGTACCACGCTTCTCGTATGCAGAAGCACCGGTCTCGAACTGACCATCTGGATTCTCCATAAATGCAGATACTGGAAGGCTGTCACCATCCATCTTGGAGATTGGCTCAAGAAGGTTCTTAACTAACTTAACAACCTCTGGACGTCCTGATAATTCCTTAGCAGGAGCATCTGGAGCTGGATTCTTCCAAGAATCTGGAACTTCTACCTTATGAACTGCATCTAAACCAGCATCGATAGCCTTGTAGTTCATTTCTACGACTGCGTCACCCTTCTTAGAGTAAGACTTCTTAGCAGCCTGCTTCATATAATCAACAGCTTCATCGATAGGCATTACTTCTGCTAACTTGAAGAATGCAGACTGTAAAATAGTATTGGTACGTTTACCCATACCGATTTCGATAGCCTTATCAATAGCGTTGATGGTGTATAACTGAATGTTATTCTCAGCAATATACTTCTTAGACTCTGCTGGCATATTCTTGTCTAATTCTTCATCAGACCACTGGCAGTTAATCATGAATACTCCGCCTGGCTTAACATCCTGAACCATCTTGTAACCATTGATTACGTAAGATGGGTTATGACAAGCTACGAAGTCTGCCTGATTGATATAGTATGGGCTCTTGATTGGGTTATCACCAAAACGTAAGTGAGAAATAGTGATACCACCAGTCTTCTTAGAGTCATACTGGAAGTATGCCTGGATATACTTGTCTGTATGGTCACCGATAATCTTTGTAGAGTTCTTATTAGCACCTACAGTACCGTCACCACCAAGACCCCAGAACTTACATTCCTTAGTACCAGGAGCAGATGTGATAGGAGCTGGCTTAACCTCTGGTAAGCTTAAGTTTGTCACATCATCAACGATACCGATTGTGAAACGAGGCTTTGGAGCATCCTTCTCTAATTCTTTGTATACAGCGAATACAGATGAAGGTGGTGTATCCTTAGAACCAAGACCATAACGTCCACCAGTTAATACGATATCATTTAATCCAGCTTCACGAAGTGTAGCTGCAACATCTAAATAGAGAGGCTCACCTAAAGAACCTGGCTCTTTTGTACGGTCAAGTACAGCAATCTTCTTAGCAGTCTTAGGAATAACCTTTAAGATAGCTTCGGAAGACCATGGACGGTACAGACGAACCTTGATAAGACCAACCTTCTCGCCTGCAGCTGTCAGGTAATCAATTACTTCTTCTGCTACGTCACAGATAGAGCCCATTGCGATAATAACTCTCTCTGCATCTGGAGCACCATAGTAGTTGAACAGACCATAATCTGTACCTAACTTCTCGTTTACTTTGTTCATATACTTCTCAACTACTGCTGGAAGTTCATCGTAAGCTTTGTTACAAGCCTCACGATGCTGGAAGAATACGTCACCGTTCTCATGAGAACCACGAGCAGCTGGGTGCTCTGGGCTTAATGCATGCTTACGGAACTCTTCTACTGCATCCATTGGACACATTTCTTTCAAATCTTCATAATCCCATTTCTCAATCTTCTGGATTTCGTGAGAAGTACGGAAACCATCAAAGAAGTTGATGAATGGAACTTTTCCTTCTAATGCTGCCAAGTGAGCAACTGGGCTTAAGTCCATTACTTCCTGTGGATTTGTCTCAGCTAACATAGCGAAACCAGTCTGACGACAGGCATAAACGTCACTATGATCACCGAAAATATTTAACGCATGTGTAGATACAGTACGTGCAGATACATCGAATACACAAGGTAACTGCTCACCTGCAATCTTGTACATGTTAGGAATCATCAGGAGAAGACCCTGAGATGCGGTAAATGTTGTAGTAAGGGCACCTGCTGCTAAGGAACCGTGTACGGTACCAGCTGCACCTGCCTCAGACTCCATCTCAACAACCTTTACAGTGCTGCCAAAGATGTTTTTCTGTCCAGCTGCTGACCACTGGTCAACAGAATCAGCCATAGGGCTGGAAGGTGTGATAGGATAGATACCAGCTACTTCTGTGTAGGCATACGCTACGTGTGCTGCAGCGGTATTTCCATCCATGGATTGTTTAGCTCTAGCCATTTGTATAGAATCCTCCTTATAAATATTCTTTCAACATTTTAGCACTTCGAAAATCAAATGTAAAGAATCGCATGGTCTTTTTTGTCGTAAAACCGCGAACTTTCGCTAAAATCCACTAAAAAATTCCATATTTTCAATGCTATAAATACAATGATACTCTTTTTCCAAAAAAGAGAATGCTGTTACAAAAAAGAGATGCCACATTCGCATTCTATGCAGCATCCCTTACTTATTTGACTATAAAATTATTTTACCTTCTTAGCTCCTGCTTTTTTTATCAACTTACAATACACTGTTTTTTTCTTAGCTGGAGCTGTCACCTTGATTTTGGCAGAAGTCTTTTTCATTGCATTTTTTCCGATTTTGGTGATTGCAGTCCCCTTAAACTGAATCTTACTTAATTTGCTACAGCCATAAAATGCCTGATTACCAATTTTCTTAACATTTTTTCCGATTACAACCTGCTTTAATTTCTTGCAATTCATAAATGCTTTCGCAGCAATTTCTGTAACCTTATACTTCTTTCCTTGAATTTTCACCGTGGCTGGAATCACAATCTTCGACTTTTTCTTCAGAGAATTTTTCACCTTCTGCAAGGTTACTGTATTCTTCTGGCTGTCTGCTATTTTGTAGACACTGCCGTTAATGGTTACAGCTTCTACCGTCTCTGTCACCGTACCACCTGTTGGCGTCGGTGGTGCCGGGGTATTCTGAACCTGCTGCTGACCTGCTTCTACTACGCCTGCCACATCTACTGTATCAAGCACAAGATTACCAGAAGCTACCGTCATGGTAAGAGTATGTGTACCATAGGAAAGTCCTGATACTACGGCAACTGTCTGACGCATATTTGCTTCAAAGGTCTGAACATTGCCAGCAGCCTGTCCATCTACTGTAAACTGTAGCACTGGAGCTGCAGCACCTGACACCTTACTTCCGATGGCATTCTGAACCTTTTTCTCACTACTAATTCCAGTAATTTGAACCCCTGTTCCTTCAAAAGTCATGGACATACTAGCTCCCGGCTGGGTATTATATGACATGGTACGGTCATAGTAATTATAGCTTTCTCCTGCTGTTCTCACCCAGTTTTCACTAAATGCCAGCTTAGAAGATAAATCATCCAATCTGGTAACATATGGTGCAGTTCCCACAATTTTATTAACTTTTAAATTATCAAAACAGTTTAAGTAATCTGCACTGCCAAGACCAACTCTTCCTGACATAGAAATTTTTGCTGCTGCCTGGGCAGAAGCAACTTCTACTCCATTGATAGATGCACTGATATTCGTTCCATTTACAGTTAAGGATAACGTATTCCATTCCTTCAAATCTGTAATCGTGCCGAATGCATAGCTCTTTTCTGCGCTTGACAGCTTCCAGACTCCATCCTGTGATAATTTCAAATTGTAACCGTTAGCTGTGCTATTGGTACTATATCTTGCCACCAGTTCCACATAATTATCCGATGGTTTCTGTGCTGTTGTATCAAACTTCACATCAACAGATGTTGTATAGTTTGCCCATGCATCGTCCCCCAGAGAAGTAAAATAATCTGTAGACTTAGAAAGCCATCCTACTGTTTCATTCGCTGCATTCATTTTCTGCATAAGGACATGATTTCCATTTTCCTCTTTTACTACCTCAAATGCACCATTTAAGTCACAGGTATATCTTGGAGTTCCGCCTCTGTCCTCCAGATAATTTTCTGGATAACCTGTATATTCAAAATCATCACTATAATCTAATGCAAGAGGAGTATCTTTGCTTGTATCATTTGCAGAAGTCTTTGATGCCAACTCCTTATACTCCTTCTGACCTTCTGTAGTAGTAAGAGTCACAATAGAATATGCCTTTACTGTAATACTATATGTATAGGTTCCATCCCCATTATCCTGAGGTGTAATGGTATCAATTTTTTTCAACCAATTTTCATCATAAGAAGCACTATTGCCGCTGGCACGGGTTTCCCAAACCGCCACATCTTTACCAGCAGAATCCAGATTCTTTGTAGTAATATGATAGGTTCTGGTGTATGCAGAATCATTGGTAATAACCGTAGAATAATCTTCTGTCTCCGGATTCATGGCTGTTAAGTTATTACGAGTGGTATTGTAAATCGGACGGTCTGCATCTCCATCACCATAGCAGCCACTGTCAATATATTTCCAGCCCTTCTTAATAAACTGTGAAAAATGCATGGTCATTGGTACAGAGGCATCCACAGTATAGTATCCACTCCATGGGTGGTTTGCTGCCATAAGCTGCTTTGGAAAATACACTGCACCAGAGTAATACGCAGCGATTGCCGGCTGATATTCCATCATTGTCATGCTACTACAGTAATAGCCATTAATAAAACGGTTGGCAATGTCCAAAATACCATTTCCACCGGTCATGGCAGAATCCAGATTTGTAGCATTATCTGCATTCATACTAACAGTGGTGCTGGAACTATCTTCACTGTTCCATACCTCTTTTCCATAGGTTTCATTTAATAATGCAATCTGGTTTGCCACATTCTCCAATCCATCTTTTCCATTGTCATAATTGGTATGGTAATGTGTTCCAATTACATCTACTGCCTCACGAAACGCCAAAGCAAGTTCCTGTTCTTTTAACTCTTTTGCATTCAAATCTTCTTTTGAAGCGTTGATTACGTCATATAACATGTAGTATGCCACATCACACTTGGATGTCTCATCTGCTGCCACAAGCTTTATATTACCGTAATCATATCTTTCATCTGTTTCATTCTCTAAGGCATCTGCCAGATAGATTGTCCACATCAATCCATTTTCTGCAGATTCATCCACCACACCTGCATCTGATATAGTTGGAAAACTAACGCCCTTTTCATTGGCAAAGCTTCCAACATAGTCAATTTTCATGCCATAGGTATCATAAACTGCATCAATGGTTTCCTTAAACCACTGGTAACGCGCTTCATAAATCTCTTCTGCTGTAGTCTTATCCTTAGTAATCCAGCCCGGTTCGCCCCAGCGAAGCAAATCCACTGTAATATCTGGATTAATGGTCTTAGCATCTGCTGCAAAGTGGAAGCCGGCACCTCTGGAAACATTGGCTGGCTCATCCTGTGTACGCTTTGTAGTAGGCTCCGCACCAGAAGAGGTATCTCTATCACAGCCTAACTCAATCTTAATATGAGACAGTCCACATCCTTCCTCCGTGTCAAATAACCATTTCATAATTTCCCAATACTGGGTTGGATTCTCCTGCTTATAATCCAATAGCAATCTGGAAGAATTGTTACAGCTTACAGCGCCTAATCCTCGATACAAATCAACTGGATTTTCATTGATGGTAGCCCCATCAATGTCCATATTGTACTCCAAATCCTTTGTCTGCGCGGCAGTCACATTTGACTCTGGCAGAATTCCAGACATCATTAGTGAAGAGGCAAGCACCACTGCCGTTGCCTTTTTTAAGGCTTTTCCGTTTTGTTTACGGTTACAAAAATGTCTTCTCATAAAAGAACCCCCTTATTCCTTTGTAGTAATTCCGTTTTGCCACATAGTTTTATTATAATATACTGGCAGTTTTTCCACCAGATAATTTCAAAAAACACCCATGATTATTACTTATTTTTTATAAGCGAGAACCTTTAAAAGCAGCTCCCATGTTCTCTCTACTGATTCCACATCCAGACGCTCCTGTGCAGTGTGCACATCATACATATTTGGTCCTAATGAAATACAATCCATATCTGCCACCTTTCCAGCAAAAAGACCACATTCCAATCCAGCGTGAATTCCTTCACAAACCGGCTTTTCCCCATATAAGTTTTCATATACGGTTACAAAGGTATCTCTAAGTGATGACTCTCTCTTGTATTCCCAGCCTGGATAATCACCATAAATCTTACTCTCTCCACCCATCATCTTTACCAGAGCAATACATTTTCTAGTCAGATACTTCTTTGCAGATTCCTTTGAACTACGAATGGCAAAGTGCATCTCTAGCACTCCATTCTCTTCCAATTTCATGACACCCATATTCAAAGATGTCTCTACCAGACCTTCAACATCAGCACTCATAGCCTGCACTCCATCTGGCATGTTCATTAATGCATTGAGTACCTTTCCTTTAGACTCCTTTGTCAGGCAGGAAGCAACTTCCGTCTGTCCAGAAACAATATTTATTGCAATCACAAGCTCCTCTTCCTTGCCAGCATATTCTCCCTGAAGTTCCTTCTGTACCTGCTGAGCCACTGCTTTGGCAGCCTCTACATCTGTCACAAGAATCTTTCCATTCGTAAATCTAGGAATCGCGTTGTCCTTGGTACCACCTTCCAGAGAAATAATATCACAACCACCATTCTGATTCAGTGCATCCAACAGACGTCCCATTCCCTTATTGGAATTTAATCTTCCCTTATGAATCTCCGTACCTGAGTGTCCACCCTTGCAGCCTGACAGGTCAATTTCACATAATACTCCTGACTTCTCCTCGTATTCCATAGGAATCTCACATTCTAGAGAAAGACCTCCTGCACAACTGGTCCAAAGGATTCCTTCTTCTTCAGAGTCCAGATTAATCAGCTTACGTCCCTTTAATTCAGACAAATCAAGGCCTGCAGCACCTAAAAGACCGATTTCTTCATCTACAGTAAAAATCACTTCCAACATAGGATGTGCCAATGTAGTATCATCCAGAACAGCCATTGCATACGCTACTGCAATTCCGTCATCCCCACCAAGAGTAGTTCCATTGGCCCAAAGCATTTTTCCATCCGTGCAAAGTTCCAGTCCATCCTTCGTAAAGTCAATATTGGATTCTCTGGTCTTTTCGCATACCATATCGATATGTCCCTGCAAAATCAAAGCATCTTCATTCTCATATCCTGCAGAAGCTTCCTTACGAATGATTACATTGCCCATTTCATCCTGCTTCACCCAAAGACCTCTCTGCTTTGCAAACTCAACACAGTAATCGCTCAATGCCTGCACATTACCGGAACCGTGTGGAATCCCTGCAATCTCCTCAAAAAAATAAAATACTTTCTCTGGTTTTAAGTTCTCCAGTACTCTCATAGTTACCTCCTATTGCTCTTTACATCTATCATTAAGCTTATGCTTATTTTTCATATATCATTTCTATTACTTCTGTGGTCTGCAATACACAACCTTACCATCCACCCTTTTTTCTTCCAGCAAATGATACTCCTTCATATATGCTGTCAGTTGACGGACAAAATCCTTTGGCTCCAGTACTACCGCCTGATTTCTGCTGTAAAATAGCGACGCCTTCATTCCTTTCACCAAGTTCTCCATCTCTTTTCCAGAAATGGTATCATGCTTCTTCAGATACTTCTGTACCCGGTCTACCCCTTTGCTAAGCAGCAGTTTTGACAAATCCCTGGTCTGATTATGCTGCTTTATAATCCCCCATCCATAAAGAAATGCAGTTGCCATGGCAAATAATAAAATCCCAATGGCCATTACTAATGGTTTTGGCATAATACTTCTCCTATTCTTTATAACTAATATAATGATTCACCTGTAGCGCCTTCATAAACTGCACCAGCCTTGCTTCTACTGGTTCTGCCTTCTTCCCAAACTTCTCTTTCATCTTCAATGAAATCTCATATACGGTAGCTTCCCCATCAATCTGCTGCCATACAAAGCTTCCATTTTCATCTAATTCAATATGGCTTACCTTGGGTCTTTTGAAAAAAATCTGGGCAATCCGGTTGAAAAAACCTTTATTCTGCACTGTCACCTCTACTCTTCCATTATCCTTTACCTTCCATCCAAATTCCGGATTTCTTACCGGAATGTAATCCATATAATTATCATTTTGTTTCTGCTTCTTCGCCATACAAAATCTATCCCTTTCTATAATCTGCTTTTTATGATTCAGGTGTCAAAGTTTTTCTATCATTCGATACTCAAATACTAAAAAAGCTGTGCTGCCAAGGAACTTTTGTCACTTAGCATACACAGCTATTTTATCAATAGTACTCTTCTATGACAAGCACAGAATTATGATTTCTTAGGCTTTCTTTTCTTTACGCCATGCAGTAAATTTCAACATAGTTAATAATAACAAAGCAAAAGCTACAAGACCAACAATGTTGCTGATAAGTACTGTATTATCACTAAAGCTTGCAGGAAGAACTCCGGCAATTATATCACCAAAGGAACCCTTTCCTACAGGGATTACTGCAAATACCGCCAGAAGAATTCCCACAAGACCTTCACCTGCAATTAAGCCGGCACTGTAAAGAACACCATTGTCCACATCGTCTTTTTTCTTCTTCTCATCTGCATTCTTGCGCTTCTCAAGCCACATACGCAATAAACCACCTGCCATCATTGGTGTGGATAAATGGATTGGCAGATACAAACCGATAGCAAACGGAAGTACTGGAATGCCAAGAACTTCTACTACAATCGCAATGAATACACCGACTAACACTAATGTCCAAGGCAGGTTACCGCCCATAACACCTTCTACTACCATCTTCATCAAACTTGCCTGAGGTGCAGGAAGTTCCGTAGAACCATAACTCCATGCATTGTTCAGAAGGTACAGAATACCTCCAATAGCAATCGAAGAAGCAAATACACCAATCAACTCACCAATCTGCTGTTTCATAGGTGTAGAACCTACAATGTAACCGGTCTTTAAATCCTGTGAAGTATCACCAGAAATCGCTGCAATAATACAGATAACTGTACCAATAGCAATTGCAGAAACCATTCCGCTGGCACCATCATTTCCTGTTGCCTTCAGAATCAGGGATGCAATCAAAAGTGTAGCAATGGCCATACCTGATACAGGGTTATTACTACTTCCTACAATACCTACCATGCGGGATGATACCGTAGCAAAGAAGAAACCAAAGATTACAATAATCAATGCGCCAAAAATATTTACCGGAATCACTGGCAGCAACCAGATAAGCAGTGCGATAAGAAGAACACCGCCCAACACAAATTTCATTGGAATATCCTGGCTGGTACGACTGGTATCCGCTGACTTTGCACCAAATCCCTTAATTGCTTTCATAAATGTTTTAACAATTAATGGGAAGGATTTAATCAGACTCATAATACCACCGGCAGCTACTGCACCGGCACCAATGTATTTAACGTAATTGCTCCAAAGTGCAAAAGGACCGCCCTTTGCATAAAGCTCTGCTACTGTTACATCTGCCGGATAAATGGTAATATTCTGCCCAAACAGATAAATGAGTGGCATAATGACAAACCATGCTAAAGTACCACCTGCAAACAGATAAGAAGAAATCTTTGCTCCACAGATGAAACCAACACCTGCCAGAGCCGGAAGTACATCCATACCAATACCGGAACCCTTGTATGCCTTAATCGGGAAATCCACCTCGCTAGGGAATGCCTTTAATCCATCTGCAATAAACTTATATACTGCTGCGATTCCAAGACCTGCAAATACAGTACCAGCTTTGGCACCACCTTCTTCACCTGCAATCAGAACCTCAGCACATGCCTGTCCTTCCGGATATGGAAGAACACCATGCTCCTCTACAATCAATGCAGTACGAAGAGGAATCATAAATAAAATACCAAGTACACCACCACAAATAGCAATCAACGCAATTTCGATGATATTTGGCATAGAACCAATCCCTTCTTCTGCCCACATAAACAGAGCAGGCAAAGTAAAAATTGCTCCTGCTGCAACTGACTCACCTGCGGAGCCAATGGTCTGCACCATATTATTCTCCAGAATAGAATCTCTCTTCAGTATCACACGAATAATTCCCATGGAAATAACCGCTGCCGGAATCGATGCAGAAACTGTCATACCTACACGTAACCCCAAATACGCATTTGCGCCACCGAAAAGCACTGCCAAAAGGATACCAATCAATACAGAAACTACTGTAAATTCAGGAACCACTTTATCCGCAGGAATATACGGCTTAAATTCTTGCTTGTTGTCCACTTTTCTTCCTCCTTTGTTCATATTTTCTTCAAGAAAACAACTGTCTTATTATACGATATATTTAGACTTACCGCAACTACTACTTTATTCCTAATGTTTCCTAATGTTTCCTTTTTTTCTTGATTTTATGTATATTTCTTTTTTTCCAGGTTCATACTAATACAGACAAAAATACAATGCCGATAAGGCAAAGAAAGGAGCTTATCCATGAATCAATTATCCGAAAAGGAACTTTCCTTCCTCAATGACTCGCTTACCGAAGAAGATTTGCTGGTGAAAAAGTATCAAATGCTGGCAATGCAGGCAAAGGATGCAGAAGTGAAGCAGAAGCTGGAGCAGGTTGCTGCCCGCCACCAGAGTCACTTCAACGAACTTTATTCATTATTAGGATAGTGAATAGAAAAATGTAACAATTAATTTATTCGCCACTCAAAATTCAATGTTTTTCATTGATATGGCAGAAAAGAGGTTAAATATGGCTGAAACATTTACAGAAAAAGAAGTTCTAGGTGATGCATTGGCAACTGCCAAGGCATCCACTAATCTTTACAACACATTTTCCAATGAATGCTCACATGAAAAGGTAAGAAACTGTGCACTTCATATTCTTGCAGAGGAGCATGACATTCAGGATGATATTTTTCATATGATGTCTTCCAAGGGATATTATCCAACTCCGGCTGCAGCAGACAATAAAATTAACGAAGCAAAAACAAAGTTTGCAAATTGCTGCAAGTAAAGTTAAACTCCTCAAATAAAATAGGGAGTGTCGCAAAATAAGTGATTTCTATCTTGAAATCTTATTATAGAGGGACACTCCCTTTTTATTTTTAATCCACATTTTTATATTCGTTTTAATAAAAATCGCCGGTTATATTTCATTTCCGCATAATCGGTAATCTTTTTCTGATAATACACATCTGACACACCACCTACCAGACCAACAATAGGAATCCCCTGTACGAATTTCAGATACAACATTTCATCTGCCAGAAGTTTGGAAACTTTTTTGATTAATTCTGTCCGTTCTCCTAATGTCCCAGGCATTTCCATCCATTCATTGATTTCTTTATTTGCATCAATTAATTCCTTCCCATGAAGCAGGGAAGTTTCAATCACTTTCAAAATAAAAATCTGCTCTTCCTCTGTGTCATAGGAAAATCCATAGTGAAGAGAAATCTCATAGATACTCTTTAACAGAACTGCCAAAAATAGCGGAATATCCGGCAATCCTAACCCCAAAGCCCCCATTCCGATTCCTTCCACGGTGGAAATAGCATGATTCACATACTTGCTTCCTTTTGCCTTTTTTCCAAAGGCACGAAGAGTTCTTCGGTTATCATTTATCTGTACCGCATATTCATTTACCTTATACCCCTGCTCTTTCTTCTCCTTATTGTAGGTCTTTTCTAATACCCCTGTTCCTTTCTCAAAAATCAACTCAAACGCCTTAAAAAAGGCTTTGTCCAAGGTTCCATTTAACTGCTCTGGTACATACCTTTCAATCTTTTTCTGCCAGTTCGATTCTCTTTGTACAATATTTTTATGTATAAATGCGCCTTCTTTTTTATTCATGCGTTTCCACTCTTTTAATATTTGTTCATTCATAGCATCCCTCTCTTGTTCCCTTTATTTTATACTTCAGATTCTCTTTCAATTCCATGATTTTATACTACAGAATCATTGCATTCTTTTGATATTTTCCTAGTATATTTATAATAATTTATTCCTCACTCTTTTTCCACAAATTGGACATAAATTTATAAATTATTAATTTTTCTGTGCGAATGACAGGATTTGTGATAAACTATCCCATGCTGATATCAATTCGGCCTATTATAACGCAAGCTAATACTATGAAAAGGATGTTCACTATGAAAAAGAAAGAAATAAAAAACAAAAAAACCAGCAACACATTTTTATCAAAAATAATATCATTTTTCCAAAAGGAGACCGTATTTTGTGTTGCCACGTTGGCAGCACTTGTTTCCTGCTTTTTCGTATTTCCTTCCGCAGAATATGTGTCCTATATCGATTTTCGGGTACTTGCTATCTTATTCTGCCTGATGCTGGTGGTGGCTGGTTTCCAGTCTGTGGGACTCTTTGACCGACTTCTGCCATTTCTAATGCAATATGTACATACCGTCCGGCAGCTGGTACTGGTACTGGTGCTTTCCTGCTTTTTCCTTAGCATGTGGATTACCAATGATGTAGCTTTGATTACGCTGGTTCCCTTTGCCATTATGGTTTTAACAAAGTTAGAACGAAAGAACTTACTTATTCCCGTAATCACCTTGCAGACCATTTCCGCCAATCTGGGAAGTATGGGAACCCCTATTGGAAATCCCCAGAATCTTTTTCTTTATACTGTGTCCGAAATGTCGGTCATGAATTTTATGACAGTGATTTTCCCATATCTGACATTTTCTCTTGCACTGGTGATTCTGGGATGTTTCTACTTTCCAAAAACACCTGTAAATTTTGATGCAAAAGCTTCCACCACAACAGCTTCAGCCTATGAAGCAAAAAATATTAGACTTTTGGTTATTACTCATAGCGTTCTTTTAATCCTTTGTCTGCTGACCGTATTTCGTCTGCTGGATTATCGGATTACTTTAGCCTGTGTCATTGTTGTCCTTCTTTTGGTACAGAGAACAATTTTTAAGGAAGCAGATTATATCCTTTTATTAACATTTATCTCCTTCTTTATTTTCGTCGGAAATTTAAAGAACATTTCTGCCATCAACCTTTTCTTGGAAAGAATCGTCAACGGTCAGGAAGTTCTTGTATCCATTCTTTCCAGCCAGGTTATCAGCAACGTGCCTGCCGCTGTTTTACTCTCTGGATTTACCAAGGATTATTCTGCTTTGATCATCGGCACGAATCTCGGCGGACTAGGTACTCTGATTGCTTCTATGGCAAGTCTGATTTCCTTTAAGTATTATGCAAATACAGAAGGCTGTGATAGAAAAAAATATTTGGCACAATTCACTATTTGGAATCTAGTATATTTAGCAGTTCTGGCTAGCGGACATTGGATTCTTGGAATACTTTAAACATTTCCTTTGTAGGAAATACATATATTTAGCATTTTGTATTATCATATCTGCCCAAATTTTCACTTTCGCTTTCAATTGATTTTTGGCTATTCTGTAAATTGACACTTACCTATGCTTTTGTTAGACTCATTCTAACAAAAGCATATTTTCTTGTAGTTCTATCTGGCATGTCAGGTATCCTCTTAACTATTCCTGCGCCAGCTTTTCGGCATATGTGCCATCTTTTTACATCTCACAAATTCATGCTTTTTACCCATTTAAGAAGCAGGAGTTCTGAGGGACTCCTGCACCATTTTTCAGAATAAGAAGGAGTCTATATGACAAAAGAGAACACATCTGTTTTTGCAACCGCCGGTGACCCGGAGGAGATTTTACCGAACTGTAAATACAAGGACACAGTTTTTCGTATGCTATTTAACGACAAGGAAAATCTGCTGAGTTTGTACAATGCCTTAAACGGCACTGCATACACAGACCATGACCAATTAGAAATCGTCACCTTACTGCTGTCAACCGTGCAGTAAATGAATGCATTAAAGAAAATATCTTACGAGATTTTCTTCTAAAAAATAAAAGCGAGGCCATTCGAATGAGTATATTTGAATATGATGAAGAAAAAGAACTTAAGTTGATCCGGCAAAGCGAACAGCAGGTTGGATATGAGCAAAGAGAAAGAGGCTGACTTCCATATGGAAGCTAGCCTCTTTCTCTTTGCCATTCTTTATTCTGCTAATACTTTTACGATTTTTTCAAGCCACTCTGTTTCACTAATCTCTTGACACTAAATCCCATGCATTCCCTACTTCTTCAGCTATTCCACGGTCTCCTTTTCTCAAATTAGTCAACCACTTTAATCGAAGTAATCTTTGGCTGATTCTCTGCCAGTACAGTTCCGTTATTGTCTTCCACCTGAGTATCTTCACAAATCTTATCAACGATTTCAATACCTTCTGTTACAGTACCAAAAGCAGCATACTGACCATCCAGACCAGCGTTGTCCTCGTGCATAATAAAGAACTGGGAGCTTGCACTATTATAATCCTGGGCTCTTGCCATAGAAATCGTTCCACGAGTATGGGAAAGTCCATTCTCCACACCATTGGCAGCAAACTCACCTTGAATCGTCTGGTCAGAACCACCTGTACCATTACCTAAAGGATCTCCGCCCTGAATCATAAATCCAGAAATAATACGATGAAATGTCAATCCATCATAAAAGCCTTCCTTTGCCAGATTCACAAAATTGGTTACAGTGATTGGTGCCACATCTGCATCCAATTCCACAGAGATAGTTCCATAATCCTTTACTTTAATCTCCACATGATGCTTACCGGTAAGAGTTTCCATTTCCGACTCTTCTGCTACTCCAGCCTGAGCCTTCTCTTCTTCCTGAGAGCTTTCTTCCACAGCAGAAGAAGTATCCTCATTGACAGCCTTCGAAGTTTCTGTCGCAGAGCTTCCACATCCTGTCACACATAAAGCAGTCAAAACCACTGCAGCTAATACTTTTCTAAGCTTTCTCATAGTAATAACCTTGCCTTTCCTCTTTCATATTGTATTAAAATTTTGCCTCTTGATTATACTAAATCCAATTTTTCTTTTCAATGGCATTCCCAGCCAAATGCAGAATTTCACAGTTTTTTCATTTTTCAACTCAAACTTCGCACATTGAAAATGGGGCTGACTTCCTCAAATATCAACTGTCGGAAGTTTTGAATATAATTTTCTGTTAAATACTCTCTTTTGTATAATTATCATTACATCTACACATCCTATCACTGAAAGGATGGTGCTATATGGATAAAAATATTAAAACCAATCAACTCAGAAATGCTTTTGATGATGATAACATTCCTGAAGTAGATTTACCAAAAGACAAAACCTCTAACAAAACAGACTATGAAAATGTAGAACCGCTGCCAGAATCTTTCCGGCCAAGAAAGGACGGTCCTGGTGGAGACTGTGGCGAATAATAGCCATAGTACGATTTCGGAGGTTATAGAATCATGAAAATGGCAGAAAAAGAGAAACCAATTCCTACCACCCCGGAGGGTGTCTGGGAAGGCAGTACTACTCTAAAGAAAGAGCATAAAACAAAGGTAGAACATCTGAACGAAGTCTCTACAGATAGTCAGGGAAATGGATACCCTATTTCACAGAAAAAGCAGGAAGAATAACTTCCTGCTTACATACCCTTGCTTCCTTTAAGATTGTAATTTATGTCCATATACTGTCGAAAAATTGTTCTAACTCTCATTTCAGCATATCTTTTTGCACGTCTAAATAATATTAAGGACGATAACAAGGTATATCCTAAAATAACTCCATGTAACAATGTAAAACATTCATCAAAAAACAATCCTATGCATAACGCAATGGCAATATTACATACAATCAAATCACGACTCATTGCAAAAATTGCATCGTATTTATCAGCTTTACCCATTTTTCCTTGATTCTCTATATTTGCTTTACACTTGAAAAAAAAATCTTCACATACTTTTTCAGATTCCTTTATTTTATCCCTATCTTTCAACAAAGGATCAATGTCTACCTCCATTTTTTCTTTAATTATTAATTTAATTTTCTCTGCTTCTTTCTCGCCCAATCCGCTTGTATTCGTAAAACGTCGCCACAAACTACTCTTATTAAATTTCTTTTGCAAATATCTTCTTCTTGCACTTGTCCTTACATGTATAAACTTATCATCAATCAATGAACCTACTTCTTGCATAAATGTTCCAATTATGTAACTAAATAAAACAAACGCTACTATTTTGATTGCTTCTGATTCTGGATACTGCACCTTCATAATATTTGATATGCCTATTAAATCCAACATAATAATAAAAAACATCCCTGGTAATAAAAGTCCAAAAAAATCATATAATCCAAATTTATCAAGTATATTATCCATAAGTTTTTCCTTTCTCGCACGACATCAAGACATATCCTTTTTCTATACGAATAAAATTTATTAACTCCCTTCAAACAAGTATTATAACAGTAAATCTATAATACATCCATGAAAAACATATTAATTCAAACAAAAAAATGCCCAAAACCTAATGTTTCAAGCATTTCCTTTGAGTGGAGCTGAGGGGAATCGAACCCCTGTCCGAACCCAGATCCAATGTACTTCTACTATCATAGTCAGTGTTTTAACATTCCCTCCAGCCAACGCCCACTAACAGGCTTTGACCTTCAGTAGCTTCATAAATTTTCTGCTGCCGCAAAGCTTAGGCAACAGAGTGTCCCGCTGGGTCGACACCGGTGATCCTCATCACGGGGAATGAGGGCCGATGGGCTGCAACTAGGCAGCCAGTGCTAAATTATCTTCAGCGTTTATATTTAGTTCGAACTTTTAACGTGGTGTCCGACCACGGATAGCTTCTCCACCTTCAGTGAGCCCGTCGAAACCTGTACAACCCCAAATGTTTTTGGTAAATGACCCAAGCCATTACCAATGAATATTGTACAAGTAAACGGCTGAAAATGTTTTGTTGCACAATGCCATGAACTGAGACACTGTACATTTGCATGGATTACTATAGCATAGCCATTTTGTTTTGTCAAAATTTTTCCCTGATTTTAAACTGGAAATCTTTTCAAAAGAATATATTATCTAATACAAATTCTTCACCTTAAACTGTTTTTCTGCTTCTCTTCTCTGATCCTTCTTGGCAATATCCTGACGTTTATCATAGAGCTTTTTACCTTTTGCAAGACCTATCTCAATCTTCATAAGGCTTCCTTTTAAGTATACGTTTAAAGGCACCAGAGTATACCCCTTCTGCGCCATTTGTCCCTCAATCTTTCGGATTTCGTGACGGTGAAGCAATAACTTTCTTGGACGAAGAGGGTCTTTATTAAAGATATTTCCCTTTTCATATGGACTAATATGCATTCCATATACATATACTTCCCCTTTTTGAATCCGAACAAATGCTTCTTTGATACTGCACTTTCCCATTCGCAAGGATTTCACCTCCGTTCCTACCAGTTCAATCCCTGCCTCATATTTGTCTTCAATGAAATAATCGAAAAATGCCTTTTTATTATTTGCGATGATTTTTTTATTATCTTTTGACATAGTATTTCCGTCCTTTTCTTTTTCCTTCCTTAGAAGAGCAGAATCTTCTTAACAGTAAAAATTCTGCTCTTCCATCTTATGCCTTAGAACGACGTTTTGCCGCCCGCTTCTTTGCCTTCTTTTCTGCTCTTTTTCTTTTTAGTTCTTTTCTGGCAGCCTTGTCTGCCTTTTTTCCTGCACGGTCAACACCCTTCTCGCCTCTGACACGACTTCTGCTACCTGTAGCTCTACTTTCTGTGCTTCCCCGGCCAGCACCTTTGCCTGCCATTGCCTTTTTCTCTACTGCACTGACACGTTTTCTTCTTCCATCACTTTCTTTCTCCAGCTTTGGAAGAATGACATTTCCGTCTTCATCCTCCTGATAAAGAACAAAATCCACGGTGCGGGTTAATTTATCTACAGAAGCAACAATAATCTTAATCACTTCACCCAATTTATATACCTTGCCGGTACGTTCACCAATCATACGGTGAAGGTCATCATCATAATAGAAATAATCCCCTGGCAGATCAGCCACACGAATCATTCCCTCAATGGTGTTTGGCAGTTCTACATACATGCCCCATGTAGTCAGTCCGGAAATCACTCCTTCGAAGCTTTCCCCGATAAACTGCTCCATATATTCCGCCTTCTTCATCTTATCTACTTCACGTTCGGATTCTTCTGCCCGACGTTCCAAAGCACTAGTCTGCTCGGTAACCTCTGGCAAAATCTTCTTGTAATGGGTGATTCGCTTTTCCCCCATCTTTCCATGAAGATTTTCTTTAATAATTCGATGAATCTGCAAATCTGGATAACGGCGGATTGGAGAAGTAAAATGACTATAGTACTTCATCGCCAGACCAAAGTGACCTGCACATTCTGTAGTATATCTTGCCTGCTTCATAGAACGAAGGGCCAGACGGCTAATCAGTCCTTCCTCTGGTTTTCCAGATACATTTTTCATAAGTTTCTGGATTTCCTTCGGATGAATTTCATCTTCCTTGATTTTAATAGTATATCCAAAGTTCTCAATAAAAAGACTTAAATTTTCGATTTTTTCCATGTCAGGACTTTCATGGGTACGATATACAAATGGAAGTTCCTGCCAGAAATAATCCTCTGCCACAGTCTGGTTTACCGCCAGCATAAATTCCTCGATGATACGATTAGCCATAGTACGCTCGTACTCTTTTACATCTATTGGTGTTCCCTTTTCATCCAGAATAATCTTTGCTTCCGGAAAATCAAAATCAATGGAACCCTTCTTTTCTCTTCTGGTTCGAAGAATATCTGCCAGCTCATACATCAACTCAAACATAGGAATCAGCTCTTTATATTCTTCTCTTAGGCTTTCATCCTTCTTCTCTACAATACCATGAACTGCATTGTAAGACATACGGCGGTTAACATTAATGACACTTTCGCAAATCTTATGATGTACAATCTCACCTTTGGCATTGATATCCATCATACAGGACATTGCCAAACGGTCCACGCCTTGATTCAACGAACAGATACCATTCGAAAGCTTGTGTGGAATCATAGGAATCACCCGGTCTACCAGATATACACTAGTACCTCGTTTCAATGCTTCCTTATCCAATGGAGACCCCTCTGTGACATACTGACTCACATCTGCAATATGCACCCCAAGATGATACATATCCCCTTCTTTTGTTAAGGTAATGGCATCATCCAAATCCTTTGCATCCTCGCCATCAATAGTAACCGTCTGAAATTTTCGATAATCAGCCCGTCCTGCAATTTCAGAAGAATCCACTTCGTCCGGAATCTGCTCCACCTGTGCCATCACTTCATCGGGATATTCCTCCGGAAGTCCATATGCTTTAATGACAGAGAGAATATCTACTCCCGGATCATTGACATGACCTAGAATCTCTAACACTCTTCCTTCCGGCTTTCTCTGCTCATCACCAAATTCTATAATTTCCACAACCACTTTATGCCCTGTGACTGCACCTTTACTATCTGGCTTGGCAACATAAATATCCTTAGCAAATTTCTGATTATCTGCTACCACAAAACCAAAATTACGACTCTTAGTATAAGTACCTACTACAATTCGGTTTCCATGTTCTAAAATATTTAAAATCTGTCCTTCTCTGCGTCTGCCTTCTCCTGCTTCTTTCTTAATTAATACCTGAACAGTATCTCCATCCAAAGCATTTTTAATATAACCTTCTGGAATGAAAATATCGTCCTCTTCTCCTTCTACCCGGACGAAACCAAAGCCACGCTGGGTAGCCATAAACTTTCCGACCTTCACATCCGATGGCAATAGCTTAACCTTCCCCTTCAAGTCAATGGTCAGCTTTCCATCCATAGACAGACTCTCTAAAACTTCTCGTAAATCTTTCTTTTCCCTGGATGGTACCTGTAATACTACTGCCATTTCTTTCACAGACATTGGTCTATACTCTTTCGAAGAAACAAAACCATAAACTAATTCCTTCTTCTGTTCTAATTCTTCTTTTAACATAACAATCCCTTCTTTCGATACTACCTATTTTTTTACGCTTATTATTTATAGTATACCCCTTTTCGATTTCTTTGTACACTAACCCAAGAATTTCATTTTCAAATTTGTTTTATGTAATTCTTTTGCAGAACATATCTTTTATATAACTACAAAAGGCAACGCCTACGCGTTGCCTCTTTTTTCTTAATAGTAATTATGCAAAAATATTCATATTCAATACTAAAGAAAGAACAATAAATACAACAGCAAGAATCTTTGTTGCAAGAGCAAGTCCACCTTCCATAGAACGTCCCTTGTTTCTGCCCCAGTATGATTCGGAAGAACCACCACCGATAGCACCTAATCCATTCTGCTTACCTTCCTGCATCAATACGATTACAGTCAACGCGATACATACAATAATATAAACAATTAATAAAATACCATGAATTACACTAATCATTTTACAAATCCTCCATTCTTCTAATACACAGAACTTTTATATAATAACACAAGCCTTTGGGCTTTTCAAGTATTATTTCTCTACAAGCAAGGATTTTCCTGTCATTTCTGCTGGTTGTTCCATTCCCATAATCTCAATCAGTGTTGGTGCAATATCTGCAAGACAGCCACCCTCACGAAGAGTATATGCATCGTCATAGTTTACTAAAATAAACGGAACTGGATTGGTAGTATGAGCGGTAAATGGATCACCTGTCTCATAGTCAATCATCTGCTCTGCATTTCCGTGGTCCGCACAGATAAACAGAACACCATCCACCTTCTTCACTGCTTCTACAGCGGCTCCAACACACTGGTCAATACGCTCTACCGCCTGAATTGCAGCTGGAATCACACCGGTATGACCTACCATATCCGGATTAGCAAAGTTAATTACAATTACATCATACTGGTCAGAAGTAATTGCTGCTGTCAATCTCTCACCAACCTCTGGTGCGCTCATTTCTGGCTGCAAATCATAGGTTGCTACAGATGGAGATTTAACTAGAGAACGATCCTCGTCCTTATTTGGCTCTTCTACACCACCATTAAAGAAGAATGTAACATGTGCGTACTTCTCTGTTTCAGCAAGACGAAGCTGTGTCTTGCCATTAGCAGCAAGATACTCGCCAAATGTATTAGAGATACTTTCCTTCTTAAATGCTACTAATTTATTGCCCATGGTTTCATCATAATCAGTGAAGCAAACATAGGTCAGCTTCATGAAACCGTTCTTACGCTCAAAACTGTCAAAACTCTCATCACAGAAAGTCCGGGTGATTTCACGGGCACGGTCAGGACGGAAGTTAAAGAAAATTACAGAGTCATTTTCCTTAATAGTAGCTACTGCCTTTCCATCTTTCTCGATAACAGTAGGCACTACGAACTCATCGTTTACTTCTTCTGCATAAGAATCTGCAATTGCCTGAACTGCATCTGTGGCTTTATTGCCTTCGCCACAAACCAAAGCATTGTATGCCTTTTCTACACGATCCCAACGATTGTCACGATCCATAGCATAGTAACGGCCATGTACGCTGGCAATCTGTCCAACACCGATTCCATCAATCTTCTTCTGTAAATCTTCTACGAAACCTTTACCGGATGTAGGTGCAGTATCACGACCATCTAAGAAACAATGTACATATACATTCTTTACATCATTCTTCTTAGCCATTTCCAAAAGACCATATAAATGGGTATTGTGGCTGTGTACACCACCATCAGATAAAAGACCATATAAATGAAGGTCTGAATTATTCTTCTTTACATTTTCAATGGCAGCTAACAGTGCTTCATTCTCGAAGAAATCACCATCTTCAATTGACTTGGTAATACGTGTCAGCTCCTGATAAATAATACGGCCAGCACCGATATTCATATGTCCAACCTCAGAGTTACCCATCTGTCCGTCTGGAAGACCAACACTGAGACCACTTGCATTTCCTTTTACAAAAGGACACTCTGCCATCAGCTTATCCATAATAGGAGTTGCTGCCTGGGCAATTGCATTTCCCTCTGTCTTTTCATTCAATCCATATCCATCCAGTACCATTAAAACAACCGGTTTCTTACTCATAATCTTGTCCTTTCCTGCCTTTACTTTTATATCTAAGTGTTTCTAAAAACTCACAATCAATTCATGAGTATACATGATTTGAAGAACGAAGTCAAACCTTGAATTTCTTAACCTGCTCCATATGCTGGCTGGCTAACTTATTCTGATAGTCTGCTGTGATTCCTATCTGTTCCAGATAAGTAGCAATACCAGACAACTCAAACTGTACTTCCTGAAGATTCTCTTTACTTGTTACGCATCGGCGTAACACCTCCTGCAATAAAGCCTTAATATCACTATCCAGATTTTTATTTTCCAAGGCATCCTTAACCAGAAATTCTACTTCATCTGCCATATCTTCCGCCTTGTAAACATCTACGTTGACAGCTTCTATCTTAAGGTTAGACTTGCGTACCGCCTGAGCTACTTCATCACCTACATCATCAATAGTAGCTGATTCCATAATAATTTTTTCCAACAAGTCACGAAGCATAAACTGGGATTCGCTTAATACAGCCATGGTTTCGCCGAATTCGTCATTTCCCATATCTTCAATAACAATAGACATATCATATTCTGAAAAGCTGTTGGCAATTCTCTGAATACGCTCTAATTTTCCTGTGAAATTTGAACTTACAGAAAGCGTAATTATCACAGCAATAATTACTGCTAAGACCATTGTAACCACACTTCCCGTAATAAGTCCTTTATAAACCTGACGGTTTTCTTCGTTTTTTATTCTTGCATTTTCTGTGGATAATTCCACAACCGCTTCAATCAACTCATAGGTACATGCTTTAATCGGCATTAATTCCTGTTCGTACTGGGTCAGTGCAGTTTCCTTTTCCTGCTTGTCTAAAGATTCTACAATACTGTTTATCTGTTTATCAAAGCTTAGTATACTCAAACAACACTGATTGTACCTTCTTTTTTCTAATTCTGATATTTCCAGCTTTGAATACTGTTGAAGCAGTTCCTGATTCTCCGTCTGCAGCAGCTCTATCTTTTCTTTATAATCGGTATGATATTGCTTATCCAAATCACTCATCATACCAATTACATTCTGGTCTATTTCTTTTGCATTTTGATGAATAGACTTTAAATATTCTATCGCTTTCAAATTGTGTTCGTAAATTTCATCTCCATTATAATATACTTTTTGTACACTATAGATTCCAAAAAAACCTACAGCTAAAATGAATGCTACAATCGTAAAAAAACTAATGAGTAATTTTTTGCGTATACCTATCTCGAATCTTCTCTTCATCACGTCTGCCTCCGTTTTCGCGTTAGAATTACTCTTCCTTCCCCATCGGATAAAGAAGCCATTGTGTATCTTCATCATGCAAATTACTTCTGTCTACATAAGTGGCACCTGTATTAATCTTTTCCTCAATAGATTCTCCATTCAATACCTTGTTAATATTCCGTACACCTAGATATCCCATGTTATATGGATTTTGTACCATCATTCCATCAATGATGCCTTCTTCCAGATATTCAATCTCCTGCTCTGAAGAATCGAACCCTATAACGATAATATCTTTTTGCTTTTTCAAAGCTTTCACAGCAGCCGCTGCTCCTACAGCACACCCCTCATTTGCCGCATAAATACACTTCAAATCAGGATATTTAGCAATAAAATCTCTTGCCTGCTGTTCAGCCACTTCAGGGTCTCCCCCACTATATTCTATACCAACTATTTTCATTGAATCTTTATTAATCTCTTCTATTTCTTCAGTAAAACCTATATTTCTGGCAAGAGCAGTCTGCGCCCCTTTCACATGAGAAATAATTGCAATTTCTCCCTGTTCACCTATAAGTTCCGCTGCCTTTCTTGCAGCAATTGCTCCAGCTGCTCCGTTATCTGTTCCAATATTAGCTACCCTGACTTCACTTTCCACATCCGAATCCAGAGTAAGCACCGGAATCCCCTCAAGCTTAGCTTCCTCAATAACATCATTCAACTGTACCGTATCCAGCGGAGCAAGTACAATGGCATCCGCCTTATTCTCTATTGCCTTTTCTACTAATCCTATTTGAACTTTAATCTGGGATTCATTTTCAGGTGCTTCAAAGGTAATCTTTACATTAAGTTCCTCTCCGGCATCTCTTGCTCCCTGCTCTACACTCTTCCAAAATTCATGCTGGGTTCCTTTACATATAACAGCAATATATTTCTGCGACTTCTCTTCATCTTGATTGGTTTGTCCACACCCAGCCAATCCAATACTTCCTGCTAAAAGCAAACTCCCCATTAATACTCCCGTAATGGTACTGTGCTTTCTTCTTACAATTGAACTATTTTTCCTTTCCCAATATTTTCTCAAGATATCCCTCCTCTAAACAATCCACCAGTTTTTCTTTCGGCAATGGTCTTGAAAAATAGTATCCCTGTAAATAATTCGCTCCCATATCTATTACCATCTGCATCATTTCTTCATCTTCAATACCTTCTGCAACTACCTTCAGGTTTATATCCCGAAACATTGCTATGGTATTTTCCAACACACGGCGTGAGGATACCTTCTTCATAGATGCCCATACGATATACTTGTCCATCTTCACCATAGAAAATGGTAAATCTACAAGATAGTTAATATTAGAATATCCTGAACCATAATCATCTAATGAAAAGGTAATATCAGTTAAGGATAATCTTGCCATATTTCTAACCAAAAGTTCTTCTGAATAGGCAGCTGCACTTTCTGTAATCTCCAAATTAATCATGGCCGGTGGGATATCATACTTTTCTAAAACCTCTTTGATTCCCTCACAGATTTTATCCTGCATACACTGAACAACAGAAAGATTTACTTCTACAAATTCGATACCTTTGGACTTCAAATCACATTCTTTAATAAACCGGCATACCTCTTCTAACACCAATATACCAATTTTAACAATGGTTCCATTCTGCTCTGAAATCAAAATAAACTCTTCTGGTGAAACATATCCATAACCAGGAACATTTAATCTTGCCAAAGCTTCCATAGAATGAAACTTTCTTTTCTGTACATCAAAAATTGGCTGATAATGTACCTCAAATCTTTCAGATGCAATGGCATCCTTAATAGCCTGTTCTATTGCAGTCCTACGCCCCATATCCTCGGCAACATCATCATTTACTTCCAAATATTCGCCTTTGCCAATGGCTTTCACCCTTGCCATAGCATAATCAATGGCACGGATTACATCTTCTTCTCCATGCCGTCCGGAATGCACCAGACAAATACAGGCACTTAAATCTATTTCAACATTTCCAATCTTCCATTTTTTCTTTAAAATACGTCGAAGATGATCCAACACCTTGACAGTCTCTACATATTCGCCCTGTACTACTGCAAACCGGTCTCCTCCAAGACGGAATACCTTCTGCTCACCATACTCCTTCTGCAGTGCTCCTACAAGCATTTGCATTACTGAGTTTCCAAACTCCATACCATATACTTCATTAATAATAGTAAAATTATCTAAACCTAATACAAATACCTTTTCTGATATCCGGTTATGTAATGACTCCTTAATATGAACATTAAACGCAACCCGGGTTAAAGCTCCCGTAATACTGTCTTCATACTCCACCATATTCTCACTGGTATAGAACATAATAAATACCGCCATGGTAAGTCCAACACCAGAAAGCATATAGGCAGGAAAAACAAACTGCAAAGCTGCTGGAACCACTGTGACTGCAAGAATAACCAAAAGCAGACCACTTGTCCGTTTCTTCATATTTTTCCGTTTTATCAATATATAAATAGCCGCTCCAACACAATATATTGCAGTATTAATAAATAGATACCAGTGAAACATTCCCTGATGATAACCATTTTCATCAAAATAAAAAATCCAATTTGTCCAGTAACTCGCAAACACCATAAAAACACCAATCAAGGCTGGTATACACAAAAATAAGCTATAAGACTTCTTTTTGTCTTCTACACGGATTTGTATATACTGTACAAGCATAATTGGCAAAATAAATCGAGACACTAAATAAACTGCATTTGCAGCATAATTTATTCCATATGGAATCTCTTTATGATAATGGATTGTATAACAGGTGATCACATCCATGCAGCAATTAAACAAAGAACCTAACATATACTGTTTAAAAGTTTTCGAACGAAAATCACCCATATGCCTCTTACTAGCTGAAATCGCTAATAAAAGAAACATAAAAAAAATCGAACAAATCTCATACTCTACGTGGTAGTACATTCACAGAATTCCTCCTGCTTTGTGTATTTCTTCTTTCGTCACATTTCCCTCAAAGCGCACAACTCCCCCGAGGATATCACAACTATCTATTATTATAAATTCTCTACCACATATTGTCAATTTTAGTTTTAATCCAGTCCTCTTTTCACTGCATATACTGCCAACTGGGTTCGGTCCTTTAATGATAACTTATCCAACAAACGGGATATCTGATTTCGCACCGTCCCCTCTGCCAGAAACAGACTGGCGGCAATCTCTTTATTGTCATATCCCTGGGCTACCAGCCGCAATATATCTCTTTCTCTGTCTGTAAATCCAGCCACACTTTCTTCCACTCCCAAACTGCCTGTACTTCCAGTATTTTCCTGCGACTTTTTCATTTGCTCCCGCATGGTTCGGTATACTTCTCCCCCAAAAATACTCATGCCTGCATATACACTTTTCACCGAAGCAATGACTTTTCCATCTTCCATTTCCTTCAAAATATATCCATCAGCGCCACTTTCCAAAGCCTTTGTAATTGTTTCTTCATCATCAAATGTAGTAAGAACCAAAACCCGGATATTCGAAAATTTCTCCTTAATGGTCTGAATACCATAGGCTCCATCATACTCCGGCATCCGCATATCCATCAAAACTACGTCTGGTTCGTACACTCGGCACTTTTCCCAGGCTTCCTTTCCATTCTCTGCCAAAGCTACCACTTCAATCTGCTCATCCTGCTCTAATACCGCCTTTAATCCCTGACGTAAAATCATAATATCATCTGCAATAAGTACTTTGATTTTTTCCATAGTATTGACCATTCCTTTTCCGCTCTCTGTATATTTTCATTCCTCTTTTTGGCTTTCTCCATGTGAATTTATATGGAAATCTGTATTCTGGACAGAAAGCCTTCGTCTGGAGAGGAGATAAATCTCACTTGTCCTCCTGCTTCTTTCACCCTCTGTCTAATACCCGCCAGACCATTGTTATCTATGATTTCTTCACAACCAATTCCATCGTCTGCCACCACTACTTCCACCATTTTTTCCTGAAAACGTAAAATAATATCCATTCGGGAAGCCTGGGCATATTTCAATGTATTGGTAATAATTTCTCTTACCGATGCATAAAGAACCCCTGTCAAATGGGAATATTTTTCAGAGTCTTCTCCCTGTACCGTTACCTCCACCGGGATTTCCTTCACCTGGGCAGTCAACTGCATAATTCCCTGGGTCACCAACTCATAGGTCGCCTCTTTCTTTAACTGGTTAATAGATTGCCGCAGTTCCCGGATGCCATCTCCCGATAGCTTCTTTGCCTCAGAAAGATATTCCTCTACTTTTTCCTTCTCCTCTTTTTCGCTGGAAATCAAAGCCAGCTTCATATAGGACTGTATCATAGTAAGAGTATGCCCCGCTGTGTCATGTACCTCTCCTGCAATACGGTTTCTTTCCTTTTCCAGTGCCAGCTTTTCATTAGTAATGGCAAGTTCTCTGGTTTGGCGAAGCACCTCATAATACCTGCTGATATCTTTCAAGACAAATACAGTCTCTCTTTCACTTTGTAATTCTTCTATAAAGACCTGTTTCATCTGCTCTTCCAGACTTTTTTCTCCGGAAGACTGATATATCTGAACCTGAATGTACTGTTCTTCCTTTTGAAAAACCCCTCTTTCCTCTTCTTCCTGCCATCCCTGTATTAACTCCAATACTTCCTGACATGCCAGTTTTTTATATGCTTTATTCTTTTGTAGGATATTTGTAAATGCACTATTATAATATGTACATTTCCCCGTCTTATCAAAAACACCTACCCCATCCGACAAGCCTGCTAAAACCGTATCAAAGGCTGTAATATTCACCTCCATAAACCGATAACGGATGGTTGCCAATAATATCAATGGCATAGAGATACCAAATCCCAGAGGTGTCACATCATACTGAAATACAATCACTCCCGTCTGATGAAGAAGATTTAAAATCATCGGAATTAGTACTGCCATAATAATCAATACTCTGGCAGTCCTACTTTCCTTATCCTGAACCTCCCTTTCCTTCTTCCCTCTTGGCAAAAAAGCTTTGTATATCATAACCGCTCCGCTAACCACCCATAGATAGGTAGCTGCAACATTAGTATAGAAGAAAAGTCCATGCTCAATGGCGTCTTTCCCAAAACTTCTATAATATAAATGATGCCATCCATTGGTCAGAACAATCAGATAGTGAAATACTGCCAGTCCTCCTGGAATCATCCACAATAACTTTCCAGTCTTCCTTTTTGTATAAAGTAGAGCAAAGTAAAACCAAAATGCACCAATAAAACAAATCCCTGTATTAGCAATAAGATTTGCAATGCGCATCTGCGCTTCTGTTTCTGACAGCATCCAGCAAATCTGTGCTCCACACCAAATCAATGCCAACCCCTGACAAACCAAATACAATTTATTATATACAGCTTTCTTTCCACGCAGGCAAAGCACCGCCATACTGACGATGCCTGCCCCCATTACAATTAAATATATGATACACAGTAAAAATGTCATCCTACCGTTCCTTTCTGATTGCCAATACAATCAACGCTACACCTGCCACAAAAAGGTATACCCACCATTCTAAACTAAGCCAGAAATTTCTAGTCAAATGGAATACTAAAATTAATAATGTTACAGAAGATGCAATAACATATTCCTTTCGGTTATGAATAGCTGCCACCAGCAAGATTACCAAACTGGCTACTCCCAAAATTAATACATTTTCTAATTCTCCATGAAGCAGATTATTCCATAAAAGTCCTGCTAAAGCACGACAAACAACTGCAAACTGAATCCACTTCATAACTTCCCATTTATCATACCAAATGCGGCCTAAAAGAACAATCCCGCTAACCATCACTACTGCCTCCCACTCTGCGGAAAACTGCTGTGGAATTTCCCACCAAGGCTGTGTTAATAATAAGCTGGCTCCAATAATTACCTGAGCAGTCCAAAGTTCTCTTCTTCGAAGTAATATTACAATTCCAAAGCTAAGTACAAATGCCAGAGCAATCATTTCCCAATCAGTCAAAAGGCCTCTTCCCATAATCGTTTCTTCCATGGATGGCATCAAATAACAAAACCATGCATCCAACAAATCACTATGGAATAAATCAGCAACAGCTGCATAAACCAACCCCAATGAAAGAAAACTGTTTACAACACGAAGTGCCGTCTGTCCTCTCTTAGCATATGCCAGTGTAGATGCAATCACAAATAACATCATATAAAATGTCATTTCTCCTAATCCATACTCTACTATAACAAGTCTAAGTACTAAGCCCCAAAAAACAATTGCAATATGCGCCATATAAAATGCTAAAAATATCTGATACAATTTTCTAAATTCTATCTGAATTTCTTCATTTCTTCCAATCAGATAATCAACTCCTGCATATACAGTCAGCAAAATAGCCTGTGCCATTACGAAATCCTTAAATAATAGACCGCCTGCAATGCATCCCCACCAGATGCAATTATCCACTAACACTAAAGTAATACCAAAGGCAACGCCTTCTCTTTTTTTCAAACACCGAACTCCTAACAGTCCCAACATCACAAGACTGGCTGTTACTATCTTTACATATTCTACAGATGGCACTGTATCCGATGACCAGATTAAAGAAAATGGACCATGATTAATACCTCCCAACAAAGCGATTATGGTATATCCTGCAAATCCTGTACCCATATAGAAAAATGCTTTTTCCAGTTTCTCCATCATCTCCCTTTGGCAACAGAATGCAGAACCTGTCAACAGACCAGCTGTCACCAAAAGAAGAATAACCTTTTTTCCAGTTTCTGGAAGATACTCCCATGCTGTAGAAACAAAAATACTTCCTGCAATAAGAATGAAAACCACACCTACTGCTAATAACATTGTTGATATCTGATTTCTTTCTTTTCTTTCCATTTTAATGACCTCCTTTTCACATTAGCTCCTTTAGAACGGCTCCATGTGTGTTTCATTTGATTTATTGATATTATAGAAAAAAGTTCTGAAGCTGGTTAGATGTCATTTGTCATCACATAGAAAAAAGAGGCAGTGACATTTGTCACTACCTCTCCATGAAATCAGTTTGCATTATTGAAATTCAATATTTTCTTTTAACACAATAGATTATTTATTAGCATTAACTACCTGGCCAAACTCAGCCTTCAAAGAAGCTCCACCAATTAAGCCACCATCGATATCAGGCTTAGCAAGAAGTTCTGCAGCGTTGCTTGCATTCATAGATCCGCCGTACTGGATACGAACAGCTTCTGCTGTCTCAGCATCATATACTTCAGCAATGCAGTCACGGATACCCTTACAAACTTCCTGTGCCTGATCAGAAGTAGCAGTCTTACCAGTTCCGATAGCCCAGATTGGCTCATATGCAATAACCAGCTTCTTAACCTGATCTGCTGTAACACCAGCTAAATCAGACTTAATCTGGTAACGAATCCAATCCATAGTTACGCCCATTTCTCTCTGCTCCAAAGACTCACCACAGCAAAGAATTGGAGTTAAACCAGCTTCGAACGCTTTCTTAACTTTCTTATTCAGAAGGCAGTCATCCTCCTTGAAATAATCACGACGCTCAGAATGTCCAATGATAACATACTTAACACCAGCATCTACTAACATAGCAGCAGAAATTTCACCAGTGAAAGCACCGCTCTCTTCAAAGTACATGTTCTCAGCACCAACCTCAACATTAGTTCCCTTAGTAGCCTCTACTACAGGTACAATGTCAATAGCAGGTACGCAGTATACTACATCTACATCATCATTCTTTACTAAATCCTTTAATTCTTCAACTAAAGCAACTGCCTCGCTAGGAGTCTTGTTCATTTTCCAGTTGCCGGCAATAATTTTCTTTCTAGCCATTTTATCCTTCTTTCTGCTGTATAAAACATACAACTATAACTAATTATCATTTATTTCATTTTATAGCCTGCAATTCACAGACTCATCAGGCATCAACGATTTCAATTAATATATAGAATATGAATATTCCCATATATAAATCCCCGCATGCCATGCTTCCGTATATGGCGTTAGTACAAGGAAGCGAGTGCGAAGGCGTACTAAGACGTACGTCGAGTGCTCGCTGACGCAGTAATCACGTCATATACGGGAGCTATATCTTTTAATCTATTTTCTATTTGTCATCTGCTGCTGCAACACCTGGAAGCTCCTTACCTTCTAAGAACTCAAGGGAAGCTCCACCACCTGTAGAGATATGGCTCATCTTATCACCAAATCCTAACTGGTTTACAGCTGCTGCGGAATCACCACCACCGATAATAGTAGTAGCACCTTCTAACTTAGCCATTGCTTCAGCTACTGCAACAGTACCCTTTGCGAAGTTAGGCATTTCGAAACATCCCATAGGTCCGTTCCAAACTACAGTCTTAGCACCAGCTACAGCATCTGCGAAAAGCTCTGCTGTCTTAGTTCCGATATCAAGACCTTCCATATCAGCTGGAATCTCGCCACGGCCAACTACCTTGAAGTTTGCATCGTTAGAGAAATCATCTGCTACAGTTGTATCGATAGGAATCAGAAGCTTAACGCCCTTCTCCTCAGCCTTTTTCTCCATTTCAAGTGCGTACTCTTTGTAATCCTCTTCCAGAAGAGACTTACCAACTTCCTCACCATGAGCAGCCATGAAAGTATAAGCCATACCACCACCGATAATTAAAGTATCAACCTTCTCTAACAGGTTGTTGATAACAGAAATCTTAGAAGAAACCTTAGCACCACCAAGGATAGCTACGAATGGTCTCTCTGGATTGTTTACTGCGTTTCCAAGGAAGTCAATTTCCTTCTGCATCAGGTAACCAACTACACAATCGCCATCAACGAACTCTGTAACACCAACGTTAGAGCAGTGTGCTCTATGAGCAGTACCGAATGCATCGTTTACGAATACATCCGCTAAAGAAGCTAATTCCTTAGAGAAAGCCTCTCCATTCTTTGTCTCTTCTGCTCTGTAACGGGTATTCTCAAGAAGAACTACATCGCCTTCGTTCATAGCTTCAACAGCTGCCTTTGCGTTGTCACCAACTACAGTAGCATCTGCTGCAAACTTAACTTCCTGTCCTAATAACTCAGCTAATCTCTTAGCAACTGGAGCTAAAGATAACTCTGGCTTAGCCTCTCCCTTTGGCTTACCTAAATGAGAGCAAAGGATAACCTTTCCACCATCTGCAATCAACTTCTTAATCGTTGGAAGAGCTGCTACCAGACGGTTCTCATCTGTAATATTTAATTCAGCATCTAATGGCACATTAAAGTCACAACGAACTAATACTCTTTTTCCTTTTACGTTGATATCATCAACGGATTTTTTGTTTAACATAACTTGTCCTCCTACATTAAAAAACATTTCTTATATTTTACCAAAGGCAACAATTTGTTGCCTTGCAAGAATTGCGAAGCAATTCTTGTAGGCTTATCGCTGCATTCTGAGCAATTACCTACTCCACAAAAAACAGGTCCGGTCCTACGAAAGACCGGACCCGTATGGATCATTTTAAAAGAACAATTTCTCGAATTATGCTAACTCAGAGAAGTACTTGATTGTTCTAACCATCTGAGATGTGTAAGAGTTCTCATTGTCATACCAAGATACAACCTGAACTTCATATAAATCATCAGAAATCTTGCAAACCATTGTCTGAGTTGCATCAAATAAAGAACCATATCTCATACCTACGATATCAGAAGATACGATTTCATCTTCGTTGTAACCGAAAGACTCGTTAGCTGCTGCCTTCATAGCTGCGTTGATACCCTCAACAGTTACATCTGTACCCTTAACAACTGCTGTTAAGATAGTAGTAGAACCTGTAGGAGTAGGAACACGCTGTGCAGAACCGATAAGCTTACCATTTAACTCAGGAATTACAAGACCGATAGCCTTTGCAGCACCTGTGCTGTTAGGAACGATATTAACTGCTGCTGCACGAGATCTTCTCTTGTCACCCTTTCTCTGAGGACCATCAAGAGTCATCTGGTCACCTGTATAAGCATGAATTGTACACATGATACCAGACTGAACCTCTGCATACTTGTTAAGAGCGTCAGCCATAGGAGCTAAACAGTTTGTTGTACAAGAAGCTGCAGAAATGATTGTATCATCAGCTTTTAATGTCTCATGGTTTGTATTGTAAACGATAGTAGGAAGATCGTTTCCTGCAGGAGCAGAGATAACAACCTTACGAGCACCAGCATCGATATGAGCCTGAGATTTAGCCTTAGATACATAGAAACCTGTACACTCAAGAACTACGTCTACACCAAGCTCACCCCAAGGGCACTTAGAAGCATCTGCTTCTGCGTAAATCTTAATCTCTTTACCATCAACAGTGATAGAATCCTCACCAAATGTAACCTTATCAGCTAACTCATATTTACCCTGAGAAGAATCATACTTCAACAGATGAGCAAGCATCTCTGGGCTTGTTAAATCGTTGATAGCTACTACTTCATAACCTTCTGCACCAAACATCTGTCTGAAAGCAAGACGTCCGATACGACCAAAACCGTTAATTGCAACTTTTACTGCCATTTTAAAAATCCTCCTAAAATAAATTTTATAATTTACTGTTTCTCGCTCCATAAGCTCCCAACAGTAATTAATCAGTTTTACCCAAGCACTATTGTAGCGGACTTGTCCACAAATTTCAAGGATATTTTTGGATTTCGTAAATTTTCATAGTTTTTTTGGAAATATGGAGATTTTCTTCCTATTTTTTCCAAAAAACTGTAAATAATTCACAAAGCCTTACGGCTGCCAAAGAACAATCTCTCCTGCTGCCAATGATTCTTGTACCAGAATGCTTCTCTGATTGGAAGAACCTTTAAACCGCAGACCTAAATCCTTTTTCTCAATCATAAACTCTCCGTCTACTAAAACTTCTATATAAGAAAGAAGTTGTTTGGTCTCCGGCCACTCCTGATACATCTTTCCCATAACATCCTTTTCATAATCATATCCAGTAAAACACCAGATAGATTTTTCCGGATATTTATTATGAATCTGTTCCAATAATGGAAGCAGCCCTTTCTGGTTAGAATGCTCTAAAGGCTCTCCACCTAATAAAGTAATGCCTTTGATATATTCTGGCTCCAGATATTCCAAAATCATATCTATAGTTTCCTGGGTAAAGGGCTTTCCGTAATCAAAATCCCAGGTTTCCGGATTAAAGCATTCTTTGCAATGATGGGTACAACCACTGACAAACAAGGATACTCTTACTCCTGGGCCATTTGCCACATCATATTGTTTTACTTCTGCATAATTCATATTCTGCCTCCAAACACTACATTTCTTACGGAGAGAATACTTCTTACATTTTACAGATGAAGCTTTCTGGCATTAATTTCTTTTGTCTTACCTACATTCCAGAAATTCTCTCCCAGATATCCACAGGTTCTTCTGGTTACATTCATCTTATTTTTGTCCTTATTATGACACTGTGGGCATTCCCACTCCAACTTATTATTGATAATAATCTCTCCATCATATCCACATACATGGCAATAATCTGATTTTGTATTAAACTCCGCATACTGGATATTGTCGTAAATAAAACGAACTACATCTTCCAATGCTTCCAGATTGTGACGCATATTTGGAATCTCCACATATGAAATAGAACCACCAGACGAAATCTTCTGGAACTGACTCTCAAAGCGGAACTTTTCAAATGCATCAATCTTTTCACGAACATCTACATGATAAGAATTGGTGTAATATCCCTTATCAGTAACATCTTCAATCTCACCAAACTTCTTCTTATCAATCTCTGCAAAACGATAGCAAAGGCTTTCTGCTGGTGTTCCATAGAGACCAAAGCCGATACCCGTCTCCAGCTTCCATGTATCACATGCCAGACGAAGACGCTTCATGAGACGAAGGGCAAAATTAGTTCCCTTACGGTCTGTATGACTTACACCAGTCATCAACTTAGTGGTTTCATAAAGACCAATATATCCTAATGAAATCGTAGAATATCCATCATGTAACAACTTATCAATGGTCTCGCCCTTTTTCAAACGAGCAATAGCACCATACTGCCAATGAATCGGGCTAACATTGGATAAGGTTCCTTCCAACGCATGATGACGGCACATCAATGCTTCAAAGCAAAGTGCCAGACGCTCTTCCAACAACGCCCAGAACTTCTCCTCATCGCCATCTGCTATAATACCAATCTGTGGAAGATTCAGGCTGACTACACCCTGATTAAATCTTCCTTCAAATTTATATTCACCATTTTCATCCTGCCATGCAGTCAGGAAGCTGCGGCAACCCATACATGAGAATACATTTCCTTCATAATTTTCTCGCATTAATTTAGCAGAAATATAATCCGGATACATTCTCTTTGCAGAACACTGAACAGCCAGTTTAGTAAGGTAATCATACGCACCCCCCTTTAAACAGTTATGCTCATCCAAAACATAAATCAGCTTTGGGAATGCTGGTGTAACATACACACCTTTTTCATTTTTGATACCTTCAATACGCTGCTTGAGAATTTCCTCAATAATCATAGCGTTTTCTTCTACATAAGGGTCTTTCTCATCCAAATTTAAAAACAGTGTCACAAAAGGCGACTGTCCATTGGTAGTCATTAATGTATTAATCTGATACTGGATTGTCTGTACACCAGACTTCAATTCATCATGAAGACGATCCATAACAAACTGTTCTCTTAAATCTTCTGGAATAGAATCTCCATATTTATCAGCATAATGCTGAGTGTATTTTTCTTTACTCTTCCGCAGATATTTTCCTAAATGGCGGATGTCTACAGACTGTCCCCCGTACTGACTGCTTGCTACAGCTGAAATAATCTGTGTCATAACGGTACATGCTACCTGGAAACTCTTAGGACTTTCAATCAGTTTTCCATTCATAACAGTTCCATTTTCTAACATATCTCCAATATTAATCAGACAGCAGTTAAAAATACTCTGCAGGAAATAATCCATATCATGGAAATGAAGAATTCCATCCTCATGAGCCTTAATAATCTTTTCCGGCAGAAGCACTCGCTTAGTCAAATCCTTTGATACCTCGCCAGCAATCAAATCACGCTGGGTAGAAGCAATATAAGCATTTTTATTGGAATTCTCTTCCATAACATCCTTATTGCTATTTTTAATCAGACTCATGATAGAGTCGTCTGTGGTATTGGCACGACGTACCATTTCTCTTGTATAACGGTAAATAATATACTTTTTCGCCAGTTCAAACTTCCGCTCTGCCATAAGCTTCTGTTCAATAATATCCTGAATATCCTCTACTAAAAGATTGTCTGCATTCTTATTTTCAATGCTGGCAATGATAGAATCAATTTTTTCTTCTGATAACTGTTCATACCTGTCTACTTCTGCATTTGCTTTCTGAATGGCCACTACGATTTTATTTCTATCGTACTCAACAACTCGTCCATCCCTTTTTGTTACCTTCATTACTGTTCCTCCTCAACACTTCTCCAATACATTATAATCTCATATCTATTCCATTCCATCACACAAAAAAATATCGTTTCGATCAAACAAATTTTCTGTCTTTCCCGGAACGCAAACTAATTATAGCACTACCGAAAAAAAATGTCTACAATATATTGTGATTTTATCAATATTTTTCACAATATATTGTAGACCCCCATTTTTCTAAGCACTACTCTTGTAGTGTTGATTTTCTTTTTTATTTTACGATTTTTTATGGATTGAGCAATTTTTCATAATATGCACTAAAAGCCGAAGGAATACTATAGTTTTCCTTGATTTCTTCTATATCAGCCCATATTCCACGTTCTTCCAATCCATTTTCTGGCTTTTGTTGTAATCGTACAAGATACCCCAACATATGCCATTCCACATGGGAGAAAATGTGCTTTGCCCTTCCTAGCAATTCTATTTCTTCACAATTTTCCCATTGAGATAACTGCTCTTGTAGCTCCACCAGCGACAAATTCCCTTCCTGGGATGGAAATTCCCAAAGCCCTGCCAGAAGACCCTTGTCCGGTCTCTTTTGAATCAGATACCTTCCCTGATATTCTAGAATAATAACGGTTCTTTGCTCCACCTTTCTCTGCTTCTTTGCTGGTTTTACTGGATATGCCAGAGGATTCCCTTGCTTTTTTGCCTTACAACTGGTCTGTAACGGACACTGCCGGCATAAGGGCTCTCCGTTTGGAATACACACTGTAGCCCCCAAATCCATCCATGCCTGATTAAATGCTCCAGGATTTTGAGCCGGCATCAGTCCAAGAACCTCTTCACGAATCTTTTTCTTCACCACTGCTTTTGTAATATCTGATGAGTCTCCTTTTAATCTGGTAATGATTCTATATACATTTCCGTCCACTGCAGGCACATTTTCTCCAAAAGCAATGGAAGCAACCGCTCCAGCTGTATACTCTCCGATTCCAGGTAATTTCAGTATTTCTTCGTATTTATCCGGAAATCTTCCATTGTATTCCTTCATTATAATAGTAGCAGCTTTTTGAAGATTTCTGGCACGGTTATAATATCCCAGTCCCTGCCATAGCTTCATTAGTTCATCTTCTGACACCTCTGCCAAATCTGCAATCTCCGGCAATCTTTCTAAAAACCGGTGATAATATCCCTTAACCGCTTCTACTCTGGTCTGCTGCAGCATAATTTCTGAAATCCATACATGATATGGATTAGGCCTTCCTACATCCTCATCCGGCATTCTCCATGGTAATACTCTAGCATTCTCCTGATACCACTTCAGTAAATTCTCTGTTATTTTCTTTTGGTTCATCCAATCACCTTTTTTGCATCCTGGGATAATTCTGTCAACTCCTGAATCTCCTCCATAGAAAGCTTTGTGTATTCCGCTAATTCCTGCTTTGTAGCTGACCGCCCTAATTCCTCTGCCAGATACTTTGCAGCTTCATGTAAAAGATTGATTTTTGCCAGCATAGTATCTTCCCAGTCTTTTTGTTCTGTATATTCATCAATCATATTTTCCATGGCCTGTCGGATTTCCAGCTCCATCAGCGAATGAATCCGTTCCATATCCGGTGTTCCATCGTCATTCTGGAAGCTTTCACCATCCCCCTCTAATACGGACATGGCATTTAACAGCCCAATATTTCCTTCTGCAATCACATCCTCCAATAACACACTTTTCCTATTATATGTCTTTGCAATCTCCATTACCATTTCCAGTTTTCCCTGTAAGATTTCATTTCGAAGAGAGGTCTCTCCCTGAAAAAACTTCTGGAAAAGCTCCTGTTCCTGAACAGAAGTATAGCCCTTCAACGCCGAAACCTCTGTCTCATATATTTTTAAATTTCTCTGTGCCTTTGTCAGTGGATGTGAAGAAGCTTCTTTGTCATCAGAAACAACATCCTTTCCTTTCTCGTCCTCTCCGACAGTTTCAGACATTACTGGTGGAATATAATCGTATCCTTCTATCTGAATCTGATTTGCTGCCAGATATTGGTATACCGCTTCTAACTGCTTTTCATCCAGTTCCATATCACTTAAATATTTTTTTATCTCGTCCTTTGTAAGCTGTCCCTGCTGTGACAGGGCAATGGCTTTAATCTCTTCCATACATTCCAGTAGTTTACTTTGCTCTATCATATCCATCCTCATTTCTGCACATTTTTCTGTGCTTTTCATACTATGTCACAATCAAAATACCTACCTCACTATATCATTAGAATCCCCAATTGTCACCTTCTATTCTGTCAAAAATTGAAGGTATTTTTTATCTAAAAATTCTTGTGTATTTTGCATAAAATTAACTAGTCTTTTCTTAAATCCTCTGTTATAATTTACTTGTGAATGATTGTAACCGCGAAGGAGTAACCCTCATTTTACTCTTTCGTACTTTAAATTAAAAAGGAGGATTTAAACAATGAGAAAAAGCTTTACAAAAGTTTTATCCTTAGCTTTGGCAGCTGCTATGACAGTTGGTCTTGGCTCAGGATTCGTAGCACCTGCAACTGCTGATGCAGCAACCTTAAAAGCAACTGACAACAAAGAAATCAAAGCATTTATGGAATCCGGAGTATACAATGCATATCTTGGTTTCCAGACCAGCTCTTACAGCTATCGTGATGGTTTTGACAATGATACTGCCGGTCTTACCAACACCAGTATCCCAAGAGATGAGATTAAGGGTACTTACGTTTATGAAAGCGAAGAGAAGATGGCTTTGGACAAACCAACCACCATCAAGTTTGAAAACTCTGGTGTATCTGTTTTCAACTGGAGAAAGATGTTTATCCAGAACACTCCAAATGCTAATTCTCCTCTGAAGGATTATGAGTTTAGAGATTTAAATGCAGATGGAACAAAAGATAAATATCAGGTTCCAAAAAACAGCAAATATGTCGTAAGAACAGCAGACTTTAGACAGCCTGACATCACTTATGATGGAACATACACCGTATCTATGGAAAACTTCAACGAGAACGCTTTCCAGTATGACTTTGGTTTCCGTATGTTATACATCAATACCAACATTCCTCTTTCTGTAAAGGATGTTAAGTTTACAAATATCATCTTAAAGATTGACGGTGTACAGGTAGGCCAGCCTATGGCAGAAGGTGTTGTTCGTAACGATAAGGACAGCCCTAACTCATACAACATTATGTTAACAAACGAGTATGGTTATACTGACTATGGTTTAAAGACTCAGGCAGTAGATACAGGCAAAAACGATCCAGCTCCAGACCCAGTTTGGGAAGCAGCTAAGACTAACGGTGGCGTAATCACCATGCCTAAGAAGAGTATCGAAATCACCTTCACAGTTTCTGGTTTAGGTGCAGCTCCAGCAGGCTATGTAGCAAAGAATGATGATGCGATTGCAACTCAGACAGCTCTTGATGTTGGTACTCAGCAGGAACAGTTGAAAAATGAAGCAGCTTCTAAGGCAGCTCTTTCTTCTCTTGCAAAGGGAAGCAAGATTACTGCTGGCAACTTAACCTACAAGGTTACTAAGGCTAGTCAGGTAAATGATGGTTCTGCAGAAGTAGCAGTAGTTGGTGTTAAGAAAGCAGCTAAGAAGAAAGCTTCCTTATCCGTTCCTAAGACTATTGTAAACAAAGATGTTACATACAAGGTAACTGCTATCAACAAGAAAGCATTTGCTAACTGCAAGAAGCTTAAGAGCATCACTATCGGTGCAAACGTTAAGAAGATTCAGAAGCAGGCATTCGCTAACTGTGCTAAGCTGGCTAAGATTAAAGTAAACGGCAAGCTTACTAAGGTAGAGAAGAAAGCTTTCGCTGGATGTAAGAAGAATATCAAGGTTTCCGGCAAGAACAAAAAAGCAAATATCAAGGCTTTGAAGAAGAGCGGATACAAGAAATTCAAATAAAAATCATTCACGATTTCATTAAAACTGAAAAAGCCTTCGGCATCATGCCGAAGGCTTTTCTTTGCTTTTTCATAAGAGTTTATTCTTCTGCCTTTAACTCCTTCTTTGTATAATCAAAATTCGAATATATACTCGTAGGTACAATATAAATCGTACTGCTGTCATCACAGTATGCGTATCTGCCACCACCAGAAAGGGACTCCTCTCCTACTGCAATGGTCTTTTCGTTTCCTTCTGAATCCTGAAACTTTATCAACAATACCGGTTCAGCTAACTGAAACTGCTCTAAATCCGTAGCATTTTCTGTAACCAGCTTATCTGCTGTCAGGGAAGAAACTGCACCTAACATAAACTCTACCCTGTTCTGATCTAACGGAAAATCCTTTTCTCCCTGAACCTTCCACTTCTTATCTTTCACCAAAGTCATTTCTGCCTTTTTTGACTTAAAATAAATCTTCTCAATTTGACTTTGTTCCAAGGAATAAAGTTCAATCCCTGCATTTTCCTCCGATTCTGCTTCTTTTTTCTGTTGGGCAGCCTGATGCTGAACCAATGCATAATAACCCACACCTGCACCAATCAGAAGCACACAGAGAACAATAATGGTAACCGTCTGTTGTGTTTTCTTAGACATCCTTTATTTTCTCCTCCTTACAAACCAGATTCCAAAGCCTGTCACCAGAAGACCGGCAGGTATCAGAATAATGATAAGAACTGCCAGAAATATCTGAGTACCTGTACCCATAAATATGGTAGAACACGACAGATTCTTTGCGTCAATGGAATTTCCTACAGCTTCTACCATAGTTCCTACCGCATCCTGAATCAAAACATCTCCTGCCATAGCAGTGGAGTATACTACCAGCTTTGTCTCTCCCTCATCCAAGGCTTCCTGCGCATAAACACCCACAGAAAATGGACCATCTAGATCCTCCTTCTCTTTTTCTGCGACACCGGAGGATGGATCTACCTTCAAAAATGCCTTCTTAGAGGTAGTCAGTAAATCCATATGGGTAACTGTGCTGCGCAAAGAAGCTTCCTTCTCTTTCCTGATTCCCTGGGCATTTGCCATCAAAATATATTCACTATTCTTTACTCCAGTAAACATATCTGTTCCAGCCTCTATATTTGGAATAATATAAAATGGCTTCTGTACATAATGGTTCAGACTTTCCTGAATCACACCCTTCTGAATTTCTAACCCATAATATTCCAGAACTTCATCAAGATTTGGAGTTTCCAAATCCAAGGCATACTGGGCAAGAATAATAGCATCTCCGCCAGCCTTTAGATAATCCAGTACCATGTCCCTTTCTTCTTCCATCAAATCATTGGTAGGTCCATTCATTACTAAGATATCACAGTCTTCCGGAATCTTTTGAGCTGTCATCAAAGGAAGCTCTTCTACCTGAATATTCATTTTTTCAAAAGCAGTAGTTAAGGTGTCACTTACTTCCATTTCACCATGACCAGATACCAGATAAAGTTTGGTGTTATCTTCTGCAAGCACATACTGGATTGCTGCTGTGACACGTCCCTCTACATCAATATACTCTAAGGTGCTGGATGAATAATAATCAGAAGTCTGGTAATACATTTCCCCATTGGATACATATTTTGCAGCTCCTGTGTTTTCATTCACTACAATGACATCATTATCCGAAATCTCATCCTCCACATACTTCTCTGAAAATCCGGGATTTGCTACAGGATCCTTCGCAACTACCTTTATGTTTTTCCCAAGCTTCTCATATTGTTTGATTACCTTTTCAATATAGTCAAACTCATTTCCATCCTGAACCATATAATAAATTGTAATGTCATCTTTGATTTCTTTTACAATCTTCTTGGTTTCCTTAGACAGTGTAAACAAACCACCTGAACTTAAATCTGTTGTTAATTCTAATTTATTAAAGACAAGATTGATTACGACAGTCAAAGCAATAACAAGAACAGTAACAAAGGAACTATAGGCTCCTGACTTTAACGGACGGCTGGTGAAATTTTTCTTAATCAGCAGAATCGTAAGAAAAACAAACAGGAACGCAACGCTGACATAATATACAATAGCACTGTAATCAATAATTCCTAAAGTAAAATCATTAAATCTGGAAGCTACTGCCGTACAATTCAAAATCTTTGTCACCAAACCTTCAAATACAGATGATTTCACGGCATAAATAATCCAAATGGCTGCCTCTCCCATTACTGCCAGCACAGCTGCCACGATTATGTTCTTCATCATATTATAAGAAAGGAATGCAACCACCAGCCACAATACAGAAAGCATGACCGCCTGGGACATAACATCTGAAGGCAAAGCTCCTGCAAGACTTGTCATAAGATAGGTTAATAGCATTACAATAAACGAAACCACCGCTGCAATCGGCTGGCTTTCTGTCATAGAGGAAACAAAGGTTCCAATGGCAATATAAGCGGCACCTAAGAGGTAATATCCGATCAATGCGCTATATGCCATAGCCAGACGCACATCTGTGCCATAATGACTTAGAATCAGTGGATATAATGCAATCACTAAAATACCTATAGTAAATAACGTCATCACAGCCAGATACTTTCCTACAATTACTTTGGTAATAGAAACTGGCGAGGTATATAATAACTGAGAGGTTCCCTGATGGTTCTCCTCTGCTACAATACGCATCGTTAAAATCGGAATCAAAAGTACAAACAAAAAGTTGGATGCACCCAGAGTCACTTCAAAATTTCCAATTCCACCATAAAAATTATTGGCCCATGTATAAATTCCTACAATAGCAAGAAAAAATGCTAAAAATACAAAGCCAATCATGGAGTGAAAATATTGTTTTAATTCTTTTTTATAGATTGCTAACATTACTCTTCCTCCTTTACTTCTTTATTATTTTCTTCTGGCTCTAAAGCTGCTTTTTTCTTTTCCTTTCCACCATGCTGCTTAGAGCCGCCTTTCGTCAGAGCAAGGAATGCCTCTTCCAGAGAGGTCTCCTGACGATGCATTTCCAAAATCGGGCAGGAAGCTTGGGCTAAAGCATAGAATACTTCTTCCCGCAGATCCATTCCCTCCATAAAATACAAAGTAAGACCCAGCGTATTTTCTTCCATCACTTCATCATATACTACATTTTTAATGCCAGAAATAGTTCGAAGAGCAGACTTAATCTCTGTAATCTCCCCTTTAATTACAAGATGCAGACCATTGGACGCCATTTTTGTAGTCAGCTTCTCTGGCGTATCACGGGCAATAAGCTTACCATTATTAATAATCATAATTTCATCACATACTGCACTAATTTCCTGCATAATATGAGAACTTAAAAAAATCGTATGTTCTTCACTTAACTCCCGGATCAGCTCACGCATCTGGATAATCTGACTTGGATCCAATCCTACCGTTGGCTCATCCAAAATCAAAATATCTGGATATCCCATCATGGCCCCAGCCAGACCAACTCTTTGCTTATAGCCCTTAGATAAATGGCGGATAAGGCGTTCTGAAACATCTACCGTCTTGGTTTTACTCATAATTTCATTTACCATACTGCTACGTTTAGCTTTTGGCACCTTTTTTAATTCTGCCACAAATGCCAGATATTCCCGTACCCGTAAATCTGGATAAAGCGGCGGAATCTCTGGAAGATAACCGATGTTTTTCTTTGCCTTTTCCGGTTCCTCCGCCATATTAATTCCATCAATAAAGACTTCCCCTTCGGTTGGTGCAATATAGCCGGTAATCATGTTCATGGTAGTGGATTTTCCAGCACCATTTGGTCCCAGGAAACCAACAACCTTACCTGTTTCCACAGTAAATGACAAATCATCTACTGCCGCATGGTTTCCATACTTTTTCACAAGGTTTCTAACTTCTATCACTGTTTTTTCCTCCTATCTACAAGGAAAGATTAAAGCCTTCCTGTAATCTCAATACATGCCCACTTCTATAATTTACGCAAACAACATTTCTATCATATCTTATTTTTGTAAAAACTTTGTGAACAAAGGCAACGCCAACGCGTTGCCTTTGTTCACATCAAAAGAGAGGTGCGAACACCTCTCTTACTGTTATTTTATATTCTCTAATTTAGCATTTCTCTGGTTCTGGATATGTCTCCCCAAAGGTATCTACTGTTACTTTAATCATCATCTGTGGCTCCATTGGTGCATCAGAATAATCTGTATCTACGGTAGCAATCTTATCAACTACATCCTGTCCCTCTGTCACCTTACCAAATGCAGCATATGCACCATCCAGATGTGGAGCATCCTTGTGCATAATAAAGAACTGGGAACCAGCAGAATCAGGCATCATAGAACGAGCCATAGATAATACACCTGCTGTATGTCTTAAATCATTATTAAAACCATTCTGGGCAAATTCACCCTTAATAGAATATCCTGGTCCACCTGTACCAACACCATCAGGATCTCCACCCTGAATCATAAAACCAGCGATAACACGATGGAAAATCAGTCCATCATAAAATCCCTTATTAATCAGAGAGATATAGTTGTTTACTGTATTTGGAGCGATTTCAGGATATAACTCTGCCTTAATAACTCCCTGGGTAGTTTCAAAAGTTACGATTGGATTCTGTGCCATAATCATATTCCTCTTTTCTTAAAATAATCATTTTCAAACCCTGCTTCTGCAAAGTTTAAGCAGTCTGAATCTATGATAACGGAATCCCCTGAAAATGTAAAGAAAAACCAATCGTTATTTATTCTTTTATCTGTAATTTGGCTACGTATGGCTTTTGGTGTGAATAATACGGGTTTGCCTGTAATGTCCACTCTCCATTTTCTTTTGTCCCAGTGTAACCTCTAGTTCCTACGGAAAAATACTCTCCACTACGAATTTTCTGCTCAGAATGTCTGGAAAGCAGATACAAATCTGCCAGACGGTTGATATCTTCTTTATCATATCCTTCCGTGGTTATTTCCACTGCAAAAACACCTTTTTTCTGTATTCCGGCAACTTCTTTTACAGAAGACTTTCGATTTGGAAATAAAGTTTCTATCGCAATACATCTGGCGGTGATAGCATAGTTCTCTTTTGTGATTTCTGAAAGTTTTTTATAATTGGCTTTATACTGCTCTGCAATTTCTTCGATAATTGCATCCTTTGTTTTCTTCTTTCCCTGGTATGCAACGTCCGCCGCATAATATTTTGCAAACAGCTGCCAAGGTTTTGAATATTCCATGGTAAGCTTTGCATATTCCTTCTGTTCATAAAGACTCTCCACCCAAAGATACTCTTTTTTCAGTACAGGTATAATTAATTCTTCTTTTATCCTTTTTTTCAACAGCTTGTCAGGATTAGCTAGTGCCTTCTCTACCTGTTTTTCCATTTGATCACACTGTCTGCCTTTCGCTCCGTATTGAAATTCTTTTAAGCCGTGAATCCTCATCTGATTAATTTTATCTACTCCCCGATATCCAATCTCACAACGGAAAATATAATTAAATAATAAATCATCAGACGTCAGCAAATTCCCCTGACTATCTTTCCAGCCGTCTTTTAACGTAATACGATAAATCGTTTTCTTTCCAGCCTTTTGAACCTGTATCTCACCTGCCGGAGACTGTTCCATATTATCTTCTACTGAGGCATCTACTTTTAAATACATAAGAGATAATAGACTTTTATCCCCTTTTGTAGCATAAAAAAAGGGAGAAATCTCCTGACTAATTTCTCCTACATGTAATTCTAATATTTCATCCTGTGTATCTTTTTTTACTATATTATCTGTGGGATTCGAAGACTTTGTGCATCCAACTGCTATTGCCATGATAAGCACTAGAGTCAGGACATATATCCAACTTTTTCTTAGCATTGAAACATTCCCCTTTCTTTCCTGTATTTAGCATAGGTCATAATCTCTTACTCTGCAAGAAAAATCCTTCGACAAATTCTTTGGTCTATTTTCAACCAAACAACCATAAAATAAAAAGAAATCAATAGGAGTTGTCCCAAAAACGGGATAAAAACATAATGAAACCACCTATCAAACAACAATCAGAAAGTAATCCTATGCGCTTTGTTATTTGTGCCTTTTTTTTAACAGGAATGATAAGTGCCTGTATTATTTCCCATATTTTCAAAACAAGTCTCTATGCCCCTGTTTTGAACTTTTACCAGTCTATGCTTTCCCATCTGGGAACCATGGAAATCGATGCCGGCGCCCTATTGCTGCTGGTATGCAAAAAGCACCTGAAATACTTCTTGCTGCTTTGGTTCTTTTCCTTAACCAACATTTGGAATTATTATTATCGTTTATTTCTGGCATATATTGGTTTTCAAAACGGACTGCTTCTATCCTTTTGCCTGTTTATGAATGGACCTTTGGGAATTCTGGAATACCTTTGCTTTCTGCTGCCACATGCTTTATTTCTTGTGCCTGGATATTTTATTTCTATTTACCGGGGACAACTTATCTACCGCCAGCTACAAAAAGACGGTTCCTGCATAAAAAAAAGCCAGCTTATCCTTCATCAGATACCTTCCTTCCTGGTGGCAATCTCCTTTCTCCTGATTGCCTGCCTGATGGAAAGCTATCTGAATCCGCATTTACTCCGGCTTTTCTTTAAATTATAGACTTGATAGCTTCCATATCAAAGGGTTTTTGTAAAATTCCCTTTACCTGAAAACCATTTTTCTGCACTCGTTCCAATTCTTCTTCATCTGCTGTAATCAAATATACTGGAATTTCTTCTGATAGTCCATGGTTCTGCAAATACTGCAGGACCTGAAAACCATCTACTTCCGGCATTAACATATCTAACAGCAGTAAATCCGGAAACTGGCCATCCTGTAGCAATGCAATGACTTCCCTACCATCAGCAGCTTCCTGGATAGCATATTCCTTCTGAAATGCAGTCTTTAAAATAACCCGGTTAATTTCCTGATCGTCCGCTACCAATATGTTAGGAATATAGTACTCCTTTTTCTTTTCCCGAATCTGTTCCACCAACGCTTCCTGGGTTCCATTATTTTCAATTACCACATGACAGCGGGATAGAAATTCTTCTTCTGACAACTGTTTTGCCATAATAGAAGTGCTTTTTTCTTCTGTGTAACCACGATTCTTGGCAAGCCGCTGCTTTCTTACCTCTTCCGAAACACTTACATACCAGATTTCTTCACAGAATTTATCACAACCTGACTCAAATAGAATCGCAGACTCCAAAACAATAATTCCTCTTTGGTCTTTTCTATCCTGAATATAATTTTCTATATATTCCAATACCAATGGATGGATAATACCATTCAAATCTTTTCTTGCTTCTTCATCCCGAAAAATCACTGCTGCCAAAGCTTCTCTATTAATACTACCATCTTCCAATAGTATCTCTTCCCCAAACCTTTGAACAATCTTCTGATGTCCTACACTTCCCAGTTCCATTGCTACATGCCCTAGGTTGTCTGTAATCAGCAGCCGGGCATGAAACTCTTCCTTTAAAATCTGGGCAGCCAGCGATTTTCCACTGCCTACCCCTCCTGTTAATCCAATTACCTTCATACTATCTTAGTGCGCCTCATACCAATCTTTTCCTTCTTCCACTTCTACTTCCAAAGGAACTTCTAACTGGGCGGCAGCCTCCATTTCTTCCTTTAAAATATTCTGCACTACTTCCACTTCTTCTACTGGGGTTTCCACCAATAATTCATCATGAACCTGTAATACCACCTTAGCCTCAAGACCTTCCCGGCACAATCTCTGCGCCACTTTTATCATAGCAATCTTTATAATATCTGCTGCTGTTCCCTGAATTGGAGAGTTCATGGCAATTCGCTCACCAAAGGAACGCTGCATAAAATTACTAGACGACAATTCCGGCACTGGACGCTTTCTGCCAAACATGGTACAGGCATTTCCTGTAGTCTTTGCAGTCTCCACCAATCCATCCAAATAATTCTTAATAGCTGGATATGTTTCAAAATACTGATTAATATAGCCTTCTGCTTCTTTTTTAGAAACATTTAAATCCTGACTCAGGCCAAAGGAACTAATACCATATACGATACCAAAATTAACTGCCTTTGCATTTCTCCTCTGCAACTCCGTCACTTCATCAAACGGGGTATGGAACACCTTTGATGCTGTGCTTCTATGAATATCCTGATTTTGGCGGTAAGCGTCAATAAGTTCTGGATCTCCTGACAAATGAGCCAGCACTCTAAGCTCAATCTGGGAATAATCTGCATCCAGAAATACACAGCCTTCTTTTGGTATAAATACCTTTCTTAACTGTCTTCCTAACTCCATACGAATTGGAATATTCTGCAAGTTTGGTTCTGTGCTGCTGATTCGTCCTGTAGCAGTAATGGTCTGATTGAATTTTCCGTGGATTCTCTTATCTTTTTCAATATACACTGGCAGTCCATCCGCATAGGTTGACTTAAGCTTTGTAACCTGACGGTACTCCAGAATCAATGGAATAATTGGATCTTCTGATTTTAATTTTTCCAAAATATCTGCTGAGGTGGAGTAACCGGTTTTGGTTTTCTTAGCAAATGGCAATTTCATCTTCTCAAATAAAATCACTCCCAATTGCTTTGGTGAATTGATATTAAACTCCTCTCCTGCCAGAGCATAAATATCCTTTTCTAATTCTTCCACTTTTTCTTCTAATACTTTTGACATCTCTACCAATACCTGGCAATCTGCTCCTACCCCCTGACGCTCCAACTGATAAAGAAAATACGCTGTTGGCATTTCAATTTTCTGATAGAGATTCCACATTTCCTGTTTTTCTAATTCCTTTTTTAGAACTGGAAATGCCAGACAGGATACAAAAGACAGATTCCCAAGATATTGAATCACCGCCTGCCGAATCCCCTCTTCCTGCTGCTCCATAAGCTCTGCCATGGTCTTCTTTCCAAACAGCTCAGCATAGGATGATAATGTCATTCCTAAATAATCCCTTGCCAAATCATCTGCCTGATACGTATCTTTTAATGGATTCAGCAGATACGCAGCGATTTCCAAATCTGCCACCTGAGCAAATAATTTTTCACGCATCTCTACTGTGTTATCAGCAAAGGCATCCTGCCCTGCAGGCTCCTTACCAACCTCCAGTTCCTGAATAGGGGTAGCTAAATGAAGCATATTCTTCCAATTAATCACCGCAATATGAGGTACTTTTTCTATCAGCTCGCGAACCTGCTCCATTACAAACTCTCCAGAGAGTTCTTCCCCTGTCAGCACACAGCCAGTAATAATTTCTCCATCCTTCTCATAAGAAACGCTGATTCCATAAAATGGATATTCCTTTTCTATGGATTCTTCCTGGTCCATAGTCAGGTCCATACTAACATCATCAAATACCAGACTCATCTGACCTCCAGCCTTCTTAGCTGTTTTCTTTCTCTTGGCACCGGAGCTGGACCACTCATCTCCCAGAAAGCCTAATCCTGCCACTTCTACCCTTTGTTTCAGTATTTCAGCAAAAAACTTCTTTACCAGCTTTACATCTGACAACATCTGTACCTGTAATGTCTGGGTCATGGTCTGCATCTGCCCCTGGTCAAATCGCTTAAGCAAAGACTTAAATTCCAAACGCTTTACCATACCAAAGGAAGCTTCATTAAATAACTCTGGGAATCTGGCATCCTCTAAAGAATATTCCAGTTCACAGTCTGTTTTTATAGTGGCCAGCTTCTTACTTAAGAATGCCAGTTCTTTATTAGCTTCTAATAAATCATGGGTCCGTTTTGGTGTTACCTGTTCTATATTCTCATAGGCTTTTTCCACTGTAGGATATGCCGTAAGAATCTTAACAGCTGTTTTTTCACCAATTCCTGGTACACCTGGAATATTATCCGAGCTATCTCCCATCAGCCCCTTCAAATCTATAATCTGTGCAGGCTGCAAGCCATACTTTTCCACCACATCCTCTGTATGGTAATCCTCAATCTCTGTACCGCCCCGCTTAGTTTTTGGAATGCGGATTTTAATCTTATCACTGGCAAGCTGCAATAAATCCCTGTCGCCAGAAACCAAAGAAACATCCATGCCTTCCTTCTCTGCAATTTTGGCAATGGTTCCCAACACATCGTCTGCTTCAAAGCCTTCCTTCATTACAATACGTACACCCATAGCTTGCAATACTTCCTGAATCAATGGAACCTGCTCACGTAATTCATCTGGCATGCCCTTTCGGGTACCTTTGTACTCCGCATACATTTCATGACGAAAGGTAGGATGCTTTACATCAAAAGCCACTGTAAGATATTCTGGCTTCTCTTCATCCAGAATCTTTAACATAATATTCAAAAAGCCATACACTGCATTGGTATGGAGTCCCTCAGAGTTAGTCAGATCTGGAACTCCATAAAATGCTCTATTTAATATACTATGTCCATCTATCAATACAATTTTTTCGCTCATTATAATAACCAATCCTTTCCCATAGCCTGCACTAGAATAATAAAATAACTCCCATACAAATCACTCCCAAAAGCAATAATTTCTCAATATGGAGTATTTTATACTTCATAAGATAATCTGCTGCTGAATGCAGCTTCTGCTCTGAGTCAATACGGAAATGGGATATATTTTCTTTCTCATCCAGATAACGCATTCCCATAATCATTGTATAATAAATGTCGTATTCTTCTTTACATTCCTTACAGCTCTCCAAGTGATTTAAAAAAGCTTCCAAATCAGAAATACTTAATTTATCATCAATAAATGGAATGAATTTTTCTTGTAATTCTTTGCATTTCATTTATTCATCAACCTTTCTTAAGGGCTTTATCACATTCTATTCTATGTTACCACACTCCACTTTTATCGTCTAGTTTTGAGAATGTAAAGTATCTGGTAATCCAAAGGGATATTTTTATTTTTGTATTGACAAAAGTAGTGCTAGATGCTAAAATCTTATTTGTTGTGACAATACAACAAGCCGCTGTGGCGGAATTGGCAGACGCACATGACTCAAAATCATGCGGTTAGTAGCCGTGCCGGTTCGACTCCGGCCAGCGGCACACAAAAAAAAGGTCTTTGATATCCAAAGACCTTTTTTCTTTTTGACTAAGTTGACGCATTAAAATATAAAAGTAAAAGGAGCAGTTTCAAACTGCTCCTTGAATATTCGTAATATGTAATTATCCAATTACTTTCTTTACTGCTTCCAATACACGATCTGCCTGGAATGGCTTTACGATGAAGTCTTTTGCTCCATTCTGAATTGCTTCAATAACCATTGCCTGCTGTCCCATTGCGGAACACATAATTACGTTTGCATTAGCATCAACTTCTTTAATCTTCTTAAGAGCCTGGATACCATCCATCTCTGGCATTGTGATATCTAATGTTACTAAGTCTGGCTTCAACTCTGCGTACTTCTGAACAGCTACAACACCATTCTCAGCTTCTCCTACTACATTGTATCCACCTTTAGTTAAAATATCTTTTACCATCATTCTCATGAATGCTGCGTCATCAACAATCAAAATATTATTGCCCATACTCATTCTCCCTTACATTTTTTTATAGTAATTCTCGCCCTGGAAGCTTCATCAATTGATATGATTATACCCCTTTTCGACATAATTGTCAACATATCGACACTTACAGAAAAGCGTATTAAAAATACTTACGATTGCCCCATAAGTTGCTTTTTTTTAAGTCCAGATACTCACTATATGCTTTTTCCAATATTTGCTTTTCATTAGAAAACTTAAGTAGATGATATGCCTCATGGTACTTGTAAAAACCCGAATCAACAAAATACTCTTCGCGCTGTGGTTTGCTGTAATAACTTTCCGCCATCATCAGATACCAGTGTACATCCTTCACCACTGTATCTGTAGGAGTATTAAAAGTATACTGGCTCTTCCCAACATACTTAATAATACTGGCATCAGCACTGGTTTCTTCCTTTACTTCGCGGATCGCTGTTTCTTTATACTCCTCGCCTTCTTCCACCGTTCCTTTGGGAAGTACCCATCCCTCATACCGATTTTTGTAATTCTTATACAACAATAAAATTTTTCCTCTGAAAATCACCACACCGCCACAACTTGTTGCCTCAATCATTGCAATTCCTCCTTGTGGTTGTGCAAAACGTGGATGTTTCCTGCTTACTTAACATACAGTATAAACCTTTTTCTTTTTCATTGCAACGTATCTGATTCCAGTTTTACATTTTTCCTCTTATTTCTCACTATCCTATTCCCCTAAATACTGCAAAAACATCTGCTTTGCGATAGGAACCGCATACCGACTGCCAGTTCCTGCCCCTTCCACAATAACACTAACTGCAATCTTGGGATTTCCTGCTGGGGCAAATCCAACAAACCATGCATGGGAATTTCCTGCAGAATCGTATTCTGCAGTTCCAGTCTTTCCTGCCACTGGATAAGACAAATATTTCAATGAAGAGGCAGTTCCTTCATTGACTACCGCCTTCATCATTTTTGTGATACAGTCTGCCAGCTCTTTGCTAATAACATCAGCCTCTTTCTTCGGCCCATACTCTGTCACTTTTCGCTTGACATCATTCTGGGTATAATCCACCAGATACGGAGTCATCATAACACCATCATTAGCAATCGCCGCGCTTATGAGAGCATTCTGCAAAGGAGTAATCATGGTCTTTCCCTGTCCAATGCTGGTCTGCACAATTTCTCCGGTACTAGAATCTTTACTTAAAGAAAACTTACTTGGATTGTATTCAAAATTCACGCCCAGGCTTTTATTAAACTGAAACTTTTCACAAAGCTTCCGAAAACCATTCAGATCCAGCATCGTGCCAATATTGGCGAAGGAACCATTGCATGACTCTGCCAGAGACTGCTTTAAATTAATTTCCCCATGCTGCTCGTGGTCATAACAGCTAATGGAATTCCCCTGAAAAGTCCGTTCTCCATTACAGCTATAACGGTATTTTTTATAATTTTCATTTTCCTGCATATATTCCAGTGCTGTCAATACCTTAAAGGTAGAACCTGGCGGATATAATCCCTGGGTAGCTCTATTTAAAAGTGCTGACTCTTCCTCGGAATCTTCCAATAGGTAATTCCATTCCTCCAATACCGTATTCGGATCATAATCTGGCTTGGAAACCATTGCCAGAATCTTACCAGTAGAAGGCTCTATTGCCACCACAGCTCCTTTTTGATTCCCCAAAGCCTCATAAGCTGCCTTCTGCAATTCAAAGTCCAAGGTCGTAACCACAGAATCCCCCTGGTTTTTTATTCCCTGAAATTCATTCACAAGCTGCTTAAACGGATTGGAATGGGATGTCAATAGTGGAAAACTCTGAGCTCCTTCAATTCCTGTCATACTATTGGCTGTCCGTCCTACCACATGACAAAACATTTCTTCATAAGGATACTCCCGTACTTCTTTTCCTTCTTCATTGGTGACAGTCTGGGCCAGTACCTTTCCGTCTGCCGACAATATTTCACCACGAATCACCTTCTTTGCCAATAGTTCCTGCCGTTTATTATAAGAATTGTTAATCACCTGCTGGCTGTCTGATACCATAAAATTTACCAGATAACCTATCATTGCAAAAAATACGCCTACACAGACATAGGCTACCACCACTATTTGCCGGTTTCCCCGTCTATCATTCCGCTCTCTTGCCTTTCGCTTTCTTGGCTCTGCGTATGCTTCTTCCTCTTCCCTCATCCTCCGGATATTCCTCCGGTTCCTCTTCTGAGTCTGGAGTTCTTCTCTTCTTTCTCTTTCCTCTCTCTTCAAGCTCACCTGCCTCCTCTCGATTCAATACATACATTCCCTGAATGATATTGAATAAAATGACGGTACTAATTACTGAACTTCCTCCATAGCTTACCAAAGGCAGGGTTACACCAGTAGATGGTATAAACTTAATCGCTCCACCAATGGTAAGAAAGACCTGAAAAATAAATTCTACACTAAGTCCCAGCGCTGTCAGCTTGTAAAAACGCCTGGTCATCCGCAAGGAAATATTAATAAACATTACAAAGCAGCTAATTTCCACCAATATGACACAAATCGCAAAGAACACGCCCATTTCTTCTGCAATGGCAGAAAAAATAAAATCGCTGGTTGCCACTGGAATCTTATTAGGAAGTCCCTGTCCCAGCCCCATACCAAACCAGCCTCCAGTTCCAATAGCAAATAGTGACTGCGCCACCTGATACCCCTGGCTGTCAATGGTTCCCCATGGGTCCTTCCATGCAGTTACCCGGACCTGTACATGATCAAAGAGAAAATAGGCTACTACTGCTGCCACTACGCCACAGGCTACCCCTGCCAGTAAATACCAAAGTTTTTCTGTAGATACATACAAAATAACCAGATACGTAAAAAAGAAAATTAAAGCTGCTCCCAAATCCTTCTCGACTACCAATATAAGCACATGAACTGCTGCCACCATGGTCACCTTAACAACATCGCGGAATTGCGCCGCCTTAGCCAACAGGGCTGCAGCAAAAAATACATATACAATCTTTACAAACTCCGAAGGCTGCATGGCAAATCCGCCAATGACAATCCAGTTCTTCGCTCCATAGACTTCCTTTCCGATAACAAAGACCAATGCCAACAGAATGATTCCACCAATGGCATAAAACCAGCCAAATTTATCAAAATAGGAAAACTTTTCGATGATATATGGAATAAATAGTCCCACAAAACAAATTAACGAAGCAAAAATCATCTGCCTGATAGCATAGGAAGGATTTAACCGCTCTATCATAACAAATCCTATCATCAACAACATTAGCATATTATTCAGGACAATTTTGGACATGCCTTCATATACAAAAGGATAGGATTTACTGACAAATACAAGAAAGATTACCTGAATAATATAAAGCAGAATAATTTGCAAATCCTGGGTATTCAAATATAAAACTAAAGAACAGATAAAGTGAAGTACAAACAAAATAACTTTCTGACGATGATATATTTTTTCCTTCTGCTCTTTGTCCTTTCCAACAAATACGGTAAAACAATGCCATGTATAAATTGTAAACAAAAATATAATGATGTATTTAAACAATCCCATGGTAATCCCTCCTTTCTTTGCTTTTTCCGGCTTCCAAAATATTATTCAATCCCAGAATAAAAATGTCCTGTATGGCCTTTTGGCAAATGACCATTTAATATTTCTTTTACTTCCTCTTTGGTTTCAATAGAAAAATCATAGCGGAATTCCTTTACTCCCTGAAGAGCCAGTTGCTCCCTTTCCTCAACCAAAACCAAAGGTTCTTTTTGGTAAATCACATTATAGCAATATTTGCAGGCATTGAAAACAACAAACTCCCGGTCCTTCCGATCTGAAATAGTAAGAAACTCCTCTCTGATCTGCTGTCCCTTTTCACACTGCCTTGTGTTATAACGGATACATTGCGCTGAAACCATAAGAGGAATATGGGTATAAAGAATCACCTGCATTCCCTCTCGTTCCGCCAGAACCTGCTGCTCTCTTCCAGTAAGCTCTGTGGTCAGAGTCATCCCCTCACAGCCTTGCTCTTTCCAATATTCATAGGCTTCCTGATTTGCAATATAGAGATTACTGTCCAAACGGATTCTCTGAGGTACAACCCCCGCTTCCTTCGTCAGAAACTGATAGGACTCCATATTTCTTACCACGAAACCAAATACCTCTTTCATGTTATAAATGCAATTTTCCTGTTCCAGCTTCCTCTTTTCCCCTTCGTACACAGCTTTTCGAAAAATTGCAGGCAACATAAGATACATTTGCTTTCCTCGTGCCTGTCCCTGACAAACCGCCTGCCGAAGCTGTTCATCTGTCAGCCGGTCCATTTTCAAATATATTTTGTCAACTTCTTCTCTTTCTAATACTGCCCCAAACTGTTCCAGGGTTAATACCGAAGCCACCAAAACATCTTCCTTTTCCAGTGTATTTGCAAAAAAATTTGTCTGTCTGCAATCCTGCTCCACCTTCTCTGGTTTCATACGAACATTTTCTTCTTCTAACTGCTTCTGCAACAGCTCCAATGCCTGTCTGCGAAGCTTTTTTAAGACTCCCACAGGAAGAAAAAGTTCTCCCTGAAGCTGTACTTTACAGGAGTTCACTACAAAAGAAGTATCACCAGTCTGGCGCAATATTTTTTCTACACTGTCTATCGTTGCAGACTGCTTTTGCGCCTTCTGGCACAGGTCTCCCTGCAGCTTCAAGACCTTCAAAGATCCATCCTTTCTCTGGCATGTCAGAGAAAGCAACATATTCTGGTCTTCTTCTCCATAAAATTCACAGTCAATTCCAAGCTTTTCTTCCTGGTAAATATATTTTTCCCGAATTTCCTCTAATAAATCCGCATCCTTTGTACGGTATACCAGATTTCCCGGGCGAAGACTGCTCCCCTTCTGGTATCGGGCAGTAATTTTTTCTCCAGCCCGCCTTCCTTCACCTAAGGTATATTCATACAAAGGTCTTTGCCATGCATCCCGGAATTCTACTACATCCTGAGGATGAAGAGTTTGCTGCAATTCATAGGTTACGGTATGCTTATCCACTGTCAGCACCTTTCCTACCAGTACACCTCCATGCTTTGGACGAAGATGGGACAACATTTCCCCTCTTCCTTCCCGTTTGTCATAAGGCACTCCTGATTTTCCTTCCAGATAGCCAGAGGTAAATCCCGTCCGGTTATACAATTCTGCCAGCTTTCGGTTGTCCTCTTCCCATTCTTTCTTGTGACTATTTAAATAAGTCTCATAGCCTTCCTTCCCCAGTTTCATATATAAATCTATATATTTCCGATACATGGCAGTGGTACAGGCTACATACTCTGGCCGCTTCATTCTTCCCTCTATCTTAAAGGAATCAACACCTGCCTCTATAAGCTGTCCTACCATTCCTAACACACAATTTTCTTTCGGACTCAGTAAATACTCTCCTATAGAATTCTGTTTGTCATTCTGACTTCTCTGATTTCCTGATTCCATCACTTTATACTGCATACGGCAAGGCTGTGCACACCGGCCTCTGTTTCCACTTCTGCCTCCCAGCATACTACTAAACAGACACTGTCCTGAATAACAATAACACAGGGCGCCATGAACAAAAACTTCTAACTCCGCTTCTGTATCCTGACGCATCTGTTCCAATTCCCCTAATGTCAGCTCTCTTGCTGGCACAATCCGGGTAACACCGTACTGCTTCAACAAGTCAAAGCTGGTTCCCATGGTCAGCGTCATCTGGGTGCTAGCATGAATCTCCAGTCCTGGAAAATTTTCATGCAGAAACTTCATAACACCTACATCCTGCACGATTGCTGCATCCAGCCCTGCTTCATAATAAGGCAGCATATATTCATATAATTCCTGCTGTAATTCCCTGTCCTTTAACAAGGTATTTACTGTCAGATATAATTTCACCCCATGAAGGTGACAGTAACGAATCGCTTCTATCATCTCATCTCCCTGGGGATTGTCTGCATATGCTCTGGCTCCAAACTTGCTGCCTCCAGCGTAAACTGCATCACATCCTGCCGCCACTGCTGCTTTCAGACTTTCCATAGAACCTGCCGGGGCTAAAATCTCTGGTCTTTTTAGGGAATTTTCTCTATTTTTCATATTACAACCATACCTTTCAATAAAAAGGGGAAAACCACTTTTTAAACAAATTTCTATTTCCGAAACGTAAAAGGGACTGTACAATACAGTCCCAAACATTATTAAGCTCCTGTTTTTCTATTCTTCGAGCGCTTATTGGACGACTTATAGCTCGTCTGTGCAGGTTTCTGTTCCTCTTCGCTCCCGCTGTCTTCTTCCTCTGGCTCGTTCTTTTTTTCTTTTTCCAACTCTGCCTCCAACCGGATAATCTGACGGTCTGCCTGATCCTTCGCTTCCTTAAACTCTTCCAGCTGCTTCTTTGCCTCTTCCAAATCAGATTTTAAAGATAATAACTCATGCTTCATGTCAAAGATTTCTTTTTCCAGTTCTTCCTTCTGAAGCTGCAATTCATCGGCCTGTTTCTGTGCCTTAAAATAGTCATCTGACAAATTAATTGCCAGCAAAATATTACGCATACCAACATCCAGACGGTTATAGCCATCCTGCATCTTAAACTCTGCATACTTTTCATTAATGTGAGATGCAATCCGCTGTAAATATTCATTGCTTTCATATCCGCAAAGAGTATATTGCTTTCCATTGATTATTACTTCTACATCGTTTTTTATATTCATCAATAATCAAACCTTTCTTCCTGTAGTCGTCTTAAGAATTATTCTTCATCGTAATCGTCATAATCCTGTTCAGGTTCTTCCTGCACTTCTGGCTCTGCATATTCTGGCTCTGAATTAATTCCCTCATCCTGCACCAGCTCTGCCTTATTCTGCTGAATCAGTTCCAAATGGCTCTGTAATGCTCTGGCATTGTTTACAGTAGTTTCATATGCTGCCATAATGGACTTTTCTGCAGTATTTAATAAGTCTTCTGTATAGAAAATAGCGCCTCTGCCGATTTCCGCCGCCTGAGCTCTGGCATTATCAATAATCTGCTCTGCTTCCTCATGAGCCTTCTGCACAGTAAGCTCTGCCTGCTGATAGGCTTCCTGCATAATCGCATGCTCTTCCACTAATGCAGTGTACTGCTCCTGAGCATCTGACAAAATTACCCCGGCCTTCTGCTCTGCATCATCCAGAATGGCATCTCTCTGGCGAAGCATCTTCTGACATCTTCTGATTTCATCTGGTGCTTCCCTGCGCAAATCATCTAACAAATCATATAATTCATTCTTTGGCACCAATACCTTCGTTGGTGATAAAGCTGACATTTTACAGCTCTCTACAAATCCAAAAATATCATCAATCTTTTCTTCAATTCTACTTGACTGCATATGTACCTCTCCTATCTTACTGCTTTTACAGTTCTCATTATTGTAATTTATCCCCTATCCGTTTTTTTACACTGTCTGGAACCATCATAGAAATATCCCCTCCAAAACGAACCAGCTCTTTCACTGCACTAGAGCTGACAAAAGAGTGCTCTGGAGCAGTAGCTAAAAACACGGTATCTGCATTCTTGTTCAACTTATAATTGGCCTGAGCCAAAGGCAGTTCATACTCAAAATCCACAGAAGTCCGAAGCCCCCTGACTATAACCTGAGCCTGCTCCTGTTCTACGAAATCTACCAGCAATCCATCAAAGGACTTTACAGCAATATTAGGAAACTCCTCAGTCAATTCCTGAAGCATTTCCACTCTTTCCTCCACTGTAAACAAAGGCTGCTTGGCATTATTTATCAACACACCAAGCACCAGACTATCAAACATGCCCGCTGCCCGGCGAATCAAATCCATATGTCCGGTAGTAACCGGGTCAAAACTTCCCGGAAAAACTGCTGTACTCATACTACTCTTTTCACTTTCTGCATTATTTTATTACATTATACTCTTAAGAATACATGGCGATTATTCTTGTATTCCTTAATGCGCTCCACCTGACAATCCAGATGCTCCATATAATCCACATCCGTCTCCATTGCAGTCTCTATAATAATCAGGGTATCTTCCTTTACCAGACTGGAACCCAGAAGATAAGGAAGAATCCTTTGTTCAATGTCCATCCTGTATGGCGGATCCATAAAAATCACATCAAATGGCTGATTCAGCTGCTCCAGTCTGCGGAGAGCCTGCAACACATCCATAGCCATTACTCTGGAAACATCTTCAAAATGAGTATGTTTAATATTTTCCTTAATACAACGGATAGCTTCTCTGTCGTTATCCACAAAAACAGCCTCTTTAGCACCTCTGCTTAATGCTTCAATGGCAATCCCACCACTGCCACTGAATAAATCTAGAAAACGACAGTCTGGAATCTCTGTTTGTATTATATTAAATAACGTTTCCTTTATCTTATCTGATGTAGGACGGGTGTGCTTTCCCGACGGAGTCACCAGATTCAATCTACGTGCTGTTCCAGCAATTACTCTCATTCTGGTCACACCTCCAAATTCTTTATATCACTACAAATGCACATTAATCCGTTTTATTGTAACACAATCTCTAACTACGGTCAAACTTGCAGCGCATCTGCTTCAACAATATTCATCAGCTCTTCTCTGGTAGGTTCCTCCAACAAAACCAGACGATTTGCCTGATTTACTACCATTCTTTCAAAAATATTCCGAACACCTCTGGCATTACCAAAGTCAATCCGCTCTTCCTGACTCATAGCCCCTAGCTTTTCTCTGACCTTCTCCACAGCTCCCTGCTCGATGCAAAGCCCTGCCTGCTTTACCATCACCTGTAAAATCTCTACAAGCTGCTCTTCGCTATAATCGTCAAAGGAAATAAACTTATTAAATCTAGATATAAGACCTGTGTTGCTTCGCAAAAATACCTTCATCTCCTCGGTATATCCTGCCACAATCACTACCAGATTGTCACGGTGGTCTTCCATCATTTTCACCAGAGTATCTACCGCCTCTGAACCAAAATCGTTAGCTGTATCCGGGCTTACCAGAGAATAGGCCTCATCAATAAATAACACACCACCTATAGCCCGCTCCACTATCTCACGGACATTTATAGCAGTCTGACCTACATACCCTGCTACAAGACGGGAACGGTCGGTTTCCACCAGCTTACCATCGGATAAAATTCCCAACTCCTTATAAATCCTTGCCACCAGACGGGCCACTGTAGTCTTTCCTGTTCCAGGACTTCCAGTAAACACCATATGATATGACATGTCCATCATAGGCATGTTCATTTTTTCTCTAAGTTTTCTGATTTTAATCAAATTAATTAATGATTGGATTTCTTCTTTTACAGAATCCAGTCCTACCAACTCATTTAACTCCTTTAATAAGCCAGCAATACGCTTTTCCTGTGCTTCCTTTTCTGCCTTTTCTCTCTCCAGCAGTCTCTTCTTTACCTTTTGAAATTCTTCCCTCGCCTGCTTTTCTTCTCTTTCCAGACGCTCCTTTTCTTCCTGTGCAATACGCTTTTCTTCCGCAATTCTTAACTGCTCTTCTTCCAGTCTCTTCTGTTCTTCCTCTAACTGCTTCTGCTCCTGATCTTCAGAATTCTCTGTCACTGCAGACACCGTATCTTCGTTTTCTTCCTGACTAGCTGCATGATAGATACTTTCCCATGAATCTGACTCATTCTCAGGATTTCCTTGCGGACTATTTCCTATTCCTACTTCTTTTCTCTTAGAATAATATGGCTCTTCCTCTTTGTCGTGTTCCAACAGCCACTGTACTTCACACTGAATGGTATCTGAGCTTAATTTACGAAAAATATAACGTGAACTCAGTCTTTCCTTCTGCCCTGGCACCTGTACAAACATAGAAATCTTCGCATAGTAATCCTGCAAAAAACGGCTTACTTTAGGGTCCCTTCCATCATTTAAATATGCCATGCAAAGCATTACATTTAAAAGTGCATCCATAAAACGGGCTGCCATATTTTCTTTTGTCTGACGGTCATACACTCCACATATCTGAATCAGTATCGGTGGCATCTTTTCCGTCTTCTGTGCATATTCCAACAGTTCTGTGGTAATCTCCTCCTGGGCAGGAATATCCAAAGGATTCCCATCTGTTATGGACAACATATACTCTCTCTGATTTTCCTGAATCGGTCCACAATAAGCTGCCAGACTCATTAAAACAGACTGTACATACAAATCCAGCACCTGTACACTAGACTGCTTCATCACTTCCTGTGCCTGATTCCAATAACCATTCTTTTCCAGCTTTCTACAATAAAAAAGCAATTTCTCATAGTTTTCCCGTCCCAACTGGAACAATCTTTTTGTGGAATATAAGGAATGTGCCATAACAAGTCTCCTTTCCTAAAAATTCTATGGATGATTATAGTAAATTATCTTATTTCACGTACAAAGTCCAAACAGTACTATTTTACAATACTTTGTGAAAATATACAACTTTCTGTTATATAGGACATTTGACCTATTTTTCAGCCTAAAAAGGTCGCATCATAAAATCTACAATAAAATTGCAAAATAATTCCTATACTTCATCTACCATCTATATATAATTCTATAGTCTATTCTGCCAGCAATCTGTCCGTCGTTCGTCACTGAGGTTGCTAAGGCTTGTCTGATAGGCGTATCATCTCAGATACGCACCAGAGGATTACTGCATGTCCAACACCTCCGACATTCTCTGGTTTCTCTCAAAGTGTTGCCTCCTGACCGCTTATATTTTACTTGGTTCTGCGTCACCTGCACCAATTACGACAGATTATAAAAAAAAGACAACCCAATGTAAGAAAATATATCTCATATATTTCTCTGAGCATCTTATACCTTTTTTCTATATCCGATTTGTAATAGGAATTCTGTCGTCAGATGTTCAGAGAAGATATATTTATACGAGCTATCTTAGAAAAAAGTATATTCACAAAAACAAAAAAATTTAAGACGTAATAAAGCCAGCAGAACTCAATCTGCTGACTTTTCTCATTACATTTACTAACAAGCAAAGAAAAAATGCTTTTACTTTAATAGCCATCTTAAATTATACATTTCTTGAAAGCCTAATTAAGTTTCTTCATACATAGTAATGCATAGTCCCAATTCACCCATTAAATTATTACCTAATTCGACAATAATTTCTCTTTCTGGGAATAATTCCTTTACTCTAATTTTCCAAAAATATACTATCGCATCACCAAATTGTTGAATTAACTTTTCGTTATCCATAAGTTCACTAGAATCGCCAATGAAGAAATCACCTACGCTCCATGTATTAATACTCATTTCAATAGATTTTTTTCATTGCCGTATTGTTCTTCCAGTCCACGAATACGTTCTATAGATTCCTCTGTACTACAGTTCCAAAATTGCTTAATAAATATATAATCTTGAACCTGTATGATTTGAGGACAGAACAAATATGCAGCAGCTATTAAACCATCTATTTTACACTTATATGTAGTGTACTGAATTAAATCTGTACACCAGTTGGCTTCTATGATTTCATTCTTGATTGTTTCATCAACTATGCTTTTAAAAATTTTAACATTCTCCATATTTATCACCATCCAAATAATTTTTTAATTGCATCTGGCACAGCACCTTCTAGTTTGTATGCTTGATAATGCTCAACACCATTAGGGGCAACATTTATTTTGAAACCTTTTACTCGACTACTGCTTATATCATATATTAATTTCCCATCTCCATCATATACAAATATAGGCTCTCCATTTCCTGTTTTATAGTAACTATTAGGCACTCCTGTTAATGGTCTGTTGCTACCTGATGTGTTAACTTTTACAACACCATTATCTTTTAGCGATAAGAAATCATCTATATTCAAATCACTTGTATTATCTAGGTTTCTAACCCAAGAATCATTGCCCCTCTTACACAGCCACTCAAAAAGCTCATCCACAGACCACTCATCATTCCTCTTCGCCTGTTCCAGCAGATTTTCCACATACTTCTCATCCAGCAGGTTTGCCGCTTCCTCCGAAGTACGGGCTAGAACCTCCGCGATTTTCCGCAGGGAATCTCCGCTATAATCCTGGTCTTTGACATTATTTTTGATATAATCCAATAGATCTGTGCCCAGAATGCCGTCCAGATATTCCACCAGATTTTTTGAATTCTTAATCCGACTGATATAATACTTCCGCATGACAGACACTTTTTTCAGCCCTGCCATATTGGTTTTCATTTGGGATAGGTTGCTCTTTAATGTTGTGACGATTCCGTCCGTTCCCGACTGGACCATCTCTCCGAAACGCACTACTGCATTTCTCAGTTGGGTGCTGTTCTTATAAATGTTGGCTACTTCATCCCCTATAAACACCAGAGAACCAATAAAAATGATGATATCTCTTGCATATGCCCTTGCCTGCTCATACTTTGTTCCAGTTCCCGTGGATGTCTGGTACGCTCCGTACATGGCACGCAATGCCATATATCCACTGGAAATGATTCCTATGCTGGAAAAGGCAGAAGCAAATACTGTGGCTACTACTTCCGGTAGAATCAATGGCGCTGCCAGGGTTCCTACAATTCCTATGACTCCCATGGCTGCCAGCATCTGATTGGATATTTCGCTGAATTCTTCCAGGGCAAACAGTTCCACAATGCCCTCTGCGATTCCCATGGCTATGGAATACATCATTTGGACGTTGCTGATGTTGGAATCCTCATCCATGATATATTTGTCACATCCCGGGGCTATGTTGGCAAAGCCGGAAAATTGTATATTCTGGATGTAAACACGCTGGCTTCCGTCTCCCATAAATGCCATAACAAAATCATCGCTGGAATCAAAAGAAGAAATACATCCTCCCTGTGTGAAATCTCCGCTCAGTTCAAATCTTCCGTTTGTCAGGTTTCCCACATGGGTAAACTCTGACAGCATTGCAAAATTTCCATACACCTGTAACAGGTCAGCGGCATTCACCATATTAAGGATGGACTGTCCGTTTATGGTATAATCCCCGGCTATTTTCAGATTTCCTTTGTTCAGGTCCACATAGGCACTAAGCTGGGTAAGGTCTCCTGTCACATGCAGTTTCTTTCCATTACAGTCCAGACCGCCATCCCATAATGTCAGGTCTCCATAAAACACATCATCTGCCTGCAGACGCACAAACCAGTCCTTTAATACCAGCATGTCATTTTCGATATATTGCAGTCCGCTGACTCCTTCCAGGCTCAGCGTCGGGTCTGTAAAATATACCTTTGACGGATTGGTGATTTCCAATGTACCAAGACAATTATACTCTTCTTCTGTACGGATATTAACGACCTGTCTTTCGTTTCCGTCGAGAAGAAGTTTCATTCCTTGGAGATCCATACTGTCTTCACTGGCATTTTTCGTCTGTTTGATATCACCTTTGACCTCCAGTGTGCCACAATTCATACAGGAATAATCCATTACACGGGATGCTATTTTAAAGTTGCCACCGGCATAAAACAACATTGCACTGAATCAAATCCATCAGCCGATTGATACTTTTGCGGACACTTTTTGACGACTGGTATCGGCTTTCTGATTTCTTCTTTTGCTTCATTTCACCTGTACGTTTATCAAGATATGTATCCTTGGATAAATTCTTAACAGGGCAACTCTTGTTATTACCAGCCATAAACTGGATAACTCGGGTACCACCAGCCTTCTTGAGTTTTACTTTTGTATTGTCATATAGTTTAATTGCATCTTCATTTACTTTTTTTACAGTCATAAAAACCATACTTCTTTCGCAACAAAATTAATTGTTTTGAAAAGAGTATGGTTATATTCGATTATTGGAACTATATATCCATTAATCGGAACTTATATTAACTTGTAACCACCCTCGTCCTTTTATGCACCCAAAGGCATATTTCGTCATAAGGGTATATAAATTAATGTTCCCTCCATTTTACATCTTAATTAGTATATCATAATGCAGCGAACAGATGTCATCCAAATATAGAAATTTGATTACACAGCAATTGCCTTCCGCATGGTCATGTAATGCTGTTTTTCCCTGCTGATACAACTAGCTGATTTATAATGAAGAACAGAAAATCAGCGGTATTTCTTGACCTTGTAATCCTTAGAAATACCGCTACTTTATTTCAAATAAAACTATAAATTTTTTTATATAATTTATCGCTTGTCATTACAAAATATACATTTTAATGATTTTCTCACGATTAACGTTACAATTCATCCACTTTTGTATTTCATCACAAAACAAAGTAATATTTCGTAATTTTTCACAATAATTATATAACACTACATATCCTCTAGCCTTTGTTGCATTTTCAGCAAGATATTCCCCAAAAAATTTTATATTTACTTTATCTCCTGATTGTATCAATGATATTCTTAGACTATTCTCTGTGTAGATAGAATATATCGAATCATTAAACCACCCCTTAATACAACTTAATGCTTTTTCTTCTTCGCCAGAGTTTACATAATTTCGAATGTTTCTTGCTTTTATTCGATCCACTATATCATCATATATTTTTTTATAGATAACAACTGCATAAATGGCTGCTTCTTCTTTTTCAGTTTCTATCTTAATTTTTTTTTCATCTCGGTGTACTTCGGAAACTATAAATTTATTAATTACAGTTGCTTTTTCAATTTCTATATAATCTTCTGGATAGGCATTCAAATTTCCTTTGAATAAGATGATTTTCTTATCAAATTCTTGTAGATGATATTTTTCATTTTGCAATAATACTTGAATCTTATTAATCAAATTTAATCACTCCTTTCTCAACCAAATCAGTAATATCTTCCAATATACCTAAATCTTCTAGTTCTTTAATCGTATATTTACTACCATCTGGCTTATATTTTACGAATTGCTCAGCGCCTCCATCACTTCCAAACCAAGGAGCAGCTTCTCCCGTTGTCATTTGATAATCTTCTGTCAACTGATAATAATGAACTTCTGCATTTTCACTATGTGGTGCTAAAGCTCTTGCTTCAAAAGAATCTGTTGCATTTCCTAAGAATTCTCCACTTGCATCACCATATCTTTTGAAAATAGTATCCTTTTTAATCATTTTATCAATCTTACTTCCTGCTTTAAATCCATCATCCGCAGGCCAGTGTATTTTACCTGTTTGTTGGTCATAGTACTTAGGGTTATCATACACAGCTTTATACTTTAAATATAACTCATCACTAGGAGTATAATCCCAGCCGTCAATTTTAATTCTATCTGCTTGACTTATTGTTCCAGAGCCACCTGGACTACGTATCTAAAAATTAAGAATAAGACCAGCTATGACTTTGATATACATAACTAGCCTCATCCTAAAACTTCACCTTATTCGCTAACCACTATTCAATTACAAACTACTTAAAAATTGCTTTAAATGGCGGATGACCAGTTTCGGCATTTCTTAATAAAGATGGCTTACGAAATCTTAAACTTGTTTCAAAGTTAAAAATCATTTTTTCTCCATCTATTGTGTTTAAAGAAATATTAATCCAAATAGGAACAAATGGTGAATTACACGCAACCAGATTTACAGTTTCTTCAACCGTTAGCAATCTATTTCCTATATTCTTTTCGCTCAATGCTACCAAACGCATTAAATCATCCATACCATTAAATGATTTATCCTTTTCATAAATAGGTATAATCTTAAATTTCACTTTGCTCTCATCCACACTTTTAGTATTTGTAATCTCACATAATGTCATTATAAGATTATCATGAAAAATGTTTCTATCCATTTCTCTCACTTTTTCCATCTTTTTCTCCTATTCTGGCATATATTGTATCGGTCCATTATAATATACTTTCACGTTGGTAACATAGTTTGACATAGATGTTTCAAATTCACTTATCTTAATCCATGCATTATCAATATTCAAGCCACTATTTCTGAATATCTGAGGATAATTTAGAGTTTCTGATACTGTCGGTTGAAAATGTCCTGATTCATTAGTGATATTTCTGATATATCCCTGAGAATTAACTTTCATTGTTCCAGCAGCTTGTACACTCTGACCTCCAGACAAATACGAATGTCCTCTACCAATATGTAAATTACCATTCATATCAATGACAAAATCAACTTCTTGAATACCATTTTCAATATTAATCTTTCCATTCTCAATGGTGAAGTTAAAAGCCTTTCCTGCTTGATTATCGTTAGGAAACTTATTACTAATTGTTTGTGTTCCAGAGCCACCCTTACACAGCCACTCAAAAAGTTCATCCGCAGACCACTCATCATTCCTCTTCGCCTGTTCCAGCAGCGATTCCACATACTTCTCATCCAGCAGGTTGCTTGCTTCCTCCGAAGTACGGGCTAGAACCTCCGCGATTTTCCGAAGGGAATCTCCGCTATAGTCCTGGTCTTTGACATTATTTTTGATATAAGCCAATAGATCTGTATCCAGAATACCGTCCAGATATTCCACCAAATTTTTAAAATTCTTAATCCGGCTGATGAAATACTTTCTCATGACAGACATTTTTTTCAGTCCTGCCATATTGCTTTTCATTTGGGATAGATTACTCTTTAATGCCGTAACTACACCATCAGATCCTGAATGAACCATCTCTCCAAAACGGACTACTGCATTTCTCAACTGGGCTGCGTTCTTATAAATGGTGGCTACTTCATCCCCTATAAACACCAGAGAACCAATAAAAATGATAATATCTCTGGCATATGCCCTTGCCTGCTCATACTTTGTACCGGTTCCCGTGGATGTCTGGTAAGCTCCATATGCTGCACGCAATGCCATATATCCACTGGAAATGATTCCTATGGTGGAAAATGCTGAAGCAAATACTGCGGCTACTACTTCCGGTAGAATCAATGGCGCTGCCAGGGTTCCTACAATTCCTATGACTCCCATGGCTGCCAGCATCTGATTGGATATTTCGCTGAATTCTTCTAGGGCAAACAGTTCCACAATGCCCTCTGCGATTCCCATGGCTATGGAATACATCATCCTGACATTGCTGATGTTGGAATCTTCATCCATGATAAATTTGTCACATCCCGGTGCTATGTTGGCAAAACCGGAAAATTGTATATTCTGGATGTAAACACGCTGGCTTCCGTCTCCCATAAATGCCATAACAAAATCATCGCTGGAATCAAAAGAAGAAATACATCCTCCCTGTGTGAAATCCCCCCACAGTTCAAATCTTCCATTTGTCAGTTCTCCCATATGGGTAAGCTCTGACAGCATGGCGAAATTTCCATATACCTGTAACAGGTCAGCGTCATTCATCATGTAAAGGACGGACTTTCCGTTTATGGTATAATCCCCGGCTATCTTCAGATTTCCTTTGTTCAAATTCACATAGGCACTAAGCTGGGTAAGGTCTCCTGTTACATGCAGTTTCTTTCCATTGCAGTCCAGACAGCCCTCCCATAATGTCAAGTCTCCATAAAACACATCATCCGCCTGCAGACTCACATACCATTTCTTTAATATCAGCATGTCATTTTCGATATATTTCAGTCCGCTGACTGCTTCCAGTGTCAGGGTCGGGTCGGTGAAATAAACCTTTGACGGATTGGTAATTTCTAATGTGCCAAGACAATTATACTCTTCTTCTGTACGAATATCAACGACCTGTCTTTTATTTCCGCTGAGAAGAAGCTTCATCCCTTGAAGGTCCATACTGTCTTCACTGGCATTCTTCGTCTGTTTGATATCTCCTTTTACTTCCAGTGTTCCACTAGTCATATCGAGTAAATTCATTTTCCGGGATGCCATTTTGAAATCTCCACCGGCATAGAAATAGTTCTCTTCCCAGCATGTCATTTCCAATGATGCATCTTTTTTTATTTTGGTATCTCCCAATACATTTACCCTGCTTTGGTGAAAAGAAAGATTTCCACTATTGGCAATGTAATCTCCCTTAATTGTAAGATACTTCTCTTTCACCTCTTCCTCTGAACCGTGATAACCATCATACATTTCCACATCATTGTTCTGATAAAAATTTCCATCAATAGTCAGTCCGTATCCATCCAGATTCAACTCACCGTAGCACAGAAAGTCTCCTTCCAGTGTGCCATTGCTAGTGACGATATTTTTCTCATACAGAGACACAAAATAATCCTCTGCTATAACCTTTTCGATTCCTTCCAGTTCTTTTCCTTCAAAATCCTGCATCAGATATACGCCGGTGCTTTGGCTCAGGTCAAGATATGGAATTTTTTCGATGTATGGAAGGTCAAGGGTCTGGGCAGTTTTTCCATTCAAGAAAAAATCAAAGCTACTTCCTAA
>JAZQLD010000004.1:0-15478 GCA_045542435.1 Butyribacter sp. | reverse complement strand
GTTTAGACGATATCAAGCACTTTGTGCGAAGATAGCGTCTTATGCACCATTGCCAGAACCAACCCGAGCCGAGAGGCGTCCACGAAGAAGAAATACCAATGACATTATAGAACGTCACTTTATCGTATAATTGATATTATGGGAAGTCGCGTGAATTTTTCGAGTGTGAAGTTTTAACGAATAAGAAATAGGAGGAATGTTCTGTGAAAATAGTCATTAAATCACAGGGGACGATGGCAATCTATGAGCAGATTGTGAATCAGTTAAAGAATGGAATCATTGCTGGTGAATTAAAACCCGGAGAAGCCATGCCTTCTATCCGGAGGCTGGCAAGTGATTTGGAAGTAAGTGTGATTACTACCAAAAGGGCATATGAGGAATTGGAAAAGGAAGGTTTGATTCGTTCTGTGTCGGGCAAGGGATTTTATGTCTGTGAATCCAATCAGGACTATTTACGGGAGAAGCAGTTGATGATGCTGGAGAAGCATATGAACGAAATGTTGGAGGAATGCCGGCAGGCAGGTTTATCCCAGGAGGATGTCCAGGAAATGGTACAGGCTTTGTGGAAGGAGTAGTGAGTGTAGGAAATGATTGAATTTAAAAATGTAACAACGATAGGGAAGGGTTTTGCCTTGCAGGATATTTCTTTTTGTCTGGAGGACGGATATATTATGGCTCTGGCAGGAGAGAACGGAGCCGGAAAGACTACTTTGCTGAAACATATTCTGGATGAGGATGTGAACTATGAAGGACAGATTCTAATTGATGGTATGGATATCAAAAAGGATAGAAAAGCGTTTTTAAATAAAATAGCGTATGTGTCAGATGAGCATATTATTCCGCAAATGTATTCTGTAAGACAGGTTTGTGGATTATATAAGAGTTTTTATGAGGAATGGAGTCAGGAGCGTTTAGAAGAAGCTCTCAACAAGCTGGAGATATCAGGTGATACCTTGGTTGGCGGTCTTTCCAGAGGTGAATTCTTTCGGATGCAGATAGCTTTAGGCTTGGCACATCATGCAAAAGTATTTTTGATGGATGAGGTTACCAGTGGTATGGACCCGATTTTTCGCAGGGAGTTATGGCGTATTATGAGGGAAATGACCGTTGAAGGTGTAGACATTTTACTGGTAACCCACATTTTGGACGAGATACAGCAAAAATGTGATTATCGTGGAATTTTGGAAAACGGAAAACTAGTAACATGGGAGGAAAGTGTGTGAGGGAGATTCATATGACAGAGAGAGAAAGAATTATTGCATTCGATAAGAAGGTAAAAGAGTATGAAAATAGAAGAACCCAGGGGGTAGGGAACTCAAATCCCATGGTGATAGTTTTAGAAATAGTTTGTAGTATATTTTTACTTTGCTTTCCTGTAAATAATATTGGTGAGAATGAGTACATGCTTATTATGATGCATGTTGTCATGGCAGGAGCAGCTGGAATGTTACATATGAGCTGGCTACTGGCGATTTCTACAGAAGGTAAAGTGGATACCTGGAAAAAATATCTGAAATATGTGCCGGTAGACTGGAAGGAATTTCGACGTTACCGTTATGAACTTTTATTGAAATATACCGGGCAGATGTTTTTATGCTATGGTGGAGCCCAGCTTGCGTCAAGCGTCTGGTGGGCCGCTACCCGTTATGAGGAATTTAATCTCTGGGGAGTGGTCTATGCTGCTATACTGTGTATAGTCAGTATTTTATTACCGGGGATTTTTCGGATTCGGAGATGGACATAAAGAGTAAAAAAGGGCAAAACGCTGGTTTTGCCCTTTTTTTAGAAAAATAAACACATTGCAAGGTATCCGCATCCCCAGTGCAGGAGAACACAGCCCCATATATTTTTCTGATGCTCGTAAATGATTCCCAGTGCCAGACTTAATACAAAGGCTCCCAGCATGAAGTAAAATCCAAAGGGGAGATGCATTAAGGAGAACAGCAGGGAAGTCAGAACGATACCAAACTGCTTCTGATATTTTACCTGCATAATGGATTTGACACAGGTCTGGATTACGCCACGGGCAAGAAACTCCTGGATAAATGCAGTGAAAATATACGTAGCAGCACCCCTTAGAGAGCCGCCGATGAAATACCCTTTAATTTTGATTCCGCAAAGCATCAGAATGACTTTTGCCAAAAGAATAATCACACATACAATGCCGCCAGTAATAGCTATTTCTTTCAAGTCTTTTTTTATATGAGAAAAATCAGGAATCAGACCGATTTCTCTTAATGAAAAACTAGTAAAAAAGATAATTTCCAAAAATAGGATAAATGCCATGATTTCTATCATCAATGTATAGTCTGAAGTGCTTAGAGGCATTTTCAAGGTAAAACGGCATAATCTCCAGATTGACAAATAAATACTGATACAAAAAATCAATCCGGCAAAAATGTAGGCACAGTCATGTTTATGCTGTTTTAATTGATAACTGTCTGTAACATCATCAATCATTACTAACATTCCCTGAAAAGGCTCTCTTTGCCGCAGGGAAGTGTTTTCCTGTTGAATCAATGTAATGTTAATGGCAAGATATTTTATCGTATCATCAATACGATATCGCACCACCTTTTTTTCTACAAAATGTCCCTTATCCATACCTGCCAGAAAAAGCTTATTAAAGCGCAGGTTCTTTTTGTTTTGTAAAAAAGCTTCCCGAAAGGAAGAGCCATTTAGTTTTTCAGAAGTGGTCTGGAATATTTTGGTAAATGCAGAGTTTGCATAAGTGATTTCTTCGTTTTCATTAATTAGCACAACTCCGCTGCTCATATTTTCAAATATTAAGTTTTTTTGCTCTGAAGTAAAAATAGTCTCTGTAGGATATTGCAAATCATCACCTCCAAGAGGAAAGAATTTTTTATGTCGTTATAATAGACACAGTTACCTATTATAGCGGGAATGGAGGATGGTGTCAAAGATTTGTTATATGGCACTCATCATAGATTTATGGTATTATATTTATTAGATGTTAAGTTTATAGAGCGTGAAAAATAACAGTAAAATAAAACCGTGGAAAGGAGTCAGAACTATGGGAAAGTGTGTACTAAAAAGAATTTTATGTGGAATGGCTGGATTTGTCATTGCACTTGGCATTGGCTTTGGCAAGCCTGCCTTTGCAGCTACTTCTGAGCTTTCCAAAGAAGAGTATCAGATCCAGTTGGAGCAGTTAATTCAGATGGCAGAGTATTTCAGAGCAGATGAATCATTTATTTATGAGGCAAATAGCGCTTTGAGCCAGGAAGAAAGAAGTGCTGTCGAGGCTCAGGTGGATGCAGTGATTGCAGATGCAGGGGCAAGTACCGATGAGGCGAAGCTGCAGGCTATTGTGGAGTATGTTCAGAGCCGACTGGAGTTTACGTCAGCTACGATTTCGGAATGTCCCAATGTTTATGCCATGCTCTTGGAAAATCCTGACAGCACCTATTCTGGAAATAGTGAGCATTATGCCCAGGCGGTACAGACTTTGTGTGCTCTGGCAGGCTTTCCTTCATTGAAAGTAGGGGATGGGCGGGAGCTTGCAGAATCTTATGAGATTGTTATGGTCTATCTGGGAGAGGAATGGATATTTATCGATGCCGCGCAGGAGAGTCTGGAAATTCTTTCACAGGTAGAGGCATACGAAGCCTTGAAAGAACATTTCCAGCCTACGAAGGTAAATTTTGGATATATTGGAGGAAACTCTATAATTGGCTATGCGGCCAGTGTCTATATGAATGCAGAAGCTATATTTGACGATACCGAGACTAATGCAGAGTTTAATTTATTGTATGATAGTGATTTAGATGCAGTAGTTATGGCAAATGCTATTGGTACTCCTATCAAGAATGGTAATTTTTATGGGGCGAAACAGCGGACGGATGCAGAAGGCAGAGTTCCTACCGGTATGGTGGATTTCAGATGTGGAAGTATGACAGAATCTGGAATGTGGGAGTTTTATCAGGGATATTCCCAGCATGGTGTCCTATTAAGCGGACAGGTAACAATAGATGGGGAAGACCATAATTTTGAAATGGGTTCTTATTATGATTTGGTGTACCGTGAGCAGATTGAAGTGCGGGATTTGACTACAGCAGAAAGAGAAGAATTTAATAATCTGGAAACCGGGCGATTGGAGCTGGCTGCTAAGGTGGCAGAGGCAACGATACAGGATTCGTCCTATCAGTTTTTTACAGATGCCACAGAGGAGGAAATGGCGTATTTTCAAGAGGCTGCAGCAGAGGCTGTTAGTTTAGAATGGCTGACAAAGCAGGCAGCTTTGCTGGAGGTATATGGACTAACAGTACCGGAAGAAGGGGAGGAGATTTCAGAGAAGGTGAAAGCCATAGGTATCTCTTCTTACATAAATTCTAAGGTTTCTTATATCGGTGGCGTAGTGGCTTTGAGCAATTATGAAGTATTAACCGGAGGCAAGGGAACTTGTCAAAATTATGCCAATGTAATGACTATATTATCGGAATTAAATGGAATTGAGTGTTTTACATTAGGAGCGTATCTGTCCGGTTCCACAGCCATTGGGGATGCACCACCAATGCTATATAGTGATCCTGGCGGACATGCCTGCAATGTGTTGAAGCTGGATGGAGAGTGGTATATGATGGACCCTACCAGTGGTTCTGTGCTTTGGGATACTGAGACTCTCAGAGGACGCAGTCCAAATAAAGTGATTTTTTCAGATTATTCGAGTGATGGAATTTATTTTAGTCATGAAATGATGTTGCGGGATGCTACCAATCCTTTGTATGGACTTTGCTATGATTTTGACGATGCCGGAAATTTGGAAATTTATTATATGAGCCGCAGCGGTCCGGTGGCAAATTTTGAATGCCGTTCCTTTTCTACGGATGAAAATGGAAAGCTATCACAGAATAATGGTTTCGTTACATGGGAAGTAAAGAACACTACAGACGATGGTTATGAAATGCACTTATATGAAGGGTATGCGCGTCATGGTTTCCTGGTTCCGGGAACACAGACAATTAATGGTGTAAAATATGAATTTCCAAGAGGGAAGGTCGACCAGGTTGTTAACAGTAGTATGGAATATGGTTATTTCAAAGAGGTGTCTTCCAGACATTATTTAATGTATAAGATGGACATCAGTGAAGTTCCGGAAAGCATTACCTATACTGGAGAGGATATTTGCCCAAAACCTGTGATAAAAAATGGTGAACAGACTTTGGTAGAAGGCACTGACTATACGTTAACTTATTATAATAACCGAAGCGTCAGTACTGATGCTAGTGGTGATGCCTATGTCATGATTGAAGGAAAAGGGAATTATTATGACCAGAAGGTAGTCTATTATAAGATTGCCACGAAAGAAATTACAGAAGCAGATGTAACAGTTACCAATGAAGAATTTATATGGAATATTGAACATGATAAAGAGGGCAGTTATATTGAACCGGAGGTTATCGTGAATGCACCAGCTTCGGATTACACCATTAGCTATACAGGCTTTGGAACCACTAAGGAGGCAAAAATTTATGTGAAGGGAAGATATAATTGCAGCGGAACCGTGGTAAAAACTTATTCTTTGGAGCCGGCTTCACTAGAAGATGGAAGTTTTGTTATCACAGATTTATCCTCAGAAAGCTTTGTTTATAAGCAAGGCTATTATGAACCGAAGGTAGAGATATGTTGGAATTATGCGGATGGTAGCTTATATCGTAAGCTGGATTCTGCAGATTATAGTTTAACATATGAAAATAACAAAGAGGCTGGCACGGCAAAGGTCATTGTAGAAGGAGATGGACATTTTACTGGCAAACTGGAAACTACATTTACTATTGAGCCATATGATTTATCGCAAAATACCAATGTTCAGAAAATATTTAATAGTGAGTGTACAAAATTATATTATACCGGAGAGCCACAGATTCCTCAGATACCGGGAGTGAATTATATTACTCCATATGTAGATAAGTTGTATTATACAGAAGGCGTAGACTATACTTTGACCTTTAAGGATAATATCAATGCTGGAGATATCACAGCAACCTTACAGGGAATTGGTAATTATACAGGTACGCTTACTAGAAAAATTGCCATTCATCCAAAAGAATTTGCCTGCTCGGATGCAAAAATGGTAGAAAATGTTGTAGAATGGACTGGAACAGCTCAAAAACCAGAGGTGACTGTGGGAAATCTGGTGGCAGGAGAAGACTTTGAAGTAACCTGTCAGAAGCTGGTATCAGAGTCGCCGGCGGTTTATGAGGATGTAGAGGCAGTGGATGAGGGACAGTATTATGTCTATGTGGAGATAACCAATCCAAATTATGCATTTTCAGGAGGAGAAAGAGGATATCGGATGCAGTATTTTGTAATTCAAAATACTGGTGTGGCACCGATAGTACCTACACCATCAGCACCGATAGAAAGCAGTGTTCCTTCCAATCCAGATGAGAACTCTTCGCCATCAAATACACAGCAGCCTTCTGAGTCAATACAGCCATCACAGAGCCAGCAGCCGTCTGGTACTGGGAAACCGGAGGAAACAAAGAATCCGGCAGATGCCACAAATAATAATTCCTCCTCTGACAATAATGATGGTCAGGGAGAAGGAACGGATGGGAATGGTGCTGTAGGGGATGATGTAACTTCTGCATTTTCCCAGATGAAATTGAAAAAAGTTAAGGTGACAGCCAAGAAGAAAGCCCTGCTTGTAAAATGGCAGAAGGAGTTAGAGGCTGATGGTTATCAGATACAGTTTAGTACAAAAAAGAAATTTAAAACGGCAAAGAAAGTATCTGTGAAAAAAAGTAAAACCAAATGTTTGATTTCTAAACTGAAATCAAAGAAAAAATATTTCCTTCGCATTCGGGCATATAAGTTGGATGCAGATGGAAAGAAAGTGTATAGCAAGTGGATTTGCTATAACAAAAAGACCAAATAGATTTATCTTGTTGAAGAGGAATCAAATAAGAATAAAGGAGACAAAAAGGAATGAAAAAATTGAAAAAGCAAATTGTGTATGTATTGATTATGGCTTTGTTACTGGCAGGGATGCCGAATACGCAGGCTCAGGCTCAGACTGCTATACCAAAAACCAAAGCACATGCATATTACATGATTGATGCTGGCTCAGGAGAAAAGATTCTTAGCAAGAATGCCAATAAGAAGATATATCCAGCTAGTACGGTGAAGCTGTTGACTGCGTTGGTTGCTTTGGAGCATGCAGAAGAAACAAAAGAAATCAAGTATACCAAGAAACTGAGCAGGGGGATTCCTTCTGATGCAGCAGCCTTGAATCTGCGGAAGGGAAGAACCTACACGGTGAAGCAGTACTTACATATGCTTCTGATGGTATCGGATGCAGTTTCTGCTACCGTATTGGCGGTGGGGACAGCAGGTTCCCAGGAGAAGTTTGTGGAGTGGATGAATGAGAAGGCAAAGGCTCTGGGGATGAATCATTCGAGCTTTGACAATCCTATTGGACTGGATAAGGGAAATGGATATTATAAAACCTACACTACAGCAGCTGATTTTATTAAAGTATCTAAGGCGGCAATGGAAAATGAAACCATTCGGGAGATTGTAGCCAAGAAGAAATATACCGTCAGGCCCGTTGGGGTGAAAAAGTCCTTTGTCATTAAAAATACCAATGCATTTTATACTCATTATAAAAAAATGGTAAAGGGTGTAGAGTATGAGATTGTTGGAAGTAAGACAGGAACCACCAAGGCAGCAGGACATGCTTTAATCGCTACTGCAAGGGATGAAGATGGAAGAGAAGTTATTTGTGCCTTTTTTGGAAAAGCAACTCATAAAAGGTTGTATAAGGATGTAAAGAAACTCTTTGATTATGCTTATGCACAATAAAAGGAAAGGATGAAAATATGAAGAAAAAAATTTTAGCATGTTTATTAGCAGCCTCTTTGGTGGTGACAGGGGTGAACGTTTCGAATTTGGGAATAGCGGGAGATTCTACAAGAGTAGAAGCAGCAACAACGGATTGGGGAACCACTAGAAATTATTCTTCTGGCGTCACTGCTACCGTGGCAAATCAGGGCAGTCCAAGCAATGACTGGTCTGGATTTGACATGACCTTTACCAACAATTCTGGCAATACCATTTGTGACTGGATTGTGGTGCTGGAAGTGCCAAGTGGAACAGCCAGTGCATTTAAATGCTGGAACGCTACCTTTGTGGCAGATGGAGATACGATTTATATGTATCCGATGCAGAATGGCTCTAATGCCGTGGCAGCTCCAGGAAATATGGTTAATAATGCTCCAGGTGGTGGGTTTGTATCGACATATGTGGATGCATCCAATATTACTGTAAAGGCGGTGTATTACAATATTGGAACCCAGTCAGAATATGACTATTCTTCGGGAGAAACCAATGATGATAATAGTGGTGGCGGTGGCAGCTCTAGCACTGATGTAGATACCAGCACTAATAAGGATTTGGTGGTGGAGTATAACTATGCAAAGGCATTGCAGGAGTCTTTGTATTTCTATGATGCGAATATGTGTGGAACTGGTGTGGATGAAAATTGTGGCTTAAGTTGGCGTGGTGATTGTCATACGGAGGATGCTAATGTATCTGTATCAGTAAATGGTACTACCTATCAGGTGGATGTGTCCGGTGGATTTCATGATGCGGGTGACCACGTGAAATTTGGTCAGCCACAGGGATATGCTGCTACAGCATTGGGCATGAGTTATTATGAATTTAAGGATGCTTATACGGAATTAGGACAGACGGAGCATTTAAAGACCATTACAAATTATTTTTGTGATTATTTAAAGAGAAGTACAGTTTATAGTGATAATGTCAATAAAACAGGTGGAGTTGTAGCCTTCTGCTATCAGGTTGGAGAAGGAAATGCAGACCACGGTTATTGGGGAGCACCAGAAAATCAGACAGGCACCCGTCCGGCATACTTTGCTACGGCTTCTAATCCGGCTACAGACGAAGTTAGTATCGCTGTCGCTGCATTAGCGGTAAATTATCTGAATTTTGGAAATGTAGAAGATTTAAAGGTAGCTAAGGACTTATTTACGTTTGTACAAAATAATAGCAAGTCTTGTGCTACAGAGGGGCCAGGCAGCTTTTATGTTTCATCCTCATGGAAGGATGATTATGTTACAGCCGCAGCTGCACTATATAAGGCTACGGGCGAGGCTTCTTATCAGCAGGAATATAATAATAACAGTGCGGGCGGAGGTATTAATACTGGCTGGATGCTGGACTGGGATAATAGTGGCGCCATGGCAGCTATGCTGATGGAGGACTGGACGAAGCTACAGGCTATTGCTAATACCAAGAGCAATGGAACCATATTGGATGGTGTCTATAATTGTATTAGTGACTGGGGCTCCTGTCGTTATAATGCAGCTATACAGTTTTGTGGTCTGGTATACGATAAGGGAAATGGTGGTGACAGCTATACATCCTGGGCAGAATCCCAGATGAGATATATTATCGGAGAAAATCCAAATAAACGCTGTTATATTGTAGGCTATAATGAGAATTCTGCAAAATATCCACATCACAGAGCAGCATCCCGCTCTTCCAATGCAGGAGAGGTAAGAGCAGATCATTACATCTTATTAGGTGCTTTAGTCGGTGGTCCAAAGCAGAATGGAACTTATGTGGATGATCAGAATGATTTTATTTGTAATGAGGTGGCATTAGACTATAATGTCGGTTTGGTATGCGCTTCTGCCGGATTGTATTTGGCAACCAAAGGTTCTACCGCTGCAGATCATAGTGAGACATTAGCAACGGCAGAAGAATTAGCTGCGCTTAACATTACCAAATATTATAGTTCATCAGGAGTAAGTAATCAGACTCCGGCACCACAGCAGAGCAGTCAGCCGGGACAGACAAATGCACCACAGCAGAGTAGCCAGCCGGCACAAAGCACTGCTCCAGGGCAGAGCAGTCAGCCGGGACAGACAAATGTGCCAAATCACAGTAGTCAGCCGGGACAGACTGCAAAACCGGGAAGCAGCAGTTTGCCAGGGCAGACGTCTGTACCAAATGAAGGACAGCTATCTGACGATGAAAACAAAGAAGATACAGTAGCTAAATTAGCAAAGGTAAAGATTAAGAAGGTAACTTCGGGGAAAAAGCAATTAACCGTAAAATGGAAAAAGGTAAAATCAGCCGGTGGCTATCAGATGGTTGTATCCAAAAAGAAAAACATGAAAAAGGGCAAAAAGATTACGGTAAAGGGTGCAAAGAAAACCAAGAAAGTAATTAAGAAATTGTCCAGCAAAAAGAAATATTATGTAAGAATCCGTGCATGGAAGAAGATAGATGGAAAGAAGGCTTATGGTGCATGGAGTAAGGTAAAGAGTAAGAAGACAAAGTAAAATGATAAAGAAAAAATCATAATGAAGAATGAAAAAAGAACTTTTGTCATATGGAAAGAGAGAAAAAGCTACTAATTTCCTTTGATAAAAGTTCTTTTTTATATTCAACTATAAAATTGACACAAATTCATGAAGTATTCCTCTATTTTTGCAATATTCTGTTCAGTAAAATGTATATGAAATGTGAAGAATAACAAAAAAAGTATGTCTCAATATATTAAATTGAGACAAGTGGAGGATTTTAAAATGAACAAGAATTTTATTATGGTAGTTATTGGGCAGATTATATCATTATTTGGAAATGCCATTCTTCGATTTGCCCTGCCCTTATACCTGTTAAATCAAACAGGCTCGGCAGGATTGTTTGGTGCGATTTCTGCCTGCTCTTTTATTCCGATGATTGTTTTGGCACCTATTGGCGGGATTTTGGCGGATAGAGTAAACAAACGAAATATTATGGTGATTCTGGATTTTTCTACCGCCGCATTAATAATGGTATTAGCTATTTTGCTTGGGAAAGTGAATCTGGTGGTGCTTTTACTGGTGACAATGATCATTTTATATGGAATTCAGGGTGCATATCAGCCAGCAGTTCAGGCGAGTATTCCTGCGTTGCTGCCAGAGGACCGCATCATGCAGGGAAATGCGGTCATTAATCTGGTAAGTTCACTGGCATCTTTGCTGGGACCAGTGGTAGGAGGAATCTTATTTGCAGCCGTTGGAATCAGACCGATTTTTTATATTAGTATTGTTTGTTTTGTAGCATCAGCGGTTATGGAGATATTTATAAAGATTCCATATACGAAGAGAAAGGCAGAAGGAAATATTTTTGATATTGGCTTTTCAGACTTGAAAGAAAGTTTTTATTATATGATACATGAAGAACCAATTATTATGTGGATGTCCTTAGTGGTAGCTGCGATTAATTTGTTTTTGAGTGCATCCATGATGATTGGACTTCCAGTATTTGTTACACAGCTTCTGGACTTTGATGCAGATACGGGGAATCGTTTATATGGTTATGTACAAGCTGCCATGGGAGCAGGTTCCCTCATAGGTGGAGTGAGTGCAGGGGTTCTTGCAAAGAAGTTAAAACCAGAAAATGGTTACTTGACTCTGCTTATAGATTCTATTACGCTTTTACCAATAGCATTTGCCATATTATTACCATTACCATCCATGGTTTCTTATGGGATTATTCTTGTCAGCAGCTTCTTTATGATGTTATTTGCAGCTTTATTCTCGGTACAGATAATGTCTTATCTGCAAATGGTTGTACCAGAAGAAAAGATTGGAAAGATTGCTTCTTGTGCAATGTGCACGGGAATGTGCGCTTCTCCGATAGGACAGGCTGTGTATGGTGTATTGTTTGAATATATTTCAGCAAAGTCCTATTTGGTGGTGATGGTTACCGTGGGGATCGGGGTGGTAATTGCTCTTGTTTCAAAGGGACTATTTAAGGAACTGGCAAAGGTAATGAAACGCGAAAATAGTAAGAGCCTGCAAGTAGAAAATGCTCAGGAGGAGATAGCATGAATGTCAGAATAATGACTATGGATGATTACGAAGCAGTATATGATTTGTGGATGTCCTGTAAAGGTATGGGACTCAATGATTTAGATGATTCCAGGGAAGGAATCGAGCGATTTCTTGCAAGAAATCCAGATACCTGTTTTGTTGCAGAGGAAAGTGAAAGGATTGTAGGTGCTATCATAGCCGGAAACGATGGACGCAGAGGTTATATTTATCATACTGCGGTCAATCCTGATTGTAGAGGGAAAAGAGTGGGTTCTACTCTAGTAGAACGATTGTTGACGGCTTTGAAGGAATGTGGCATCAATAAAGTGGCGTTGGTAGTATTCGATAGAAACGAAGGCGGAAATGCATTTTGGGAAAGAAAAGGATTTACTGCCAGAGAGGACTTGGTTTATCGGAACAAAGCCATTGCGGAGCTGGTGCGAATTGATACATAGCGAATTACATAATACACGGGAAAAGTAAGGTAAACAATTAGTTAACTTTCAAGTTGTCTGAATAGACTTATATAGAAAAGATTGAGAACATAATGGGCAGTTGATTCAAAAGGCACAGACGAATAATTTTGAGACCAAGAATATGCGAGAAATGGAGAAATAAAAAATGCTTATACATATTGGTACGAATAAGATAGAAGCAGAAAGATTGATACTTCGCAGATTTGTATCATGACTATCAATAAACCGTCCCAGCGTGTTATCGAAAAGTGTTGATTTACATATGAAGGAATATTGCGAGATTACTTTTATATGGATGGAGAATATGTGGAAAGATTCTATTTTTCTATGTTGAGGGAAGAGTATGAATCAAAAAAAATGGGAAGTGTAATATAGAATAATGTATCCATCCATATTTCTGGTATTGTGGTATTTTATATATGGTTTATGTATGGAATAAGAAATGCAATGAAGTACTATGATAAATGCAAATAGAAAGTGCAGGTGGAAATATGGCCAGATGGGATCCGTGGAGAGGATGTCACAGGTATAGCGAGGGATGTAAGTTCTGCTATACGCATAAGGGTGATTATAAAAGAGGAATTGATACCAATCAGATTGTGAAGACAGATAAGTTTTATACTCCAATTATGAAAGATAAGAAGGGTGAATATAAAATGAAATCAGGACAACTGGTTTATTTGTGCTTTTCTTCTGATTTTCTAGTCGAGGAGGCAGACCAGTGGCGGCAGGAATGTTGGGAAATGATTAAAGAGCGTTCGGATTTGAACTTTTTATTCCTGACGAAAAGGATAGAGCGTTTTATGAAATGCATTCCATCTGATTGGGGAGAAGGGTATGACAATGTGGTGGTAAGCTGCACTGTTGAGAATCAGGAGAGGGCAGACTTTCGGTTAAGTATTTTTAAAGAGCTTCCCATTAAGCATAAAAATATTGTGTGTCAGCCTTTGATAGAAAAAATTGATATTTCATCGTATTTGAATCATATTGATTTGGTTGTAGTTGGCGGAGAATCGGATAAAAATGCCAGACCTCTTGATTATGACTGGGTACTTGATATAAGGGAACAGTGCATACAGCAAAATGTAAGCTTTGAGTTCAGACAATGTGGAACACACTTTATAAAAGATGGTAAAGCTTATAACTTGAGGGTTCGTGATTTATGTAGTCAGGCAAGGAAGGCGGATATCAATGTATGGTGTTCTAAGAAAGAGTGAGGAAGATAGATAATATGTATCTGATGGAGGCAAGTAGAATATGAAAACAATATGTGGAATTGACTGTTCGGGATGTGGAAGGAAAGAAACCTGCAAAGGCTGTGAAGAAACAAATGGATATCCTTTGGGTGGAGAATGTGTTGCTGCAGAGTGCTATAAAGCTGGTGGCGAAAACTGTTTTCTGGCATATAAAAATCAGCTGATTGAAGAGTTTAATGCTTTGGGGATTGCGGATATGCCGACAATAAGAGAACTATGTCAATTGTGTGGTGCATATGTTAATTTGGAGTATACTCTTGGGAATGGAGAAAAAATGAAATTGCTCGATGATTCAAAAATATATCTTGGTTATCAAGTAGAGAAGGAAAACAGTGACAGGTGCTACGGACTTGTTGCGGATAATCACTATTTGCTTGTGTGCGAATATGGAAGCAATGGTGCTGATCCTCAAATAATTATATATAAAAAGAGATAAGGAGAGATGGATATGGGATGTTTAGGGAATGTGATATGGTTTCTTTTTGGAGGTATTCTTAGTGGTTTGTCATGGATTGTTTCAGGGATTTTATGTTGTTGTACTATTGTAGGAATTCCCTTGGGAGTGCAATGCTTTAAATTTGCGACACTTGCATTTTTTCCATTTGGAAAAGAGATTCAGTATGGAGGAGGCACAGCTTCCTTATTAGCCAATATTATCTGGCTGGTTTGTTGTGGAATTCCTATGGCAGTGGAAAATGCAATATGCGGAGCTGTTTTTTGCATTACGATTATCGGAATTCCTTTTGGAATACAATTCTTTAAAATTGCCAAGCTGGCATTAATGCCTTTTGGAGCGCAGATTATACATAGCTAAGAAATATTGGTTATGAGAATTTAAACAGCATAGGCAGAGAGAGAAATTTGAATTTGTAGGTGTAAGTAATGGGAAAGAAATTATCAGAAATGACTTTGGAAGAACTGTGGCAGTTATTCCCTATATATCTAACAGAGCATCAACATTGTTGGCAAGAATGGTATTCCGATGAAGAAGGTCTATTGAAAAACATCCTTTCTTCAGCTGAAAGAATAAGCCATATCGGAAGTACAACAATTCCTACCATTTGGGCAAAGCCCATTGTAGATATTCTCGTGGAAATTCCAAGGGGAAGCAAATTGCTTTACTATAAAGACTTGATTGTAAATAACGGCTATATTTGTATGTCGGAAAGCGAAAAAGGATTATCCTTTAACAAAGGATATACAGAAAATGGATTTGCCGAGAGAGTGTTCCATTTACATTTGAGATATATAGGTGATAACAATGAATTATATTTTAGAGATTATCTTATTGAGCATCCAGATGTTGCAAAAAAATACGAGAAATTGAAATTGGAACTGTGGAAAGAATACGAACATAACAGAGATGGATATACAAATGCCAAAACCGAATTCGTGCAAAAATACACCGAAAAAGCAGAACAGATATACGGCAATCGATATTAACAAATTCCAATTTATGAAAAAATATATTGCAAACATCATTACAGGGAGTAGAGTTGCATTTAGTTTGCCTCTTCTGTTCATTCCTCTATCATCGGCATGGTTTTACATACTCTATCTTTTTTGCGGGCTTACCGATATGATTGACGGAGCGATAGCGAGAAAGACAGGAGCGGTTAGTAAATTTGGATCAAGACTTGATACGGTTGCTGACTTTGTATTTATGTTCGTATGCTCAATAAAGATACTACCCCTAATGCACATACCTGTATGGCTATGGGTATGGATTATTATTGTTGCGTTGATTAAGATATTTAATATTGCGTTAGTCTTTATTCACAAGAAAAAACTAATATCAATACATAGCGTGCTAAATAAAACAACGGGATTTGCTTTGTTCCTTTTGCCATTGTCGCTGGCTTTTGTTGAAACCACTTATAGCGTTGCGACAATA
>JAZQLD010000003.1:0-36244 GCA_045542435.1 Butyribacter sp. | reverse complement strand
TTTTCTTAGGTGTGTCCCAGATAACCTGAGGGTCTGGACGAAGCAGTACAAATCTTCCCCACCGTTCTAATTTTTCACCCTGCGAACAATCGATTACCTGGTAATCCTTCCATCCATCTGCAATCCACATAATCGTTTCCTTTCTTTTTCCATTTTCTCATATTTGTTCTCTTCTTAATTAAAATCTCTTTCGCACCCTACTTTATAATCCCGCCCTATAGTATTACTACTGAACCTTTCCATGGGGGCATTGTCCACAACCACCACTACAGCCTGCAGCCTCTCCCGTGGAATCTCCTATGGCATTTCCCATATGCTCATACATAGAAGAAATACTACAAATGGCCTGGGAAGAGATACCTAAACCTTCGCCAGTAAAATTCATTCCTTCTTCTGTGGTAGCCTTTACATTAACCTGATCCACAGAAAGCCCCAATGCATTGGCTATATTTTCCCGCATCGTATCAATATAATCCCGCATTTTCGGTTTCTGGGCAATAATCGTAGCATCGATATTTTCTATCATATAACACTTCTCTTCCAGCAGATTTCCTACTTCTTCAAGCAGCTTCAAGCTGTCTGCTCCTTTGTATTTCTCATCTGTATCAGGAAAATGCTTTCCGATATCTCCCAAGGCTGCTGCTCCCAGCAAAGCATCGGATATAGCATGCAGCAAAACATCCGCATCCGAATGACCCAAAAGTCCTTTTTCATAAGGAATCTTTACGCCTCCAATAATTAAATCCCGTCCCTCTACCAGACGGTGTACATCATATCCGGTTCCAACTCTCATATCTATCCTCATTTCCTACGAAATCACTATTTCTAATAGTATTTTCATATATCATTTATTCTTTTTATCTTTACATAACGCAACACCTTTAGTATAGCATGATTTTAAAGAAAAAAAAGCCTTGAAATTCATCAAGGCTTTAGTAGCGGAAACTGGATTTGAACCAGCGACACCACGGGTATGAACCGTGTGCTCTAGCCAACTGAGCTATTCCGCCATATTATATTATGATAGAAAATCTATCAATGGGACCTACAGGGCTCGAACCTGTGACCCTCTGCTTGTAAGGCAGATGCTCTCCCAGCTGAGCTAAGATCCCGTTCTCGCTACACGCGACTTGTATAATATAACAAAAAGATTTTTGTCTGTCAATACTAAATTTACATTTTTTTCAACAGATTTTCTCTGTTCTATAGAATATTGTCAAAAAATCTGTTATGATTATCTCTAGTTTAAACTATGACGGATAGTAAATTTTGTAGAAAGGGTGTTTTTCATGAATAAAAAAGCAGTTAATATTAGTAGTCTTATTATTCTTCTTAGCCTGATTTCATTTTTGGCAGAAGTTATTGTATATTATTTTGTACCATATCATTGGATTTGCGTGGTTTTTGCTGGTATTGTCTCACTGGCTATCTCCCACTTTTGTCTTGAGTCCTCACTGGACTACAGTTATTGCTTTTTACATTCCACTTTCATGGTAACAGGCTCTGTTATCTTTTCTATGATTATTTACTTTATTCAGCCAAACCAATGGATTCAATACGATTTTTCCATGGTACTTCTGGTGCTGGTAAACTGGCTGATACCTTTTCTGTATAGCGGCATCCGGGATATTCTGGATCATGGGCCGCGTTTTGATGGCTATCAACAGTTTTTCCGTAAAATGAGTATTGTATTCCTTATTTTATTGTTATTTACAATTACAAAACAGTATTTTTTGACTCCAATTTATCCGCCATATGAGGAGCTTCCTTTTGGCGCCAATAATTTCGTTGCTTTTATGGCAACAGGAATACACATAGAAAACGCTTTACGACAGCAGATATCCCTTACACCATTATTTATTTATATGGCACAAATCATCTGCATCGGTATTCCAATTGGATTTTTTTGCCGTGTTTATTTCGAAAAAATATTTTTTGTATTTCGGGTACTTATTTATCTTCTTATTCCAATTTTATTAGAGGTACTGCAATATGCTACCGGCCTTGGCAGAGGACATATTGACGATGTGGCTTTCAGCTTAATTGGAATATTAATTGGTATTATTATATTTTATATTTTAAATGGAATCTATCAGTCCGTTTCCAATCGCGAGTTCACTTTGGGTCGCGGACAAACTTCTAGATATTACTACTAAGGAGGGTCATAATGGAAGTTTTTAAACGTTTTTCAAAAATATCTTTTTTATTAATATTACTTTCTTTGCTATTAACTGCAATCATGGCAGGTACTGTTTCAGCCCAGGAAGACATCCAGCGGAGAGTACTTTTTATTAGTTCTTACTCCTATGCTTGGGAAACAGTACCTGAGCAGATAGAAGGTGTTCAGAAGGCATTTTCTTCGGATGTACAGTTGGATTATAAGTTTATGGATACGAAAAACTGTACTTCTGAGAAAAGTAGCCAGCTCTTCTATGAATCCATGAAACAATATATTACAGAAGTGCCTGCCTATGATGCATTGATTGTAGGTGACGACGCCGCCTTTCAGTTTGCATTGGATCATCAGGAAGAATTATTTCCAAATATTCCAATCGCGTATCAGGGTGTCAATGATATTGAACTGGCCACCAGTGCCAGTGAAGATGAATGGATTTGTGGTATTGTAGAAAAGCTTTCTTATGAAGAAACATTTTCTCTTGCCCGCAAGCTTTATCCAAATGCAAAGCGAATTGTAGCAATCCTTGACGATACCATTACCGGTGAAAGCGAACGCAAAGAATTTTATAAATATCAGGAGCTTTTCCCTGAACTTTCTTTTGAAGAAATTAACGCTTCTAAACTGACCCAGAAAGAATTAAAAGAAGAGATTTCTGATTTATCCCGGGACAGTCTCCTTGTTTATGTCATGTGCAGCGAGGATGCCGATGGCAACCAATATGTTGGCTCTCAGGGTATTGAACTGGTTTCTTCTTCTGCCCGTATTCCTACCTTTAGTATTGTTTCTATTGGTATGGGGCACGGTATTCTTGGTGGCGAAATTGTTTCTCAGAAAGAAATGGGAAAAATGGCTGGCAACATGGTTCAGCAATATTTTGAGGGAAAGGATTTTTCTACCTTCGAAGTGGAAATGGATTCTCCAAAAACCTTCCGTTTTGATGAGGATGTTATGCGAAAATACAATATTTCCGCTGAAAAACTTCCTAAAAATTCGGAATTTATCAATCATATCCCTTCTTTTTGGGAAGAAAATATTGCAATGATTCGAATTTCACTTATCATTGGCGTGGTTTTAATTTTATTACTTTGTGGCGTAATTGCCGTTGCGGTTCACCAGCGATATTTAAACCGTTCTTTGGAAAAAGCACAGTATAATCTAAAGAATGCTGCACGAATCGACCATTTAACCGGATTAAATAATCGAAGTGTTTTCATGGAAGTGATTAAGAAAAAAATTGAAAATAGTGATAAATTTGCATTAGTACTTTATGACATTGACCATTTCAAAACCATTAATGATACATTAGGACACAACAATGGTGATATTGTTTTGAAAGAGTTATCTATGAGAACATCCCGACTCTGTGACAAGAAATTGTCCATTTACCGTCTAGGTGGTGATGAATTTACTGCCATTATCAATTCTGATGATAAAGACGAAATCACCAACTACGTAGAACAAATACAGAGTGCCTTTAAACAGCCATTCCTTTTAGAAAAAAAGGAATACGAAGTACATTCCAGTATTGGTGTGGCACTATTTCCTATGGATGCTGACAACCAGACTGATTTGGTAGCAGCTGCCGATGACGCCATGTACGGTGTTAAAAATAATGGACGAAATGCTTATGCATTCTATGAGAAGAAGTAGGCTTCTGAGAATATTAATTTGGGATAAGTGACGCAGAACAAGGTTTCTGGTTTTCTTTTACGCGGACGCCTCTCGGCTCGAATTGGTCTTGGCAATGGTGCCTAGGACGCTATCTTCGCACACTGTGCTTGATACCGTCCAAACACCAGCTAGACCAAACGCCGCTTTAAAAGAAAACCAGAAACCTTGTTCTGCTGTGTACTGGCTTGCCATATATAATTCAATGCTATTGCAATGTATATCTTCCCCATAATTGATATCACGAAAGCTCCTTACTCCTCCCAGAAAAGTTCGTCTAGCGTTCTATCTAACACTTTGCAGATAGCGATGCAAAGCTTTATGGTTGGATTGTAATCTCCCTTTTCGATGGCATTGATAGTCTGTCGGGAGACGCCTACCTTTTCTGCCAGCTCCTGTTGGGACAAATCTAATGCAGCACGGGCTGATTTCATTTTCAAATTTTTCATGTCTTTCACATCCTATTCTTCATGGCAACGATTATACCACATTTTAATTCCCTGAACTGCTGCAACCGTCAAAAGCATTATTCCACATATAAGATTGTATCCATAACTCTGCATATGCTGGCTCAAAGAATGGTTCGCAGAGTCCAGCAAGTAATCACTGATGCCTAGTCCAAGATTGAGAACGCCTACTAAAACAAGCCCCAATAAAACTTTTCCCGGATTCTTTGCAGTTCCTAAATAGGCATCCTTTATAATACATACTATGGCATAAACCATAACTCCCATCAGCAGCCCCAAGAAACAAAAATCTCCCATCCATTCCTCTTTTAATACTTCCATACTATGCAGAACATAACCAAATGCATTCCATATCAAAATGGCATAAAATGCAACTTTATATGCCGTACCTCTTGCTAAAATCTGACGTTCATCTGGTTCACACTTTTCATATAGACCATTTTTATTGAACAGCTTCTTTAACAATAATCCGATAATCAGTGCACCTGCTAAACCAACTACAAAACCTAATGTGTACTCCATACTTGGCATATCTTTCACCTTTTCCTTTCAAATACTTTGCTTCGTAGATTCTTTTTCATTTTCTTCATTTTCAATAGCTATAGCGTTACAAGTGATATCTCTTGTTGTGGATACTATATCATCTCCCTTACCTTCTGTCAACTATATTTTACAAAAAGTTATTTTAATTATCCAAAACGCCATTTCTTATGATGTGGCACAATAAATTACAGCACAAGAATCCCATTTGTAATCCAAGACGCACGCTTTGTAAATGAAATTGTACGAAAAAACACCTGGCAGATTTTTCATTCTGCCAGGTGTCACTTTTTCAATATAAACTTTGTATTGGTTTTAAATCAAATTATCTATGTTTTGCGAACATTTCCAGATCATATCTCTTTAAGTTCTCTGTGATGGTTCTGTCATCAGCAGAAGCAATAAGCTGGTCACGATTCTTCTTAGACTTAATTGGATTTTCGAATCCACTAGGACCGCCTACACAACCGCCTTCACATACCATACCTTCTACGAAGTCCTCAGGAAGTCTTCCTGCCTTCAGAAGCAGCATAGCCTTCTTACATTCAGCAGCACCATTTGCTCTGAATACCTTAGCATCTACTTCCTGATCGGTTTCCTTCATATACTGAAGTACAGCATCAGTAACACCACCAGAGTTACCATAACGCTTACCGTAAGTAGTAGATTCCTGATACTCATTAGAAGCTGGCTCTAACTGAACATTCTTTGCCTTCATAATGGCACGAATCTCACTATATGTTAATACCGCATCTGCATTTCCATCAATCTTCTGATCTACTACTTCAGATTTCTTTGAAATACATGGTCCAATAAATACAGTGAAGCAATCAGGATCCTTTGCCTTCATCATACGTGAAATCATACACATTGGAGATACAGTAGTAGAAATCATATCTGCCATTTCTGGGTAATGCTTACGAATCATATTTACAAATGCCGGACAGCAGGAAGTTGTCTTCTTCTCCCCTTCTTTGTACGCTTCAATCCACTCTTCCGCCTCACTCTGAGTGGTAATATCTCCACCAAGACCAGCCTCGATAGCATCTTCAAATCCTACCTTCTTTAAAGCTTCTACCCAGCTTCCCATAGTAATATCCGGACCAAACTGGCCTTCTGTAGCTGGAGCAATGATTCCGTATACTTTCTTACCAGCCTTCAACGCTTCGATTACATCCAAAATAAAGGTCTTGGAACCGATAGCACCAAATGGACATTTATGGATACACTGTCCACAACGGATACACTTTTCTTCATCAATAACAGAAATACCAAGCTCATTATAAGTAATAGCGTCCACCGGACAAGCGAACTTACAAGGACGTTTCAAGTGAGCAATGGCATTGTATGGACAGGCTTTCGCACACATACCACACTCTTTACATTTATTTGGATCGATATGGGAACGCTTCTCACCTGCAGTAATTGCGCCAAATTTACAAGCGTTTACACAAGCCTTACCGATACAATTCTGACAGTTATCTGTTACAACGTAACTGGAAATCGGACAATCTTCACAAGCGGAAGAAATAACCTGAACCACGTTACCATCATCTTCTGCTCCCGGAGCCTTACCTTCTGCCAGACGGATACGCTGACGAATAATCTCACGTTCCTTGTATACACAACAACGGAACTGAGGAGTTGGACCAGGAATCATCTTATTTGGAAGATGATCTCTTTCCTCTTCTAACTTGCCTTCAAAAGCAAGCTTCGCTACTTCGTAAAGTACGTCATGTTTGATTCTAATCACATTTTCATCTGCAAACATTCTTCTCTCTCCTTATCTTAATACTCTTATCACATTCGTAACCAACAATATCATAACACACTTTCTGCTATAATTGAATCTTTTTTTCTCTTTTTTACTATAAATCTGCAAAATATCACAATAGCATAACACCCTGGATATTATTTTTATTCTAACATCCAGGGTGTTTATTATCTTGTGGTAATATCTATCATAACTACCTATATATACCAATCATATTACTGAAGCAGATATACAAAATATGCTGCATACGCAACCAGCATAGCAATACCTGCCGGACGGGTCAGTTTCTTACTCTTTAATACACAAACCAGAAGCATAACACCTGCACCCGCAGCAATGGCAGTGTCAATAATAAATTTACTTTCAAAAAGAACTGGTGTAATCAGCGCCGTAGTTCCTACTACAAATAAAATATTAAATATATTGCTTCCTACAATATTTCCAATAGCAATATCTGCTTTTCCTTTTCTTGCTGCTACAACAGAAGTACACAATTCCGGCAAAGATGTTCCTAATGCTACAATCGTTAATCCAATAAAACGCTCACTTACACCTAAAACCTTTGCAATTTTAGTAGCTGCATCAACGCTGACATTACTTCCTACGATAATCAATACAACACCTATCACTGTAAGCAGCATTAGCATCCAAATCGGTTTACTTTCTTCCTCATTCGACACCTCTTCTTTATTTCTCATCGCCATACGGAATAAATATACCAAATACAGAATAAATGCTATCCAAAGCACAATACCTTCCCAAAGTACAATTGCATTCCCAGTCATTCCTAAAACTGCAAGTAAACATGTAATCAAAATCATATAAGGTATTTCATACTTTATTGTAGACTTAGCTACTGCAACCGCTACAATCACTGACGTAATACCAAGGATAATAAATATATTTAAAATATTACTTCCTACAACATTGCCAATGGTAATCGCCGCATTTCCTTTCAACGCTGCACTAATACTTACCGCTGCTTCTGGGGCACTAGTTCCCATAGCTACAATAGTCAGACCAACTACCAACTGTGGCACACCAAATTTCTCAGCGATTCCAGAAGCACCATCAACAAACCAGTCAGCTCCTTTAATCAGCATAACAAAACCGACTACCAACAAAAGCACTTGAATTAAAATTTCCATTTCAACTTCTCCTCCATTCTGGGTACTTGCTTAAACATATGCTCTTTCGTCCACCTTCAAAATGAATAAAAGACTTTTACCGCACCAAAAAGGCACGATAAAAGTCTCGTTCCTATCTCAATATGTATCCCGGCTTTGCAGCGTGATGACGTTATACATAGCATCCGACCGGATGCGAACTACTCCCTCATATCATTTGTAAGGTCGATTCAATTATCGTTACTTTATCAAATCAGGTAAGGGATGTCAAGCGGAAGAAGGGCGCTGGATGTCCAGTGGACATCCGTTTAGCGCGGACCGAAGTGGAACGGAGAACGCAAGAGGTCCAGTGGACCTCTGCTTTGCGCGGACCGGAGCGGAGCGGAGAGCTTGAACCAAGGGGGCAAGCGACGCTTCCGCTTCGGTAACATGAAAAAAGCAGGTCATATCGACCTGCTTTTTCATGTTCCTCGAATGCGGAAGAAGGGACTTGAACCCTCACGACGTTGCCATCACTAGATCCTTAGTCTAGCCTGTCTGCCAATTCCAGCACTTCCGCATGTTTACGTGAACTCACGCAACGAATGTTATAATATCATCCTTTTTTCATTCTGTCAAGCAATTTCTTTTAAGTTTTACCAAGTTTTTTTAATAATTCTGCATACACGATTTTGATGCATTCCACATTTTAAGTAGTTATCTCCCCATCTTTTTCCTGTCTAATTCATGGAGAATAATATCTTCATAAGGATTTGTTTTTGCCAGACCGATACGAACCGCCCGCCCCTGAAACATCCCAAACTGATTCTGTAGTACCTCAAAAGCAATCTGCATTTCCTCCTTAGCCAACTTCTTTCCTATGGTCGTATGAGGCATCCACTGCAACGGACGGTAATGCGCACTTACAGAAACATCCACCAAGCCGTCCAGACATGCGTAGATTTCATTTGACATATTATGCAGATATTCATTTAACACTGGAGCGGCATATATTACATAGGGAAAGAACGCACCAACTGATGCCCACTGTACATTTCCCTGCTGTAACCTTTGAAAAGTTTTTTCCAGATATTCCATCACCTTTTCGACCCCTTTGGCTTCAAAAGATGAAACCGTAATATGAGGCGGAACTTTTCTATCAAGCATAAAATCATTGCCGGTGGCCTTGGCTACCGCATTAATATATGTCTGAATCCGTCGATTGGTTTTCTCATCAAAATAGATAGAAACTAAATACATCCCCCTGTCACCTCATTATATGCTCTGGGTATTCTCAACTACTTTTCCAATATTTTCGCGATATACTTCCATAGCCTCTACAATCGTCTCTACTGCTTTCTGGTTTTCTTCTGAACTATTTCTCATATCATAAACCTGTCCACTTAAATCATTAAAAATACTATCAATCTGATTGATATTGTAATTCTGCTCTTCGATATTGCCATATAGCATCTCGAACTGATTCTTTAAATTATCAAAACTATTCTGTAACTCTTCCATGGTTCCTTCCGAATGAGCTAATGCTTCCTGACTTCCCAAGACCCTTTGTGCAGTTTCATCTACCTGCTGTAATAGCCCTTTTACCACTTCCGTCACCTGCTCAGAAAACATATCACTATTTTGGGAAAGTTCCCGCATACTGGATGCTACTACAGAAAAACCAGCACCTGCCTCTCCGGCTCTCGCAGACTCTACAGCTGCATTTAAAGACAAAATCGTTAAATTAAATGAAATATCATTAATCTCCTTAGCAATGCTGGTAATCTTTTTCATCTGATCTTCCATGTTCTTAAATACAGCACCGGATTCCCCGATAATTTCACTCACTTCTTTCATCTGTACACTCATATTTTCAACATTGCTTTGATTTTCCATCAGAACCGATTCAAACTCTTTTACTTCTTTATTTAACTCTTCAATCTGAGCTTCTGTTTCCTTAATTTTGTCACGAACATCATTACAGGATTCAGAAACCTCGCTGCTGCCCTGAGCAATGATTCTAGAACCTTCCTGCAGCTCTTGGGTGCCTTCTGCAATCTGATTAGAAGAAGCCTCAAAATCCTCTTGAAGTTGTGCTCCCATAGTCCGAATGGATTCCAACAGCTGCTCTGCTTCCTCCGCTCTTACTTTACTCATCTCAATAAAAGCTTGTCCTCGATTAATCACCAATGCGTATAATGCAGCCGCCAAAGTAAATACAGCAATACACAAAATATACTGGGACTGACTTTCCGCTTTTTCCGGATGTAACACATACATAATCACCAAAAGAATATCTGATATCACTATCTGTACTCTTGTAATCTTAGGATTCAGATACATCCCTGCCATTCCAATTACCGCAAGAAACAAAGAAAAATCATCACTATAAGATTCTCCACTATTTAATGAAACAAGAAATATTAAAAAGAGTAATGAAATGGACAAAGCAAACTCTCTCTTTTCCACTAACACCTTCATAACCTTCATAATCACTAACATAGCGATAAAACCTGCCAGACAGATACCTATGGTTATCATACCAGTCAAATTCCTCACCACTACATTTTTCACAAAAAACAATCCCGTCACTATGATTGGCATCCACTGCATGATGCGATAAATTTTTTCATGAGAAATCGGTGTTTTCATTTCTTTTTTCTTTGTGTCCATAATCTACCGTCTCCTTTTGTATTTTCCGAATCTATACTCTATTCAATATTCTAACATACAGCAGTAGAAAAGCAATAAATCTGCCACAAATTCTTCCCTTTATTTTGTGCCAAGCATACCTTATCTGCATAAGATAAATTAAAACAGGAAAGTAGAAAAAACATGGACAATTACTATTTTTTAATTCCTACTTTTATTTTATTAGGAATATTGTTTTTTATGACTATTTTACACTTTAAGAAAAAAGCAGCAATCAAAAAGGTGAATGCTCTTAGTCTGGCGGAAAAGAAAAATATCTTAGACAATCTGGCAGATGTGGGTGGATATACCTACGAACCCTATCAGGATATTTTCACCACGAAACTGGATGCACCACAGAAAATATTTGGCTACAATACGTTTTATGATTTCTCAGCCCCTTACTTTAATATGATATTTGACTATGAAACCATTTACTTTGATTATAAAAATCGAACCTGGCTTATTGAAATGTGGAAGGGTCAATACGGTCTTAACACCGGTTGTGAACTAGGGATTTACTATGCGGACGAAATCGTTCCTCCAGAGCGATACACTTCCACTCACTTTAAGTCTGTAGAGTCCGATGATATGCTGGATATTTATTTAAAATTAAACCGGCATTGTCCGAAAAAAAATTGCCCTTACTCCAAATTCGGACATTTGCGCCAGAAGCATTGGTGGCTCACTATTTTTAAAATGGGAACTTTTACTAAGCCAAAAGAACTCTTTGTTAACACCTCTATCCACTTTAAAGATTATGGCATGATGTATAGTTTCCTGGAAAGTTTCCAAAAGACCATACCAGATACCACTTACAAAATAAGCGGTCTCACCGTATACTTTACCTTTTATGAAAGCCACAGAAAACATTCTTTCTTCCGAAAAATCATACACCGTATAGCACTTTCTATGTGCCATATATATTGCCAATGGTTTCAGTTTTTTACAAGGCCTTTTTCCAATACCGGTGATAAATTACTTTATATTTACTACTATTTACCATTTATCGTAACCCATATATTTAAAAAATAAAAAATTTGGCTATCCTCACTTTGCCTTCGCGTAAATAACTGTCAGATTGGAGTAGATTTATGAGCTATAAGAAGCGCCTTGATCATGCCTTTGAAAATGCCCCTGTACTACCTGTTTCCCACGGAACAAAATATGTGTTTTTCAGCGACTGCCACCGGGGTGTGGGAGGTAGCAATGACAATTTTTTAAAAAATAAAACCTGCTACACCGCAGCATTGCAATATTATGCCCAAAATGGATTTTGCTATATTGAAGCTGGGGATGGGGATGAGCTTTGGGAAAATCGAAAATTTAGCCAGATTCTGGAAATGCACGAGGATGTATTTTGCCAGTTGTCCCAGTTCCATCAGGCAGGGCGCTTCTATATGCTCTATGGAAACCATGATATGGTAAAGAAAAAAACGACTTTCGAAAAAAACTTTCCTTTTGATAATTTTCAATGTTATGAAGGAATTATTTTGAAGTTCGAATCTCTTCCAAAAAATCTTTACGTTACCCATGGACATCAGGCAGATCTATTTAATTCTGTTTTCTGGAAGCTTGCCCGTTTTTTGGTGCGTTATCTTTGGAAGCCTTTAGAGTACCGGGGAGTCTTAGATCCTACCAGCGCAGCAAAGAATAATACAAAGCAAAAGAAATTAGAAAAAAAATATATTGCCTATGCCAAAAACAATCATTGTCTGCTTCTTACCGGCCACACCCACAGACCAACCTTAAATCTGCAAGAATCACCTTATTTCAATAGCGGAAGCTGCGTTCATCCCCAAGGTATCACCTGCATTGAACTTTTGGGATATCAGATTCAATTAGTGAAATGGTACGCCAGCACGGAAAAAAGCGGATACTTTCGCTATATTAATGGAAAGTATCCGCCTATTTACCCTATATATATCAAAAGGGAAGTGCTGGCTTTTGAAAGCCTTTTATAATAATACTAACCATCGGCAATTCTGCATTTCAGAGATGCTATGCGCTGAAGAATATTACGATTAAGACCACTAAGTTAAAGAAGGGAAAGATAGGTACAAGTGCATTTAGCGAGATCCACAAAAAGGCAACCTTTAAAGTTCCAAAGAAGAAATTCAAGGCGTACAAGTCTTTACTAAAAAAGAGCGGTGCGAAAAAAGCAAAATTTAAAAAGATGTAAATATCTTTTTTACCGAACTCAAAAGGTCTATGGTAATTTCTTTCATAGCAAACACTTCTATTTGATTTGTCCACTTTGAAAGAAAGCCATAGACCTTATTTATTCACCCACTCAATCCACGCCCGCTTAATCTGTTCCCCAATGTTCCTACTCATTTCCTCTGCTTCTTTATTTCCACTAAAAGCCACATCTTCTTCAAACCACAACATAGCCTGCAATAAATTCTCTCTTACTAACTCAAAATCCTCACAGCAATAATATTTCTTTAAATGATTTCGCTTTTCTTCTTCCATATAATAAAGCTTATTCGCTGTGCCACCCCATGTGATTTTGTCATAGATGGTCAACAAAAGCGAAGTATGGGTATCCATCAATATACGTAAAACTCCTTCCAGCTTAAAGAAGTCTTTTCGCAAAAAATATTTTGCAGACATCCGAAATTGTATTTGACTGTTGGTCGGGCGGAAGTGCTCATAAACATGCTATGAATGTAATATATGCCAGAAAACAAATGAACAAACTTTAATTATATAATACACAAAGACCACATTCCATTCTCAAAGAGACTAGGGTGTCAAAGAAAATGAAATGTGGTCTTATATTTTTTCAAAAAATATCTCCTAAAAACTTCTTTTCAAGAAATTAATCAATCCGTTTTTCCAAACTGGATCACTATGTCCACCGTTTGGATACTGATACCATATATGTTCTACCTTATTTTCCACAAGGCTCATATGATAATTGTATGGATTCTCTCCAACCGTGGCATCTTTCGTGCCAGTACAAATCATAACCACCTTAGGCGCAAAAGTCCAATCGTCAAGATTTAATATAGATTGATCTAATGTAGGTGCTGCCGAGAACGAACCAATATAATTAAAATGATTTTTAATGGAAAATCCCAAATCCAGAGCCTCCATGCCACCCATGGACAGACCACATACTCCTGTGTCTTCCGGTTTTGTGGATATACTATAATTTTCCTGAATATATGGCTCCAAATCCTGCAAAAATTCCTGTTCAAACACGGTAAATGCATTAATATTATTGACACCATACGTATTTTTATCCAAGCCATCCTTTGGAACTACGCTTGGAAGAACTGCCACGAACGGTACCACTTCTTCACTGGCAATCATGTTGCTAAAAATATTATTAACCGACATAGAATACCATTGTCCCCTAGTGCATCCCAATCCATGAATCAGATATAATACGGGATAGTCTTTCTCTGTAGTATATCCTGCCGGCAAATATACATAGGCCTCTCTTTCTGCACCAACCACCTCAGAATAATAGTTAATGGATTCTATCGTTCCTAAAGCAACACCATCTTTCTTTTTAATATAATCCAGCAAAGCTACATCAAAATATGTATCATAATCTTCTTCCGTTCCACTCTTTTCACCCGGCTCCCAGATAACCTGTGTCATAGGATTGACATCTGGTACAGCAGTTGGCATTACCGTAGGACTAGGCATCACCGTTACTTCAGGTGTATTTGTTGCAATTGGAGCTATAGTTGCAACTGGAACACTAGTTTCTACAGGCTTGGTAGTACTCACCTTTTCTTTTACAGTTACTTTACAAATATATTTTTTCTTTCTTACAGTAGCTACAATCTTAGCAGCACCCGCCTTTTTAGCACGTACCACACCTTTCTTATTCACTGATGCTACTGCAGGATTTTTGCTTTTCCATTGTACCTTTTTGGCATTGATTACTTTTAGCTTCTTTTTAGCTCCTACAGTTAATGATAATTTTTTCTTGCTGATTTTCACCGTTTGCTTTGCCTGAATATTTTGTGCATTTGATAGCAATAAAACACCTACCATAAAAAATGCAATTCCTTTCTTTACACATACATTATAAATACTCATATGTATCCTCCTTTCCTCTTGTCATCATTTGACGTTTTATAGATTTAATGATACCATTTGAATCAACATTTGCCATGTGTGAAAACGACACAAATATATATTTTAGCGACTTTTCCAGAAGGGGATTATGTATGAATAACTCAATATACTTAAAGCAAAATCTTTGTAATCACCAACTACCTACGGTCACATTATCCGGTTATGTGTCTATTTCATCTCCAAACTGCCATTTTAAAAGGATTCCTAATGAATGGATTTTATATATTATTGTTGATGGCTCTATGAAACTACAGGAAGATGATGTTATCTACACATTGACAGCAGGCGACACTATTCTTCTATCACCAGAACGCTGTCATTTTGGTATTTCTGTTCATGATTCTATCCAGTATTATTATGTCCATTTTCGTTGGGAAGGCTTTGAAGAATGTTTGCTTACAGAGGAAACGTATTCTGCCCAAAAAGTGAAAGAACACAGAAGAAAGTTGAGTTCTTTACCGCACAACGAAGATCCAAAGAAACTGACTCTTCCCAAAAAATCCACTTTATTACCAACAATATTTTCAGAAGCAGTTAATACGACCAAAAAGATTCTTTCCGAAAATGAGGCCGTTCTATTTCATCAATCGAATATCAAAGATGCCTTACTATATGTAATCCTGATGTTAATCTCACGCTCGGATGTCCAAAGGATTACTACACAAGTTCCAACTGCTTCTTTCATTCCAGCGTTATTAGCTTATTTTAACGCTCACCTTGGTGATAAAATTAGTGGTATGGTACTCGAAAAAGAATTTCATCGTAATTTTGATTATATGAATCGTAAATTTCGTGAAAGTACTGGAAAATCAATTTTTCAATACCTTCAAGAGTACCGCATTCAGGAAAGCAAAAAACTATTGCAGACCAATCATTTTAATATTTCTGAAATTGCTGAGAAGCTTGGATATTGTAATGCATTTTATTTTTCGAAGGTATTTAAAAATATGGAAGGTATTACCCCTAGCGAATATAGAAAGCGCTACCGAGAAAAATCTCCTTTGCAAAGATAATTTCCCCTATACTTTTTATGTTGTTTTGCAAAATTTATAATTTTTTTCCAGAAAGTTTGTTTAATCGTCAAGAATGTGATAGACTATACAATGTATGCGTAAATTAAACAACTAGAAAATAGAGGTAATATAAATGCGAATCGGTTTTGATAATGACAAATATCTAAAAATGCAGTCGGAGCACATCAAAGAACGTATCCAGAAATTTGATAATAAATTATATCTGGAGTTTGGTGGAAAGCTTTTTGACGATTTCCATGCTTCCCGTGTACTTCCAGGCTTCGCGGCAGATAGTAAGCTTCAGATGCTGATGCAGCTTGCTGACCAGGCAGAAATCGTTATGGTAGTAAGCTCTGAAGATATTGAGAAGAATAAAATGCGTGGGGACCTTGGTATCACCTATGATAATGATGTATTCCGTCTGATTGACGAGTTCCAGTCCAGAGGACTTTATGTTGGTAGCGTAGTTTTAACCAAATATGCCAACCAGCATGGTGCCAATGTATTTCAGAAACGTTTGGAAAATGCAGGAATCAAGGTTTATCACCACTATCTGATTTCCGGATATCCAACCAACATTCCTCATATCGTTAGTGAAGAAGGCTATGGAAAGAATGATTATATCGAAACCACAAGACCTTTGGTAGTGGTAACTGCTCCTGGTCCTGGAAGCGGAAAAATGAGCACCTGTCTTTCCCAGCTCTACCATGAGCATCAGAGAGGAGTCCGTGCTGGATATGCTAAGTACGAGACCTTCCCTATCTGGAATATTCCACTGGATCATCCAGTAAATCTGGCTTACGAAGCAGCAACTGCTGACTTAAATGATATTAACATGATTGATCCATTCCACTTGAAAGCTTATGGTATCACTACTGTAAATTACAATCGTGATGTAGAAGTTTTCCCTGTGCTGAATGCGATTTTCATGAAGATTTATGGTGAAAGCCCATATGCATCCCCAACGGATATGGGTGTAAACATGGCTGGAAACTGTATTTTCGATGACGAGGCTTGCTGCGAAGCATCCCGTCAGGAAATTATCCGCAGATACTTCCAGGCATTGACTGGCATTGTGGATGGCACTCACTCCGAGGAAGAACGTGGTAAGTTAGAATTACTTTTAAATCAGGAATCCCTAACTACCAATGACCGTCCAACCGTGGCTCCTGCATTGAAGCGGGCTGAGGAAACAGGCTGTCCTGCTGCCGCAATCGAACTGGCAGACGGAAAAATCATCACAGGAAAAACGGGCGACTTATTAGGTTGTTGTTCTGCCGCATTATTGAATGCACTGAAAGAACTGGCAGGCATCCCGCATGACGAAATGATTATTTCCCCACAGTCCATCGCACCAATCCAGACACTGAAAACCCAGTATCTTGGAAGCAAAAACCCAAGACTTCATACCGACGAGGTTTTAATTGCTCTTTCCGCAACTGCTGACAATAATGAATCAGCAAGACTTGCATTGAAGCAGCTTCCAAAACTAAAAGGCTGCCAAGTGCACTCAAGTGTAATGTTGTCTTCCGTGGATGTAAAGACCTTTAAGCAGCTTCAGTGTGATGTGACCTGCGAACCAAAGAGTGTGTAATTTCATTTAATAACATGCAACTTTTTATATCAAAAAGCGAAACCCGCCATATCATTTTATTGATACGACGGGTTTTTATTTATCTCATCATCTTATTCATTTTTTCTAACCTGCTTTTCACCGCCGTCAAAATAACAGCACCAAGGACTCCATAAAGAAGGGTGAGTAATGTCACGCCAATATTTGCAGCCAATATATTCAGGTCGCTAAAAGCTTCTCCCACCTGCATAATGTAAATTCCATAAAAAACAGTGCAAAAAGTTCCACCCAGAATCAAAGACTTCTCTGCCAAGGCAACTGCTGCAATGGAATTTATTAACTGTTCTGAACTTTCAGCCCCACAGAACAAATATACAAACCCATTCCTAAAATCTTTCAACCGTCCTGCAAAGCCTAATGCAAAAAGCATAACAAAAACCACTTCCATGATTCCCACTAAATCAAAATAATACGCGAGATCTTTTGCCACAAAGCCATTTTCTACAACACATAGCATAAGTACTACAAACACTGCAATTCCTGTTAGCCACACAATCCCAGAAATGATTCCTCTAATAATACTTTTTCTCTGTTTTTCCTTATCCTGTATTAAATTCATCATATTTGCCTCCGCTTTTTCTAAATACTCATTAGCAGAGATTCGTTCTCCAGATACCAATTCGTTGATACTGATATGTAGCGTCTGACAAAGTGGCAACATCATTGATACATCCGGAAATCCATGACCGCATTCCCACTTCGATATCGTTTTATCGCTGACACCTATCTGCTCCGCTAACTGTTTCTGTGTTAATCCCTGTTCCTTTCTGATTTCCGAAAGAAACTTTCCATTCTTTTTCAAGTCCAAACTCTTCTCCTCCTATCATCACTATATTTGTAAATATGATATAATTTCATGTTCAAAATTTCTTTTGCTCCAACATCATACCATAAATTCACATATTTTTTGGACAATTTCATACTACTTCGTCACCTCCCCCTTAGACAACCTACGTAGTGTAGAATTCCCCAACTCCAGCCAAACATGTACTCTACAATTCGTGGAATCCTTAATTTTCAAGCATTTGCAAATCATTCAGAAAAAAGTAAAATAAAATTGTAACCTTTTTACTACTTATCGTACTAATAAATGTAATCATGATTATATGTTGTAACCAAATAATTCCCCAACATAATTATCTAAAGCAAAAACATTAGATTTCATTGGGAATACATACATGGAGGACAAATATGAGCAATAAAACAAATATCTGCATCCTGACACAGGAACTCCTTCCTGTGTATCAGGACAATTGCGTATCAACAGACAGCAAAAAAATCATAAAAGAGCATCTGCAGGACTGTGAACTTTGCCAGCAGAAACTAAAAGAATTAAAATCCCAAAGCCATATTGCAAAGAACGCAGCTGATGCAAAAAACCTTTCTTCCAAAGAAATTGCAGAAAAGCAAAATTTCACAAAGCTTTCCCAGAAACTGAAAAAACGTAAAATAAGAAACACCCTTATTGTGATGGCTGCCATATGTATTCTTTTCATTGGCTACCAAATCAGTTTCATTTCCTGTAGCATTGATGGAATGGCGATGTATCCAACCATTGACCACGGAGAGACCTGTATCATCTCCCGTTTTTCCTATGCATTTACAGAACCAAAGGTAGATGATATTATTTTGCTTAATTTTAAAACCGATGATGATGATGTGGGAAATTTGGATATTTACCGTATCGCTGGCACTCCGGGTGACCTTATCGAAATCAAAGATGGACACTTTTATGTCAACGGCAGCATTAATGAACGTTATGACGGAATTGCTCCAGCTTCCTTTGATAATGCTGACACAGAAAAAGAAATTAAATTTTCTATGACCATTCCAGAAAATCAGTACTTCATATTAGGAGATAATTTTGAAATTTCTTACGATAGCCGTTATGATAAAGTAGGCTGCATTGATAAAAGTGATATTTACGGAAAATGTATTAAACATATGTCCATTCCAAATCCACTGGTACAAACCAGTTCCACAACTGCCACTTCATCATCTGATAAATAGACCCAAAAAACTTCAGACAGGAAAATATTATGAAAAACTACAAAAACGAATTTCAACAATTATACGAAGCCTATTATTTGGATATATTCCGATTCCTGTTGAAATGGACAAATGGTAATGAAATGTTGGCAGAAGAGCTTACCCAGGAAACCTTTTTTCAGGTATTTTTATCCCTGCATAGGTATCGGGGTGACTGCAAAATCAAGACCTGGATCTGCCAGATTGCAAAAAATGTATCCTATAAATATTTTGAAAAGAATCCTCAAAATGTGAATCTAGAAGAACTACTGACAGGAACCGGCACTTCATTGCAAGGAATATTATCGCCTGATAACGGAACACTTATCACTCCGTCCATCGAAAAAGACATTATTCATCAGGAAGATTTAATGCGACTGCGAAAAGCAATTAAAGGTCTGAAAAAGAAATATCGGAATGTAATCATTTACCGGACTTATTTCGAACTATCCTTTCAGGAAATTGGAGAAATTATGAAAATCTCTCCCAATTCTGCAAAGGTTTTATATCATCGCGGAAAAGCAAAACTCAAAGAAATCATAGAAAAATGATTTTCCATAATACAAATCTTCAATAAACCAGTACACAACAGAAAAAGGTCTATGGTTTTCTTTTAAAGCGGCGTTTAGTTCAGCTGGTGTTTAGACGTTATCAAGCACTTTGTACGTAGATAACGTCTTATGCACCATTGCCAGAACCAACCCGATCCGAGAGGCTCCCGCGTAAAAGAAATACCCTAGACCTTTTTCTGCTTTACTTCTTATTAATATTTTTACATCTTATAATCCTTTGTATCAAACTTCATATATGCTAGCTGGAATGCCTTCCATCGTCTTCGGGAAACTGGAATCTTTTCCCCATCCGCCAAAGTCAATACCTGATTTTCAAACTTGGTCACATGGGCTAAATTTACCAGATATTTGCTATGACAGCGGAAAAAAACACTCATAGGAAGCCTCTGCTCCCACTGCAGCAGGCTTTCTTCACACAAATACATATCTGTACTGGTCCAGAGTTCGCTGCCACCCGACTGTGCAGAAAGATAACAAATATCTCTGATTAAAATATGATAAGGAATTCCCCGTCTGGTTATAGAAATACTCTCTGTCAGCTGTAACTCTTCCATACTGACCTGCAAATAATCAAATAATTCCTTTACTTCAATAGGTTTTGTCATAAATCGGAAAGCCCTTGCTTCATACCCTTCTTTATAACGGTTTTCATAAGCTGTAAGAATGATTACCACCGTTCTAGGAAATTGTTTCTTTATTCTCTTCAACCAAACAATTCCATCTTCAGAATCGTCATGAAATTCCAAATCCATAAAAATAATATCGACGGTTTCTTTTTGCATATATTCAAATAACTGAGAGGGTTTTGAAAAATAAGCAAACTCATTTTTTTGTTGCATTTTTGCATCAAACTTCTTTAGAAAATTTTCCAATTCCTCCGCCACCATTTTCTGGTCATCACACAATACGATTTTCATCTTGTTGCTCCTTTAGATTGGAAGATAGACAGTTATTGTTAATAGTTTCTGGTCCTTTTCCACTTCTATTCTTCCATCATATTTTTCTAATACATTTTTTATCTTTTGGACCCCGTGTCCATGATTTCGATCTTTCTTTTTTCGTTCCTTTTCATCACCCTTCTCTAGTACGCTGTTAGACATAATAACAGAAAAATACTTATTACCACCCGAAAAACGTATGGTAAGTTTTGCATTTTCCGTTTCAACACACTGATTCGCTGCACCAATGGCATTGGAAAGAAGATTGGAAAATATGGTACATAAATCCAAAGACGACACAGTTTCTATGGCTGGCAGACTTCCATATATAGTCACCTCCACTTCTTCACGGCAGTTATGTGGCAATTCATAATGAAGAATAGCATCTATAATTTCATTTCCTGAAAAATAAACTCTTTGCTGAAAATTCATTGTTTCCTTCAAGTCCACAAAGTACTGCTGTAACTCTTCCGTCTTATTATTTTCAAAAAGATATTCCATACATATAAAATGATTCTGGATATCATGGCGGAATTTACGGATTTCTGCATCTAAAAGCTCCATATCCTCATAATATTTCAACTGCTTCTCCACCATATGTACGTTTTCTTCTTTACTCTCCCATGCCTGCATCATAAAACGTTCAACATAATATACAATCAAAATCATACAAAGGGATGTAAGCCAATAGACCACAAGCCGCCAACTGATGATTTCATTTAGATTAGCGATACCAACAGGAAGAAACTCGTCAGGGTGCAATGCATGATGCAACAAATTCACAATAAAATAAGCAAACACATTTAAAACCATTAACTTGCTATCAAATAAAAATGCAATACATGCTAAAAAAATAAATACACATTCCCAATCATACACAGCTGCAAATGCATATAAAATAAAGTTATATTGCATAAAAAGGGATAACACCACATAACTCTTTACATATTTTAAATTTCTGGCGATAAATGTAGAATCTTTTCTGTTTTTGTATATAAAAAAGATACCAATCATCATATAAATAACCTGTGTGGTATCAAATGTTATTATCTGTGCCCAACTTGCTTTTGTATTCCACTCCAATATTTTCCAAGCAGTCCATAATGCCCCTGCACACATGCATAAGAACGGCACCAAAAATAATACGTAAATATAAACATAGTTCCAGTATTTCTTTACAACCTTCATCTTTTCTCCCCATTCTACCAAAACATGCCATTTTACATTTTACCTTTTAATCTTGAAAATGTAATGACCAATTAATGGTTGATTTTGACCAGTTAATAAAATTATGCTCTTCTTTCACCCAAAATCATTATATACTTAGTACAAGTTCTTTGTGCTAAAACGGATTTTTTTATGTAAATTAACGAAAAAACTCTTCAAAATATTTATCGGCTTTTAATAGATTTATATCATATTAATATGACCGTAAAAATTTTGAAAAAAGAAAAATTGTAAACTGGAGGACATGCTTATGAACAAACAAAAGACCGCCGTTGAGGTGTATTTATCTACTGTATTTAAGTGGGGACTGATTATTCTTGTCAGCGCATGTATGTGTGCTACCCTTATGTTTAACACCGAGAAATTATTCGGATTCTATCCAGAAGTTCCGCATATTGCTTTTATTCTTTTCGGAATCATGGATGTCATATTTTTTATCGCTGCGTTGTTTATTGTAAAAACATCCTTTGACAGTGATGGATATTTAAAAGAAGGCAAGCTAAAGATAGGAAAAATATTTTCTGCGATTATATTAATAGTACAATGGAACTATATTTTGTATATGATTCCATCCAGAACCTTTTGGGGATTTTTATTTTTCTTCCTGATTTTGCTTGCATTCTTTTTGGATATTAAATTGGTATTAGCCAGCGGATTGGCATGTATGGTTTCGCTTTTTATCGGATGGGCTATCCGTGGAACAGACCTTATGCCGGTAAAAGATGATATTTTCTTAGGGGATGTTCTAATGTGTCTGGTAGCTTTGATGTTATCTCTATCAGGCTTACTTATTTTCGTTTTCTTTGTGGCACATTTCTTAGTAAATGCCAAAAAGGATGAATTAGAAAAGAACAATGAACAGGTTATGAGTATTTTGTCTTCGGTACAGACCTTATCCGACAAATTGTACTCCGCAGGAACTGCCCTTTCTGATATTTCCGACACAGAAAGCGCTTCTGCAGAAGAACTGGCAGCCACTACAGAACAGCTTTTGGAAAGCAGTAATCTGCTGGGCTCAAAAACCGATGAAAGCATCTCTAACCTGAATGAACTGAAAGAATGGGAAGCCGTTGTTGCTGACAATGTAGAAAAAGTCGAGGCTACCTCCAAGAATTTAATAGAAAAATCAAAAGAAAACGAGCAAGTATTAAATGAACTGCATTCCATCAACAGCGAAGTTTCCCATTCGATGCTTGCTACTGTAGAAGTCGCAAGTAAGCTTTCGGAAGCAGTTAAAGAAATTGGCGTAACATTAAGTCTCATTAACGACATCTCTTCTTCTACCAACCTGCTGGCTCTAAATGCTTCTATTGAAGCTGCAAGAGCCGGTGAGGCTGGCAGAGGCTTTGCTGTAGTCGCTCAGGAGGTAGGAAATCTAGCCAATAGCACCAAAGAATCTCTGGATGAAGTAACAGCAGTCATCGCCAGAGTCCAGAATAACGTAAATGAAATTACTGCGCATGTTCAGGAAAATGCTGAGAAATTAGATAAACAGAATGAGTATTACGGTCATGTTTTCACCGGCATGCAGGATATGACACATCTTCTGAATGAATCTGCATCAGCCATCAGTACTATGGGAGATGCCCATACCAAACAAGCCGAAGTAATCCGCAACACAGTACTCATCAACAACGATATTGCTGAAAGCATTCACAACGAAATCGAGCAATTCACCGCCATCAATACTATGGTAGAAACAAACGTAAATGACATTTCAGATATGACCATGCAGACATCTACCATTAACGGTATGGTAGATGAAATCAATACGTTGCTCCAGAGGGAAGAGTAGGAAGTATTAAGAATATCATTTATGTAATAGTGACGCAGAAAATGTTCTACGGTTTCTTTTACACGGACGCCGCTTTAAAAGAAACCGTAGAACATTTTCTGCTGTGTACTGACTTGCCATGGATTGTTATTATGCTGAAAGTTTAGAAATCTTCCTCCCCTTAATAGTTATTCATTATGCTAAGAATATTAAAATTAACGAAGCGTAATACTTTATATGCATTATGATTCCATGAATTCATACCACTGCTGTGTTACATAGCTCGCTGCTTTTGCCAAGGAGGAATAATCGCCTCCATTTATCATTGGTGTATACATATAGAAATGAACTCCCTCATACTCCCAGTCTAAGGTCACTATCTCTGTACCAGCATTTTCTCCAACATCTACTACGTTACAAATAGTAATAAACGTCTCCTGATTTCCTGTAACAATAGACCATGCCTTTTCATGTGTGGAAATCTTTTTGAATGCAGGCGCATAGGTGATATCTTTATCTGTCTTTTTCCAAAACAGAAGTGTTACATCTGTATCAACAATTCCATCGTGATAAGAAACACCGCCTACCGGCTCATTCTTGCCATAATCAAGTATCTCTATGTCCTGAATCCACGTTTCTGACTGTGGAAGTGCAATCCGTACTCCTGCTTTTTCAAGTATATATTCTTTACCTGCGACTTGTTCTACCAATTCATCAGCCTTTGCACATATCTTTAAAAGTTCTTCCCAATCCTCTTCCTCGGACTCCCCGTGGAGACTTTCTTTTATGTCGTCTAAGGAATTTGATAATTCCTGCGCATTTTCCCCAGAAAACCATTCTTTAGGAAAATCAACACATTTCTCATCAAAAAGCGCATTATGCATCACTAATGCGGAAATATATCCGTTAAAAGTATTTGGATGGATATCAGCTTCCAGATGCAGTTCTTCATAGGTATAACCCATTTCATACATAGCATCTATCAACTGTCCTTTCGGAATCAAATCTAATCCAAGCTTGTCTAACTTCTTATAGTCAGAAGCCTCCATCTCCAGATTATCTTCTTCATACATGTAATAATACAAGCTGGCATTGTCCTTACACCATCTCTTTAATTTTTTTATTGCATTGGTAGTAGTATTTCCCTGCCATCCGCCATAATCCTGAAACACAACAATTTCTGCCTGTCCTAGTCTCTTTTTTACTTCTTTTTTGGGTAATAGAGACCCATCAAGATAATCACTAAGCCATGAGCCTCCCCATGTGATTTTATCCACCTTCAGGTTCCTTCCATAGCTCATGGCAATATCGTCCAGATAACTCGACTGAAGACCATAGTCAATCAGACTATTGCCTATAAAACAAACCTTAATTTCTTCCTGAGCCAGAATCTTCTCGCTCATTTTCAAAACAGGAGAAGAAGCTGTGCTTTCATTTTCATTAACCACCGAACTGGAATCTATGTGGGATGATGTATCGTTGCAGCTTGCCAGCAAACCACAACAAGTAATACATAAAATACTAGATAATATTTTTTCATAGCGTTTCTCATATACTTTCTCCTTTTTCTTTCTGCAACACAAACGACTCTTTTTCAATCACATGAATCTATCTTATCACGTATATAAAAAGGTATGTATGAACTTTTTCTTAAATTTAAAAAGGCAACGTTTTCGTTACCTTTTTTAAATCACTTTGCATATTCTTATATACTAAATGAACCGCTTCCACCTCATATCCTTCCGACATATAACAATCCATGCCTGTCACAAACACAATCGGAATATCATTCCCTCATCATTTCAAACATCTGAATCGAAGCCAGAGGATGTCCCTCTACATCAAACAACGCCTGATTGTCCCACGCAGAGCCTCCATAATACTGTCCTGCATCATTTGGATCATATCCTGCTGCGAAGCTGGAAGCCCAGCCCGAACCATACTTCTCCCAGATTTCAGAACGACTCATTTCTCCATTCTCTGGCACCGGAATCCATGCTGGTTCCCAATAGCACACACCTACTGCATTCTCTCCAAAGGATGCCAGCACATTGACACAATCCCTGACAGCTTCAGCCTGTCCCTGCTCTGACAATTCATAATCAAAGGTACCCCATGCACCATCATAAATAGTATTTTCATGTCCGTCACCGTCTTCGTATGTATAGGCATAGGAGATTTCCGCTACCATAACCTTCTTTCCATAATTCTCTATTACATTACTTAATACATCCCTTAGATTTTCCAATGTACCATGCCAGAATGGATAATAGGAGGATGCAAAGATATCATAATCTACTTTGTATTCATCCAGATGTTCTGCATAAGCTGCATAACTGGCAGTATTTTCTGGATTGGTAAACTGTATTACTACAGAAATATCTTTATCATATTCCGCAGCCAGTTCCCGCACTGCTTTGCTTCCGCTATTCATCAGTTTAGTGACCTTTTTCCAGTCTCTTTCTCCTGCCATACCAGTGGTAGTCTCATTTCCCAGCTGCACCATCTGTACATCTACTCCAGCTTCCAGAATCTGTCCCAGAGAATCCTTAGTATATTCGTATAACGCCTTAGACTTCTCTTTAATATTCATCCCTTCCCAGTCCTTTGGACACATCTGCTTTGCCGGATCTGCCCAGAAGTCAGAATAATGATAATCAATAAAGCAGTTCATCCCATATTCTGTTGCCCTCTTCCCAATAGCAATAGCATTTTCGACATCGCAGTTTCCACCGCCATAACCATTTCCATCTTTATCATAAGGATCGTTCCACACCCGGACACGAACCATATTAACGCCGTTTTCTCCCAAAGTCAGAAGAGGATCCTGTTCCTCTCCTTTTTCGTTATAATAAACAACACCACTATTTTCCTGAGCAATCAGCGTAGACATATCACATCCGAACAGAAAATCATCTGTCAATCCATCCACCGAAAGAATAGAAATAGGATTATCAAACTCCGCCTCTCTGTCCTCTTTTCCGGACACACTCTGTTTTATAGACGAACTGGACGTATCCTGTGTATCAGCAGGTGTTGCCGCACTACAACCAGCCAATAACAAACCTGCTACTAAAACCACTCCCAAAACATATTTTTTTCGCATCATAATTCCTTCTCCCTTTTTTTAGAATATCAAGTTCAACAATCATTTACTACAACTTTAACAGCATATGGTACCAACATAAAGTGCTTGTCGTAATCTTACAAACATTTCAAATTTATATATTATGTATTATGATAATACAAATAAAGAGAGCTTGCCAGCCCCCTTTGAAATTTATCCACACTATTTTAGTTTTCTTTGCTCTGCTCCACTGCCACATCAATCATCCTTTCAAAGGATTGCTGAAAACGCAAATCATCTTCCTTAGTCCGTTTTTTAGGTCCCTTCATATGATTCTTTCCTGAAGCCCGCCTTGCTTTTTTATTTAAATGGCGCTCCATCAGCATCTGGTCAATATTTTCATTGGTGTACCATTTCCCGGACTGATGGATAACAAACACCCCCTTGACTAACGCCATGGCAGCTACACCATAATCCTGAGTCACCACAATGTCCCATTTCCGACACATGCTAATTAATGCAAAATCCACCGCATCCGCTCCGGCACAGATTATTTTCACTTCACTGTAATCGGAATGAAGAACATGATTGGTGTCGCATAATAGTGTCACAGGGATTTCTTTTTTCTTTGCTACCTGCTCTACGATAGAAACCACCGGGCAGGCATCTGCGTCGACATATACGCGCATGAGAAACCTCCTATCTGTCCGCATAATTTTCGGTTATTTAACTATTTTGTTTTTTATACAATCATATACAGTCAATCTTTCCATCACCATGTACTAGAATAAACTTAATTCCTATCATTTTAATTTGCTCAAGTTCAGACCATTTACTTGCAAGCTCATAACTTTTTTCCGAATACGGAACCTTCCTGCATATTCTTCTTCTATCACCTAAAGCACTCCTGTTTTTTCTGCTACAATACAGAAACATAAAATTAAACTTGCCCAATACCAGAATCATTTTCTATATAATTTATTATTTTCAAATTATAGCATATAAACCCTATTACATAAATACAGATATTTCTAATATATTACAATCACAACCACCCGCATAGCAGGTAGTTTATTTTTTTGCTTCATTTCGTTTCTCTTTTGAGAAACTCCATTTGCAAAACAGGGCATATGCCCTAACAATAAAATAATCAATAGCACATATATCACTACCGCATCTTTTTTCTACAACAAGAATGGCAAGCAGATAATGCTAAGTCAATATATTTTCCGTAATCTGGCATTATCATTTCTTTGACATCACATAAAAATCGTAATACAATAATCAAAACAAGTTGGTTGTTTTTACAACAAAGGAGCTTTTATGGAAAAATACACAAAAATTTTAAAACAGACACAGCTTTTTTCCGGAGTCGGCGACTCTGAAATAACTGCCATGCTGAATTGTTTGCAGGCAAAGCTTTTCACCTATAAAAAGGGGGAGTATGTGTTCCGAGAGGGCGAACACATTGATCAAATTACTGTATTGGTAGACGGAAAACTTCTGATTCAAAAAGATGATTTTTGGGGAAATAGAAGCATCGTTCATGCAATACAAGTAGGAGAAATGTTTGGGGAAGCTTATGTCGCACCAGAAAGTGGAGCAATATTAAATGATGTGATCTCAGAAAAAGATAGCGTTGTGATTTTCTTCGATGTAAACAAAATCCTCACGGTCTGCCCTTCCGCTTGCAAATTTCATTCCATGGTAGTAAAAAATCTATTTTTTGCTATCTCCGAAAAGAACCGAAAACTAGTCCAGAAAATAGGACACATATCAAAACGTTCCACGCGAACAAAATTATTATCCTATTTATCAGAAGAGGCAAAACGGCATAATAGTAATCATTTCACGATTCCCTTTAATCGTCAGCAGCTAGCCGATTTCCTTTCCGTTGACCGTAGCGCGATGTCAAACGAATTAAGCAAAATGCGGGATGAAGGGCTATTGCAGTTTCATAGAAATGAATTTACATTATTATAAAATCACACTCAAAATAAGGAGAATATCAACATGACCAAGAATACCATTTGTTATATCGGAAACCATTTATCTGCATCCAAAGGCTACCTTGCCATGGGGAAGCAGACCACTAAATTAGGCGGCAACACCTTTGCTTTCTTTACTAGAAATCCTCGTGGCGGAAAAGCAAAGGAAATAGACAAAAAGGACGTAGAGAATTTTCTTGCCTATGCCAAAGAACACAGCTTTGGAAATCTGGTAGCACACGCCCCTTATACCATGAATCTTTGTTCCGGTAAAGAAGATGTACGAGAATTTTCAAAAAAAATGCTACAGGATGATTTAAAACGCATGGAATACACTCCAAATAATTATTATAATTTTCATCCTGGTTCCCATGTAGGACAGGGCGCAGATGTGGGTATCGCACAAATTGTCGAAGCCTTAAATGAAAGTCTTTTTGAAGAGCAAACCACTATCGTTTTGCTGGAAACTATGGCAGGAAAGGGCAGCGAAATCGGAGGAACCTTCAAAGAATTACGACAGATTATCGACGGTGTAACCTTACAGGACAAATTAGGCGTCTGTCTGGATACCTGTCATATCTGGGATGGCGGATACGATATTGTAAATCAGCTGGATCAGGTACTGGAAGAATTTGACCGGATTATTGGACTGTCCCGCCTGAAAGCGATACATTTCAACGACAGCATGAATCCCCTCGGTTCCCACAAAGACAGACACGAAAAAATCGGTAAGGGACAATTGGGACTGGATGCCATGGAACGCATCGCCACCCATCCATTACTGATTGGAAAGCCTTTTATTTTAGAAACCCCGAACGACGATGCCGGTTATGCAGAAGAGATTGCAATGATAAAGAAATGGTGTAAATGAAAAATAGGGTAAAATCTAAATCATTAAAGAGCATTGGGCTTAAAAGACCAATGCTCATAATAACAAGCACATCATCAACCGAAGCTCCCGCCAAAATAACAATTCTGTAATCTGAACATACTTATTTGAAAAATCAAACACTGCCAGTATCATACCGGCCACAAGTGTAACCACTGCTATCCCGTAATATTATTGCGTTTGGTTAATTATCATTTCTTTGTCCGTGCTTGTGTAATCTACAACCTTCGTCATCAATTCTTTTGTTTCTTCATTCATATCCTCACTTTTCCTTTCTCCGTCGATGATTTCCTTGATATCAACCTCATAGAATTCTGCCAGTTCCATAAGAATGCTTATGTCTGGTAATGTGATTCCCGTCTCCCAACGTGAAACCGAGCAATTAGAAATATTTAATTATTCTGCTAATTGCCCCTGCGTCAATCCTTGTTGCTTTCGTAACTGTTTCAAAAAAGAACCCATCTTTATCTGGTCGATATCCAAACCTCTCTTCATCGCCAGAGTATCATCCATTCCATTTTTTCAAACGACACAAAGTGAGAAATGCCGTATTTATCGGAACTAGACACACCTGTCTAGTTTGTGATTGCTATATTTTACAGCAACATATATCCTAAGTAGCACTTATCTTAATATCCAATTTTGTTCATCTGGCATAGTTATTACTGAGCCAGACATTTTTTCGATTATATTGCCTGTTGGATACTCTCTAACATTTATTTCCTCTCTGTATGTTGAATCCTCATGCCATTCCGTAAAAAACAATTTTTCATCCCGTCTTATAAAAAAACTTTCTCTTTCTCCAACAAGAAAATCGACTTTCTCCGGCCAGATTATCTGAAAATGTTTATCACAACTCTGGCGAGTAAGCATAACAGGCGAACCATCAATCCTTAGATTGTAACAGTCTTTCACTGTACTTAATGGAATTTCTGTCACAATAGAAATTTCTTTCATATTATGTGAACATTGTAAGATACGAATCAGCTTTTCATCAAAATTTACAATCAAAATATAAATCACTCCATCAATATAAGAAGGACTTCCAAAATATTGTCCCTCCTTGGCTTTAATTGGTTCAAATACATTTCCATCAGGATAATGAACAAAGATAAGACGATTCGGTTCAAACCTTTTGCCAGCAAGAAATACTTCTTCCGCCTCATATAAATCGCCGCAAGCGTAGTCTGTTCCCCAATACCATTCTGTACTTGTGTCAAACTTTTCTAAATATGTAATCCCATTTGTTTTAATTACCTTCATACTATTCTCCTATTTTCTTTAATGTGTCCTTACGTACCTCTTTTCTTAACACCTTAAGATATTCCGAAAAAGCCACCTTATCATCTGCATATGTTTTATTTAGCTCATATTCCTTTGGAATCCACGTTGATAAATCAGAAATGTTATGTTGAATAAGTGCTTCTAAACTATCAATCGCTTTATATACCTTGGCTTCTATCGTTTCTCTTTTTGCCATTTCATCATATAATGCAATCATTTCAGTGGCATAATTTCCCGGAAGCGTATTAACCCAGCGATATAACAATGCTTCTTCCGTTTGCTCATTTCCTTTGGTTTTCTCAAATGTAGGAATATCCCCGGTAAAAGCTTCTCCTAAATCGTGAATAATGCACATTTGAATCACCTTGTCCATATCCACTTCGGGAAATTCATCTTTCATGAAAAAAGCCATCAAAGTCATCATCCAACTGTGTTCGGCAACACTTTCATGCCTGCCATTTTTGGTATAACAATGACGAGTCGTATTTTTTAATCTTTCCGCCACGCTCAATACCTCTAATAATGTTCTTTGGAAAAAGTACTTTTTCCACTTCCTGGGCAACCAATCACCATAAGCTTTTTCATTTCTTTTATCCCTTCCCTGACCATTTTGTCATTTTCTCATTTCAGTCGGGTGATTTCTTGCTTTTCAGAAAAGAAACATTCCTTGGCTCCAGCCATTACACAAAACCGCCAGACATCCAATCATTTTGGCATCTGACGGTTTCATATTTATTATTTAAACACCTCGAATTCGAGGGGGATAAATTGTTCCTCTTCTAATCACAAAACTAAATGTTTCTTGTTAACAACAAAAAATACGCTTTAGAATTCGTAATTTGCTTTCCCAAGCTTTTCTTTATATTCTTCATTTGGCACCGGCTTTGAATAGTAATATCCCTGAATCATATCACAGCCTTGTCCTGCAAGAAAATCAACCTGTTCCTTTTTCTCGATTCCCTCTGCCACAATCTTCATTTCTAATTTTTTCGCCAATTGAATAACCTGAGCTACTACGATTTCGCCTCGTTCTTCTCCATCTTCACCACGGAAAAATTCTGCATCTAGTTTCAAAATATCCAGAGGCAAATCCTTCAACGAATTTAACGAAGAATAACCGGCACCAAAATCGTCCATTGAAATTTCAAACCCCAATTCTTTTAATTCGCGAACCGTATCCATTAACACTTTTTTATTATCAAAAAATGCACTTTCCGTCAATTCAATTTCTATTAAATGATGTGGTGTCTCATATCTGTCCACCAGCTCACAGATATGTTTCGCCAAATCCGGCATGGCAAAGTGCGCTCTTGAAACATTTACTGAAATCGGAACTACATTTTTCCCTTCGTCCAACCATTTTTTCTGCAATGCAGCAACATGAGAAATCATATAATCATCTAATTTCGGAATAAACCCATTCTTTTCAAAAATCGGAATAAATCTGCCTGGAGAAATAAATCCTTCCGTTGGACTAATCCAGCGTACCAAAGCCTCCGCGCCAGATAATACCTCTGTAACCGGATTATATTTCGGCTGAATATAGACTTGGAATTCTTCGTTTTCTAACGCACTCTCCATCATTTCTTCCACCTTATGCTCCCAAAGCTGCTCGTCTAACATTTCCTTGGTAAACACAACGAATCCGGAAGTATTTTCATCTGTAGCAGATGCACTTGCTGCACTTGCATAATTATAAAAATCGGAAATATCAATATCACTTCTCTGTTTCTTTTCCTGAACCACATAAAAAACACCAACACGGAATACAACACCTGAATGATGTATTTCTTGAGGGATAGCTTTTAAAATGCGGTTAATTCTATCTTCAAAATTTTCAGTCATATTATATTTCAACAGAAGAGCAAAGCTGGCATTTCCAATATGCGCACAGCATTCACCTCTGTTTATATGCTTTGATAAGACTCTATCAATCTCTTCTAAAAGAAGCTCTCCCTTTTGTACACCATGGTATGTACAGAAGCTTTGATATTTCATCAATGAAAAATCAACAACTGCATATTTCTTATGATAATTATATCTTGCTCTTAAAATCTTATTGCCGGTTTCTTCAAAATAGAAACGACTCTTTCCTCCTGTCACCGTATCTGTATAGAGTATTTTTGTCATTTTTTTCTGTTTTAAAACGTTACTGATTACATTAATGAAGAGGAAAAGCACAGGAAACAGCAGGAGCAATAACGAGCCCATCGCCAATACCGAAACCATTAAAAAATCACTACTATATAATGTCAGGTAGCAATGTACCAGCACATAATACCCTTCCCTTTCTACTGGTAATCTTAACCAATAAGAAAACTCATATAATTCAGTATTTTTTGTTTCATCATATATAAAATCACGTTCAGAAAGTGCTTTATCTAATACCTCAAGCGGATCCAATTGTAGCTTTCCCTCGGCATTGATGACCTCCGCTTCAAGATTCTCATCCAAATATATTTCATATTTTTCCATCATATGCACTTCTGCAGATTCAGATACATCACATGTGAATTCGCCATATCCTTCAATAATCTGATTTGCCCCATCTACCAGATACACTGCATCTGAATACTCTTTAAGTTGCTCTGATTTCTCTAAAAAAGAAGGCTTATCCTCCTCATTCTTGATTCTATCAGAAACAATATCTGTAATTCGCTTTGCATTCTTATAACAATCCTCAAACTTTGTTTCTGATACATATGTAATTGTAAAACCAACAATAGTCACCAGTACAAAGAGCATTATAATTGCTGACAAAAGCAAAAACAATACCGATGGCCAGATATGAGATTTCTTTAGTTTTTTAATACGCATTTTCTTTCTGTTCTTCATATATATTCTCTTCCTTTTTACTTCATTTGAGCACTTGTTTCTGAAAACCTTGCCAAAAAACACTATTAATTTTAATTCTACACACATTCTGTTATCTAGTCAACTTCAGCCATCCCCCCCAACCATTACACAAAAACCGCCAGACACCCAATTATTTTTGTATCTAACGGTTTCATATTTCTTATATACTTGTAACTATCGTATCACGATACTTTACTTTTGTGCAATAGCAGCCTGGGTGGGTGAAAACTTGGCAGGGTATAAGAATAATTCCTCCTAATATATCCTCTTGTAACATTAACAAAACTTATCGCACATTTGTTCCAATTCTTTAAAAGGCAGTGCCCATTTCACGTAACCTGCACTTTGGTCATTATTCATCTTTTGCTTATACATGGTCTTCGCATTATTTATTATTTTATCTTGATTCTTACGTATAAAAATAATTTCATTATGTACCAAATCCTTATACGCTGAATCACTTTCATTTTCATAATCATATAATTCCAACTCTGATAATGGAACTGGAATCATATGACTAATCCGTAACGTACCTTTTAGTTCTTTCTGTCCAATAGAGTTTTTAACAACTATTCTTATAATCGGTACAATACTTTTCTTAATCACTTTCCCATCTCCAGCCACTTGATAATCTGAATCTTTCGGAGATGACATAGGCACATAATAATGATATCCTTCCTCTTTTTGCTATCAATGATATGATTAAAGGGAGCTATAAAAGCTCCCTCGAGTTTAAAATTTCCCACTATATGGCAGGGACTCTCCCGATGATAGTTTCCTATCTACCGTTAGTATACTCAGCTTTTTCATTTTATGCAACCACTTTTTTTGTGTAATATGCTCTGTCCATTCATTTGCAATCAAAATTCCGCTAACATTTTTTCTGCAAGCTCTTTAAAATCTTTTCATATTTCAAAATCTGGAATCACACCATTTTTAACACAACTAACAATGTTAAGAGCCTCTCCTCTTGCTCGTTCAATTCCCTTTGGTGTATTCATCCAATTTTCACGATTTGTATTATCATCATCTGCCGGGCAAGGAACAATATCTATATGTGCCGGAAATAAATATCTTGCAATCGCCAAACTGCGTCTCATATGATATGAAGCAGTAACCAACAATACTTTACTAATTTTGTTAAGCCAAAATGTGCGTTGCAATTCTACCAATGCACAAAGAAGATTCTCTACGGTACTTTTTGATGTGTTCTCTAAAATAATATCTTCCTCCGGTATGCCCAGTTCCAAGGTTCTTTTGTACATATGCTCAGCTTCAATACATGCTCCATCCGAAAAATCTCTTAATGCACCACCACACAGCATTATTTTACTTGCTCTACCGGAATTATAAGCTTTTACCGCTATAGGAACTCGATATCTTGTAGCCTTTATGCTTCCCAAAACAATAATACAATCAACATTTTCTCCTGTATCTTCCAAACCTTCAAATAATAATCTATCTACTAATTCATCCGCCAAATTTACTTCTGTTATTTCTGATACCCACATATTTCTCCCTCCCACAAATTCTGTTTTCCTATCATCTATAAATTCTCGCTTAATATCTCATCCGTATTTACTCTAGGTATTCCATAATTCTCTTTCCTCATCTGTTTTTGCAATTTGATGAACAATCTCAGAAAATCCATCTGAATCCGATTCTAATAAACCATGTGTCATATTTTCCATTATAAACATCTGCTTATATGGTGCGTTTACTTCTTCAAAATATTCCTGCGCCAATTTGTAATTCGTTTGATAATCCATATCTCCATTTATGTTATAATAAGGCACTTGATAATCAGATCTTCCTATTAAAGAGAATGAAGCAAATTCTTCGGAAGCAAAGAAATCTAAATATACACTCATATCTCTTTTAAAATAATTTATCCAATCAACAATTGAATAGTTCGGATTAAATATTATGGTTGCAACTAAATTGTAATCAGAGCCATTCACCATCATATCATAGCCATATTTTTGCATAATCGTGTTTCTTGCAGTAATATGTTCCATCGTAACATTGTTAGGTGTTAATTGATTTACTAATTCTAGTGTTTCTTCATCCCCATCAGCCCATAACGTTGCCTCTTGTTTAAAAGCTTCCTCATTTTCCAAATAATCAACAAGCTGTCCTGTTCCAATAAAGCATTCATAATATTCTGGGTATTCAAGTACCAGATTTGCTCCGTAAATAGAGCCCCATGAATGTCCAAGAATAGTAATTTTATCTTTCGAAAGGTAATTTAGTATAAACTCTGTTACTTCCTTTCCATCTGTTATAAATAATTCACGTGTCAATACAATATTATTCTGTTCTGCATCATAGCTTTTTCCACAATTCCGCTGGTCCCATGTTACCACAGTATATACATCTGCCCATTTTCTTGTGAATGCATAATCAATATCGCTGGTTGCTGAGCCTGGACCACCATGCAAATACAATA
>JAZQLD010000002.1:0-98839 GCA_045542435.1 Butyribacter sp. | reverse complement strand
CCCCCCTTAAGATGAGATATCCCTGGAGATAATCCAATAAGACCCCTTGAAGACGACGAGGTAGATAGGGCAGAGGTGGAAGTGTGGTAACACATGCAGCTGACTGTCACTAATAGGTCGAAGGCTTAACCTAATAAGTTTTTGGTTGCATTTGCAGTTGGATAGATGTTATAATCGGTATACAGTTTTGAAAGTACTAATGTACTTTTAATGGCCTAGTGGCTCAGTTGGTTAGAGCGCCGCCCTGTCACGGCGGAGGTCGAGGGTTCGAGTCCCTTCTGGGTCGTTTGTTGGGATCTTAGCTCAGCTGGGAGAGCATCTGCCTTACAAGCAGAGGGTCACAGGTTCGAGCCCTGTAGGTCCCATTTAGTTTCAACATCCAAGAAGCTATATATTATATTTAATATGCCGATGTGGCTCAATTGGCAGAGCAGCTGATTTGTAATCAGCAGGTTATCGGTTCGAGTCCGATCATCGGCTTTTATGGATGGATTCCCGAGTGGCCAAAGGGGGCAGACTGTAAATCTGTTGGCTTCGCCTTCGAAGGTTCGAATCCTTCTCCATCCATTTAATGACGCGGGGTGGAGCAGTCTGGAAGCTCGTCGGGCTCATAACCCGAAGGTCATAGGTTCAAATCCTGTCCCCGCTACTTAGATATAATCGAATATCTATTTTGCCCAGATAGCTCAGTTGGTAGAGCAGAGGACTGAAAATCCTCGTGTCACTGGTTCGATTCCGGTTCTGGGCATTCGTCTTTTAAGGCGAAAATGGGATACTAGCTCAGGTGGTAGAGCACTTGACTTTTAATCAAGTTGTCCGGGGTTCGAGTCCCCGGTGTCTCATGGTTATTAGCCAGTAAGCAGAAATGTTTACTGGTTTTTTTAATACAAATTTTTATTATTTTTGTGATATTTTTTCAATCTGATTTGTTGTTATATTAGAAAGGCCTTTTAAAACGAATAAGGAGGAACTTATAGTGGAACAATCAGAATACATAAGGGTAGTAAATACATATGGAAATACAGTATATCGCATTGCATTTAGTTATTGTAGAAATGCCAGTAATTCAGAAGACATTGTCCAGAATGTATATATAAAACTATTTCAGACAAAAACAGAATTCACCGATGAGGAGCATATGAGGAAATGGCTGATTCGGGTAGCAGCCAATGAAGCAAAAAATTTATGTACCTCATTTTGGAAAAGAAAAATGGTTCCCCTAGAGGATTCTCATGAAAACTTATTGCTATGGTCGGAGAAAGAAGAATGCAGTAAGTTATATAATGCAGTAATGGGATTACCGGATAAGTATCGAGTTGTAACATATTTGTATTATTACGAGGACTATGCGGTAAAGGAAATTGCAGAGATTTTGAAGCTAAGGGAAACTACAGTTCAAACTCAGCTTATGCGGGCAAGAGAAAAACTGAAAATGAAACTTAAGGAGGATTGGAAGGATGAGTAATAAAAAATTATATAAGGAAACCTTTGATAAGATTACTATGTCTGAGGAGGCATTCGAGAGAATACGAAGTTTGGAAGGGGAAAATAAGAAGAACAGGGAAAACTATTTTAAATATGCAGGAATTGTTGTAGCAGCAATGGCAGCTATATTTATTTCAAGTAATACCATTTCTTATGCAGGTACAGGTGAGCCATTAGTGGATATGAAAGAATATGTAGAAAAGATTTCTATATTCATTAATGGAAAGAAGGCAGATGAGTCAGATGTGAAGAGATATGTTGATGAAAATGGAACTGAGCATATAGAAATGCAGGTTGCTGAAGGTGATCAGAAGGGAGAAGTTCATATCACAACAGATATGGATTCTCTAGAAAAAAATAATTTATCTGTAGAAACAAATATTGATGAAAAAGGTAATACCAATATAGAGATAAGTGATTTTCCATGGAAGGTTGAAAAGAAGGAAGGAAAGGTATATCTGAATGTTAAAGATGGCAAGAAGATATTGGATATTACAAAGGATATTGAAGACGGAAAAGCAGAAGGAAAAGTACAAGTAGATGGAAAATTATATAAATACTGTGTAGAAGATTTTGGAGAGGAACAATCTATTGAAGTTAAAGTAATTGAATAAGTAAATATAGAAGAATACTTGACAAATATGGTCGGCAGTTATAAACTTGAACCAAACAAAGGGGTTTATAATTATCGACCTATTATTTTTGGAATAATGTATATTTTAATTTTAGCTAATAGTGTTAAGTAATATAATCTAGCGAAATGGAGAAGAATTTATGGAATATTTAAAGTTATGTGATAGTGATTATCGGTTTATGCTGATTGTGTGGGAGCATGCACCAGTGAATTCTGGGGAGTTAGTGAAGTTATGTAATCAAGAGCTTGGATGGAAAAAGTCTACTACCTATACGACGATTCGTAAGCTTTGTGAGAAAGGATATATACAGAATGAGAATGCTGTGGTTTCTGTAATTATTCCAAAAGAGCAGGTTCAGGCAGACGAGACTGCGTATTTTGTGGAGAGAACATTTGGTGGTTCACTGCCACAATTTTTAACGGCTTTTTTGGGGGGAAAGACAATTTCAGAAAAGGAAGCAGAAAAGATTAAAGAAATGATTGATGCACACAAGAAATGAGGTGGGAAACAATGAATCTGATTTTATTATTTGCGAAGATATTGGATATGAGTATATCAGCAATTCTTATTATAGTATTTGTACTTTTAGTAAGAGGTGCAATGAATAAATTGCCAAAAAAATATTCTTACATTTTATGGCTGATTGTGGGAATCCGCCTGGTATGCCCAGTGGTTATTTCTTTGCCATTTAGCCTGGTTTATTCGGATGGATTAAATCCAACAATCGTTACAGATTATGTGCAGTCTGATATTAGGAAAGAAAATAGTGAGTCAAATGAGAATAACAATGTAAGTATAAAAGGAATGAATCAGACAAAAAATGAGATAGATTCAGAAAATGCGGGAATAATGAAAAGTGAAGCTATAGAAGAAATTGATTCACAGTCTGAGGTTAAGAACGACCAAATAGAAAATAATAATATAAAAGAAAGTAATGCAAAAGTCATAAATTCTGAAAGTGATAAAGAAAATCAAATTATAAAAAATACAGATGTAAAGGAGAATGTTTTCTCTCATGTAAAACAAATTTTCCTTTCTGCATCAGAGAAAATATTGTCAGCGAAGAATCTGAAGATATTTACAATAATCTGGATGGCAGGTATTCTAGTTGTGCTGATATGGAATATTTGTCTGGTGTTATGGACAAAAGGAAAATTGGAAATGGCAGTTCATGACTCTGAGAATATATATGAAAGTGATGCTATTTCTTCACCATTTGTTTGGGGAATTATCCAGCCAAGAATCTATATACCGTTTCGTATGACATCGGAGGAAAAAGATTATATATTGGCACATGAGAAATATCATATTAAAAGAAAAGATTATATTGTAAAATTGATTGCATTTCTTATAACTGCAGTGTATTGGTTCCATCCTCTTGTATGGCTGGCTTATTATTGCATGGTACAGGACATGGAAATGAGTTGTGATGAGCAGGTGATTCTTAGCATGAATGAGGATATAAGAAGCCAATATAGCGAATTACTTTTGGCATTTGCTACAAATCGTAGAAATCTTTCGCCAGGAATGTTGACCTTCGGGGAGAAGAATACAAGGAAGAGAATCAAACATGTACTGGATTTCAAGAAGCCTATGAAATGGATTGGGGTAGTGGGAATTCTGGCAATTGTCTTGGCTGCTGTTTTATGTCTCACAAATGGAAGCAGAGATAATTCAGAAGAAAAGCAAGCCACTAATAGCAATGAGACAGAAGAATATAATGAAGCTATATATGGAAAGATTGATAGGCCTGATGAAACTATAACATTAACTGTACATGATGAGTTAACTAGTTTTAATGGGATTCAGGAAGGATGGATAGCAGATGTATTATTAGAAAAATTCAATGTGGAGTTAAATATTGTTCCGGGAGTGAATGAACAGGTCATAGAAAACGAGTTTTCAGAAGGGGATAAAGCAGATATTGTAATTTTTGCATTGGATTCTTCATATGAAAAGGCATTAAAAAGCGGACAATTGTATAATTGGGAAAAGAATGAATTATTAAATACATATGGGACTTATATGAATACGTATTTAAGTAAAAATATTGCGTCAAATAAGAAACTGAATACTAATTATCTAGCTTCGGCAAAGGATTTAAAGGTGGAAGCTGGAATCTACGGAATCAAAGGCGGATGTACTTTGTCAGAGAGGGATATGGCTCCTTGTTATTACAAATGGGATATGCGTTGGGATTTGTATAAAGAGCTTGATTATCCAGAGATAAAGAATCTTGATGATTTGTTTGAGGTACTTCAGGATATGCAGAAGCTTCAGCCATTAGATGATAATGGAAAAAAAGCATATGCGACGGTTTTGTATAGTGAATATTTAGATAATTCATTTTTAAGTGGAATTCATCATATGTGTGCTGCGTATTATGGAGTGATAAAAAAAGGAGATGTTTTCTATAATCCTGAGACAGGAAAAGAATATAGTTTGTTGGAGAAAAACGGACCATATCTGAAAGTATTGGAATGGTATAATAAGATGTATCGGGCAGGTCTGCTAGATCCTGAATCCAAAGAATTGAAATATGAGGATATCACAGACAAACTTAATAACGGAAGCATACTATTTATTCCTGCAAATTATGACAATGAGTATAACAGCAATCCTATGCACATAGAGGAAGGAAAATTTATGGCTCCAGTAAAGCCGGATGAAGCGTCGCCCGTGATTTATCAGCTTTCTGAGCAGACATTGCCGCTTACTTATGCTATTGGCGCTGACACAAAATATCCAGAGCTTGCAATGGCAGTGTTAAATTATATGACGACTCCGGAGGGGATGCTCACTATATATTATGGCAAAAAAGGAGAATGCTGGGATTATGATGAAGAAGGAAATACCTATCTGACAGAACTTGGACAGCAATTACAGAGTGGGGAAGTATCAGAAAATGAAATTCCGGAATATTATATGGGTGGAAGGCTTCAATTTACAAATTATATTCTGGCTCTTGGTTCTTCAAATCCTGAATCCGCAGGAGATACCTTTAATGCAAAGGAATGGAAGTTTAACTTTGCCAATGCAAGCGAAATAGAAAAGGATTGGCAGGAGAAAACAGGATATGATTCTCCGCAGGAATATCTAAAAAAAGAAAAGCATACTTTTATATCCCATGAAGAATTCCCAACAAATGGAGAAGTGGTAGAAGAGGGTGATTCAGCTAAGTTCCGATGGATAAACAACTATTCTTTAGCGGCTATTTATGCAGAAAGTGAAGAGGAGTTCTGGGATGCCATTGATAGGTTAAGATTGTGTCTAAAGAAATTAAAATAATATACTTGTAAAGTAAAACAATATATTATAAGAAAACAAATAGAAAGTCACCTTGAAATATAGGTGGCTTTTTGCATTATGAAATGATTCAAAAGATATAGTCTGCAAAGAAATAATTTTATAAAGAATGTCTCAAACAGCCATGTTTACAGGGATTCTCAAAATATGAGAATGCATTTAATGAGGTCGATGTGTACAAAAAAAGAAAAAAGATTTAGAATGAACTAGTAAAATATGAAAGGTTAGAAAATATTTTTTCTATACAAAAATACTCAGACTGCGACAAAAGGAAGGGGAGTAATATGAATACAATTGCAGAAAAAATTGTTTCACAAAGAAAAGAACTTAATATGACTCAAAAGGAACTGGCAGAAAAATTAGAAATTTCGGATAAGACAGTGTCTAGGTGGGAGACAGGAAAACAGATTCCGGATGCATTAGCAATGCCAGAGATTGCAAAGGTGCTGGAGATAAGTATAGGGGAGTTATACGGGGAGAAAAAAAAGGAGGATTTTAAGAAGGAAGATAATGAGCAAAGTCATTGTGAGAAATATATTGATGAAAAAAATCTAGGACAACAAATTGGAAATGAAGAGTATGCAGAGAACGAACAAGAAAAGATTTTAGAATATAAGAAAAGAATAAAGTTAACAGGTATTTTAGCGATAGTAGGAGTTGTAGCCATTTTTATTGTGTTTTTTGGATTTGGTTTCTTTAGTCATAGTTCATCGATTCAGTTATTACGCATGACCATTACATATTTTATTATGCTTTTTATGTGGGGAGATTTGGCATTTTTCATAGGAACATTAGTGGATTATCGACTTTATATAAAAAAGCGTGGAAAATGATGATATTTACACTTCTATAAATATCGATGTATAATGAAGAAGTATATCATGTATTTAAAGGGGGGGAGATTGCATGTTTCATGTAATTTTGGTTCTACCAAGGATTATAACTATGATTGTATCTACTATTGTATTATTTATTTTAGGTAGTGCATGTCTGACTATGGGAATTATCTTAAAACAGAGTGGTAGAATGAAAGCAGAAACAATCATTGCTTTTAGTTGTGCAGTGATAGATTATTTAATCGCTATTGGAGTTTTGATTCATTGGTTTGGCTAAAATAAAAGGAGAGTTATGAGAGGGGTATGGTGTTGCAATGATTAAGGTGTTTTTGGTTGAGGATGAGATGCTTATCCGACAGGGTGTTAAAAACAGCATTCAATGGGAAAAGGAAGGCTATGAGTTTGTTGGCGAAGCCGGTGATGGGGAACTGGCACTGCCAATGATTCTAAAGGAGAAACCGGATATTGTCATTACAGATATTCGGATGCCTTTTATGGATGGTTTGGAGTTAAGTAAGCTGATTAGACAGGAATTGCCAGATGTTAAAATTATTATTCTCAGCGGATATGATGAATTTGATTATGCAAAAGAGGCTATTAAAATCGGAGTAGTGGAATATCTTTTAAAACCTATTTCTTCTGCAAAGCTTTTAGAGACATTAAAAGAGGTTGCTTCTACTATTCAACAGGAAAAGGAAGAAAAAGACCTAAGAGAAGTATACAAGCAGGAAATGCAGGAAAATATTGAGTTAAAAAAAATAAAATTTTTTGGAGAGCTGGTTTCTGGAAATTTATCCTTAGCAGATGCTGTAAAGGAAGGAAAGAATTATGAAATGAATCTGAGTGCAGGAGTATATCAGATTATTTTATTTAAGTTATTAAATCAGGCCAGTGATCAGGAACAATCTCAGGAGCAGGTGGAGGCATACCAGAAATTAGAAAAAGAAATGAGTAAATTATCTTATGTGTGCCGTTTCCAGAGAAGTATTAACGGGTGGGCATTTTTGCTGACGGCGGATGATGAAAAAGAAATGGAAAGCCGGAGGACGCAGGTTGTTTCTACATTAGAGGATATTGTTAGACAGTATAAAGAGATTGAATATTTTGGTGGGATTGGTATGCCAGTGTTTCGTCTGCGGGAACTGAAAAATTCTTTTGCAGATGCAGACAAGGCATTTTCGGGAAGATTTACTTATAAAACCAATCAGATTATTTCTTCAAATGAAATACGGATGGCAGGAAATGAAGACTTTGCAACCGATAGCTTTGGAGATTTGGAGCAGATTCATCAGGCAGTAGAGAAGTTCTTAAACAATGGAACTCTGGAGGAGGTAAGATCCTTTGTAAAAGCTTGTCTTCAGGGAATACCAGAAGAAAGTTTTTGTTCTCTTATGGTTCGTCAGTACATAATTATGGACATTTATGTGGCTGTAATGTCCTTTGGTGAAAAGCTGCAAAATGAAAATGGAAGTTTGCAAGAAGGCAAACAACTGGAAGAGAATGGTGAGGAATTAAAGAGGGCTGTCAGCACAGCAGAATCTGTGAAGGATATTGAAATATATGTTGAGCATTTAATTGAGAAAGCCATTGAAATCAGAAATGTTGCCAGTGGCAGAAGATATTCGGATATTATGGAAATGGCGCAGAATTTAATTAAAGAAAATTATATGACAGAGGATATTTCTTTGAATTCTGTAGCGGCACATGTGGGTATGAGCCCAAGTTATTTCAGCACTATCTTTAGCCGGGAAATGGATAAGACATTCGTGGAGTATTTGACAGAAGTACGAATGGAAAAAGCCAGAGAGCTTTTGGTATGCTCATCCATGAAGACTTCGGAAGTTGGTTATGAAGTGGGATATAAAGATCCACATTACTTTAGTTTTATATTTAAAAAGATACAGGGATGTTCTCCAAAAGAATATCGTTCCAAGAGAAAGGGATAGACCGGATGAAAAAATTCTTTAAATTATCATTAAATCAACGTCTGGCAGCAATTTCTATTGCTGCCATTCTTCCTATGATGATTCTGCTTTCCTATATTTTATGGGAATTAACAGATGCTACCACAGCTTATGCAGATATTAACCGAAATGTTTCTTATGCTAACCAGTACGCAAGAGATTTTAAAGAAAGAATTGATTATACTATGTATCTGGCAGTTATCCGGAGCCAGGGAATCAACGAATTGGATGTAGGAACTACAACGATTAATGGTATTGTAACGGTGAATCCTTATTCCTATATTTATGAATTAGAAAAAGCCTGTGATGAATTATCTGATATGGCAACGGTAAATAGTAGTAAAAATCAGATTAGCCGATTAAAAAATACATTGGGGTCGCTGAAAAAAGCTGTTAGAAATCTCGAAGAGAGTATTGTGGGAGAGGGAAATTATGAGGATAATATGAAAATTCTGGATAAAGATATTTATAATCTTACTGCCTTAATTGAGGAAGGAATACAGGATTATATTTATCTGGAAACTTCTAATTTTGATGTTGTGGAGGAAGATTTAAATAAACAAAAAGAACATACAATACGGGTTTGTCTGGTGACAACCATTGTAGTAATTATGCTTGCAATAGCACTGACTGTTTATGCAGCTAAGAGTGTGACTGTACCTATCCGTAAGCTTTGTGATGTAACTAGTAAGGTGGCAGAAGGTGATTTTACAGTAAAAACTAAGGTTATGGCAGAGGATGAGATTGCAGTACTTACCCGGAACTTCAATGACATGACTAAGGAAATTGGTATTCTGATAGAAGATATGAAGCGGCAGCAGGAAAATCTTCATATGATAGAAATGCAGCTTTTGCAGGCACAGATTAATCCACATTTTCTTTATAATACTTTGGATACTATTGTGTGGCTGGCAGAGGCAAAGCAGACAGAGGAAGTTGTGGCTATGGTTACGTATTTGTCTGACTTTTTCCGTACTACATTAAGTAAGGGAAAAGATTTTATTACGGTAGAGGAAGAAAAGCTTCATATAGAAAGTTATTTAAAAATCCAGCATTTCCGTTATCAGGATACAATGGATTATGAGATTGCTATTGATGAAGAATTGTATGAATTTACTATTCCAAAGTTGATGTTGCAGCCACTAATAGAAAATGCCATTTGTCATGGAATTAGAAATAAGCGTGGAAAGGGACATATTCAGATTACGGGAGCTATAGATGATGGTGAAATTGTATTTCAGGTAATCGACAATGGATGTGGAATGAGTACAGACGAATTACAAAAGCTACGTAACAGTATTGAAAAAAATGAAAGTTATTCTGCTAAAGATGGCGGCTTTGGAATCGTTAATGTCAACCAGAGAATTCATGCTTATTATGGAGAGAACTATGGAGTATTCTTTGAAAGTGAAGCAGGGGAAGGCACTACAGCAAGGGTGCATATTGGGTGTAAGTTAAATGTAAAATAAAGAATAAATTTAAAGTAAAAGTTGGAAAATTTATTTCAAAAGGGAAGTGAAAATTTTCCAACTTTTTTCGTGAAAAAATCAAACTAAAAATATAATTTAAAAAGAAAAAACAAAAATTACCAATAATATTCCGTTTCTACTTTTCTAAATTTCTTTTATGATATATCTAGCTTGAAAAACGTGAACATCATATCGTTTTCTGTTGGAGAGCAGAAGCAATTATTAAGAAAGAGAGGATGTAAAGTATGATGAAAAGAAAATTATTAGCAGCAACACTTACAATGGCAATGACAGCTAGCCTTTTAGCTGGTTGTGGGGGTGGTGGCAGCGAAGAAGCTGCAACATCAGGCGGAGCAAGCAGCGAAAGTGCTGAAAGCGGCGACCTTATTACAGTAGGTTTCTCACAGGTAGGTGCAGAGTCTGACTGGCGTACAGCAAACTCTGAGTCTATGAAATCAACATTTACAGAGGAAAATGGTTACAAGCTGATTTTCGATGATGCCCAGCAGAAACAGGAAAATCAGATTACAGCAATTCGTAACTTCATCCAGCAGGAAGTTGATTACATCGTTTTAGCTCCAGTTACAGAGACTGGTTGGGACACAGTACTTCAGGAAGCAAAGGATGCAGATATTCCTGTAATCATTGTTGACCGTGAGGTTAAAGTATCTGATGAAAGCCTCTTCACCGCATGGGTTGGCTCTGACTTCTTGTTAGAAGGACAGAAGGCATGTGAATGGTTGAATGCATATGCAGAAGCTAAGGGAATGAAGGAAATCAACATTGTTGATATTCAGGGTACAATCGGTGCTTCCGCTCAGATTGGACGTACACAGGCTTTAGATGACGCTGTTGAGAAATATGGCTGGAACTTACTTGCTCAGCAGACTGGTGAATTTACACAGGCGAAAGGACAGGAAGTTATGGAGTCTATGCTGAAACAGCATGACAACATCAACGTTGTTTACTGTGAGAATGATAACGAAGCATTTGGTGCTATCGATGCTATCGAAGCAGCTGGTAAGACAGTTGGTCCTGATGGAGACATCCTTGTAATGTCCTTCGATACAACAAAGGCTGGTATCACAGATACATTAGATGGAAAGATTATCCTGAACACAGAGTGTAACCCACTTCATGGACCTCGTGTAGAAGAGATTATTAAGACTCTGGAAGAGGGTGGAACACCTGAGAAGAAGGCATATGTAGAAGAAGGAATTTTCGCACATGGTGCAGATGTAGCATCTGTTTCTATTGACGGAACTGATTACGAAGTAACTGAAGTAACTCAGGAAGTTGTTGATGGCCGTGCATATTAAGAAGTAAGCCTCCAAAAATATCTTAATTGTACTCATAAAAATTAAATATCTGGCGTGGTAGACGATACTAGGCAGAAGGCCTGATTAAGCTGCCACGCCGTTTTTGATGTAAAAATAGGTAATTATAATGCTGTAGAAAGCAGGTGAGGGAAAAATGGAAAATAATATTGTATTAAGAATGAAAGATATATCAAAGACCTTCCCGGGAGTAAAAGCATTACAGAATGTGGACTTCACCTTGCGTAAAGGCGAGATTCATGCGCTGATGGGCGAAAATGGTGCAGGCAAATCCACATTGATTAAAGTGCTGACCGGTGTACATTCTTTTCAAAGTGGTGAAATCAGAATGGCGGGAAGCGAATCTCCTATTATAAACAAATCTCCAGAGGATGCCCAGAGTCATGGCATTAGTACGGTATACCAGGAAGTAAACCTTTGTCCAAACTTATCCGTAGCAGAGAATTTATTTATTGGAAGAGAACCAAAGAAGCTGGGATTTATTGACTGGCGGACTATGAATAAGAAAGCAACCGAGCTTTTAAAGAAGCTGGATATTGATGCGAGAGCAACAGATAAATTAGAAGAATGTTCATTAGCAAAACAGCAGATGATTGCTATTGCCAGAGCAGTTGATATGAAGTGTCAGGTTCTGATTCTGGATGAACCTACTTCTTCTCTGGATGACGAAGAAGTAGCAAAGTTATTTGTTCTTATGAAAAAGTTAAAGGGGGAAGGAGTTGGAATCATCTTCGTAACTCATTTCCTGGAGCAGGTATACGAAGTGTGTGACCGGATTACCGTACTTCGAAATGGTAAGCTGGTAGGAGAATATACCGTGGAAGATTTGCCTAGAGTAGAATTGGTGGCAAAGATGATGGGTAAGAACTTTGATGATTTAGCGGATATTAAGAGTAATCATAAGAAATTGGAGAAGTTTGAACCAGTAGTAGAGGCAAAGGGCGTTGGACGCAAAGGAAGTATTAAGCCTTTTGACTTCGTTGTGAACAGAGGAGAAGTGGTTGGTCTTACCGGATTGCTTGGTTCTGGACGTTCCGAGTTGGTTCGTGCTGTTTATGGAGCAGATAAGCCAGATTGCGGAACTATTAAGATAAATGGCAAGGAAGCAAAGATTAATGCTCCAATTGATGCTATGAAACTGGGAATGGCATATCTTCCAGAGGATAGAAAGAAAGATGGAATCATTGCAGACCTGTCTGTTCGTGAAAATATTATTATTGCTCTTCAGGCGAAAAAGGGAATGTTTAAGCCAATGAGCCGTAAGGAAATGGAAGAGGCAGCAGATAAGTATATAGAAATGCTTCAGATTAAGACTGCCAACAGAGAAACTCCAATTAAGAGCTTGTCTGGTGGAAATCAGCAGAAGGTAATTATTGGTCGCTGGCTTTTAACCAATCCGGAATACCTGATTTTGGATGAGCCTACCAGAGGTATTGATATCGGTACTAAGACAGAAATTCAGAAGCTGGTACTGGATCTTGCAGATAAGGGGATGGCAGTAACCTTTATTTCCTCTGAGGTAGAAGAAATGCTTCGTACCTGTTCACGTATGGGGATTATGAGAGATGGAAAAAAGGTTGGAGAATTATCTGGGGATGAATTATCTCAGGAAGGTATCATGAAGGCAATAGCAGGAGGTGGTAGTGATGAGTAATGCGAAGACAACTATTAAGAATATTACATCTATGCGGCTATTCTTGCCAATCGTATGTCTGATTGCCGTATTACTGGTCAATGTAATTACAACACCAGGATTTTTCAAGGTTTCTATTAATAATGGTGTATTGTATGGATATATTATCGATGTAATTAACCGTGCATCGGAGCTGGTGATACTGGCTGTAGGTATGACACTGGTAACGGCGGCTTCCGGTGGTCAGGATATTAGTGTAGGTGCAGTAATGGCAGTGGCTGGTGCTGTATGCTGTCAGATTCTTTCCGGTGGGGAAGTGTCTGTAACAGAACTGGCACAGCCAATTGCATTAGCAGTAGTGGCAGCATTATTGGTATCTATGCTTTGTGGAGCTTTTAATGGATTCCTTGTGGCGAAGTTAAATATTCAGCCAATGGTGGCAACACTGATTCTGTATACTGCAGGTCGTGGTATTGCCCAGTTGGTTACTAATGGACAGATTACTTATGTTCGTGTAGATAACTATAAAGTAATGGGTGGTTATATTGGAAATTGTCCAGTACCGACACCAATCTTTGTGGCAATTATTGTAACACTTATTGTTTATTTGGTATTAAAGAAAACCACTTTAGGACTTTATATTGAAAGTGTTGGTATTAATGGAACAGCATCCAGACTGGTAGGTTTAAATTCTACATTGATAAAATTCCTTACCTATGTCATCTGTGGTTTGATGGCAGGTGTTGCAGGTGTAGTTGCTTCCAGCCGTATTTATTCTGCAGATGCAAATAATATTGGTCTGAACCTGGAAATGGATGCCATTCTGGCAGTAGCTTTAGGTGGAAATGTACTTGGTGGTGGTAAGTTCAGCCTTATGGGTTCTGTAATCGGGGCATACACCATTCAGGCACTGACAACTACTCTTTATGCTATGAATGTATCCGCAGACCAGTTGCCGGTTTATAAGGCAATTGTAGTAATTATCATCGTTATTTTACAGAGTCCGGTATTTAAGAAGTTTATTGCAAACCTGAAGGCAAAACGGACATCGGCAGCAGTGGAAGGAGGCAAATAGTATGGGAATTTTTGAATCAAAAACAAGTACAAAAAAGAAACTAAACGGAAACAGCTTCCTTCTCATGATTACGATTGTATTGTTCTTTGTAATGTACATAGCTGGTATGATTGTATTTCAGGATAAAGGTTTTGCAAAACCACAGATGTTTTTGAACCTGTTTATTTCCAATGCTGGTTTGCTGGTGATTGCAGCGGGTCAGACCATTGTAATGATTACAGGTGGTATTGATATTTCTGTAGGTTCTGTCACTGCTTTAATTTGTATGGCAATGGCAAATCAGATGGAAAATCATGGAATGAATGCCTATGCTGCAGTTGCTATTGCACTAGGAATTGGTTTGGCATTTGGTATCGTGCAGGGATTTCTGGTTTCCTATCTGGAAATCCAGCCATTTATCGTCAGCTTGGCAGGTTTGTTCTTTGGTAGAGGTTTGACATCTATGATTAGTACAGAGATGATTGCTATCACCAATGAGACCTTCCTGAAATGGGCAAAATTCAGAATCAATATGCCATTTGGTTCCTATAGTAAGCGAGGCAATTTCCTGCCAGCATATATTTATCCGACGGTAATTATCGCTGTAGTGGTGGTAATCATTGTGGCACTGGTTATGAAATATACCAAATTTGGCCGTGAGGTATATGCAGTAGGTGGAAATGCACAGAGTGCAATGATGATGGGATTGAATGTAAAGAAAATCAAATTTAAAGCTTATGTATTAAATGGACTTCTGGCAGGTCTTGGTGGATTCTTGTTCTGTCTGAACAGCTGTGCCGGTTTCGTAGAGCAGGCTAAGGGCTTGGAAATGGATGCGATTTCTGCATCTGTAATCGGTGGAACCCTGTTGAGTGGTGGTGTCGGTACTCCGATTGGAACCCTTTTTGGTGTATTGATTAAGGGAACTATTACTAGTCTGATTACCACACAGGGTACTTTGAACAGCTGGTGGGTAAGAATTGTTCTTTCGGCTTTGCTTTGCTTCTTCATTGTGTTACAATCTATATTTGCAAGCATGAAGAAGAAATAAAAATAAAAGAATTTCAATAATGTCAGCTATGACGCATGACGCAGAAAATAGTCTTTGTATGGCGCACCGCCTTGGAGTATGTTGAAGGAATGGATGAGAGGTGCAGTTTTCCTACGCAGAACGCTTGCGCTGCAGGTGATAACGCAGCGGTGCATAATGTCTCAAAAGACGAGACATAAGCACCGGCGTTATCAATGCCCTGCTTTAGGAGAACTGCACTCCATCCATTTTCTGCAAGCTGTGAGGCAGGTGCGCATTGTAGGAATTGGTAAAACGAAAGACTATTTTCTGCTGTGTATTGGTTGTTCATACGATGGCATTATTGAAATTGGTTATTAGTAGAAGTTAAAAAACAAAAGTTGTATAATATGTAAAGAATAAAAAAGGAAAAATATAGTAAGAAAATAAGTATATGAAGGAAAGGATGGACTGTAATATGGCGAATGCAAAAGAGATGATTGAGTCTGGTAAGGCGGTACTGGGTATTGAGTTTGGTTCTACCCGTATTAAGGCTGTTTTGATTGATGATACCCACGCTCCGATTGCTTCTGGTGATTATGAGTGGGAGAATCGTCTGGAGAATGGTTTTTGGACATATTCTTTGGAGGATATCTGGACTGGTTTGAAGACTAGTTACAAGAATATGGCAGCAGATGTGAAGGAGAAGTATGGTGTGACCATTACGAAGATTGGTGCTATCGGTTTTAGTGCTATGATGCATGGTTATATGGCTTTTGATAAGGATGGAGAGCTTTTGGTTCCTTTCCGTACCTGGAGAAATAGTACTACCGGACCTGCTGCAAAGGAACTGACAGAGCTGTTCCAGTATAACATCCCTGAGAGATGGAGTATTTCCCATCTGTATCAGGCGATTCTGAATCAGGAGGAGCATGTGAAGGATGTGACATTTTTCACGACTCTGGCCGGTTACATACATTGGAAGCTTACTGGGGAAAAGGTGCTTGGTGTGGGTGATGCATCCGGTATGTTCCCGATTGATATTGCAACGAAGAACTATGATGAGAAAATGATTGGAAAGTTTGATGCACTGGTGGCAGATAAGAACTATCCATGGAAATTAAGTGAAATCCTTCCAAAGGTATTATTGGCTGGTGAAAATGCCGGTGTATTGACAGAGGAGGGCGCAAAGCTTTTGGATGAAAGCGGTAATCTGCAGGCAGGTGTACCTCTTTGTCCACCAGAGGGTGATGCAGGAACTGGAATGGCAGCTACCAACAGTGTGGCAGTGCGCACTGGAAATGTTTCGGCAGGAACCTCTGTATTTGCTATGATTGTTTTGGAAAAAGACCTGAAAAAGGTATATCCGGAAATTGACTTAGTGACTACACCGGATGGAAGTCTGGTAGGTATGGTGCATGCAAACAACTGTACTTCGGATCTGAATGCATGGGTCAATCTCTTTAAGGAATTTGCAGAGAGCTTTGGCATGAAGGTGGATATGAATGAGCTTTTTGGAACCTTATATCATAAGGCAATGGAAGGAGACGCAGACTGTGGCGGACTGCTTTCCTATGGTTATCTTTCCGGAGAGAATATTACAGGAGTAAGCGAAGGAAGACCACTTTTCGTACGTTCTCCAAAGAGTAACTTTAATCTTGCGAACTTCATGAGAAGTCATCTTTTTACTTCTCTGGGCGCATTAAAGGTAGGAATGGATATTCTTTTGAAGGAAGAGGAAGTGGCTATCGACAGCATCCTTGGCCATGGCGGACTCTTTAAGACCAAGGGAGTAGGACAGAAGATTCTGGCAGCTGCTATAGATGCTCCAGTAGCAGTAATGGAAACTGCCGGTGAAGGAGGTCCTTGGGGTATGGCACTTCTGGCATCCTATATGTTAAATGGAACGGGAGAAAATCTTCAGGATTATCTGAATGATACTGTATTTGCAGGCAGTGAAGGTGTGACCGAAAATCCGGACAGTAAAGATGTGGAAGGCTTTGAGCAGTTTATTGAAAGATATAAGAAGGGTATTGCTATCGAGCAGGCAGCTGTTGAAAATCTAATTTAAAGCCCTATATGTTTTGGGGGCGAATACTTGGAAAGCATCCCACTCAGAGACGCTTTCGCTTAGGTGCCTTCTGTAGCAGTACATAGGTTTCCTTACGATAGTACAGGCACTAATCGTGCTTCATATAAGTGTATACGGCTAGGTGCAAATCAATTTGCCCTAGCCATATACGCTTATATGGGACTTCGTCCCTGTACTATCTTCAAAACGGAAACCAAGTGCTGACGAAGGCAATACTCTTCGTTGGGATTGTTTCCAAGTATTCTATTTACAACTTGGCAGAATTTACAGTGGAAGTCGAACATTCTTAATATAAATTGCTGAGCATAGTGATGTAAAAGACTATTTCTATGATTTATATTATATGAAAAAATAGTAAATTAGTGTAGGATGCATGTGTTTTATTAATGCGGGTAGATTGAGATGAATAAATGAGATGAAAGGATGAAAATGAGATGTTAGAAGAATTAAAGAAAGAAGTGTACGAAGCGAATATGCTTTTACCAAAGTATGGTCTGGTGACTTTTACCTGGGGGAATGTCAGCGGTATTGACCGGGAGAAGGGACTTTTTGTCATTAAGCCAAGCGGCGTGGAATATGATAAGCTGACTCCTGAGGATATGGTGGTTGTTGATTTGGAAGGAAATAAGGTAGAAGGAAAGTATAATCCTTCTTCTGACACCGCAACTCACGTGGTTCTTTACAATCGTTTTCCAAATGTAGGAGGTATCGTACATACGCATTCTTCCTGGGCTACTAGTTGGGCACAGGCAGGAAGAGGAATTCCTTGCTATGGAACGACCCATGCAGATTATCTCTACGGAGAAGTACCTTGTGTACGGAATCTGACCACGGAAGAAATCGACGAAGCCTATGAGAAAAATACCGGCGTACTGATTGCGGATGAATTTGAACGTCTGAAGCTGGACTACGTGGCAACTCCTGCGGTTCTTTGCAAGAATCATGGACCATTTACCTGGGGCAAGGACGCAGAGGAAGCGGTACACAATGCAGTGGTGCTGGAAGAGGTGGCGAAGATGGCTGCCCGCTGTGAGATGATTAATCCACAGAATCAACCGGCTCCACAGGAATTGCAGGATAAGCATTATTACCGGAAGCATGGGGCGAATGCGTATTATGGGCAGAATGTGTAGGGAGAGATAAAGAGAAAGTTTAATATAGCGGGGAAGCCTAGGCAACCTCGCTATATTGGTTTTTGTATTCTTTTTTTTACCTCAATGATAGGGATGATAATATATACATGAAATTTTTCTTTTGCCATAGCTTCAAAAGTTCCATGATATTTTTCTGTAACATTTTTCATATTATCCATGCCATATCCATGATAAAAGGAGTTTTTTTCTTTTTTTGGTTCGGATAATGGGTTATAGGTATTTGTGGAATGAATTGTAAATAAATCATAATCATCTGTAGTAATCTGTATAGAAATGGAATTAGGCATCTCTATGTTTTGTCGGCAGGCATTTAAGCAATTATCCAAAAGATTTCCAAGGAGTACACATAAGTCATAATCATTGACAGGGATTCTATCAGCAGAGACATTAATTTCGGAAGAAAACTGAATTCCTTCATTTGCGGTAACGTTAATATAATTTGTCAGAAAGGAATCTAATACCAAGTTGCCGGTATTGTAAGCAGCATATTTGCTTTCTAATGAATTGATGGCACTAAATGTATATCCTTTTAGTCTTTCGTAAGCTTCTTCTTCGATTAATTTCTGTATAGCGAAATAGTGATTTTTAGTATCGTGAACTACGCTTCTAGTATTTCGATAGGCGGCATTTAGCTGTTTGTATTTTTCCTTTTGAAAAGTAATCTGTTGTTGCGATTGTTTAAATTTCAATTGTATTTCATTATTCTGATTTATTTTTAGCAGCAAAATATAATTAATCAAATTTAGAATAATTAAGGCAGAGAAAAGGAGGCTATAGAAGAAATCACTTTCATATTTTGCAATTTGCTTTGCTGGTGCTGCCAACATAATTATCAATGAAATAACTGGTGTAGAAAATAGCAAAATCGCATATTCCAAAGAATCACTATTTCTTTTTCTATTCCAAAATTTGATAAAAGCACCTAATATCAACAATAAAATGCATTTTGAACCAAAGTTAAAAAAAGTATTAAGAAAAGGAAATCCTAATTTAAATATTTCAGGATTTATTGTTTTTACAAGGAAGGTAAGAATATTCTCACTTAGCAATACAAACACCTGAAAAGAGATGGTTGAAAACACTTTATGCTTTATAGAACTTTCAAAAAGAAAGCAAAGCAGAAAAGTGGTAGCAAGACTAATGCTGGTGTTGAAATAGAGCGAACTATTTGCGTTTGCAAAAGTAATAAAGTGTTCGTTGAAAATAAAAAGGAGTTCTACGAAAACAAAGCAACAGTAATAACAAAACAAAGGAACTGTGGTTTTTCGCTTACCAACAATTTCTCTTAAATAAATGAGTAAAATAAAGAAATCAAATATATAGGCTATGATTGAAACAAAATTTTCCATAATAGAAATCTCCTCCTTTGATGTTATAATTTATTATTTCGAAAAATAACAACACGATTTATATATAAGTCTTTTAATCTCTTTAAATTTGTGCGGCTGACAGGAATATTTTTGCCGTTGTCTAAAACAATGTTGTTTTTATCAAAATAATGTACATGTTGTAGATTTAACAAAATACCTCTTCGACATAAATAAAAATTATATTCTGTAAGTTCTTTTTCCCAATGAAGCAAAGTTCCGCGAGCGAGTATTGTTTTATCAAAAAAATGAAATGCAAGTTCCTTTGCTTTTCCATTGATTACTTCTATATATAGAACATCATTTATATTAATGGTTTGTTCCGAAGTGTCTGTACTGACAATGCTATACAAAATATGCGACTCTTGGATTTCTTCTATAATCTCATGCATTAACTCATAGATTGTATGTTCATTTAATGGTTTTTGTAAATAATGAAAAGGGTGGACAGCAAAACTATCCTGCATATATTGAGGAAAGTTACTAATAAAAACAATAATTACCTGTCGATCTTTCATTTTTCGAATAATCTCAGCAACTTTTATTCCATTCATTTCTGGCATTTCAATATCAAGTAAAATGATATGATATGCTCCAGGTTCTTTATATGCATTGAGTAATTCTTTGGGATTTGTGTATTTATCTATAGTAAGATTAACGTCTGTAGCAACCTGATAATTCCACAAGGTAGAAAATAAAAAATCAAGAATGTCTGTATTGTCATCACAAAGGGCGATTTTGAGAGTCATAATTTTCAACACCTTTCTTAGTATATTGGATGTGACCAATCACTTGACTTATCAATATTATCATAATGCATAAGGTCATACAAGTGTAGTAAATGGTTTGTGTTTTCAAGAGAAGAATAATATATAGGAAGAGAAGCAATATAGAGTAAAACAAGCACAAAGTTCGAAGCTTCTTTTTTTCAACATTATTGAAGTGATGTTGTGGTGGTGCAACTGGTGAAAACGCAATAACTAACGTATTCATTATAATGTAGCCAACTAACAAAAACGGAGTGGAAATAAAGGAAAGTATTTTATCTGAAAGAAATAAAACCATCATAAAAATTGAATAAGATAGGAAACTGCACCTTAAACGGGATGTTGCATGATATCCACCTGCAAGCATTTTTAGTGGACTAAGGGTGATAATATAAAGGATGGACAGAAATGCTTTATCAAAAGCCAACCCAATCAAAAATAAACTTGAATTATAAAAAAATAAATCAAAAACAAAGTCAAAACAATACTCATAGGATGCTTTTTGTTCTTCGGGAATAAAATTATATTGAATAATTTGTTCTGTTAATTTTTTACTGAGATAATCTGATACAACCATGGCTTTTTCCTCCGTCATATATAATGATGTATTATAATATTTTTTTCTAGCTATAATCAAAACTAGGGACGAGTGGTAAAAAAAGGGGGACGAGATGCATTTTTGCATTTCGTCCCCCTTTTTTTACCACTCGTCCCTGATTTTAGTTATAAGAAGAATTTTACTGTTATAGTAACAATGCGAAAGTAAAAATACAAAAGGAGGCGATATGAATGAAAACATTCATCAAAACACTAATATTTCGCAATGGAGCAAAGTTATGTGCTTTAGTAGCGGTTGTATCACAAATAGCACCATTTTGCTGTAGAGGAAATTATTATGAACCTGAGGTACCAGAAGGAATTCGGGAGTTAAGGAAAGAAGGTGTATACAAAAGATAAGAAGATTTTGTAAAAAGAAATTTGTAAGAAAAACTTAATTAGGAAACCAGAAAATTTAACGTAAAATAGAAGGAGAATACAGATGATAAACAAGAAAAAATTACTAATTGCAGCATTAGCATTAATGCTGGTCGGCTCTTCTGTTCCGGTTGCAAAAGCCGGAAGTGTATCGGCGGTATTATCCACTGATGAAAAATCCAAATCTACGGCTCTTTTGGGAAATACCACAGGGACATATAGGATGATTGGTGCAGTATCGTCAAGTTCAAAGTATTACGTAGAGTATTATATTTATAAGGGACCAAATAGTTCGTCTTGTAATGTGTATCATTCTCATTTTTCTTATGCAGATATGTCCGCATTTACGAAATATTATTATATTAATCAAAATGCATATACAGTGGCGAAAAGTGTAATGTATGGAAATAAAAAGAGCAATCCGAAAAAACAATGCTATGCAAATGTGATATTGTCAAATTATTAGACAAGTCATACTATTAGTATAGCAATTTAAATATTGATTAAGGCAATTGCTGTTATCCAATGGAAGGATAATTGGCAGTTGCCGGATTTCAAGGAGAACATTATGTTAATTTTACATTTCAAAAAAATATATAGGAAAACGGCATTGATGTCTTTACTGCTGATTTGTTCATTGGCATTGCTATATTCTATTTTTATAAGAGAAAGTGGATTTGGTGTATTTTTGCAAGGTGGAATGTGTGTTACCTTTCAGGTTATGCCGTATATTTTTCTGTTTATGATGTTTTTTTCTTATGAAGTATTATATTCTTTCCGTAAGGATGAATTTAATGAGTTGCTTTGCTGTAAATGTTTAGATATAAAGAGCCAGAAATATGACATGATATGGATTACGATATATGGAATGCTGGTTTCGGGTGTCATATTTTTTTTCCTGATTATGCAGAGTAAAGGTCTGGGGTATTCCCAGAGGGAATTACAAAACTATTTTATTAGATTTGCTATTATTTATGTGGTTTTGCCGATTATTCTGGCAGAACTAATAGGATGGTTAATTTCCTGTATAAAGAATAGAATCGTTGCAATGTGTATGCTTTTTGTTTGTTTTTATTGCTTTGATACTACTTTTCTGCAAAGTGTAGTAGGATGGAATCTTAATAATGAGATGTTATTTAAACTTGGAACTTTATTTGCGCTATTTGATTCACAGGCAACCGGTGCCATTACAGACCCCTTTTATTTTGTGTCAGTAGAAAATATACATATCTATTGTGTCATGTTTTGGATTTTGGCAGTTTTGGCAGTTATTTTATTTTTGGCAAAGAAGAAGATTGGATTTGGAATCAGTCTGATACTTTCTTGTCTTTGCTTTGTTATGTTTTGGCAGCCTTCCGGTGCATCCTATGCATTACCTGTTGTTAATGGTTTTGATAGGTGGATGGGGGAGCAGTATTATTATACCGTAGACCGCCAAAAGGAAGATCAGGCAAATTATGTGAAGAAAAATAAAAATGATTTTGCTATATTAGGATATGATATGGATATACAGATTAAGGATATTTTGAAAGCAGAGGTCACTGCTGATTTAAGTACAGAAGATTTGGATTCCTATCAGTTTACGTTATATCATTCTTATAAACTAAAGGCAGTAAAGGATCAAAATGGAAATCTTCTGGAATATTATCAGGATGGAGATTATGTTGAAGTCATAAATAAGAATAAGAATTTAAAAAGTATAACCTTTGAGTATGAAGGTGCGAATCAATATTTTTATAGTACTTCTCAAGGAGTCACTTTGCCGGCGAACTATGCCTATTATCCTATGGCAGGATGGAAAACGGTGTTTATACGTGATTCATATAATATCTGTTTTGCACAAGAACTGCCAGATGATAATATGACCTTTTCGCTGAAGATATCAATTCCTAAAAAAATGAAAATTTTTACGAATATAACTACAGAGAAGACGGTTGTAGAAAGAAATAGGAAAATTCTTCATTACAACGGTGCAAGTAATGGATTGACTATTATGGGAAGTTATTTTCTGAGAGATATGGATATTGAAGGTGTAAAGGTAGTCTATTCCTGTCTGGATAAAGAAAATACACCAGAAGATCCTCAAATATATGAGTCCTATAAAAACTTTTTTAATGAGATAGAGTTTCAGGGGGATAATGTCATTTTCTTCGCGGCACCTGAGGAAAATTATAATAATGTATGTTTTGGTAATAATCAGATTGTTGACCAATTGTATAAGGTTCCTCAAGATTATGAGAAGTATTGTAAGCAAGGGAATACGTATTATATTCCTACCGAAGAGGATGAGGCGGAGTTAGAGGCGGCATTAAAGATGCTGGATTAGTGAAATTTAGGATTAGAGATAACTAGGGAGGTCATATGGAGAATATACTACAAATCGAAAAATTACAAAAGAAGATAAAAAAGAAAGAAATATTATGTAATATAACATGTAAATTGGAGAATGGGGTATATGGTTTATTAGGTCCTAATGGTGCAGGAAAAACTACATTAATGAGATGTATCACAGGTTTATATTCTTTTCATGGGAAGATTAAGTATAATAATACAAAAGTAAATGCAAAGGGATGTCAAAAGATAGGCTATCTTCCACAAAAATTTGGTCTGTTTCCAGAATTAACGGTACACGAGATGATGGTGTATATGTGTAATATTAGAAAAATAGACAGAAAATTACGAGAAGAAGAAATTGAAAAATGTTTAAGGAAGGTCAATCTTCTTGACCAGAAAAATACCCGGATAAAGAAACTGTCCGGTGGAATGGTAAGAAGGCTTGGAATTGCCCAGACGCTTTTGGCAGACCCTCCAATCTTATTATTTGATGAACCTACAGCGGGATTGGATCCAGAGGAAAGAATGCGTTTTAAGGATATTGTTTCTAATCTCAGTAAAGACAAGATTGTAATTGTATCAACCCACATCGTGGATGATGTAGAGGCTTGCTGCGATTCGGTTATTGTTTTGGATCAGGGGGAAATCGTAAGGATTGGGAGTATTGAAGAAATACAAAATTATGCATCAGGCAGGGTGAAAGAAGTTTCTGAGGCTGAATTGGACAATGAAAAGATTGTGTATGTTGAAAAATCTTTCCTAAGAAATGGAAATAAGATATTCCGGGTATTATTAAGGGAAAGGGAAGTTGAAACAGTAGAAGCTACGGTGGAGGATGGATATTTATGTCTTTTGAAAGTAAAATAGATTATTGGATTGACAGGATAAGGATTCAGTGGAAAGGTATGGGAATACTGAAATACCTTCCCCTCTTTATCAATTATATTATAATTCCTATAAGCGTGTGGATATATATGCAGGTGGATCCCGAATATTATATGGACTACTTTGTAGAGCAATTAGTTTTTTTTGTTCCACTTCTGGCAGTATGGTGGGAATTACTTCTGATGCAGCAATACATAGAAGGAGAGGGCAGGGAATTATTGTGGATAGAGAAAAGCAGTAAAATTGCTGATACATTATTATATTTGTTTTTTTATCTGCTGACATTGATTCCAATATTCTTGTTTATTATTAATAACATACCATACAGCGAAGATCTCATGATAGTTTTGCTTTTTCAAAGCTTTATGTTTTCCGGTTGTTTTTATATGTTAAGTATGGTGTGTGCTTCTGTATCTGTGGGGTTTGTAGTAGTTTTTATCTACGCTTTATTTTCGGGAAATCGAATTTCAACTATTGTGACAGCATTGGGATTTGAAGGAATGCAGTCTTCTCTTTTTTACTTGACAGCAGGAGTACTGTTTTTTGCCATTGGAGAAGTGTACCATAGGGGTAGGGAGAAGAGAATGTAGATGGTTACTTAATCAAGAGGAGAGTTTACTATGTTAAAAAACATGTGGAAAACCAACCAATCAAAAATACATATTAGCTTAGTAGCCATTGTTATATTTGGTGTTGCCAGTTTAATGATGGCTCTCCTTTTTGTGCGCACCATGAAGATGTGTGAACTATCAGAGATGTTAGAAGAGAGAGGAAACTATGACTTTTCTTTCTATGGGGTGTCAGAGACTTGTCTGGAGGCATTAGAAGCTGATAATACAGTGGAGAAGATGGGATTACTGCATGAATTAGGGGAATACCGGGTAGATAAATCAGGAAATAAGATTTCTGTTGGTGCGATGGAGGGGAAAGCGACACAGGAATTAGTATGGATTCCTTTGTTAAAGGGAGAGTATCCTAGAGAAGAGCATGAAATCTGTATGGATAGAATTACTTTGAAGGAAAATGGATATCAAGGGGAGTTAGGAGAGGAAATCCAGTTAGAGGTTGATGGGGAAATAAAAAAGTATTCTTTATGCGGGGTGATAGAATTACGGCAAGGTAATTCAGAAGGAACCATTCGATGTCTGCGAAAAACAGCCACAGAGGATGTTTCGAAATACCGATTTGGAACGGATACCGGTGAGCTAAGAGATTTTCCTATGGCTTATCTTTCTTATAAAGAAGCTTATCAAAAGCTTTCAACAAAAAAGACTCATTGTTTTGTGACATTGAAGTCTATGGATGATAATAATAGAGAAAAATTTTTAGTTAAGTATTATTTTAATGAGAAATGGGATTCTCATTTTTGTTTTTCTAGTGAGATTGAATTGTTTGCCAGATTGACGATTCAGATGGATTTGGTAAATAAGAAGACATTTGGGGAATACAATTTATCGGAGCAGAAATTGTCATCCGTAATGGAGAGCCATGAGTCTGCAAAGGATATTTACACGGAATATATGATTCCGGTTCTTTGCTTTTTGATTGGCTTTGTGGCACTGATTAGTATATATAATGTAATACGAATCATTGTAGAGAGGAAAAAGACGCAGTTTAGTACGCTGCTTTGCCTGGGAATGAAACAGTCCGTACTTATAAAACATTTGCTATTTTTTTATTTTATTTGTTATGTGATTTCTTTAGTGTTGGGATACTGGATTGGTTGTGAAGGCTATGAGTTTTCCTTAAAAATCTGGAATAATCTTGGCGTAAGTATGCCTTCTGCTTTGCATGTGGATGAGGCATATCAATATTATCTGCCATATGTTAAAGAAGTGACAAGAGAGCCTTGGATTTATCCGGGAGTTGTTATTACAGTGGCAGAGGTTTTGGCATTGGCGTTAGGAGTGGGACCGGTTCTGGGAATTATGCCTTTGGAAATAGAGCGTTCTAAGGTATACAAATTGAAAAAGAAGAGAGGAAGTACCCTATACGAAATATTAAACCGAAATCTCGGAAGGGAATCCTTTATAAACAGGTGCATTCCATGCTTCTGTATTTGTAGCATCATGGTTTTGGCGGTTTTTGGATATTTGTTTTTCCGTTGCAAGGCGGAGTATGATTATTCTCAATTGGAAGAACATATAGAAAATGTCGGGGTAGGAAATTTTGATTATTATATGGATCGTACAGAGGAGACCATAGAGAAAGAGAATTGCTATTTGGAGGGAGCGCATGATACAGGAGTATCGCAGAAGCATTTTGAAAAGCTGGAGCAGTGTCCGCAAGTAAAGCAGATACATGGTCTTACCATTAACCGGTCCAGTGCGCTGATTTATCCTAAGGATGATATCAAATGTATTTACTTAAATAGTCAGAAGGAACAGATACGCAGCACAAAGGAATTGAGGAAGTGGTACAAAGAGCTGGGGGTGAAGAAGAATCAAAAACTCTTTAATGTGCCAACCGTTGGTGTACAGGAAAATGACCTTCAACAGATTAATGAATGGGTGAAGGACGAGGACTCTTTTATAAAAATGGAAGGAGTACTTGATTATAAAAAAATGGCTTCGGGAGAAGAAGTAGCAGTAATTATAAAAAATGAGCGACAGAAAAATGCTTTTTCGCTGGGAGAAGAATTACCTCTGTGCGATTTCGTTTCGGAAGGTGATTATAAGATAAAGAGATTTTCACCAAAGGTGAGTGCGATTATTTATATGAATGAATATGAGGATAATTTCTATTTTGAAGATTATCTGGGAGCAACCATTAATGTACTTACATCAAAAGAGGCATTTTCCGTCTGGCAGCTGCCGGATAGAAATGACACCCGTGTAGGCGTTCTTTTAAATGATGTTTCTGGGGCGGAAGAGTTTCAAGGGACATGGTATCAGGCACTTGCGCAGGCAAAATATATGACATGCTTTGACGTAGGGGAACTGATATATGTACAGGAAAAGGGACAGAGAAAGGTGATGGCTGTATTTTATACACTGTTTATCTACCTGATTCTTCTTGGGGGAATTACCATTTGTGTTATTGTCTGGGTGGCTATGCAGAAAAATCAGTCAGAGATGGAAACTCTTTCTTATATTGGAATGAAAAAGAGCCAGTTAATATATATGAACATAAGAAAATATGTTAGATGGATACTTCTGGGAGGGGGCTTGAGTTTTATTTCAGTGATGTCCTTTTTGGCATTATGTATTCAGTGCAGCACGATGAGGAATGTTGCTTTCTATAGTGGAACTATGGAACAATTAAGCAAGGAGAAACCATGGATTTATTTGATTCCAAACTTTGATTATGGAAATCAGCCGGTGGTTTTGGCTACGCTGGCAGCAGTGCTGGGAATGCTGGCATTTATCAGTATTATTGTTTTGATTTATCTGTCACAATTTAAGGAAAGAAAATAGCATAGAGGAGAGGTCGGCTATGGAAGAATTATTAAAGGTATCTAATCTGGTAAAAGCTTATGGTAAGGGAGAAGGAATGGTATATGCATTAAATGGAGTGGATTTATCAATCTGTAAAAATGAACTGGTTGCTATTACCGGTGCCAGTGGAAGTGGAAAATCGACATTGCTGCATATGATTGGTGCCATGGATAGTCCAAGCTCTGGTTCTATATTTTATCAGGGAAAAGATATCAGCAGATTTACAGCAAATCAAAAAGCAGAATATCGATGTGAAAATGTTGGCTTTGTATTTCAGAATTTTAAGTTGATTGAAGAACTGAATGTACGGGAAAATATTATTATGCCGGTTTTAATTGCTAAAAGGAAAGTAGATGAAATAGTTTATAAGGAATTAGTAAGGATGCTAGGATTGGAAAACAGAGAATCTCATCTGCCGGGGGAATTGTCGGGAGGTCAGAAACAGAGAGTTGCTATTGCCCGGGCGTTAATCAACGGGGCAGATTTGATTCTGGCAGATGAACCTACGGGCAATTTAGACCATGCTACCGGAGAAGAGATCCTGCAAATTTTTCTGAATCTGCATAAAAGAGGAAAGACTATTGTCTTGGTAACTCATGATGAGGGAATTGCTTCTCGGTGTCAGAGACGGATTCAGATGAGGGATGGAAAGCTGGTTTCCTAGCATAGAATGTGTATTTGAATAGCAAAGATTTAAAAAGGCAATGTTTTGACGTTGCCTTTTTTACCTCTTACCCTCTGATTTTTACCTCTTAGCGAAATAGGGTTTACATTTACTTTTTCCTTCCCTATAATGTGTTCAAACAGCAAAGCAAATTACTTTTCCGGAAAAAACTGTTTTAATTATTCTTTGTGAAGTATATATTGCAAAGAATTGAAAAGAAGAATGGAGTTAAAATGAAAATACGAATCGAACTGGATGAGAATCTACAAGAGGAAGAAGTCATCATCCGTTGTCGTAGTCTTTCTGATGAGGTACAGCAATTACAGCGAGCCATATCAGATACCACATCTTCTGGAGGGAAGATGGAATTTACCAAAGGAGAGAGGCAATATTATCTGTCTCTGGAGGAGATTCTTTTCTTTGAGACAGAGGGAGGAAGCGTAGAAGCACATACGGCGCAGGATGTGTTTCAAACCCGTTTGAAACTTTATGAGTTGGAGGAAATTCTTCCAAGGCATTTTATGCGAATATCCAAATCCTCCATTTTAAATACCAGCCTTGTTTATGCTATCAATAGGAATCTGACGTCTTCTAGTGTGGTAGAGTTTCAGAATTCCCATAAGCAGGTTTATGTTTCAAGAAATTATTACAAAACATTAATTGACAAATTAGAAGAAAAACGCGCCCAGAGATAATCGGCGCAGAAAAGAGGTAACTATGAGTAAAAGACATTTTAATGCAGACAAGATTTTCTGGGGATTTTGTTTCCTGGGCGGAGCGGCAGCTCTGATTTTCAGTAAGTTAGGATATTTGACGGATATCTCGATTATCAGTGTATTCCTGACTATACTTTTCCTTTGGATGTTTATTAAGGGATTGGCAACTCTTAACTTTGGAGAGATTCTTTTCTCCGTAGCATTGCTGGCATGCGTGTATGCAAAGCCGCTGGGAATCACCGAGCTTACACCATGGACTGTTTTGGGTGCAGCACTCCTTGGAACTATTGGCCTGAATCTTTTGTTTCCCAAAAAGCATAAGTGGCATGTCCACAGCCATCCCCAAAAAGACGAAGAAGTGATTGATGTACCTGATGAAGATATCATTCATTTTTCTAATTGCTTTGGTGGAACTATCAAATATATTAATTCTGATAATTTTAAAAAGGCAAATCTGGAAACCAGCTTTGGTGAAATGAAGGCGTATTTTGACAATGCAGTGATTCAGCAGGGGACCGCACAGGTGCATATTAAGGCATCCTTTGGAGCGATGATTCTTTACATTCCAAAGACTTGGAAAATTGTAGATAATACCAGTGTTTCCTTTGGTGCATTAGAGATTAAGAATCCTACTACCTGTGAGTATCAGGAAGGGAATCCGGTACTGCATATTACTGGTGAGGTTGCCTTTGGAGCAGCAGAGATTTATTATGTGTAGTTTACAAAAAATTAAGGATTGTATTAGTTGCTACAAAGGTTAAGAAAAGATATACTAGGAATATGTTTATTAAAAGAGAAGTGCATATATTATGATTTAGGAGTTCTCAGATTGGAGGAAGATTATGGGATTTTGGGATGATATTAAGGATGAATTGGTAAATGCCGGTAGGGATGTTTCCCAGAAGGCAAAGGAAGTATCTGGTGTGGCGAAGCTGAAACTGGATATTAAATCCAAGGAGGATGCTTTAAATAAGCAGTACATGGAGCTTGGCAGAAAGTATTATGAAATGAATAAGGAAGGCGAAATGCCAGGACAGGATATTGTCAATATTAGTACCTTAATCAATGAGATTGAAGACTTGAAGGCAGAGGTTTTGAAAATGCAGGGGGCCTGCAATTGTCCTCAGTGTGGAGCAACCTTACCAGAGGGAGTGTCCTTCTGCAATAAATGCGGAACAAAGGTGAATTAATGATTTCTCATGATATAAATTGTGGATAGAATGACGCAGAAAAAGGTCATATATGTTTCCTTTTCGTGGACGCCTTGCGGCTCGGGATGAACTACGCAGCGGATGCATAGAAGGATAACTTCGCATAATATGCTTGTTATCCTTCAAGCACCGGCGAGTTCAAACGCCACTCAATCGGAAAATATATGACCTTTTTCTGCTGTGCATTGGCTATATAATAAATATTTAATACAGAATAATATCAAATTATGATTTAGTAAATCGTGATTTGATAAGATAACCGTTGACGGATTTTTCCAAAAAGACTAGACTTAGGAATAAGTCGTTATATCATAGTACAAACTAAGAATATATGTAGAAAAGTCAGGAAGTGAACGATGCTTTTGTCAAAAAGCTACTATGTGGAAGAATTAAATTTTCTGACAGAAATGAGGTGGAATATGAAACATGGATTTTTAAAGGTGGCTGCTATTACCCCGGATATTCAGGTGGGAAACCCTCTGTTTAATACCCAGCAGATTATTCAGGCGATGAAAGAGGCTTCCGGGCAAGGGGCAAAGCTTGCTGTCTTTCCAGAGCTGGTGATTTCCGGTTATACCTGTGGGGATTTATTTTTGCAGGATATTCTCTTACAGGGCTGCTTGTCGGGCTTGAAGGAGATTATTCAGGCTAGTGAAGATTTGGATTTACTGACGGTGGTTGGACTTCCGTTTCTTTATCTGGGACGTCTTTACAATGTGGCAGCAGTGATTCATGACGGAGACCTTTTGGGTCTTGTTCCAAAGCAGAATATTCCTAATTATGCAGAGTTTTATGAGGCGAGACATTTTACATCGGCACCGGCTGAGAATATTATGATTGATATCCCAGCTTTGGGCGATGCGGGAGAATATGTTACTTTCGGTGCAAAGCAGCTTTTTGTAGCAGAAAATATGCCGGAATTTGTTCTGGGACTGGATATTTGTGAGGATCTTTGGATGCCGATTCCACCATCCTCTTATCATGTTATGGCTTCTGCTACTGTCATTGCTAATCCTTCTGCCAGTGATGAAACCACAGGTAAGGATATGTATCGGAAGGAACTAGTGCGCAACCAGTCTGCCCGTCTTCTTTGTGGTTATATTTATGCGGATGCAGGAGAGGGAGAGTCTACCACTGACTTAGTATTTGCCGGACATAATCTGATTGCGGAAAATGGAACTCTTCTGGCAGAGTCTAAGCGTTTTGAAAATGGTATGATTCTTTCTGAAATTGACTTAGGAAGATTAATGAGCGAGCGTCGCCGTATGACTACATTTCAGATATCTTCCCCAGAAGAAATGGGATATGAAATAGAGTATTTTTCCTTTTCTTCCAAGAAGAAAACCAAGCTTACCAGAACGTATTCACGGACACCTTTCGTTCCGATGGATAAGGCAGACCGTGACCGTCGATGTGACGAAATCTTAAATATTCAGGCCATGGGACTTAAGAAGCGTCTGGCTCATACTAATTGCAAAAATGCCGTGCTTGGTATTTCTGGTGGCCTGGATTCTACGCTGGCACTTTTGGTTACAGCCAAGGCTTTTGATTTGCTGGGCTTGGAGCGTTCCGGCATTCAGGCAATTACCATGCCTTGCTTTGGTACGACAGACCGCACGTATCAGAATGCCTGCACTTTGACGCAGAAGCTGGGAGCTACCTTAAAAGAAGTTCCGATTCACAAGGCTGTTGAGCAGCATTTTCAGGATATTGGACAGGATAAAGAGAACCATGATGTAACCTATGAAAATTCTCAGGCAAGACAGAGAACCATGGTGCTTATGGATATCGCCAACCAGTGTGGCGGTATGGTGATTGGAACCGGTGATTTGTCTGAACTGGCACTGGGATGGGCTACCTACAATGGAGATCATATGTCGATGTATGGTGTCAATGCATCTGTTCCAAAGATGCTTGTCCGTTATTTGGTACAGTACTATGCAGAGACTACTACAGATAAAGAATTGAAAAATGTTTTGATGGATGTTTTGGATACTCCGGTGAGTCCGGAGCTTCTTCCACCAAAGGATGGCGAAATCGCCCAAAAAACAGAAGATTTAGTAGGGCCATATGAATTGCATGATTTTTATCTTTACTATATGATGCGTTTTGGCTATACACCTTCCAAGATTTTTCGTCTGGCTTGCTATACCTTTGAGGGACATTATGATAAGCAGACAATTTATAAATGGCTTCGCACGTTCTATTGGAGATTTTTCTCTCAGCAGTTTAAGCGCTCTTGTCTGCCGGATGGTCCAAAGGTGGGAAGCGTGGCTCTTTCTCCGAGAGGGGACTGGCGTATGCCAAGTGATGCCTCTGTACAGATGTGGATGCAGGATATAGAGAAGATTGAGAAGAAACTTTGATAAAATATTCATGGTGAAGTGACGTAGGAAAGGTCCTTCATTTTCTGATTCGTGGACGCCTTGCGGCTCGGGATGAACTACGCAACGGATGCATAGAATGCCAGCGTCGTGTAAAACACTTGCTAGCATTCAAGCACCGGCGAGTTCAAACGCCACTCATGCAGAAAATGAAGGGCTTTTCCTACTGTGCTTTGGCACATGAAAGTAATTATTTTATGATTTTACACCAAAACGCAAAATTCAGACGATAACTTTCTCGAAGTCACTTGCTGGATGTTTACAAATCGGACAGATATAATCCTCTGGAAGCTCTTCGCCTTCATATTCAAAACCACAGATTTTACAGCGCCATACGGTTTTTCCTTCTACCTTGTCTGATGGATTTGACGGCTTTGGCTTAATGGTTGCATGATAATATTCATAGGTTGCGGAAGGTGTGTCACTTAGTATCTGACCGTCTTTTACTGTTGCCATAAATAAAGTATGGGAACCTAAATCAATCCGCTGTTTTATTTCTCCTGCGATATAAGCATTGGTACCTTGAGTAATATAAGCAACGCCGTTTTCTGCTCTGGCAAAGTCTGAAAACTCTGCGAATTTATCCATGTCTCGTCCTGACTGGAATCCAAACTGCTGAAATAAGGCAAAATTTGCATCCTGACTTAGTACTGATAAGGCGAATTGATCGGATTCCTGAAGCATTTCCTGTGTAAAATTACTATTATTTATTGCAAACACAATACGATTTGGCTCTACTGTCACCTGAATTCCAGTATTAATAATACATCCATTATCTTTTTCTTTAGTTCTTGCGGTAAGCACAAATAATCCATAGGATAATTTAAACATGACTCTTTCATCCATTGATTTTCCCTCTTTTCTTTTTTTAGCCTTAAAATTCTTAGATTAAACGAGAGTTGGTATTCATAATTTTAATAAAAAGAAATTTAAGCTTCTACGAAATATTTTACGTCGAAATCAACAAATAATACGTTTTTTGCATAACCATTCTTTTTTGGGAAACAGTAAGTAAGAAGAATAATCATGTATTTTTGGTTTATATCAGAATAGGATAATAAAACAGAAATCGGAATGGAGGAGAATATGATTAATCGTAAGGTTGCTATTATCGGATGTGGCTTTGTTGGTTCTGCCACTGCATTTTCCTTGATGCAGAGTGGACTTTTTTCCGAAATGGTTCTTTTAGATGTGGATCGGAAAAAGGCAGAGGGGGAGGCTATGGATATCAGCCATGGTATGCCATTTTCTACACCTATGAAGATTTATGCAGGAGATTATGATGATATTGTGGACAGTGCTATTATCATTGTGACAGCAGGATGTAATCAGAAGCCGGATGAAACCAGATTGGATCTGGTGAATAAAAACGTAGCGATTTATAAGCAGATTATGGGAGAGATTGCAAAGCGTAAGGTGGAAGGTATTTTGCTGATTGTATCCAATCCGGTGGATATCCTGACCTATGTGGCATGGAAGTTTTCCGGACTTGCAAAGCATCGTGTCATTGGCTCTGGTACAGTTTTGGATACTGCCAGACTGAAATGTATGCTGGGTGAGGAGCTGGGTGTGGATGCAAGAAGCGTGCATGCATTTATTATCGGAGAGCATGGAGACAGTGAATTGGCTGTATTTAGTAGTGCTAATGTATCGGGAATCGATTTGAGAGATTTTTATGATATGTGTCAGCCGGATGAGTACCATGAAGATACTGCGCGAATTCATGAGGATGTTAAGGATAGTGCATATAAAATCATTGAAGGAAAGAAGGCTACCTACTATGGAGTGGCCATGGCTGTGCGAAGAATCTGCGAATGTATTATGAGGAATGAGCATTCAATATTGACGGTATCCAGTGTAGTAGACGGTCAGTATGGTGCTTATGATATGGCTCTGAGTCTGCCTTGTATCGTAGGAAACCGGGGACTGGAGCAAACAATTCAGATTGATTTAAATGACGATGAACAGAAGAGACTAGAAAATTCCATTCAGGTACTAGGGGATGTACTGGCAGGATGCCTGTAATATTGGAAACGACACAGAAAAAAGATATATAACGCAGAACACGGTATTTGCTTTAAAATAAAAACCAAGACCGTGTTCTGCTGTGTACATTAAATCCCTTTTTTGTAAAGTACATAGGAATAAATCGTAGGCACGATTACAATAACTATCATAACCGCCAGGAATAAAAGTGGCTGGCTGGTAAATGCGATTGCCATGGTAGCGATACCGCCAAAGACAAAGAGCCATCCGCCCAGACGGTGAGTGCGGTTCCAGTTCTCTTCGCTGTTTAATGTCCATGGAAGCTTGATTCCTAAGGTATAGCTTTGCTTCATTTTTGGCATATAATTTCCAATAATAATATAAATCAAACCACAAAAAATCATAATGATTCTAGTGATATTAATTTGATAATTTAAAGCAGTAGTATATAAGCAGAAAAATAAAATCACACTTACACTAGGAATAATCCATAAAATCAACGTCATAATCTTTTCTGAAATTCCTTCGTTTTTGGGATCGGTTTTGGTAGCTGCGACGCTAATCCATTGACAAACCAAAAGGATGAACGGCATAACAAAAACGGTAAATTCCTTAGAAGACCATCCATCTGCTTTTCCGCTGGCATTAAAATGAGTGGCAATCTCTGCTGGAAGCCGGTTCCATAAAATCAGTCCGGCTAATATAGGAAGTAATGTCACAATACTTGTAATAATTAATGTTTTACGATTCTTTTTTATCATAGCATCCCTCTTTTCTGCGCTACTTATATCTATTTAGCAATGTTTGTGTCAAGCAGCGCACAGGCACAAACTTGTTGAACGAAAGATTTATCTTTCGTTCTATTCTCCTTTTAAATCTGTAATCCATAACATGATTTCTTCCAGTACAGAAGCGTTTAATTCATAATAAATAAAATTCTTTTCTTTTTCTTCCCGGATTAAATCTGCCTTTTTCAATATCTTTAAATGATAAGATACGGTAGCACCTGTCATTTCAAAATGTCCGGCAATATCTCCGGCAGGCATGCGTCCGTTTTTTAATAGCTGAAGAATATCACGACGAACTGGGTCGGAAAGTGCTTTAAAGGTTTCAGCAAATGCCAAGGACAGTCACCTCGTTTCATGAATGTATTTAGAAAATTTTCTAAATACATTGTATCACCATTTTCTGAAGTGTCAAGGTCTATTTAGAAAAATTTCTAAATAACAATAGTAAGAAAATTGAAAGAAATGAATACCTGTTTTGTTATTTTCTGCCATATTTTTGCCATATAAAAATTGTAAGATTATGGCAGAAATATCTTAAGATGTCAGAATGACGGAAAGTGGCTGCTAAAGAATAAGAGGAGGAAAAAATTATGGGAAGCAAAAAATGCTATTTTAGAATATGTATACTATTAATTATGACTATATTAACAGGGTGTCTTGGAAATTCTTCAAGTAACACAAGTGCATCGTCTACTGATAAAAAAATGATAGAAAAAGAGAAGGGGATGCCGGAGGAGGAGACGGAACAGAATAATCAGATGAAAGACCTTGGCGAAGATGTGAAGTTATATCGAGAAAAAAAGGTAAAGAATACCATTCGTTCATGTTATGATGCAGAGCATGGGCTGATTTTATGGAAAAATAAAATTATGAAGTGTTCATGGGGAGATTCGGGATGTTATCTGTATGAAGTGAAAAATAAAAAGAATAAGCTTATCATGGGGGATAAAAAAACAATTCCGTGGAAGTATCCTTCCGGTTATTCTAAGGATGAATGGGTTGTTGAAGGAGAGAATAAGTCTCAGGTTTGTGTAGATTCTAAAGATAATATATATAGCATAGTGGAATTATGCAATACATATCTTATGACTCCTGAATTTATTGTTAAAATAAATAAAAAAGGAAAGGTTTGTAAAACGATTTGTCTGGACAAGTTTATTGATTTGGAACAATATCCGAATGCGCTTTCTTATTCAACCAGTATACTGGGGGTAAGAAAAAATATTGTATATATATATGTATCTGTTTTGGTGGAAGAACAAAATGCTTCTGGAGTCTATGAGAAATATGACAAATATAAACAGATTATAGGTATTAATATGAAAAATGGCAAGTCAGTGTTTTCGAAGGACTACTCTGACATGTGGGTAAAGATGGTGTATAAAAAATACCTGATAGGATTTGATGAAGTAGGAGAGGGATTCGATAGTGAAACGAATTATGATTATTTAGTGGTTGAGTATTTAAAAGGAAATCGAATCAACGAAATCCCAATTCCGGTAGAAGAGAATAATTCGATTCGAAGTAGTCTGAAAGAGGAATACGCAAGAGATACTGTATTTGACATTAAAAATGATAAAATCTTTTTGGCAAATGTATTTGGGGTATTTCAGGCGAAACTGACAGATAGTGAGTTTAAGCAAATCTTATCTTACAATGAATGTAGTATCGTCAGCGATATCGGTCGGGATGATAGTGGAGAACAGTATCTGGGACATCCTAGTGTAATAAAAGCTGCGTCGGATAAGGAATTTTATATTGGTGGTTTTAAGGTGTTGAGAAACGGTCAGGGAAGAAAACGGAAGGATAGCTTGTATCAATATCGGAGAGAATCTTAATGAGTTAGTGTTAAGTAGGAGAAAAACTAAGATTATTATGGGAGGGATTTATCATGAAAAAAAGTATAATTCGTTTTATAACTGTTTTTACATCTGTTGGATTGTTGGCTTCTGGTACTTCTGTAGATGCCAAGAAAAGTTCAACAATTGATTTAAAAACAAAAGAGATTTCCTTGAATGTAGGGGATAGCAAAAAATTAAGCTTTGCTAAGAAGGCTATGAAAAAAATCAAGAAAATAAAAAGATGGAAAAGTGCGGACAAGGAAATTGCAACGGTAAATAGTAAAGGGAAGGTCATTGGTGTCAGTGAAGGAAAAACAAATATTTCTGCAGTGGTTAAATTAAAAAATGGTAAAACGTTTATTGCCAAATGTAAGGTTGAAGTAGTACCAGAATTTGTTACTAATACAAAGATGCCAAATGAGACAGAAGTACCAAGTGAGGCAGAAAAACTTACGATAGACGTTGTTATTAATGGTGAAATAAAGGGATACTCTTGGTATTACGAAAATCCTGAACCAAATGTAATTATTAGAACTAAGGAAGAATTAGATGAATATCTGACAAAAATACGTTCCAAGATGTCTCCATATGCTGTATCAGAAATGGAAGCAGCGTTTTCTAATTATACGAAAGATTTTTTTGAACAGAAAGCTTTGTGTATTGGAACTGCTTATGCCACTGATGGACTTGAGCAGGTTCTTGGCGGCATTAGAATACCAGCAGAATCTGCAGACAAGTTGGAAATTACGGTTCATCTCTGTCACGATGGAGAAATGCATGCATGTGTAATGGTAGAGTATGTTACCTTGGTTGAAGTAAATAAAGAAGATATTTCCGGTGTAAAAGAGGTGATTTTTAAGTATTAAAAGATGTAATGGAATTTGATATACATCATGTAGAAACGAGGAAAATCCTATAATCAGAAAGTGTAAAATACATGAAAAGTGTGTTTTGCACTTTTCTTTTTGTTACATTTTTTGTATCATGAAAGGAAGATTTTACGAATGATTGATTAGATTGGAATGATGATAATGGATATTTTATATAGACTTTTTTATACGAGTTTTTCGATGAGTATGATGCTTTTGGCTATATTACCAGTGGTATTGGTACTACGGCTGGCTTTTGGAAAACTTCCGCGGAAGTATTCCTGTGCATTATGGGGATTGTTTTATCTGCGAGCTATTTCTCCAATAGGAATTACCAGTCCTTTATGTCTTTTGGAGAAACATAATCGTGAATTTCATCTTTTACTACGTTCCATTGGTCTTACGACTCAGGAAAACGCTGGATTAATGAGTGGTTGGCGACTGGTTTACGAAAGTGACATCATTGTTACCACACCTTATATAGTGTGTACCATATTTTGGATGGTCGGTATCGTGTCTATCTTGTCGTTTGTGTTCTGGAAACAGAGAGCTGTGGAGAAAAGCCTCAAGGATGCTACATTGCTTTTTGACAGGGTATATCAGTCAGAGAAAATACAGACACCGGTGCGGACGGGGATTTTAAAAACCAAAATCTATCTGCCGGATCATTTATCGGCTAGAGAAACCAAGAATATTCTTTTGCATGAACAGATGCATGGGAGACGTAGAGATGATTTGATACGCCTGATAGAATTGTTGATTTCCTGTGTACATTGGTGGAATCCTTTCATCTGGCTGGCATGGTATCTGTCGGGTGTGGATATGGAAACTGCCTGTGATGAAGCCGTGGTGGGTGAAATCGGCTGGGAACAAAAGGAACTTTATGCACAGGATATCATGAATATGAAGAAGGAGGGAAGAGGAGGCAGTGTACCTTTTGCATTGTTTGTCGAAAATCGTCTGGAGCGCCGGGCGGAGCATTTAATTTATCTGGAGAGAAACAGTGTCCTGAAAAAAGGACTAGCGTCTTTTGTTTTGACGGTCTGTTTCTTTGGTTGGTTTGGACTTTCTGCATTTTACAATATATGGAATGGTGGAACATGGAGTCGTGTAGAGACTTCCGAGGAAGAGCCTCTTTTTGAGGTGTCCGAAAAAAAGACCATTACTAATGAAATCATTGGGAAATGTGAAACTACAAATCCAAAAGACGAGATTGTAGATTTGGAATTGGTAATGACACAGGGAAGCTTTCAGGAAGGGGAGGGATATACTGGGAAGTGCATGCTTCGTATGAAGGATGTGAGCGGAGGAACCATTGATACACTGCTACTTTCGGAGATTTTTAAGGGACAAACAAAGCAGCAGTTTGAGGAAACTTTGACTTTGACCTTAGAGGATTATAATGAAGATGGAGTCATGGAGTTGTCATTAGGACAAAAGCCTGAATTATCCGAAAATGAACTGATAGAAGTGGCCAGTGGGAGTGCGGTAAAAGCAGAGGCCTTGCATATGTATTATTTGATTAATATTGAGGAAGAATCACTAAATATTATCAGCGAACCCATATATATATCAGGCGTGACCAGCCTTCAGACTGGTTCTATGGCATTTTCTTATGTGCAGGAGGCAAAGGGAGTCATTACTACAATGATTGGAGATGGGATTGCCAGTTATGTATGGGATGAATTACAGAAAAAATATTGCCGGCAGCATATTACTCAGGAAGAGATAGATGCCAGAAAGGTGCCAGAGGAGGATAAGCCTCAGATAGGAAAGAAAAATCAGCATACTTTGATAAATGATAGTCAATCCATGGCAGCAGAGGTAGTTACAAAGCTTGACAAAACAGGCAAAGAAAAGATTGTGCAGCTGAGAATTTACAGCTCCAATGAAGGGACAGAAATAAAAAGATTTAAAGATATTGATGGTTATTATCGTTCTTTTGACTGGGTGACTGTGGCAGACGAAGAAGCGAATGGATTTCGGTATGGAGTATTGGGGTATGGGGATGATACCGGTCAGGGATTTATTCTTTATGATATGAAGGAACAGAAGGAAATCTATCGACAGAGCAAGGACTATCATGCTTTGGAAGATATTTTAAAGAACTATGACGATAGTGAAATTTCCTTTGCAGAAGGAAGTGCTGCGGTCTATAGCGTTATGGAATTGCAGGATGGAGACAATATTACCATTGGATTTGCAGCAAATGCAGGAGAAGGGATTCTACTCTCAGGAAGATATGATTATGTGATTTCTACAGGACAGACTTCCAATCTGACCTACACAAGAAAGCTGGAGGAGTAGAATACTCTACTTCGCGCATAAAAAATGTTACACCTTCCGATAATAATATCTATACCAACTATTAAGAATGATTTTTCATATAAAAAACAAAATATAGAAAAAGTTTTTGGATTGCTTTTTCTCGCAACTTCTACGGTCTTAAGAAGGACTAATCGCTTTCTGCTTTCTACTGGTGATTACGCAACCGCCTTCGCAAACTCACAGAGATGGATGGAGTGCAGTTCTCCTAACGCATGGGCGTTGATAACGCCGGTGCTTATGTCTCGTATTTCGAGACATTATGCATCGTTGCGTTATCTCCCGCAGCGCAAGCGTTCTGCGTAGGACAACTGCATCTCTCATCCATCCTGTTCAGACAGTGCTACGGCGGTGCGCCATGTAGAAAGCTTAGAAAGCGAAGTCCTTCAAAAGACCTGTGTTGTCTTCGAAAAAGCAATTCCGAAAATCTTTTTCTTTACTTAGTATGTTGATGAAAAATCATTTTAAATTTCTAATAGATATTATTATCGGAAGGTGAAGAACATTTTTTATGCGAAGTAGGAGTAAGTATTTTGAGAAATGGAGGAAGGAAAATGGATGGGAACCGGCTTTTATTTCATTTGATGCCACCTCTGGGGTGGATGAATGACCCAAATGGACTTTGTCAGTTTCAGGGGGTGTATCATGTTTTCTTTCAATACACACCTGATAATCCCAAAGGCGGGAATAAGTATTGGGGACATTATACCAGTAAGGATTTAATTTATTGGAAATATGAGGGGGAACCTTTAAAGCCAGACCAGGTGTTTGATAAGGATGGAGTGTTTTCTGGCAGTGCGTTTTTGCATAAAGGGAAGATGTATTTATATTACACTGGAAATGTGGAGCAGGATGGTGTCCATGATTATGTACATACCGGCCGGGAAGCCAATACCATTCTGGTGACAAGTACAGATGGAAGGCAGTTTAGTGCTAAGCAGTGTGTTATGACGAATGAGGATTATCCGTCAAAATATACCTGTCATATCAGAGATCCTAAGGTGTGGCAGCAGGATGATACCTTTTATATGATTCAAGGCGGCAGACTTGTGGGAGATAAGGGAGCAGTCTTGATTTTTCAGTCAAAGGATCTGGTGAAATGGGAGTTTTTGAAGGACATTACTACAGATTATGATTTTGGTTTTATGTGGGAATGTCCAGATTATTTTACTTTGCCTACTGGGAAGGGAATCCTTTCTTTATCTCCTCAAGGACTGATGGCAGAGGAATATCGTTATCAGAATATTTATCAGTCGGGGTATTTTTTAGTTGAGGGTGAAATATTGGACAAACCCTCATTAGGAGAATTTATTGAATGGGACATGGGATTTGATTTCTATGCACCCCAGACCTTTGTCGATGAACAGGGAAGAAGGATTCTCATTGGCTGGGCAGGGCTGGCAGACGAAGAATACGACAATGAGCCTACGATCCAAACTGGCTGGCAGCATGCTTTGACAGTGCCAAGGGTGCTGACGTGGAAAAATGGAAGAGTGCATCAAACTCCAGTGAAGGAACTGGAGCAGCTTCGCCAAAGGGAAAGGAAGCTGGAGCCAGACAGTGAATTTGTACTTTATAGAAATTTATCTGGGGAGAGCAGACAAGCTTATGAGATTTTATTAGAGGATATTGAATCGAAGGAATTTCAAATTGATTTTGACCAGATAGGGTCGGGATTTTGTTTGAATTATAAGTCAGGGATATTTTCTATGAAATTTTATGGTAAATCAGCAAAGGAAATCGGAAGAGGACGGAAGATTCGTCAAGTGATTTTGGACAAGCTGGAGAGCTGCCGGATTCTTTTGGATACTTCTTTGGTGGAAATTTATCTAAACGAAGGTGAAGTGGTTCTTACCAGCCGATATTATATAGAATGTGATAAAGACGAAGAAAATAATCCATTTATAATGAAGGCTTTAAAGGGTAATTTCCAAGGAAGGATTTGGGAATGGAACGGTTTAGCTGTAGACTAGACAGATTTATAATCGGCGAATAGATTTGAACTATTTGCTTTGAAAGTATAGGAAGGAGAGGCGTATGAGTAAATTAGTAGCTATTGGGGAAGCGTTGATTGATTTTATTCCAGAAGAAAGTGGCAAACCAATTAAGCAGGTGACAGGCTTTGTGCCAAAGGTGGGAGGGGCTCCTGCCAATGTTTGTGGTGTTTTTGCCAGACTGGGGCAGCAGTCCCAGATTATAACTCAGCTGGGAGAGGATCCTTTTGGGGATAAGATTGTGGAAGAATTCATGGGATTTGGCATTGGATGTGAATGTATCCAGCGTACAAGCCAGGCAAATACTTCTCTTGCTTTTGTGGCACTGAAAGAGGATGGAAACCGGGAGTTTTCCTTTTACAGGAAGCCAGGAGCGGATATGCTTTTGCAGCCAGAAGCGGTGAAGAAAGAATGGTTTGTATCAGCAGATGTATTGCATTTTTGTTCGGTATCTTTGGGAGAGTTTCCGATGAAGCAGGCACATGAAAAAGCCATTGAATATGCTTTGGAAGAAGATTGTCTGGTAAGCTTTGATCCAAACCTGCGGTTTGCCCTTTGGGAAAAGGAACAGGAGTTATATGAGGCTGTGAAGGAATTTTTGCCAAAGGCACATATCTTAAAGATTTCTGATGAAGAGCTGGAGTTTATCACAGGATATAAAACGGTAGAAGAGGCAAGGGATATATTATTTCAGGGAAATGTAAAATTAGTTCTGTATACAGAAGGAAGCAAGGGGGCACAAGCCTTTACGCTGCAGACGCAAGCGGCTTCATTAGCAAAAAGGGTAGAGGCGGTAGATACTACGGGAGCTGGAGATGCGTTTATCGGTTCTTTTCTGTATCAATTGACCAGAGATGGAGTTGGCAGGGATGGTTTGGAGAATTTAACCCAGGCACAACTGAAAAAATATCTTGATTTATCGAATGAATATTGTGGTAGAAGTGTCATGCAGCATGGCGCCATTGCATCGTATCCGGATGCTTTAAATTAATGTTGATTTTAACATGGACTAAAATATATAAGTTGATAAGAATATTGATTAATAAAAAAATGAAACATAAAAGAAGAAGGCAACACCGCTCTTGCGATGCTGCCTTCTTCTTTTATGATTTTGCGTGATTAGCTCAAGTATGCTGCGTAATCTTCTGCGGTAGTCAAACCATTTTTCCATGACTCCATCTTCTCGCGGGTTGCTTCCAAAGTATCCTTACAAATCTCAGGAAGTTCTTCGCCCCAGGCTTCTGTTGCCTTCTCATATCCTTTTTCAATTGCTGACATCATTTCATCCGCTTTTTCTGTATCTCCACCGGATAAAGCAATTGCCATACTTACCAGACGGTCAGAGGTCTGCTTAACACCCCAGTATCCGTCTTCTGAAATAGAAGCCTTTGCCTCGTCAATAGTTGCCTGGTCAACCTTATCAGCAACTTCACGGAAGGTTGCTGCCAAATTGCTTCCGCTAGTTAAATTAGCTAAATCAAACTTCTCGGCCTGCTTACCTAATAACTTCTGAACTAAGCTGTTCATACTGTCAATACGACTCTGCTGATCCATTTTCAGCTTAGCAACAATAGCGTCTTTGTTGTAAATCTGATTAGCACTATCTTTCTTTGTCTCTGTGCTCTTTTCGAATACCGCTGCAGAATCAGCAATGGTATCTTCTGCATTCTTCTTGGTAGCAGCTTCCTTTGTATTCTCTGTAACAGTAGAAGCGGCATAATTATTAACTTTATTGTTTACACCTGTCAAATCCATAATATCGAACCTCCATTTTCTTAATCAATCACTAAGTTTCCGAAATCACGCAGCTCATCCTTGAGCTAGTTCCTTGTATAGAATATATCGGCAGCTTTCCCTAATACTTTAACTCAAACATTCCACATCTGGTAATTTGGTCTGGCAGAGAATTACATCATATTCAGGGTATATTTCCTGAGCTTTTTTAAGTGCCATCCGGGCAAGGATTTCGTCCTGGAAAAGTCCATAGGTAGTAGGTCCGCTGCCACTCATAAGAGAACCAATGGCACCCTCCTCCAGAAAGAACTGCTTCAATTCTGCAAGAACCGGGTACTCAGGTATCGTTACGGTTTCCAGTACGTTGGCAAGACTTTTGGCCAGTCCGGCATCATCCTTGCGGGAAATGCAGTCCAGCACATGTTCTGTATCAGGATGGCTGGTAAGTCCTGCCAGATTCAGATGGGTGTAGACATAGGCAGTACTAACGGAGATATTCGGTTTAATCAATAATGTCCATAAAGGAGTCAACGCAGGAAGTGGAGTAAGAATTTCTCCAATTCCCTCCGAAAGCATGGTTCCTTTGCGAATACAGAAAGGAACGTCTGCGCCAAGAGTAACCCCAAGGTCGCAAAGCTTTTCAATAGAAAGCTTCAACTCACAAAGCTCATTGATTCCCAACAGGGTAGCAGCACAGTCAGAACTGCCACCGGCCAGTCCGGCAGCTGCAGGAATATTTTTTTCTAAAAAGATAGAGAATCCACCATCTATATTACAGTTTTCTTTTATTAAATTTGCAGCTTTCCATACTAGATTTTTTTCGGCTGGAATCTTATCTGGAAGGTCTTTGTTCATAGAAAGGCGAATTTCCTCTTCAGGAATTCGCGTAATGGTAATTTCATCGTAAAGGTCAATGGTCTGCATAATCATTCGAAGGTCATGATAACCATTTGGACGGCGGCCAGTGACATCCAGAGTCAGATTGATTTTTGCAGGTGCTTTTATTTTGATGGAATTTGACATATTGTTCATTGTATACCTCATTTCTGCTGCAAATGCAGCCAAAGATAGAATTAGAATGCACAACGTATTTCGTTGGCAAGTAGTTACATTTTAACAAGTATTTTTATATAATTCAAACTTAACCTTTTGGAATAATCATTGCTTAGAAACCTTAATAGAAACTTCATATTTTTTTATGAAGATACACTGGATTTTTTGTCTAGATGTGGTATAATTAGTCGAGCATGTAACAAGATGTTGTTATAAAAAGGGGCGAGGCGCATGATAAAACGAGCGGTTATCGTATTTTGCACATTAGTTGCTGTGTTTGCAGGATTGTTGTCTCATCAGCTGGGACATTTTCAGGCAGGAACGAATGTAACTTCTGACACAGAAGATAGTGGATATGAATATTATACAAGTGAGGATGAGGATCAGGAAGAGATAATTGTGATAACTCCAGAACCAACGTCAACACCAAAAAAGATGATAAAAGTAGATACCCAGCCGGATAGTATTACAGTTTTGGTAAACCGAGAATATCGATTGCCAGAGGACTACGTGCCTACGGATCTTGTAATACCTGGGATTTCCTTTAGTTTTTATGGAACTTATGAAAAGAGTTATGTAAGACAGGTGATGGCAGGTCCGTTAGAGGATTTGTTTGCTCAGGCAGAGCTGGAAGGAATTTTGCTTAAGGGTGTTTCCGGATACCGGTCTTATGCAAGACAGGAGCAGATTTACAATAACAATGTAAATACCAGAGGAAAAGAAACGACAGATCTGGTATCAGCAATGCCTGGTTCCAGTGAGCATCAGACGGGACTGGCAATTGATGTGTCTACATCTGCGGTAGGGTGTACATTGGAGCAAAGCTTTGGTGATACCGTCGAAGGTAAGTGGCTTGAAAGAAATTGCTATAAGTTTGGATTTATTATCCGTTATCCAGAGGAAAAGACACATATTACAGGTTATACCTATGAGCCATGGCATATCCGTTATGTTGGTAAACGTCTGGCGAAGCATTTATATAAGAAGGAACTTACTCTTGAGGAGTATTATCAGATTACAGCGGAAGAGGATAAGATTACAGAACCTCTGCCAGAGGTACAGGATGTAGAGGATGAGAGCTTGGAACAGCAGCAGATTACTACTGCACCAACTCCAGCACCAGCGAAGACTCCAAAGCCGACACCAAAAGCTACGAAGAAGCCAAAGAAAACGAAAAAACCGGTGGAGACACAAGAGCCAGCTGCTACAGAAGAACCAGTGGCATCGGAAGAACCGAGTGTGGAGCCGGTAGTGACAGAACCACCAGTGACGGCAGCACCAGAAGATGCTGTTCCACAGGAGACTCAGGCGTCCACTCAGGAAACTCCAGCGCAGGATTCTTCAACGAAAGAAGCAACCGAAACTGTTTCTACAGAAGAAACAGTCCAATAAATTGAAATCACGCGGAAACAAGCCTATTTCTTTGCTGAAATGAAGAAATAGGCTTGTTTTTTGCCCAGTATTTGGGTATTATAAAAGATGGCGTGCAAATAGTGGTAAGGGAGGAATTTTCTAGGAAAATCTGGAATAGGATATACATACCAAAGAATGGAGAAATGAAATGCGTTTAATATTAGTAGGAATCTATTTATTATTGTATTATATCTTTAGTTTGCCTATGTTTGTGGTAAGCTGGATTATCGGAAAAATCAATCCAAAGATGAAGCCGATATTTGCCCAAACACTGGTTTCAGGCGCTTTTAGGGTTATATTATTTATTTCTGGCGTAAAGGTGACGGTGAAGGGTAAAGAAAATGTGCTGCAGGGACAGGGCGCAATGTATGCATTTAACCATCGCAGTTTTTTTGATATTTTAGTGGGTTATACTACAGGACCAATGCCAATGGCATTTGTTTCAAAGGATTCTTTGGCTCATATCCCATTAATTAGTCGCTGGATGAGAGCAATGCATTGTTTATTTTTGGATAGAAAAGATATAAAAAAGGGAATGCAGACCATTTTGGAAGGTGTAGAACTGCTGAAATCTGGACATTCTGTTTTTATTGCTCCTGAAGGAACCAGAAATCATAAGGATGAGCTGCTTCCATTCCATCAGGCGAGTTTCAAACTGGCGGAGAAGTCAAAGTGTCCTATTGTGCCAGTGGCAATGAGCAATAATGATGCTATTTTTGAAAATCATCTTCCATGGATTCACAAAGCACATGTAATTGTAGAATACTGTGAGCCACTTTATATGGAAGAAATGACCCGGGATGAGAAGAAGCATGTGGGTGAAACCGTACGTGGAATCATTACTGAAACTCTGGAAAGAAACAAAGCAGAGTTATAAAATGATTTGCAGATAGTAAAAAATATGATATGATTCTCAAGGAAAATACATTTGCAAATGCGAAGTTTGAGTAAATAATTTAAAAGGTTGGAGGATAGAAACATGAATGAAATGTTAATGTTAGTGCCTGTATTAGGCGTAAAAACAAGCGTAATCGTTATGATTGTTGTTATTGTGGTAATGGTTGCAGCGTTAGTCGCACTGAGTATTTATGGAAAGAAGCTTCAGGATCGTCAGGAGCAGTCACAGAAAGAGCTGCAGGCAGCAGCACAGAATGCATCTCTTCTGGTTATTGACAAGAAAAGAATGAAGTTGAAAGAATCCGGGCTTCCTCAGATTGTTATCGACCAGACACCAAAGCGTTTCCGTGGTCAGAAGGTGCCAATTGTTAAGGCAAAGATTGGTCCAAGAGTAATGTCTTTGATTTGTGATGAGAAGATTTTCGAGCAGATTCCAGTAAAGAAGGAAGTTCGTGCCAGAATCAGTGGTATTTACATTATTGAAGTAAAGGGTCTTCGTGGTAATTTAGAGTCTGCTCCAAAGAAGAAGAAATCTTTCCGGGATAAGCTTCAGGACAAGCTGAATACTATGCAGAACAAGAAATAAAGTCAAAATGCCTCCGCAAAGTTTAACTTTGTGGGGCATTTTTTAATATAGATATGACAAGTAATTACGAGGTGATATGGATTTTTATATTGCAGTCACTAACATGACTATAATTCATATCCATGCTGTAATCAATTTGGATTGTCAGAGAATCTTCGGTCTCCTGGATTTTTAGGGCTGTGGTATATAGCTTCATCTGTAAGGAGCCAAACGGCGTTTCGTAAATGGTAGTGTATGATTCTCCTGTCTTAAAGTACATTTCTGTCTGGGTAGGTCCTTTTTTGGATAGAGTTACATTATTTTCGGAAACCTTCAAAAGACATTTTGCTGAAACGGGTTTACCAGATAAGGATTCTTCCAAAACTTCTTCGTATTGGATAAAATGTTTTCCATGAAGGAATTTATAATTGCCTGGCTGCAGAGTTTCGATGGATTCTGTTTCTCCATCGGTTTCGTGAGAGCCAGTAATGGTTACAAGTACTTTTTCTTTCATAAACATCCTCATTTCTATGATTTTTGGATTATAGTTATGAAAGTATTGTAACAAATAATTTATAGCATTACAAACAATCTATTGTTCACTAAGCCAATCCAAAATTCCGGAGCGCAACTGTACATCTGTACTGGAATCTTCGCCTTCCGATTCGTTTTCTAGGGAAGCATATTCCTGCTCTGACAAAGAATCCTGCAATTTTTCCTTGGATTCCTCGGGAACCACTGCATAAGTTTCGTCTACAAAGCAAAGACTAGGGAATAGGACACACCACCAATTGCGGCCGGAGGCTTTGCCGATTTCCAGACAAAGGGCTTCGTATTCACCAGCTGGAAAGGTCAGATCTCCATAGACCTTTACAGGAAAATACCGTTGGTTCAGGGAAATGGACACAGGGTAGTCATAGCCTTCTTTTTGAATGGTTTTCTGGGCTTTCTTCTGAATTTGAGGCATCTTTTCCGTGAGAATACTACGGGCATCTTCAATAGAAGAAGCATCTTTTAAAGCGGACTGCATATCCTGGATAATGGAATCCCGGACTTTTAGTTTCAGGCTTTGATCGCTATTGGTATCACTATTGGCGATAACATGAAGACGGATAATCTGGGATGCAATGCTTTGTTGAATTTCTTCGTCCGATTTCTGCTGGTACAGAAAGGAAGCTTCTGGTGACTGACGATTCAGAACTGTCAATTGCGAGTTATCAGATGGAAATTGGGAAAAGGTAGACACCAATCGGGAAGCAGAAGTGGCTGCCTGATGCTCCAGTCTCAGCATTTTCCATCCGAAAAGTAATAGAGTAAATGCTAATGAATATAGAAAGACCAATGCCAGAAGCTTTGGCGTGAGAATACGTGGAAAACGTTCTGATGAAAACAGCTTTTGATTATTGGATGTAAAAGATGTGTTTATTGCTTTTTTAAAAGAATACATAATAACCTCATTTCTGTGCAAAAGCACCTATGTAATATTTTATTGTGCAAAACGTTTAAAAACCGCTATGTTTTGCCGATAATGGAAGTGTTGACAGATTTTTGGAATTTTATTCCAACTATTTAGCCTCGCGGTCGCGCTTGGATGACGCAATTAAATTTGTAACCAATATATTGGTTTGTCTTCACTTTGCCTTCGCGAGAATAAATTCTGAAGGAATTCTTATGATTTTGTGAAAGAAATATGGAAATAGTGCATTTTGTGGGAAAATATGCTATGATAGGCAAAGTGTTGGAGTTTAAGCGCAGCAAAATGCGTGTGGTTTAGATTATGATTGGAGAGATATATGGCGAGTACAAATAAACAACCAGTAAAGCGGTCGAATCCTTCCGCTCCGAAGAAAAAAACAAAAAGACGGAGGAAGCATCCAAGACTTCGTCTTGCATTTAAAATAATATTTTTATTATTCCTTTTAGCGATTTTGGGAGCTATGGGATTTTTCTATTACAAATATGGAGATACCCTTCTTCAATGGCAGGCGGATGCGGCGGAGTTGGTTTCCAAAACTACAGAGGATACCTTTAAAACCTCTGAGGCCAGCTTCATTTATGATTCGAAAGGAAAGGCCATTGCCAAATTAAAAGGAGAAAAGGATTCTTTTTATCTGGAGTTTGAAGAAATTCCACAGGGAGTAAAGGATGCTTTCGTAGTAACAGAGGATAGAGATTTTTATGAACATTCCGGATATGATTTAAAGGCTATTGTCAGTGCAGGCGTAACCTTAATCCGAAATAAACTGCAAGGGCAGGATGCATCACGAGGCGCCAGTACCATTACCCAGCAGCTGGCAAGAAATGCATTTCCTAAAGTTTTGGATTACACAGATCGTTCTTATTCCAGAAAAATTAAAGAAATCTTTATTGCCATGGAATTAGAAAAGAAATATGACAAAGACCAGATTTTGGAATTTTATATTAACAACATTTATTTTGGAAACGGATATTATGGAATCGAAGCAGCAAGCCGCGGTTATTTCAACAAGTCGGCATCTAAGCTGACCTTGTCAGAAATTGCATTTGTATGTTCTATTCCAAATAGACCAACATTATATGATCCTTTTGAACACTTCGATAATACTAAGAAGAGAAAAGAACGTATTTTGGAGCAGCTTTTATCTGAAAATTATATTTCTGCGGCAGAGTACAGTGATGCATATTATGTAGACGTGGTGTTGAATCCGGCAGAAGAATTACAGCAGCAGGATTATATGACTTCCTATGCGATCAGTTGTGCTACTAAGGCACTGATGCTGAAACAGGACTTCCAGTTCCGTTATGCTTTTAGCAGTAATGCAGACCGTGCGGCATATGATGAAGAATATAGTGAAGTTTACGATGAGTGCAATAAATCGTTATACAATTCCGGTTATCATATTTATACTTCTTTAAATAAGAAGAAGCAGAAGAAATTGCAGAAGGCTGTAAATGACCAGCTGGCAGCATTTACAGAGAAGAAAAAAGGTGTATATGCCCTTCAGGGAGCAGCTACCTGTATTAATAACAAGACCGGTAAGGTGGTGGCTATCGTTGGTGGACGTCAGCAGAAAAAGGAAAAGGCATCTACATTAAACCGTGCTTTTTTAAGTTTCCGTCAGCCAGGTAGTTCCTTTAAGCCGATTGCGGTATATACTCCGCAGCTGGAAAGAGATTATACGCCAAATTCTATTGTAGATGATACTTTCTTTGAAGGAGGTCCAAAGAACTCCAATGGAAAGTATTCTGGAAAGATTCCTCTGCGTAGTGCAGTGGAGCAGTCCAAGAATGTCATTGCATGGAAGCTGTTTGAGGAATTGACTCCGGCAGTAGGTCTGGCATATATTCAGAATATGAATTTCTCAAAGATTGTGGATGATGACTTTGTACCGGCGGCAGCTCTGGGTGGTCTTACTAAGGGTGCCAGCACAGTAGAGATGGCATCTGCTTATGCAGCATTAGCAAATTCAGGTACATTCCGTAATCCGACCTGTGTTGTAAAAATTACAGATTCTGAGGGAAATGTAATCGTTGGAAGTAAGTTACTGACTGCTGAGAAGCAGGTATATCAGGAAGATGCTGCAAATACTATGACCAACATTCTAGAAGGTGTAATGATTCGTGGTACGGCAGCAGGAAAAGGTTTGACCAATATGTCTTCTGCTGGTAAGACGGGAACCACCAGTGATAAAAAGGATGGATGGTTCTGTGGTTATACACCATATTATTCTACAGCAGTCTGGGTAGGCTATGACACCCCAAGAACTCTGGATAACCTTTATGGAAGCACCTATCCATTATATATCTGGAGACAGTTTATGGAAGAAATCCACGTCGGCTTAGAAGATGTGGGATTCGCAGAGGCGAAATATAAGGATAAGAACAAAGGTGGTAAAGTGGAAGAGACCGTAGAGAATCTGGAGCCTACAGAGGAGCCAGAAGAGACTATGGATCCGGAAGCAGCTGAGCCAGAGATTCCAATAGATGATCCAATTGGAGAGACAACAGAACCGACTCAGGAGCCGATTGTGGAGGAGCCTGTTGCAACAGAGCCTCCTGCACCACCAGCAGGTGAAGATGGCAGTTACGAAGATGTAGGAGATGAAGTCATTACCGAGGATGTAGGTAATGTTACACAGTAACACAGCAGACAGAAGGTTGTTCTGATAAATTTACACGGTGGCAAAACGATACAGGGAATGTTTTGGATTTTCCAATTCGTTCCCTGTTGTTTGATTAGAAGGGAAGCGGATAAATATGGTTAAAAGGAGTGGTGGCATGACTATCTGGTCAGTGATAATTTTCGTATTAGGAATTTTAAGCACAGGGTATTTTTTTCTATATGCCTGTATGGTAGACTTAAATAATGTATTTACTTATTTCTGGTTGATTTTAGGAGTGGCAGGAATCGCAGGTGGAATTTTTCTAAGGTGGTGCCCCTGTACTCACAAAACCTTTCCTCTCTGGTTTCGCAGAGGCGGATTGATTTTTCTTGGGATTTGTCTGCTGGGATTTTTGATTATAGAAGGAATTCTGATAGGATATGGAAAGTCTGTCCCAGAACCAGGAGCAGATTATGTGATTGTATTGGGAGCCAGAGTAAGGGGTGAAAAAGTAGTTGGCCTTTTAGCAAGACGTTTAAAGGTGGCAGCAAAGTATCTGGAAGAGAATCCCGATACAAAGGTGATTCTGTCCGGCGGTCAGGGAAAGGGCGAAGATGTTTCAGAGGCAGAAGCCATGAAGCGTTATCTGGTTCAATGTGGTATCGAAGAATCCCGTATGATTTTAGAGGATGAGTCCACAAATACCGACGAAAATCTGGAATTTAGTAAAGCAAAAATAGACAATCCGGATGCAAAAGTGGTTATTGTCAGCAATGATTTTCATATTTTCCGTGCCCTTCGAATTGCAAAGAATAAAGGTTTTGAAAACGTAGATGGGCTGGGTGCTTCTACGGTATGGTACACAGTGCCAAATATGTATGTCCGGGAAGCGTTTGCTGTGGTGAAATATTCATTGTGTGGACAGTTATAATTTGTCAGAGTGCTTCTGGAAATTCTTATAACGTAAATGTAAATAAGGATTATATGAGATTCAAAAGAAATTAAGAAACTAAGGCAGGATAAAACATTGAAAATAAAGGATTTTAAACTGGGAATACAGGATGGAATTCCTATTGCGTTGGGATATGTGTCCGTAAGCTTCACCTTTGGATTGATGGCAGTGGCTTCTGGTCTGAATTGGTGGCAGGCGGTATTGATATCTATGACAAATCTTACCTCCGCTGGTCAGTTTGCTGGATTGGAGATTATGGTGGCAGGCGGTGCATTGGTGGAAATGGCGTTGACTCAGCTGGTGATTAATCTGCGCTATGCATTGATGTCCTTGTCTCTGTCCCAAAAAGTGGACAAAACTATGGATACCTTAAATCGTCTGATTACCAGCTTTGGTGTTACGGATGAAATCTTTGCAGTGTCCATGAGCCGTAAAAAAGCGGTAAGTAAGTATTATATGTATGGATTGATTGCCATACCATATATCGGATGGGCTGGTGGAACTGCCATGGGAGCCCTCTTGGGTGGGGTTCTTCCGGATATGGTAAGCAATGCTCTGGGAATTGCTATTTATGGAATGTTTCTGGCAATTATTATTCCTCAAGCCAGAGATGACCTTCCATGTTTGAAGGTTATACTGATTGCAGTAGTTATGAGCTGCTGTTTCCATTGGGTGCCAGGACTCAATAAACTGTCCTCAGGATTTGTAATTATTATTTGTGCAGTAGCAGCGTCTGCCATAGGAGCATTTTTATACCCAATAGAGGACGATATGATAGAAGAAAATTAATGCAAAAAGATAGGTTTTAATAAAGAAAATTCTCGAAGAAAGGCAAATGAGATATGAATGTAATAAGTTTTTTTTGCTATCTGGCAGTTATGGCGGGAGTGACGTATCTGGTACGTATGATTCCGCTGGTGCTGTGCAGAGGAAAACTGGAAAATAAATTCTTAAGGTCTTTTTTGGCTTATGTACCTTATGCGGTGCTTGGTTCCATGACTTTTCCGGCGATTCTCTTTTCTACAGGTGGATTAGTATCCGGCCTGGCAGGAACTATAGTGGCATTGGTGTTGGCATTTCGCCGGCAAAGTCTTTTGAAGGTAGCAGTAGGTGCTTGTGTTGCAGCGCTTCTGGTGGAAGTGGCACTGCTTTGGGTGCCGGTTTTGTAAGAAGAACGGAGTAAATTTACTATTGAGAAATCCAGTCAGATTGTGATCAGACAAGGAAAGGAGGGACATATGACTACAGTAAGTCTTTGCATGATTGTAAAAAATGAAGAGAAGGTATTGGCGCGCTGTCTTGATTCTATTGCAGATTTAATGGACGAAATCATTATTGTGGATACAGGTTCCACAGACAGAACGAAAGAAATCGCTAAGGAATACACAGATAAAATATATGATTTCCAGTGGATTAATGATTTTTCTGCTGCGAGAAATTTTGCAGCGTCTAAAGCGAGCATGGAATATATTTATACTGCGGATGCAGATGAGATGTTGGATGAGGAAAACCGCAGGCGGTTTTGGGATTTGAAGCAGGTGCTTTTGCCGGAAGTGGAAATGGTACAGATGTATTACTGTACTCCACAGGAAAATAATACAGTGTACAATTTTGAAAAAGAATATCGTCCTAAGCTTTACCGGAGGCTGCGGGAATTTGTCTGGATTGATGCCATACATGAAACCCTTCGGCTGGACCCGGTGGTTTTTGACAGTGATATTGAAATATTGCATTTGCCAGAGGGAAACCATGCTTCCAGAGATTTGGCGGCATTAAAGCGCGTACATAGTAATGGAATCCGGCTTTCCAAAAAGCTTCACCATATGTATGCCATGGAATTGTTTATATCAGGAGAAAGGGAAGATTTTCTAGAGGCAGAAGAGGCTTTTCTGGCTACTATGTCCCAAGACGATAGGAGCATAGATGAAGTGAAGGAGGCTGTTTGCGTATTAGCAAAGACCTTCCATTTAAAAGGCGATATTCCTCATTTTCTTACCTATGCCTTAAAGGATGCAGTAACCGGTTCCTGCGCCGAGCTATGCTGTGAACTGGGAAGCTATTATGAAGAAATTGGTGAGCTTCAGGAGGCAGTTACATGGTATCTTAATGCGGCCACAGAAACAGAAAGTATTTTGGATATCCGTACATCCACCACTTTGCCACGGCAGGGACTGGTAAGATGCTATGAAGCAGCAGGACTTTCTGATGAAGCAGCATTCTGGGTGGAAGAACTTACTAAGTGCCAGTAAAATCAAGAAAATTGGTAAAGAAAGAGTTAAAAATGACGAATTTTGTCGCAGAATGCGAAAATCTATTGACTTCTATGAAATAGGGAATATATAATCTAGTTGGTAAAATGCGTTTAATTTGAATTTATAATAGATTGAAAAGAGGGCTAAGATGAATGGGAAGAAGGAAGTAAGACAGTTTTATTCTGTGGTTGTGTTAGCTATAGTTGTGCTGGCTATATCTGTCTGGGCATTTGTACAGGGCGTTACGGCTCCTGGTCAGAAGAGGGTAACCCAGAGTGGCATGTCTGGTGGAGAAGTTAAGACAGAGGGAGAGACAAAAGAAGGAAAGAAGCTGAATACGGAGACTTTAGCTAAGAAGGCGTTGGAAAATATTGCTTTCGATACGGAACTGGCTCTGATGGAATCTTCTGTGGCGGAGAGCATGATTGCTACTGCGGGAGAAAATACCAAGGTGCAGTTGTATATGGGTGAAGGGACTTGTGCTGATGAATTGTTAATTATAACTGCCGCCAGTGAAGAGGAGATTGACGCGGAGATAGAAAGCGTACAGCAGCATTTAAGCGATATGCAGCAGTCCTTCCAAGATTACTTGCCAAAGGAAGCGAAGAAAATTGATGATGCTGTAATATTGCAGACAAGAAATTATATTGTGGCATGTGTAACATCTGATGCAGAGAATGCCAAAAAGGTCATTGAGGAGCAGTTAAAATAACAAGAGAGAAGGCAGCCAAATGAGAAAAAGAGTAGCACTTTGCGCCGTGCTTACTAGTTGTATGCTATGTGTGGCGTGTGGAGATAAGAATAAAGATAATGCGGATTCATCCCGGGGTGTAAATGAGATTGTATTTGCCACAGAGGCCACCCAAGCCCCTTCTTCGGAGCCGGATACCAGCAAAGGTGATTCTGAGGACTCCCAGGAGACAGAGGAGAAGGACGGAAAGAAAGGTAAGAAGTATTCTTATGAAAAGATTACCTCTAAGGCGAAGATTAAAACCTTTGGAGGAACCATTCAGATTGGAGAATCTGGTTATGAACTCTACAGTTATGTAGAAAGTCTTGGAAAGAAATATACCTCTGTAGTGAATCGAACCGCAAATGCTCTAAAGGGTAAGGCAGATGTTTATGACATTATTGTACCTACCAGTGTAGGAATTACCCTTCCAGATAATAAGGCGGATAAAGTAAATTCTTCCAATCAGAATAAAGCCATTAAGTCTATGTATAAGAACCTGAATAAAAATGTAACAGGGGTTTCACTTTATGATACATTGATGCAGCATCGTACAGAGTATATTTATTTCCGTACCGACCATCATTGGACCAGCAAGGGTGCTTACTATGCTTACCAGCAGTTTTGCCAAGCGAAAGGCATAGAGGCAAATGAGCTTTCAGATTATAAGACAAAGACTTTTGGTGGATATTTAGGAAGCTTTTATACAGATACCAATAAAAGCAAAGCTTTGAAAAAGGATAAGGTAAAAGCGTATTATCCAGTGAACAATAAAAAAATTAGTATGACTTATCACCATGAAAATGGTGGAAAATATAATGCATCCGTGATTTGTGATGGAACTAATTATAGTACCCAGTTAAAATATTGTGCTTTTTTAGCAGGAGATAATCATTATACTGTGGTACGTAATAAAAAGAAAAAAGATGGTTCCTCCTGTCTGGTAGTTAAGGAGTCCTATGGAAATGCCTTTGTGCCATATCTGGCAGATCATTATCAGAAGGTATATGTAGTAGACTACCGTTACTGGAAAGGAAGTATCAAGAACTTTGTAAAGAAGAATAAAGTACAGGATGTGGTTTTTATAAACAATATATCTATGACAAGAAATGCGTATTTAATTGGAAAGCTGGCACAGATTCAATAGTCTGTGCTGGTAAGCTTTTTATATTTTTAACGGGTCATAGCATGGAGGCTGAATATGGTTTTTAGCAGTATGGTTTTTCTTTGCGGATTTCTTCCTCTGGTATTGATAATTTATTATCTTTGCCCAGGTCGATTCCGCAATTTCTTTTTGCTCATAGCAAGCTTATTTTTTTATGCATGGGGAGAGCCAAAGTACATAGGCATCATGCTTTTTTCTACAGTATTTGACTATTGTAATGGGCGGATGCTGGAATATCTGGACACCAAGGGAAACAGGAAAGGGAGAAAGATAGTTCTGGTACTTTCCGTAGCAATTAATCTGGGAATTATGTGTTTCTTTAAATACACGGACTTCTTGCTGGAAAGTATTAACCAGTTTACTGGAAGCGGAATAGAACTTCTGGAGCTGGCTCTTCCAATTGGAATTTCATTTTATACCTTCCAGACCCTGTCTTATACCATTGACGTATATCGTCATCAAGTGCCAGCCCAGAAAAATATTATTAATTTTGGAATGTATGTGTGCTTATTTCCACAGCTTATTGCAGGACCAATTGTGCGCTACTGTGACGTAGAAAAAGATATTTCAGGACGTAAGGTGAAGGCAAAGGAATGCGCAGAGGGCATGCAGCGATTTTTGATTGGTTTGGGAAAGAAGGTTATCTTTGCCAATCAGATTGGACTGCTTTGGACGGAAATTTCCAGTCTTCCACAGGATGATCTGACGGTATCCGCTGCCTGGCTGGGAGCTTTGGCATATACCTTCCAGATTTACTTTGATTTCTCTGGATATTCGGATATGGCAATTGGTTTGGGAAAAATGTTTGGTTTTCATTTCCCAGAGAATTTTAGATATCCATATCAGTCGAAAAGTATTACAGAATTTTGGAGACGTTGGCACATTACCCTTGGAGTCTGGTTTAGAGAATATTTATACATTCCATTGGGTGGAAACCGCCAGGGAATCCTTCGCCACATATTCAATATGCTGGTAGTCTGGTTTCTGACAGGACTATGGCATGGCGCCGGTTGGAACTTTATATTATGGGGATTGTATTTCTTTGTTATTCTATTGATTGAAAAATTATACCTATTAAAAGAGATGGAAAACTGGCACAGTGTAGGAAAACATCTCTACGCGGCAGTGCTTATTGTCATAGGCTGGGCTATTTTTGCCTGTGATAATATGGAGCTGTTAATACGGTATATGAAGACGATGTTTGGTGTAGGGGCAGCATGGAGCAATGATATTTCGGTGTACTACTGGTGTGGTTATGGAATTTTCCTGATTGTGCTGGTGCTGGCAAGTCTGGAACTGCCAAAGAAGGTGGCAGGAATGCTTTGCAAAAAACTGGCAGCTTCATTAAAGAAATCCGAAGCTTCTACCGTAGAAGAGAAATTATCTTTTGGATTAATGGCCGTGTATACTTTTGTAATTTTATTGGTTTGTATGGCATTTTTGGTAAGTGGTAGTTACAATCCATTCTTGTATTTCCGTTTTTAGAAAGGGAAATCATGCAAAAATGGAAGAGAGGAGGACGCCGTGAAGAAAATATATCTGGTATTTTTTATCGGGATACTTGCCTTGCTGACTGCGGGAGGAGTTTCGGCAGTGGCTTTTGGCAAACGGGAATTTTCTGCCAATGAAAATCGGTATTTAACCCAGTTTCCAAGCTTTAGCTGGTCTGATTTTGTATCTGGGGACTGGCAGGAAGATATGACAAATGCATTTAATGACCAATTTATCCAAAGAGATTTGTGGACTCAGAGTGCCACCAGTGTTAAGAAAGCATTGGGACATAAAGATATCGGTGGAGTATATATTGGAAAAGAAAATTATTACTTTGAAAAAATAATGAATCAGGATATTTCTCAGACAAACTATTTTCAGAATCTACGATTTGTGAATTATCTGGCAGCAAGCCAGCAGGAGTCAGAGGTTTCTCTGATGCTGGTGCCTTCGCCAGGAACCATACTTGAGGAGTATTTGCCAAAGCATGGGACATTGTACGATTCAGATGAAATGTATCAGGAAGCACAGGACTTACTGGAGGACGTGAATTTTATTGATTTGCGGGAGGAATTTCAGGAAATAAGTAAAAAGAGACAGATTTATTACAAAACAGATCACCACTGGAGTCTGTATGGAGCCTATACAGGGGCTATGAATTATTATGAAAGTGTAGGAAGCAATGGAGAAAGCTATGAAGAGTATGGAGTGAAGGCTGTAAGCAATTCCTTTTATGGTACTTTATATTCTAAGGCATTGGACCGCTCTGCCATACCGGATGAAATTGATGCTCCTATGGAACTGCCACCGGTAAAAGTCTACTGCGATGGAAGAGAAAAAGAAAGCATTTATGATATTGCCAAGCTGGAAGAGAAGGATCAATATGCGTATTTCTTCGGCGGTAACTATGGCGAAGTAGATATTATTAATGAAAATGCTTCATCTCAGAAGCGATTGTTAATTATTAAGGATTCCTTCGCTAATAGCATGGTGCCATTTCTACTGGAGGAGTACAGTCAGATAAAAATGCTGGATATGCGTTATTATAAAGGGTCTGTGCAGGAGATGGCAGAGGAGTATCAGGCGGAGGAAGTGCTAGTATTATATGAAATGAGTAACTTTGCCCAGGACGAAAACCTAAGCGGAGTCATACGTTAATGCAGTAACTCAAATTTCACACACTTGAAATTGGAATATCTTCTCACAATATCAATTAGCAGAATTTGCAAAATGATTTTTCGGCAATTTGTACTATGTAGAGAAAAATTTTTAGCATTGCTTTTTCGAAGACAACACAGGTCTTTTGAAGGACTTCGCTTTCTAAGCTTTCTACATGTCGCACCGCCGTAGCACTGTTTGAACAGGATGGATGAGAGCTGCAGTTTTCCTACGCAGAACGCTTGCGCTCCGGGAGCTGGCGTAACGGTGCATAATGTTTCGAAATACGAAACATAAGCACCGACGTCAGCAACGCTCGTGCGTAGGAAAAACTGCACTCCATCCATTTCTGTGAGTTTGCGAAGGCGGTTGCGTAATTACCAGTAGAAAGCAGAAAGCGAGTAGTCCTTCTTAAGACCGTAGAAGTTGCAAGGAAAAGCAATGAAAAAACTTTTTCTCTATATTTGCTTTTTAGGCGAAAAATCATTTTTCGAAATATATATAATTGATATTGTGAGAAGTTGGTTGAATTTTAAGTGTGTGAAGTTTGAGTTAATAAATACAGGTCTACGGAAGTAGAAAGGATGAAATGGTGCATGAAAATGCACCATTTTGGCATTTTGACGGAAAAGATAAATAAAATCGAGGGAAATTAACACAATTTGTCAACGGAATTTCTATTGACAAATTGGAAAGACCTCTCTATAATTGTTAAAAGAATGTAACAATTATGTAACAAATACAATTTATGAATAGAAATACTATACAGAAAGGAACGAATTATGTTAAAGAGATTTTTAAACAAGAAAACAATCTGTCTGAGCATGACGGCAGTGTTAGCCGCAGGATTTGCCGTAACATTTGTAGCACCAACAGCAACTACGATTTGCCGCGAATTGAATCTGGCAGGTATTTCTCTTTCCTTAGATAAGTATGCAACAGAAAAAGAGGATTCTATTATTGATTCTGTGATATCCACAGATTCCACAAGTGCTACCTCTTCTGCTGTTAGAGAGATTGAGGTGGAAACTTCTACTTCAGAAGACGACAGTGATAGTAAGCAGGAAGAAACTTCCGAAAAGACAGAGGAAAAGGAAGAGAGCAGTGAGCCAAAGCGTGTAGATAGAGGCTTAGTGACTGACTTCGAACATAAAGCACTTTCTATTGCAAGTGATTATGTTAATGTACGTAAGAAACCAAACACTACCAGCAAGATTAAAGGTAAGCTTTACAGAGGCTGTGTAGCAGAAGTAATAAAGATTGACAATGGCTGGGCAAAGATCTCTTCTGGTAATGTAACAGGTTATATTAAGAAGAGTTATCTGGCTATTGGTGATGATGCTAAGAAGCTAGTGGACGATTTTGGACAGAAGTACATCCGTGTAAAGAAGGGTGTCGTTACCATGAATGTCCGTGAGGAAAAGGATTTGAATGGTCCGATTCTGACTCAGATCCCTGAGGATGAAAGCTATGATGTATTAAATGAAACAAAGAATTGGTATAAGATTGAGATTGATGGAGATACCAAGGGATTTGTTAAGAAAGAATATGTAAGCCTTCGTGTTCGTTTTAAGAAAGCTGTTTCTATTGCAGAAGAGAAGGCAGAGAGAGCAAGAAGAAGAAGAGCAAGAGAGGCAGAGCAGGAGCGTTTACGTCAGCTGGCAGCAGAACAGGCAGCTAGAAATTCTAGTAGTTCAAGCTCAAGTTCTAGTTCAAGCAGCAGTTCTTCCAGCAGTTCAAGTTCAAACTCAAGTTCCAGCAGACCTTCCAATGGAAGTTCCGCAAGACCGAGCGGTTCTACTGGTTCAGATATTGCAAAATATGCATTAAACTTCGTTGGAAATCCATATAGATGGGGCGGTACAAGTCTTACAAATGGTGCGGACTGTTCAGGATTTGTTATGAGTATTTATGCTCAGTACGGATACAGCCTTCCACATTCCTCTGCTGCACAGGCAGGATATGGACGAGCAGTAAGTTTATCCTCTGTACAGCCAGGAGATTTGATTTTCTATAAGCATGGCAGCCGTATCGGACACGTTGCAATTTACATTGGTGGCGGAAGAGTTGTTCACGCACAGTCTTCCCGTACAGGTATTACCACATCAAATATGTATTATAATCAGCCAGCGTGCGCACGTCGTATTGTGGGTTAAGAATTGAATATGTAAATTTAAAGAGGAAATGAGAGAAATCTTGTTTCCTCTTTTGTTTTGTAATAATATCGTAATAAAAAATTCCATGTATTTCCTGATATGCCATATTTTTGCCATACAAAAGTTGCAAAATAGGTGAAGAGAAAGAGATGTGGGATGGAGATGAATTTAAGACGTTATAAAATGCTATTAATTTATAATAAGGATAAAAAGGGGAGATACCATGAGAAAAGTAAAAGTAGTTTTGACAGGGATTTTAGTGGTGGCTCTGTGTGCCAACGTAGGAGCCGTAAAAAATGGAGTGAAAAAATCCGAAGCAAAAGAGATTCAGAGTCGTGATGTGATTCAGGAGAAACTCACATATTCTGGAGTGAAGAAGGTGTCTGCAAAGAAAAAATCAGAAAAAAAGAAATCATCAGAGCAAAAGAAAGTAAAGGATTCCCAGGGGCTGGTGTACACCTATCCCAAGGATGAGGATGGAGAGGTAACAACCAAGAAGGAATGGGTAGTTTCCGCAGGAAAGTTAAAGAAGAAAAAAGTTGTGATACCAGCTAAATTTAAAGGAAAAAAGGTAGTGAAGGTAGATGGTAGCGAATTTAGTTCACGGAAAAAGCTGACCAGCATTACCATTGGAAAGAATATAAAAGTGATTAGCGATGGTGCTTTTGCAGGATGTGTTAATTTGTCCAAAGTGAAGTTTAAAGGAAACTCTTTGGTTAGTATTGGGGACACTGTATTTGCCAACTGCGCTTCGCTTAAGAAGATAACTTTACCAAAGAATTTGCACTTTATTTCCCACAGTGCATTTTCTTCTTCTGGCTTGGAAGAAATCGTATTACCAGACAAAATGGAGAACCTTTGGGATTCTGCGTTTGAAGATTGTAAGGCCTTGAAGAAGGTGACACTTAGCAAACAGATAAAAGAGATTCGTCCTCGCTGCTTTGAAGGATGCACCCAGTTAAATGAAATTGTAATACCGGAAAAAACAGAAGTGATTCGGGAAGAAGCATTTACCGGTTGTGAAGCATTAGAAAATGTGATATTTGAGGGAGCGGTTGATGAAATCGAAAAAAATGCATTTTCTGGGACACCATTTCTAGAAAAAGCAAAAATAGGAAACTATTGTATTATTAATGGACTTCTTTTAGAAACCTATGGAGAGGTTGCAGGAGAGCTTGAGATAGATGGAACTCAGGGAGTCGAGGGGAATATAATCCGAGGAATTTCTGGAATTGCATATGCCAATAGTAATTTAAATAAAATAACCATTAAAAATATGGAAGTAATCAGTGGAAAGGCATTTGAAAATAATAAGGCGGCGGAGTGCAGCGTTCAAAATGTGGGTAAAATATCTCCTTTTGCTTTTTATGATTGTGAATTTACCACCCTGACAGTAGAAAATATAAAGGTATTAGATGAGTGCTTTTCTCTGGTGAAGGCAAAATATTATTATGCAAAAAATATCGGACAGATTGAATTTGCAAGCTATGCAGGCATTCCAAAAGATGTTGAAATCATTGTAATTGATGGAATCGAAAAAGAGGATACAATACCGAACATTAGCATGAAAACTCAGCTGGAAAATGTTGTGATAAGAGGAAATATATCAGAAATGGATGCTGATAGAATGGGATTTTGTCCGAAGCTGAAGTCATTAACAATCGAGACACCTCTGACTCCAGAGTGGACTTGTTTTGCAGGAAAACCGTACTGGTTTCAGGAGTGTAGCAGTATAACAGATGTGTATCTGAAGTGTGGAGGCGTCAGTGCTACCATAAAAGGAGTTTTGCCGACGGGGATTACCCTGCATGTACCTGCAGAGCAGGTGGAAGAGTATAAGAAGTATGTTGACTGTAATGTAGTGGTTTGGGAATAAGAAAAGAGATTTATGAGAGAAAGCCCTTTAAAAATTGGTTGGAGGGTTTTCTTTTTGTTAGAGTGGCAGGCGGTTGACAAATCCTGGCAAGGAGGCTAAAATAGGAAAATAGCAAAAGGCAATGAAGAGAAGAGTACATGACATTGTGTATTACAGAGAACCCGGTGGCTGAGAAAGGGTGTATGACGGTGGCATGGAAGATGGTCTTGGAGCTGCGTACCGACACAGAATTTCAGAGGATTCTGCTAGGCTACGACGGGTGCGCCCGTTAAAGCGTCTCACTGTAAACTTTGACTGGGAGCAGTGGATAAGGTCTGCATCGTGAGGTGTAGATGAATTAAAGTGGTAACACGGGAAATACTGGTCTTTAAGAACATGTACTTAAAGGCGTTTTTTTGTTTATGGAAACAAAACTTCTCACGAATAAAGAAGATGCAATTTCCCATAATATTCATTATGTATATTTTACAATAATGATTTTTCGATTAAGACAACTAAATAATAGAAAAAGTTTTTGGATTGCTTTTTTTCGCAACTTCTACGGTCTTAAGAAGGACTAATTGCTTTCTGCTTTCTACTGGTGATTACGTACCGCCTCCGCAAACTCACAGAGATGGATGGAGTGCAGTTTTCCTTAAGCAGGGCATTGATAACGCCGGTGCTTATGTCTCGTATTTCGAGACATTATGCACCGCTGCGTTATCACCTGCAGCGCAAGCGTTCTGCGAAGGACAACTGCATCTCTCATCCATCCTGTTCAGACAGTGCTGCTGCGGTACGCCATGTAGAAAGCATAGAAAGCAAAGTCCTTCAAAAGACCTGTGTTGTCATCAAAAAAGCAATGCCAAAAATCTTTTTCTTTACATAGTGTTTTGACGAAAAATCATTTCTGCAAGTTTTTGATAATGAATATTATGGGAAGTTGCTCGGGAGTATGGTGGGAGGAAGTTTTGTTCCAGAAAGAAATGGAGGATGATTATGGCAGACAAGAAAACTTATTATTTGACTACCGCGATTGCGTATACTTCTGGTAAACCGCATATCGGAAATACTTATGAGGCTGTTTTAGCAGACAGTATTGTACGTTTCAAGAGACAGCAGGGATATGATGTGCGTTTTCAGACTGGTACTGATGAGCATGGACAGAAGATTGAATTAAAGGCAGAGGAAGCTGGTGTAACACCAAAGAAATTTGTAGATGATGTATCCGGTGAAATTAAGTCTATCTGGGATTTGATGAATACTTCTTATGACAAGTTTATTCGTACTACTGATGATTATCATGAGAAACAGGTTCAGAAGATTTTTAAGAAGCTCTATGATCAGGGGGATATTTACAAGGGATTTTATGAAGGAATGTATTGTACTCCTTGTGAGTCCTTCTTTACTTCCTCACAGTTGGAGGATGGCAAGTGTCCAGACTGTGGAAGAGACTGTCAGCCTGCAAAGGAGGAGGCGTATTTCCTGAAGCTGAGCAAGTATGCCGACAGACTCATTGAGCATATCAATACGCATCCAGAGTTTATCCAGCCTGAGTCACGTAAGAATGAAATGATGAATAACTTCCTGCTTCCAGGCTTGCAGGATCTCTGTGTTTCCCGTACTTCTTTCAAGTGGGGAATACCAGTAGATTTTGATCCGGACCATGTAGTTTATGTATGGTTGGATGCTCTTAGCAACTACATCACTGGTCTTGGTTTTGATGTAGATGGTGAGACTGCACTGGAGGATGGAACTGACCTTTATGCAAAATTCTGGCCAGCAGATTTGCATCTGATTGGAAAGGACATTATCCGTTTCCATACCATTTACTGGCCTATTATCCTTATGGCGCTGGGTGAGCCGCTGCCAAAGCAGATTTTTGGTCATCCTTGGCTTTTACAGGGTGAAGGAAAAATGAGTAAGTCTAAGGGAAATGTGATTTATGCAGACGATTTGGTAAATATGTTTGGTGTAGATGCTGTCCGTTATTTCGTACTTCATGAAATGCCATTTGAAAATGACGGTGTCATTACATGGGAACTTATGGTAGAGCGTATGAACTCTGACCTTGCAAATACTTTAGGAAATCTGGTAAATAGAACCATTTCCATGACCAATAAATATCTGGGCGGTATCGCAGAGGATAAGGGTGTGACAGACACAGTAGATGAAGATTTGAAGGCTGTTGTGCTGGCTGCACCAAAGAAGGTAGAAGAGAAGATGGATAAGCTTCGTGTAGCAGATGCCATGACAGAGATTTTCACACTCTTTAAGAGATGTAATAAATACATTGACGAGACAGAGCCATGGGTACTTGGCAAGGATGAGGCGAAGAAAGACCGTCTTTCTACTGTGCTTTATAACCTTTTGGAGAGTATCACCATCGGTGCCAGCCTCTTAGAGTCCTTTATGCCGGACACTACCGAGAAGATTTTGGCTCAGATTGGTGCAACAAAGCGTCCATTAGAGGAGATGAATACCTTCGGTGGTTATGTTAATGGAACTAAGGTAACAGAGAAGCCGGAGATTCTTTTCATGAGACAGGATATGGATGAGGTTCTTGCAAAGGCTGAGGAAATTCAGGCAGCGCAGATTGCAGCGGCTGGTGGAGCAACAGAGGAAGAGGATGTCATCGATATCGAAGCAAAGCCGGAAATCACCTTTGATGATTTTATGAAAATGCAGTTCCAGGTGGGCGAAATCATTGCCTGCGAGGAAGTGAAGAAGTCCAAAAAGCTCCTTTGCTCCCAGGTAAAGATTGGCAGCCAGGTGAAGCAGATTGTATCTGGTATTAAACAGCATTATACGGCGGAAGAAATGGTTGGCAAGAAGGTAATGGTTCTGGTGAACTTAAAGCCTGCGAAGCTGGCTGGCGTGTTATCTGAGGGTATGCTTCTTTGTGCCGAGGATGCCGATGGCAATTTGGCATTGATGACACCAGAGAAGAAGATGCCAGCAGGCGCAGAAATCTGCTAGAAGGTTGTATAAATAGGGATTAGTGATTCGAAGGGAGGTTTGCACATGCATGCAAATAGAAAGATTATAATCGCTTTGTTGATGCTGTCATGTTTGTTGCTTAGCGCATGCGGAAAAAAGTCGGTTGAAAGCAAAATATCAGATTTGAAACATGTAAAATCGATATCCGTAACGATTAGACCGCCTGAAAGTACTATTGAGTTGTCCGAAGAGCAAATTGACGAAGTAGTTAATATTTTGAAAAAGGCTACGATAGGACAAAAGGATGATTCTTACAGGGAATTGAATGGTCAGTGGGTAGAATATGATATTACGTATAAGGATGGAAGCTCTATTTCCGTTGCATCTTTTAATCCTTATATTGTAATTGATGGTGTCGGATATGAAACCGATTATGAAGCATGCGAGGAGTTAAGCAGTTATGCGAATTCATTATTGGAAAGTGATGAATCGTAAGAGTATCTTTGCTGACTGAGATGATGGTAGGGCAGGCTGCTATTGCGCAAAAGTAAAGTATCGTGATGCGATAGCTACAAGTAAATAGGAAATATGGAACCGTCAGCTGCCCAATTGTTAGGCGTCTGGCGGTTTTTGTGTAATGGTTTGGGATACGATGTATCATCTTTTCGATAAGAGGAATGTACATAAAACGATAAATGAAGTGATTAGAGAAACAAAAGAAAGTGATGGTATAATGAGGGGAATTTGAATTTGTTGAAATAAATATTTGAAATTATATATTGACTGTACCCTTACAGGTCAGCTTACAATAATATTGGAGGTGATTGGTATGTTAATAAACGAAACAGCGAAGAAGTGTAACATAACAAAAAAAGCGGTTCAGTATTATGTGGAGCAAGGACTAGTAAATCCAGAAATTCTAGAAAATGGATATAAGGATTTTTCAGAACAAGATACGAAATTATTAAAGCAAATAGTATTATATCGAAAATTAGGGCTAAGTATTAGTGAAATAAAGCGTGTACTTGAAAATCACAATGAAGTAGATGGTATCTTATATCAAAGAGCGTTGGAATTGGAACAGGAAAAAGTAAAAAAAGAATTCTTAAAGCGATTAGTAGCGGGAGAAGAAGTTGAGAATCTTGAACAGGAAATAAATAATATAAGTTCTAATACAATTATCATAAAAAAACTGCTTGAGCTGTTTCCGAGTTATTATGGAAAACTTATCAGTCTAAATTTTTCTAGATACCTTACTGGTAAAATTGAAACAGAGGAGCAGATGAAAGCTTTCAATCAAATTATCGAATTTTTTGATAATGTTCCTGATATAGATTTGCCAAGTGATATACAAGAATATCTGGATGCTTGTTTAGAAGAATATTCGAGTGAAGAGGGGATGGAAAAAATCAATCACATTATACAAGTAAAGGATAATGCAATTCAAAATATAGACGAGTTTGTAGAGAGTAATAAGAATGTATTAGATGAATATAAAAAATACAAACAAACAGAGGAGTATAAGAATTCGCCTGCTTTTCGGTTGATGGAATATATGAAACTGGTTTGTGCAACCAATGGATATTATGATACTTTTATCCCTGCAATGAGAAAACTCAGTCCATTGTATAATGAATATTATGAGCAAATGCTTAAGGCGAATGACAAATTTGTTAGAAGCTATCCAGAATATTTGGTATAGAAAGTATATATCATAAATGCAAGTGTAATGGCAATGTATTGATGCGGAGTGAAAGGAGTGCTATGATAAAGAAAAAAGTGAGGAGATATGTCTTATGGATACAAATTTGAATGTTGCTATTGCACCAAAGGATTCAACGTTTCAAGTAAGAATAAATTCAGAAATCAAGAGAGCGGTTGAGGATATTTATGCAAAAACCGGAATGACATTGACGGATGCATTTAATACCTTTATACAGTAGTCTTTAAATGTTGAAGGTCTTCCTTTTATCGTTACCAGGAATAGCAAAGAAGTTTTGAATCTTACGGAGAGATATATTATGAAAGATATTTGGATAAAAATACTTATCTGCTTTATTGCAGGCGCAGGTGCAGGTATTGGAACGGGATTTGCTGGTATGAGCGCTGCTACGGTTATAGGACCTATGCTATTGTACAAAAAAGATATGCAATTTTGACATTTAACTGCAAAGCATTTGGAAGGTTGTTCCTTGAAAATACTAAAGAATTGAAAAGGATGGTGTATAGTATGAAAAGATGGTTTTTGATATTGCTTGTTTTCTTGGGATTATGTACCTTTTCAAACAAGGCACAGGCAATGACAGATTTTAGTAGTGGTTCTATTTATATTTATGATGATGTTATATTAGAAAATGAGAAGGCTACCATTAAATGGTCCGGCTTTTCGGATAGATTTTCTTATGATGTAGAGCTGGCAGATAACATGCAGTTTATAGATGCTAAGCAGTATTCTACGAATGCGACGGAATTGACCATTGAGCAATCTGCTTTTGGTGAGCATGGTGGTAGATTTTACGTGCGTGTCCGTGCAATTCTACACATCACAGAGGAAAGTGATACTACTACCATAGGGGATTGGAGTGCGCCTACGGAGATGGTGTTTGTAAAGGTTGATAAGACTAATTTTCCTGGTATGTATAAGGTAATGAAAAATGGTGGTGTTAAGATAGATATTATGACCGGTGACGTTGAAAAGATTATTTATGACGAGAATGGGGATGGCTGGTTAGATCCTTCTGAGGTAGATAAAGTATATGACATTGTTACAACAGATATAAATAAAAAGGTGAATGATAAGTATAAATTAATAAAGGCGACTAGTATATCAAGCTTTAAGGGTGTGGAATACTTTCCGAATTTGTACAATGTTCGGGTGATGCGTTATAGCGGCAAAAAAGCAGATTTGTCAAAATGTTTGGCTAGACACGTTGAGTTTCGTCGTCATACCTCTAAACAATTGACTGTTATTGCACCGAATGCAAAGACAGTAAGAGTAATTGAGCCTTTGAAGGATAGTCCTCGAATTGACCTAAGAAAATGCAGCAGTGCAGTATTGATTGAGGTTAATACGGAAAATAGTGTCGGAAAAGGGGCAAAGGAATTAAAACTGCCAAATGAAAAAATGAAATTGAAGCTTCTTGATTTATGTGAGGTTCATGTGAAAAATCTCAAATTGAATGCATATACAAATCTTCAGCAATTGTATATGTATCGATGTGATACGAAGAATGTGAAGGTTAATAAGTGTAAGAATCTTCGATATATTTATATCTGTCAATGTAAAAAAATAAAGAGTTTAAATTTGAAATCAAATAAAATGCTTAGAGGAGCAGATTTTTATGAAACACCAGGACTAACTAAGAAAACGGTTAAGAAATCGAATAGTGGAAAGTATACGTGGAATAAAGGAACATGGTGGGAAAAAACATCTGCTTATAAACAGGATATGAATAATCTTTATTCATAGTAATAAAAGGTAGGAGAGATTCATTATGAGAAAAACAAAGTTATTGAAGAAAGGTATCGCAGTGGTATTAGCATTTTCTATGGCAGCAGGAATGGCACCTGTCACAGAGACGCCTATTATTTCCAAGGCAGGAGAAATAACATTGGTGGGAACAACTACAGTAAACGAAATCAAATATACTTTATTTTCTGATGGAGTTGCCCGTGTGGACAAGCATACAGGGAGTCCGGTGGATTTGACCATTCCGTCCACAGTAGAATACAATGCAAGTAGTTACCATGTGCAGATTATTGGAGAACAGGCTTTTTGGGGAAGTCAGACATTGGAAAGTATTACATTACCGGAAGGAATCGTGTCTATTTACAATTCTGCATTTTATGATTGTGACAAATTGGTTACTGTCAATCTTCCAAGTACGCTGGAAGAAATACAGGGAGGTGCATTCTGCGATTGTGACATTCTAACGAATGTAGCACTGCCTAAGAATTTGCAGTATATCGGTGTCAATGCATTTAATTTTTGCGCAAGCTTAAGCACAGTGACTTTACCAGAAAATCTTACTTTCCTTGGTGGTTCTGCGTTTTATGCAACGGCAATTGAAAGCATTCACATTCCGGGAAATATAGAGACAATCGGAAAATCTGTGTTTGGTGCCTGCCATAGTTTGAAAACGGTCACGCTGGCAGAGGGAGTGAAAAGCTTAGGGGAAAATATGTTTTATAATTGCACTGGTTTAACAGACATTTCTTTTATCAATACATTAGATGCTTTAGCGGAGTCTGCTTTTTATGGCTGCACCGGGTTGACGGAGGTTGTTATTCCGGCGAATATAAAAAATATTAGTCCAAAAGCATTTTCGCAATGTACCAATTTGAAAGAAGTTGTCATAAGCGAAGGTGTAGAAACTATTGAAAAATCTGCATTTTCCGGCTGCACTGCATTGACGGATATTGTGATACCGGATAGCGTGAAAAGCATTGGAACCTATGGGTTTTATGAATGTGCTGCTTTAGAAGAGATAAAACTTCCTGCTGAGTTGGAAAGTATTGGCGATTATCAGTTTTACGGCTGTACAAGTTTGAAGGATATTACGATACCGGAAAATGTTACAAGCATCGGAAAATACGCATTTGAAAAATGTACTTCTCTGACACAGATTGTGATACCTGAGAAGGTTACAGAAATCGGTGATCAGGCATTTTATCAGTGCAGCAGCCTGAAGTATATGGTTTTTCAAGGAGTACCAACGACAATTGGAAGTGGTATGTATATGGTGTATGACAAGGAAACGGAAACCTGGGGGTATTTAGATGCCGTATTTTATCCGGCAGATTCCGGTCTGCAGAATAAATTGTACTATGCCAATATAAAAGCAGGTTATACAGAAAATGCAGACGGGACAGTAACTTTGACAATTGACTATGTGAATTCATCAAAGGAAGATTTAGAAATCGTTCTGCCACAGGATATTGCCGGAAAGAGTATTTCCTCTATTGAATATGGGGAAGGTGTCAGTGAACAATATCAGACTGTGAAATTTATATGTACAAAGCATAGTGGGAAAGACCTGCAAAAGAATACTACACAGCACTGGTTTGCTGCTTGTAGTATATGTAAAGAGGAAAACGTAGATGTAGAGAATCATGATTTTGCTGACGGTACAAAGGCTTGTAAATGTGGATATGTACCATTTACGGTTTCAGAAGAACCAGAAGGAAAAACTGTAACCTATGGGGAAGACATTCAGTTAAATACCAAAGTAACAACCACTTTAGGAACAGAGGAAATTTCATATCAGTGGTATGAAAATGATAAAGTACTGGAAGGTATAAATTCTTCAAGTTATACGGTGCCGAATGGCAAAAATGCAGGGGAGTATACCTATTATTGTCAAATTACTTGTGGTGGATATAGCATAAGCTGTAAAAAGGCGACAGTAGTGATTGAAAAAAAGGATATCACGGTACAAGTGGACAAAAAGGAAAGAAAACAAGGTGAAAAGAATCCGGTGTTCACATGGAAAATTTCGGAAGGCACATTAGTAGAAGGCGATACAACAGAGAATTGGGTTGTAGAACTTAATACGACAGCAACGGAAGCTTCGGCTGCTGGCACATATCCAATCGATGGAACTATAACTAGTGCCAATTATGAAATTACAGTTATGTCTGGAGTTTTGACGATTTTAGAAGCTGATAGCACTGGGGAGACAACAGGTGGAGAGAGTACACCAACACCAGTACCGGGCATAGAGAATACACCTGCACCGACACCAGATATAGAGAATACGTCTACTCCAAAGCCAAATGGAGGAAATGTTTCAACACAGAACCCAGAGAATACATTAGCATCTGATTTGGACAATAAGGATGAATGGATTATCGATAAAGATAGCCAAGCTGTGTATGAGATTATGGAGAATAGTTCTGCTGCTAATACAGTGGTGTATGTGAAGTCGAACGATGTAAATGCAACAAATGTCGTTATTCCGAACCAAATCTCAATTGATGGCATATCATATAAGGTAAACTATATTGCAGCGAATGCGTTTCGCAATAATAAGAAACTTAGAACGATTACAATTGGCAGCAATATAGAAATCATTGGAGCCAATGCATTTTATGGTTGTACGAATTTACGAAAAGTAAATATGGGTAAGAACGTGACAACAATTGGAAAATCTGCATTCCAAGGATGTAAGAAATTGAAGAATATTATCATTAAAACTAAGAAACTTACAAACAAGAATGTAGGAAAAAAAGTATTCAAAGGAGTGGGAAGCAAATATTATAAGAAGGTAGTTGTAAAAGTACCTTCTAAGAAATATGTGAAAAAATATAAGATTTTGTTTAAGAAAAAAGGACTGTCAATAAAAGTAAAAATAAAAGGATAGTGATATATATCATGAAACCGTCAGGTGCTCAAATGATTGGGTGTCTGGCGGTTTTTGTGTAATGGTTGGGAAAAATGGACGGGAAAAAGGTTGTGGATTTTTTTGGGGGGGAGTGAGAGTGGGGAAGCTTGTTGTGGGGGGATGAATATGGTGATATAATGAGGAAAATTTTGAATTTGTGGAGGAGACAATGGCAAGAGAAATCAATCCCAAAGATACAACAAGAGCTTCGGCATATGAACTTTGGATGAAAGCACCGAATCCAATGGTTACGTTTTTTAAAACATTGGATGTGACAAATCTTATTAAGATATCTAAGAAGAAAAAAATGAAATTCAATATGTTGCTTGACTACTGTATTGGAAAAGCGGCTGTTGATGTTAAGGAGTTCTATATACTTCCTGTTGGAGAAAAACTGATACAATATGATACGATTGCAGTCAACACTATTGTGAAAAACAAAGATGGTGAAGTGAGTTCCTGTGATATTTTGTACACAGAGGATTTGGACGCATTTAATCTTGACTACCTGAAATATACAACGCAAACAGTGAAAACGTCTCAAGACAGAGATTTGTCGGTTGATAGCATGGTTATAGGTACGTCTGCGATTGTTGATACAGAAATTGATGGTGCTGTTGGTATGAATAGCGGCATTTTTAATAATCCGTTTATCATTTGGGGAAAATACCGAAAAAAAGGATTCCGATATTACCTTCCAATATCTTTTCAGTTTCATCATACGCAAATGGATGGAGCTCATGCAGGTAGATTTTTAGAGAATTTGCAAAATGAGATAAACAGGATGAAATAAGCAAATTCCAATTTGAAGAGATTGGAAAACTTGAATTCTCACTTGAAATATTTTAGGGGATTTATTAACTGTTATAGTTTGTTATAAAAACATAAGCACACCTGTGAAAACACTATAGTTTTCATAGGTGTGTTTTGTGTTAGGTCTTGTATCATATTATAGCGTTGCATCCTTGTTTATGACATCAGGTAAGGGGAAAGAAAATATTAAGAAACAGATTTCCAGGCAATATTATGCAATTTATTCCCCATAGTGTGTATTTTATTCCGTCTATCTTGCTATTTAAATCTAATATGCTAACATATTTCCAGGAGGTGCAATTATGAGAATAAAGTTAAGGCTTAACAAAACAACACAAGAATCCATACAAGAAAAATTAACAGAAAAAAATATAGAAATTTCAGAAGAATCCAAACTTATTTTAACAGAGGAGGATTATGTAGGAGATACCCTTGAGTGCAGGGATGAGGAAGGAAGAGTAATTGTTAATACTGAGAGTATCTGTTATATGGAATCTGTAGGACATGATGTATATGTATATGCAGATAATATGAAATATAAAACTAAACTTCGTATATATCAGTTGGAAAAGCTTCTTCCCTCGGATAGATTTATTAGAATCAGTAATTCAATCATTATCAAGAAGAATTCAATTCGTCATATAAAGCCTGCACTGAGTTGCAAGTTTTATCTTACATTGTTTAATGGGGATGTTGTTGATGTAACAAGAACCTACTACTATAAGTTTAAGGAATTTTATGGAATTTAGGAGGTGCTCTTTATGTTTAGTATAGTTAATATATTATTATTGATAGTTATATTGGTAATAGGAACTATCCTTGTCTATAAAATATATTATACTCATAAGATTAATCAAAAAATACAGTCAGAAGAAATTACAGGAAGAAAACTTGTGGATGTATCTAAGATGGTTATGATAGCTGTTATTACCGGGTTGGTGATTTATGCAGGAATACTTATGTATATAGTTGATGATTATGCAACCAAGGATTATAGCGTTCCCAGAAATAATTATGCAGTGATTGACACATCTGACGAAGATGCTTATGAATACATTTCTTATTTTGGGGACATACAGCTGAATGATGCTTCCTTTGCTAAAGTGTACAGTAGAGATGAAAATGCTGGCTATGAAAAAGAAATTGTGGAATCCGGAGATTATAGATTTATTGTGTTTACCAGAAATACAGAGGCGGATGATTTTCATCCGGATTTCCTGTGTTTTGTAGAGTATACTGGAACGGATATGGGAGAATATATATGTTACAGTAAAGCTGGATTTCAATCAATAGAAGCTAAAGAGGAACAATTTTGTGGCGAAAGTGCAGGGGATATAAGAAATGACTTACTGTATATTGGTAATCTGGATAAAGGATGTCAGTTTAATATTACAATGAGCCTATTAAATGATGATGCAGAAATTAAATATGATGAAGCAATGCAACAGGCTTACAGGGAAGATAAAGGAGAATTCCCAGATGCTGAAGAATTTGCTTATGCAGTTGGAAAGGTAAGTATTATAATTGAATAGTATTAAAACCTCTGTTCACAGAATCTACATAATACTTTTGTATTTTACGGGAAATTGATTTTGTTGCTTTGTCGTCTATATGAACCTACAGAAGGACGAATTTTATTAAATGGTGTGGATATTCGCGAATATGGCTATGAGGAGTATTTAGCATTATTTGGTGTAGTATTCCAGGATTTCAAGCTTTTTGCTGTGACAGTTGCCCAAAAAGGAATTGCTGGACATGGAAGGAATCTATGCGATGATGTGGAATGCACAGGCACAGAGTTACCAGTAAATAGACAATGTTATTTTGGGGAAGTGATTTGTCGATATATACTTTGAAGTAGACACTTTTGAAATATGGATTCAAGGAGGAATGCATATGAGTCAATGGACAATGACGGTGGGGAATTATGGAAACCAGTCCAGCAAAGGAATGCAGAGGACAGCACAGACCGGAAAAAATGTGAAACAGCAGACGATAAATCATGCTTCGGCTATGGAAGTTTCCGGTGAAAGCTATGAAGCAGAGGGAGTTGATTTTGCTGTTTCCCAAAGTGCTCTTAGGGTCTCGCAGTGGATGCTTAGCGAGGATGTTTATTATCAGCAGATGGCGACAAATCTGAGCGGGAAGACAGAGCCAACTCCCCGGGATGAAATCAAGACTGCCAAAGAGATTATGCAGGAGCAGGTAGATGCTCTTCTGGAGGAGGCCCAGAAAAATCAAGAAGAGTTGAAGGCTCAGGCAAAGGAAGAGGCTGCAAAGAAAATGAAAGAAGCTTCCGCAGGAGCCGGTGTTAGTGATAGCAGCATTGAGTATATGGAGCGGTTGCTGGAGAGTATGAAAAAAAGCAGGGAAGTCAGTCAGAAGGAAAAGACCAGCCAGAAGCGGGCATTGAATTATAATTACCGTAGGGTTTCCGGTGCTATTATGCGGGCAAAAAGCGTAACTCAGGCAGGGAATGCTTTGACCTCTGCCAAGTCAAACTTATCAAATCTTCGGAGAAAGGCTAGCTCTGGTAAGTATGAAGACAGTGAAATCAGTATTGCGGTAAGCCATGCCCGAAAAATGATTCGTACAGCCAGAAAGAAGCTACAGAATGTAAAACAGGAGGAGCAGCTAGAAAAAAGAGATGGCCAGCTGGAGAATACCAAAGAAAGAGAACACAATACCGTGTCAAAAATCCGTAGAAAGCATGGGTCCTCTGATGAAGCAAAGTCTGAAAAGGAATTGATTTTATTAAAGAGACAGTTAAAACAGCATAGAATGCAGAGAAAAAATGCCCATCGCAGGGATGAGAATCATGAGCTATTAAATGCGGACATGGAGTACTTAAAAAAGAAGATAGAATTGATGCGTCAGGAACAGGCGATGGATAAAATTGCAGCTTCGAAAACAGCAAGGCTGCAAATGGCAATTGCAGGAGGGACAGGAACTGTCGAAACTTCAGAAACTACGGGTGGCATGGAAAGCGCTTCTAACAGTGTACAGGCAATAGATTCGTCAGTGAATTCTAGCAGTGCGCCGGCAGTGTCTGCCGATGGTGCGTCAGGCACAGCTTCTGCGCCAGTATCTACGGGGTTTAGTGCCATGGTGTAAAAGTGGATAGGGTGAGAGGGGGATGAAACAGGAATTTAGTTTGATAATTTACGGCACATCTAAATTAAAAAATTTGAATCTATGCAATAAAAACGGAATGAGCAGCATTATCTTAGTTGTAACATAATATTTACTGATAAAATCAGCTAATATTGTATAAGTTCGATTCCATTTTGGGGCAGGAATATCACCCCTTGAAATGAAATAGGCAAAATAACCATAAGGAGGATGTTATGAAAGGAAAGAAACAAATCTTAGCATGGCTGATTGCTTTTGCGATGGTAATTACGCTGATACCAGCAGATGCCTCTGCAAAGAATATCAAGCTGAAAAACTGTGTAGCAAAAAAGGTTATGGCAGTGGGCAGTACCTTTGCCATTCAGACAAACCAGAAGGCTTCGAAGCTAAAATTTTCCTCTAACAAGAAGAAGGTGGCAGCTGTCACTGCAGAGGGTGTAATTAAGGCGAAGAAGAAGGGAGATGCTGTTATTACCATTACTTCTGGAAAACACAAAAAGAAAATCAAGGTAACCGTAAAGAAAGCAGTGGGCTATACCATTAGCAAGAAGGCGGGAACTTATGAAACTTCTGTTAAGCCTAAAGTAAAGGCAAAGAAGGGCTATGTGGTATATTATGCAACAGGTGCAAAGTTTAAGGCTTCTCAAGTGATTAAAGCAAAGAAGGCTAAGACATTTACCATTTCTAAAACGACAACTTTAAAATTGTATGTAGCCAAAGCATCCAAGAAACTTTCTACAGCAAAGTTGAATAAAACAAAGAAAAATTATAAGAACTATAATGAATATCTCTATGAGATAACCAAAGGTACAGGGGAGAATCCAGCAACTCCTGCTTCCCCAGCAGCGACGACTACAGCAGGTGGAATCGCTACAGGTACTCCGGCACCAGATGCATCCCAGATGCCTACCCCACCGGCACCACCAGCGGAACCGGGACAGAATCCAGGAGAGAGTCAGTTTACAGGGGATGATGCAGCAGCGGATTATGTGGCGCCGGAGACTGGAGAGTTCGACGAGACAGACAGCAGTACAGAGGCAGGAGAAGGTTCGGTAGAGATTACGATACCAGCCGCAGCATCTGGTGTAAAGACAGAGATGGAAACTTATACCATCAGCAAAAAGAATAAGCTGACAATTACTGCACCGGGGACCTATGTGCTTCATACAGAAAGTACAGAGACCGCAAGCGATGGGTTGATTGAGGTGGATCCTGAAACAGAAGGACTGGTACATATCATTCTGGACGGAGTAAATCTTACTTCTTCCAATAATACAGCACCAGATTCTGACACGGGTCTGATTACTATTAAAAAGTCTACCCAGCGTGCGGTGATTACTGTAAAAGAAGGCACTGTCAATACATTGACAGATACCGGAGCTACTGGAATCGATGCAGATGACGGTACTTCCATTACGTACACTTGTGGAATTATTTGTAAGAAGATTCCATTAACCATTAATGGTACGGGTACATTAAACATTGTTTCTGAAAACGGTAACGGTATTAAAGCGACAGAATCCTTGAAGATTTTGGATGCAACTATTAATGTAAGTGGATCAGGAGACAATTCGACAGGGCATAACGGAATCACAGGAAAAACAGAGGTTTCTTTAAGTAATGCCAATCTGAATGTTTATGCTGACGGCGATGCATTAAAGACTACCTTGGATGAAGATGATGTTGCAGAGGATTCTACTCTTGCAGAGTTAGGTAATATGGATATTAATGGCGGAATATACCGAATCGTTTCTGCCAATGGAGATGCAATCAGTGCATACCGCACATTGAATCTGAATCCTACCAGTTTAGAAGCTATCACTAAGAATGCAGCAAAGGCTTCCGATGGAAGTTTTAAGGCTATTAAGGCAGGAACAACAATTGAAATTCCGGAAACTGCAGGAGTGATTGTTGCAGATACTATGGATACGAAAAATTCTTGTGCAGATGATACAATACACTGTGATGGATATATACAGATTAATGGTGGAACGGTTCATGTATCTGCAGCAGATGACGGAATGCATGCTGATATGGGACTTTTGATTAATGGAGGAGTTATTACTGTTGCAGAGTCTTATGAGGGAATTGAGGCGGCAGACATTTCTATTTATGATGGTATTATTTTAGTGAATGCTCAGGATGATGGAATGAATGCAGGTGGAGGAAATGATTCTTCCTCTGGAGATTCTTTTGGTAAGCCAAATAATTCTTCCAGTGCAAATTATCAGATAATTATTCAGGGTGGAAACGTTACAGTAAATTGTGAGGGTGATGGTATTGATTCTAACGGGAATATTTTCTTCATGGGAGGAACTGTTACGGTAAATGGTCCAACCAATGGTGGAAATGGTGCGTTGGATTATGGCGACCAGAATTGTGTATGTGAGGTTTCTGGCGGAACTCTGATTGCTGCAGGCGCAGTGGGAATGGATGCGGCACCAACCAGTGGTTCAACCCAGCCTACTGTAAATGTAGTATTATCCAGTAGTCAGCCAGGCGGAACTTATGTAGTCCTCAAGGATGCAGATGGGAATGTAGTAATGACAGCACAGCCAACAAAGACCTTCCAGTCTGTGATTATGTCCTGCGAGGCATTGACTTTGGGAAGTACTTATACGGTATGGTATGGAACATCCTTAGATAGTTTGACGCAGGATGGAGAATTTACCTTTAGCTCTGTCAGTGTAAGTACTGGCACCAGCAGTTCTGGCGGATGGACTCCAGGAGGACCAGGTAATAGAAAATAATAAGGAAACGTAAATGAATAACAAATATGCAGCAGCGGTGAAATCCGCTGCTGTTTTTCGATTGTGAGAAAATCCGTTGCTGATTGTGATTGGGAAATTATTCGAAGTGTAGTGGTATATAAGCAAGAATCGCATTGCGATTCTTGCTAGGGCAAAATATTGCTTTTAGCCTTTTTTACTTCTAAATTTTAATCTTATCTGCTATATTAAATTAGATGAGGAGTTGCTTCTGGAAATTAGTTATAGCGTGGAGGCGGAAAATGAGGGAATCGTTAAGAAGGGTTATTGTACAGGCTCAGGAAAAATATAAAAGAAGAATGATAGTGGTGTTAGCTCTGCTGGTAGCAGCAGGGGTTATTATGCGCTTGTTTGGGAAAGAAGAAGGAGATGCGCTATTTTTTTTGGCAATGGTATTTGGCTCGCTGGGAATGTGGATTAACGGATATCGTATGGAATTAATTGGAAACTGTGGTATGACTAGAGCCCTTTTATTCCGAGAACGTTTTTATCTGCCGAAGGTGGTAGGTACCAGTGTTAAGTCGGGAGAGTTTATAGGTTACCGGGCAGGAGGACCGAAGGTGTGCCGTGCTCAAAAGAACTATGAAAAATATAATACTTATGTGGATATTTTATTGAAACGTTTCCAGGGATATGCCGGGGAGCCGGATGTGGAGCATGTGGCAACCCTTGCCTGGCTTCGGAAATTTTCCAGAGCAGGAGTGTTTCTTTCTGCTTGGCTGTTATGCATCTGTTGCATCACTAGAGAGCGAATCTGGGCTGGCGGCATTGGAACATTAGCTTGTTCTGTGGTGCATGGGGTGTGTTGCCGATTGTATTATTGGATTGAGAAGAAGAATCTGCTGGAGTACGGAGAAGAGATAGAAGCTACTTTGGTGGATTATTTGGATGTCAGAAGGGGCAAAGCCTATCCGCTGTTTGAGTTTCCAGAGGGAAACAAGAAACATATGCTGTATGGTCTGGAACGGATTAAAGTGGATTTGGAGGATAGCCAGCAGAGAATGGCAGTTAAGATTTTATATGCGCCGGGGAAGGCGGAGAGCGTATTGGTTAGTCGTTGACCAAAGGTGGGAAATGGATTATAATATTCCTTAATTGGAAGGATGAACGGACATGAATAAAGAAGATCATTGGGCATTTCATATTAGGAGGATATTTGAAGCTTTAAAAAAATACCCTAATACGGAATTGAGCAGATATAATTTGACAAGTGTACAGGTTGTTGCACTGATGATATTATATGATTCTCCAAATGGTGAAATGACAATGAAAGAAATGGAAAAAAATTAGAGATTGCTCAATCTACTACAGTAGGTCTTGTTTCGCGTTTAGAGAAGAAAAAATATGCAATCATATATATGAATAAATGACCCGCTGGCGAGGCGGGTATTTATATATTCAAATCAATAGCATGCGATTGATAGCATACGATTAATAAGATGTGATTGATAGCAGACTGTTGATTTGAAACAAAATGAAAAAATAGAAAGGAGGATTGCCATGAAGAATCAAAAAATGAGTACCACCATTACATTAGCCATAACCATAGTTCTTACTGTATGTGTTTCTTTGCTATATATCATTGCAAATAACAGTATGGCTTCTATGATGGAAAAGTCCGAAATGGTAAACCTGCATTCATCCTTGAATGCACAGACGAATATTATCGAGGAGTATTTAACGCATCAGGAGGAATTATTAATTGCGTATAGTAAATCTCCAGAGGTAATCGAATTTTTGAAAGATGTGGGGGATGCACAGAAGCAGAAGGCAGCACAGCAGTACACAGAAGAGTATTATGCAGAATTGGACAATTGGGAAGGTCTCTATATTGCAGAGTGGAATTCCCATGTTATCGCGCATTCTACTCCAGCAGTAGTAGGTATTACTACAAGAGAGGGAGACGGCTTGAAGGCCTTGCAGTCAGCAATTACCGAAGAAAATGATATTTACAATGCGGGAATCATTGTGTCACCTGCATCCCAGAAGCTTACATTATCTTTGTATTGTCCAGTGTTTGATCACGATCAAAAGACAATTGTCGGCTATGTTGGAGGTGGTCCTTTTGCAGAAGGATTAAAAACATTGCTGGCTTCTATGGAGAAGCAGGGAGCGAAGTATTCCATGATTAATGCAGAGTCAGGAATGTACATTTTTGATGAAAATGAATCCTTGATGGCGAAAGAGGTTAAGGATGAGATGCTTCTTTCTATTATAACTACTGTGCTGGAGGATAAAAATAACTGGAATGGCAATAAAGAGTATGTGGACGAAAAAGAAGGAAAATCCATTGCAGCCTATCAGTATATTTCAGAGCACAACTGGGTGCTGGTATCCTGCAATAGTGAGGAAAATATTTATGCAGATGCAAATGCTACCATGAGAATTTTAGGAGTCATATGTATCGTTTTTGATGTATTGATTGCTTTCTTGTCATGGATTCTGATTCGAATTAGTACACGTCCGCTGAAATATGTAGAACAATCCATCCTGCAATTAAAGGAATTGAAGTTACAAAAGCAGCATAAGCTGGATAAATATATAAATTGTAGGAGTGAGATTGGACAGATTGCCACAGCAGTAGATTCCTTGTACGATTCCTTTAAGGATATCGCTGCAACATTAAATGTCTGTTCAGACTCTTTAGCTCAATCTGCCATTAAAATGTCAGACTCATCCGAAGTGCTGATTCAATGTGTAGAAGAAAATTCAGGTACAACAGAGCAATTTGCAAGACACACGGAATCTATTACTGACGCAGTACAAAGTGTAGATAATGAGGTAGGTGAAATTGCTGATGTAGTGTCTGTGGTGGAAGCAAAGATTCAGGTAGGAACGGAACGAAGTGATGAGTTGGGTGAAAAGGTGTCCGATATGAGCGGAAGTGTCAGTGAATCCTTAGATGTGATTAGCGCACGAATTGAAGAGAATAAAAAGGCAATTGAAGAAGCGATGTTAAATCTCCAATCACTGACACGGATTGACGAAATGGCAAAACAGATTCTGGATATTACAAGTCAGACTAACCTTCTTTCACTAAATGCCTCCATCGAAGCAGCCAGAGCCGGAGAAGCAGGAAAGGGATTCGCTGTAGTTGCTGGTGAGATAGGAAATCTTGCAAGTAGTTCCTCTTCTACTGCAACAGAGATTCAGAATATTTGTAATGAGACTAGAGTGAATATTTCAAAGATACAGGCATGTTTTGACAATATTGTGTTGTTTATGCAAAATGATGTGCAGACACAGTTTGAAGAGTTTGAAAGGGCAACTAGGGAATATCATTCTTCCATTGGAGAGATTCAGACGATTATCAAGGAGATTGATGAATCAGCCCATGTATTTGTGGATGCAGTGTCCAATATCCGAGGTCAGATTGATATGGTACAGAACATGCCGGGCAATACGGTTGTAAGTACAGCAGAAGTAATGGAAAAAGTAGAACAGATTGAAAAAACAACAGATGAATTATCCATTATTGTTCAGGCAAATCAGGATAATGCAATATCTATCAGGGAAATTGCTAGTCGATTTTCAGAATATTAATAAAAAATACGAACCTTGAAGGCAGATAATCATTTTGGTTATCTGCTTTTGAAGTTAGTTTCAACTAATATTTTTTCGCAATTATTTACAACCTCTTTTCGTGGTGGTAAAATCGACAATGTTGTGTTTTAGAAATATAGTTATCCAAAGAGAAAAGAGGCGTTATTTTTAATGAAAGAATGGAAACCAAAGTTATTTAGTGTGATGAAGAATTACACAAAGCAGCAGTTTGTAAAGGATGTGATTGCGGGAATTATTGTGGCAATTATTGCCCTTCCGCTGTCTATTGCATTGGCAATTGCCTCTGGCGTTTCGCCGGAGCAGGGATTGTATACCGCTATCTTTGCAGGATTTTTCATTTCCTTTTTGGGCGGAAGCCGGGTTCAGATTGGTGGACCAACTGCAGCCTTTGTAGTAATTGTTTATGGCATTGTACAGCAATACGGAGTGGACGGACTGGTGGTAGCCACGATTATAGCGGGTATCATTTTGATTGTACTGGGGTTGCTTCGCCTGGGAAGTTTGATTCGTTTCATTCCATATACCATTACGGTGGGATTTACTTTAGGAATTGCGGTAACGATTTTTGTAGGACAGTGGAAGGACTTTTTCGGCTTGGATATGGGAGCGGTTCCGGCGGATTTTCTAGACAAGCTGGTTGCATATATGGGAAGCTTTGACACCATACATGTTCCAACACTTGCCATTGGTATTCTGGCATTAATTATTCAGATTGTATGGCCTAAGGTGACCGATAAGATTCCAGGTTCTTTGGTAGCGATTATCGTAACTACGTTAATTGTGCAGCTGGGAAATATGGATGTCTGTACCGTAGGAGTGCTTCGGGGCGGAGAGACAAACTATGTCATCAATCCGGCGTTTCCTACATTATCATTGCCAAAGGTTAATTTTACTATGGTGAAAAATCTCATTTCTCCAGCATTTACTATTGCAGTGCTGGCAGCTATTGAGTCCCTGCTTTCCTGCGTGGTATCTGATGGTATGATTGGCAGCAGACATAAATCCAATGCAGAGCTTATTGGACAGGGTGTGGGAAATATTGCTTCCGGACTTTTCGGTGGAATCCCAGCGACAGGTGCCATTGCCCGTACTGCCGCAAATGTAAAAAATGGCGGACGTACTCCAGTGGCAGGTATGGTTCATTCCGTAACCTTGCTGGTGATTTTACTGGTGCTGATGCCATATGCATCCCTGATTCCAATGACTACACTGGCTTCGGTGCTGATTATGGTAGCTTACAATATGAGTGGATGGAGAGAATTTGGAAAGCTTTGCAAGCGGGCGCCAAAAAGCGACATTATTGTATTGGTGCTGACCTTCCTGCTTACGGTATTTTTTGATTTGGTAGTGGCTATTGAGTTTGGTATGGTCACAGCTGCCCTTCTGTTTATGAAACGCATGTCAGAGGTAGCGAATATTAAGGGCTGGGAATATGTGGATGAAGAGGAAGTGGACGAAGAGAATGATCCAGAGCATATCGGTCTTAGAGTAGTTCCAAAGGATACTCTTGTATATGAAATCAATGGTCCAATGTTCTTTGCGGCAGCAGATACTTTTATGGGAATCGTACCAACCTCAGAAACGAAGAAGATTATTCTTCGAATGAGAAGTGTTCCTGCCATCGATGTTTCTGCATTGAATACATTGACAGAGGTATATAAGAAGTGCAAGAAAAAGGGAATCAAGCTCATCGTTTCCCATGTACAGCCACAGCCATATGCTGCAATGGAAAAAGCGGGATTTGTGGCTTTGGTAGGAAAAGAAAATTTTTGTCCAAGCATAGATACCGCACTGGAGAGGGCGGGAGAATTATAAAATGCAATTAATATTATGGGAAGATGCTCTTAATGTATTCCAGTAAGTGGAATAAAAAAGGGATTGAAAGTATTTGAAATATTGGCTAAATTATATTAGTATAGTAGTAATTTTGCGAATAGATGAAGGAGGAACTTATGCAGGTAAACATAACAGAAACAGTAAAGTACATCGGGGTGGACGATACAACAATTGATTTATTTGAAAGCCAGTATGTGGTGCCGGAAGGGGTATCTTATAATTCTTACGTTATCTTAGATGAGAAGGTAGCGGTTATGGATACCGTAGACAAGCGTGGTATGGAAGAATGGGAGAAGAATCTTCTGAATGAGTTGGATGGAAGAAAGGTAGACTATCTGGTGGTACATCATTTGGAGCCGGATCATGCAGGCAGTATTGCAAGAATGGTAGAGTTGTTCCCAGAGGTGACCTTAGTTGGAAATGCAAAAACATTTCAGATGATGCCACAGTTTTTTGACTTTGATTTAGAAGGAAAGACTTTGGTAGTAAAAGAAGGAGATACCTTATCCTTAGGAGAACATGAATTAACCTTCGTTATGGCGCCTATGGTTCACTGGCCAGAGGTTATGGTGTCCTACGAAAGCAAGGAGAAAATCTTATTCTCTGCAGACGGTTTTGGTAAGTTTGGTGCTTTGGAATTGACCAAGGATGATGACTGGGCTTGTGAAGCAAGAAGATATTATTTTAACATTGTTGGTAAATATGGTGCACCAGTGCAGACCTTGTTGAAAAAGGCAGCTGGACTGGATATTCAGTGCATTTGTCCTCTTCATGGACCAATCTTAAAAGAAAACTTAGGTTATTATATTGGTATGTATGATACCTGGAGCAGCTATAAGCCAGAGAATGAAGGTGTGCTGGTGGCTTATGCTTCTATCCATGGAAACACTGCAAAGGTAGCTGAAAAAGTTGGAGAAATGCTTCGGGAAAAAGGTGTAGAGAAGGTAGTTGTTAGTGACTTGGCAAGAGAAGACATGGCAGAAGTCATTGAAGATGCTTTCCGTTATGACAGAATGATTGTGGCAGCAGCCAGCTATGACGGTGGCGTGTTCCCATGCATGCAGGATTTTCTACACCACCTCCAGAGTAAGGCTTACCAGAATCGAAAGGTGGCTATTATTGAGAATGGCTCTTGGGCACCATGCGCAGGCAGAGCCATGAAATCCATTCTGGAAACTATGAAAAATGTAGAAATTGTAGAAGACATGGTGACAATCCGTTCTACTATGAAAGAAGCAGATATGGAAGGTTTGCAGAAGCTGGTTGATGAGATGGCGTAAATTACATCTTCATGAAGGTTAAGTGAGGAGAATCAAATAAATATATTTGACCTTGTATTAAAAAATGAAACAGGGTACTTGAGTTTTCAAGAACCCTGATATCTAATCTACTTAGAAAGGTTATCGGATGTGACATCCGATTGCCCTCTGTGAATGAAAAATAAGCATCCAAACTTTGCGAGGGTAGGGATGCTTATTTCTTTTTGTGTCCTCTTTTTTCTAAAAATATTATTTTCCAAGGATAGAACTCCCCCTTAATGCGTTTTATTAATGTAAGAACACCGGTGATTTTATAAGGAAGGAAAAGAGTTACATATGAAACAAAATAAAGTACAGGAACTGTATGAAAATTATTTTGATACCATATACCGCATTTGTTTTCTGTATATGAAAAATGAAACAGACAGCTGCGATATGGTACAGGAAACTTTTTTGAAACTGATGCAGGCTCAGGTACAGTTTGAATCGGAAGAAAAAGCGAAGGCATGGCTGATTATAACGGCTTCCAATTTATGCAAATCTTCTTTGCGGAAGGTTTGGAGAAAGAAACGGGTGATTTATGACGAGAATATGTATCCGGAGCAGGCAGCTAAAGAGCAGACCCAAGTGCTGGAGTTGGTAAAAAGTCTGGATGGCAAATATGGGATTCCGGTATATCTCTATTATTATGAGGGCTATCAAACAGGGGAAATAGCAAAGATGCTGGGAAGCAATCCTTCAACCATACAGACCAGACTGGCGAAAGCGCGGAAATTATTACGGATGGAATTGGAATAGGAGGGAATTGTATTATGAGAAAACAGGAATATAAAAAGGCTTTGGAAACCATAGCAGTATCCGAAGAAAAGAAAAAAGAAATCTGGGGGAAGATACAATTGGCAAAACTGCAAATGGACAATGAAAATCCAGATATGCATAGTACGTATGAAGGAGAAGCACATCAAAAAATAACAACGACAGGAAATATTATTTTCTTGCGGGAAAAACAGAAACGCTGGCAGACGATTCTGGCGGCTTGTCTGGCACTGGCACTAATCATTCCAGCAGGAGCATATGCCACAGAAAAAGTAAAGGAATGGTATACAGCTAAGTTTGGGGCAAATGGACATAAATCTGAAGTGACATTGGTAGCAGAAACAAAGGAACCTTCAAAGGACAGAAAAATTATTAATGCAGATATGAGTACCAATGAAGGCAGACTGCAAAAATATATTGACTGGGCTGAGGTAACCACCTTTGTGAAGGTGGAATATGACCTGAAGGAAATTGGAGAGGAATACTCTTTGTTGACGGCTGAAAAGGAAGAGATTGCTCCAGTTGATTTTTATGGAAAGCATTGGTTCAGATATCAGAATGATGAGAGAAAAGGAAAAGATTTTCAAGTAGATTTATATTATGTACCAGAGTCAGTTTCTATTCAGGAAAGAAACCAGGAAGGAATGAAAAATCTAACGGTGGACGGTCATGATGCATATTATAGTATGGAAATAAGTAGCGGTTCTGAAATCATGGCATATGGTGAACGTTTCCCAATGAATCTATATGTATTTTATCCGGAATATGGCTATTATCTTCTGTATTCTGCTGCAGAAAATATGCAGGAAAAAGATCTTATTGCCATAGCGGATAGCATCACTCTTCGACAGGTAGAAAGGGAGCAGGCGGATGAATTTTGGCTGGCTGAAAACTGGGAAGAGGAAAATTACGAAGAAGATAATAGAGTATATGGAACATTCCATGAAAAAAATGAAACAGTTACTTTTGATGGCGTAGAATATTCGGTGAAAAAGGTTGAGGTGAGAGATTCTATAGAGGGATTAAATAAGTCCTATCTAAGAAAAGAATATAAGAAAATCTGTACCGAAAATGGGACATTTGAAAAACATAAAAGAGAGCAGTATGTGACAGGAGATGGAATTACAACTCCGAAGAAAAAGGTGGTTAAGACAGAGAAGATACAGCCAAAATTGATATATATTACCCTCGAGGCTAAAAATACCACCGATAAAATGAAGGATACCTGGAATCTTAATATAAATCTTCGCAGCATAGAAGAGAAAGAGGGAAATGAGTACTATTGCTTGGCGGATAAGTATATCCGGGATACCGAAGGAAATATTGGAAATAGCCAATTTGGCCCTTTTTATATGGAAGGAATTAAAAAAGCGGATATCAATAAAAGCTTGAAATTCCCAGCGAATAGTACAACTACATTTCATGTAGGATTTTTAGTGGATGAGGATATGGTAGAAGCATCCTACATTAATTTAGATGAAGGGTGTTATGTAGACGAAAAGACCGGCCATTGTATTCAGGGGGATTTTATTGACTTATTTGAATAAGAGGATGAAAAAAGGGACAGTAAAGTGAAATGTGTTTGATTGGAGAGCGTATGAAGGAGAATAAAAGGTAAATAAAAATGGAGGAGTGAATTAATATAAAATTCACTCCTCCATTGTAGTTTAACAGTTCGTTATTATTTTCCAATAACATCCTTTACATTGGTAACCACTTCTTCTTTTTCAAATGGTTTTGTGATGAACTTCTTAGCACCAATCTTCAATGCTTCCAGAAGCTTTGACTGCTGGCCTGCAGCGGTAATCATAATCGCTCTTACAGAAGCATCCATTTCTAAAAGCTTCTTCAAGGCATCGATACCGTCCATCTTTGGCATGGTAATATCAAGAGTAACCAGATCTGCCTTGTGCTGTTTGTATAATTCCACAGCTTCTTCACCATTGGCAGCCTCTGCAATGACAGAATATCCCTCTTCTTCCAGGATGTTTTTCAACATCTTTCTGGACATTCTGGAATCGTCTACAATCATTACAGTTCCCTTAGAGTCAGGATTTGCATCGTAAACCACATTTTCCTCTTTGGTATAGATATAAGGAGTATCACCAAAGCTGATATCGCTATTTACTGTAATAATTAGGTTGATTTTGCGACCTTCTATGTAAATTGGCAGCACATAGAAATTCCCCTGAACAGTCTGGTCTTTATAAGCAAACACTGGCTCCATCTCAAAATCAAGTTCTTTCTTGCTGAGTTCAGAAGCATATAAACCATTGTTTACATTGATAAACTCACAAACCGCATCAAAAGCATCGCCGTCTGCTGCGTCATGGGTTTCTCCTGAGAAGTTTGAAGCAATCATAGTAAAGGCACTGCCTTCTGTTTCTTCAGCAAGGGTTAGATAGAATGTATCTTTTCCAACTACCTTCTGACCAGCCAGATAACTGTACTTCAAAGAATCCACATGCTGAATTTTCTCTACATAAAAATCTCTGGTAACAAAGCGGTTGATATTTCTTATGACTAAACCAGCCAAATCTGTTACATGTGGCTTAGCAGAAAATGCAAAAATAGGAATCAGAGCATCCAGCTCATCCTTTTTCAACGCCTCCATATCTGCATCGGAGAATCCCTTTTCTTTTTGAAATGCGGAAAGGGTCTTGTCCAGTACAGAAGCAGATAATTTGGTGCACTCTGTTAATGCCTGGATAAACTGCATATAAGGATTGCCCTGTTTTTTTAATAAGCCGTCAATCTGCTCTGCAGTCAGCATCCCCTTTTCCTGTGCGATATCACCAAAGCGCTTGTCAAACTGCATCTGCAGTTTATTGATGGTTTCTACCTCTTCTTCTGTCAGCAAACCATCTGCAATAGCAATAGTACCTAACATTACTCTGACAGACATCTGCTTCTCAATGGCAGTATCATACTCATCGTTCTTGATAATCTCTTTTTCTACAAGATATTTTCCAAATAGTTGACTAAACATACAACATTGCCTCCCGTTCATTTTTCTTCTTATTATACAATAATGGGTGAATAAAAACAACGAAAAGCAGAGGGAGACATTGAGAAAAGAACGATTAGAGCGAGTATGCCATTTTAAGAGGACTAAGAAGTAAAATAAAAACTATACCATATTGGAAATATGTGTTATAATCAATGTGTTATATTGTTTTTTGATGAAAACAAGTAGTACAATATATGGATTTGATAATATATATTTGAAGAAAAGAGGGGAAATGCAACATGGCAAAAGTACTAGTAGTAGATGATGCAGCTTTTATGCGAATGAAAATACAGCAGGTATTAGAAGCAAACGGACATACCATGGCAGGAGAAGCCGGAGATGGGGAAGAAGCTATCCAGAAATATTCCATGGTGAAGCCAGATGTGGTTATTCTTGATATTACTATGCCTGGCATGAATGGAATTGAAGCGTTGAGACGGATTAAGGAAATTGATCCAGATGCAAAGATTATCATTTGTTCTGCTATGGGTTATCAGGATTTGATTACCAAGGCTATTCAGTATGGGGCAGAGAACTTCATTGTGAAGCCGTTTGAAGACAAGCACCTTGTGCAGGCTGTTAATAAGGTGATGGGATAATTCAGTTAGAGAAGAGGGGACAAGGACAGAATTTCTGTCCCAGTTCCCCTTTTTTGGTTTAAAAAGCTTAGAGAAAGATAAAAGTATGGTTGTAGAAAGTAAGAACCAAACGAATGATAAAGCAAAGGGGTATGGACTATGAATGATAAGTTACTTGACAGTTTAAAAGAGCATTTTTCATTGAAGGAAATGGAAGTGGGAGAGTATCAGAAATTAAAAGCAAAGGGCATGACCTTTAGCATTCACCAGTATTACGCAAAGGGGCTTGGGAATGTGTCGGTTATGTCTGCAAAGGGATTTTTTGGAATGATGAAGATGAATACCTTTATTGTAAATCCTGTGGAAAAAGATTTGCCATTATTTTCTTATGACAGAATCCATGCCGTAGAAAATGATACGCTGATTCTGGAACTATACGATACCATGCTGGAAGCAAGAGAACTGGAAAAGGTGCAGGAGATAAAGGACAGATTCGCAGACCTGCCAAAGCATAATCTGGGAGAGCATTGGTATGACTCCATTAAATTACAAGAGAGTGATGCAAAGAAGGGCAGAAGGGAACTGACGGGATCATTTGATGCATATACTATGGATTATTTCCAGTCATATATCAATGGTGCAAAAGATTTGTCCGCATGCGACTCCGCAGCAAAAACGCAGAAAGCATCTGTATATGTAGAGGGGCTTTTGTCTCAGGGAGGACCATCAACTGATGTGTTCAAGAAGGCATTCGGAATTGAAAAAACAGAGAAGCTATTTCGGGAAATTTTATTTGGAATAGCATAAGAGGTTGATTAATTTTAAAAAAAATAGAAGGTATTTTATTGTACTAAAGGGGGCAATGATTATGACAGAAAAACAGTATAAGAAAGCAGATTCCATGGTACTTGCTACTTTATTGGTGGTAATGATAGGAACTTTTTTGAATATGCTTGGAATGATTAGCATGGGGCAGGCGGATATCTACACAAAGATTATTACGATTGTCAGTGTAGCAGGTGCGGTTTTAACGATTGGCTTCTTTGTCAAGCTCAGGGGAAGGAAAGAATGTGGCATTCTAATGTCTGTTACAACCATTATTGTATGGGGAGTGATGGTTGTTTTTGTGGATGCACAGTATTTCTATATGTTGGCAGCACCAATTTTTGTTGCCCAGATGGCATATTTAGAAAAGAAAAGGGTTCTGATAAGCACATTGGTAATATTACCAATTTTTGCAGTGAAGAGCCTGTCCCTTTCTAAGAATGGAACAGTATCGTCGACAGAAGCCGGTACATCTATTGTCCTTTTGGTTTTAATAATTGCATCAGTATATAATATTACTAAAATATGGATTGCTTTCAATAATGAAAACATGGATACAGTAAGAAGGATATCAGAAGAATTGGTTACTCATTTTGATGGAGCCAATGGACATATCAGAGCCTTGGATGAGGCATTGAATAAGAGCGACTTATCTATGCAGGATATTACATCTAATATTGAAAGCACTGCTCATGAGATACAAAATCAGTCCCAGAAGTGTCAGGATATTGAAAACAATACACAGAATGCAAAGGCACAGACTGATATTATGATTCAGGCATCCAGCAAAGCACTGGATAATGTAATAACAGGTGCTGAGTCTATGGATAAGCTGCATAACCATGCACAAGCTGTAAAGCAGGACAATGAAAAGACCGTGGAATACGTAAGCACATTAATTGAAAGAACCAACGCAGTGCAGGATATCTTAGGCACGATTTCCAACATATCTACCCAGACCCATCTGTTGGCGTTGAATGCATCCATTGAGGCGGCAAGAGCCGGTGAGGCTGGCAAAGGCTTTGAGGTAGTGGCAGAAGAGATTGGACGCTTGGCGAAACAGAGCAAGTCTGCAACAGGAGACATAGGAGCTATACTTACAGAGCTAGGGGAAGATGTTGAGCAGGTTACTGCAAGTCTTAATCAATCTGTAGAGACGGTAGAGCAGCAAAATAATCTTATCGAAGAGACCAGAGGAAAATTTGATGCTATTGAAAGCGGTGTAAATCAGTTGATGAATGTAATCAATGATTTCAAACGTGTTATCGACGATATTTCTGATGATTCTATTGTGATTGCCGATGGCATTACAGAATTGTCTGCTAATAGTCAGGAAGTGGCAGCAGCATCCAACGATGGAAGCCGCGTAATGACACAGGCCGTTGATGATATGACGCAGGTTAAAGCAACCTTGACAGATATTTATAATCTAGCCCAGGATTTGCGGGATGAATATAATGTGAATTAGAAGAGGTAGATATAGAAGTTACAGGTTTAGAATGGAAATAATTTTAAATTGTAAAGCTGAAAAACAGGAGGGATTAACATGAGTGCAAAGGTTTATTTTTCACGTACTATCACACCGGAGATGGTTTTGGAGCTTTATAAAATGACAGGAAAGGAGCTGCCAGGGAATGTGGCAGTCAAACTGCATTCTGGCGAGAAGGGAAATCAAAATTTTTTGAAGCCGGATTTCTGGAAGCCAATGATTGACCATGTAAATGGTACAGTCGTGGAATGTAATACTGCTTATGAAGGGGCACGTAATACCACGGAGAAACATCGGAAGCTGATAAAAGAACATGGCTGGGATGAATACTTTTCCGTTGATTTGCTGGACGCAGAAGGTCCTGACTTAAAGCTGGACATTCCAAATGGAAAAGTGATTCAAGAAAATTATGTTGGCAAAAATATTTCTGAATATGATTCTATGCTGGTTCTGTCCCATTTTAAGGGACATCCAATGGGCGGTTACGGCGGAGCCTTAAAGCAGCTGTCTATCGGTGTGGCATCTTCCTTCGGAAAGGCATACATCCATGGGGCAGGCGTACCCGAAAATATCTGGACTGCGGACCATGACTTATTCCTGGAATCCATGGCAGACGCAGCGGGCAGTGTAGTGGATTATTTCAAGGGGAATCTTGTATATGTTAATGTTATGAAAAATATGAGTGTAGACTGCGACTGCTGTGCCGTTGCAGAAGATCCGTGCATTGAGGATATTGGAATTCTGGTATCTACGGACCCAATTGCCATAGATCAGGCCTGCGTAGATTTGGTCTATGCATGCTCAGACCCGGGGAAACCACATTTGATAGAACGAATCGAGAGCCGGAACGGAGTGCATGCTATTGAAGCAGCGGCGGAGCTGGGGTATGGAAGCCGGGAGTATGAGTTGGTGGAAGTGTAGATTTGTGAAAGTAATATATGAACATTGAGCATTTGAGAAAAATAATGAAATGTAGTTTTAGTTTGGACTAATTGTCCAATGAAAATTTTCTTGGCACGTGATATCCTAAAAACAAAATACAAAAGGAAGTGATGCCAATGTTCCCAATAATTAATGTAAAAGAAACCGGCATCAATCTCCGTAGAATCATAGACAAACGTGATATTACGGTGAAAGATGTACAGCAATATCTTGGACTTAGTAGTGTGCAGAGTGTATATCATTGGTTGAATGGAATCAGTATGCCAACGATTGATAATCTGTATGCACTTAGCCAGTTGCTTTGTGTTCCTATTGATGCAATTGTACGTGGAAATAGAACCTCAATGATACCAGAATGTATTCCTTTAATCAGTGAGCCGCAAGATGGAAGGTTGTTTACATATTATAAAAAGTTGAATGAGAAGTGTGTGGCATAAAATTATGCTACAAGTTCAATGACAAAAAGAAATACCTCCTGCAAAATGATAATAGAATATTTTGTAGGAGGATTTTTTATGCGAGTAATTAGAATGGGTGGGAAGTATTCCATTGTTAGCGGAGAAGTCGAAACATATGATTTATTGCCGGTAAGGACGTATGTGGCAATGTATAATGACGTGGACGGATTTTATTTGATGGAGCATGCAGATATTGCAGTGACCGAAAAAGTGTATGGTGTCCATGACAGCAAGGTTCAAAAGGTTATTCGTGCATTTAAAATTTTTGAGAGAAGTCTGGGAATTATCCTAAGTGGAGAAAAAGGGATAGGAAAGTCTATTTTTGCAAAAATGTTATGTCAGCAAGCAATAGAAAATGGATATCCGGTAGTGATTGTGGATGAAGCATATAATGGAATTGCTCGATTCATAGAAAGAATAGAGCAGGAGTGTGTCGTTTTGTTTGATGAATTCGATAAGACTTTTAAGTCAAATAATGAAAATGACGAGCAAGCAAAGCTTCTTAGCCTGTTTGATGGGACTGCCGGTGGGAAGAAGATGTATATCGTAACCTGCAATGAGTTGCGTGGTTTAAATGATTACATAGTGAACCGACCTGGGCGATTTCATTATCATTTGAGATTTGAATATCCAAATGCAACAGATATCCGAGAATATTTAGAGGATAAGATAGAGAAAAAGTTCTATGGTGAGATTGATAAGGTAATAGAGTTTGCTGAGCGGATTAACCTTAATTATGATTGCTTGCGAGCCATTGCCTTTGAATTAAATCAAGGAATGGGTTTTGCAGACGCTATTGTGGAGTTGAATATTCTGAATGTGGATTTAGAAGAATATGATGTCTATCTGTATTATGAAACAGGAGATGTGCTTCATCGATATCATTATAGGACTAATTTGTACGACGGAGAGAGTGGATTTGAGTGGATATCGTTATATTCGGAGCAAGGAATCAACGTGGTGGATGTTAAGTTTGAAAAGAGACATATACGCTATGATATGAAAAAACGAATGCTTCTCATACCAGCGGATAAGCTATTGCTGGATTATGGAGATGACGAAGCGGATAAAAAGATGGAAAGACCAGAAGTGATATACCTTGCCTTTGTGAAGTGTGGAAAAAGAAAATTGCATTATGTGATTTAGGAGATGGAGTTTTATTTCTGGCGCAAATCATAGTGACAAAGGGGGTTCTTCAGTTGAAGAATAAGATAGAAGTGCTAATGGTGTGCAATGGCAATTCCCTAACATGAAACGCTTAAGCAGGAAGAATAGGCACTCGGAATAGATTGGTCGGAAAAATGCACCTGATTTTGCACCTTTTTAGGAAGATGAAACAAGAAATTATAAGAAAAAATGGATGAAGGGGCTTCGGATATATGCTATAATTCAGATAAAGAATGGATTTGTTGTATGAAAGATACAAAAGTTCAGTGGCATCCGGGTTTTGTGGCAGCAATGAATCTAGAACTGGCAGAAAATCGTGATGACCTGATTTATGAAAAAGAGTATAATTTAAATATGAAACCATTAGAGATTGATCTTTTGGTTATCAAGAAAGATACGAATGTACAGATTACAAACGAAATAGGAAAACTATTTCGTGGACATAATATCATGGAGTACAAATCACCAGATGACCATTTGGATATAGATGCGTTTTATAAGGCGGGAGCCTATGCAAGCTTGTATAAATCCTATGGTGAAACATCCGATGAGAGAAAAGCAGATGATATTACAGTTTCTTTGGTAAGAGAAACAAAGCCGGAAAGCTTATTTCAGTATCTTAAAGAACATGGAATAACCGTAGCAAATCCACATGATGGAATTTATTATGTATTAGATGGAGTTTTGTTTCCGACACAAATCATAGTGACAAAGGAGCTTGAGAAGGGAAATCACACATGGTTAAAAGCCTTATCTGGAAAGATGCAAAAGGCAGACATGAGAGATTTGCTTGAAACAATCAATAATCTTACACAGAAATTTGATAGAGAGCTTGCAGATTCTGTTTTGGAGGTAAGTGTCAGAGCGAATATGCAGGTGGTAGAAGAGTTGAGAGGAGATGATACTATGTGCAGTGCATTATTAGAAATTATGGAGCCTGAGATAAAGGAGAGAGAGAAAAAGAGTGCAATCATAAATGCGATTGAAGTTCTGCGAGAGTACGGACATAGTGATGCTGAAATAAAAAATACAATTATGAGGAAGTATCAGTTGTCAGAAGAAGAAGCAAATTTATATTTGGTATAGAGTAAGATATTTTGAACTGTTGACAATCCCGATGATTATTTATGATTATCGGGATTGTTTATATGAAGTGGTACATTTTTCGAAATTAATCTTGCAAATGATGAAATAAAGGGGAGTGGGATATATGGTATCTGTTTATGTGAATGATATTAAGTATTCATTACAGAATAAATGTTACTTTTCAGCTTTGGCTTTATCACTTGCTTTACCAGATATTTGTGGTATGGCAGAGTTTCCAAATAAGTCAGTGGTAGAACGTTATACGGAATGGTATAATAAATACCTTGGTGCTTATATGGCTCAGGGCAAAGATGATTTAGGTGGGAATAATCCTTGGCTGAGCGGGGAAGTAGTTTATAATTTGAGAAATACATATCTTCATCAGGGAAATCCGGGAATTCTAAGTGATAAAGTCAAAGAGGAAGTAAATCAGCTGGATAAATTTATTTTGATGCTTGGTGATGGTACAGTTTTGCATTCTATAACTCTCAATATAGAGGCTGGAACGCAGAAAACAGGAAGAATTACTTATAGAACGATATTGGTTGATATTACATATTTGTGTACAAGTATTTGCGATGCAGCTTTATGGTATTATGAGAATAATCAAGATAAATTTAGGTTTAATTATAATGTTATAACACTGGAAGAATTTATGCATCCATCTGATGATGAATTGCAATCAAAGCAACAAGATATGATAGTTGCTCTTCTTAACCAAAAACTAGAGAAGGAAGGTAGTTCAAAGAGGGTTGCTAAGAGGGAAAACAAATCAGAAAAGAAGGAGTCGGAGAGACAACGAAATGCAAAGTCTATATCGAAAGAAAAAAGGGAAGCCCAGGTGCGCTCCTTCTTTGGCAGACATTTTAAGAAACAGATGTATGTTGAAAAGAGAGAAGAAATTATTCAAACTGTGTTAACGTCAAAGACAAAGCTTCAAGTGAACAATAATCTTATGAAGCATTTTCCGAGTAAAGAAGTTAGCATAATATATCAAAGGTTAGAGCCTTTGATAAAGGACTTGCCAGGAAAATAAGGAAGAGGTTAAAAGAATGATTGCAGAAAGATGCAATTTGATATTTGGAAGGAAATTGTGAGGTGAGTAATTGGTGGGATTTATACAATCTTTTATTGACAGATATAGGCAAAAGAAACAGAAAAAAAATGATGCTTGCGATGCGTTAATAAAGAAAATAGATAGTGCTAAGGATGTTATGAATGTGACGAGAGATGAGGATGGCATTACAACGATGAGTATTTACGATTTTCTTTTGAAGGAGAATAGTTTGGAGTTGTAGGAAAAAGAAATATTGGATTTCAAAAAGTATCCCCATTGTTTTATAAATATAATTTAAGAGTATGGACGTCAGAAGAATAGGTAGATATATATTAGTTGTCATGCTTGTAATCATGCTAAGGGAAGTAAATCTATATCATATTCCCCACATAATATGAAATTTCGTACGGATGATTTGTTGACATTTGATTTTTTTGTTACAGGAATGGATTATTTATATGATAATAAGCAAATTGGCATAGAAATAGGTTGTAGCGGTGGAGTATAGTCAAGCAAGTAGACACAATTAGTTAGAAAATCTTTCTGGAAAAAGACGCTAAGCCTGATTCCAGAAGAGTTCTTCTTTTTCGTTAGGTGTTAACATACCAAGAGAGCCATGTGGTCTTTTGGAGTTATAGAATCCTTCAATATATTCAAAGATGGAGAGTTGCAATTCTTGTAAAGAGTGATAGGTTT
>JAZQLD010000001.1:0-53537 GCA_045542435.1 Butyribacter sp. | reverse complement strand
AGACATTTTATTATTGCTGGTTGCCACTACTCAATCAGCGGAGTTTTGAAGCATCGAAATCAATATTTTCTTTTTCAAGATGATAAATGATTCGAATTAGTTTTTTGACAACATGTGAACATGCTACTCGATGAGATTTACCTTCATTGCGCTTTTTGGCATAAAACTCAGCAAATACCATGTTGTATTGAATCAAAGGTATACAAAGATTCATAAGTGTAAAACGAAGATTGGATGATCCACGTTTTACCATATGTCCACCATGTTCTGAAGTTCCAGATTGATAATAACCCGGTTCCAAACCTGAAAATGATAACATTGCTGATGGTGAGCTAAATTTATTGATATCACCATACTCAGCATAGATTACAGCAGCTGACAATGGACCGATACCAGGAATGGTCATAGATTTAGGTTGGATTTCACTAATTAAAGAAATGATTTGTTCTTCAAGCTTGTCTACTTCGGTGGCACTTTGGTTATAAAGATTTAAAAGGCTCTGAAGTTGTAATGAGAAGATTTCATTATCTTCACCAACTGTATTTGATGCTAATTCTTTTAACTTTATAAATTTTTGCATCGAAAATTTACCTCTAGATATTCTTCTGAGGTTGTCGTAGGATGCAGAATTCATTCGAGCCATCTTTTCCGCAGAACCATAGTTCTCAAGCAGGTATAAAGCGGTTTTACTTAACCGGTTTCCAAAGAATGGTTTGAATTCAGGAAATGTATGATCAAGAACATTTGTTATCTTGACAATATAGAAACTTCTTTGTTTTACGAGTGTATCTCTAAGACGAGTTAATGACTTTAGAGAGTATGTATGATAAAATCCTACTGGGTAGGGTTTGTAGTCTACTGTCATTAACCAACGAGCAATAGAAGCGCAATCTATAGCATCCGTTTTGGTTCGTCTTAAAGTTTGAGATTTATTAAACTTCGCAAGAAGTACAGGGTTGAATTCCATGAAGCTGTAGTGGGCTTTTTCAAGGAATAGTTTCAGATTTAGGGCATAATGAGCAGTGGCTTCAAACCCTATTCTTATATCTTCTTGAACATCAAGAGAATTAAGAACTGTAAGTAATGATTGGAATCCATCTTGATTGTTTGAGAAGGAAAATGAATTAGAAACAACATCGCCTGTTTCAGTTATTATGAAGCAGTCGTGTTTGTACTTGGAAATGTCGATACCGACAAAGTACATGATAGATACCTCCTAAAAATAATATTTGCACTGTTGTTTTCCACAAGAATCTCGACTGTGTTATCACGTAAATATAAACGTCAAAGCGTTAACTAGCTGATTACCAGTAAAGACGAAAGACTGTGGTTTGAGTCACCTCCGAACAGTCAAAGCTGTAATAAAATAGAAACAAATCCACAGTGCTTAATTATTATAATGGAGTATTCAAGATTACCCAACTATGTTGGGAGAAAGGAGAATAATCCATTCTCCTCAAAAGAGGATAATTGGATTATACGAGAATGAAATGAGTGTAGTGATTGTCGGTGGACATGACCGTATGGTCTGCCAGTATAAGAAGATTTGTAAGGAATATAAGTGCAAGGCAAAGATTTTTACCCAGATGTCTGCAAATTTAAAGGATAAAATAGGTTCACCAGACTTGTTGATTTTGTTTACTAATACTGTATCTCATAAGATGGTTCGCTGTGCGGTGGCAGAAGCGGAAAAATGTAATGCCGACATTGTAAGATGTCATACCAGCAGCGGAAATGCATTAAACGAGATTTTACAGCAGGCAACTCAGGCGTAAGGAGGATGACAAGGTGGAAAATTTTGTTGTGCTTGTTATCATTGTGGTGATTTTGGGAGTGGCGATAGCATCTAATATAAATCGAAAGCGGAAAGGTGCATGTTGCAGCGGTGGCGGTGGTACTATTCGTGAGAAAAAGGAACTAGATGCACCAAAGATTGGTGAACTGGAAGTGAAAATTGAAGGCATGCATTGTGAAAACTGCAGAAACAGTATTGAGAGAAAAATCAATCGCAGGGAAGGTGTGGTTTGTAAGGTAAATCTTCGCAAGAAGCTGGCAGTAGTGGAATATAGCCAGCCGGTAAATCCAGAGGATGTGAAAAAAGCAATTGAAGTACTGGATTTTAAGGTGCTGGATATTGTTACAAAATAGAAATTCTTGTAGGGCAACGTGCTGACGTTGCCCTTTTTGGTATTATATTGTATCATTAGAAAAATGTTTGAAATAAGAAAGGTCTTAATGAAAGGCGGTAAGATAAATGCTTAGAAGAGATAAAACCAATTATTATTTAGATTTGGCAGATGTGGTGTCCAAAAGAGGAACTTGTCTGCGCAGAAACTATGGTGCAGTCATTGTAAAGAATGATGAGGTGATTTCCACTGGATATGTGGGAGCTCCAAGAGGAAGAAAGAACTGCAGTGATTTGGGGTATTGTATCCGTCAGAAAATGGATATTCCAAGAGGCGAGCGTTATGAGCTTTGCCGTAGTGTTCATGCAGAAGCCAATGCTATTATCAGTGCAGAACGGGAAAAAATGATTGGAAGTACCATATATCTATCCGGAAGAGAGGTTTCTACGGGAGAGTATATTAAGCATTCCAATAGCTGTTCTATGTGTAAACGAATGATTATCAATGCAGGTATTGAAAAGGTGATTGTTCGGGATACTGAGGATGAGTATCGGGAGATTATGGTGACAGGCTGGATTGAGAATGATGAATCGCTGGAAGGGGCGTTAGGCTACTAGAAGGAGTTTTTGCGGATGGTGCATTGATATACCAGTGATAAAATTTCGGGAAGTCAATGCTTTTGAAAGTGAGTTAGGAGATAAATATTTTTATTAGGATAGATTGTAAAAAAATATATCATAGTTTCCGTAGTGAAAAATATTCACTTTAAAAATGAAAAGATGTACACATTTCGCTTTACTTTTTCAGTAAAGAGGATATAATAAGTAGTGTTGAATGGATTCAAATCGTGAGATGAATTTCGTTCAGCACTACTATTTTTGTTATAGAGAAGTGAAAGGAAAGGTTATTATCATGAAAAACGGAATTGAAATCAGATGGCATGGTCGTGGTGGTCAGGGTGCAAAGACAGCAGCTTTATTGCTGGCTGACGTAGCGTTTAAGACTGGTCAGAATGTACAGGGATTCCCAGAGTACGGTCCAGAGCGTATGGGTGCTCCAATTACTGCTTATAATCGTATCAGTGCCGATAAGATTCGCGTTCATTCTAATATATATCATCCAGATTATGTAGTAGTTGTGGATGAGACTTTGTTAGATTCTGTAGATGTTACTGCTGGTTTAAAGAAGACTGGTGCTATCATTATTAATACAGCAAAGTCCAGAGAGGAAGTAGAAGAGCATCTGAAAGGCTATGAAGGACAGGTGTTTACCGTAGATGCCAGAAAGATTTCTGTAGAGACTTTAGGAAAGAACTTCCCTAATTCACCTATGCTGGCGGCTACAGTTGCAGTAAGTGGTATTATGCCAAGAGAGAAGTTTATCCATGAGATGAGAGCTTCTTATGAGCATAAGTTTGCTAAGAAGCCGGAAGTAATCGACGGAAACATGCAGGCATTAGAGCGTGCCTTTGATGTGGTAGAGGATGCGTTGGAAGAAAATGACCTCACTGCGTAATTAAAATCAGATTTAAGATAGTTGCAAATTATAACGGCAACGCCCATCGCGTTGCCTTTGTCATGGGTGAAAAATTGCCAAAGTGAAAAAAGATATTGACAAGAATTGCAAAGCAATTCTTGCAGGGCAAAACGTGGGTTTTGCCCTTTGTTATGGGTAAGAGATTGTCGGAAATAATCAAAAAACAAAATGTTGATTTTGCTTTTATTATGGTGACAAATTGCCCAAATTATAAAATGACTGGAGATACATATCATGAGAACAGATATTACCAAAATCAATGAAAAGACTCCTCATCAGGATCTGACTGAGGGCTTGATGGTATTTGCTGGTGGAACCTCCAAACTGTTTAACACAGGGGAGTGGAGAACAAATACACCAGTATTTCATGCAGATTTATGCAAACAGTGCCTGCTTTGTGCACCTGTCTGTCCGGACGTTAGTATTCCGGTAGTGGATGGAAAACGAGGCGAATTTGATTATGACCATTGTAAGGGCTGTGGCATTTGTGCCAGCGTCTGTCCTTTCGGTGCGATTACAATGAAGGAGGGTAATAAATAATGGCAATTAAAGAACGTATGTCAGGAAATGAAGCGGTGGCATATGCAATCCGTCAGATTAATCCGGATGTTATGCCGGCATTTCCAATCACCCCTTCTACAGAGATTCCACAGATGGTTTCTACTTATATTGCAAATGGAGAGATGGATACGGAGTTTATCCCTGTGGAAAGTGAACATTCTTCCATGAGTGCTACCATTGGCGCACAGGCAGCTGGTGCCAGAAGCTTGACAGCTACTTCTTCCGCAGGTCTGGCATTGATGTGGGAAGAGCTTTTACTGGCAGCATCCAATCGTATGCCTTTGGTGCTGGCATTGGTAAATCGTACCCTTTCCGGTCCAATCAATATCAATTGTGACCATACAGATGGTATGGGTGCCAGAGATACTGGTTGGATTCAGATTTATGCAGAGAATAATCAGGAAGCTTACGATAACTTCATTCAGGCTTATCCGATTGCAGAGGATGCAAGAGTACATCTTCCGGTAATGATTTGTCAGGATGGTTTTATTACCAGCCATGCAGTAGAGAATATTGAACTTTTGGAAGATCAGTTGGTAAAGGATTTTGTTGGCGAGTATGAACCGGAGGAATTCTTACTGAATCCTGGTAAGCCAATGGCATTGGGACCATACTCTATCTCCAACTATGCGATGGAAGCAAGAAAGAATCAGGAAATTGCATTAGAGAATTCCAAGGAAGTAGTAAAGGAAGTGGCTGCGAAGTTTAAAGAACTTTCCGGCAGAGGCTTTGACTTCTTTGAGGAATATAAAACGAAGGATGCAGATTATATCATTTTGATTATGGGTTCTGCGGCAGGTACTGCAAAGCAGGCAGTGGATGACTTGCGGGAGCAGGGCAAGAAGGTTGGCGTATTGAAGCTTCGTCTCTTCCGTCCATTTCCAGCGAAGGAAATCGCAGAGGCTTTGAAGAATTGCAAGGCAGTAGCTATCCTGGATCGCTGTGAAAGCTACAACGGCAATGGTGGTCCTTTGGGAAGTGAAGTGACAGCCGCTTTATTTAGAAATAAGGTAATGATTGAAGCTGTGAACTACATTTACGGACTGGCAGGCCGTGACTTTACGGTAGGTGATGCAGTGAATGTATTCACAGAACTGGAAGAAATGATTGTAGACGGAAAAGAAGTAGAGCAGTATCAGTATATCCGTTTACGGAAATAGATAGAATGAATGAGAGGCTAAGGTTAAAATGAGCGATTATAGTTTAAAAACCATGATGAATAAACCGGAGCGTCTGGCTCCCGGACATCGTATGTGTGCCGGCTGTGGTGCTACTATTGCAGTTCGTGCCGTACTTCGTGCCCTTCATGAAGGAGACCAGGCAGTTATTGGTAATGCCACTGGCTGTCTGGAGGTATCTTCTTTCATGTATCCATATACTGCATGGGAGGATAGTTATATCCACAATGCGTTTGAAAATGCAGGAGCTACCTTAAGTGGTGTTGAGACTGCATACAAGGCTTTGAAAAAGCGTGGCAAATTGCCAGAGGATGTAAATTATAAGTTTATTACCTTTGGTGGTGATGGTGGTACTTATGACATCGGTTTCCAGTCTTTATCTGGAGCCATGGAAAGAAACCATGATATGGTGTATGTCTGTTATGACAATGGTGCTTACATGAACACCGGTATCCAGCGTTCTTCCGCAACACCAATGTATGCAGATACTACAACCACACCAGTTGGTAAGAAGTCTGCTGGTAAGCTGCAGAATAGAAAGGATCTGTCAAGTATTATTGCAGACCATGATGTACCTTATGTAGCACAGACTACATTTACCAATGATTTTAAGGATTTGCACCGAAAGGCAGAAAAGGCGATTTACACAGAAGGAGCTTGTTTCCTGAATGTAATGACGCCTTGTCCTCGTGGGTGGAGATATGACACTGCAGAGATTATGAAGATTTGTAAGCTGGCAGTAGAAACCTGCTACTGGCCATTATTTGAAGTGGAAAATGGTAAGTGGACCTTGTCCTATGAGCCAAAGAAGAAGCTTCCAATTGAAGATTTCCTGAAGGAACAGGGACGCTTTAAACACCTGTTCAAGAAAGGAAATGAAGATTTGCTTGTGCAGTTCCAGGCGGAAGTAGACAGACGTTGGGAAGATTTGCAGTATAAATGTGCAAGATAATATAATCTTTATAATAATATTAATAGTGGGAAAGTGACGCAAAACAAGGTCTATGATATTTCTTTTACGCGGGCGCCTCTCGGCTCGAATTGGTCTTGGCAATGGTGCCTAAGACGCTATCTTCGCACAATGTGCTTGATACGTCTAAACACCAGCTAGACCAAACGCCGCTTTAAAAGAAATATCATAGACCTTGTTTTGCTGTGTATAGTATCCTGTGATTTGTTAGCTATTTTGAGTTGGATTAAATTAAAGTTGTGGTGGACAGCACATGCTTTATATATAAATTCAAGAATCGTATAGTGTAGAAAAGGATTATGATGTGAATAAATAATGATATTAAGTCAGGATATAACACATGAAAGGAGGCTTTATGACCTTACTAACCTATCAGGTATTTAAAACAGTAGCCGAGCAGGGTAGCTTTCGCAAAGCAGCAGATATACTAGGGCTGACGCCGTCTGCTATCAGCCATGCTATTTCTTCTATGGAAGGAGAACTTGGATTTTCGGTATTAAACCGCAGTAAAAATGGAGTGACATTGACCAACTATGGGGAGCATTTATTGCCCTATGTCAATGCAGTGCTAAATAGTGATGAGAGTCTTCAGCAGGCGATTGCAGAATTTAACGGCTTGAAACAGGGAAAGATAAAGATAGGCTGTTTTTCAAGTGTGTGTACCAATTGGCTTCCAGACATTATGCATTCCTTTCAGGAGGAATATCCGGAAATCTGTATCGAAGTATTTCAGGGAACCTATGATGATGTGGTATACTGGATTAAGAATGGTATTGTGGACTTGGGATTCCTATCGGTATCCAGTGCCGGTGATATTCCGATTCAGCCACTGTATAAAGACCCGTTGCTTTGCGTGGTGCCAAAAGGAACTGTGAAGAAAAAAGATACTGCTTATATGGAAATTGATGAAATGAGAAATCATCAGTTTGTAACCCAGCGAGAAAGTACGGATGCGGATATTCAGAACTTTTTAAAGGAAAATTCTCTAAGTGTCCAGTCTAATTACCATGTGGTAGACGATTTGGCCACGATAGCTATGGTAGCCAATGGTTTTGGAATTTGTCTGATGCCAGAGATGGTAATGAAGGATATTCCGTATGAAGTGGATTGCTATCCGGTGAAGCCGGATGCGTATCGTATAATAGGAATCGCAACATTAAATCCAGAATTTATGGCGCCGGCGGTAAGAATGATGTATAATCATATTTTAGAAAATTATCGTCAGATGTAAAATGATTTTCGTGTTTTATATTGAAGTGTGTTACAATAAGAAAGAAAAGGAATTATTGACAGCTTTAATCTAGAATTAATGCAAAAAAAGAGGTGGAAAGATGAAACTGATATCATGGAATGTAAACGGCATTCGTGCCTGTGTAACGAAAGGATTTATGGATTATTTCAAGGAAGCAGATGCCGATATTTTCTGTATTCAGGAAAGTAAATTGCAGGAAGGACAGATTGAATTGGATACTCCAGGCTATTATCAGTACTGGAACTATGCAGTGAAAAAAGGATACTCCGGTACCGCAGTTTTCACCAAGAAAAAGCCACTTTCTGTTTCCTATGGATTAGGGATTGAGGAGCATGACAAGGAAGGACGAGTGATTACATTGGAGATGGATGACTTTTATTTTGTCACAGTATACACTCCCAATTCCCAGAATGAATTAAAACGTTTGGATTACCGTATGGAATGGGAGGATGCCTTCCGTGGATATTTGAAGAAACTGGAAGAGACAAAGCCTGTGATAGTTTGTGGTGACATGAACGTAGCTCACAAAGAAATTGACTTAAAGAATCCAAAGACTAACCGGAAAAACGCAGGATTTACGGATGAAGAGAGAGGAAAGTTTACAGAACTGTTAGAAGCAGGCTTTATTGATACCTTCCGGCATTTTTATCCTGACCAGACGGAAATCTATTCCTGGTGGTCTTACCGTTTTTCGGCAAGAGCGAAAAATGCCGGATGGCGTATTGACTATTTTCTGACCTCGGAGTCCTTGAAAGACAGGTTAAAGGGAGCCGCTATCCATACAGATATTATGGGTTCTGATCATTGTCCGGTGGAGTTGGAATTGAATTAGTCAACTGCTTTTTTTTCTTCTTTGGAAGATCGTGCCAAAACTCCCTCGCCAAGATGTTCCTCTTCATTTAGAAGTGCCACTACATTCTTTGCATTGCTGGCTGGTGTTGGGACATCGTCCAAAGCACTAACCGCCAGAGCTGCCATAAACTGACTATCTTTTTTATCCATAAAAAACTCCTTTCAAATCGAGATTTCTTATGTTAGTATCTCTGGTTTGAAAGGAGTTATTCATTTTACTGCATCCATGCCACTGTATAGTATCTGAAGGATTTCGTGGTATATCCCGCATTGGTGAAGTAAGCTGGGTTTACCGAGGAGTCTACCAGATAAATTCCTGCAGGGTCCAGTGCGTTTAAATCAAAATTAAACTGGAACCGTCCAAAACTGCTGACATCTAGAAAAGCACTTGGATAATTGGTGTACTGTACGGTGGAGATATATTCATCCACATTCTGTTTACTATAAAACATAATTCGTGCATAGTTAGCAGAAGAGGTGACATAGATGGTTCCCTCGTGGGAGGTGGCTTCTTCCATGGCATCCTCCAAACCTTCACAGAAATAACCAGCGATTTCTTCTTTATAATCAGTGAAATAGTACTGCTCAAATTGAATAAACATAACAGAATAAACAATCAAAGGCACAATAAGCAGTTTCATACTAATGAGTTTGCAAAGGTACCAGATACCAGTAGCAGTAATGATAATCATTGGAAGCCACAGGCTATTTACACGGTTAATATTTACATTGATTAAAAGTCCTAGGAAAAATCCGGCTAAAAACTGTATTATCATAAAAATATCCAGATGAAATTCTTTTGTTTGAAATCCTACCACCATTTTCTTTATATAATAAAATAATCCCAAAAAGAAAAATGGAAGCGAGATTTGATAAAACAGACCAAAACGTTCTGTGGAATTCCAAGGAAGTCCATCAGTCTGGCTGGTAATAATATTCCAAAGATTTTGAAAATTTTCTGGAATATGGGAGAAGGAAATCTCGCTGTCCCGCATGTATACCAATTTTGGAATCGACATAAAAGGAAGGCGGATTTCGCCTATATATCCATTATTCACCAAAAGGAACAGAAGTAGTGGTAATGCCATGAAAAAAAGTAATACCACCGAAAGAATGGTTTCTTTTTGAAAAGATATTTTTTTATATATTACACAATAAATAAATTGTAATAGCAAAATGAAAGGAACAAATGGCCAAATGGTAGCATAGCAGTAAAGAGATAATCCATACATCAAAGCAGATAATAGGAAGAATTTTGCTTGCCTTAATCCTCGGATAAAGAAGTATAGTCCGAAGAGAAGAAAGCCGGGAGCCAGATTGGCGTCCATCCCCCAACGCGCCATAAAGATATGCCATGGAGCAATAGCAGTGAAAAATAAGCATATCAGAGCCGCTTTTTCATCGATAACTTCCTTTATAATCAGATAAACCACCCAAAGCGTCAGGCATGCCACAATCACCTGAGGTAATCGGATCACCCAGGTTTTTAATCCGAAGATAGCAATAAACGGAATCATAAGGAGCGAGTCTAATACGCTCATTCCACTTCCCCAGGTAGTAAGATAAACAGGGAAGGTATAACCATGGGAATCCTTTCCGTAATGAAGAAGAGAATATGCCTCATATCCGGCAAAAGCTTCATCTTGATTAATATCACCTGGGACAACGCCGAACTGCCATATCCGTGCGAACACTCCAATAAACATAAAAATTCCAAATAAAGCCCATACAATCTGCTTCTGGTGTTTTACTAAAAAACTCTTATAATCTTTTGACATAATAAGCCTCGTTTCTGCTAAATCAATGAAAATGTATTGATGTTACTCATGGCTGCTTCATTGATTTTTTGTTTTTCATTTTGATAAAAAATAATCTATTTTCCATGATACCATATTTCGGCTGATTTGCGTAGGGCTTTTTGGTTTCTTGACAAATGCCATGCCAGTCTGTAAAATGAAAAGAGTTTTCAAATTCATAATGCGAAGTGATGCAGAAATGAGGTATCTATGGAAAAGGAATTGTTGATTTCCTGTCAGGACGCAGGTCTTGGCTATGAAAATAAAGCAGTAATTGAACATTTCGATTTTCAGGCAGCACAGGGGGAATATATTTGTGTTGTAGGAGAGAATGGCTCAGGAAAAAGTACGCTGATTAAATCCTTATTAGGTCTGATTAAACCGGTGAGTGGAAAGATTGAAATCAGCCCTGATTTAAAGAAAGGAGCCATTGGATATCTGCCACAGCAGACTCAGGTTCAAAGACATTTCCCGGTTAGTGTAATGGAAGTAGTGCTTTCTGGTTTTTTAAGTGATATGCATTTTCGTCCATTTTATACCCGACAGGAGAAGAAGGAAGCGAAGAAGAATTTAGAGCGTCTGGGAGTTCTGGATATTAAGCAGAAATGTTATGGAGAGCTTTCAGGAGGTCAGCAGCAGAGGGTGCTTTTAGCAAGAGCTCTTTGTGCGGCAGATAAGATTCTGGTGCTGGATGAGCCGGTGACAGGTCTTGATCCCGTAGCGGCACAGACACTTTATGACAGTCTGCAGAAATTGAACCAGGAGGGAATGACCATTATTATGGTTACCCATGATTTGCAGAATGCCATTAAGTATGCAGATAAGCTGCTTCATATTAATGATAGCGGTTATTTCTTTGGTACTACCGAAGAATATATGGATTCAGAATATGCAGCTATATTTAAAAAGTAGAAGTTGAGGAGTTATTGAGATGGATATATTAATGCAAATGTTATCATACCCTTTTATGGTAAGAGCGTTTATTGTAGGGATTTTAGTCTCTTTGTGTGCAGCGCTTCTGGGTGTCAGTCTGGTTTTAAAACAGTATTCCATGATTGGTGATGGATTATCCCATGTTTCTTATGGTGCGTTATCCATTGCTGTTGCCTGTGGAGTGGCTCCTTTGAAACTATCTATTCCTGTGGTAGTGCTTGCTGCTTTCTTTTTGCTTCGGATGACAGAAAATGGTATGATGAAAAGCGATGCAGCGATTGCAGCTATGTCAGCGTCAGCTCTGGCCATCGGTGTGTCGGTGACTGCTCTGACCACTGGTATGACTACGGATGTCTGCAGTTATATGTTTGGAAGTATTCTTGCCATGAGTCAGGAAGATGTGGTGTTAAGCGTAATTTTATCTATTGTGGTACTGTTGTTATTTGTTTTTTGCTATCACAATATTTTTGCAGTTACCTTTGATGAAAGCTTTTCTAAGGCGACTGGAGTAAGAGTTAATTTCTTTAATACCATGATTGCCATTTTGACAGCAGTAACCATTGTGTTAGGAATGCAGATGATGGGGGCAATGTTGATTTCCAGTCTGGTGATTTTTCCTGCATTGACATCCATGCGTGTATTTAAAAGCTTTCGTGCAGTAGTGATTTCTTCTGGGATTTTAGCTGTAGTATGTTTTTGCATTGGAATGGTTGCATCCTATACTTTTTCCACACCGGCAGGAGCCAGTGTTGTGTTGGTGAATCTGGCAGCATTTTTATTTTTCTTCTTGATTCAAAAGGGAAAAGAACTGTTAGGGGTATAGTGTGAAAAAGAATGTCTAATTATAGAAGGAAAAGGAATGACATATGAGATTACAGGATTATCTAAAAGAAAGACCATTGCTCTTTGATGGGGCTATGGGAACCTATCTTAGCAAAAAACATCCGCTGGAAATGGAACAGGGGTGTGAAATGCTGAATCTGACTCATCCAGAATGGGTTCGCAAGGTACATAGAGAATACTTGGAGGCTGGTGCTATTGCCATTAAAACCAATACCTTTGGAATCTGTGAATATCTGTTATCACAGCCAAAGGAAACCGTCCGGCAAATGGTTTTTCAGGGATGGAAAATTGCGTATGAGGAGGCTGTAGCTTTTGAAGATTCTGTATCTGAATGGGGAGATGCAGATGATGAGCTGCAAAAACACTATGTATTTGCTGATATTGGTCCTCTTTCTATTTCAGGTGAAGAAGATGGAGCGGGGATTTATCAGGAGATTGTAGACTGGTTTTTAGAGTTTGGTGCAACACACTTTATCTTTGAAACCTTGGGAAGTATGGATTATATGGAAGGAATTACTTCTTATATAAAAGAAAAGAAGCCAGAAGCTTTTGTTCTAGTGTCCTTTGGTGTATCTCCAGAAGGATTTACTCAGGGCGGATATTATGGAAGAAGTCTGTTTTACCAGCTTCAAAAGATGGAATCGGTGGATGCTATTGGTTTTAACTGTATTTCGGGACCAAAGCATTTGCTGGACATGTTGAAAAAGCTGGATGTACAGCATTGTAGTAAACACCTTTCTGTTATGCCAAATGCGGGATATCCTACAGTGGTATCAAACCGAACCTTTTACGAAAACAATCATATTTATTATGGAAACGAAACCTTTGAATTTTTCAAGGAAGGAGTTTCTATTGTAGGAGGGTGTTGTGGTACAGAACCATCCTATATCCAGCAGATTGCTGAAAAGCTCGAGCAGGAGCAGATTGAAGTAAGAATTCCTTGGGAGCGAAGCCTGTCCCATTCCCAGCAGTCGGAGACTTTGCTATGTGGTAGCCAGATGGCAATGGAAAATGCAAAAAATGATTTTGCAGCAAAGTTGAATCAGGGAGAAAAGGTAATTGTAGTGGAATTAGATCCACCGGTGACTCCGGAAATAGATGTATTTATGGAAGGAGCCGCCCGGTATAAGAAGGCAGGAGCCGATGCAATTGATATTGCAGATTGTCCAATTGCCAAGGCGCGGATTGACAGCAGTATTCTTGCCAGCAAGGTGAGCAGGGAATTAAAAATGACGGCTATTCCTCATATGACCTGCCGGGATCGTAATATTAATGCTACAAAGGCATTATTACTTGGGCTGAATGTAGAAGGTGTCAATAATGTGCTGACAGTAACAGGAGACCCGGTTCCGGTGGCTCAACGCCAGGAGGTTAAAACCGTATTTAGTTATAATTCTGCGGTATTGGCAAGACATATTAATACCTTTAATGAAACGACATTTACTGAAAATCCATTTCTCGTATGCGGTGCGTTAAATATTAATGCACTTAATTTTGAAAGTCAGCTGGCTCATGCAAGAAAGAAAATTGAAAATGGAGTAAACGTATTATTTTCCCAGCCGGTAATGACCAAACAAGGATTAGAGAATTTGAAATGTGCAAGGCAGGAACTTCCGGTAAAGATACTGGGAGGATTGATTCCTGTGGTGAGTTATCGGAATGCTTGTTTTATGGAGCATGAAATCGCTGGCATTAATGTGGACCCACGGATTATTGAAATGTACCAGGGCAAAGACCGGGCGGAAGGAGAGGCTTTGGCTCTTCGGATTGTAACTGCCATTGCAAAGGAAATTGCAGACTATGTAGATGGATTTTATCTGATTACACCATTTCAGCGTATTCATTTGATTGAAAAAATTATTGCAGAAATAAAGGATTTACAGTAGTTTTTTTTGCTTTAATAAATTTTTTTGAAAAAAATTGAAAAAAGTACTTGCAAAAATAAAAAAAGTATTATATACTAATCAAGGCTTGTGAGGGAAACACCTTGCAAGCACAAGATATAGGGCTATCGCCAAATGGTAAGGCACTGGACTCTGACTCCAGCATTTCAAGGTTCGAATCCTTGTAGCCCTGTTAATAAGGTCGTAGAACTAAGAAATTGGTTTTACGGCTTTTTTTCTTTAAAAAAAATTAACTGGCATTTTAATTTTATTAAAAGGTATTTTCAAATAGAAAGAAATCTGATAATATTGATTTGATACGAAAAATTATATGCATACATAAGAAAGCTTATGTAGAAGGAGGATGTAATGAACAAGATTACAAAGAAATTAGTCTCTGCCATTACCGCATGTGCTTTAGTTGTTGGTATGATAGCAGGAACAGGGACGATAACAAAGGCAGCTACAGTAGCTACTACATTAGTTCCAACAATGGTAACAGATCTTTATGGCAATCCAACGCAGGCAACTACTACAGTTACCCTTCCGGGTTCCACTGGAAGTACATTGGATACAACAGATTCTCTTGCACAGATTGTGCAGATTCCAATGGAAAAAAAGGGTGTATTATCCCTTGCTTTTGCTGCTAGTGCTTTAACAAAAAGTGTAGATATCAATTTGTATAGTGATGCTGCTTGTACTATGAAGGTTGGGACATCGGTTTATATGTCTTATCTTTCTCCGACAGATTCCCATACGTATACTATTACAACACCAGCTACATATTACTTAAAGATTAGTTGGAGCAGTGTTCCAGCAGAAAGTGCTGCAACAATTGCAGTAGGCGCTCTTGCATACAATGGTGGTGAAGTTGCTCTTACTGACAGCTATCAGTTGATTTGGACGGACGATTATAATACTGTGAACTATCATACACTTGTGTTAGATTCAGATAGTTTGGTGACATTATCAGGAGCTTCTATTTCCAGCTATGATGCAACTACACAGGGACTTAGCCTGGCAATTTCTGATAAGGACAAAATGACATTGGCTGAGCCATATTTATCATCTTCAAATCAGTATTTTGCATGTTATGCTTTGAAAAAGGGAAGCTATTATGTATCAACGAACGAAAGCAATCCATATCAGATTAAAGCTACAGTTGCAAAGGTAACAGATAAGAGTGGAAGTTCTAAGAAAAAAGCAAAGCTTCTTAAGAATAAGAAGTCTGTATCTGGTATGATTGCATTATCAGAGGGTACTGGAAAAGCAGATTGGTATAAGATTAAATTAAATAAGAAGAGTAAAGTAAAAGTTAAATATACAGCATATTGTACAGATTCCTTAAAGGTAGAAGTAATCCCAGCAAATAAGAGACAGATTATGATTAATAATACTACTTATCTTCAGAATGGTACTGGTGCTTTTGGTTCAAAAGGAAAATGGAGCAAAGGAACCTACTACCTCAAGGTAACTAAAACATACGAAACTTATAGTGGTTCTTATACATTAAAGCGTATTAAATAATTATATTGCTTTTTATTTAAGATGAAAATCTAAAATAAAACATGCCTGTACATAGGGTACAGGCATGTTTTCAATTTATTAAATAGAATGGAGGTAATAAAAATGTCAAAGATTGAATTTATCCGCGGTGAAATGGTAGCAGCTATGAAGGCAAGGGATAAACAGCGTAAAGATGTATTATCGCTTTTGTTGACCGGATTGAAGAATGCACAGATTGATAAAAGGGAAGACTTAACAGAGGAAGAAGAATATGCTATTATATTAAAACAGATTAAGCAGACAAAGGAAACTCTTTCCTTAACACCTGCGGATCGTACAGATATTATCGAAGAGTGTGAATTTACCATTAAGGTATTAGAGGAATATGCACCAAAAATGATGGATGAGGCAGAGATTAAGACTGTTATTGAAGGTGTTTTGTCAGAATTAGAAATTACAAATCCAACTCCACAGGATAAGGGAAAGATTATGAAGGTTCTTATGCCTAAGGTCAAAGGAAAGGCAGACGGAAAGTTGGTAAATACCGTTCTTGGCAGTATGATGTCATAGATATTATATCGAACAGGATAGGAGAACAAGAATGATGAAAACAATATGGCTGGTGATTCCATGTTACAATGAACAGGAAGTATTGCCGGAGACATCGAAGCAGTTAAAGATAATTATGCAGGGTTTAATGGAAAAAGGAAAGATTTCTAAAGAAAGCCGCATTGCTTTTGTGAACGATGGTTCCAAGGATACTACCTGGAATATAATTTCGCAGCTTCATGCAGAAGATTCCATTTATGTAGGTATCAATCTGGCTCACAACCGTGGGCATCAGAATGCTTTGTTGGCAGGGTTAATGACTGCAAAGGATTATGCGGATGCAGCAATTTCTCTGGATGCAGATTTACAGGATGATATTGGTGTGATTGAACAGTTCATTGATAAATTTGCAGAAGGGAAAGATATTGTATATGGTGTACGTTCTACACGTGCTACGGATACTGTCTTTAAGAGAGGAACAGCTCATGCCTTTTATAAATTAATGAAAATAATGGGAGCAGATACCTTAGAAGATCATGCTGATTATCGTCTGATGAGTAAGCGGGCACTGGAAGGCTTGGCTGAATTTAGGGAAGTCAACCTATTCCTTCGTGGTCTGGTGCCTATGATTGGGTACGAAACCGATGTAGTTTACTATGAGAGACATGAACGTTTTGCAGGAGAGTCCAAGTATCCATTAAAGAAAATGCTGGCATTTGCCATTGATGGAATTACCTCCTGTAGTGTGAAGCCAATTCGTATTATCACTTCATTAGGATTGTTTTTGTTCTCTATCAGTGTGTTATTATTGATTTATTTCTTTGTTATCTGGCTTTTTGGTAAAACCGTAGCCGGTTGGACAACCATTGTACTGTCTGTCTGGGGAATTGGTGGCTTACAGCTGCTGGCTCTTGGGGTTATCGGAGAATACGTAGGAAAAATCTATATGGAAGTAAAGCAAAGACCACGGTACATTATCGAAAGTGTGTTGTATGTGGAAGAAAAATAGTGTTACTTGACGCAGAAAATGCCCTTTGTTTTCCAATTCGTGGACGCCTTTCGGCTCGGGTTGAGTTACGCAGTGGTGCATAAGAGCATAGTTGCTTGCTAAAACAATCAACTACACTCTAAACACCAGCGAAATCAAACGCCACTCATGTGGAAAACAAAGGGCATTTTCTGCTGTTTATTGGTATCACTATTAAAATATTTTTCCTCCTCATAGGATGGAGTAGTTTGGTGGTATTCGTCACCAACAAAGTAGCAATAGCCAAAATCAATTTTATAAATCACAATTTCCTACAGTACGAGGGAATGGAAGTACGTCACGAATGTTTGCCATTCCGGTTAGGTACATTACGCAACGCTCAAATCCAAGACCGAAGCCAGCATGGCGTGCAGTACCATATTTACGTAAATCTAAGTAGAAATCATAACTTTCTGGGTCCAGCCCAAGCTCTTTCATACGCTCTAAAAGAACATCGTAGTTCTCTTCACGCTGACTTCCACCGATAATCTCACCAATACCAGGAACTAAACAGTCCATAGCAGCAACTGTCTTTCCATCGTCGTTAAGTTTCATATAGAATGCCTTAATATCCTTTGGATAATCGGTTACAAATACAGGGCGTTTGAAAATAACCTCTGTCAGATAACGCTCATGTTCTGTCTGAAGGTCACATCCCCATTCTGCCTTGTAAGTGAATTCATCGTTATGCTCCTTCAAAAGCTCGATAGCTTCTGTGTAAGTTACACGGGCAAAATCATTGTCTACTACATTATGAAGACGGTCTAAAAGTCCCTTATCTACAAAGCTGTTGAAGAAGTTCATCTCTTCTGGAGCATGCTCTAATACAAAATTAATGATATACTTCATCATGCTCTCTGCCAGCATCATATCGTCATCTAAATCAGCAAATGCAATTTCCGGCTCAATCATCCAGAACTCTGCGGCATGGCGGGTAGTGTTAGAATTCTCTGCACGGAAGGTAGGTCCGAAGGTATAAATATTGCGGAATGCCATAGCATAAGTCTCACCATTTAACTGGCCGCTTACTGTAAGGCTTGTCTCCTTGCCAAAGAAATCTTCAGAATAGTTAATGCTGCCGTCAGGATTCTTTGGAAGATTGTCCATGTCCAATGTGGTTACACGGAACATTTCTCCAGCACCCTCACAGTCATTTGCGGTAATCAATGGAGTATGAACATATACAAAATCCCGCTCCTGGAAAAACTGATGAATTGCATACGCAATAAGAGAACGTACGCGGAAAACAGCCTGGAAGGTATTGGTACGTGGTCTTAAATGGGAAATAGTACGTAAATACTCAAAGCTGTGACGTTTTTTCTGTAAAGGATAATCTGGTGTGGATGCTCCTTCGATTTCTACCTTTGCTGCCTGAATCTCAAAAGGCTGCTTAGCCTGAGGGGTTGCAACAAGAGTACCGGTAACAATTAAGGCTGCACCAACATTAAGTTTACGGATATCTGCTATATTCTCTAAAGTATCATTATATACAACCTGTAAAGGTTCAAAAAAAGTACCATCATTAATTACGATAAATCCAAATGCTTTGGAATCACGAACGCTGCGAATCCAGCCGCAGACAGTGACTTCTTTGTCGAGATAATCCTGGGGATTTTTGAATATTTGTTTTAAGTGAATCAGTTCCATAAGAAATAAGTTCCTTTCTTTTTTTATTCTTTCTATAGTATTTCCTATTTTTACAAGTTAGTCAAGGGATGGTGGGCAAGAAAACTTAATTTTTTGTCAAAAAATTGTCTATAATGAGAATGGATGTGCCTAAAAAACACATCCTCTTTGGTTGACAAGGAAATTCCAAGGGGATAAGATTGAAAAAAAGCCATAAGGGAGGGGTTCGTATTGAATTTAACAAGTCTGAAATATGCGCTGGAGATAGAACGTTGTGGTTCAGTTACAAATGCAGCCAAACGGCTTTCTGTGAGCCAGCCCAATTTAAGTAAAATGATTAAAGATTTGGAACAGCGAATCGGATTTAACCTTTTTGTACGGAAAAATAAAGGAATGGTGCCTACCAAGCGTGGAAAGGAATTTCTGAATAAGGCGCGTCTGGCTATGGAGCAGTTTGAGGAACTGGAGAATTTTACCCAGGAGCATACAGATAATAAGGTAGAGTTAAGTGTTGCTGCACCAAGGGCCAGCTATATCACTCATGGTTTTACCCGTTTTATGCATCAGGTAGATGATGGAAGGAAAATAGAGATTTACTTTAATGAAACGAATTCAATCGATACTATTAATGATATTGTAGAGCAGAGGTATTCCAGTGGAATTATCCGGTATGATGTACGGTATGAAAAATACTTTTTGTCTATGCTACAGCTGGAAGGACTGACCTATGAACCATTGCTGGAGTTTGAATATGTTTTTATTATGTCACAGGACAATCCTTTATCTAAAAAAGAAGTGATTCAATACAGTGATTTGGAAAAATGTATTGAAATTCTTCATGGCGATACCGCGATTCCATCTCTGGTGCATCATGATATGACACCAAATCAGGAGCGCAGTGTAGAACGTTGTATTTATGTGTATGAAAGAGGAAGCCAGTTTGACCTGCTGGCAGACGAGAAGAATACATTCATGTGGGTTTCACCGATTCCGAAGCCTATATTAGAGCGGTACAATTTGTTTCAGAAGCCGTGTTCCGATTATCGGAGAATTATGAAAGATTTATATGTTTATCCGAAAGGATATCATATGAGCGAATATGAAAGAATGTTTTTGAATGAAGTGCGAAAAGTTGTAACAGAGCTATAAAATGGGGGAAAGTATGGAAACAATAGAAAAAATACAGGAAGAGTTAAAGAAAAAGCAATTAAACCAGCATTTTATTTTTAATACTCTGAATACGATAAAATGCAATACTATTATTGATTCGAAACAGGCCTGTAGTTTAATTGATAGTTTTTCGAAATATTTGAGGTACAATTTCAATGTTCTGGAGGCGCAGGAGGCTATTTCCTTCCGGGAGGAGATGGAACAGGCAAGGGTTTATCTGGACATAGAGATGGCTCGTTTTAATAAGATAAAAGCAGAATATGAATTAGAAGAAGAGAATTTTTACTTGCCACCAATGAGTATACAGCCACTGGTACAGGATGCGGTGGTTTATGGACTTTGTCCAAAAGACGTAGGAGGCATATTGTCAATAAAAAGCCGTCAGGATAAAGAGGATTATGTCATTGAGTTGAATGATGGTGGAGTCGGTATGGAAACGGTGCATTTAGAGGAGGCAAGCCGGGAGGAAGATTGTTGTCGGCTCCAGACCATTGAAGGTGTCCGGTATTGTTTGAAGGAATATGTAAATGGAACCTTGCAAGTGGAAAGTACACCAGAGGAAGGGACTAAGATAATCATCCGGATTCCAATGAAAAATGCTAGAAACCGCTAAATTTAATGTGATGTGGCAATATGGAGGCTAATATGAAAACAATTGTTGTTGATGACGAAATTGTGGCATTAAAAATGTTTTTATACGAAGCAGAAGAGATTCAGGGGATAGAAATTGAAGGAGTTTTTCAAAGTCCGTTGGAAGCAATTCAGTATGTAAACAGGAATGAAGTTGATTTGGCAATATTGGACATACAGATGCCAGAAATGGACGGAATTCTTCTGGGATATGAGCTTCGCAAGAAAAATCCAGATATTATGCTGATTTATATCTCAGGTCAGGAAAAGTATGCTATGGAAGCGATACGCCTTCATGCAGCAGGATATCTTATGAAACCCTATACAGCGGAGGAACTACAGTATGCAGTAGAATCTGCATGGCTTTTGTCGAAACGGAAGAAAAAGAGGATTTATGCCAGAACCTTTGGTTATTTTGATTTATTTGTAGATGAAAAGCCGGTAATGTTTAAAAGTGCCAAAGCCAAGGAGTTATTGGCATATTTAATCGACCGGCGTGGTGGTATTGTTACCAGTGAGCAGATTATTAATGTATTGTGGGAGGAAAGACCTAACGATGAAGCAACCCAGAACTTATGCAGTAAGGTTGTAAAAACTTTGATTAAGGAATTAAAAGAGAACGGAGCAGAGAAGATGCTAGTGTCCGCCAGAGGAAATAAAAGAGTGGATACGCAGGTGTTTGATTGTGATTTATATGATTTATTGGAGGGGAAAGCCGAAACAAAATCTCATTACATAGGGGAATATTTGCTGGACTATAGTTGGGCTGAAAACAGGACCGCACTGTTAGACAAATACGTCCAGTAAAGTGGTTAATTTTCAGTAAATAAAGTCTGGATTCCATTTCAATTCCATTTTATATACATGGTGATTCCACAATAACTCCATATATGAAGATATTTTTGGAGTATATTGTGCATGTCAAATAAAAAGGAATGTTGCCAAATAAGGCAGAATGGAGGAAACGACATGAAAGGATCACAATTAAGGGTTATTATCGCAGACAGTAATGTACAGGACCGGGAGAGCAAAGCGAAAGCCATGGCGGATAATGGGATTGATGTATTTCTTGCAACGGGAGATGGAAGTAAAACATTAAATGCAATTCAGAATGAAAAGCCAGATGTTGTGATATTAGACATGATCTTACCAGGAATCGACGGAATTGGTATCCTGGAGGAGATTAATGGTATGAAGGACAAGCCGGTTATTATTATTGAAACGGCACTTCATATGACTACTCTAGTGGAACAGGCATTATGTATGGGAGCTGATTATTATATGATGAAGCCTGTTTCTAATAGTATGTTGATTAAGCGGATGAAGCAGATTCTTTATGGAAGAAAAATGCAGGAGTCCACAGGTCTTCAGAGTGATATACTGAGTGGTGCTGCAGATGTAGTAGTTTTTGAGCCTAAAAAGAAAAGCAACACAATTGCGAAGTATGCTGTGCAGCTGCCAGCGAATATGTATACCTATTCTGGAGATATTGAAATGGATGTAACCAACCTTCTTTTGGAAATAGGAATTCCTGCACATATTAAAGGATATCAGTACATTCGGGAAGGAATCATTATGTCGTTTTATGATAGGACAAAGCTACAATATGTAACGAAATCCTTATATCCTTCTATTGCAGAAAAATTTGACGCAACTTCTGGCAGTGTAGAACGAACTATACGCCACGCTATAGAGGTGGCATGGCGCCGGGGGAATTTAGATACATTAGAAAGAGTTTTTGGAAATACTATTTCTGCGGGAAAAGGCAAGCCAACCAATTCGGAATTTATTGCTTTGCTGACAGATAGACTTCATTTGGAATATCGTACAAAGAATGTTTCATAAATTTTTATGTTTTTCGAGGCAACGTTATCTGCGTTGCCTTTTTTCTTTATAAGAAATTGCTGATTTTGCTTTTTTTTGCGTCTTGACGTTGTATATGGATTTAAGGTATATTAGTGATAACTGTTGTATAAAGGGGAAAATTGGCGAATGGCTGTATACTTGTATACAAAAAAGAAAGAACTAGGAGGTGTGCTCATATGAGACATGGAAAAAATGAATCGATGATGGCTCTTAGCGAAGTTTTGGAGACAAAGTTCGATGAATTAGTAGAGAATTGTATGGTATCTGGTGCCATCGATTTGAATTTATATCAGGAATATGATGTGAAAAGAGGATTACGTGATAGTACAGGAAAGGGTGTGTTGACTGGACTGACAGAGATTTCTGACGTAATTGGTTTTAATGTAGTGGATGGAGTAAAGGAGCCCGCAGATGGACGTTTATACTATCAGGGATATGATGTAGAAAAATTAGTAGGTTCTGATTTGAAGAAATCCTATGCTTTTGAGGAGACTACATATTTATTATTATTTGGTCAGCTTCCAAATAAGGAGCAGTTAAAGGCATTTGGAGAGATTCTTACCAGTTTACAGGAACTATCAGGACACTTTTTACGTGACGTTATTATGAAGGCTCCAAGCGAGAATTTGATGAATGGACTTCAGAAAAGTGTGTTGGCGTTGTATTCTTATGATTCTAATCCAGATGATACTTCTGTACCAAATGTATTGCGTCAGAATTTGCAGCTCATTGCAAAACTGCCAATGATTGCTGTTTATAATTATCATGCATACAGACATTTCAGATGCTCTGACAGCTTGGTGATTAAGCCACCAGTTCCAGAGTATTCTACTGCAGAAAATATTTTACATATGCTTCGTCCAAATGGAAAATTTACTCCATTAGAGGCAAGGGTTCTGGATGCTGCATTAGTACTTCATGCAGAGCATGGTGGTGGTAACAATTCTACCTTTACGAACCATGTTGTAACATCATCGGGAACAGATACTTATTCTGCTGTGGCTGCATCCATTGCATCTCTGAAAGGACCAAAGCATGGTGGAGCAAATCTGAAGGTACAGCAGATGTTTGATGACCTGCGTGAGAATTGTAGTGATTATAACGATGATGCTCAGTTGGAAGCATACTTAACTAAGATTTTAGATAAAAAAGCTTTCGATGGAAGCGGACTGATTTATGGTATGGGTCATGCGGTATATACTATTTCTGATCCAAGAGAGGTTGTATTAAAGCAGTTTGCTTATGAACTGGCGAAGGAAAAAGGAAAAGAAGAAGAGTTTGCTTTATATGACAGAGTAGAAAAGATTTCGGCACAGCTTCTCATGAAGAGAAGACATGTAGTAAAGCCGGTTTGTGCCAATGTAGATTTCTACAGTGGAATGGTTTATACCATGTTAGGAATTCCAAGAGAATTATTTACTCCTCTCTTTGCAATTTCCCGTATTTCCGGTTGGAGTGCCCATCGTCTCGAAGAACTGGTAAATAAAGGAAAGATTATTCGTCCAGCATACAAATACGTAGGTATTCATAATAATTACGAAGAATTAGAGGAAAGAATCTAAGAATTTAGATAGAAAAATATACATAAAAAGCAAAAGACCAAAAGGAGAATCATTGGTCTGGCAGAAAAGAGGGAAAAATGACACAAAATGATATCATTGCTATTATGATTGCTTTCGTTGCCTATTTAGGCTTTATGATTGTAATCGGAATATGGTCTATGAAGAAAACAAACAACTCCGAGGATTACTTTTTAGGTGGAAGAGGTTTAAATAGCTGGGTGGCAGCATTATCTGCCCAGGCTTCTGACATGAGTGGATGGCTTCTGATGGGATTGCCAGGCTCTATCTATGCTTTGGGAACCGGTCAGATTTGGATTGCCATTGGTTTATTTACCGGAACGGTTTTAAATTGGCTTCTGGTTTCAAAAAGACTTCGCCGTTACACCATCGTTGCCAATAACTCTATGACCTTACCAGAGTTTTTTGTTAATCGTTTTCACGATAAGAAAAAAGTATTATTAACGATTTCTTCTGTAGTTATCGTAATTTTCTTTTTAGTATATACTGCATCGTCATTAGCTTCTGGTGGAAAGTTATTCAATACTGTATTTGGCATTGATTATCGTACTGCATTGGTAATCGGTGTTGCAGTTATTTTGACCTACACCTTTATGGGAGGTTTCCTCGCTGTTTGTGTAACAGACTTTATTCAGGGAATGTTAATGCTCATTGGTCTTTTGGTGGTTCCAATTATTGCGTATGCCTTTGTTGCTGGGGATTTTGCTAATCTGGTTGTTCAGAGTAATGAGGTGGCTGGATATGCAGGTAGTTATGATGATTATATGAGTTTGTTTTCCAATGGGGGTAAGCCATATCGAGTTGTAGATATTTTATCCCAGTTAGCATGGGGCTTAGGTTATTTTGGTATGCCTCATATCTTAGTTCGCTTTATGGCGGTAAAGAGCGAGAAGGAATTAAAGAAATCCAGCGTAATTGCTATTATTTGGTGTTTCTTGTCCTTAGTGGCAGCATGCTTTATCGGTGTCATTGGTAGAGCATATCTATTCCCAACTGTATTAGGAACAGAAGGTGCTGCAAGCTCTGAAAGCGTATTTATTGAGATTATTGAAAAAGTATTTACTCAGGATACTGCCCTTCCGTTTATCGGAGGAATTTTCCTCTGCGGTGTTTTAGCAGCTATTATGTCCACCGCAGATTCCCAGCTTTTGGTTTGTGCATCATCGGTATCTACCGATGTTTATAAGAATTTATTCAAACCAGATGCAGAGGATAAGAAAATTCTTCAGGTAACCCGTATTACTGTAGTTGGTGTATCTTTGCTGGCGCTTGCCATTGCCTGGGATCCAAATTCCAGTATTATGGGACTGGTTTCTAATGCATGGGCGGGATTAGGTGCAGCATTTGGTCCGCTTGTACTTTGTGCTTTATTCTGGAAACGTACTAATCTTATAGGTGCCATTGCTGGTGTTTTGTCAGGTGGACTTACTGTTATTATTTGGGACTACATTCCATTAGCAGCAGGAAAAACTCTTGGTGCTGCAACTGGAATTTATTCCCTGTTAGTTGGTTTCTTTATCAGCTTACTCTGTATTGTAGTATTTAGTCTTTGTACAAAGGCTCCAGACAAAGATATGCTGGAAGATTTTGAAAAGACTAACAAATATACGGAAAACTAGAAGCTTTAATGGTAATGCTTGATACAAATTTTTTCCACTAAGGAAATGAGCAGGTATAATCCGGTGGAAATCAGACATAAAATAACAATAGACAGCAGGACTGTATCCAATTCGAAAACCTGACTGCTATAAACAATTAAATATCCCAGGCCGGCTTTGGCCGCCAGAAACTCCCCGATAATAACCCCTACCAGGGTCAGACCGATATCAACCTTCATGATACTGATAATGGCAGGAATATTACCGGGGAGTATTAATTTGCACAAAATATCCCGTTTTGTTCCACCTAAGGTTTGAATTAATTTGATTTTGTCCGGTTCCATTTCCTGAAAACTGTTATAAAGTGTGATGGCAGTACTAAATACAGCTACAGATACCGCGGCAACAATGATGGTTTTCATATTATTGCCCAGCCATACAATGAAAACAGGTGCCAGTGCAGTTTTGGGAAGACTGTTTAAAACTACCAGATAAGGTTCCAGCACCTTGGCAAAAGTATGGTTCCACCATAGGAGAATGGCAAGGAAAATGCCCAAGATAATTACCAAAAAGAAGCTGAGAAAGGTTTCTCCCAGTGTGATTCCAATATGATAAAAAAGGATGCCGTCTTTGACCAGGGTAATCAGGTTTGCAACCATACGGGAGGGACTACTGAAGATAAAAGCATCCATCCATTCCAACTGGGTGGCAATTTCCCAAAGACTGATAAAAAGAACAAGGATAAGGATTCGTAAAAAAACAATTTTTCTTTTTTCTTTTAATGATTTTCTGATAAATTCTTCCTGGATTTTACTCATACTAGTTAAGCTCCTTCCATACCTGATTGAAATAATCTTTAAATTCTGGTGCACTTCGTGATAAAAACGGTGTCCGTTTATTAGGGCAGGTTAAATTTACGGTGATTTCCTTCTGGATAGTGGCAGGGCGGGAGGAAAGCACTAAAATACGGTCTGCCATGCTGATTGCTTCTGAAATATCATGAGTAATCAGGAGAGCTGTTTTATTTTCTTTTTTTAAAATATTCCAGACATCATCTGCTACAGAAAGACGGGTCTGATAATCTAATGCAGAAAAAGGCTCATCCAGAAGCAGAAGATCTGGTTCCAGCATCAGGGTTCGGATTAGCGCCACGCGTTGTCTCATGCCGCCAGAAAGCTGGCTTGGTTTTGATTTTTTGAATTCCTCTAATCCATAATTTTTTAACAAGGAATCCATGCGGATGTAACTGTCAGAAGTGAGATTGTTTGTAATTTCAGGACCTAATAGAATGTTTTTATGTGTATTGCGCCATTCTAACAGATGGTCTTTTTGCAGCATGTAACCTACTTTTTTACCTTTCATTAATTGGATGGTTCCAGCATCAGGTTTTAAAAGATTGCAAATCAAGGAAAGAAGAGTGGATTTGCCACAGCCACTGGGACCTACAATGGCTACAAATTCCCCCTGCTGAATGGAAAAATGAATATGATTTAAAACTTCTGTTTCCCCGTGTAACGTATGATAGGAATAAGAAAGATTATTTATAGTAAGAAGATTTTCCAAAGAATTTGCCTCCTAAAAATATGATTATAAAATCAAGATATGTAAAAAAATGCATTATGTGAAAAAAGGGGTATAATTTTGAAATTGTAAGAAATACTACTAAAGAAAAATAAATACAGTGATACATCCCGTGGATGTAGAATGGAGGTAATATGAGAAAGAAAGCATTAATTCTTGGAACAGTTATGGCTTTGTCTGCTATGACATTTGTAGGATGTGGAAATGATAATAATAATTCTGCAACAGATCAGGCCACTGTAAGTCCTGAGGTGACAGAAGAAGCAACTATGGAGCCTACTTTGACACCAGGAGTAGAAGCAACAGATGATAGTCTTATGGATGATGTAGAACAGGGTGCAGAAGATGTGGTAGATGGTGTTGGCGATGCAGTAGATGATGTAGTAGATGGTGTAGACGGTGATTTAGAAGAGGATACACAGGATGATACTACAAATAATACAAACAACAAGAATAAAAAGAATAAGAAAAATACTCCAAATCCATAAAAAGTGATTCAAATAAGAAAAAACAGGGGAATGTTAGTGCATTCCCCTGTTGAAGTTTAGGAATCAAATCAGATTTCTTTTACATAAAGAATACTATCCCGATTTTGGTACAGGATTTCTTTTTCTGGGGTCATACCCAGTTTGGTTACGGTGTTGATAGAACGCTGATTCTTCTTGTCAATGACAGCAACAACGCGTTCAATACCAAGTTCATCCCGCGCATAACTAAGAACTGCTTTACAGCATTCCAATGCATAACCATAGCCCCAGTGGTGACTGTCCAAAATATAGGACAACATAATTTCATCTTTTCCGTCAATTATATGATTTTCGATACCACAACGTCCAATCAACCCTTTTGTGGTTTTGCTAAAAACTCCCCAGAGTCCATAGCCATAAAAGGAATATACATTTTTAATATAAGCCCGAAGTTTATTTGCTTCAGCCTCTTTATAGTCATCGATATTATCAATATATATTTTGACCTGAGGATCCTGATAAATCTTATACATATCTTCAATATCATCTTCTGATAATTCCCGAATAATCAGACGGCGGGTATTGGCAATCGTCACCGGTTCTCCCAGACTGCGGCGCAATACATTTTCAAAGAACATGGTATCTAAATCTTCCAGAGAACCTACGACAACAGCAGCTTTATCTAATGGCTGGTCTCCAGCTAAAGCGTTGTAGTAGCCAATGGAAGCAATGCCTGCCGCATCGGCTGCAAGAATTCCATCCTGTGAGGCGCTGACAACCAAAACTTCCTTTGGACTAAGTCCCATTTTTTCTATAGCATATAGAAAAAAATCTGGGGAAGGAAACGGGTTAGTTCCTTCTGGCGCAGAAAATAATTTATCTATATATTTTTGTAGGCCAAAAGATTTGGTGATTCCTTCGATTTCCCGATTGGAAGAAAAGGAGGTGACAGCAAGACGGATTTGGTTCTTATGAAGCTCTTCCATAAGAGTATGTATGCCAGGAACAGGTATGTTTTCAGTTTGTTCCGGTGTACGATTGACGATAACTTCATTCATATCAAAAATAATCGCTTTTAACATACGACATTCCTCCTTTCTTAGGTTGATTTAAGTATAGCAGATTTTCATGGAAATGTCCCTAGTTTTATCTTTAATTTTTGTGAAAAAAGGATAGGTTTTTACATTGTTTTCTGCTATAATGAAAAGAAGTATATACAAAAATAAAGACGAAAAGCGAAAGCTTTAGAATGGAGGAAAAAATGGCACAGATTAAACCGTTTTTAGCAGTACGCCCTACAGAGGAGTTAGCAGACAGAGTAGCAGCTCTGCCATATGATGTATATAACAGACAGGAGGCAAAGCAGGAAGTTCTCAGAGAGCCGGTTTCCTTTTTGAAAATTGACCGTGCAGAGACTCAGTTTTCCGATGATGTGGATACATATGCAGATTGTGTATATGAAAAGGCAAGAGAATTGTTCCAGCAGATGGAAGCAGAGGGAACATATATCTCTGACAACGATTCCAGTTATTACATTTACCAGCTGACTATGGATGGCAGAAAGCAGACAGGTATTGTGGCATGTGCCAGTGTAGATGACTATTTGAATAATGTGATTAAGAAGCATGAGAATACTAGAGAAGAAAAAGAGCAGGACCGTATTCGTCACGTAGATACATTAGGTGCCCAGACCGGCCCTATTTTTCTGGCATATCGTTCCCAGAAAGTAATTAACGATGTGGTAGAATCTGTAATTACACAGGAGAAAGCATTGTATGATTTCACTGCAGTGGATGGCATTGGTCATGCTGTCTGGAAGATTGCAGATACAGATAAGGTTGCTGCTATTCAGCAGGCTTTCGCTGCGATAGATGATATTTACATTGCAGACGGACACCATAGAGCAGCTTCCGCAGTGAAGGTTGGATTAAAGAGAAGAAATGAGAATCCAGACTATGATGGAACTGAGGAATTTAACTTTTTCTTGTCTGTATTGTTCCCAGATGATCAGCTGATGATTATGGATTATAACCGTTGTGTAAAGGATTTAAATGGTCTGTCCACAGAGGAGTTCTTAAAGAATGCAGGAGAGATTTTTGCTGTAGAGAAATTAGGACAGGAGGCAACAGCGCCATCTGCCAAAGGAGAATTTACCATGTATCTGGAGGGGGACTGGTATCTGTTGAAGGCTTCACAGGAAATGCTTTCAATTGAAGATGCAGTGGAAGCCTTGGATGTTTCTATTTTACAGAACTATTTGTTAAAGCCGGTACTGGGTATTGAAGATCCTAGAACAGACAATCGTATTGATTTTGTTGGTGGAATCAGAGGCTTGAAAGAGTTGGAGAAGAGAGCGGAAAGTGATATGAAGGTATCCTTTGCCATGTATCCAACTTCTATCGGAGAGTTATTTGCAGTGGCGGATGCAGGTTTATTAATGCCACCAAAGTCTACATGGTTTGAGCCGAAATTACGTAGTGGTTTATTTGTCCACAAAATTGGATAGAACGCTTAAGGATAGAAGAGGTAAAAATGGAAGTAAGATTTTCAGGAGAAAGTAAGCCAGCCAAGATTTTTGCGCGATGCTTTGATGTTGTTCTGGTAAATTTGATTTTTATTATTTGCTGTTTACCGGTGATTACCATTGGACCAGCCTGTACAGCACTGTACTATACTTGTTATAAAATATTTCATAAGAAGGAAAGTACTGTAGTGAAGGCATATTTTCATAGTTTCAGGGAGAACTTTAAAGTTGCATTTGGGATATGGATTGGATATTTTTTGATGGTGGCAGTCATTGTGGTCACAGCAATTACTGCATTGCTATACGTAAAAGGCATTGTGGGAGCCATGATGGGCGGATTTTGTATTGCTTCCATGGCGTTTATTCTGGCAGCAGGAGTGTATTTGTTTCCAGTATTATCCCGATTTACCTTTGATGCAAAGAGTTTAGTCAGAACGGCTTTGGCACTTATGGTTACTCATGGTGCTGCCACTGTGAGTATGACTTTGATTTTGGTTTTGTTTTTTGTACTGGTGGTTGTGGGATTTCCAATAGAGCCACTGGTGTTGTTGGTGGCACCAGCGTTGTTTAGTTTTTGGATGTCCAAAACTATGGAGCCGGTGCTGGCGACATATATGCCTGCTGAGGATGAGCAGTCTGATGCAGAAGAAGAGACAGAAGAGCATGACCTGGAAGGGGGCGGAGAAGATGAACAAGAAATTGTATGATTTAATGAACTGGGCAGCAATTGAGGCTCTGGTGTACTCAGAAGAGGATCATCCGGAAAGTACTTTGGGACCCAAAAAGGTAAGAGGTGGATATTTGATTCATGCCTTTTATCCGGATGCCAGAAAGATTTTTGTGAAAATGAAGAAGGATGGTAAGTTGTATCCTATGGAAGAAGTGGATTCAGAAGGGGTATTTGCAGTCATTATTCCCGAGAAGAAGCTGACACCATATACTTATATCGTAGCTTATGAAGATGGCTCCGAAATTGAAAGAGAAGACCCGTATCTTTACACTGATTTAATGGGGGCTAATGATTTACGCCGTTTTGAAAATGGAATTCATTATTCTGTTTATGATTATTTGGGAGCACATCCTATGGTGGTTTCCGGTTGCATGAATGAAGCGGAGCCGATTTGGGATGCAAAGCCTTCTCAGGCAAAAAAGGGTGATGTATATGGAACCCACTTTGCAGTTTGGGCACCAAATGCTATGCGTGTCAGCGTAGTAGGTGACTTTAATCTGTGGGATGGAAGATGTCATCAGATGTGCCGTATAGGAGATTCTGGTGTATTTGCGCTATTTATTCCAGATGTAGAGCCAGGTCAGATTTATAAATACGAAGTGAAATTGAATTATAAGACAGTGGTATTAAAGACAGATCCATATGGTTTTGCTTGTGAGCAAAGACCAGCTAATGCCAGTGTGATTTGCAATATCAGTGATCATAAATGGAAAGATTCTAAGTGGATGAAGAAACGGGAAGAGGAAGACTTTAAGACAAAGCCGGTTTCAATTTATGAACTGCACTTAGGTTCTTGGAGAAAAAAGGAAACTCAGAAAGAAGTTCCATCCTGTGAAGATGAATTTTACAATTATCGGGAATTAGCGCCGATGGTTGCTGATTATGTAAAGGCTATGAATTATACCCATATTGAGTTGATGCCAATCATGGAGCATCCATTGGATGAGTCCTGGGGATATCAGGTGACGGGATATTATGCAGTAACTTCCCGATATGGTACGCCGGAAGATTTTATGTACTTTGTGGATTATATGCATCAGCAGCAGATTGGCGTGATTTTAGACTGGGTGCCAGCTCATTTTCCAAAGGATGAAAATGGATTGGCTAGATTTGACGGAACTTGTCTTTACGAACATTTAGATCCAAGGCAGGGTGAGCATCCTCACTGGGGTACCTTGATTTATAATTATGGGCGTCCACAGGTGGCAAACTTCCTGATTGCCAATGCGTTATTCTGGGTAAAGAAGTATCATGTAGATGGTATCCGTATGGATGCTGTGGCTTCCATGCTTTACCTGGACTATGGTAAGCAGGACGGAGAATGGGTTGCCAATATGTATGGTGGCAATGAAAACCTAGAGGCTGTTGCTATGTTGCAGCATTTAAGCAAGGTGTTTCATAAAGAATGTCCGGGAGCATGGCTGATTGCGGAAGAATCTACTGCATGGCCAAAGGTAACCGGTGATGTGAATGAAGATGGACTGGGCTTTGACTTGAAGTGGAATATGGGATGGATGAATGATTTTGTATCCTATATGCAGACAGATCCATTATTCCGAAAGGGTCGTCATGGTATGTTGACCTTTAGTATGATTTATGCATACAGTGAGAATTTTATTTTGATTTTATCTCACGATGAGGTAGTTCACATGAAGGGCTCTATGCTGGCAAAAATGCCAGGAGATTTGGAACAGAAGTTTGCAAATCTTAGAGTGGCTTATGGATTTATGATGGTTCATCCAGGCAAAAAGCTTTTATTTATGGGTCAGGAATTCGGTCAGTCCACAGAATGGAATGAAAAAATCAGTCTGCCTTGGGAAGAACTGAAAAAGCCAGAGCATGAAAAGATGCAGGGATATGTGTGCAAATTGAATGAATTCTATCAGAAGCATCCAGCCTTATATGATAATGATTATTCTTCGGATGGTTTTGAATGGCTCAGTAGTATGGATGCAGATCATAGTATTGTTTCTTTTATGCGTTATAGTGCAGATGGCTCTGAAAAATTGCTGGTGGTTTGCAACTTTACTCCAGTATTATATGAGAATTTTAAGGTTGGAGTTCCATTCCCTGGCAAATATAAAGAAATCTTCAACAGTGATGCTGAGGAGTTCGGTGGTTCCGGACATGGTAACCGCCGTTTGAAAAATGCTAAGCCAGTGGTGTGGGATGGAAGAGACTATTCTATTTCTGTGGAGGTTCCTGCGTTGGGAATCAGCATTTATCAGTATAGTGAAAAATAAAGGAAAAGAGTTGTAAATATGTTATTTCAAAATATAACTTCAATACTTTTTTCTGCGGCATCCACTGTCTCCCCAGGAGCCATGGATGTGCAGGAAATGGTGGAGCAGATGAATTCAGATGCTTCTGCGGAGGAAAAGACTAGTTTTTTTATACAATATCTTTTAGCCCAGAGAGAGCCTCTATTGAATTTTGGAAAAACGGTTTTAATTGCACTGGTTGTTTTCTTTATTGGAACGAAATTGATAAAGTTCCTATTAAAGTTTATGGACCGTTGGATGGAGAAAGGAAATGTGGAGATCAGTGTCCATAAATTTGTACTTTCTTTAAGTAAGATTTTGTTATATAGTTTACTTTTGTTCATAGTGGCAGGTATGCTGGGGGTTGGAACTAGTTCTATTGTGGCGATTATAGGTTCCGCGGGGCTTGCAATTGGCCTTGCTTTGCAGGGAAGTTTATCTAATTTTGCCGGAGGTATTCTGATTCTGGTATTAAAGCCCTTTCGGGTAGGTGATTATATTGTATCGCCATCAGCAGAAGGAACCGTACAGGGGATTGACATTTTTTATACTCATTTAGTGACTTCTGATAATAGAACGGTTGTGGTGCCAAATGGTATTTTATCAAATGAGAATATTACCAATAATTCCCGGGAAGAATATCGGTTGCTAGTGATAGACTTTATGGTAGGGTATGATACCGACATCCAGAAGGTAAAAGATATTTTGATAAAATTGATGCAGCAGGAAGAAATGATTTGTCAGGATAAATTTATAGGTGTAAATATTGATAAATTGAATCCAGGCCGCATCAAAATGCAGGCAAAGGCATGGGTATTAAATGAAGAGTATTGGGAGGAGAGATACCGTATGCTAGAGCTGATAAAAGAAAATTTACAGGAAAATGGAATTTCCATTATGTAAATACGACAGAAATAAAATTAGATTGGTGTGATTTAAGTGGTAACTATTTATAGAACCGATGACAGAAAAATACATGAAGAAACCGATATTACCGAAGGCGTATGGATTAATATGATTAATCCAACCGTATCGGAAGGTGAAGAGTATGCCAGAAAGTTAAATGTGGATATTCATGACTTGCTGGCTGCATTGGATGAGGAAGAAAGTTCTCGTATCGAATTGGAAGATGGATATACTTTGATTCTGGTGGATATTCCTACCACAGAGATTCGTCATGACAAGGATGCCTATACCACTATTCCTATGGGGATTATTCTGACAGAAAACAGCATTATTACAGTATGTACGGAAGATACGCAGGTGCTTCAGGCATTTATTAATGGAAGAGTCAAGGAGTTTAGTACGAAGAAAAAACTCCGTTTTGTATATCAGATTTTGTTCCGCATTGCAACCTTGTATCAAAGTGATCTGCGGATTATTGATAAGAAACGTACCGAAATCGAGGAACGAATCGACGAGGGAATCGAGGATGTGGATTTATTTGACCTTCATGCCTTGGAATCCACATTGGTATACTTTGCAACTTCTCTTCGGGCAAATGGTGTAGTGTTAGACCGTTTGACAAGATATAAACGATTAGAACAGTACCCAGAAGATAAAGAACTATTGGGGGATGTTATCGTAGAGAACCAGCAGGCTATCGAGATGACTATGATTTATCGTGATATCATTGATGGTACTAGAGAACTGTTATCTTCCGTAATCGATAAGCGCTTAAATAATGTCATGAAATATCTGACATCTATTACACTTTTAATGGCGATTCCAACCATCGTATCTGGATTCTTCGGAATGAACGTACAGGGGATTCCATTAGCAGGCTCGCCATATAGCTTTTTCATCATCGCCATATTAACCATACTAATCTGCTTATTGATTTTAATAATCTTAAAGAGGAAGAGAATTTTATAATAAAAATGCTACGTGTGGGGGGACGGATATTCGGTCAGGTATCCTGCTCATACCCATCACTACCATGATTTCTAAATAATATCAGAACATGGGCTAGCTAGTATACAGCAGAAAAAGGTCATATATTTTCCGATTGAGTGGCGTTTGAACTCGTCGGTGTTTGGATGATATCAAATGCGTAAGCATGCAGATAACATCCTATGCACCGCTGCGTAGTTCATCCCGAGCCGCAAGGCGTCCACGAAATGGAAATATATATGACCTTTTTCTGCGTCATGTATACACAACTGATATTATTCCGAAATCATCCTTCTAATACTTTCGTTTGCTTTTACATAGATTTCTTCTGGGTCAGCTCCTACAAAGAACTGTCCGTCTTCATACAAAATCTTTCCATTGACCATGGTCATTTTTACATTCTGTTTGCTTCCACTGTAAACAATATTCTTAGTCATGGCATGGAGTGGCTGCATGTTTGGCTGGTGAATATCCAGCATTATCAGGTCTGCCTTCTTACCTTCTGCAAGGACATCACAGTCCTTCAACTGCATTGCTCCAGCACCGCCAACGGTTGCCATTTTTAATACATAGTTTGCATCTAAAGCAGAAGCATCTGGAATGGAAACCTTTTGCAGGGCAGTAGTTAAGAACATTTCCCGGAACATATCCAGGCAGTTATTGCTGGCTGGTCCGTCGGTTCCAATGGCAAGACCAATTTTTTTCTCTAACATTTTGGTGATAGGTGCAATGCCACTTGCCAGTTTCATGTTGGAAGCAGGATTGGTTACCACCCAAATCCCCTTTTCTTTGCAGATATCTAAATCCTCTTCCGTCATATGAACACAGTGGAAACCGCCACCTCCGTATTCAAACATTCCAAGACTATTTAAGAAGGTAGTTGGAGTGGTTCCATAGCGTTCAATACATCCTTCTACTTCGGATTTTGTCTCGGAATTGTGAGTGTAAACAGGCACCTTATATTTCTGACCTAAGGCTGCCATGCCTTCTAAAATTTCCTGACAGGTGGTGTACTCTGCGTGAAATCCTAATTCATAAGAAATCAGTTCGTGATAGTCATTGAAGTGAAGATATTCCTGCTCAATTTCATCCACTGTGCCACCAAAATCATTAATACTGCCGCAAAGAACGGTACGAAAACCGGAATCTACGGAAGCTTTTGCATTGGCTTCATTCTTCATATACATATCAAAGTTTGCGGTGATACCACTGGTAAGGTATTCTAAAATCGCCAAACGGGAGCACCAGTAAACGTCATCTTCTGTCAGCTTTGCTTCCATAGGAAATACCCGGTTGTACAGCCATTCCTGCAAAGGAAGATCATCTGCATAGGAACGCAGAAAAGTCATAGCAGAATGGGTGTGGGCATTTTTGAATCCTGGTAGAATCAAATTGCCATTTGCATCAATTTCTCTGTCCCATTTTTGGGTCCCATCAGAAGGGGCAGTATCAGAAGCTCCAATATAAGCAATGGTGCTGTCCTGAATCTGTATTTCCCCAGAAAGAATTACTGGCTGAGGAATATTATTTTCTGTAGCTTCATAAGAATCCATGGTTAAGATTCTTGCATTATATATTCTTGTGTTCATAGAAAATTAGCCTCCATAAAACAGATATATTCCATATCTATAAATCGTGTTGTCTATTATTCGTCTATTTCTGGTAAAGCGGCAGAAATATCCTGAATACAGGCAGTTACCAGCTGCTTAAAGAGAGGGGCTACCCGGTCTGCAGTTTCCTGCACTTCCTGATGAGTCAGAGGATTTTCTGTAATACCGCATGCCATGTTGGAAATGCAGGAAATACCACAGATATGCATGCCCATATGATTGGCAGCGATAGCCTCACAGGCAGTACTCATGCCTACTGCGTCTGCACCAAGGGTACGGCACATACGAACCTCAGCAGGGGACTCGTAGTTTGGTCCTGTCAATTGAATGTAAACACCTTCCTGTAAAGGAATTTCCAATCTTTTTGCAGTGTTTTTAATAATATTCTGAATACTTTTATCATAAATATCACTCATATCAGGAAAACGAACTCCTAGCTCATCCATATTTGGTCCAATGATAGGAGATGGAACGAAATTGGCAATCTGATCCTTAATCAACATAAAATCACCTGCATGGAATGAGGTGTTTACACCACCGGAAGCATTCGTAAGGAAAAGAACCTTTGCTCCCATTAATTTCATAAGGCGAATAGGAAGTACTACATCACTGATATCATATCCTTCATAATAGTGAACGCGACCCTGCATACATACCACAGGAACCTCTCCCACATAACCAAAGATGTATTTGCCCTGATGTCCTGGAACAGTAGATACTGGAAAACCTTCAATATCGTGATAATCTAAAGTTGCCTCTACCTTGATATCTTTGGCATAATCTCCCAGACCGGAGCCAAGGATTAATGCTACTTCAGGAGTGAAGTGAATTTTCTCCTGAAAACATTTGTAACAAGTCATAAGTTTTTCATATACTGGATTCATGTTTATCATTCCTTTCTGTTAAAAATCGTTTCCGTAAGAAACGGAAACATTTATTGCAATTATTTTAAATATAATATCATTGTACTGACTTTTTTAGGAAAATGCAATCCAGGCTTTTCTACGTCGCCTTCTTAGTTGAAATCGTTTCCTGGTTATTGTATAATTTTTTTATTATAAAAGACCGAAAAGTAGATAGAAGTTTTGTAAAAAAAAGGAGAAAGGAGGGATAACTGTGAAAAAAGATAATAAGAATATTGTAGTATACTTGCCGCAAATCTATTCCGAATTTATGGCTGAACTTCGAAAAGAAATAGAGCGTATGGCCAAAGAAAAAGAATGTCGCTTGATTTTTCTGACTTGTTTTGGCAATAACAACAGCATTGATGAGAAGAGAATTGTAAACCGGAAGTACGATGAAGGGGAACGGGTGATTTTCCGGCTGGGGGATGCAAAGAAGATAGATGGAATTATGTTGTTGTATGATACCTTTGCTATGAGTCAGTGGAGGGAAATCTTTGACATGGTGAAGGGATGTAAGTGTCCTGTAATCAATTTTCGTTCACCATTAAAGATGCCGGGAGTCTATGATATATACGTGGACGATGACCAGTCATTTGCTGATATGATACAGCATTTTATTAATGAACATCATATGACCAAAATTAATTTGGTAACAGGACCGGTAGGGAATGTTCATTCAGAAATTCGTTTGGATATTTATCGGAAGGTCTTGGAAAAGAATGGGATTCCGTATGAAGAATCGAGGGTATATCGAGGAAATTTTTGGAAGAATTGTGGAGAAGAAATTGTAGAGCAGATGCTGGATGATGAAAATATTACAGAAGCTATTGTTTGTGCAAATGATTATATGGCTATTTCTGTTATGGAAGCATTGAAGAAGCGCCATATTATGGTGCCAAGGGATATTCTGGTTTCTGGATATGATAATGTGGAAGAAAGTCAGTATTGTTATCCATCGTTGACTACAGTAGGACAGCCGGTGGAAGAGATGGTGCAGAAAGCTTTTGAAGTATTGGAGCAGGTATGGATGGGAGGTCAGCCACAACAGGAGGTCTATATTCCAGGAAAACTAGTATTACGGCAGTCTTGTGGATGTGATTGTAGAATGAAGGATTTTTCTGTTGACTATAGTATGATTCTTGGAGATCGTCTGGATAAAATGTCATATTTGGAAATTTCATCGACTACTATGGTAACTTCTATGTCTAATGCAACCAATCTGGAAGAATGTTTGAAATCTTTGAAGGAATATGCATTAAAAGACACAGGGTTCAAGAGTTTTGCATTGTGTCTGGCACAACATTGGGAGAAACAGTTGCCATTACCAGTGCCAGGCTATGGTGCCAGTGACGAGATTATAAATATGGTAGTGGGTATCCATGAAGGGAAAGAGATTTCGAAGGAGAGTTTTCCTGTTTCTCAATTGCTTCCGAAATTTTATTTGAAGCAGGATGATCCTTGTTACATTATTCCTATTCATTATCTTCAGTATTACATGGGATATGCAGTGGTACAGTTGGAGTTTGATGTACCAAATATGTCCAGTATAAAAACATGGTTCTGGCATCTGGACAATGCCTTGGAAAATATTCGGATGAAAGGTCACTTGAAACGATTGGTAAATGAACTGGAGGATTTATACGTAAGAGACACTCTGACAGGTTTGTTTAACCGACATGGATTGGAAAAATATAGTTCTGAATATTACCAGCAATGTCTTCAGAATCAAAGCAATCTTATGATTATGGAAATAGACATGGATGGACTGAAGCAGATAAATGATATTTATGGTCATCACGAAGGAGATTACTGTATTACCATGATTGCAAATGCTATGATTTACGCTGCGAAAAACGGGGAGATTTGTATCCGGTCTGGTGGAGATGAGTATGTGGTAATTGGAAAAGAGTATTCTCAGGAAAAATTGGATTATTTTACGAATGCTTTTTATGGATTTATTGAAAATGCCAATAATACTATGAAAAAGCCATATCAGTTTGGTGCCAGCATGGGATACTATATGGCGGTACCAGATGGACGTCTGAATGCAGAAGGATATTTGAAAAATGCAGACACTCATATGTATGCCAATAAAAAGCTGCGAAAAGCTTCTTCTCATCCGGGAGTAGATGTAAGATGATAAAAGAAAATGGGAGGATTGTCCGATTAGGCTTCGGACAATTCCTCCCATTTTTCCATTAATTCCATTAAACGGTTGTCGTTTTCCTCTTTTTCTTTAGAAAGCTTTTGTAATAAAGCGATGTCAGTTCCATTGGCTGGATCAGACAGCTGCTGGTCTAATTCTTCATTTCTTTCTTCTAATGCTGCGATTTCTTCCTCTGTTTTCTTTAAGGCATTTTCGATTTTGCGAAGTCTTGCCTGCTCTTCCTTCTGCTGTTGCCAGCTTAACTTGGTTTCTGAAGTCTTTGGAGCAGAGATGGTATCTGTATTAGAAGAAGAAACTGAATTTACCAACTGTGCCTGTTCCACATCTTCTTTCTTTTCTAAATAATAATCATAATTTCCGATATAATTTACCAACTGTTTCTGAGTTAAATCTAAAATTCTGGTAGCGGTCTGGTTAATAAAATAACGGTCGTGGGAAACGTATAAAACCGTACCTTCGAAATGATTCAGTGCATGCTCTAAAATTTCCTTTGAGTCAATATCCAAGTGGTTGGTAGGCTCGTCAAGAATCAAAAGGTTTGCATCGGAAAGCATTAACTTTGCTAAGGAAACACGGCCTCTTTCGCCACCACTTAGGTTTTTAACCTGCTTAAACACATCATCCTCGGTAAAAAGAAAGGCAGCAAGAATATTTCTAACATCTGTATTATTCATATGAGGATAGGTGTCCTGAATCTCGTCAAAAAGTGTCTTTTCCATATGAAGTACCTGATGGGCCTGATCGTAGTAACCGATTTCTACATTAGTCCCAAACTTAATGGAACCCTGATCCGCATCCATCAAACCATTGATGATTTTTAAAATTGTAGTCTTTCCAGAACCGTTATCTCCAATGATGGCAACCCGGTCACCACGCTTTAATTCAAATCCAATATTTTCAAAAAGTGTTTCTCCATCAAAGCCTTTACTTAATTCGGAGACAGATAATACATCATTTCCGCTTTTGATTCGTGGAGAGAATAGGAGAGACATTCTTGTATTTTCTTCTACTGGCTTCTCCAAGCGTTCTATTTTATCCAGCATCTTTTCCCGGCTTTCTGCCCGCTTAATGGACTTTTCACGGTTAAAGGATTTGAGTTTTGCAATAACCTCTTCCTGATGCTTAATCTCTGCCTGCTGATTTAAGTACTGTTTCATCTGGGCTTCTAAAATTGCCTGCTTCTTTTCTGAAAATTGGCTATAGCTGCCTTGATATACCATGCTTTTATGCTGGCGGATTTCTACTACCTTTGTAACGATTTTATCCAGAAAATAGCGGTCGTGGGCTACGATAATGACAGCACCACGATAGCCGGAAAGATATCCTTCCAGCCAGCGGATTGCCTTTAAGTCCAAGTGGTTGGTAGGCTCATCCAGTACAATTAAATCTGGAGTCTGTAAAAGCATTTTTCCTAGTGCTACTCGGGTTTTCTCGCCACCGGAAAGAGTAGTGACGGGTTTGGAAAATTCGTTTTCAGTAAATCCCAGACCCTTTAAAACTCCTACGATTTCGCTTTGGTAGGCATAGCCGTTTAATTGTTCAAAACGGTGACGCAGGGAATCGCACTGATGAATCAGGGTTTCTAATTCGTCACCATGGGTGTGGTTCATCTTTTCTGTCAAATCATTAATTTGTTGTTCCAAAGCAATGATTTCCTTCTTAGCATCCTGCATTTCCTCCAGAATGCTTTTTTCGGAAGAATATTCCTGATTCTGCGCCAGATAGCCAACTACAGCATCCTTGCGGATAATGACTTCTCCGGCATCGGCGTCATATTCATTCATGAGAATCTTTAGCAAGGTAGACTTGCCAGAACCATTGACACCTACAATAGCAACCTTTTCATTATCATTTATATGAAAGGAGATATCACTAAGAATAGTTTCTCCATTAAATGCTTTGTCGATATGACTACATTGTAAAATCATAGTTTGCCTCATTTCTATCTGTTGAAATTTCATTATATTGTGATGTGAATAATAGGGGACATATACTAAAATCCCATATTTTATCCGCTACGTCAGCCATTATAACGGAAAAATGGAAAAAAGAAAATAGTTGTTGACAAAATTGAAAATGAAGAATATTATAGTGATATCAAAATGATATCAAATTGAAAGTGCCGAACGAAACAGAATTTATTATTATGTGAACGAAACAGGGATGCAGACAGAAGAATGATTGCATTCCCGCAAGGAAAGGAAAAGGTGATTCAAATGGAAGAGAATGTAAAACAGACTTTTAAGGGTGAGGAAAGAGAAATTACAAAGCAGAATGGTTTTGCTATGCTGGCAGTAGTGATTATTGGCTTTCTGGTTTGCGTAGGTGGTTACATCGGTGGCGGCATGGCCATGGAAGCAAAGCTTTATCCGATAGGAATTACATTATTAGTAGCATCCTCTGTTGGAGTTGTAGTATTCAGTGTTATGTGTGCAGGATTTCATGTGACTAATCCAAATGAAGCAGTTGTACTTACTTTGTTTGGACGGTATTATGGAACCATTAAGCAGGAAGGTTTTTTCTATGTGAATCCATGTACATCTTCTATGCAACCGGGTGCAGGAAAGAATGGAGGAATTAGCATAAAGATGGAAGAGACCGCAGAGGTTTCTATTAGTAGTAAGAAAAAGGTTTCTTTAAAGACCATGACATTAAATAATAAGCAGCAGAAGGTAAATGATGCATTAGGAAATCCTATTATCATTGGAGCTATTGTGATCTGGAAGATAGTAAATCCTACCAAGGCATTGTTTAATGTGGATGATTATGGTACATTTCTTTCCATTCAGTGTGACTCTACCATTCGAAATATCGCCAGACTCTATCCTTATGATTTAATGGATGAAGACGATGACAGCAATGAAAATGGTCATGAAAAGACCCTTCGTGGCAGCAGTCAGGAGATTGCAGAAAGTATGAAGGCAGAGCTTGGCAAGCGTGTAGAGGAAGCTGGAATCGTGGTAGAAGAAGTAAGAATTACCCATTTATCTTATGCAGAAGAGATTGCAGCAGCTATGCTTCAGAAGCAGCAGGCGGCAGCAGTGATTGCGGCTCGTAAGAAGATTGTAGAGGGCGCAGTAGGCATGGTAGATATGGCAATTGAGCAATTAGGCGAAAAAGAAGTGGTAGTTCTGGATGAGGAGCGCAAGGCTGCCATGGTAAGCAATCTGCTGGTAGTGCTTTGTGGACATCAGGAAGCACAGCCGATTGTAAATAGTGGAAGCATCTATTAAAATACAGGCAGGTAGTTTGTGATTGACAGAAAAATATTGTATTATGCTAAGGATGAGGTGGGGCAAAAAATCAAAATCATCCTTACTGTGATTTCCCTTGTAGTAGTAATCCTAGGGAGTTTATTTAGTACTTTGTGGCATGATGTATTTACAAAGGATGGAGTGTATACTTATCACTTTGGTGTAAAACGGGAATATTCATGGGAGGATGCAAAGAGTTTTCGGTTGAAAAGTGATTATCATGGTGTGCTTGTCTTTGAAGTAACCATGGAGGATGGAAGGGACTATTATTTCAATGGAGGATTCTTCCGGGGAATCGAATATACCAGTAAAAAATTTGATAAAGAATTTCCAGAGTATAGCTATGATTATACCATTTATCTGGCGAAGGAACTGGCGGAGTATCAGGTGGAGATGGATGTTTCTGACTGGAAGAAGGTAAAGAAGGATTTGGTCTATTCTTCTTGGGAAGAATTAGCAGAGGAAATCAGGGCAACCTATGAAGAGAGTTGTTCGAATGGATAAGAAAGGAGGGGACTATGGGTGATCAGATAGAGAAGAAGGAAAAAGAGCTTCAGGAACGGCTGGAGAAGTTAGAAGCTATGGAACAGGAGATAAAAAAGCGGGAAAAGTCTGCCAAGGAAAAAGAGAAGGCAAAAAAGCAGGTGTTGCTCCGGTTGTCCCCTTCTTTGTGGAATGAACTGGCAAGGTGGGCGGAGGATGATTTTCGATCTATCAATGGGCAGATTGAGTTTTTGCTGTCAGAGGCAGTACGGCAGAGGAAGAAATAAATCTTGTGATGTGATTATGTATAAGTGACCACTTTCTGCTGTGCATTGGCTATATTGACAATAGTATCATTGGAAGATTTTTGCGAAGTATGAAACATGACTTCGCTTTTTTGTGTTGATTGGCTTGTTGGTGACTTTAATTTAATCATTTTATAAAAGATGCATAAATTTAAAGTTGGCAATCAAGAGATTGAATGGTACAATATAATTGGTTAGAAATGTGATTGAAAAGCACTCACAGATTTGATGAGAGTAAGCGTATATAGAAAAAGTATATTTCGTTGGAATTAGAAAATAAAGGGAAAGAGGCTGACTATGACCAGAGAAGAATTCAAAAGTTTAATACAGAGTAAAAGACTGATTTTAGATGGAGCTACCGGCTCTAATTTACAGAAAAGAGGCATGCCTACAGGCGTGTGTCCGGAAAAGTGGATTTTGGAGAATCCACAGGTATTAATTGATTTGCAGAAGGAATATATTCGGGCAGGTTCTGATGTAGTGTATGCACCTACTTTTTCTGGGAACCGGATTAAATTAGAAGAGTATGGCATGGTGGAGCAGATTGGAGAAATGAACCGCCAGCTGGCACAGTTATCCTTTGAGGCTATTAAGCAGGCTGGTGTAGATAGAAAGGTTCTGGTAGCTGGAGATATTACTATGACGGGGCAGCAGCTCTATCCGATAGGAAACATGCCTTTTGAAGAATTAGTGGATATTTATAAGGAACAAATTGGTTATTTGAAAGAAGCAGGGGTAGACTTTATTGTAGTGGAAACTATGATGAGTCTGCAGGAATGTCGTGCAGCAGTGCTGGCGGCAAAGGAATGCAGCGATCTTCCAGTTATGGTGACACTGACCTTTGATGAAGATGGCAGAACCTTATTTGGAACCAATCCAGAGACAGCGGCATTGGTAATGACTGCTATGGATATTGACGCCATTGGTGTGAATTGTTCTACAGGACCAGACAAGATGTGCAGGGTCATTGAGAAAATGAGCCAGTATACAGATCTTCCTATTGTGGCAAAGCCAAATGCCGGTCTGCCACAGTTGGTGGATGGTGCAACGGTTTATGATATGGGACCGGAAGAATTTGCAAAAGAAATGTTGCCTTTAATCGAAGCCGGGGCAGATATTTTAGGTGGCTGCTGTGGAACAACTCCGGCGCATATCAAGGCTTTGACAGATATTTTAGAAGAAAAGCAGGAGAGGGAAAAGGTTTCCTTCCCAACCCGACAGGAAAAGGTCATCCGTCGCGCTTTGTCCACAGAAAGAAATGTATTACCAATTGAATTAGATGGTTGTTTTAAGGTGATTGGTGAGAGAATCAACCCCACTGGAAAGAAGGCATTACAGGCACAGCTTCGGGAAGGTAGTCTGGAACTGGTAGGAGAAATGGCAGAGGCCCAGGTGGAAGCTGGAGCTGCTATTTTAGATGTCAATATGGGCATGAATGGAATTGATGAAAAGGAAATGATGTGGAAGGCAGTTAATGAACTGACCCTTTTGACGGACACACCACTTGCTATTGATTCCAGTCATGTAGATGTTATAGAGGCGGCACTTCGGATATATCCGGGCCGTGCATTGATTAATTCTATTTCTCTGGAAAAAGAGAAGTTTGAAAAGCTGATTCCAATCGCCCGAAAGTATGGAGCTATGTTTATTTTACTTCCACTGTCGGATGAAGGACTGCCAAAGGATATTCAGGAAAAGAAGGAGATTATCCATACTATTTTAGAAGCGGCAAAGGCTCAGGGAATGACAGAAGAGGACGTGGTTGTAGATGGTCTGGTGGCAACCATTGGTGCCAATAAAAAGGCGGCACTAGAGACTTTGGAAACTATTCAGTATTGTAAGGAAGAATTAAAAGTAGCCACTGCCTGCGGTCTTTCTAATATTTCCTTTGGTCTGCCGGAACGAGGATTTGTCAATAGTACCTTTATGGCAATGGCAATCCAAAGCGGACTGACTATGGCAATTGCCAACCCATCCCAGGATTTGTTGATGCATGCTGTATTTGCGGCAGATTTATTAATGAATAAACCAGAGTCCGATATTCGGTACATCGACCGGGTAGCAGAACATAAATTAACTGTGGTTAGTGGAGAGGTTGACAGTACAAAACTGGAATCAGAAGCCACTACGACGGCTTCTGGTTCCAGAGAGCTGATTCCGGAAGAGAAAAAGTCGGATGCTATCTTTGAGGCAGTGGTTAAGGGAAGAAAGCAAAAAGCAAGGCAGTTGGTGGAAGAGGAGGCTGGTAAAGGAACTGATCCGCAGAAAATCATCGATGAAAGTCTGATACCAGCTATCAACCATGTAGGTACACTTTTTGACAAACAGATTTACTATCTGCCACAGTTGATTTCCAGCGCAGAAACTATGGAATATGCCATTGATTATCTAGAGCCATTACTGGCACAGGGGCGTTCAGGGGAAGCACTGGCAACTATCATTATTGCTACGGTAGAGCATGATATCCATGATATCGGAAAGAATCTGGTAGCGTTGATGTTAAAGAACTATGGCTACCGGGTGATAGACCTTGGAAAAGATGTGCCGGCAGAAACTATTGTGGAAGCGGCAATCAAAGAAGATGCGGATATTATTGGATTGTCGGCTTTGATGACCACTACTATGATGGAAATAAAAAAGGTGGTAGAGCTGGTAAAGGAAAAGAAGCTATCTGCAAAAGTTATGATTGGTGGAGCGGTAATTACCCAGAGCTTTGCGGATGAAATCGGTGCCGATGGATATTCTGAAGATGCTCAGGCAGCAGTAGCAGTGGTGGAGCAGCTATTAAAAAAGTGACAATGTGGAGGTCAAGTATGACAACAGATGCAAAGATTGATGTGATTATTCCGATATACAAACCAGATGAGTCTTTTCAAAAGCTTATAGGCCGTTTAATGAAGCAGACCGTATTGCCAGATCACATTTATATATTACAAACTATTGAAAAAGAGGGAGATGCCCTGATTCATCCAGAGGATGAAAGAATAACAGTACATCCTATTTTAAAGAAGGATTTTGATCATGGTGCTACCAGACATTATGGAGCAACTTTGGCAGAGGGAGATTATCTTCTGTACATGACTCAGGACGCTATGCCCGCAGACAGTCATTTGTTGGAGCAGCTTCTGTCTGCTTTTGAAGATGAAAAGACAGGTATTGCTTATGGCCGGCAGCTGGCAAGAGAGAATGCGGATATTCTGGAGCGGCTGGCAAGAGAACATAACTATCCTAAGGAAAGCCGGGTGAAGTCTGTGGCAGATTTGAATCGGTTAGGGATTAAAACATATTTTTGCTCAGATGTATGTGCCATGTACCGGAAGGATATTTATGAACAGTTAGGCGGCTTTGTTCATCCGACGATTTTTAATGAAGATATGATTATGGCATCTGCTGTGATTCAGGCAGGTTACCAGGTGGCATATCAGGCGGAAGCAAAGGTGATACATTCTCATTCCTATACCTGTATGCAGCAGTTTCACCGTAATTTTGACTTAGGTGTGTCCCAAAGACAGTACAGAGAAGTATTTGAAAGTATTTCTTCGGAAAAGGAGGGCGCGGGATTTGCTAAGAATTCTCTGAAATATCTGCTAAAAAAAGGGAAATTCTGGAAGGCATTTTATTTTGCGTTACAATGTGGATTTAAATTGTTTGGATACAAACTAGGAAAGGCGTATGACAAGTTGCCGGAAAAGATGGTACTAGCCTGTACCATGAGTCCATCCTATTTTGCGAAATTAGAAAATGGACAGCAGTAGAATATTTGCAAAAGGAAGAATGGATTTTGTTAAAGAAAAGGCTTTTAGAAAGAATGAAAAGAGTGAAACTATGGATTGTATTAAAATAAAAAAACTGGAAGTATTTGCAAAGCATGGTGTTATGCCAGAGGAAAATGTACTGGGACAGAAGTTTGTGATTTCTGCCAGTCTTTATTGTGACACCAGAAAGGCTGGAAAGACAGATGATTTAGCGGAATCTGTAAACTATGCCCAGGTGGCAGAGTGGATAACCAGCGAAACAAGGGGAAATACCTTTGCCTTGATTGAACGTTTGGCCCAGCATTTGGCAGACGGGATTCTAAAAGGTTTTCCGAAAGTGCAGAAGGTGGATATCGAAGTAGAAAAGCCTTGGGCGCCGGTGTTGCTTCCTTTGGAAAATGTATCGGTGGCAATTACCAGAGGATGGCATGAAGTATATTTGAGTATTGGCTCTAATATGGGAGATAAAAAGGCTCATTTAGATCAGGCTGTGGAAAGCATGAGAAAGGATGCCGATACCATAGTGGAAACGGTGTCAGAATATATTGTAACTGAACCAGTAGGTGGTGTGGAGCAGGAGGATTTTCTGAATGCAGCAGTGTTGGTAAAAACCCTGCGGTCACCAGAGGAATTTTTAGCACTTATTGGGGAAATCGAAGCAGAGCAAAAGCGGGAGCGATTGGTGCATTGGGGGCCAAGAACCATTGATGTGGATATTCTGCTTTATGATGAGGAAATCATTCAGACACCGGATTTGATTATTCCTCACAAAGAGATGAGAAGCCGGGAATTTGTTTTACGGCCTATGACAGAAATTGCGCCATATAAGAAGCATTCTGTTACAGGTGAGACTATGGAAATGTTACTGGATCAACTTGTAATAAAATAGAAAAACAGAGATATTATAAAGATTGCTTCATTGCATTTCAAAGAAGTAACCTTTATAATAAGTACAATTGATTTACAGAAATATTACTGAGAAGATGACATAAATAGGAGGTTAGAGCGAAAATAAATTTTCGCTTTAAAAGTTTGTGAATGTGCGCCGCTTGTCACAAACGTTGCGATAGAGTGGCGCAGAAAAGAGGATTTGTATGAAAGATTACGGCAAAACTCCTGGAAAATCCCGTTCCGTTGGAAAGGTAGTAGGGACTATTGTGGCTATTTTATTGATAGCTGCTCTGGTTTTTAGCGTATATTGGTCGGGACGGATAAAATATTATGATGATCCTGCAGTAAAGGGAAATACTAGCGTCAACCTTTTAAATGGTGGGCTTTTTTCTGAAAGTGATGGAAAGATTTATTTTGCGAATCCTTATGATCAGAATACCTTATATGTTATGGATGAGAATTTTGAAAACGTGGAGAAGCTTTCAGATGATAATGTTAGTTATCTCAATGTTGCTGGAGAGTACATATTTTATACACGTCGAAATGATAAAAAGGGTGTGGAAAATAATGCCTTTCTTTCTTTGAGTACCACTGGTCTTTATCGGATTGGTATTGATGGTAATGGTTTGGATCAGCTTTATAGAGAGCCCACTCAGACAGTAAATCTGCTGGGAAACCAGTTATATTACCAACATTATGACCATCAGAAGGGCCTACAGCTTTTTAATATTGGTATTGATGGCAAGGAAGATATTATGATGCTGGATGAAGGGGCGGCACCTACGGCTATTGTAAACAACACAGTGTACTATACCGGAGTAGATACCAACCATAATATTCATGCCATGGATATCAGCAGTTTTTCTTCCAGAGTATTATTGGAGGGAAATTATACTGGACTTTCTTATTATGGAGATTATTTGTATTTTATAGATATGGAAAAGGGGTATGTGCTTTGCCGCAGCAGACTGGATGGTTCTGAGATGATTCAGTTAACCAATCAGCGTATTGCTACCTATAATATTAGTCCGGATGGAGAGACGGTTTACTATCAGGTAGACAATGGCAGCGAAAATGGTATCTATGCTTTAGAGGTTGCTTCAGGCGGTTCAAGGCTTCTTCGGGATGGAGATTTTAATTATTTCCATATGATTGGAAACTCCCTTTTCTTTGAAAAGTTTGATGGAAGTGCAGCCTATGTTATGGATATTTCTACCGAAGAAATACTGGATTTTCAGCCAAATACTGAGAAATAGTGAAGAAAATGAGAAAAAAACAGAAAGTGTATTCTCATTTGGGAAAAATTGTTATATTATATAAAAATGCGAGTATATCGCGCAATGATGAAGAGAGACAGGCAATGAAATATTGTCTGATAGAGAGATGGAGGAAATGCTATGCTTAAATTACCAGCAATTTTTAGCGATCACATGATTTTGCAGAGAAGAAAACCGGTGGCTATCTGGGGCGATTCTGATGCAGAGAAGATCACTGTCTGTATTCAGGATGTTCATGTGGTGACTTATGTACAGGATGGGAAATGGAAAACCTTTCTTCCACCAATGGAAGCAGGCGGACCTTATGAATTAACAGTAACTACCGATAAAGAAGAAACCGTCGTTTATAAAGATGTTATGTATGGTGAAATCTGGCTGGCTGGTGGTCAGTCCAATATGGAATTGGAACTTCAGAATTCCAAGGACGGAGCAGATGCAGTTTCTGAGGCTCATAGTGAGCTGGTTCGTTTCTATTATACACCAAAGGTTTCCTATCTTTGTAATGAGTTATATGAGTTGGAAGCAAAAAGTTCCTGGGAACTTTGTACTCCAGAAAATGTAGGAAGATGGTCTGCTGTTGGTTATTATTTTGCAAAGAAGTTGGCAGCACAATTGGATGTACCAGTTGGTGTCATTGGATGTAACTGGGGTGGAACCTCAGCATCCTGCTGGATGAGCAGAGAAGCTTTGGAAAATGACAAGGTGATTTCTTCTTATGTGGAAGAATATGATGAGATTGTAAAGAATCAGGATTTTGAAGCGTATTGCAAGGAAAGAGAAGAATACATTGTATATCAGGCTGAGTTTGATAGAAAGTGTAAGGAATATTATGAGACAGAGCCAAACCCAACCTGGGAAGGTGCTTTGGAGGTTTGTGGAGAAAATAAATATCCAGGACCAATGGGACCGCGTAGTGAATACCGCCCAGCCGGACTGTATGAGACAATGATTCAGAGAATTGCTCCATATACTCTGGCAGGATTCCTGTATTATCAGGGAGAGCAGGATGATCAGAAGCCAAATAGCTATTACAATCTTTTGAGCAGACTGATTCGTCAGTGGAGAGAGGATTGGAATGACGATAAGCTTCCATTTATGATTGTTCAGCTTCCGATGTTTGCCAATGTAGGCGAGGAAGATTTCAAAAACTGGCCAATTATCCGTGAGGCACAGCATAGAGTATATCGTACTGTGAAGAATACAGGATTGGCAGTTATTTTAGATAAGGGTGAGTATGGCAATATCCATCCAATTGATAAGCAGCCAGTAGGAGAACGACTGGCATTGCAGGCAATGTATCATGCATATGGATTGAACAATGATGTTCGTGCTTTCGGACCATTTTATCAGTCCTGCTATACGTTAAAGTCTTATATGTGGTTGATTTTTAACCATGCAAGAGATGGTATTGTCTGTAAGGGAGAGAAGCCGGAAGGATTTGAGGTAGCAGGTCAGGATAAAGTATTCTATCCTGCGGATTCGGTAACTATTCAGGATAATCAAATCAGACTATTTTCGTCCCATGTGCATAAGCCGATTTATGCAAGATATAATTGGACTAACTATGGATCGGTGACTATGTTTGGTCAGAATGGATTGCCAATGGCACCATTCCGTACCAGTATTCATGATGAATAGTCACAATATACCGTGGTTGACGCAAAACGTCAGATACGTTATAATGAACCGATATTGTTAGTTTTCAAAGAATTTAATGCTGTTTGTATTCAGGCGGCTATAAAATGGTAATTATGGAGGTAAAAAATGGCAGAAAAGAAAAATATCATGACCTATGAAGGTATGAGAGAGTTAGAAGATGAGTTACAGGACTTAAAGTTAAATAGACGTAAAGAAGTGGCACAGAAGATTAAAGAAGCCAGAGAGCAGGGTGACTTATCAGAGAATGCCGAGTACGATGCAGCAAAGGACGAGCAGAGAGATATCGAAGCCCGTATTGAAGAAATCGAAGCTATTTTAAAGAATGCAGAAGTTGTAGTAGTAGAAGATGTAGATGCCAATGCAGTTAACATCGGATGTACTGTTACAATTAAGGATTTAGAGTTTAATGAGATTGAGAAATATGACATCGTTGGTTCCACAGAGGCAGACTGTCTCAATGGAAAGATTTCTAACGAATCTCCTGTAGGAGCAGCTTTGATTGGCGCTAAGAAGGGCGATAAGATTGAAGTAGAGACTCCAAGTGGGGAAATGATTACTTATGAAATCGTTGAAATCGAAAAGTCTAAGAAATAAAGATGTTTATAAAAGAAATCAGCTTATCCATAGAAGAAGTAAGCAGATATGGAAAAGGCAGAATATAAGTAAAGAGTTGTAGAGAGGAGTAATAGTTGTGGCACAGCAGCAGAATAAACCTCAGACAGAGCAGGATGTACATGCACTGTTAAAGGTACGTAGAGAGAAGTTAGCAAATTTACAGGCAGAGGGAAAGGATCCATTTGCCATTACAAAATATGATGTAACCATTCATTCACAGGATGTGAAGGATCGTTACGATGAGTTAGAAGGACAGGAAGTTTCTATCGCAGGACGTATGATGTTTAAGCGTGTCATGGGAAAAGCATCTTTCTGTAACGTTCAGGACTTAAAGGGAAATATTCAGGCATACGTAGCAAGAGATGATATTGGTGAGGATTCTTATAAGGATTTCAAGAAGTATGATATCGGCGATATTCTTGGTATTAAGGGTATCGTATTTACTACAAAGACCGGCGAGATTTCTATCCATGCAAAGGAAGTAACTCTGTTATCCAAGAGCTTACAGATTCTTCCAGAGAAGCATCATGGTCTGACCGATACCGATACCAGATATCGTCAGAGATATGTGGACTTGATTATGAATGCTGATGTAAAGGATACCTTTATTAAGCGTTCGAAGGTAATCAGCAGCATCCGCCGTTATCTGGACGAGCAGGGCTTCATGGAGGTAGAGACTCCGATGTTGGTTTCCAATGCAGGTGGTGCAGCAGCAAGACCATTTGAAACTCATTTCAATGCATTGAATGAAGATTTGAAGTTGAGAATTTCTTTAGAGTTATATCTGAAGCGTCTGATTGTAGGTGGTATGGAAAGAGTATATGAAATCGGTCGTGTATTCCGTAACGAAGGTTTAGATACCAGACACAATCCTGAGTTTACTTTGATGGAATTATATCAGGCATATACTGATTATCACGGTATGATGGATTTGACAGAGAATTTATACCGTTATGTGGCAAAGGAAGTAACCGGTTCCGAGATTCTTACCTATGGTGAGCATACCATGGATTTGTCCAAGCCATTTGAGCGTATTACTATGGTAGACGCTGTAAAGAAGTATGCAGGTGTGGACTTCAATGAAGTAGCAGACACCGCAGCTGCAAAGGCATTGGCAAAAGAGCATCATATCGAATTTGAAGAGAGACATGAGAAGGGTGATATCTTGAACCTGTTCTTTGAAGAGTATGTAGAAGAGCATTTGATTCAGCCTACTTTCGTAATGGATCATCCAATTGAAATCTCTCCATTAACCAAGAAGAAACCAGAAGATCCAAACTACGTAGAGCGTTTTGAGTTCTTCATGAACGGTTGGGAAATGGCAAATGCTTATTCGGAGCTGAATGATCCAATCGACCAAAGAGAGCGTTTCAAGGCACAGGAAGCAGCTTTGGCAGCAGGTGATGATGAAGCAAACACTACGGACGAAGACTTCTTGAATGCATTAAGCGTAGGTATGCCTCCGACAGGTGGTATCGGATTTGGTATTGACCGTATGGTAATGATGATGACAAACTCACCGGCGATAAGGGATGTGTTGTTGTTCCCGACGATGAAGAGCTTGGAGAAATAAATCGTTGTAAACTCGTGTATATTGATTTAAAATTGGTTATACAGAGTATTGGTCTAAGGGTGTTTGACCAACTTTTGACCAAGAAAATTTATAGTCAAATAAAGG